>JBALXI010000002.1:0-252513 GCA_036960605.1 Oleispira sp. | reverse complement strand
TTTGTCATGACGGTTGTTCGGATCACACGCATCGGTCGTTGAAGTTGCAGGATCAGTTCCTTCTTCTTCAATATCGGTGAAGTCATCGTTATCGTCATTCGCATCTAACGCATCCGGGCTGCCATCACCATCGGTGTCCGTTGGTGTTGAAGTATCATCTTCTGGATTGGTACCCAGCGTGGTTTCATCTTTGTTGCTGATGCCGTCGTTATCACTGTCGTTATTTGGATTCGATTCTTCACCCACTTCATTAACGTCTGCTACACCGTCGTTATCATCGTCGGTATCGGTGCCGTTATTGGTGCCATCGTTATCAAAATCGCAGTTGTCATGACGGTTGTTCGGATCACACGCATCGAGAGGGTTGGAAACTGGATCACCAGCAGCTTCATCGATATTTGAAATACCGTCGTTATCAGAATCATTTGAAGGGTCATTATTTGAAGCATCTGCTTCATCAGAAACACCATCATTATCGGCATCGGTGATAGCAGATTCTAGAGCATCGATAATACCGTCTCCATCACTATCAACTACTCCTTCTTCGCCGTCAGTCTTATCATCTCCGTCAGTATCTGAATTTGTAGAATTCGTGCCATTAACTACCTCTGTCGCATTATCAATGCCATCATTATCACTATCTTCTAAGACTGTAATAAAAACTGACCCTGTGTCTACATCGCCAGAATTATCTGTAATTCTATATTCAAATGAATCTTGCCCGAAGAACCCTGAATTAGGAGTGTAAGTAACATCCGAACCAGTACGCTCAATGACACCATAAATAGGAAAAGAAATCGTTTGTAAACTTATAGGCGCATCTAGGGCAACGTCATTTTCAAAAACGTCGAATGCAATCGACTTAAGTTCACTTGTATTTTCGACGATTGAAAAATAATCATCTGCAGCGATTGCCACACCAGCGTCCGGCACACCACCCAGTGAGGATGTTATAATTGCCTGTTTAGCATTAGCATCAACATGCCAAGCCATAGTGGTGACGATATCTGCTTTACCATACACATCTCCCACGTCAGGGTGGCTAGCAGTCTTACCAATCAAATCTGAACAAACAGTTCCTGCTGTTGAATAAACAGCAGATCCATTAACTAAGTCAGTTCTCTTGCTATAAATACAAGCCATCCAGCCATCAAAAGTGGTATTAATTAATCCTTGAGACTGTAGCTGAGAACCACTTTGACTAACCCCTAAGGCAATCGCATCGCCATCGTCGAGAGTAAATAGTTCTAAGTTTCCTTGGTTTACATCACCACGAGTGAAGAAGACATCATCACCTGCGCCATTAACATCTTCATCCATATATTGAATGAATTGAATATCACCTAAGGTTCCGGTTTCGGCATTGAAAGATATAGCATTGCGCATCTGCAACGCACCATTTTGAATCGAACTTTCAATAGTCCAATTAATGGTATTGCCAGCAGCCCCAGTAAAAGACCCCGTACTTCGCACCTTATCCTCAGAAATCAAAACTGGATTGGTACCAGAAAGCTGAATTGCGGTCCCGCTAATTACAACATAGGATTCATAAGCATAGGCAATATCCTCACCTTGTTTAGCTGCCGAAGGATCCGTGACTAACACACTCTCGGTTTCACCGGCAGTCGTCACATCGACACTAAAGAAGTTGCCCTGATTTTTTATTAAGTCATTATCAATAACTAAGGAAAAACTCATTTGTGACAAGCACAAGATGACCCCCCCTAAAAGCAACCTAGCAATCCATGATAAATTAATCATATTCACATTCCCTGAAGAATAAGTGGTTTTCAACAATAAGCAGACGCACAATATTACCAATGTCACATCGCGTAACAGTGATAATTTTACATTTGAGAGGAATATTTTACAGATCCGGAAAAACCGACATAACAGCAGCAAAACAGACAGTTCACGCCAATAACTGGCTAAGGATTATCCAGACATCTACATTTATTGCAATCTTGAGTAAGACAATAGAACGCAACTGTTACCATATTTTACAAAGTCGCCAATAAATAATCGTCAATACCAACAAACCGAGTCAATAAATTAAGAAGCCGACAACAGTATTATTGAAGCCGGCCATCAAACTAGATGCGACAACTAGAGTAGCGACTCGTTTTAATGGCCGCTACCAAGGGGGAAAGGTTAGTATTTTTTGATCCACTGTTGCTGACTAGCCCCGTGTTTGAACCAGATACCCACATTCGAGCTGTTTCCTGTCCCATAAGCATCAACTGCATAGTTATGGTTTGTTCTTGGTACAATCACATTACCTTCAAAGTCCCAGCGCATGTTATTGGAATTTTGACAGCTCCAGATTACCAGCTTGCCGTTATTGCGATTTTGGCCACCGTTATCCAAGCACTTATTCCAATTCTCACCGCTGCGTAAGAAACCCGATGAGGCTTCGTAATACCACTTCTGAGCATTTGACCCATTACACTGATAGCTTTGAACATTGGTACCATTCCAACTGCGGGCACCCGCTACGTCTAAACACTTGCCACTGCGTTGATTCACTAAGCTCATCCAACCATTACTCGCACCTTTATCGCTAGGATAACCGCCGTGAGTCATATCATGAGTGAGATATACAGGACTACGCTGGGCATTAACAGTTTCGACTAATGCAGCTTGTAGCTGATTTAAGGTCACCGCCGACATACCCGCTGCGCCATCAATAACAAGGGAAAAGTGATAGCTGCTATCGTTTTCACCTGAATCGACATCGTCCCAAATAGTCACAACATGGCCTGAACCTACTTGCTTGTTGGGATCTTTAACGATCAATATTTCATTGGCTGTATTCGCTGGTGCAGTGCTCACCCCAAGATTATTGAATACACCTTTTTCGGTGATTACTAATAAAGACTCAGGGTCCATGTGACGCGGCACATAGATCTCAGTAGGCGCATTACTATTACGGCCTTTCCAAGCCAAGAAAGAGAACTTGGTATTACGGAAAAATTCTTTATCAATAAAGTAATTCGCTAAACTTGCACGTATCGAGCGATAAGACATAACCGAGCTGGCTTCATCTGGCACTAGGCCTTCGTGAGCAAAGTGCATTACTTCACCTTGTACTGCACGCGGATAAGAACGCTCAACTAAGTTTGCTTTAACGTTATAGCCTTCACCGTAATTTTTAATTACCGAGAAGTTTTCACCGTTCCAAGCATCTTCAGTCGTTTTTAACTTACTGGTATTACCATTTTGATATTCGTTATGATTATCGTAATAATAATCCCACTGCCATTGGGCACCACTGATTAGAGGGGTATAGAAATCTACAAAACGGTTTTTACCATGCTCACGGTCTGACGACTCCATACCTTGATAAGTGCCATTCACAACACGTTCAGTATCAGTCTGTCCGTAACCATCAAGCCACATACCAAATTCCGATAAGAAAGTGGCTAAGTTCAAGTGACGAGCTTCATCTCGTATTTGATCTAGATTTGGAAAGTGAGCACCATTACGAGCAACGGACAAATCATTAACGCCCATACGGCCTTGATCATAAAAGTGCGGCGTGAATACAAAGCCATCACCTGGTTGGTAATCTAAATATTGACCACCCGTTGCTGGCGCAGTAATACCGGCAATTGAACTCCAGAAAACCATAGGCTCTGCATAAACAGGCTTATTAGTGATTCCTTTAACATCCAATTCAGCACGAACACGCTCATAGAATGGCCAAATTAATTGGTTATCAAACTCTTTAAAGCTCATCGCGCCAACGCCACCATCATAAGGTTCGTTTAAAGGTTCAAAACCTAATACATGAGCAAACTCATATGCTGTCATTTGTGCTTTCATATAGGCAGCAACTTGGCCAATTTGCCAAACAAAGGCGCTTTGAGAATACGTTAGCTTTTGACTAACATTTTCCCCTGATGCATTACGCAAAGTGAATTGCTGACCTTTATTAGTATTACTGCAATCCCACAGAGCTAAATTACCTGAGTTATCGATAATGCATTTATTGAAATCTAAAGCACTGTGCAGGCGGCCGATTTTATCAATAATGAATTTCTGCGCTTTACTATCGTTACACGCATAAATTTGAATATCGGTATTATTGCCCGTTTTTGCACCAGCGACATCTAAGCACTTGGACTCGTCTTTTTTCGACTGCAAAGTACCCGATTTATTATATTTCCACTGCTGATTAGTCAAGCCACTACAGCTATTGCCCAACACAGTAGTGGAATTATTCATATTGCCACCTGCAATATCGGCACAACGATTATTAACAGGTATATACAACTCTACTGTATCTGCTATATCCGTATCCATAATCCAGTGGTCATACCAGAACGACTTCATCGCATTACGTACAGCCGTATCAGACAACTTATGCGCAGACCAGGTTAAGTCACACGGTAAACTACAATCATCTTTTCCAATAACTGGGGGAACTGCCCACTTAGGCGCGCCATTACCGGTATCTTTTGAATCAGTTTTAAACGTATGACGGCTGAATAAATCAGAGTGATAATCGATGAGTACATAAATGTCATTATTAATGGCTTGGCGCATATAGCTGATGGCATTATCGAGATAGGCATAATCAATGACACCCGGCTGGGGGTGTATACCTTCCCAAGCAACCGTATAGCGCACCATATTACTGCCTGTTTTTTGACCTAACAGATCAAAGCTGGCCTTAGCATCCGCAACATTAGCAAAAGGCTGAAAGCCATTTTCAGCTAACTTCACTTCACCCGAGACGTTAAAGCCACGAAGGTTTATTTCTCGGCCTAGACCGTCAACGAAGACTTTATCGATTTGGCTACCGTGAGATTTACTGGATATGGAAATTTCTTTTGCTGATGCAGAATTTTCATAATCTAAAGAGTGATTAATTACAGCGCTTGCTGATGAGCTAGCCGCTATTAATCCTAAGATACTAACCCAAGCAGGCAGTTTTGGATTACCCCTTAATCTTGACTTGAAACTTGTACTCATGATGACACCATTATTATTTTTATGATTGCGCTGAAAATGCAAAAGTATAATAGGGTTGTTGTTTCATTCCTGTATATGACTCAACGGGTCAAGACCGTAAATTGAAAGAGTTGCACATAGATTGTGAATATTGCTTAGTGCAAGTTTTATAATATGAGAGGTTCGTTAGCGCTAAGTCCTAAAAACAGAAGCGTATTAACGAATGTTTTCACCAAAGTCAGACGTATCGGTAGTCATTAAAGCCTGCTTAACAATTTCTAGCTGTAGAGACACAGGACCTGCAATGTCAGAAACAAACTGAATGGTCCCAGCCGATTGATATTCTAATTTAATGCTGGGAGTACCTAATAAGGTATAGCCCGATTTGGTATAGCTATAAATTTTACTAAAGAGTGTATAGCTTTTGTCTTGGTTGCTATTAGCGGTCAGCTCAACTTTATAACCGCCTAAACCCTCTTCCGCTAATGTGGAAGATTCACCTTCTAACAATACAAAAGGGGCTACTTCAAACTCAACTTGCTGATTAATAGCTAAGCTGGCATTGACCTGCAAGACTTGCCCGAATACCTCAGCTGCATATCCTTGATTTACCATAAGCACACTAAACAAGACGGTATAAATAATAGATTTCATAAGTAGTCTTCTCACACATAGATTCTAGTTAGGGATAATCAGGCTGATATCGGTTCCAGCGTCATTACTTGTAATAATTAACTGCCCACCGAGCGTTGAGGTCACCAAATTATTGACAAAGTTAAGACCCAAGCCGACCTTACCATCACTCTTGGCAGTGCTAAAAAAAGGCTGCAATGCAGATACTCTGACCTCTTCAGTCATTCCAATGCCATTATCACTCACTTTAATCACAGCATTTCCGCCTTCATTATGTGCATACACTGTAATGCAAGGCGCTAAAGTTCCGACCAAACCATGATCAATAGCGTTACGAAATAGCTGACGCAGAACATCAACGACCTCCACGTAATTTGCTAATAACATACAATCTTCTGAAATATTCATTTTAAGTTGAATACGTTGCTGCTCCTCTAAAGAACAAAACCCCCAACTATCATTGATGCATGCCTGCACATCGATATTGCACTCGTCAATTAAGCCGGACTGTTGAGCAGATAGTTTCAGTGTGGACAATAGACTAGCCGATTTCCCTAACTCAGTGATCAACATCTCATTACAATTTTGTATTTCAGCAATAGTTTCTCGCAAGCTAGAAATGCTGAGGACTTCTGAATTATGTTTAAAAACATCGCCACACAGGGTATTTATGTGACTGGCAAGTGTCACACCGGTGCCAATTGGCGTACCAAGTTGATGACTAATACCTTGAGATAATTGTGAAATCTGGGCTAATTTTTCAGCACTGACGAGCTTCTCTTGAGTAATACGTAATGATTCTTCGGCTGCCTTCCGTTGCTCAATCTCTTCGACCAAACTCAATTCCAGTTCGAACACATGACTAAGGTGTTCTAATAGCTCACGAAAGTCTTCGGGGAATTCTCGCTCTTTATTGTCTAAAACACAGAGAGTGCCAAATGGGGATTTATCAGGCCAATTAAGGGGCACACCTAAATAGCTAATCATATTGAGTTTAATATCAGGGTTTTCATCCCACTCAGGATTTGTCAGAGCATTAATGACTTGCAGTGGCTTTTGCGTATTAATCACACGCTCACAATACAAGCCCGAGCCCGCAAAATGTTCATGATCACCCGGTGAATAAGGATTACTTATAGGATCTAAATCGCTAGATAATTCAACTTTAATATTACCGCCATCTAGCTTCATAATCAGACAAGCAGGTACATCATAATGTTGCGCGATCAGGTTTATGACAATCTGCCAACGCTCTAGCAATTGGTTTTCTGTTTTTGTCCTGTTATCCATAATCAACTAATCCTAATACTCTTCCATGTAAAAGTAGGCTCGTTAAAAACAAACAGTACTAATACCGCTTATTCTGAGCTACCGACTTAACCTATTACTAACCACCGCCGAACTGATACTCCACGAGTAATGAGTATTTATACCATCCGTTTTAGGCTGATAAGCCTCTGCCACTAACAAACCTAGAACGCTGACTAGGTTATCATTTTTGTCATCGACTAATAATGGCCACTGGTCACGTAACCAAGTAGGTACCCCTAGCTCTTGCCAATACTTTTTAAGCTTTCTATTAGGCCGTCCAGACACTTTAATGTGATCTCCCACTTTCGCATAACGCCAGTGATAACAGCCTTTCCGCAATGAAATTTTATTCTTAGTATTAACACGACACACTGTCTTAGCAACATTTCCTTCAATATTAACGTCGAATAATTCAGAGCCCGTCAAAAGCGATGACATTAAATAGAACCGTCCGCGATAACGCCTAAGCTCAACACTTGCCCAATAATAGTATGGATTCGCATCCTGATCAGAAAAAATAAAATCATCACAAATAGCTTTCATCTGATTCGCGCTTGGTAGAAGATCAACATACTGGCTGAACCAAGCTCGTAAATAAGCTGATTCGAAACCTTTTGGTATATTGCTAATTTTCAGCGATGGAAAGTTACTTAATACATCAGCAACAATACCTAAGTTGTCATTCGATAGTGAATCTTTATTTATTTCTTTATTTTTAATTTCTTGCTGAATAAAATGACTTAATAACGCCTGTTCTTGCTGCAAAATTTTCATACTGCGGGATATTACGTGTTTTTTATTACCATAATACTGCCAGATTTGTGGTAATAAATGATTGCGCCACCAGTTGCGCTCAATTTTAATATCTTGATTAGATTCATCCTCAACCCAGCTTAATTGATGTAAGTTGGCATAAGCGATGAGCTGAGTTTTTTCAATCGATAGGAAAGGTCTAATAATCTGACAAGGTTTTTTATCGGGACCATCAGCTCTAGATAAATTTCGCTGAGCAGGAATCCCCGTCAATCCTTTTAAACCGCTTCCTCGGAGGGCGCGCATAAAAAACGTTTCTATTTGATCATCTAAATGATGGCCCTGTAAAAGAATATCATTAGGGCCACAATGTTTTTCGAAAACCTGATAACGCGCTTGCCTTGCGGCCTGCTCAATACCATCTGCGTAATCATCTAATCGCACTTTTTCTACAATACACTCTATCGAAGTCTTAAATTGGCCGGATAGCTGCTGGCATAATAATTGTGCTTGGCTTGCCCAGTCATCAGCATGTTTTGATAAGCCATGATGTACATGAATCGCTTTTAACTGAACCGTTTTATTCTGTAAATTTTCAAAAAAATATTGTGCACTTGCCTGTAATAAAACGGTCGAATCGACTCCTGCGCTTAAGCCAACCCAAACCGTTCTATGCTGGTGAATAGAAGAAGAAGCTGATTCAGGAAATACCTGCTTAATGGCATCTGCTACTTGCCTCATTTAGGAATAATCCATCGCCACAGATTCTTCACCAAAAGCGAACTTCAACACCTGTAACTGCTCATCGGTTGGACGAATACGCCAATTATCACCCAACTGAATATCTGCACGCGCGCTATCGTTGGAGTATTGTAAAATCACCGGGCAACCGTGCTCACCTTGCTGGCGATTCACCGGCTCTAACATCTCTTTTAAGTTAGCGACAAACTTATGATCCAGCTGTTCACGCTTCACTTTTACTTTTAGCGACTTGGCATAGTTCAAGCGCGCCTGACTGATTTCCATCGCGTTAATGGCATTGGCTTTTAAGCCGCCGGAATAATCATCGTGACGCACATTGGCTTCAATGATAATTACTTTATCTTTATCGATCACTTCACGAACTTTCTCAAACGCTTCTGAGAATAGAGAGACTTCAACACGGCCGGTTCTATCATCCAGCGTAATGAAGCACATATTCTCCCCACGCTTATTTTTCATAACCCGTAGGTTAACAATCAAGCCCGCAAGCTTTTGCACTTTTTTATCATCACGCAAGTTCGATAATTTAGTCGGTGCCAGCTGACGTACTTCTTCTTCGTATTCATCAAACGGGTGGCCGGTAACAAATAAACCGAGTGTATCTTTTTCACCCTGTAGGCGTTCTTTTAATGTCCAGCCGCGCAAGTGACGATGCTTTTCATACACATCGTGCTTATCACACTCCGCCGCTTCTGCTTCGGCATCACCGAATAAGTCGAATACACCTGACGCTTCGTTCGCTGCACTTTGGTTCGCCGCTTTAACGGCATCTTCAATACTGGCCATCATTACTGCGCGGTCTTGGCCAAAACAGTCAAAACCACCACTGCGGACGAGTGCTTCTAATACCCGCTTATTAATTCTTTTGGAATCACAACGTTCACAAAAATCGAAGAGATCTTTAAAATCACCACCGGCATTTCGAGCTTCGACTATCGCTTCTACCGGGCCTTCACCTGCCCCCTTTACCGCGCCCAAACCATATACGACCGCACCATCGTCGTTAACAATAAAACCAAATTCAGACTGATTGACGTTAGGTAATATGAGGTCAAGTTTCATTTCCCGGCATTCTTCAACAAAACCAACAATCTTGTCGGTATTTTGCATATCCGAGGTCAGTACCGCCGCCATAAAGGGTGCTGGGTAATGATATTTCAGCCAAAGTGTTTGATAAGAAACCACTGCATAAGCAGCGGAGTGAGATTTGTTAAAACCATAGCCAGCGAATTTTTCCACCAGATCGAAAATTTTCATCGCTAGATCAGGATCAACCCCAACCGAGATAGCCCCTTCGCGGAACGTTCCTCGCTGCTTTTCCATCTCTTCGGGTTTTTTCTTACCCATCGCACGACGTAACATGTCGGCGCCACCTAGGGTATAGCCTGCCAAGACCTGGGCGATCTGCATCACCTGTTCTTGATAAACGATTACGCCGTAGGTCGGTTCTAAAATTTCTTTTAAGCTTTCGTGCTGGAAATCAGGATGAGGATAAGCGACTTCAGCGCGGCCGTGCTTACGGTTAATAAAGTCATCAACCATGCCTGATTCCAATGGGCCCGGACGGAACAAGGCCACCAGTGCAATCATATCTTCTAGATTATCGGGCTGCAGACGTCTCACTAAATCTTTCATACCACGAGATTCCAGCTGGAATATCGCAGTGGTCTGCGCCGTCTTCAAATAAGCAATGGCGTCTTTATCATCGAGATCAATTTCCTCGATGCGAATATGAGGCTCGCCGGTTTTATCCTTAACACGGTTGATGGTCTTAATGGCCCAATCGATAATCGTGAGGGTTCGTAGTCCCAAGAAATCGAATTTAACCAGACCCGCTTCTTCTACGTCACTCTTATCGAATTGAGTTACTAGGCCGGTATAATCTTCATCACAGGCCGTCGGCGAGAAATCTGTCAGTTTTGTGGGGGCGATTACAACACCACCAGCGTGCTTACCGGTTTGGCGGGCGATGCCTTCAAGGCGCTTCGCCATGGCCCAAATTTCTTGCGCTTCATCGTCTTCATCGATGAATTCTTTCAGCAAGGGTTCCATATCGAGGGCTTTGGCCAAACTCATGCCCGGATCACCCGGAATAAGCTTGGATATTTTATCGGCTAAACCGAATGATTTACTTTGTGCACGGGCCACATCTCGCACTACCGCTTTCGCCGCCATCGTACCGAAGGTAACAATCTGCGATACCGCTTCACGGCCATAGTGATCGGCCACGTAGTTGATTACTTCACCACGGCGCTCCATACAGAAATCGATATCGAAATCGGGCATGGATACACGCTCAGGGTTCAAGAATCGCTCGAACAACAAATCGTATAAAATAGGATCAATATCGGTAATCTTTTGCGCGTAGGCTACCAAAGAACCGGCACCGGACCCACGACCTGGACCTACTGGAATATCGTTATCTTTCGACCACTGAATAAAGTCCATTACGATTAAGAAATAACCCGGGAAGCCCATGTCGATAATAATATCGAGTTCGAACTTCAATCGATCGTAATATTCTTTTTTGCACTCGTCGTAATCAGGCTGCTCTGGCTTGAGAATTTTCTCAAGACGCTCGTCTAAGCCTTCATAGGAAATTTTACGGAAAAATTCAGCCTCTGTTAGACCTTCTGGTATCGGGAAATCGGGTAGATAATACTTACCCAGTTCTACTTCGACACTGCAGCGCTTAGCAATTTCTAAAGTATTCTCAATCGCTGAAGGCACATCCTGAAACAGCTCAATCATTTCTTCAGGGCTGCGGAAATACTGCTGATCACTGTAGCGTTTTAAACGACGTTTATCGGCAAGGGCATAGCTTTCACCAATACAGACTCGGGTTTCGTGCGCTTCAAAGTCATCGGCGTCAATAAAGCGAATATCGTTGGTGGCGACTACAGGTACGGAGAACTTACTGGCTAATAACAGAGAAGCCTTAAAGACCAGTTCTTCATTCTCACGACCGGTACGTTGCAGCTCTAAATAGAAGCGATCACCAAATTGTTCAACATACTCAGTGACTAAATTTTCAGCCAGGTCGACATGACCCTTGATGATTTCTTGACCAATATCGCCATCACGAAAGCCGGATAAAACAATTAAACCCTCGGCTTTTTCGAACAACCATTCTTTCCGAACGATGGCTTTATCATCAAACTGGTTATGGCTATAAGCTTGAGAGATAAGCTGGATGATGTGGCGATAGCCCACTTTATTCTGCGCTAGCAGAGTCAAGCGGTAGGGTAAGTTGCGTTCTTCTTCATTCTCTAGCCAGATATCCACACCGATAATCGGTTTAATACCCGCATTCATGGTGGCCTTATAGAACTTAACCAAAGCATACATATTGCTTTGGTCAGTAAGGCCAACCGCTGGCATATTGTGGCCTGCAGTGGTTTTAATCAGGTCTTTGATACGAACGATGCCATCGATCATAGAAAATTCTGAATGCACGCGCAAATGGACAAAATTAGCGGGGGCAGGCAGCTTCTCAACAGTTTCTAGCGTATCAACAGGACTGGTCATGAATCAAGATCGACTATGCAATAAAGTGACCTTGAATTGTACCCTACCCAGCATGGCTTAGGCAGATATTTAACAAATACAAAGTCAGAGCTTAAATCGCCCTACCTGGGACTGTAAATGCTGTGAAAGTTTATCCAACTCAATCGCAATGTTACTGCTGTTTTGTGATTGTTCACCGACATCCCTAGCAGAGTCATCAATACTGACGATATTGCAGCTAATACTGTTGGCGACTTTGCTTTGCTCTTCCGCCGCCGTCGCAATTTGTTGGCCCATTTCATTAATGACGTCAACTTGCTGAATAATGGTTGATAGAGCTTCATTGGCTTCATTCACTTTCTTCACACTGTTCTTCGCTTCCTCTTGCCCGGTTGCCATCACCGTTACCACTTTAGCAGTCCCCTGTTGCAGCTTCTCAATCATTATTTGAATTTCCCCCGTTGATTGCTGGGTACGTTGAGCAAGCATGCGAACTTCATCCGCGACAACCGCAAAACCACGGCCTTGCTCTCCTGCTCGGGCAGCCTCAATCGCGGCATTGAGCGCTAATAAATTCGTTTGTTCAGCAATGCCTTGTATTGTGGTCAGAATCTGACCAATATTTTGGCTATCGGCTGCTAAGCCTTCAATGACTGCACTTGCCTCTTCGACTTCAGCCGTCAGTTTATAAATGGCATCTCCGGTTTCAGAAACCGTTTTTTGCCCCACTGCCACGCCATTTCTAGCCGCCTCTGTTGCTTCAGCTGCTTGCAAGGCATTGCCTGATACTTCAAGTGCAGATGCGCTCATTTCGTTCACTGCCGTTGCAACTTGTGACAACTGCTCTTGCTGAGAAACCATGCCCTTGGTACTTTGCTCGGCAGACGTGGCACTCTTTTCTGCATTCTCGGCAATTGAGCTGCTATTTACTCTGATATCCGTGATGAGGCTGTGCAGTCGTTCTAAAAATTGATTCAAACTGGAAGCAATCTGACCCAATTCATCCTGTGAGCCTACTTTAAGTCGAGTGGTTAAATCACCCTCGCCTTCAGCCAGATCTTGTAATACTTCAACCGTCAGCATTAAGGGAATCAAGATCCGATTCACCAGCCATAACATGATTATGATCGCAATCAGAGTACAGACTAGGCCTGAAATAATGCTCGATGTGGCTAGTTCTTGACCGTTATCCTCTATTAACTGGCTTAATTCAGCGACAGTGCCTGTAATAACCGATTTGGGTAAACTGATTAATACCTGCCAGCCATTCGCTTCTCCATTCACTATAACGGGAATTACCGCATATAAAGATTCACCAATAATTTCAATATGAGCACGGCCCTTACTATTGATCACTAGCTGCTGCCACTCAGAATCATCCTCCGCGCTAAGCTTGTTACCTAATGCCGAACGATTGCCACTATAAGCGGCAACAATCCCCCTAGGACTGATGATCGCCATTTTTCCTATTCCTTCATAAATACCAGCATTATTACTCTCAACGAGGTCTTGGATAAAATCTAAACTCATATCAACACCGGCGATTCCCAGAAAGCGTCCATCTTTTAAAATAGGACTAACAAAGCTCGCTAATAAAACCTTCTTGCCATCCACTGGGTATAAATATGGGTCCGTTAAACAGTTAACCTTACTTTCTTTTGGGCACAGATAATATTCACCCGCCCGCACACCATTACTATCTCGGCTCTGGTCCTCAAATCCTAGTAATGCCTCGTGCGCTATTTGATTGTTTGCCCGATAAACGTAAGGCACAAAACGGCCAATGCTATCGCTCGAAGTGTTCCCATCTTCAATATAACGATTATCACGTTCATCAAAGGCATCTCTTTCAAAAGCAACATAGGTTCCAAGCAGGTCACTTTGAGTCGTTAGTTGTGTTTTCAACAGCGCTATAACATTTAAACGACTTTGTTCTTCTTGCCCATGATTTTCTCGATAAGATAAAACGCTGCCATTAAGAGACGTAGATATTTTATCGGCCGATAAAAAGCGTGCGGATATCTCTGAAGCTTGTAATTTCCCAGTCGTTAGAATTTGCTGAAGTACATTTTTTTCTAAGATTTCAGAAGATTTTTGAGTTATTTCTTGTTGAGTAGCAGCGTTTTTGTTCAAAATTAACAAAATCATCACAACAGTCACAAAAAGTATACTGATACTTGATAGGCCAATAATTTTAGATCGAATAGAGTTCACGTATGTTCCTCATGCCATTTTCGAATAATACTTAGTGATAAAGCTTAGCCAAAAACCCATTTTTTGCGTGATATACCCTATCGCTAAAAGCAATTACCCATAAATACACTAAAATAATTAATATCAATGCTTTTAGAAATGGAAATGATTTTGCAACCAAGAGCTAAAATCTTACTCGCCTACCTCTTTATACTTGGCCTAGGCTTGGCTATCTCATCCACAATATTAGTCTCAGGGCGCCAAGTCACTAACGTCACGACGACATTAATCGAAGAGAAATTGCCGCGCCTGCAAATAATCAATGAGCTTTATTTGGCCATTATTGAGCGCGAGCGCTTACTTTATGAGTATTATGCCACCACTGATAGCGCCAAAATTCTGCCTCAATTATCCGACATTGACCAACGATTCAGTGCTTACTTTCGCCAAATAGAGCTCGCGTTCCCTAACTCTGATTCTATTGAGAAAATACGTTATGGCGATGGTATGGTGCGGAAGCTAACCCAACAACTGGATAACAATTTCCAACAGACACCCGTGGATTGGGATGCTGCACGAGACCAACTGGTAGCATTGACAGAGTCTGGCCGTAGAATATTACCCTCGCTTGAATCCTTAGTTGCACAGGTGAATCAAGAGGCCTTCCAAAGCGGTGAAGATACTCGCGCTAGCACCGAACTCAGCACTCGTTTAGTGATCAGTTTCAGTATATTTGTCATTATTATTGCAGCGTTTGTTGGCTATTACGTGAATTCTTATATGACTGAAACTATCAGTCGCCGACGGCTTGCCATGTTTGCAGAGCGCAGCCCTAATCCGATATTGAGTTTTAATTGGCAAGGGCAGCTTACTTACAGTAATCCTGCTTGCTATAAGCTCATGGAGCGGCAAGGTAATCACTCTCAAAGAGTTGAAAGCTTATTGCCCGAGTGCTTCCAGGACAACATATTGGCGCTGCAAAAGTCTAATAGCAACTATTCACAATGGGTTGGTGAGATCCATAATGACTGCATCTTAGAATACTCATTATCGTTACTCCGTGACTTGGATACTTGCCACCTTTACCTTGAAGATATTACCGAGCGCACACAAGCACAGGCACGATTGAAGCATGAGGCTTACCATGATGCTCTCACCGAGCTCCCCAATCGCCGCTATTTTAATGAGCACCTCAATGAATTGGTCGCCACCAATACCAACAATTCACCGTTCGCATTAATGCTGATACATATCGATCGCTTTGATCTTGTGACTTCTAGCGCAGGGTTTAAAACGGGTGATCTACTCATGCAGACGGTAGCAAAACAGCTACAGGTATTCTGTCATGGGTATTGCAGCTTTGACCTAGGTAATAAACTTTATCGCCTCGATTCAAATAAATTTTCACTCTTAGTCGATAAGCTACCCGAGCATAACTTTGCCGAAAACCTCGCCATTGAGTTACGCCAGAGTCTGGGGCACTCCATTTGTATCGAAGGAAAAGAATTCCATTTAACACTGAGTATGGGGATTAGTCATTTTCCATTGCAGGGGGCTGAGGGTGAAGCCCTATTGGCCAATGCCGATGCCGCATTAACTCGAATCAAAACCGAGGGCGGTGATGGCATACTATGCTATAGCCAAGATATTCAGGATAAAGAACAAGCTTGGATTACCATCGAGCGCGACCTGCGAACGGCAATAGAGAAGCAACAACTGGAATTATTTTATCAACCCAAAATTCGGGCATATCAGCACCACATTTGTGGTGTAGAAGCGTTAATTCGCTGGCGAAAAGAGGATGGTAAGATGATTTCTCCATTCGAGTTTATTCCTGTGGCTGAACAAACAGGATTAATCATCACCATCGGTGATTGGGTTATCGAGCAAGCTTTCAAACAACTAAAAGATTGGCAAAATATTTTCATAAAACAAGGTGCTTTATCCTTACTAGAAAGTTTCTCCATAGCCGTCAATTTATCAGCAAAACAGTTTCAGCATCCCGACTTCATATCCAATATCAAGCAGCACCTATTAAAAGCCAAAATAGAGGCTAAACATATTGAACTAGAGATAACTGAAAGCCTATTAATTAATGATATCGAACAGAGCATTCAAATCATGCATCAGCTAAAAGATATCGGCTTCAAACTATCCATTGATGATTTTGGAACAGGTTATTCGTCGTTAAGTTATTTAAAACAATTCCCTATCGATAACCTTAAGATAGATCGGGCATTTGTTATGGATATAGAAAACAATGACGACGATAAAGTATTAGCCAAAAGCATTATCGATCTTGCGCATAATTTAAACTTGGCGGTGATTGCTGAAGGGGTTGAAAATCAGCAGCAGCTAGCCATTATTGAAGCACTAGGCGCTGAAGAGATTCAAGGATTTTATTTTAGTAAGCCTAAACCGAGCATTGAAATAGAAACCGAATATTTTGTTAAACCTGAAACTATTATCTCTGGTTCATGAAAAGCTGATCTTCTAAAGACTGGCCATGAGTCAGTTGGCGGTAAGGAATTCCTTGCTGAGATAATAGCTGTAATAGCTGTTGATCTAATATCGAATTTTCGCCGTGATCATAACGAATCATAAATTCATCATTTTGCTTCGCGATGACTTCAGATACGGCCTTCAATTGTTTAATAGCGCTGCCAATCGCCGTATTATTAGCCTGTAAGCGTAAGGTTAAATAGGCAGCCGACTGCTGCTCTGCCTGCTGACCAATGATTTTTTGAGTTTTTAACTCACCTTCGTCTAGATGTAATACTTGCCCACACATACGCTCTAATTCAGCTAAATTATGTGAACTAATGACAAACGTGGTTTCCCCGGCCAAAGCGATTACTTGCTGACGAATATTGCGAGCATTTTCTGGATCTAAGCCTGCCGTAGGCTCATCTAATAATACCAAATCAGGCTTACCCATTAAGGCTTGTGCAATCGCAACTCGTTTTTTCATACCATGGCTTAATGCTGTTACTTTCTCCTTGGCAATATCAACCAGCTGCATTAACTGTAAAACTCGCGTTGCTTCCTGCTCACTGGCACTGCGCCCAAAACCTTGTAACCGAGCGAAAAAACTAAGTTGCTGCATAATGGTAAGATTGGGATCAAACAGCGAATCTTGCGGTAAGACCCCAATACGTCCGATTAATTCCGGACTCCCAACGTTATAACCAAGAATGCTTGTTTCTCCTGAGGTTGCTGACATATAGCCTGCAAGAATACCAAACAAGGTACTTTTACCCGCGCCATTGGGACCTACCAAGGCAATGGGTTGCCCCGTTTGCACCTCAAAGCTGATATTTTTTAACGCGGTTTTATTGCCATACACTTTCGTTAAGTTATGACATTCAATTAATGCACTCATATTGCCTGCCTCTTAAATAAGCCATAGCCTAGAACTAAAAACCCCAACGTTTGCATCGCAGGATTCCATAGAGTGAAAAGTGCCGCCGTAGGATTCAGTTGCGCCATCTGTGCTATTTGAGCCCCTGGTATCCAATAATTTAACAGTGACAAAAAAGGCAAATACGAGGCCGAGAAATTAACGATTAATCCCCCCAGCAATAAAATAATAACCGCCATTAAAGAAGCCATGCGTACCGAATTCATCACCACCGACAACAGGCTCATGAGGGCAATAAAGGGACAAATAACGAGTACCAGATTTAACAATAATAATGGCATGATCTGCAATCCCTCTAACCACAGCGGTGAGCCATTAAGCAAGAGTAATAAATAGGTGATTGCCAGTGTTATTACTATTAAGCAGGTCTGGATTAGTAAATGGCCAATAAATCGGCCAAAGAAAATTTGTCCGCGACTGCAGCGTAAAGTTAAGAATCGAAGTCCTCCTCGATTACGCTCAGAAATCATCTGATCTGTCGCCATTAAAAGACTGGAAGCCGGAAATAAAAACAGCGCGACAATCCAATAAATTGCGAATTCTGCCAGTTGCCAATTTTTTAATGGCTCCAAACCGATCATGCCTAATGCGCTTAACATCAGCGAGCTGGTATCTGGATTGTGCAACGCTTCTGCTGAATAGCGAATGGGATAAAAAAGCAGCAATGTCCATATTAGAATAAACGTAATACTGACAAACAAGCCTCGTTTACTGGCGAAGGAGGCCTGTAATTCTTGCTGAGCTATTAACCAGGTTGGCCAAAGAATAGATTTTGATAAAGACTGCATCGTCAACGAACACATTTAGTGGAAAGCCATACTCTATCGTGAGGCCAAGCGCTTGTAAAATTGTGTTTTATAAATAGCGTAATAAAAAAGGGCCTAGCAGATCACGTACTGTATCGCTGTGGACATTGGCGTGCTTAAACTTATTCAGACGGCTCTGCTTAGGCTTTATCCTAGGTTGATCATGACCTCTATTGAATTTCAGCACTGAAACTTTTATTGGGTGATCTTCACTTTCCGCAATATCAATACGTTCACTAAGAGTCAGTCCTACCAGAGAAGCTTGCTGACAAAACTCATTAATCGAGATTATGGGCAGTAGTAGATAGGCACAGCCCAAGGTTGTTAATAAGCGATCAAGGCTTTGGCAAAGATCTACGAATGACAAGGTATCAGTGTGTCGAGCAGCATGACGCAGCGGGTTATCCGCTGCAGTTTTCGTCTGAGCAGCAAAGAACGGCGGATTACAAATAATCACATCATAGCCCTGTTTCTTTTGCTGTTGATGATCGTTGGAAAATTGTTGAATGTCTTGCGTGATGATTTTTAGCTGGTCAGCCCAAGGGCTATTATTGAAGTTTTCTTGCGCTTCTTCTGCGGCTTCTCGCGTAAGCTCAATAGCGGTAATAGTTTCTAACGTTGAATCCGTGAGGGTATTGCATTTTTGCGCCTGCATTAATGACAAGATGCCCGTTCCGGTACCAATATCAATAATCTGTTTAGCACCGTCAACAGGAATTAGAGCACCAAATAATAAGCTATCTGAGCAAATTTTCATTCCTGATCGAGATTGATCGATTGCAAATTGCTGTAAGCTAAAAATTGACATTGAGTACTTCGTAAATGACTAGAAAAACGTAGTGTCTAGCTTACAGGATAGTAAAATAAATCGTTAAAAAAGTTCAATTTCAAATTCATCACTAGAAATATGAATGGAATGTGATCTAGAATTCTTTTCCATTAAAACTAAGTCTGATAATTCGTTTAAATCAACATCACTGAGTTCTGCGATGTTGAGTCCATTAAAAATCCTTTCTGACGTTAACCTAGTTTGATAACAAACATCATGTGCGGGGCCAAGACCTGGGACCGTAATAGGACTTGCGCCCAACACAGATTTTTCACAATAGTTACAAAGCATTTACGCACCTCAATATTTGGCTCATCGCATTATATCTACATTGAACAACCATTCAAGAGAGTAAACTGGTCAAATATCACCAAACTAGTCAAGTATCTCAAGCACGCCATAAGTCATTGTTTTATAAGTTATTTTTAATATTACAAAGTATTTTATTTTGTTACATCGCGTATTTAAGCGCATGAAATACCCAATGCTGCTCGAGCGTGCCCGAAAACAGTTGAGATTGTGGACCAATTGCATACAAGGCTACATCTTCCCCACCATGGGTTTCATAGTCCATTGGCACAAGCGCAGCTTGTCGATAGTTAGGGGCCGTTTTATCTAAACTTTTAGTGCCAGAGTCGCGCTCGGCCTGGATTGCGCCGGGGCCGTCGCGGTAGCCCAATGACGTATAGGCATTTCCTGTCAGATCCACGCTGGCGCTTTCTGCTGGATAACCCCGAGTATCATTCCCCACAACATCCCCAAGTATCGGATTGCCACGCGTAGCATAGCCAGCCAAGGTCAAGGTATGACTATGATCGGCAGTTACCACGATTAACGTTTCACGAGTATCAACCTGGGTTAATAGCCAAGCCACCGTTTCATGCAGTTCTTGCGTTTCGGTTAGCGCTTTATACGCGTTGCCAGCGTGATGTCCATGATCAATTCGCCCTGCTTCAATTACCAAAGCATAGCCCTGCTCGTTTTTCTCCAGCCTCGCTAAAGCGGCTGCGGTCATTTGTTGTAACGAAGGCTGCTCAACAGGACGTTGGTAGGCATAGTCCATATGCGAATTAGAGAATAAGCCTAACCAGGGTTTCATGTTATCTGGCTTATTGTCAGCATCCTCGCCCATTGCCTCTAATTCAAGCAGTGTTGATGCGTACAGCCCCTGCTGCTGCCACTCTTTGATCAAATTCCGCTTATCACTGCGCTTACCCCCTTCTTCTTTTGGCAAGAAGTGACGACGGCCACCGCCTAAAAGAATGTCCAAGGAATGCTGATTATTATTAATAAACTGACTGGCGATATCGGTACAGCCCCACTCTTTTTCAACGCTCGGAATAGCCTCATCACTCTCCCAGTTTCTATCCACACTGTGGGCATAAGCCACCGCAGGCGTTGCATGAGTCACTCTCGCCGTGGTGATCATGGCGGTACTTTTTCCGTGTGCCTTGGCAAGGTCGATAAAAGTAGGGATGATTTTCTTTGGCATAGAATTACAAGCGGCTCTTTGCACTGAGTCCGGTAAACTTATAATGCCTTCATTGGTTTTCACCCCCGTCATGAGTGCTGACATAGTGCCTGCAGAATCAGGTGTTTGCAGATCGACATTGTAAGTTTTGATCAAGGCTGAATAAGGAAATTGTTCAAAGCTCAGTGCAAACTCTTCGCCTAATAACCCTTGCTGTTGGCCGACGAAAATTCTGGCCGCCGTCAGCGTACTCACCCCCATACCATCGCCCAGTACAAAGATAATATTTTTCGCTTTGCTTTCAGCAACTGTTTTAGTCGAAGCGACGAGTTTCGATTGAGTAAACTCTGCCTTTCTTTTTTTAACCTTATCCTTTCCTTGCTGATACCACTGCTCAGCACTGCGAGAATCTTTAATATCAGCTTTGAACGATAATTCAGAAGAGCAAGAAGACAAAAATATCGCGATACTAGCAACAATAATAAATTTCATTATTGAGACTCCTTTACTTTTTTTAAGTCATCGCGGGAAAGCGCTTGTAACAGAGTATGAAATATTTCGTTTTGCTCCATTAGACCTGAAAACAGATAAGCCCCAGGACCTTTAGCATGCAAGGCAACATCATCACTGCCATGGGTCTCTGATTTTAATGCAATACCGACTTCTTGATGAAAGTCAGGATCTTCACTCTGAGAAAATTGCTCTGCTGTGAGCGTTCGCCCCTGATTTTTTCCGTTGGCATAACCCAAGCTGGTATAGGGTAAACCATCATTGGCGAGAACGACTTCATTGTTCTGATTTTTTGAAATACCCAGAATAGGATTGCCTCGCTTAGGGTAGCCCGCCAGCATAAAAGTATGGCTATGATCTGCAGTGACAATAATCAAGGTATCTTCATCCGCCGTCATTTCATCGGCAAGTTGAACGCTATCCGCTAACATGGCAGTTTCCGCTAACGCTCGCGCTGCATTTCCTTTGTGATGGGCATGGTCAATACGCGCACTTTCGATAACTAATAAATAATTTTCACCCCGGCGCTGAAAATATTGAAGCGCTTTACTCGTCATCTGCTTTAGCGAAGGCTGCTCAGGAGTTCGGTCCAGCTCAAACGCCATATGCCCTGATGAAAAGACGCCTAGCACAGGGCCTAATTGAGTTTCTGTCTCTCTTACTAAATCCCATTCAAGTAATTGTTGCTGATTTTGTAAAAGATGTCCTAAAGGGAACTGCTGATTAAACGAATCGTAATGCCGCTTAAGCCTTGAGCCGCCGCCTCCCAGAGCAAGATCCAAACCTGCTGGAAAAGCACGCTCAACCAGTTGTTTAGCAATAGAGTCACAGCCATACCAATACGCATTGGGATGTCGATCATAATCGCCTTCCCAGCCTCGATCAGGGCTGTGTGCATACGTTGCCGCGGGAGTTGCATGGGTCAAGCGCGCGGTGGTGACGACCCCAGTATCAAAACCTTTTTTATGGCCCCACTCTAATAATGTTTGCTGATGATGCTGTTCGCTGCCCTTGCAGTCCGTTCTATCTTGTTCAGGTCCTATGCTAATGATACCTGCACGGGTTTTAACACCGGTCATCATCGCACTCATAGTGCCCGCTGAATCAGGAGTTTGCTGGTTAATGTTGTAGGTTTTAATGAAAGCGGTATGCGGGAAATGTTCAAAGTGCAAAAAGTGTTCTTCACCCAACTTCCCTTGCTGCTGACCTTGCCAAATTCTAGCAGCGGTTAATGTGGTAATACTCATACCATCACCGACAAATAAGATGATATTTTTTGCCAGAGAACTTTCAGAAGAGCGCTCAGAAGAAGATTGAGCCTGAAGATAGTTAACTTTATTTTTTAGCCAATTGTTTCCTTGCTTATACCAAGCATTTTCATCGTCATCCTGAGCCTTAATGATAGCGTCGGCATTGACAATATTGGAGAGTAAAAGAAAAGACAGAAGACATAGAGTAATGCGGCGCATAAGAACAATCCAAAGAATTATGTCGCTATTATGAAGGTTTTATAAAATTATAAAATAAAAAAGGGCCATCAAAATATTTTGAGGCCCGAGCAAGGTACTTCAGCACAGAAAAGGGGTTAACTAAACAGTCGGCTTAGAATCTGGGGCACCGGTGCCTTTTTTTGCAATATCTCGTCTGATCATTGCATAAAACAGACCGAAGAAGCCGCAAGTTAGGCATACGATTAATAATCCGGCAAAAACAACTTCATCCATATACATAACTAGCACCTCTAATGTTTAGTGAATCGCAATAACATAACTACGTAGGGTTATTGCTAAATGACTTTATGCCGTTAGATTAGCAAGCAGCTGAAATTAACATTTGATATGAATCAATTTTCGATGTCATATTGATAGATCAAATAGAAAACTTGATCTAGATCAAATAACCGATACGCCTAAGCTTTACCCCTTAGATAAAATTCTTTGCAGCAGCTTATCAATGAGCTGATCTTTTATTTTCTCTCTTATTTCTGCACGCAATTGACTCATTAACTGCTGGTCGATTCTCATTAATATACAGATGCCCTGCGCTCGCACGTTAGACGTTCTGGGGGTTTCAGCAAGAAAGCTGATTTCACCGAAGAACTCCCCTGGATTTAATTCAAACAGAGAGTTTTCTCCTTGACTATCCATGACCTCAACAACACCAGACAATAAAATATAAAAAGACCTCTCCATAGATCCTTTTAATACAATCATCTCATTGGGCTTGGCAACCACAAAACTATCCTTCTCGTTCGCTAGTCGTTCACGCTCATCGGGTATAAATCCTCTAAAAAAGGGTATTTTTTGTAATACCATTTGAATATGGGTATGGCTTAGTCCTGCTGTATTTTTCATACTTATTCCTGACTTACTTGCAAAAGTCACTTCAACTGTGATCCCTGTATTAGTAAGGATAGTTTTTTAAGCCATACTTAGTGCAGTATTTTCAAATAATTTTTATTTCACTGCCGATAGGATGAATATTGTGAATGGACGTTTGTTAGCCTCTTTTATTGCTTTCAGTATACTGAGCTCTCCGATCTATGCCGCTGACGAGGAAACCTCTGACAAAGCCAGTATAAGTGAAACAAACACTGCAGAGGCTGCAGAACCCATAGCTGAACCCATAGCTGAACCCATAGCTGAACCCATAGCTGAACCCATAGCTGAAACGGATGTAGGCTCTCAGCTGCAGCCATTAATAAAGCTAATTGAAGAAAGTAAATTTGCCCTCGCCTATCAATTAGGCTTAAGCATGCATGATGTCTGGGAAGGTGATGAACAGTTTGATTTTAATTTTGGCTTAGCGGCAGCCCAAGCCGGCTACTACAACCAGGCATTATTTCCTTTCGAGCGCTTACTAGAAACATACCCAAACAACCAACGCTTTCGCCTAGAATTGGCACGCTGTTATTTTTTCTTAAACAATTTACCCGCAGCCGAGCGTGAATTTAACCAAGTCGAAGCCAATAATCCGCCAGAAGAAGTGAAGCATCATATAGCGCGTTTTCTAATTCGTATTGCTGAGCAAAAACAACAAGTCAGCCAATCATGGACTGCGGGAGTAGGCATTGCTTTAGGGCACGACTCAAATATTAATGCCGCGGCTGATATTGATGCGATTAATGCGACCTTTTATGAAAACAACATCCCTGTATTAAGAGGATCCTTGATTTTAGTCGATGAACAAAAAACACAAGCTAGCAGTTATTATCAATTAAGGGGATATGGACATTACCAGCAACCCCTATCCAAACGTTCCAGAGTCGATGCTAGATTATCCGCATCGCAAAAAGACAACTCCGTTAATAGTGACTATGACCTTACCAATTTTTCGTTAACTGGGGGTTTCACGCTCTTGCGCGGCGATCATAACGTCCGCTTAGGCGGCATTACTCGCCAATATTGGTTAGGGGGAGAAAGTTTACAAAATCAACTACTGGCAAACGCGCGCTGGCAATGGCATTTCGCACCCTATTGGAAAGCCCATACTGAGCTGGAAGCTGGCCAGCAAAATAATAATCAAAACGATGCATTAGATTTCAACCAATGGCAAAGCAAGCTGGGAATTCATCGTAATAGTGATGGTTTTTTACAAAACCTACAACTCAGTCTAGGCAGCAACATAGCGAAAGACAGTGAGAATGATTTTCAAGGTAGTGATTATTACAGCTTGGCCTATCAGGCCCAGCAAGCACTCACTGAAAATCATCAAATGTACGCTCTAGCCAGTTTCCGCAATAATACTTATTCTGCTAATTTTGCCAGTGATGACATATTTTTTGCCGGCGATAAACGGATGGATGACATTATGCAAATTACGGCAGGCTGGGTTTATAGCTTTTTGCCGAATACCGCCATAAAACTGCAGCTTAATCACAGCAAAAACCAAAGTAACCTCGAACTGTACGATTACCAGCGTACCTTAATTGAAACGGGTTTAACCCTAACGTTTAAATAAAAGGAGCACTTAATATGCAACAATACCAAGCCTTCTCATACAAGCGTTTTCTGTCGCTATGCTTTCTTAGCTTAATTTTTTGCGGCTCACTATTCACTCATTCAGTATTAGCTGCCGATATTGCAGGTCGTATTATTATGGCTCGCGGTGATGTACAAGCAATCACTAATAAAGGGACAATACGTCAACTTAAACGTCGAGATTCTATTTATAGTCATGAAATTATTAAAACTGGAATAGACAGCAAGGTTCAAATTCGCTTTATTGATAATGCTTTATTAGCGCTTAAGGCTGAATCAGAATTAAACATTAAAGCCTATGTTTATTCTGAAGTTGACGACAAAGATAATCAGGTTTTAATGGAGTTGGTCGCTGGCGGTTTCAGAACACTTACAGGGAAAATTGGTAAGGGTAATAAAGAAGCCTACAAGGTCAATACCCCTGTCGCCAGTATCGGAATTCGCGGTACTCTTTATGACGTGCAAATTTCTTTTGATAAAATCATAGCCGGTGTTTGGAAAGGCGGAATTTCCTTAGATACTGCCCAAGGCCAGTTTGATTTAGGCTTAAACTCTAACTTCGATTTCGGAGAAATATCAGCCGGGGGAGTCTTTACTGGTTTGTTAACACCTCCCGAAACATTCTCTCCCCCGACACCTCAAACCAAAGGAGACGCTAGCACTGAAAATGATAAGGCTAATAATTCGACACAAGAATTTAGCAGCAATGACAATAAACAAACACCTAATGAAACAGCACAAGCAGAGCCACGTCCGGCAACGAATACAATCCCCAGTCCGTTTGAAAAAGAGGGGCGTCCTGATGAAACTGTTAAAGACAGTGATAGCTTCACAACCGCAGAAACTGACACTACAGACCCCGATTCAGAAACAGATCCAACAATCCCTGATTCCGATGATCCAGACATTCAAACGCCCAGTATCAGCCCTGATATACGTTTAACCAACTCAGAGCGAAATCAATTGATCGCTGAAAATACTCTGGCTATTCTTATCGGCAATAATAATTCCAACCTCTCCATAGCATTAAATACGAATGGCACAGGCGAGGTATTTTTCCTTGCGCCGAACGTTGCCGCAGATGGTACCCAAAGCTATGAAACGATACGCCGCGGTGATGCTCCCGAAGCCGACTTTAGTAATAGTCAGCCTTGGAGTGACCAGGTGAGCTGGGGGATTTGGCAAGGCAGTAGTGAAAATCCTATTCAACGATTTACTGAATTCAATAACAATCAAGACTTCATACCACTAGAAAAAAATCTGTTTTATACTCTCGTTCAACCTGCGACCTTAGCAGAATTAAATACCGGCATTGTCGATGGTACGATGACTTTTTCTTCAAGTGATATTGATTTAAGTGGTACCGGCAAGACCGATTTCATTGCTAGCAGTAATTTAGGTAATGTCATCAATGTGAATGCACAATTTGACCTCTCGGCCAGTTCAGGTAATTACTCAATTAGTAATATTTACCTTGATGTGGATATTGATACCGACAATGATATTCGAGTTGATCAGACATGGAACATGTCCGCTAGCACAGGGCAAATAAATGGCGCCAGCATTAATGTTGATAACTTAGTTGGTCAACTCACTAATATTACCAGTGAAAGTCAAAGCCAAGCCAGCGGCACTATCAATGGGCTTTTGTTAGCGCCACGACCTGGCAGTACCGCCATCGATACTTTTACCGGTGGATTTGATATATCGACAACCGATGGGGCGAATAATGCAGCGGGGGTTATCATACTGCAAATAGGGCAATCAATTGGCCAGTAATCTAGCTATTTACTGGTATGTCTAAAGACACCATCCCACTCTTGCGTGAGTTCTTGCTCACGTAAGTTTTGGATTCGATCAAGGTAGACCTGATATATTTTTGATTCTGGAAAATCTCTTTTTAAATCATCCAGTTTGCTAAGTGCACTTACCCACGATTGCTGTAGATATTCGTCATAAACGACTGAGAAGCGAGCTACCTCCTCTTTTTGTTCGCGAGTGACTTTCGTGGTGAGACCCAACGGTTGATAAACAGCAATCGGCTCGTCTTTTCCTTTTACTTGAATACGATCAATAAAAGCAAAAGTAATATCTGGGCACAGCTCGGCAGTACGTTCTCCGACTAAAATATCAGCCCCATAAAATTTAGTAATGCTTTCTAAGCGTGATCCTAAGTTCACCGCATCACCCAACACGGTATAAGCTCTGCGATAAGAAGACCCCATATCTCCCACATTCATAATCCCCGTATTTAGGCCAACGCCAATTTTTATCTCAGGTAATCCGCGGGTGATAAAATCGGCACTGATTTCTTGCGTTACTCGTTGCATTTCTAGGGCGGCTATAATGCCATGCTGAGCATGTTGATCGTCTTCAAGCGGTGCGCCCCAAAAGGCCATCACCATATCCCCTACGTATTTATCAATCGTACCTTCGTTATCAAAAATAATTTTAGTAATCGGGGTAAAGTATTGATTCAGCATTGCTTTTAAATCTGCTGCGGACAAATGCTCTGATATCGTAGTGAAGCTGCGAATATCTGCGAACAAAACGGTTAACTCCTTACTATCTCCCGAAAACTGATAAGCCTCTGGATCAGCTAGCATGCGTTCAATATGTGCTTGCGGAACATACTGATTAAACATGCCTTTTAATAGTCGGCGACTGGCATTTTCACGAAAATAGCCATACGCCAAATTTAACAGTGTTAGCGTTAAAATCAGCAACACAGTACTCGCGATTGGAAGATCTAAGCGATAAAAATGCCATAAATAAAAGTTACCACTGACCACAATTATTAACGTCAATAAGCTTAAAAAAACAGAAGCGATAGGGCCCAACTTAGGTAACCATAATGATAACAGCGCCCCTAAAAATACCAAGATAGACAGCGTCAAGCCTGCCTCCCATTCTGGTCGATAAGGAAACTCTCCCGATAATAAAGAACGGATAATATTGGCATGAACTTCAACCCCGGGGTATTGGGTGCCAACAGGGGTTGCTCTTAAGTCGGCTAGCCCAATAGCCGATGTTCCGACTAATACAATGGCACCTTCTAATGCTGTCATCGCAATTTTTTTCTGTAAAACATCGGTCACAGAGATATAAGGAAAGCTATGTTGCTGGCCTCTAAAAGGAATAATGACCTGGCCATTAACATCCGTGCGCGCCTCTTGTCCTCCAGCAGCAATCGATGTCATGACTTCAACATCCCCCAAGGGTAATGTCTTTACCTCAATATTATTAACAAACAAATAACTCATGACCGTCGCTAAAGATAAGGAAGGATAAAGTGAATCACCATGACGGATAACTAAAGGGGAACGGCGTATAACGCCATCGGCATCTGCAAACGTAGAAACAAAACCTGCTCCCGCCGCTGCTTGCTGTAACATTGCGAGGTTCGCGGCATAACCTGGTTTAGTAATCGATACTAAACCACTCTTTTGCTCTGCGGTTAATTGATAACCGGGGGGCGGTAGCTCCCCAACTTGAATATCAACTTGATCTTGAAAAAAGTAACCAAGTACCACATCCATGTCACCTATATGGCGGGAAAAATCTTTATCACCGTCGGCAATATCCAGCCAATACTTCGGGATTTCCCAGTCAATTTTATTCGCACTTAAGTGTTGATTTACTTCATTAACGGGGTTTCTTTCGGGCTCAGAAAAAACCACATCAAAGGCCACAACAATAGCGCCGTACTCAGCCAGCAGACTCACTAACTCAGCTAGTTTGTGTCGACTCCAAGGCCAACGCCCTTCATTGGCTAATGACTTTTCATCAATATCCAAAATAACAATTTTATGTTCTTCAATTTCAGTTTCACCCTGCTGACTTTGGCTAGCCTTATTAGCCCCTTGCTCAGATAAAGAAAGTGACGCATTAAAACGGGTATCATAAAAAAGAAAATCAAGACGATTTAACCAATGGTTATCATTTGAATTAATGCTCAAGCCTAAAAATATCAAATAGGCTGACAGCACAATACCAATGTACGCTGAGACTCTTTGCTGAGGAATTCGGAACCATTCCATGGTGATACTCCATCTGAATACTGGCGCCATAAATTTAATGTGTAATATTTCATGACCTAGCTTAATAATAGCAGTCTATCAGCTTGCAGCGATGGAAACGAGGGTGGGGAATAACGGAAAAAGCCTAGATTATATCTAGGCTTTTAAGGAGGTCGAACGTCTAATTATTCGTTTTTATTATTAAGACAGTTTAGATAAACGGTAACGCAGTTGACGAGGTGTCAAACCCAAAATTTTAGCGGCCATCGTTTTATTACCACCACATTTCTCAACCGTTTTCTGAATAGCGCCTAACTCACTCTCATCAACCCGCTGATAAGGACGTGAATATAACGTTTGAAAATTAGGTACAACTTGAGTCGCCATAGTATGCGCAAGCTGAGCGCAGACAAACCATAGCTCCTGCAAAGGTAAACTACCGGCTAATACATGACGTAGGTCTAATACAAGTACTGCAAGGGTTGTTTGGCGCAAGCGTAAAGGCACCAGCAGACAATGATCTCGATGGCTAAAGTCTAGTGGTGTTATTGCTTCTCGGTTGAACGCTTCAGCGCGCTCAGAACCTTCTCGAATAACCAATACCGAACCCGACTCAAAAGCACGGCATAAAGAATGCTGGACCGCAAAGCTATAAACACCATTTTCGATTTGGCGAGAGCAATGTTTAGCTTGAAAACGATTTGACGTATCAGGAGTGGCGATACTGATGTTCTCAATCGTGGTCATACTCACCATCAACTTTAACAGTTTCTGAATAGTTTGGTCATCATTCTGACGTCCTTCCAGAACAGCACTAAGCTGCGCCATCCAATCAGTAGGAACATCGATTTTGTTAATAGCATGTCGGTAGTTTTGAATTTTAGCTACATCATACATAGACTCACCTCCGTTAGTGATGAGTCTTGTATCGCAACTTTCATACCAATAATTGAAGACCACTGAAATAGCGAAAATTAATGACTTTATGGACAAATAACCTAGTGACTTGCCTCTTTTTAAGCCACATCCAGACTCCGAGGCCCTAATTAGGTGCGGGGAAACCATCTAGAGCGCTCGATTTATACAGCCTTTGGTATTAGATAATCTCTATATTAAGCAACGCCTGGGTCGTCATCCGGTAAATACTCTTTTTGCAGCCAGTGAGAGAAAGCCCGACAGGCATCATGACAGGTAAAAATTCCGGCTAAGCGTCCTTCCCGTAATACCACCGCCGCTTCCCACGCTTCCGCCGCCATTTGATCAAGCACTTCATCTAAGCGTATATGCAGATCGACTAGATAGATGCGTCGCCGACAAATATCCCCGACCGTTAGCTCGGTAAATTCGGTTGTTCGGTGTCCTGGCATCTGTGCCAGCTTAATATCTGTAGACGATAATAAACCGACCACATCATGTTCAAGTACAACAGGCAGGTGATTAAATCCTTTATCTGTCATCAGCTGGATAGCATCATTAATTAACATCGACTCTTCGACCAACTGAGGAAAGGGGGTCATTACCTCAGTTAATGTTGGCATGTGGCGCATTACAGCGTGCTCCTTATACTCCGATTCGACCGAGGGTATCCATAATCTGACGTAGGATTTCCGCTAGCGTTGGGTGGGCCTGCTCAAACTGAACCGCTTGTTGCTCAATACGTTCGGATAAATCCTGCTGTATTTCGTCTAGATTGCCCGCCCCAGACGCTGTTTTCACATCGCTAAGGACTTGCTGCAATAACGCTTGGCTTTCGTCATCTAGACTATCCTGCTGCTGCAGCTGTTCGTGTACTTGAGTTAATAATTGGTGTAGTTTTTTATCAGCCATAAAGATCTCCTTTTTATACAGTGTAGAGCGCTGCAGATAAAAAGACTTAACTCAAATCATGTTTACTCGATTAAAAGCCGCATTAGTCAGCCTTTAAAAGACAAATCATTGCTATTCCATAAAAAACTGCAGAACGAGCTTAATCATAAAACCCGCCATACCTAATCCTAGAGCTAGGAACAAGATAAAATTACCAAATCTCCCTGCGCCTGACTTCTTTCCCAGATCATAAATAATAAAGAACATGAAGGAAATGAGTACCGCTATTCCGATATAAAGTGACCAAGTTTCAAATTGTTCTGTTGTCATATAGCACCCCAAATTACACCGATAAAAAGTCGGCGCCATACTAACCATTCGATACCACGAATACCAGCTAGATCAATGCAATGAATACCGCTTAATCTAAAAATAACAGGACAGCCTTAGCTCTTTTTGATTATCATAGCGCCCAAGAATAATAATGACCCTAAGTGGCTGATAAAAACTATGCATTTCATAAGACAATTCTCTAATCCGTTTATTTTCCTGCTCTCTTTATGCTTAACCAGCCTCTCTATACAGGCCAAAGAGCTACCGACCCGCAGCTTCTGTGTGTTTGATCCTATTGGCCAAAAAGGACCAGCCTACCAAGGTATGGTTGATTACAAAGCCATGGCACTCGAATGGGGAGTAAAGCTCGACTTACAGGTTCATACTAATGAAGCCGTCGCCTTAGCCGATTTCAAAGCAGGACATTGCGATGCCGTAGGCTTAACAGGTACACGCATACGCCCATTTAATAAGTTTACCGCTACTATTGAAGCCGTCGGTGCTATTGATAACTACGAACAGATGCGCAAACTCGTAGGCATGTTAGCCAACCCTAGAGCCAGTAAATATATGATTGAGGGTAACTACGAAGTGGCTGGCATCATGCCTGCCGGTGCTGTCTTTGTATTCGTCCGCGATAAAGAGATCAATTCGGTAGAAGCCGCTGCCGGCAAACGTCTTGCCACCATCGATTACGATGTCGCCTCGATCAAAGTGGTTAAGCACATTGGTGCAACCATGGTGCCGGTTAGCATCGCGACCTTCGCCCCTCGCTTTAATAATGGCTTTGTTGATCTGGCCTACGCTCCAGCCATTGCTTATGAACCTTTTGAAATGTACAAAGGCATGGGCGATAAAGGCGGCATATTACGTTTTAACCTTGCCCAAATGAATGGTCAGCTAATTTTACGAAAAGATCGTTTCCCAGATCAGTTTGGACAAAAAAGTCGTGAATACGCTTACCAGAATTTCAACAAAGCACTAGAGCACATTCTTCAAGCCGAAAAGAACATCCCTAAAAAATACTGGGTAGACTTGTCCAAAGAAAAGCAGGAAAAATACAAAGAGATGCTACGACAAGTTCGCATTGAATTAAAAAACGAAGGCATCTACGATGCACGTATGCTTAAAATTCTATTCAAGCTGCGCTGCAGAACAAACCCTGGTCACTATGAATGTGTTGAAAAGTTAGAAGGTTAGTTGTTCACTACAAGCTCAGACGATTAAGGTAAGCGCATTCAGCCTTACCTTATCAATGAAACTTTCACCCTGACTAAGCTAAAACAATCACAGTGGCCCTAGCGGCCAACCTATCCCGACCCAAAGTGCCAACATCACCGACCAAACCAACAGAAAAGCTATTGAATAAGGCAGCATCAAGGCCACCAAGGTACCGACTCCCACATTCCTCGCATAACGCTGCATTAACGCCACCACCAAAGGGAAATACGGCATTAATGGCGTTATTATATTGGTACTGGAATCGCCGATACGGTATGCCGTCTGCGTAATTTCTGGGGAAATACCATTGAGCATTAGCATAGGTACAAATACTGGCGCCAATACCGCCCACTTAGCCGAAGCACTGCCCACTACCAAGTTAATCGAAGCCGCCATAAAGACGAATAACACCAGATTTAATAACATAGGCAATTGCAAGTTTTGCAAGAAGCCAGCTCCGTTGACGGCTAATACAGCGCCAAGATTACTCCAGCTAAAAAGGCTGACAAATTGTGCCGCAAAAAACATCAGTACCAAATAGCCTGCCAAGGTTTTCATCGCGCCTTCCATTCCTTCGACGACTTGATCATAGCGCTGGTAGACACCACTGATTCGACCGTAAACAACGCCTGCTAATCCGGCCAAAATCGCGATCAAAACCACCAGCCCTGACATAAAGGGCGAACGTACAATACTGCCCGTCTCAGCATCACGTAATACGCCATTTTCAGGAATGACCATCGCTGCAATCAAAAGCATGGCCAGAAGTACAATACCGACAGAAACCTTAAGCGCTTTATTCTCACGCGGCGTCAATAATAAGTTTTGATTATCCTTTTGTTTTAAATAGGTTAGAGGCATTTTAGCTAACGCAGGCTCCACCCACTTATGAGTCACTACCGTTGCGACCACGCTAATAACAAACGTAGAGACAATCATAAAATAGTAATTTGCTAGCGGGCTAACCTGGTAATCAGCATCGATTAGTTGTGCCGCTTCACTGCTGATCCCCGCTAAAATAGCATCCACAGGACCCACCATTAAGTTGGCACTGAAGCCACCCGAGACACCCGCAAAACAGGCGACGATACCGGCGAGAGGTGAACGCCCTGCTAATGAAAAAATAATGCCACTTAAAGGGATAGCGACGACATAACCGGCATCAACCGCGATGCTCGATAATACACCGATCATGACGGTGCCAAAGGTTAATGCGCTCGCCGGTAAACCGTGTAATAAGCGCCGTAATAAAGCCGATAAAAAACCACTGTGTTCAGCAATCCCCAAACCCAACATGACTACCAAGACCGGACCTACAGGCGCAAAGGTTATAAAGTTTTTGACTGCATTTTGTAACCACCAACGGAGCGCATCAAAGGATAACAAGGAATTAACCTGCAACACCTCTTTAGTCGAAGGATGAATGCCTTCAACCACCAGCATCTGGCAGACTGCAGAAATAATGATAATCGCAATAATCAAATAGAGAAATAATAAAGCCGGTGCCGGTAAACGATTCCCCCAGCGCTCTATCGTTAACAAGCGGCGAACCCAGATCGATTCTCTTGACACTTTTTTCATAGTGCTTTCCTTTTTAGCATGGCGGTTTACAATCACTCTACCTTGCTATTAAAAGATCGCCAACTTTATGGAAAACTTTGATCACTGTATTATCGGTGCTGGCGTCGTAGGCCTTGCGATCGCATTTAAACTCAGTCAACGCTTCCCTCATGCTAAAATACTTTTAATTGAATCTCATCACCAATTTGGCAGTGAAACCAGTAGCCGCAATAGCGAAGTCATTCATGCCGGTATTTATTATCCAGAAAATAGTTTAAAAGCCAAACTTTGTTTTAAAGGGAGCAAGCTGCTTTATCAGTTTTGCCAGCAATATTTTGTACCTTATAAGCGTATTGGCAAGTTGATCATTGCCCGTGATGAAAGTGACATTAAGCAGCTTGAATCGATACAGACCAACGCTAAAAAAAATAACGTCACGCTCAATTTAATCAATCAAAAAAGATGTCATGCACTAGAGCCAAACGTGCTGGCAAGAGCGGCCTTGGTATCCCCTAATACCGGGATCATTGATAGCCACCAATATATGCAAACCTTACTCAAGCTTGCAGAACAACAAGGGGTTTTATACAGCCCTAATACCCATTTTTTAACGGCCGAACAAACATTTCAAGGTTTCCATGTTCGAGTGAATACCGCTGACGGCCCTTTCGATTTCAACTGCCAACAATTGATTAATAGTGCGGGACTTCATGCCCCAGAAGTGGCGAAAAACATTATCGCGCTAACAAGCACGTCGAATTCACAGAGTTTAATTCCTCAATATCATTATTGCCGCGGTCAATATTTTAGTTACCAAACTAAAGCCCCCTTCTCTCACTTGATTTATCCTGTCCCTAATAGCAACACCACAGGATTAGGCATACATGCTACGCTCGATTTATCTGGGCAAGTGCGCTTTGGTCCTGATGTTGAGTTTATTAAAACGTTAGATTACTCATGTGATGAGAAACGTAAAATAGATTTCATTCATGCTATTCAGCAATACTTTCCAAGTATTGACTCGAATAAGTTGGTTGCTAGCTATTGCGGCATTCGCCCCAAATTAACAGGGCCAGATGAGAGTGCGAAAGATTTTATAATTCAAACTGATAAACAGCACTCGATATCAGGATTAATTAATTTGTTTGGTATCGAGAGTCCGGGTCTGACTGCAAGTTTGGCGATTGCCGAGATGATTACAGAGATTAGCTTTCAAGCATAAGAAGTGGGTATAAATATTCAGGTATAAAAAAGCCCTCATGAGCGAGAGCTTAGCCAATACAATTGCAACGTTAGGCTTTAATATTAGGCCCTAGAATTAAGCATTAGGTTTAACTGACGTGAAAGTGTTGCACGAATACCCGCTTGATCTAAATTTCCTGGTTCGACCAATAATCCTTCATATTCAATTCTGTGTAATACCGAAATTACGATCGTAGCATCCGCGGCTGGGTTAGGCGATTGCATAATACCCAATAAATCCGTTAACTTTTGCATCAGAGCCACTTTATGGACCTGACCCAATTTACGCAAATGAGGATTTAAAATCGCTTCGTATCGAAATGCCTGCTCAGCAATTAACGCTTCGCGATGTTGGGTGATTTGTTCCACGACATATTGCGTCATATTGTCAGCAATAATTTCTGACATATTCTCAGCATTGGCCATGGCTTCAACAAATGACTTACCTTCGCCACCGGTTAAAGGCTCATACAAGCGCATTGAAAACTGATTCACCACGTCTAATGATTGCTCGGCATATAAGGTAAAGGTATCGTTAATTAGCTCTTGGATATCTTTAAAGTAATACGTCGTCGCGGCTAGTGGCACTTCAGCTTCTTTAGCAACTGCACGGTGGCGAATACCACGCACGCCTTCTCGGATCACAATTCTAAGTGCAGCTTCCAAAATCAAACGTCGACGCTGCTCACTGCCGGCACGACTGGTTTTACGCCCTTGATATTTTACCGCGCTATTCGGCTTTGAACTCAATGATGAATCTGGTAACTGCGACATCCTGCTCCTCGAACACAAAAAAATCTTTAATCATTACTGACATTATCATGCAGAATGACATACAAACTACATAGTTATCATCCGAACAAATGTACCAGTAAGCACTTTTCATTCTTTAGTGTGAGCTATTGCCGTACTAAATACTAGCAAGTTCACGACTGTTCTGATAAAAGTAGAACCATGGTACACAATCAAAAAAATAAACTTTAAGTGCCTTAACCGTTTATTCCAAAGATTACGGAGCTTTATTATGATAAAAAAAACACTTGCCCTAGCAATCGGTCTCACCAGTGCACAGTTAGCCCTCGCACAAGGTTTCTATGTCGATGAACAATCTGCCCTACGTTTAGGTGATGCTTTCTCAGGCGGCGCCGCTCAAGCCGATGATGCATCAACTGCTTTTTATAACCCTGCCGGCCTCACCCGGTTAAAGCAAAAGCAACTGACGATTAACCTTTCAGCTATTTCGGTTAAATCAGAATTTGACGGGACTTCAAGCACCCTTCAAGAGGACGCAGATAATGTCAGTGGTAAAGACGTCAGCGCCGAGGCTTTTGATATTTTACCGTCTATCTATTTCTCAGCCCCAATGAGTGATAACTTTGTCTTTGGTGCTTATTTAAATGCACCTTATGCAACCGGCACCGATTTTGGTAATGATTCGGTAGGACGTTATTTCGCCACCGAAAGCAGTATTACAGGCATTGATTTCGGCACCGCTTTAGGCTTTAAAGTCAGCGACAATCTATCTCTGGGTATCAGCATGATTATGCAATACCTAAGCGCGACCGTCGCTCAATCCGTGAATACCAGCGCTTTGTGCTTCGGCGCAGAAGCACAAGGTGAACTCGCACCTTTCAACTGTGCGAGTTTAGGTATCTCCAGCGTGGGTGATACGACTTACGACAGCCAATTCGAAATGAAAGGTGATGACTTAAACATTGGCTTCACTGCGGGTATGTTGTACGAATTCAGTCCTGAAAGCCGCCTCGGCTTACATTACAAAAATCGCATCAGTCATAACCTACAAGGTAACGCCACTTTAGACGTACCCACTGCAGCAGAAGGGTTTGGTGATCTTGCGGGCTTAACCGATACGAAAGCGAAAGGAACCGCAACGTTAGAAACGCCTAGCCAAGCAAATTTGAGTTTTTACCAAGGTATTGGTAAGTTTTCTCTGCAAGCCGATGTGCAGTGGACTCAATGGTCAAGCTTCGATAAATTAACGGTTAAATCTGGTAATGCTGTGATTCAAGGTGTCGCAACACCGCAAAATTATGGTTGGATAGAATCTTATCGTTATGCGATAGGCGGCTCTTATCAACTAAGCCCTAGCTTGAAACTGCGTACCGGTTTTGCATTAGACCAAACGCCGATTGAAAATGAGAATACTAAATTAGACTTTGCATTTGATGATTACAAGGCCATCTCATTTGGCTTAACGTATGATATGAATGAAGACCTAGCATTTGATTTTGGTCTACAAAAAACGCTGCAGCAAAAGCGATCAATTGCTCAAGGCAATGTAGCCGATCCAAGCCAAAACCTAAGCCAGCTTAAGGGAGACGTTACTACTGACGTTTTATCCCTTGCGGCAGGTATCAACATGAAGTTCTAAAGCATTACCGCTTTAAATTGAAAACCAAAAAGGGCGGCACTTTAATTGCCGCCTTTTTTATAATAAAAAAATACAATAATAAAAACTCAGGAAACCGCTATGCGTATCATCACACTCACTCTGGCTCTATTGACAGCGTTCAGCAGCCAAGCTGACGAACAACAAAGAATTGATTTTATTCAACAACAATTTGAACAAAACCGTGAACATAGCCAGACGTGGCAATGGGGTTGGCTCGGTTTTTTAGGAACGGCGGCGACGGTGCAAGGAATTGCAGCCAATACCGTTGATGATGACAAGCTTCAATACGATATGAGCGTGGGCGCAGTCACCAGCTTTTTAGGCGCCGCTGATATGCTAATGAACCCGATGAGAAGTCATAACTACAGTGATCAGCTACAGCAAATGGAAAGTAATAGCAGTGCTCAAACAAGCGCGAAATTGCAACAAGCTGAAGCCTGGTTAGCCAAAGCCGCTGCCCGCGAAGCTTATGAACAAAGCTGGACCAACCACCTATTAGCAGGTTTAGTGAATGGTTTAGCAGGATTAGCCGTGGCTTACGATGACAAGCGCCCTATCGATGGCTGGCTCACATTCGCGACCGGTATGGCGGTGAGTGAATTCAAAGTTTATACAACTCCCCAAGCAATGATGGCAGCTCAGCAAACCTACCAGAGCGGAAACTACTCGCTGCAAACGGCAAAAACTGATCAGCAGCGTTTATTTGTTGCCGCTGCAGGTCCCAACTTAATGGTCAATTGGAAGTTTTAACCCTAAAACTCTATAAATACTCTATATGGCACGGCTTCTGCATTTATTCATTATCTTCGATATAACTGACTTATTAGGAGCTGCGCTATGATCCTTGACCGTCTCAGCAGTTACATGCAAAACCAGCCTTTTAGCGCTCCAAGCAGTGCACAAAATAAGGCCCAAGATACCTCAAAGACTGAAGCGGTAGGCCCTACCTCTGTTTTACCTCAGCAAGATAAAGATTCTCTGCCCGAAGAATTACACCTTTCAAATCGTGCCACTTATTTAGAATACCTATCACAAGAATTTGACGTTACCGCATTGGATAACGAGCAAATGAATCAACTGCAAACAAAACTGAATGATTATGGTTTCATTGGCTCCAGTGATATTAATGGTATGCGCTCACTCTCATTAGCACGTCAATTGACCGAAACTAAAGAGACTATTAATGCGGTAGATTTATTGGACAACTTTAAATCGAAGTTCGATGAACTAGAAATCCCTTACAGTATCCGTCAGCAAGTCGATAAAATGAGTATCGTTATTCAAAACATGGCTTCTGCGCGCCAACTCCCTCAAACCAGTAAATAAGTGCCATTCTCACCTTATTTAAAGTCTAATTAAAACGAGGCTATTCAGGTAGTTCAAATTTAGACAGAATAAGATCCATTATTGGATGTTTGTGGAACAAATATGCGAGGCATGGAGCGTAGCGGCGTGAAAACCTGCAACGACTGACCGAACTAAGGCTACAGGGAAGTATTTACGCCGTTTTGTGGAATAAATACCCATTCATGGATCGTTTTTAAAACCTGCCGAATAGTTACATTAAAACGAGGCTACTTAAAACGAAGAGTTATAATCCTTTATTCGTATTAATAGCAGCCTGAGACAGCAATAACGAAATAAAATCAGTGATTTGTTGATTCAAATTCAATAACTTACGCCGCTTCATATCACTCAACGTACCATGAGCACTGGTCAATAATAACGTTTCATCAAGATGCTCCGAGATACAAGCCAATATAATTTGCTCACTCATCCCCCTCTCCTCCGCCCATATCACAAGGTGCTTAGCAATATCTCGCGCCGCAGAAGGATTAAAATCTAGTGATAATTTGCCTTCGGCATCCATCATCTCTTCGATGAATGAAAGATATAAAGGAATCGCTTCACGCTCTACTTGTGGCCCGGTTAATCCCGCCGCCGCTAAAGCTGCATCAACTTCGGCCGCTATCTTAAGGGACGACGGTAATGTTTGAGGTTGCTTCATCAACAATCACCTTTAACTGCTTTAATTAATACAATCATAGTCAAAAAACCTAGGAAGGCTAAGTGGACAACGAGAAGACTGTAGATTCTGGATTTGATCTAGAACAATTCATCAATTTAATCGCCCAGCGGCTATTTCCACGTTGGTATGCTCGCCATGCGGTAAAAGAAATAGAATTACCGGTTATCGAAGAAATCAATCCAAAAAGCTATCTTTGCCATCGCTGGTTAAGTCTTATTAATGTGCATCAAGCCGCCGCAGACAGCTTAATATCTAGTAGTAAACAATGGCACTCATTAGCCGAATTATTAAAAAAACTCAGCATAGAGAATGAATACCCGCGATCACTTTCGATTAGCGCAATCCATGGCGTCAAAGTTAGCCAATGCGAAGAAGACTTTCCCGACCTACTTAGCTACGGTGCTGAACAAGCCAATCAAATACCTCAGGAAACCGATAATGAATTCAATCGTAACATTACGCTTGCTTTCCCTGAAGCAAAGCAACCTTTCCATGTCTGTTATCGCGAGTTAGATGGACGCTATTATTATCTCAACGAAGATGAACCACGCCACCTAGCGGCGTTATTAATACAATGCAAACAGCAGCAAAGAGATCATAACCTTGCCTGTATTATTCATGTGGAGTCTATTCAAGGACGCATGTTAGATCGTCTAAGAGCGGGGTTTTGGATGTTACTAATGAAGCGAGAGAATGCTTATCAACTATTTCAATTGCTCAAGCAGGCTAAGTTTGAATGTGAGATTGCCGAGTTTGAATGGCGCCGTTCTGATTTAGTTTTTTTTATTGCCCGGAAGAATGATCCAGGCCTCAACGACATTGTGCTGAATCTACTCAGCAATCATAATTCCACTCAAGTCATTGATTGGGGACGTTTTTTAAGCCGCTCTCACTTCCCTTTCCACAACCAATAAATCACCGCTTGTTATCACAATCCTGTCACGACTTTCTTGTGTAAAATTCTAAAATCGGTCATTCTGTCAATATTCAGATCAAAGCCATTCCAAATAAAGCGACAACAAAAAAAAGGATTGCCTAGGTGATTAGAGGAACCTGGAGTTTAAACGAGCCCTTAGTACCTGCCAATATTTCCGCCATCATGGTGAAAATAGGGCAAGAAAAAGGCATCTCGCAAGACTCCCTACTTGAAAATACAGCGATTGACCCAGCGGCCTTTGCCGATCCCAAGGCTTTACTGACGTATCAGCAAGTTATTATTTTAACCAATAACATGCTCAAGCTTTGTGATGAGCCAATACTCGGCCTTGAATTAGGCAACGCCATCAATATCAATCAATTCGGCATGTTGGGCTACGCCATTCTAAGCTGCGCCAATGTACGCCAAGCGCTTAATTTGGGTTTAAAATACCACGTATTAATTGACCCCGCTTTTAACTTCGAAGTCACTGAACAAGAAGAGACTACTTCGATTCGTTTAACCTCTCACATTCCTATCGAAAATATCTACAATTTATTGTGCGATATTTTTTTAGCCAACTTTATCAGTTTGGGCCGCTATTTAACCGGCCTTGATGTGATGCCTAAAGCGATTAACATCAATCGTCCCAAGCCTGAATTTTCCGATAAATTTGAAGATTTCTTTCAGGGCTGCCCGGTTAATTGGGATCAACCTAGAACTGAAATTCTGATTTCTACTGAGCTAATGGATGCACCGACGACGCTGGCAGATGAATCCACAGCGAAAATGGCAGAGTCACAATGCGCCGATATATTAACGCGTATGGGCCCGAGAGAAGGGATAGTGGTGAAAGTACGTCGGATTCTGCTAAGTAATCCTGGGCAGTTCCCACCCATTGAAACCGTTGCTAGCCATTTGGCTACCAGTACTCGAACGTTAAGCCGGAGCCTACAAGAAGTCAGCACGTCTTATCAAAAAATATTGGATGAAGTCCGTAAAGAGATGGCGATTGAGTACTTAAATACTTCCAGTCTGCCGATTGAAGAGATTGCAGCCCTGATTGGCTATAACGACCCGTCGAATTTCCGTAAAGCTTTCAAACGTTGGACCGGTAATCCTCCCAGCTACTATCGTGCAGCAAGAAACATAACCCAATAACATTTCTAAACGATTAACTAAAAAAGCACCAGTTGCTGCTCACTCACATCAGGGCAGCGACCTCCAATTCCTATCAAGCGCACACCCTGAATCTCATCACTATCATGGCGTAAACGCGCTTGCTGTAATAATTGCCTAAAACAATCAAGACTCGGCTCTAATAGCTGATCCGCGAGCGTTGTTTGGCTGAAGTCGCTAAATTTAACTTTCACAAAAGGCGCCAGTTCACGGCTATTAATATTGGCTTTTTCAGTGCGCTGTAAAAATTTAATCCACAAAGCTTCTGCTTCTAAATTCAGTTCTTCGGCTAAATACAGATCCTTCGAGAAAGTATGCTCAACACTGATCGATTTTCGAACTCTATCGGTACTCAAGGTCCTATCATCAAGTCCACGACAGCGTTTAAATAACGACGCCCCTGTGCGACCAAATAAATGAACGAGCTCAATCAAGCTATAGGATTGTGCATCGGAGCAGAGAGTGATGCCTTTGGAGGCCAGACGTTCTGCGGTCTTAGGACCGATACCAGGGATTTTTCGCACTTCTAACTGCTGCACAAACTCATCCACCTTATGCGGCTTTACCGCAAACAAACCATTGGGCTTATTCCAATCGCTGGCGATTTTAGCTAAAAATTTATTCGGTGCCGCGCCCACCGATACCGTAATGCCCACTTCGGCTTCAACCTCAGCCCGTATTTTATTGCCAATCTCAATCGCTGAATCATCAGGATCTAGCTCAAGGTACGCTTCATCGACCGAAACCTGTTCATAAGCAATACCATAGCGCTGGATAACCGCCATGACCTGCTGCGAGACTTCGCGGTAGAGCGCCATATTGCCGGGTAAAAGAATAAGCTCAGGGCATTTTTTCAGCGCTTGCGCGGTCGCCATCGCGGAGTGAATACCAAATTTTCGCGCAGGATAATTACAGGTCGAAATGACCCCTCGTCGGTCAGAATGACCACCGATAGCAATAGGAACATGGCAAAGCTGAGGGTTCTCCCTCATTTCAACGGCGGCAAAGAAGCAATCACAGTCGATATGCAAAACTTTTCTCATCAATAAATAATACTGGATATAACAACAGTATCAAGTATTCATTTAGGCCATATCTTAGATCGCTAAATTCCAATCCAAAGTCGCTAGCCCTAAAAGCATGCGTCTAAAAGTACAGTTTCATAGCTGAACTGTTAAACTGATGCTCATGGTCATCACGCGCATCGCCGCCATTTTTTGATTGAGGGTAAAATGTTCAACTGGGAAGGTGTATGTGAGTTTGTCGCGGTAGCTGAAACTGAAAGTTTCACCGCCGCCGCTAAGCAGCTAGGAATATCGACCGCGCAAGTGAGTCGCCAGGTCAGTGCGTTAGAAACAAGACTAATGACTAAGTTATTCCACCGCACAACTCGAAAAGTATCAGTCACAGAAGTGGGTAATACCTATTACCAGCAATGTCGGCAATTACTCGATGGCCTTGATGCCGCTGAGCGTATGGTGACGAATTTACAAAGCACCCCAAGCGGCAAGTTAAAAATCACAGCACCGGTGACCTATGGCGAACGATCCATCGCTCCTCTGGTTAATAACTTCATCGTAAAATACCCAGATCTCAATGTTCAGCTGCATTTAACGAATCTAAAAGTCGATCTAATTGATGAAGGCTATGATCTTGCCATTCGCTTAGGCAAGTTAAACGACTCGACTATGATGGCCAAACGTTTATCGTCACGAACGCTGTATGTCTGCGCCTCTCCTTCTTATCTATCAATATTTGGAATACCCCATTCGATTTCTGAACTCGATCGCCACAACTGCTTACAAGGCACTCTTGATTACTGGCACTTCCAAGAGCAGGGAAAGATTCGCAACGTACGTATAAAAGGCAATCTGAATTGTAATAGTGGCCGAGGTTTGGTTGATGCGGCTTTAAAAGGCATCGGCATTGTTCAACTGCCCGATTATTACGTAGTGCCTTTTATTGAGAGTGGAGAATTGATTTCACTGCTAGAGCAAAATCGCGAAGAAGATGAAGGTATCTGGGCACTTTACCCACACAACCGACACCTTTCACCCAAGGTCCGTTTGTTTCTCGATTATTTAGCTGAAGAGCTAGGCTGAAGAAGAGTTCGCTAATAATCTCAGTTCGATCCGACCACTTTTTGTTGATCAGTACCCGACTCGTATTGTGGTTGAGAGGCGCGTAAAAAACCCTCAAACGATTGAGCCTCTGAAAAATCCGTATTGTTAGCATTAGCATCTTGAGCTTCAATGTCTTTTTGCTGTTGTAATGAGGTCAAAGCCTGTTGCTGTAATTCTTTTTCTATGACAGAGGATAATGGCTGCGTAGCAAAATATTGCTGCTGGCGCTTAGCCTGCTTTAACATCAAGTCTGAAAATTCACAGCCGTTAATAATATCGGCCATTATGATGCCTGAAGGCGTCTTTTCTGGATGCTCAACTTTAACCTTCTGCTGCGTCAGTGCTGCACTGTATAGCGCATTCGAATGCGCTCTATCTAATAAATCTGCAGTGCCCGATACTTTATTTAATAACGTTTTAGCTTTATTCGCGAATGAAATGTCTCGACCACCTTGCAGTAACATTAAGTCAGGATTACGCCCGTCTAAAATCACCTTTTGTAGATTACTTTGAATTTCACGATTTTCTTCGCTAGAAATTTCATCACTGTCTGAGAATAAACAATAAAGTAAAAAGCAGTCCAGCATCCGGATTTGTTCTACATCCAGTCCGACTAATAAAAAGGGGTTAATATCCAAAGTCCGTATTTCAACATATTCAATCCCTTCTCTTCTTAAAGCCTCACTCGAAGTCTCACCAGAAGCAGGCACTCGTTTAGGGCGAATACCACTGTAGTATTCATTCTCAATTTGTAGAATATTTGTATTTAGCTGGCGATACTCACCACCCACTCGCACACCAAGTTTTTCATAATCATCATAGGGTGTTTGCATCGCTGCCTGAAGGTTATCAAGATACTCATCTAGGTTGTTATAATTAATCTCTAGCGAAGCCTGCGCTTTACTCTGATAGCCTAAATCACTCATTCTTAACGAAGTGGCATAAGACAAACCTAAGGTAGTATCACCTTGTTTCTCAAGTTTTTCTTTTTGGCCACTCATAAACGGGCTATTAAAAAAGCTGCTATCTAATACAGGAGAAGCCCCAAACAGATAGGTTAATAACCAAGAGTGACGTTGGAAATTGCGAATAAGGCCTAAATAACGTTCTGATTTAAAATCTTGTAAATTTCTTTGCTGATCTTTTAATTCCTGAACACTTGATTCATGAGCACTTGATTCATGAGCACTTGATTCATGAGCACTTGATTTATGAGCTGTGATTTTATAAAACAACGGCCAAAACTCATCAGGCATCGAAAAATTATAATGAATGCCTGCAATAGACTGCATTGTTTTACCATAACGAACCGCAAGACCTTGGCGGTAAACATGCTTCATGCGACCGATATTCGAGTTGCCATATTGAGCAATAGGAATACTTTCTTCACCCTCTAAGCGGCAAGGCATGCTGGCTGGCCAAATATATTCAGCGGCAATATTGCGCGAGGTGTAAATATGTAAATTAGTGAGGTAATCAATACTGTCTGATATACGCGTAGAAACTGGGGTAATAAATTCTAATAACGCCTCAGAATAATCGGTGGTTATACTCGGATGCGTCAGCGCTGACCCTAAATATTGAGAGTGTTTGGTTTGTGCAATATTCGCTTGCGGCGTTATTCTTAAACCTTCTTTCTCGATACCTCTCTGGATCTCCGTTAATAAAGGAAGTGCCTCTTGAGTGCTCAAGTTTTGTAATAGCGTTTGGTATGAATTAAACACAATGCTCTCCCTAAATTATGAAAATATTTTAAAATTGATGGTTATAAAAAAGACCTCAGATTTGAGGCCTTACTTTGAATACATTTTGATAACATCATATTCTGAATAGACTAACGCTTTGACTATAAAGCGGCTACTTATTCAAATGCTACTACTTCAAAAAGCTCGCATGAAAATTTAAATGATCTTCAATAAAACTAGAGATGAAATAATAGCTATGGTCATAACCTTCATGACAGCGCAGCTCTAGCGGATAGTTTTTCACTGCGGCCGCGGCTTCTAATACTTCTGGTTTTAATTGCTCTACCAAAAAGTTATCGGCTTCGCCTTGATCAACCAACGCAGGAACGTGCTGAGTCGCATCTCGCATCAACAAACTCGCATCATACTGACGCCACGTACTGGTATCTTTACCCAAATACGCCGTAAACGCTTTTTGACCCCAGGGACAGTTGATGGGATTATTGATAGGACTAAAGGCAGAAACCGACTGATAACGTTCAGGATTTCTTAAGGCAATCATTAAAGCACCATGCCCACCCATCGAATGACCCGCAATCGCGCGTTTATCTGAGACGGGAAACATCGACTCAATTAAGTCAGGCAGTTCATTCACCACGTAATCATACATTTGAAAATGACGATTCCACGGAGCCTGAGTCGCATTGACATAAAAGCCGGCACCTTGGCCAAGGTCATAGCCTTCGTCATCGGCTACGCCTTCACCACGAGGGCTGGTATCCGGCGCAACAATCGCCATACCCAATTCAGCCGCTAAACGCTGGGCACCTGCTTTTTGCATAAAGTTTTCATCGCTGCAGGTTAATCCTGACAACCAATAAAGCACTGGAACTTTCACACCCGTTGATGCCAACGGCGGTAAGAAAATAGCAAAACGCATGGTGCAGTTTAATACGGCTGAAGTATGGCTATATTGCTTGTGCCAGCCACCAAAACTTTTATTGCTACTCAGGTTTTCAATGCTCATTATCAGGTTCTCTACATCTGTTCATTGGTCGCTCATTAGTTAATTAGTCGTAACTAATTACTAATGAACGGCCTCTCAAGGTTACTTACCAAAGACTATTTATCGAAGGCTATTTATCAAAATGAATGACAGTACGAATACTCTTACCTTCATGCATCAAGTCGAAGGCTTCGTTCACTTTATCAAGACCCATTGTATGAGTAATAAAGTCATCCAGCTTAAACTCACCCGCCATGTAACGGTTAACATATTCAGGCAATTCAGTACGGCCTTTAACACCACCAAAAGCAGAACCTCTCCAGACTCGTCCAGTCACTAACTGGAACGGGCGAGTAGAAATCTCTTGGCCGGCGCCGGCAACACCAATCACAATAGATTCGCCCCAGCCTTTATGGCAGCACTCAAGCGCACTGCGCATTAGGTGAACATTACCAATACATTCAAAAGAGTAATCAACACCACCCTCGGTTAATTCAACAATCACATCTTGAATCGGCTTATCGCCATAATCTTTTGGATTAATACAATCCGTCGCGCCTAATTTACGGGCTAGGTCGAATTTTCCTTCATTGATGTCGATAGCAATGATACGACTCGCTTTCGCCATGGTTGCGCCAATAACCGCTGACAGACCAATACCACCAAGACCAAAGATAGCAACGACCGCGCCTTCTTCAACTTTAGCGGTATTCATGACAGCGCCCATGCCTGTAGTAACACCACAACCCAATAGACAAACTTCTTCTAGCGGCGCATCTTTTCTGACTTTCGCTAAAGAAATTTCTGGTAGAACCGTATATTCAGAAAACGTCGAACAGCCCATATAATGGAAAATATCGATACCGTCTTTAGAGAAGCGAGTCGTACCGTCGGGCATTAAACCTTTACCTTGAGTCTCACGAATCTTCTGACACAAGTTGGTTTTACCCGACAGGCAGAATTTGCATTCGCCGCACTCAGGGGTATAAAGAGGAATAACGTGATCGCCGACGACAACGCTGGTCACGCCTTCGCCGATTGACTCTACAATACCGCCGCCTTCATGGCCTAAAATACACGGAAATATGCCTTCTGGATCATCGCCAGAAAGAGTAAAAGCATCGGTATGACAAACCCCTGTTGCTATCATCTTTACTCGGACTTCGCCTTTTTGTGGAGGCATTACATCAACCACTTCCATCGTTAATGGCTCGCCTACTGCCCAAGCGACTGCGGCTTTTGATTTGATTACTTGTGCTGTCATGTGTCTCTCCAGATAAATAAGGTTAATAGCTAAATAAGGTCAAAACGTTAACGCCTTAACCAGCGTTTCTATGGTGTGTATTCTATACCGATACAGAAAAGTGATAATCCCTTAGTTTTGAAAATATCCTTTACTGTACGGTAACAATCCTTCATTTGAATTCATTAATTCTTCTCATTTAGCCTAAGATAGAATTGCCAATACGCTAGCCCAACGAGAGCACCGCCGATGATATTTTATTTTAACAATGTCGATATGTGACTTACCTTAACTGGCTGTCCTTACTACCACGTCGGTTATAACCACTAATCAATAACTGCTGCTGATCCATTATGGTCTGACAAGCGATGCAATAATGCACGCCAACAATCGCTTTCCGACGCGCCTCTGGAATCTTTGCCCCACACTCTTCACAGTGGCTGACACTATCTCCTTGATGCAACCTACTTCGTGCGAGCTCAACGGCCTCTGCTAGGCTCGCATCTATTTGATCTTGAACTGCACCGTCTTTCGACCAACCACCTGCCATAAGACACCTCTCTAATTCTCAGGCAATATAAAATTTACTAAAAGCAGTATATTTCCAATAAGAAACGAAACAATTAGATCAAATTGAAAATTACTTTTTCAGTACAGTAATAATCAGACAGGAGGACACTCTCATCATGCCACTGTCGCGTAAAATCTTGCCAGCTACTCGATAGAATATAACGCGCAGCAGCATTAAAACGGGGAGGAGACATAGGGTCACTAAATTATCTATTTCCATATCCCTGTACTTATTATTTGTACTTCTTCGGCATAAACATAGCGTATTTTCCTATTTTGGAGTGACACTTTGCGATATCAGGTGGTAGCCTTACCGTAATTAGAAAGGATTTGTAACCATGTCACAGTTTGAACAAGCCAAAAGCGATTTTCTACAGCAGTTAACTCAAGATGAATTCCAATTTGAGACGACTCTCGCCTTTATAGAGCAACATTATAATTTTACCCCCAGCGCCTTTAATAACGGTGGCGTTGAAAATGGTATAGAACAAAACCAAGGCTCCTGTAAGATCTTTGCCTTAGCCGAGTTATTAAATCTATCCCAGCAGCAAGCGCTTGCCTGCTTTGGTCAGCATTACCGCGATGTAGCAGCGACTCCGACCGTCGACAACCACCACAACCTTCGTCGTGTGCTAAAAGAAGGACTCGCCGAGATACGTTTTGATCACTTTCCACTAGCGTTGAAAACACAAAACTAATGGCGGCTTTCAATTTAAAAGCAGGGTTAAATCCGATAACAACGCTGCTAATTCAAAGCAATGATCTTGCCCAAATTCAGCAAGAACTGAGAGCCAAAGTCGAACAGGCCCCCAAAATGTTTGTTCGACTACCGTGTATCTTTGATTTTATTGATTTGACTGAAGACATTGACCTGCCGTCTCTGCATTTACTCTGCCATGAATTTGGTATGCTACCGATTGGGGTTAAGAACGCCCAAGTTGAGCATCATGAGCTATTAGAGCAGTTGGAATTAGCAGATTTTGGTAAAGGCAGTAGCAAGCCCGCCAGAATTAAATCTACACCAAGTGCACAAGCAGAAGAAACCGTTAACGAAGAACCACCTTCTGTCGTTGAGCCGCCTCCTGAAGTCCGTGCCAAAATAAGTACTAAAACCACCGTACATAAATTTCCCGTTCGCTCAGGACAACAGCTGACCGCGGAAGGCGACCTGGTTATTTTTGGACTCGTGAGCACCGGAGCTGAAGTATTGGCGGGGGGCAGTATACAAATATACGGTCCATTACGAGGCCGTGCGCTAGCCGGTATTAATGGTGACAGTGAAGCCACAATTAGCTGCCAATCTCTGGAAGCCGAACTCGTCGCTATTGCTGGCGAATATAAACTGTTTGAAGATAGCGAACAGCACTGTAGTCAGGCAAGTCTTATACAACTTGAAGATGGGCGCTTGAACATACACTCGCTTTAATGAATACTGCGTTTTGCAACTTTTTGTAAGGGAAAATTCACTTTGGCCAAAATCATTGTCGTAACCTCTGGTAAAGGAGGCGTGGGTAAAACCACCACCAGTGCTGCAATTGCAACTGGTTTAGCTTTAAAGGGACAAAAGACAGTCGTTATCGACTTCGATGTAGGTTTACGTAACCTAGATCTAGTCATGGGCTGTGAACGTCGTGTCGTTTATGATTTCGTTAACGTTATTCATAAAGAAGCCAATTTAAAACAGGCTCTAATCAAAGATAAGCGTTTAGATAATCTCTATATTCTGCCAGCGTCTCAAACCCGTGATAAGGATGCACTGGATAAAGATGCGGTTGAAGCCGTATTGAATGAACTCGCTGAAGATTTCGACTATATCATATGCGATTCTCCAGCAGGCATTGAGACCGGCGCTCAAATGGCGCTCTATTTTGCCGAAGAAGCCATTATTGTGACCAACCCAGAAGTTTCATCGGTACGTGATAGCGATCGAATTCTAGGTATTTTGCAAAGCAAATCTCGCTTAGCAGAACAAGGCAAGCGGGTAAAAGAACATTTATTGTTGACTCGTTACAATCCGACTCGTGTTGCCAATGGTGAAATGCTCTCGGTTGAAGACGTCGAAGAGATTCTAGCAGTGCCTTTATTAGGTGTTATCCCAGAGTCACCGGCCGTCTTAAAAGCCTCTAACCAAGGGGTTCCTGTGATTCATGATATCGACAGTGATGCCGGCCAAGCTTATGAAGATGCGGTCGCCCGCTATCTTGGTGAGGAACGCCCACATCGTTTCTTAGAGGCCAATAAGAAAGGCTTCCTCAAACGTGTCTTTGGAGGCTAGTCATGAGTTTAATGGATTATTTTAAAAAAGAGCAGACAAGCACAGCCAGTATTGCTAAAGAACGTTTACAAATTTTGGTTGCCCATGACCGCGTCAATAGCCGCGGCCCTGACTACTTACCGAAGATGCAGCAAGAGCTTTTAGCTGTCATTCGTAAGTACATCGCCATCACTGATGATCAAGTACAGGTGAACCTTGAACAACAAGGCACCGCATCGGTACTTGAGCTTAACGTTATGCTGCCTGAGAGCTAGATGATTGATTTAATGTTAAAACCTTGGCAGCTAGCGACCCATACTTGGCAACAAGCCAACTGGCTGCCACGCTTAGGCTTAATGCTAACCGCACTCAGTTTCTTTTTTCTGTATCCCGGTGTTACCGAGCCAATCATGACGATCAAAGCATCGATCAGTATGTTTGGGCTTAAAAGCACCATATTTGAAGAAACCCGTAGTATCTGGCAAACCGTCATCAGTTTGGAAGAAGCCGGTTATGCCGCCGTCGGCATGATGGTGGTTACCTTCAGTGTGATCCTCCCCATCACTAAAGGTCTACTAATTATCTGGACCTGGCTAAGTCCTGCTCGCTGGCGCTGGCAGTTAATATCAATGGTCAGCAAGTGGTCGATGGCCGATGTGTTTGTTGTTGCCATATTGGTAGCCTTTTTTACAGCAAAGGCGACTGCCGAGCTGCAATCAAGCTTGCACGATGGATTTTACTGGTTCACGGCCTATTGCATACTCTCGATCATCTCGGGCCAATGCTTGGCAAGCTATGCAAATCAGCAACTGAAAGATTAAAGTTCTCTTTGATTTATGAGCTATCCATTTTTAAGCTATCCTTATTATAATTCTAAGGAAAATCTGGATAGCTCCTCATGCAAACTATTGCGTTACACCATATTTTATTAAAAAGTGCCCTGCTCGCTCAAGACATCGCTCAAGAACTTGAACTGGGCGCTGACTTCGCAGAACTTGCACGTGATCACTCAGCCTGCCCTTCATCACATCAGGGCGGCTTTGCTGGCTATCATCAACAAGACGACTTACCCATCACCGTTATAACAGCGCTAGCAACTCATGACGATAAAAAAAGCTTTGCTGGGCCTATTGAGTCCGCCCTCGGATTCCATCTATTAAAGCCCGTCGGAGAAAAGCCTAAGCTCGCAATATCAGAGCAGAATTTACACGATCAAGAATTTGATCTTGGTCATGAAGTAGATGCGCCTATCGCAGAAGAGGAACCCCTCAGCACTTCAGCCTAAATTAATAGAATATGATAAAATCTCGTTCAGCGATCATCTGATCACACCACATCGAACGGGAGTCTCATGAATACTGAAAACAACACAGTGCCGATTTATGGCGAAGAAGATAACTCCTTCCATGCTGCCGGGGGATTTGACGGTATAAAGCAATTGGTTGATGCGTTTTATGATGCCATGGAAGCATTACCCCAAGCTCGTACCATTCGAGAAATGCACAGCCCCGACCTCGACGAATCTCGCGATAAGCTCACTCGTTTTCTCACTGGCTGGCTAGGTGGCCCTAAGTTATTCAGCGAAAAATACGGCCCCATTCGAATTCCTGTTGCTCATCGTCATTTGAACATTGGACCCGCAGAACGAGACGCTTGGTTAGCCTGTATGCAGATTGCTGTTGATGCCCAACCTTATCCACAACCTTTTAGAGAGTACCTGATGACTCAGCTGTATGTGCCGGCTGAGCGCAGTAGAAATCAAGACTAAGCTTCTGCATCAGCCGCTAATATAGCTTTATAACTCTTAGTGACTTGAACGATCAGTTGCTGTTTTTGCATGCTCTTTAGACTCTTTATTAAAGATCCAGCGAGGTGTTCGTTCTTTCTATTAATGTAGTGGTACATCGGCACTTCATAAACAGCTGGCTGTAACGCCACAATATACTTGCGTAAATGTTTACTCGCCCTCTTTAAAGCGCTGAACTCAGGTAATAATGCTAGGTCTACTTGGTTTCTAATAATCGACTGGAACGACGTATTCACACTTGTTTTCTGCAGCGCAATCATACCCATCATATTATTTTGAATAATCCGCATGCCTTGAACAATGGCAATACGATTACCGAGCAAGCCAAATTCATAGCGCGTATTAGCATGATCTTTATGCACATAAGCAAACACCTTGAGGTTTACGATCGCTATGGGAATTCGAATGTAATCACTGTTTTGATGACGACCTGCGGGCGCTATTAATATTCCATCTTTATTTTCCAAACCGATATTTTGGCTATTTAGCGGTGTTATCGGATGGCCAATACGTCGATACGCTTCTTTTAAAATCACTTGGGCTAACGGGTTATATTCTTTGTGCTGAAGATCTTGCTGAAATTGCAGAGTCGGATTGATAGAGGCGCTGCTCATCACAGATACAAATAACAAACCTATACCGATCAATATAGAAAGAGAGAGATCGATAAAACATTCATGCATTAAACGGGGTAACGGATCAGCTGTCTTAGCCATGGATAACACCGACACAAAGGGGTTATCTTTTACACTAGAAGATTTACGGTCGTTCAGCTAATGTAACCCTAGTGTGTTTTCGACTTAACAGATGGTTTATTATTCAGATAATACATTTCACTACGAAAATAGGCTTTAAACAGTAATACGATCGTTTTTTGATAACTAGAATCACTAAAGACCTTTTACTATAGCTGTAATGATTCTAATCGAATACTTCCGTTTCATGATGACGAATAATGTCTAAAACCATTACGGCCATTATTTTTAACGTAATACATCGCTTCATCTGCTTGCTGCACCAGCGCGTCAATATTTTTTTCTAACAAGGTTCCCATAGTCGTACCGACACTGACAGTTATGCCCGATAACGACGCTATATCACTAAAATCAATATCATTAATTCTTTTAATTAAGCGCTGGCAATAAGAGTCTAAACCCACAGCAGAAATATCCTGCAGAAGAATCATAAACTCTTCTCCACCGAAGCGTCCTACGCGATCATTTTCACGCTTGGCATCTAATAGCACAGAGGATAAGCGCTTAAGAACCTGATCACCAACACCGTGTCCATATTGATCGTTCACCTGTTTAAAATGATCAATATCAATCATAATCAAAGCAACTTTTGGCTTGATTCTGGCAAACATTTCTAGCTGTTCAACAAAAGCCCGGCGATTTAAAACTCCCGTCAGACCGTCGATATTAGCCAACAATTGTAATTTATCATTAGCCTCCTCTAAAGCGTCAGCCTTCTCCGCGAGTTCCATCGTACGCTGGGCAACTCGGGCTTCAAGCTGTTTATTAGCAACCAACAATTGCCCACTCAGATTTTCAACCTGCTGTTTTTGCTCTGCTCTTAAATACAGCATATTGACCGCCAAAGAGAAAAGAAAAGCCAACAACCCATAAGTAATCCACAAGCGACCGCCACTTAACCACTGTGAATACAGCGCAATATCATGTAAAACGCAGACCACTAGTAATAAAGCACCACTAACAATAAAATAGCCACCCTGCCTCTTGCGCAATATAACCTTGAATAAGCTCCAGAAATAAACAGCGATAACCGCCACCAGCATGGTTTGAAATAACATTAATAATTCAGTAAACCAGGTACTCGGAAAAATGATGAGCGTAATGATTGCTGGCAAAAACACATACGCAACTCGACGAGCAGTATCCTTCGAAAGCTCAGCAGGAAAAATATAATGCTGCCAATAAAGAATGACAGGTGCTGCAAATAGCATAGTAAAATACAGCAATCGAATGTGCAGCTGCCAATGCAGCGATCCTAAAAATTGGTACAGTACTTGGTTATCTGTAATGCCTACGCGAACCGCAATGACCAAAGAAAAAATGGCCAATAAGGCTGATGCTTTATCACGTCGATCAATAAAGTACTGAATGATCAAAAATAGACTCGCCAATAGCGACAAAGTAACAACTAACGCTTGATCAAAAGTCTTAGTAATATAATGCCGACCCAGCTCACGATAGGGGCCAATCATCAGTGTTTGCCATGGCCCACCGCTGGCGTGATGAAAATTTGAAACATGCCACGTAATTTTACTTGCGCGAGGTAAATTACCCAGTTCAATAAATTGATTGCCTGAATAAGCCTGCGAGCTCGATAAACTCACCCCAGCAATCCCGCCTTCTGCGACTAAGTCATCATTAATAAAAATACGAAATGAGGTCGATTGCTCAGGAATAAACAAGCCCCAGCGGATATCAGCAGGAAGATTAATCAGTTTAGCGGTAAACGTAGCGAATCCTTCACCGTCATAAACAGCCTCTCCTGCGCCTTGTTTATCCCACGTTGCCGGTAGATCAAACCAGGGAGCTTGAGGAGTCTGCCATTGCTGAGGAGATATTTGCTGCTGCCATTGAAATGCCCAGCGTCCATCCAAGGGCACTGCACCATCATTTAGTTTCCAATGAGAGAAATTAAAGATTCCATCGGTCTGCTGTACGGACTTCGTATGGGCTAAAGCAAACGGGCTAAAAGCACAGAAACATACGATTAATAACCCTATCCTTGCGAACATAGATTGCAAGATAACTCCTTGAGTATTAATTTTTTGAGCATAATAACAGCTAACCAAGCGTTGAGAACAAGGAGATAGCTGAAAGCTACTCAATATTAGGTATAATGGCGCGTTTTTTACCATATATTGCAAAGTATTAGGGTCGCCCCATGAATCCGGATTTACAAAAGCTACAGCCTTATCCTTTTGAAAAGCTAACAGCATTAAAAGCGCAGGTTAGCCCTAATCAAAATTTACCGCATATTGCCTTATCTATTGGTGAACCTAAACACCCAGCACCCGAATTTGTTACCCAGTGCCTAAAAGATAATATCTCTCGCGTCGAAAACTACCCGACCACTAAGGGTTTACCTGAGTTGCGCGAAACCATCGCACTCTGGCTAAAGCAACGCTTTGATTTAACTAAAGTCAGCAGTGAACAACAGGTTGTTCCCGTAAATGGTACCCGAGAAGCCATCTTTGCGTTTACTCAAGCCGTGATTGATCGCAGTAAAAACGGACTAGTCGTAAGCCCTAATCCGTTTTATCAAATTTATGAAGGCGCGGCCTATTTAGCCGGCGCTGAACCCCATTTTCTACCTTGCTTAGAAGAGCACGGTTTTAATCCAGATTTTGATGCGGTCAGCGCTGATGTTTGGCAGCAGTGCCAGCTGTTATTCCTATGCTCTCCAGGCAACCCGACTGGCGCAGTGCTTAGCCTAGAGACACTGACAAAGTTGATCGCATTGGCCGATAAGCACGACTTCATCATCGCGTCAGATGAGTGCTATTCAGAAATTTTTGTTGAAGGTCAGCCATCACCGATCGGCTTACTGCAAGCTTGTGAAGCGTTAGGTCGCCACGACTATGCGCGCTGCGTCGTCTTTCATTCCCTGTCGAAACGCTCCAACCTGCCGGGCTTGCGCTCGGGCTTTGTCGCTGGCGATGCTAAAATATTGCAACCTTTCTTACTGTATCGCACCTACCATGGCTGCGCGATGTCGATCCATACTCAGCTGGCCAGTATCGCTGCTTGGAATGACGAAGAGCACGTAAAAGAGAATCGTCGTCAGTACAGTCTGAAGTTCAAAGCGGTGCTTGAGATATTAAATGATCCGAGCTTGGCCGGAAAAATTGAAGTTAAGCAAACCGATGCCAGCTTCTACCTATGGGCCAAGACTGAGATTGATGAAGAACTGTTCGCTCAACAGTTATTTGCTCAGCAACACGTCACTGTACTACCAGGTTCTTATTTATCGCGCACTGTCGATGGCATAAACCCTGGCAAAAACCGTGTTCGGTTAGCCTTGGTCGCGAGTGTTGAAGAGTGCATCGAAGCCGCAGAACGAATTAAACTATTTGTACAAAGCCTGTAACTTAATCGCAGGAAATTTGGAAAGAATATGACTGACATGACCCTAAGCCCATTTGGCACAACGATTACTCCTGAAGAAATTCTAGATACCTTAGGATTTTTTGACGATTGGGAAGAGCGCTATAAATACATCATTGATCTAGGTAAGCAATTACCGGGTATTGATGCCAGCAAAAAAACTGAAGAATTCTTGCTACGTGGCTGTCAAAGCCAAGTTTGGATTGATTCTGAACTGAAGGGCGGCAAGTTGTTTTTCGAAGTGGATTCTGATGCCCATATTGTGCGTGGCTTATTGGCCATTGTTTTAAGCGCCTACAATAATAAAACGGCAGCTGAAATTTTGGCCTTCGATATTGATAATTTCTTTGCCCAAGTTGACCTGGTTAAACACCTAAGCCCTACTCGTGGTAATGGTTTAACTGCGATGGTTAAAAAAATTCAACATACCGCACAGCAACTTGGCTAAGATCTTCAGCCACAAAAAAAGGAGGCCTTGATGAAGGTCTCCTTTTTTAGATTTTATCTTAGACTCGCGCCCTTTTACTCAACGAAGCTTAATTCGCGATGGCTAAATCAGCCTCTTTCACCCATGTTTTTTGCTCGTCAGTAAACTGTTGAAACTTAATCACTTTACCATCACGAAAACTGTAAATATGGGAGGCCGCTAATTTAAAGCGCTCACCGTTATCTCGCTTGATGCCACTAAAATAGCCGAGCACAACAATATCATCACCCGCATCTAACATGCGTTCAATTACGAACGACCAGCGCTTCCACTCAATATTAAAGGCTTTATAAACTTTGTTTAAAACGGCCGTAGGGCCTTGATGGGTGCCTTCTCCAGGGAAGCCACTATTCTGTTGCCAGATAATAGAAGGGGAACAAAGTTGCTTAAAACGCTCAACATCCTGTTGGCGAAAACAACGGTACAGTTCTTCAACAACGTCCTTGTGTTTCATCATTAATCCTTTAGATGATATGTAATCTATTTTCCGTATGCATATTACTCGATGTAATATCATGTAAATTTTACCATTAGCCTAATAATATGGATATAGAACAATGAGATTTAGTAGGTAAATATCATTATTTATTTGCTGTCGCATAACTAATTGACTAATAAAGGCTGTATTTCTTCGCTCCTTTCCCATTTCACTCCTAGAGTTAAAGCAGAGTTACTTTAAATCGCAGAACTGCTTGTCGGCAGTCAGCAGTCTAATAACGCCTATAGCTATAAAAAAGGTGCAGGACATGGAATCGATATTACGTCATCTCAGGGTGAATGGATTTTCTATTCGGCTATTAATATTAATGGCTTTTACGTCTTTTAGTCATGCCGAATGGGGGCTTAACATGACCGAAAGCGCCACGGCAATTGGTCGTGAGATTCATGGCCTGCACATGACCATCTTCTACATCTGTGTCGCCATTGCAGTCGTGGTATTCGGCATCATGTTGTATTCCATTATCCGCCACCGCAAATCCTTAGGCGCTGAAGCAAAACCCTTCCACGAAAGCACCGTCGTCGAAATAATCTGGACCACAATTCCTTTATTAATTTTGGTGGCGATGGCGATACCGGCCACCAAAACGTTAGTCGCGATGTACGATACAGAAACCTCAGATATCGACATTAAGGTCACGGGCTATCAATGGAAATGGCGTTATGAATATCTAAATACCGATGTCGATTTTTTCTCTACCCTCACCACCACCCAAGATCAAATGCATGGCCTGGAGCCTAAATCTGAAAACTATCTATTAGAAGTCGATAAACACCTCATTATTCCTATCAACAAAAAAATCCGTTTCTTATTTACCGCACAAGACGTTATTCACTCTTGGTGGGTACCGGAACTCGCGGTTAAAAAAGATGCCATCCCCGGTTTTATTAACGAATCTTGGGCCAAGGTAGAAGTACCTGGTATTTACCGCGGTCAGTGCGCCGAACTTTGCGGTCAAGGTCATGGCTATATGCCCATAGTGGTCGAAGCGGTGAGTGAAGAAGATTACCAAGCTTGGCTTATCACACAACAACAAGCTCAAAAAAGTGCCAACCAAGTTTCCAAGCTCAGTTTCGATGAGTTAATGGCACAAGGTAAAACGAGCTACGATAAAAATTGCGCCGCCTGCCATCAAGTAACTGGCACGGGCATTCCTCCGGTATTTCCCGCGCTCAAAGGCAGCGCCATTGCTTTGGGCGACATGCAAAAACATATCGATATTGTAATTAACGGCAAAGCTGGATCTGCCATGTCTGCCTTTGGTGAACAACTAACACCGACTGAGCTAGCCGCCATTATTACTTACGAGCGAAACGCTTGGGGCAATGATAAAGGCGATAGCATTCAACCCGCTGAAATTGTCAGCTTCAAACAAGCACAAGGACAGTAGCTATGACAACAATTACGAGCGAGCATTCTTCAGCACCCGCAACCGGTATTAGACGCTGGTTATATACCACTAACCATAAAGATATTGGCAGCATGTACCTTATCTTTAGCTTGGTGATGCTATTAATCGGCGGCTCGATGGCGCTATTAATTCGCAGTGAATTATTCCAACCAGGTCTGCAATTAATGCAACCTGAATTCTTTAATCAGATGACCACATTACACGGCATCATCATGGTTTTTGGCGCCATAATGCCGGCGTTTGTGGGCATGGCAAATTGGCTTATCCCAATGATGGTCGGCGCACCGGACATGGCGTTGCCAAGAATTAATAACTGGAGTTTTTGGTTATTACCTTTTGCCTTTGGCATGGTGTTATCAACTCTCTTTATGGAAGGTGGCGCGCCTAACTTTGGCTGGACATTTTATGCGCCACTCTCTACCACCTATGCACCACCCTCCGTCACCTTCTTTATATTCTCTGTACACATCATGGGGATTTCTTCAGTGATGGGCGCGGTGAACGTGATCGCCACGATTATGAACATGCGTGCACCCGGTATGAATTATATGAAGATGCCGATGTTTGTTTGGACCTGGTTAATTACCGCCTTTTTATTACTTGCTGTAATGCCGGTACTGGCGGGCGTCGTGACGATGATGTTAATGGACATTCATTTTGCCACCTCGTTCTTTGATGCCGCAGGCGGTGGCGACCCAGTAATGTTCCAACATATATTTTGGTTCTTTGGTCATCCTGAAGTTTACATAATGATTTTGCCCGCTTTTGGCATCGTCTCGCACATCATTCCCACCTTCGCCCGCAAGCCTCTGTTTGGATATCACTCTATGGTGATCGCCACCAGTTCCATTGCCTTTCTATCGTTCATTGTTTGGGCGCATCACATGTTCACCGTGGGCATGCCCTTAGTCGGCGAATTATTCTTTATGTATTCGACCATGTTGATTGCGGTGCCGACGGGAGTAAAAGTATTCAACTGGGTGGCAACGATGTTCCGTGGCAGCATGACATTTGAAACACCGATGCTCTTTTCCATCGCCTTCGTCGTATTATTTACTATCGGAGGGTTATCTGGATTGATGCTTGCCATCGCCCCCGCCGACTTTCAATATCACGATACCTATTTTGTGGTTGCTCACTTCCATTATGTATTGGTTCCCGGGGCATTGTTTTCTATTATCGCCGGCGTCTACTTTTGGATTCCCAAATGGACCGGCGTTATGTACAACGAATCAATGGGGAAATTCCACTTCTGGTTATCCTTTATCGGCGTAAACCTTACCTTCTTCCCCATGCACTTTATTGGCTTAGCGGGCATGCCTCGTCGCATTCCAGATTACGCCTTACAGTTTGCCGATTTTAATATGGTGGCATCGATCGGCGCGTTCTTATTTGGCCTAAGCCAGCTGATATTTGTCTATAACATTATTCAATGTATGCGTCAGCGCGGCTGCCCTGCTTCTCCACAGGTTTGGGAAGGTGCTGAAGGATTAGAATGGACGGTAGATTCTCCCGCGCCCTATCATACTTTTCAGACACCACCGAACTTAGACAATCTGCGCTCGCCAACTGGCCATAATTAAAACTGGCCACCCATAAAATAGGTTGAATAAAAATGAATGCTGAGCCGCTAGCACAAAGAAAAAGTCCAGAGTCACGCTTATTAATTAAGCTGGTCCTTTTTCCTTGTCTGATGTTTGGCTTTGGCTTTTTATTAATCCCACTCTACGATGTCTTTTGTGAGATTACTGGGCTAAATGGCAAGTTTGATCTTTCACCCTCAATCATCGATACCCAGAGCTCAATACAGTCCGATACGTTATTATCCTCTCAACAAGGGATCATATCGCATAAAGTTATTTTGCAATTCACCTCAGCCAGTGATCAGCAAGACGTTTGGAATTTCCAGCCCGCTGCCTCACAACTTGAAGTTATGACAGGGCAGCAATATAAAACCCATTTCACCCTGCACAACCCCACTAATGCAGTGATGGAATTTACCTCTATCCCGAGTATTAGCCCAGGACTTGCGGCTGAATATTTGATTAAAACTGAATGCTTTTGTTTTCAAAAACAAATACTTCAAGCCGGTGAAAAAGTTGAAATGCCAGTGGTCTTTCAGCTGAGAAATGATACCCCGAAAGACTATAAGAAACTTACCCTCGCCTATCGAATTTACGCTACCCCATACAGGAGTACGGCCCATGTCCGTTGATAACTATTATGTCCCCGCACAAAGTAAATGGCCCATCATAGGGGCTGTTGCTGTTTTCTCAATGGTGCTATCAACGGCCTTGATGATTACCGGCAGTGATGCTTCCGCCGTGCTTTTCATCCTATCGTCTTGCCTAATGGCATACATGTTGTTTGGCTGGTTCCAAACCGTTGTCGAAGAAAGCCAGCAAGGCCTATACAGCGACCAACTGAACCGCAGTTTTCGTATTGGTATGCTGTGGTTTATCTTTTCCGAGTTTATGTTTTTCGCGGCCTTCTTCGGGGCTTTATTTTATGTAAGAACATTGGCGATTCCTTGGCTAGATGGTGACGGCGCTAAAGGCAGCTCGGCCTTATTATGGCCGGAGTTCAGCGCAACTTGGCCATTATTGAATACGCCAGATCCCGAAAAATACCCAGCTCCCAGCGGCGTTATTGATGCTTGGAAACTGCCTTTCATGAATACGATTTTACTGGTGACGTCGAGTATTTTTATCACCATTAGCCACCACAAATTAAAAGCCGAGAAGATGGCAGCGGCTAAATTCTGGCTCGCGTTAACACTGGTATTGGGTATTAGTTTTCTGTGTGTTCAAGTCTACGAATACGTACATGCTTATAACGACTTAGGGTTAACCTTAAATGCAGGTATCTATGGTTCTACGTTCTTTATGCTCACAGGATTTCATGGCGCACACGTCACCATAGGCAGCATTATGATATTAGTCATGCTGGTGCGAATGATGAAAGGTCATTTTGACAAAGTTGATGTCACCAGCCATATCGAAAACCCAGATTCTGATCATTTATTCGCGTTTGAAGCGGCTGCTTGGTACTGGCATTTTGTCGATGTTGTGTGGTTGTTTTTATTCCTATTTGTCTATGTACTTTAATCAGTTCTTTAACCGTTTAAAGATGACAAATAGAAATAACAGAGAATTAATAATATGGCAGTAAAGGTTATTCGCAACGTTAAAAAGGTGACTACTTTTTTATCAGCAGCCAGTATTTGCGCTTTCTCGGCGACTATTGGCTGCTTAAAAATCAAGTATTTTAATGCCACCCCTAAGCTAATAAAAATGAGTAACATCAACATAACCACCAGCCCAGCCATCAATGTATTCATTGGATTCCGCCATGAGAATTAAACATTTCTCTCTTTACGGTAGACGCTATTACCTAAAATTGGAATTAGTTCAAAGCATAACCTTTGTCAGCATTTTTCTGTTATGCAGTGCATTAGCGGTATGGCAGTGGCAAAGAGCGGGAGCAAGCCGTCAACAAGAACTGCAAGCCAATACTCAACAACTAAAAGCAGACAATCAGATCCTCTTAACGGGGCACTGGAGCCAACAAAATTTCTTACTGGACAACCGCACGCATAAGGGAAAAGTGGGTTATTATCACCTAGCGCTATTCAAAGCGGAAGGTACAGCAAATCATTTACTGGTCAACCTCGGCTGGCTACAAGCCCCTATTTTACGCTCTGATATTCCCAGCCCAGCCATCCCAACAGGTCAGCAAAGTATAACCCTATCTAACCTACCCATTATTAAACCCGTCGTTTGGACCAGTGACCACTGGCCTAGCCCAACACATAAACAATGGCCAAAGCGTATTCAAAGCATCGATATTGAACGCTTTGAGCTGGCGACAAAGCATAAAGTTGATCGCGGTTACTGGCAGCTGGTTTCTGGCAAAGGTAAGCTGCTAGACATTTATCAATCGTCGCCTTATCTAAATAAACACAAACACCTTGGTTATGCGCTGCAATGGCTATTAATCGCGATAGCGGCGATCATGGTTGGTATATTCAGTGCGATCAGACTGGAAGAAAAAGAAGATACGTTCGAAAAAATAAATGATAAAGAAGTGGATAAATAAGCAGAAATAAAGAATATTGGACAATAGATTTTAAAGGAATAAAAATGAAAAATAATAAAGTTTTATTACTAATACTTATCACAACATTCTCGCCTTTTTTAATCGCCGCGATTTTAACCACCGACTATTTCTCGCAGCAGCTTGATCAAAAACAATATGGTGAATTTTTAACCACGGAATTTCATCTTCCCCCTGCAGAACTTGTGATTTCAAATCCGGTAGCAAAAAGTTCGCTAATAAACAGTCTGGTGAAAAATAATTCACCGCAATGGCAACTGGTTATTTCCCCCGCCCATAAAAACTACGAAACGATTTCTAATAAACTCAATAAAATTAAAACGGCTTTAGGAAAACGCTCTGATCTCGTTAATGTACTTTCAACAACCCTCGATTCTAAACTGCTCGCGAGTGACAATACCGTTTACATCGCGACACCAAAGGGACAACTGCTACTCGCGTATCGTAACGATCAAGTAGGAAAACCACTATTCAAAGATCTTAGTCACTTACTGCGTAGCAATAACTAATCGTTTTTCTTTAAGGAACTGGAGTTAATATGGATAATAAACTCTTAAACTGGGCACGATTAAATCTGTTAATCACATTAATCGTGATTACCTTAGGCGCACTCACGCGTTTATTAGATGCGGGGTTAGGTTGCCCAGACTGGCCAGGCTGTTATGGCCAAATAACACCGCCGCAAAGCAGTGAACAAATTGAACTGGCTAATGCTGCGCACCCATTATTCCCGGTCGAGCAAATTAAAGCTTGGTCAGAAATGATTCACCGTTTTGCAGCCTCGACGCTCGGCTTAAGTTTATTACTCTTTGCCCTCTGGGTTAGCCTCAACAGCGACTTCAAAACCCTGCGCAGCATTTCTTATATCGCCCTCGGCTGGGTCATATTACAAGGTATTTTTGGCATGCTGACGGTCACATTAAGAATATGGCCTCCCGTCGTCACCTTACATTTATTGGCTGGCATGATGATGTTGGCCATTATTTTCTGGCAATATCAGCTGATTAGACAACCCAATAAAAGCCTAAATTCTTATCACCTAAAAAATATCCCACCTCTCATTCGCTACCCCTTGCTCGCGGTCATATTGATTACGATACTACAAATGGGATTAGGCGGCTGGACCAGTTCACACTATGCCGGCCTCGCATGCCCAGACCTGCCGCAATGTCAGAGCCAATGGTGGCCAGAAACGGTTCACGGTCCTTTCCATGCGCCTATGGTTGATGCCCAGCAATACCTCGGCGGCCTCTTGCCGATGGCTGACCGCATGGCCATTCAAATTATGCATCGCTTTACCGCCTGTTTATTAGTTCTGTTTGCCTTGTTACTGTGCTATCGAATGTATAACAGCCCACATAAAAAACTCATAGGCTTCGTCCTAGTCCCCCTCTTACTTCAAGTAATGATCGGAATTGGTAATGTATTTCTCTTGTTACCCCTATCGCTAGCCCTATTACACAATACCGGCGCTGCCTTTTTTTGGCTGTGCTTATGGACCGTCTATTTCTCTCTATTAAAAGCCGAGGTGCGTAATGATTAATACCTTACCTATTACAAAAAGAATAACAAAAACAGCCGCGACCCATAAACGCAGCATTAAAGACTATCTAGCATTGTGTAAAATCAACGTTATTTTATTGATGCTAGTCACCGCGTTCGTGGGTGCTTGCTTGGCAACCGATATGAGGCCGGATCTGCAATTGCTCTCCCTCGCCTTAATCGGTATCGCTCTGGTCTCGGCATCGGGCGCAGCCTTTAATCACGGTATAGATCAACAAAGAGATAAACTGATGGCCCGTACACGCCATCGCCCACTGGTGAACAATAAATTATCCCTACGTCAGGTTTATAGCTTTGCCAGCCTAATCCTAATCCTAGGCTTCAGTTTGTTATTTTTCTGGGTTAATCCATTAACCGCTGTTTTATCTCTGGCTGCGATGGTCGGCTACGCCTTAATTTATAGCCATTGGTTAAAACCTCTAACCCCACAAAACATCACCATTGGTGGACTAGCGGGGGCTATGCCACCGTTATTAGGCTGGGTCGCCATGACCGGAGAAACTCATCCGCTGGGCTGGGTATTAGTATTAATCATTTTCACTTGGACCCCCCCTCACTTCTGGGCACTGGCTTACTACCGCCAACAAGAATACGCCAAAGCAAAAGTACCCATGCTCAGCGTCACCCACGGGAAAGAATTCACCAGCTTACAGATGTTGCTCTATACCTTATTACTCACGCTAGTCACCTTACTGCCGTATCTTTTACATTTTAGTAACGAGATCTACCTGATCGGTAGCATGGCCTGCAACGGGGTATTTATTTACTTATCCATTCGCTTATTAATTGAGCAAACCACTAAACGAGCGCAGCAGACATTCCGCTACTCTATTGTGTATTTATTACTCATCTTTATTTTAATTATGCTCGATCGCTTGATTGCTTTATAAGCCGCGTTTTATAATCAGCGCATTACAATCATCGCTGATAAAGACTCTCAATGGCTACTCGACCACGCATTTATACTCCAGAAGATCTAGCCCTCAATAGCAGGCTAGATCTTGATTCTCAAGCCAGTACTCACCTCATTAAAGTATTAAGATTAAATGAAGGTGGCGAACTGCGTTTGTTTAACGGTGATGGCTGTGAATACCTTGCACATATTACTGTCGCGAATAAAAAAAATGCTCAAGTTGAAATCAGTACGGTGTTATCGACAGAAGCAAAAGTTAGCTTCCCCCTTCATCTAGGCCAGGTCGTCTCAAAAGGCGACCGTATGGATTTCACCATACAAAAAGCGACTGAACTGGGCATTACTGACATAACGCCGTTATGGAGTGAACGCTGTGACGTCCGCCTTAAAGGCGAGCGTTTAGAAAAGAAAATGGAGCATTGGAAAAAAATTGCCATCTCTGCCTGTGAGCAAAGTGGCAGAAACGTTATTCCGACCATCCACCCAGCGATGAATTATCACGACTGGGCAAAATCCGTAACAGCCGAGACTAAGCTGGTTTTACATACGCGCGATCAAAAGCCCTTATCAGAAATCAAAGCTCCTGCTTCCGTTGCCTTACTCGTTGGCCCTGAAGGTGGCATCACGGATGAGGAAGTTGAACTCTGCATCCAGCAAGATTTTACCGGCTTAACCTTAGGCCCTAGAATATTGCGGACTGAAACCGCAGCCCTCGCGGCATTGAGTTTATTTCAGTACCTTTGGGGGGATTTCTAGCGCAATCTCTATTAATGAAACAGTGTGTTTTAAATGAAAACCGTTAAATAGAACCTCTGTTTATTTATAAACCAATAGCAACCTGATAGCATGCGCGCCTTCTTAATATCAATACAAGTTAGAGTGCGCATTGAAAGCAATTATAATGCTGGCCTGTTTATTATCATTAACCAGTCAAACCAGCGCAGCAGAAGTGAAAGAAAATATTCGCCAGCAAGGTCAATGGTACGGCTACTGGGGATGGAACCGTTCACAATATTCCGGCAGTAATATACATTTTAAAGGTGAAGATCATGATTTCACTTTGCACAATGCCGATGCCCAAGATCGTCAGAACAAAGTAACAACAACGTCAGTTTTTGATCGCTACCTGAATCCTGGAAGTCTAACTATTCCTCAGTACAATTATCGTGTCGGCTACTTTGTTGCCGATGACTGGGCTGTTTCTCTCGGTTTTGATCACATGAAATATGTACTTGAACAAGGTCAAGTTGTTGGATTGAGTGGAACAATCAGTGCTCCTGGCTTTGAGAAAACGGATCCCGTTAAAGAAGATAAAGCCATCACCGGTGATTTCATTAATTTTGAGCATACCGATGGCTTGAATATGATATCCCTTGAAACAGAATATTTTTACTCTATCTGGAATTATGGCAAAGACTTTGATTTTGCATTATTTGCAGGGGCGGGCTTAGGAGCCATGGTTCCAAAAACCAATGTGAAAATGCTGAACTCTAAACGTAATGACGAGTTTCATCTTGCGGGATATGCGACGTCAGTGAAAGGCGGATTTGAATTTACCTTCTTTCATAACTGGTTCTTTCGTGGCATGGCCAAGTTTGGTCACGTAAATATGGACGACGTACTAACCACCAGTGAAGGCGGAAAAGCCTCACAAAAATTTTACTTTGATGAATATATTGGGGCTATTGGCTATCGCTTTTAGTCAGCCCTATTTCTAATTGTTAAATGACAGCCGCCACATCAAAAATCGAACTCACTTCGCCTGAAGTGAGCGCCCTACTTTTTCCAGCATCCAAGTCCGCATCCAGCAATAAATTTCCTACAGAGCTTCTATGCAAGGCTAAAACGGGATTTCTAAAACGTCCGAACATACGTTTTATCTGATGGTACTTTCCTTCCATCAAAACGACCTCAGCGACCTTCTCCGATAAAATGGTTAACCGTGCAGGCAAGGTCGTGACGTCTTCAAAAGGGAAGTACATGCCTTCAGCAAACGCAGTAACCGTTTCTTCAGTTAAATCATTCTCCAGAGTGACTTGGTAAACCTTTGCCACCTTGGCGTCAGGTGACATAAGCTTTCTCGACCAGCGACTATCATTAGTCAGCAATAATAATCCCGACGTATTTAAATCCAAGCGCCCAACGATATGTAAACCCTCGTTATTTAAAGCATCAGACAGCAAGTCATCGGGCAGTAAGTCGATCACCGTTGTATGCAACTCATCTTTTGTCGCACTCACGACACCAATCGGTTTATTCATCATGATATAAACGGCTTGCTTATCTTGCAGTAACTGACCATCTAATACGACATGATCAAACTCTTCGACAATAGTGGTGATCTCGCGAATGACTTCACCATTAATAACAATACGCCCTCGCGCCAGCATCAACTTAATATCACGACGATTTATATTAAGTTTTTTACTGATGTATCGGTCTATTCGAAAAGATTTAGTTTGCATAATAAGTAACTTTTTCTGAGGTAAGCATCTAAGGCCTTAAAACACAGCCGCCTAAAATTTCACCATGCCATTTTGCCAACAGCGCTTCTTTAACATCCTTAAGCGGAAACACATGAGAAATGTACGGCTGAATCTTGCCTTCATCGACCCAATGCATCAGCTGCTTAATTCTAGCCGGACGAAGGGTCGGATCTTGCTGTGAAGAAATCACCGTAGGGCAACCCATCACCCGCAAACCTTTCATCATAATCAAATTAGTCGGCAACATATTGGCATTTGGCGCTTCACGCTGTCCTTTACCCTTAGCAACAAACGGTGTTGAAGCCCAACCAACAATTAGAAAACGAGCACCGAATTTTACGCAGCGCAATGACTCTAAAGAGATTTCACCCCCGACAGCGTCATAAACCACATCGACACCTTTACCCGCGGTTAAGTCTTTTACCAGCTGGCGAAACTTAGGCTCATCTTTGCAGTTAATCACATGATCCGCGCCCTGCTCCTTCACTAAGGCTAGCTTGTCATCACTGCGACCGGTTGCGATCACCGTCGCCCCCATCATTTTAGCGATATGCACCGCCGCTAAGCCCGTAGCACCCGAAGCGCCATGAATTAAAACAGTTTCACCGGCGAGCAACTGGCCACAGGTTAACAGGCAATAATAAGCGGTCTCGTAACTGCCCAATAAATTGCAGGCTTGGTCAAAACTGAAGCTAGCCGGTATAGCCAGTAACGCTTTCTCAGGCGCCACCGCATAACTGGCAAAACCCCCGTACTGCTGATAATTTCCCGGTGACCTGGGTCCCGCTTGAAAACCATCCACCAGTACACGATCACCTATTTTATGCAGAGTGACTGAGCTACCCGTCCAAATCACTTCACCGCTGTATTCTAGACCTGGTGAATACGGTAATGGCGGCATGTGCTGGTATTGGCCACTGGTCATCAACAAATCGACCCAGCCAAGCGACGCACTTTTCACCTGCACAATTACATCTTCATTAGCCAGCGTTGTAGTATCAGGCAGTGGCTGCTCAATAATCTTAATATTCTGCTCAACCCCTTCAATTGGGTTTTCAGCGAACTCTGCTACCACCACACGATGGCCCAGCATATGGTCATGATCTAACGCTTCATTTAACTTTTTATTTTGCAGTGTCATTACTCTATCTCTTGCAGCTAAAACACAATAAACCCTGTATTATGCGCCCTCTCAAATACAGACTGCTGAAATTCAGACTGTAATTTTTTACAGCGGTTATGATATCAGGCCAGACAATGTCTAAATTCTTTTTCAAAGGACGCATAGTGCTTCCTTCAGATTACAGTACTTACAACTACAATACAGACCCAAGCACTAAGCATGGCTCTAAAAAACATCCCATTGCGATTACTGTAACCAGCGAAGCCAGAAAAGCTGAGATTGAAGAGCAGTTAAAAGCGCTAGAGATTTTTGCCAACATCACGCTAGATGCAGACGGTGAAGAAAACATCAGCGAGCTTGATGTCGTCACCAACAAACCCACTACAGTGGTATTGGATAAAACCCCTAACCGCAACGAACCTTGTTCATGCGGCAGTGGTAAGAAATATAAGAAGTGCTGCGCTAAATAGCCTTGTTATAAGTAGTTCTCGAAGACAGATGCCCACTCATCGTAGTGGGCTCCAGCATGCTGGCGTAGCAGTGGAAATAACCAGTTCGCCGCCGCCGGAGCTAAATTAAAGTCTTCATCCAAAGGCTGACTTAATCCCGGAAAGTTCAACGCATGCTGTATCGCACAGATACACACTAAAAACTGACCAATAGAATCGGCTATTGGCGCAAAATTCCAAACTCCCATCCCCTGTATCGCACTATATACTGGGCTATTTTCACCCTGCTCAGACGTTTTCACGATAATCGGATCACCGCCTTCATGGGCAATTAAGAACCAATCATCTTGCCACTTAGCAAGTTCACCGGTTAACTGCGAATACATCGGCGGCTGCCAAGCCAGATCCGAACACTTAAGAAGTTCTACCGGATGGCCAACACCTTCCAGAGACAGGCCTTCTGCTGGACAAATCGAATCAATATATTTAATCAACTCAAGCGGTAAACCTGTACGACTACCTTCGATAAAAGACGAAGAGACAGGCTTACCATCGACCAGCGAGTTATCACCGGCAGAAAATACATCAGTGCTTTTTTTGCTGAAACTGGCGATTAAAGCCAAGGCGTCATTTAAATTCATAGCTAAAAGTACTTTCCAAACATGTAAAAGGGTCGTTGGCGCTTATTTTAATTCATTCGACCTAACTTTCAAACTCAGCCTGGATTCCAAGCATAAAAAAACCGCTATGACGAAAGCCACAACGGTTAAATGTCTCGAAAGACCTATGCATAATCTAGCTAGGGCCAGAGCTTAGACAACTTAATTAAGCACCGGAACTACAGTACGGACTGTAGCCGACATTATCGCTCTGATAATAGGTCGTGATAGGCCAATAGAGCTAAACTCACACCCGCTATTGATATAGATTAATGGCCTTCATACTAAAGGCTGAAATGTTCGTTACCCGGCATACATTAATTCATCGGTAAGCGTGTAGAATCGACCACTTTACGCATCACAAAGCTAGAATGCACACCGCTCACACCCTCGATACGCGTTAATTTACCCAGCAAAAATTGATGATAACCTTCCATATCCTTAACCACGACTTTCAATAGATAATCAGCATTAGAACCGGTAATAATGTAGCACTCTAAGACCTCTGAATACCCAGCGACAATGGCTTCAAAATTTTCAAAACGTTCGGGCGTATGGCGATCCATGCTAATAGAAATCATCGCCATTAAATCTAGGCCGAATGCTTTTGGATCCAATACCGCCACGGTTTTTTGAATAATACCTGACTCTTGTAACGCTTTAACTCGGCGTGAACAGGGGGAAGGAGAAAGCCCCACTTTATCCGCTAGATCAAGATTTGAAATTGCCCCATCTTTTTGCAGCTCATCAAGAATGCGTCGATCTGTTCGATCCAATGTGATTTTTAGCGATGAATTGCTCATAACTCTTACCCAATAACGATATATGCCTAATTATGCACACAAATTAGAGATTACTACTAAGAAACAACAACAAATCAGTACTTTTATTAGTTTAATGTTTAAGCAACAAGGCAGTATCCGTAGGGAGAGATTTGCCGACATTGTCGCTAATTTCACTTATAAGCGGGCATACTTCAACGAATAAACTGAATAAAATGGATACTATTGATTTGTCTAGATATAGAAAATTTTAGCCCTACAATTTTACAGACTATTGCATTACTGCAATACTACGCCCGTTTACTGCTACCTGAGTTTGAAATAAGAATAATGACAGCAACTCCCAATAATGCGGCAAAAATTGCCAGCAGTACGTTAAAAGCCGAGAAAAATGCGCTTATTGCAGAATATGCAGTGCGTAATAATATTAAGGCTTTCATCCAGACCTTAACGACCATATTGCCGTATTTCGTCTTATTTTATGCCGCGATTGAAAGCTTAAAGATCTCTTATTGGCTGTCCGCTGGGCTGACCTTATTACTCACGCTATTTATTATCCGCGTCTTTGTAATGCTGCATGATTGTGGCCACAACTGTTTATATGTAAATCCGCGCGAGAATAAGATCGCTGGCTTTATCTTTGGCGTGCTCTGTGGCGTGCCACAATACGTATGGTCGAAGCACCACGATTATCACCATTCTACCAATGGTAACTGGAACAAATATCGCGGCCCTTTGGCGGTCCTATCGGTTGATCAATATACCGAACTCAATGAAAAAGGGAAAAAGTCTTACGCTAACCAGCGCAACCTAAGACTCGCGCCGATGGCAGGTTTTTTGTACTTCATTTTCAATCCAAGATTCACCTGGATGAAAGGCAGCCTTCAATTTGCCTTGTTCTTCCTTAAGCAAAAACTCAATAAGCTGTCTAAACCTGCCAGCGAGAACAATGCTGATTCCAGTGCAGATTCTAATGAAGAGTTTAAAACGAATTATTGGAATACTTGGCAAGAATATCGCCACATGACGGCTAATAACCTAGTGCTATTAACCGCATGGGTATTGGCCGCTAGCTATTTTGGCGCAGTCGAATTTTTTGCGATCTACGTAGTTGCACTGTCTTTAGCAGGCGCGATCGGCATCGTGCTATTTACAGTACAGCATAACTTTGAAGAGTCTTACGCGGCGAGTGATGAAGACTGGGATTATTTTGTGGCCGCACTAGATGGTACCAGCTTCTTAAAGCTGCCTAAATTTTTGAATTGGTTTACCGCCGATATTGCTTACCACCACATTCATCACCTTTCTGCGCGTATTCCAAATTACAATTTAGTGAAATGCCATAAACAGTATAAGCACTTATTTGATCGTGTGAGACGCATTAAACTGAGTGAGATTCCTAATGCGTTTAAATTTATCATTTGGGATAACCATACCAGTAAGATCATAAGTGTTGAGCAATATGACGTTCTTTATGGTGAAGTGAAAATGGAGCCCACACCTTCGGCATCCTAAGAATTTTTGTGCCGAAAAAGACATGTTATTCGTCCTAATTAGACCAGTTTTTCTTTTTAAACCTGTTTAGACTGTTCGCAGTCAAAATATTATAAAAAGAGAACTGGGCATGTCGACTATAAATACTGAATTCGATTACATCATTATAGGCGGCGGTTCAGCGGGTTGTGTACTCGCTAACCGTCTCTCTGCAGATTCCAAAAACCGTGTTTGTTTATTAGAAACCGGTCCCAGCGACAAAACCCCTCTCGTTTCTATCCCCATCGGCATTATTGGCCTGATGGACAGTAAAAAATACAATTGGATGTTTAACTCTCAGCCTGAACCTAGCCAACATGGTCGCACTATCTATTGCCCGCGCGGTAAAGTGCTGGGCGGCAGTAGCGCCGTCAACGCGATGCTGTATACCCGTGGAACTCCGAGCGATTACGATCAATGGGCCAGCCTAGGAAATAAAGGTTGGGGCTATAACGATATTTTGCCCTATTTCAAATCGACCCAGCATCAAGAACGCGGCGCCAGCGATTTTCACGGTACGGAAGGTGAATTAAACGTTGCCGAAGGCCGTTCAAATCATCCTTTAGGAGAAACCTTACTGGCAGCATGTCGTCAGGCAGGTTATCAAGATAACAACGATTTCAACGGCGCTCAGCAAGAAGGCATTGGTTATTACCAAGTGACCCAAATTAATGGTGAACGCTGCAGCGCGGCACGTGCCTTTTTACACCCAATTAGTCAGCGCCATAACTTAACCATTATCACCGAAGCCCGAGTTGCGCGTATTCTGCTAGAAAACAAACAAGCACAAGGTATCGAGTATCAGCAGAGAGGTGAATCGCATACTTTAACCGCGAGTAAAGAAGTCATTCTTTCCGCCGGTACTTTTTGCTCTCCGCAGTTATTAATGTTGTCGGGCATTGGTCCTGAAGAAGAATTAAAGCAGCACCAAATTCCTGTTAAGCATCCCCTCGCAGGCGTCGGTTCCAACCTGCAAGAACACATCGATATTATTACCGTTAACGAAAGTAAAAAAGCCAATAGCGTCGCGTTACGCCCTGTCGGTATGGCGAAGATGTTGAAAGAGATTGCTCTCTACATGAATCAACGTAAGGGCTTCCTGACTACCTCTATCGTAGAAACGGGTGGTTTTATAAAATCCAAACCCGAATTGAAAGACCCCGATATGCAACTGCAGTTCATTCCGCTGGTGATGGAGGATCATGGGCGCAAAAAATCAACACTGCTAACCTACGGCTATTCATTACATAACTGCTTGTTACGTCCTAAAAGTCGCGGCCGCGTGAGCCTACATAATAGTGATTTCCTACAAGACCCTAAGATAGAACTTAACATGCTCAGCCACCCTGATGATTTAGCCGCGATGGTCGATGCTGTGAAAATTAATTTGAATATTTTTTCTCAACAAGCGTTTGATGACGGCCGTGGTAAATCGATCTTCCCCCATCAGAAAAACCCCAGCGATCAAGAAATTGAAGAGTTTGTGCGCGAAAAAGCCAACCATGTTTATCACCCCGTCGGCACCTGTAAAATGGGCAATGATAAAGACGCAGTAGTTAATGACCGTTTACAAGTCCATGGCATCACCGGTCTACGCGTAGTTGATGCGTCGATCATGCCGACTCTAGTGGGTGGCAATACCAACTCACCCACGATTATGATCGCTGCCAAAGCGGCCGATATGATATTGGCAGATAATTGCTCTAATTAGGGACTTTAGGGCATCAACCGATGCCCCTTCTAGACACACAGCAATATATAACCTAATCATAAGCAAAAACACGATAAGTATTGCTAAAACAATCACTTTTAAACGATAACTTGCCACCATTCGCCCCATCTTTGCATTTATAGTTACCTCATCAATTAGTTAATCCTTTTTATCACTTCTTCACGAAGTTTAGGTGCCCAGATGAGCCAAGTTCAGACACGTCGTTTCGACCACAAAAAATATCAGCCTTTCCAGCAAAGTGTTCCCGCCTTGAAAATGGAAAATCGCCAATGGCCTAACAATGCCATTACTCAGGCTCCGCAGTGGTGTGCAGTTGATCTTCGTGATGGCAATCAAGCCTTGATTGAACCTATGTCCGTGGCGCAAAAACAGCAGATGTGGCATTTAATGGTGAAGATGGGCTTCAAACACATAGAGGTAGGTTTTCCATCGGCCTCCCAGCCTGATTTTGACTTTGTACGCTGGTTGATTGAAGAAAATCAGATTCCTGAAGATGTCACCATTCAAGTATTAACCCAGGCCCGCGATAAGTTAATCGAGCGGACTTACCAATCGTTAGAAGGTGCCGCACGCGCCATTGTTCATGTGTATAACTCGACCTCTCCGGTACAGCGCGAGAAGGTGTTTGGCTTAGACAAGCAAGGCATTATCGATATTGCCGTTCAAGGTGCCAAGAAAGTACAAAGTGAAGCCAAGAAATATCCTATGACCGATTGGATGTTTGAATATTCACCGGAAAGTTTTTCCAGCACAGAAACTGATTTCGCCATTGAAGTCTGCAATGCAGTGATTGGTGTGTGGCAGCCAAGCTCTGATAACAAGATCATTATCAACTTGCCAGCGACCGTTGAGTGCGCGGGACCAAATGTCTTTGCCGATCAGGTTGAGACGTTCTGTAAGGGTGTAAACCAGCGTAATAACATCATAATCTCAATTCATACCCATAACGATCGAGGCTGTGCAGTCGCCGCCGCAGAAATGGCGATTTTGGCAGGTGCTGATCGCATTGAAGGTACCTTGATGGGTAATGGCGAGCGCACCGGCAACATGGATTTAATAACCATGGCGATGAATTTGTACAGCCAAGGTATCGATCCAGAAATTGACTTATCCATTGCCGATGAAATTGTCGCCACTGTCGAAGCATGTACGAAAATTAAAACGCACCCACGCCATCCCTGGTTTGGTGAGTTGGTTTATACAGCGTTCTCAGGTAGCCACCAAGATGCCATTAAAAAATGCTTAACCCTTCAAGAAGCGACTGATACCGAAGCAGCAGCGCACAATACACAAAGCCAATGGGATGTTGCCTATTTACCGATTGATCCTAGAGATTTAGGCCGTGACTACCAGTCGGTTATTCGAGTGAATAGCCAGTCAGGAAAAGGCGGTGTGGCGTATATTATGGAATCTGAATTTGGCATTAACTTGCCTCGTTGGATGCAAATAGAATTAAGCAAGTCGGTTCAGGAATACAGCGTAAAGCACAGCTGTGAAGTGGATAATGCAACCATTCATAAAATTTTTCAGCAGCAATTTGTACAAGTAAATCAAAACTATAATCAGCAATACCAAGTATTAGGCTATGAAATGCATAAGCAGGGCGAGCAAGAATCCATTCAAGCAAGTATTTGTGATGGCAGCTTACACGGAGAGACTCAGACGATTCACGGCCAAGGTAAAGGGGTTCTTTCCGCATTGAGTGATGGCTTACATAAAGCGCTGGGCATTGACTTTCAAGTGCAACACTTTGATCAAATAGCCTTAAGTAAAGGCACTAATGCCCAAGCGATGGCGTTTGTACAAGTTAAAATTAATGGCAAAAAGTATATTGGTATTAGCCAGCACCAAGACATTATGACCGCGACTATTAACAGCGTTTTGGCAGGAGTCAACGGTTATTTACAAGCCACTATGCTTGCGGCTTAACAATAGAATTGAAGACTAAAAACTAGAAGACTAAATCTCTTCTAGTTTTTTAAATAATGTTCCAACAACAATAGGTTTCGTTAAATGGTCGGTAAAACCAACTTCTATTGCCTTTCGTTTACTCTCTTCCGTCACGTCTGCGGTTAAAGCAAAAATAGGGAGTGTTTTAAATTCATCAAATTTTCGAATTTGTTCAGTGGCTTGATAACCATCTAATACCGGCATCTGACAATCCATTAATATCACATCGAATTCTTCCTGTTGAACCCGTGCAACCGCCTCTAAACCATTATTAACAATCACCGGAGTAGTACCGAAATTCTTAAGTATCGCGTCAATCACCAATTGATTAATTTCGTTATCTTCCGCAACGAGTATACGTAAATCTTTAACCTCTATTTTTCCTGTTAATGCCACTGACTCCTTCTTTTCTTTCTTCAAGAGGACCTGTTGTAATATTTCAGCATCCGTTTGAGATGGAGTTTCGGGTGAGGTTTCCATTTCACATTCAAATATAAACTCTGCCCCCTTTCCCTTTTCGCTATTTATCATAATATCGCCTTGCATCAACTGGCTTAATTCTTTTGATAATGCCAGCCCTAATCCAGTACCGCCAAAATTTCTTGAAGTTGAATCATCAGCTTGAGTAAAAGCAGTAAACAACTTTTTTTGATCTACTTCACGAATGCCAATACCACTGTCTTTAACCCGCACTGTAATATGATTTTTATCATCATCAATTACGTCGACATCAATGATAACTGAGATACTTCCTTGCTTAGTAAATTTGAGTGCATTACTGCATAAATTGACAAGTACTTGCTCAAAACGAACTTGGTCGCCGCTAAAGTACAATGATTTTGGAATATTATTTTTAAGCGTCCAAAGTAAACCCTTTCCTTCAGCCTGAGTTTTAAATAAGCTATTAATTCTTTGGCAACTTATATTCATATCAAAAACTTCGTGAAACAGCTCCAACTTATCGGCTTCTATTTTCGATATATCTAAAATATCATTGACTATATTCAGTAATAAGTCTGATGATACCTCTATCTTTTCTAAATAATCTTGAATCACACCAATATCACTACTCTGCCTTGCTAGCGATGAAAATCCAATCACAGCATTCATCGGCGTGCGAATTTCATGACTCATATTTGCCAAGAATCGACTCTTCGCCGTATTCGCATCATTTGCCTCTTCTACTGCTCGCTTTAAGGACTGTGTTTTTTCAGTGACTAAAAAATTCAATTCTAATTGGCGACTATTCATCATTAATATGAGAAGCATTATAAAGGCCACAATGACAAATTCTAACGAAAACAATAGCAAGTATGAATAACTCTGCTGATGCAGTACGTACTCTTTATTTGCTTTTAAATATAAACTCCAGATTTGCCCCGTAAGGTTAAATTCTAATTTTTCAGCCTCGCTGTCATTTCTCAACATGTTCCCATTATGATTAGAAGAGAACCAATTTTCTTTTCCCGCTTCATATAATTCATAATCGAAATTATCACGACCATTTATGCCTAAGGTTTTAAGAAGCATATCCTCAGCTAAGAAAACACCGGTAGCAAATCCTCTGAGCTCTTTATTCCCCTTAAACACAGGAAAAAACATTAGATAGGCAGGCTTTTTTGATTTGGATTGAACCAGCTGAATAATCGGCGTTGCTTTAGGCTGAAAGCTTAATTCAGCATCTACTAACGTATTCTTTCTATTTTCATTGGAGAAAACATTAAACCCTATCGCTTTCTTATTCGTTTCTTCCGGGGAAATTAATCGAATATAAACAATAGGATCGTTCGATAATAATGGCGTGCCTCTAATAGCGACGTCCTTACCATAGATCATCTCCAGTTCCATCTGATGCTTCAACTTGTCAGTTTGAAGAATCAGGGGGTTCCATGACATCGCAGCAATTGTTGGCTGAGTGTCGATTAATTTATTAACAAAACCAATGAAATCATTGCGTTCAAGCTGAGGAGAACTTTGTATATAACTGGCCAAATTTTGTAGCTGGGCCATATTGTTATTCAACTCACGATAAAGCCCGTTTTCAATACTTTTCACTTCTCTTGCCGTCGACTCGTTGACATTATCATTTGAAAAATTGATGAAGAATCCAGTGAGTACTAATACCGACAAAAATAGAAAGCCAGAGGAGAATAAAATGAGCAAGCGTGAACGCTTCTGTGTGTTATCTAAGACATCAATACTGATTAAGCTCAAAATGAAGGGGGTGATCAATAATACCCCCAGCGAATCTCCCAACCACCAATACAATAAGTTATTCCAATAATGCTCTAAGTTGTATTCTGGGTTAAATAAACTGAGTGTAAAAACGCCGATATTGGCCGATATCAGATTAACCAAAATCCCCACAATCAATATAAAATAAAGGATTTTAATATTAGAAGATTGCTTTAAAGGATGCCCTAACCAATACCGTAATAATGCGCTACCCACCAATGCCTGCAAGCTCGCGCCAGCAGCAATCAAACAAAAACCCAATCCTTGGTCTGCCAATAACGCCAGAGGATCGTTTGAAGTTTGTATAGAAAAATTGAATGCAAACGAAGCGATGAATACGGCAGGAACGAAACGAAGCCACCAGAGGTAACATCCCACCAGAGCAATGCCTGCGGGTAACCAGATAGGGACTATTTGTGGCTGAAAGGAAACATTAGAGAGCAAATGGCCAACCACAAAGTAGCCAATGAATAACCCCAAATATAGCCAAATAGAACGTGATGAATCGGCAATCCGCACCATGTAGAAAAACTCGCTCTAAATTAACAACATACTCTTATAGGTATAGCTTAGAGCGCGGAGTTTTGCCGTACATTTTTGCACTATTCATTAAGCGATTTGCTTAAGATTATTCACTTGCTCTAGCCTTTGATCTATCTGCTTCACCGCCTGTTTGTAGCTTGAGCGTAAGTACTTCTTCAGATGCAGCGTCGCCTCTTTCGTCTTAATGCCTTTTAAGCGGCAAAACAGTGCCAAAGTAAACACACTGTCCAATTCCGTTAACGCCGGCTGACGATTAGCCATAGCGTTATAACAAGAGCCACAACCACCGCGAAAGGTATAGGCTGAATTACTTAGCAATATACCAAAACCCATCATACTGGCGAGCACTTCACTGGCTTCAGCGAAAAACTGATTGCCACCCGGAGGCAGCTGACCCGACTGAATAATCAAATGCTGAGCAATCACATGAGCATAACTCGCACTTAAATCTTCAGGCTTCAGCGTTTGCTGTGGGTTATAAAACACAAATAAAGGCTGCTCAGTGATAATCACTGGCACCTGCATACCATAATCATCGGCACCGTCATCCGCCATCGAAACCTGCGGAAACGAATTGCGGTGAATAAGCGCTAACGTATCTTGTGGAGCAGGCTGCACCTGACATTCACTATTCGTCTCACGCTCAATCATCGACTTAAGCTCAAACGGCCAATGGCGCAAACCGGCATAGCGCAAAGTATGTTGAAAGATGTTCTGCGCTTTCTCATCAACACTGCTCACTCGCCCAGGGAAGAATTCATTACTAGGGGCGACTAGGCGGGTACGGTTAAAAAACTCTTCATGATCAAAATTCTGCAATATCCAAGCGACGGTAGAAAAAATAAAATCGGCGCTAGCTTGATCAATCAAAGGCTTAGACTTGAATTTGGCGATTAAAAAATCAGGGGTTAAAAATGAAGGTAATAAATTTTGCATTCTGCTCTCTTATCGAAACGATACCGTGGGATAGAATTCAGCGGATTAACGTAGTAATAATTGGGTATTAATGTAGTAATGATTTGGTATTAACATACCATAGACAGTAAATAGACGACAAAGATTCCCAATATGACGAATTCAGCAGCCCTTTTACCCGCCATTGAAATTGAATCACCGACTCATACCGCCACGGCCAGTATTATATGGCTACACGGTCTAGGCGCTTCGGGTAATGATTTCGCATCACTCGTGCCTGAGCTAAAAAACATGTGGCAGCAAGAAACAGGCTTCGACAACATTCGCTTCATCTTCCCCCATGCCGCTGAGATTCCCGTCACCATTAATGGTGGTGCTTCCATGCCAGCGTGGTACGACATTCTAGACATGCCAACCCAAGTGAAAGCGGGGCAATCGGCCGAGCGAACGATTAACCAAAGCCAACTATTGGCCTCAGCCAAAGATGTTCAAAATTTAATTGATCGTGAAATAGCACGAGGCATCAAAAGCGAGCGTATTTTAGTGCTTGGCTTTTCTCAAGGTGGCGCCGTCGCGTATCACGCAGCACTAACTTATCCACAACCCCTTGCAGGCTTGGCTGGATTATCCACCTACTTCCCAGTTCTAACCGCACCCAATACCTTCGTGCCGAGTAAAGATAACCAAAACATCGACATTCAGATTTACCACGGCACCCTTGATGGTGTCGTCGATCAAAGCCTTGGTTTAAAAGCGCAACAAGATCTCAGCAGCCTAGGCTACCAGCCTCAATACCAAGACTACCCTATGGAACATCAGGTTTGTTATGAACAAGTGCAAGACATCGCACAATGGATTCAGGCTCGACTCAACTAGAAAGCATTTATAAAATTACTGTTTCTGAATAACCAGCAAGCGATTATTAGCTGGCATGGCTAGATTATCGATCAAGGCCAAACCTTGATATCTAGCCAACTGCTCAATATCAGCAATATCCTTAATGCCAGCCAAAGGATTCACACACGTTTTAAGCCACTCGTCCAAACCCGCATTACCTGCGCTGGTATATTGCCCGGCAACATTCACTGGTCCATAAATAACAAACAAGCCTTTTTCAGGCAGCAATGCACTCACCTTCGTGAACATATTCACCACACTCTCCCAAGCAATGTAATGCACAGTATTAGCCGTGAATACATGGCTAATCGTCGCGACGCTGAAATCGGGCCAAGGCTGATCAACATCCAATACCAACGGCGGTAAAACATTGTCTAAAGCCGCGTCCTCAATCCATTTCAGCATCCCTTCATGATGCTGAGGTAAGTCACTGGTCTGCCACTTAATATGCGGCAAAGCCTGAGCACAAAAAACAGCATGCTGCCCCGTGCCACTGCCAATTTCTAACACATTCGCGGCGGTCGGTAATAAAGACTGCAGCGCATCCGCAATCGGTTGTTGATTACGTAAACACGCTTCTGAAAAAGGTTTAGTCATTTAAAAAATCTCAATAAGAACAATACAAAAACCAATCAGTAAAACCAATCAGTAAAACCAATCAGTTAAAACAATACTAAAGACTGATAGAGCTATAAAACGTTAATGCGTAATGTTGATTGAATACAAAATAACAAAACGAACGCTTTAAAATAATAAAAGGTATGCACTATGTTAGGCAACATGATGGCCAAGCCATTATTAATCTCAGACCTAATCGAGCACGCGCAGCGCTCCAATCCAAAATCTGAAATCGTCAGCCGCCGTTGCGAAGGCGACATCCATCGCTACACCATGAAAGACGCCGCACAGCGCAGTAAAAAAGCCGCCAATGCCTTACTAAAACTCGGCGCGCAGCCTTCCGATCGCATCGCTACTTTAGCATGGAACAACTACCGACATTTTGAATTGTATTTTGGCGTCTCCGGTATTGGCTCAGTACTACATACCATCAACCCGCGCTTATTCCCCGAGCAACTGGTTTACATCATCAACCACGCAGAAGACCGCTGGATCTTTGTCGACCTCACCTTCGTGCCGTTATTAGAAGCCATTCAAGACCAGATTCCCAATGTCGAAGGCTTTGTCATCCTGACCGACGAAGCCACCATGCCTGAGACTAAACTTAATAACGTTATTTGTTACGAGAGCCTCATCAGTGAAGAGTCTGACCAAATAGAATGGCCAGAGTTCGACGAAAATACAGCCGCCTCTCTGTGCTATACCTCAGGCACTACAGGCCACCCAAAAGGCGTGCTATACAGCCATCGCTCAACCATGATTCACGCCCTATCAGAAATAAGCCGCGAAGCACTCGGCATCAGTAGTCTATCCTGCGTATTGCCCGTCGTGCCGATGTTCCACGTCAATGCTTGGGGCGTGCCTTATGCAGCCGCCATGACCGGCGCCAAAATAGTATTCCCAGGACCTGGCATGGACGGCGCATCACTTTGGGAATTAATAGAGTCCGAAAAACCCGACCTATTATTAGGCGTACCAACCGTATGGCTGATGTTGTTAAACCACATGGACGAGATCGGTAAAAGTCTCGACTCCGTTGAAAACGTCGTCGTCGGTGGATCCGCAGCACCGCTTTCAATGATTAAAAAATTCGACGAAGTTCATAACGCCTTCTTAATACACGCTTGGGGCATGACGGAAATGTCTCCTTTAGGCACATCCAATGTAAAAACTCGCGCCATGGCAGACATGCCATTAGAAGAACGCTACAAGCTACAGCAAAAACAAGGCAAGCCCGTATTTGGCGTAGAGATGAAAATTGTAAACGACGAAGGAGAAATCCAACCACACGACGGTATCTGCTTCGGCCGCTTATTCGTGCGCGGACCTTGGGTCATCAATAAGTATTATAAGAATGAAGATATGAGCAGCTTTGAAAACGGCTGGCTCGATACCGGCGATGTAGCCACCATCGACGCAGATCATTACCTCGGTATCGTCGATCGTTCAAAAGACGTCATCAAATCGGGCGGAGAATGGATAAGCTCAATCGACTTAGAAAATGAAGCCGTCGGCCATCCTGATATTGTAGAAGCATGCGTAATTGGTGTTGCCCATGAAAAGTGGGATGAGCGCCCTTTGTTGCTGGCTATCATGAAACCAGAGTCGACTGCGACAGCTGACGATATTAAAGAATTTTTAAGCAATAAAATTGCGAAGTTCTGGATGCCAGACGATGTGATTTTTGTTGATAGCTTGCCACATACTGCGACTGGAAAGTTATTGAAAATAAATTTGAGAAAAGAATATCACGACTATTTAATGAAGGGTTAACCGTTCGAAATTACCGGAGTTTAAAACAAAAAAGGCCTATGTTGATTCCAACATAGGCCCTTTAACAACACTCTTTAAACAACACTTTTTAAACAGCATCTCTTTAATCGTTTACTCAGAACTAATCTTGCACTTTAACAATCATCACATTGCCTTCCACACCACAAATCTCAACACGCTCACCACTCTCTAGCGTATCAACATTTGAGCTGGAATCTAATCGGGCTTGCCAGTTAATTCCCGAATGGCGAATGCTGCCACCATTACGCGTTACCTGCTCACTCACCGGGACAATCTGACCAATCATATCACTGCTGCTGTCATTGACCTTACTGGGCCCCTGTAACTGCTTAAGTGGCTTCCAAAGAAGCACCGCACTAAGCAAAGACAAAATGCCAACCGAAAAAACTTCCGCTTCCCAACTGCCCAGTAAACCCGTTGTAACAAATACCCCCGTAATCGCACACGCAATGCCGATAAACAACAACGGCCCGCCTAATCCGAGTACGGTTAATTCGATAACCAGAATAATACCCGCTAAGGCATACAATAATTTATCGTGATTTTGTGCAAAATATTCTACAAGTTGTTCCATTGTTCTCTCTTTAGCTAAAGCCTTAGCGTTAACATAATCGTAAACTTAGCCGTTTAACTTAGTCGTTTAATTTTAAAGCACTGGATACAGAAATCGCTTGGGCAACGGTATTAGAAATGTTATCGCCTGTATTACCATCAGTAAGAACCACAGTTCCTTCAGCAGCAATCGCCTTGTGCGCTTCAATCGCTTGCTGAGCCAAGGTCAACTCTACCGCTTTGATACCGCCCGTCGTGGCCGCTTGCTCACCGATCGTTTTTAAAGCCATTGCATCAGCATCCGCAACCAAACGAATCGCTTCAGCCTTACCCGTCGCTTCAAGAATTTGCTGCTCTTTCTCTGCTTCAGCCATCAATACTTGCTCTGCTTTCTGACCTTCAGCACCCAGAATCATAGACGCTCTTTCGCCTTCTGCGCGAGTAATAGCGGCCATTTTAACCCCTTCAGCCGTCAGAATAACCGAACGCTTTTCACGTTCTGCCGTCATCTGCTTTTCCATGTCTTCTTTAATAGACTGAGGCGGTGTGATGTCTTTAATTTCGTAACGGGTTACTTGAACGCCCCAAGGTCCTGTTGCTTCCGTCATCGCCGATAAAATCTTAGCGTTAATAGAATCTCGGTTTTGGAAACACTCATCCAATTCCATAGAACCAATCGCATTACGCATAGTCGTCATGGCTAACTGAGTCACCGACATTTTGTAATCGGTAACATTGTTCGTCGCTGCAGCCGCATCCGTTACTTTCATAAACAGAATGCCATCAATTTGCAGCGTGATATTGTCTTTGGTAATCGCTGACTGAGAGCTGATCTCTAAAGACTGCTCTTTCAGGTTACGATCCGCTGCAACGCTTTGGATAAAAGGAATTACAAAATTTAGACCCGCACCCAAAGTGCCGCTGTATTTACCCATAGTGTAAATAACATAGCCGCGGTTTTGAGGTACAAACAAAACGCCTTTTTTAAGTGCATAAAGAACAACAACGGTAATCCACGCAAGCGGGTTCGTTACTATGTTTAAAATAATATCCATATTTCTAAGATCCTATAATGTTGAAGGCCCATTGAAGTACTCCAATAGGTGATTTGAGTTAATAAGCAAAAAATAACACTTTGCAGCAGAATACAGAAGGACATTTTATTATTGAAAGGTCATGATTTAAGCGCTAAAGCCGAATATTCCCCAACACTCAGGGAAATCACCATCCCGTAAAATAATAACCTCTGGCTGTCCAACCTCGGGCTGCCAAAGATTGAACAAATGAATCTCATAAGCGTGTAATAAATGATGGGGCGTTAATAACGCTTGATAGTCGCCGTCTGTTAACGTTTTATCCAGTCGCTTTAAATAAAACGCCCCGCCATTACTGTAAATCTTATCCCCCACAATGGCATGCCCTAAGTGGGCTAGCTGCGCACGAATCTGATGCTTACGCCCGGTGAATAACTCGCACTCGATCAATGAATAACTCACACCGTCTTTGACCTTGCTCGCTAAAACATTAAAAACGGTACGGCTTTCTTTGCCTTCGCCTTTAGGCACCACATGCATCTGGCTGCGAATCGCAGTTCCACCATGGCTTTCATCGAGCGTCCCTAAGTCACAGGTAAAATCCTTGTTTACCCAATCAGGCTCTCCTATCACAACCGCACGATAGACTTTGCGTTTAATTAACTGGGCTAGCTTAGATTGATACTGACGCGCCATCGCATTATTGTGCGCAATTAAGATGAGTCCCGAGGTTTCAAGATCTAAGCGATGTAATAAATGCGCATCGGGCCAAGGGCTTTCACGGCGTAATAATTGAATCAGCGTATTATAAACATTACGAGTGGTGCGATTAACAGGCAGATTGGCAGGTTTGTGCACCGCGGAGATTTCAGTATTCGACCACACGAGAGACCAAGCATCATCGACCTCGGCTTCTTGATAATCATTAAGCGTATAGCTGACGACCTGCCCCGCTAATAGCAAGATATCATCACAGACGATGATGCCATCCACTTTGACATCACCCTGCACACCGAATAATAAAGCCTGCCACTGCTCGGGTTGTAGATAAGGAATTACAGGAAGTAAGCAGGCTAATAAATGCGTATCAGCCTGCTTTGAATTAACAGTAAAAGAGAAAGTAGCGTTCATTTAATTAGCATTAATTCAATTCGATTAAATTCAATAGGACAGCGTAGAACTATACCATTAATGGCTAGCCCATTAGCTCAGCATTACGATCACGATAAAAGAACCTACTCCCATCAAAAAGGAAATAATACTGAGTTTTTTCAGTTTAGGCGTTTGCCAAGCCATCATAAAGCCCGAGAACAGTAACAACGCCAACGCAACAGCAAATACGGCCGCATACACCTTAAAGACAATACCGCCCTTCGCCTTATGAAGCTGAACCAGGTTTCGATACCAGCTCGTATGCTTAACAGTAAGCTTTGCCATAAGCGCATCTTCCGTTGGCTCTAATACGATATCTGTAGTCGACCCACTCCACTCAAGGGTGAAATGAGCGCCTGAATGCTTAATCTTCGCCTTACCTGTTGGCACCTCTAAGTCGAGTATTGCCAACTCATCTGTCACTAACGCCGTCAGCTCATGCAGTTCAGGCTGAATCGCCTGATTCAGAGCTACCGTATAAACCTCTTCGGTATAGCTGCCCTTTATACCCCAGGTATACAAAGCCCCGGTGATCAAAAACATAGCCGCAACCGGAAAAATAAAAGCAGCAAGCAATGCATGCACTTTCATTAACTGTAATCTATTCATAAGGGACCTTTTAAAACCGTCATTGTCTATTAACCAGTGTAACGAGACTGTCGATAAAACCAATTTAAACAATCAGTTATGCATCAATAACACCGTAACTCATGATATGAATCATCAGTTTGAAGACCCCAGTCAATCCAAAATTTAAGCGTCATTCAAGGTCAATTCACCTAAAACCACAATAACTGACCTTTCAATGCGGTAAAACGACGCTATTCAACACCCTAACCGGAACCCGGCAACGGGTAGGATGCTGGCCCGCAACGGTAGAAATTTTTACCGGCTTGTTTGCCAAAGAAGTCGTCGTCGCCACCTTAGATGCACTTTATACATCAGGCAATACGAATACCGATGATTTTAATTTACTGAGCAGCTTAAAAGATGCAGTCGATTCAATCTCCAAAAACTTAACCGACGTCGCGGATAACTTAGACGATCCTCTGGGATTGAACATGGGCGACCTAAGCGATAGCCAAGCAATTGCTTTAACACAAGAAATTTCTAGCAGCACCATTGAAGTCATACAGCAGAAGTTCCACGGTCAATGGGGAGCGTTTGTATATTTGCTATTTATCTTGCTGTACATGCCTTGCGTAGCAACCTTAGGGGTAATAGTGAAAGAGCACGGCACGTATTGGGCAGGTTTCAGCATGCTTTGGTCGTTCAGTGTGGCGTATGTATTTGCAGTAGGATTATTTCAAGCAGTTACTTGGCAGCAGCATCCTACAAGCTCATTAATGTGGATAGTAGGATTGGCCATTAGGCAGATTGTATTAACGATATTGTTATTCAGAAGCGGTAAGAAACAAGCGTTGAAAGAAAATCTAATTCCGTTGGTGAATGTGGGCTAGAGAATAAGGTTTATACATTAAACCAAGGGATAAAACGGATAGTCTTTTTGAAATTCAGTAAGTTCAAATTCTTTTTGCATCGTTTCAGCCAAATCTAAGCGTCGACTGCGACGTGCATCCAAGCCATCGAATTTAAGCAGTTGTAAGCATTCGATACAGACAACTTGATTTATCGGTTGATGCAGGCCAGCGATAAAGCTGGCCTTTTTATGACGACGCTTTTGCACGAGATCGCAGGCGGCCAAGTGATAATTCTCATGTTCTGGCCAGCTTAACCATAAGCGGGTATTTTTAAATCCGAAGGTTTTATCTTTTAATATTCGTAAGCGATTACTGGGCACGTTAAAGTTGCCTAATTCTAATAATTCGCGTTCGCTATAGGTTATCTGTTTTTCGGGGTCGAAGAGTTCAAAGCTACCGAGTTTGTCTGCCCCCATTTCTTTGCGTAATTTATTAAACGGTTCGAAGTCGTCAAAGTCTTTTATCTGCATTATTCTTTTTCCACCTAGAGCACCTGATCTAAAATGGTAGCGATGCGGCTATCGGCATCGGTGCGTACTTTGAACTCGACTCGGCGTGAACGTTCTGAATCTTCCTTGCCATTTTCGTCGCGTATGACTTTCGCTGACGATAAGCCGTTGGCGGTTAGATATTGCTTTAGCCAATCTTTGTTCTGTTTTACATCTTTCAATCCCATGACGAAGCCTAACGTTGAACGAGTCCGGGCTTGGGATAAATCCATGTTGCGAATATAAGCGTCATCGTCGTCGTAAGCGCCGAGCCAACCTGTTGATGTATGGCCTTCGATTCGAATTTCTAAGATATCGTCGTGATAGGCTTCCTGAGTAATGATGCGTATATAGCGCGGGAAAAAATCAGCCAATATGGTTTTAAATTGCTGTTTCAATTCTGACTTGCCGTTATCGAATAATATTTCGCTATCGTTAAAACGAAAGGATAAATCCTTGTCCAGTTCGGCGCGCCATTTGGGAAGGTCTTCGGCAAATTCTTCTTGTAGGTCTTTATACAATTCTTGGCGCAGGTGATCGTATAAGATCGCGACGTCTTGAATACGATCACGCTCGGTTTCTACGTCGACCATGAAGACGACAGATATGAGCATGAAGATCATCATTAAGCCTGCCATTAAGTCGCTTACCGCAACCCAGTGGCCTTCTTGTTCTTTTAGTTGTTCTAGTTCATTTTCGTACATGCTGCTTTCTCTTAACTAGATGGCTCAGTTTGATGTTTCGCTTGAGCGTATTTCTTCAGCCAGCTTCACTACGTCTTGCAGTTTTTGCGTGAGCGGTGAGTAATCACTCACAAATTTCTCTGATAAAGCGGTGAGCTGCATACCAAAAGATTGCAGGGCTTTGTTCAGTTCTTCTTCCATGGAGTCATCGAGTACTGCGACTTGGCGCTCTACTTTTTCGGCAATGCGCGTCAGTTGTTGTTGGGTCTGTTGTTGCTGCTGTTGTAATTGCGCACTGGAGTTCTCTAATACAGCCGATAGTTGCTGCTGAATACCTTCTTGCGCATTAGTGATGTGTTCGACGGTCCAACGCTGTTGCTCATGAACTTGTTCGGCAATACCGGTGGTGAGCGCCGCAATACGTGCTTCTAACTGTGGTAATCCATCGGCCGCATTGTTCACCACGTTGGCCAAACCACCGAGCTGGTCTTGCAAGTTAGAACGCTGCGCATCTAGGCCGCTGAGCAGCTCTTGCATCGCTTCTGAAATACCATTAAACGCATTTGCATTTTTAACCATGTATTCAAAAGCATGGCTGGCATCTTTCATCGAGTTAGCGGTGCGTTCTTGTTCATCGGTTAATTGCTGTAATTGTGCGCGGTAATTATTTTGCCAATCCAGCATTTTTCCGACGCTTTCATTAAGGCGTTTGAAGTTATCGCCATATTGTTCGTTGATGCGCGCATTGAAGTCTTGCATCACGGCTTCGATGGCATCCACCAGCGCTTTGGCGTTAGCATCGGCCATGCGTTCTTCGTAATGCTCTAATACGTAGACGATTTGGCGCACGCCGTTTTGGTTGTCTTCGTGCTGACGTTTCAGCAACGACTGCATGGAATCTTCGCGCTGATTATTAAACTGGTCGGCTAATAATTTTAGTGAGGCATCAAGATCGTCAATACTGGCGGCGCGGGTTTGCGTTGCGGTGCGTCGACCCGACTGAGAGAAGGTACTGCGTAACTTGATGGTGAGTGCGCCCAGCAAGCCGGCGATTGATGACCAGAAGGCGGTTTTTAAACCATCCATTAGCTTGGGTACGCTGCCGTGTATGTCGGTGGTATCGAAACTCCACAAGCCTAATGCGACCCCGAGGAAGGTACCGAAGATGCCGATACTGGTCAGAATGTTAGGGGCTAATTCTACTGTTTTAGTAGAATAATGGAAAAAGTGAAAATAGATCGTTAATACCGTGATGATGGCGATGAGTATTAAGGTCCATGGAGAGAACTGCTCCAACATGTAAATATTCCTGTGACAATTGAAAATCTAACTAAAGCCTAGTTCAAACTGGGCCATTCTTCACTATTGGAATAAAAAAAGTCCTAACTGGTGCAAAAACGTCTAAACAAACAGCTTGCATGAACGATAGTTCATTAGATTATTTCTAAAGCACCCTGCTTGATATAGGCATCTATCTATACTTAGTCAAACAAGGTGTAAAAGTGAAGTGCATCGAATACCTCACATTACTTTATATTCTAATTCCGTCGGAGAGAGCTATGAAGAAGAAACAAGGAAAAAAAATAGTCTTGCTCGCAAGCACTTTATTATTTAGTAGTTTGTCATTTTCTGATATGGCGGTCATTGTTCACCCGGACAATACCTCCACATTTAATACTGCGATTATTAAAAAAATATTCTTAGGCAAGCAAACTAAGTTTACCGATGGGAAAATTGTTATCCCCATGAATGCCTCTGAAACCTTGCCGACATACGATGCTTTCAATGACAAAATGATTGGGAAATCTAGAACTCAGATTAACGCTTACTGGGCTAGATTAGTATTTACCGGTAAGGGCGATCTACCGAAGATTTTGACCTCTGATACCGACATCGTTTCAACCGTCTCTGTTAATCAAGGAGCCATCAGCTACGTTGACTCATCTTCTGTAACCGATAAAGTTAAAGTTATCGCGAATTTTTAACGGAGCTAAATCATGAAAATATTAAAGACATTATCCATTGCTTCATTAGCGTTCGCGCTGGCTTCTCCTGCACTGGCAGAAGTTAAATTCAGTGGCTTCGGTTCTCTGGTAGCCGGACAAACTTTAGAAGATGACGAAAAATTAAATGCTGATTTCTATGATGTCGGCCAGTATGAAAATACCACCACGTTCAAAGCCGAAAGTGTTTTGGGCTTACAAGTGACCGCAGATATTGCGCCTGATTTGAAAGCGACGGGTCAGTTACTTGCAAAAGGCACGGATGAATTTAAGCCTGAGCTCGATTGGTATTACTTAACCTATAAGGCAGCTGATGATTGGACGCTGATGGCAGGTCGTCGAAACATACCGATGTACTATTATTCAGAGTTTTCTGAAGTGGGATACGCTTATCCTTGGATTCGCCCACCTTCAAATTTATATTGGTGGCAAGTTACGCAGTTTGATGGTTTCCATGCGAGCTATGATTTTAGTACGGAAAATTATACAAACAGTGTCACCGCCTTCTACGGTAATGAATATTCAGATGATAACAAAGAAATGCTGTACTACGCTGAGATTGGTAATAGGCAGTTAAATGGTGCTTCAATTGTTAGAGTTGATGAATATTGGACAGACATTGCAGGTTTCAATGTCAATGTCATCGGTGATTCGTTTGATATTCGTATGGTTTATTTTCAAAATGACCGTAAAAGAATTGATACTAACGTCAACGGTGAGACAGCCATTAGAGCGAGTGCTTCTGGTTTCTCTCAGCAGTTCTTGGGGGTGGGTGGTAACGTAAATATCGATAATCTTACTATTATTTATGATGCGAATTATGTCGCTTATGATGATGATGTCGGTACCGTATTCCCTACTTACCTAATTTCTACCGTCTATAACATTGGTCAATACCAGCCTTACTTGTCGTATTCAAAAGCTGATCATTGGCAAACAAAGTCGGATAACGAAAAGAACTACGAAGAGCATTACATGGCCAGCATAGGTCTGCGTTATAACCTAAGTTCAAAAGCCTCAGCTAAGTTTCAATTCGACCACTTCGAAGACGAAGGCGATAAAGCGACTGGCTGGGATTATCATGGTAATTCACAAACCGTTACAGCAGGGGTAGACTTTATATTCTAAGTTCACTGCATTAGATAGAAGCTCCTTCTCAGTATGTTCTTCTAGGGAAGGAGTATTATGTATTTAAAGTTAACGCTCTCACTGCAGGAATCTATTCGTTAATATTTATCCCTTCTATTAATATATTTAGTACAAAATAATCTAAAAATAATGTATTTTTTTATCGGTCTTATGGCGCCAAACACTGGTAAATCAGACCTCAAAAGACGACTATCCTGACTACCCGCCGCTCATAAGAGCAAGTTACTCTGAATCCCTATGATTAATGACATGAAGTCACTAATCCAAATAATTCAAACGCCCGTATGATATTGAAGCATTTGGCAATTATTGGTTAAATGCGTGAAGAGGTTCGTTATTGGGTGTTTTGCCTTTAGGTTTCAAAGGTGCCCCAGTACTCAGCACACCTCTTACTGTAGAACATGCTGTTGAAGGCATAGCTCTTAATTGAGCAACTGCGGATGAGTGATCAATAAACTATAAATACACTATTAATAAACCATAGAGAGGGGGTCTTTTATGACTACCACAACTTGGGCCGTGCTATTAGTTGTAGCATTAATCGGCTTAGCTTATAAAAAAGCTAACTTAAAAGTTTCAACCATCGTAATCGCAGCTATTGCCGTCGCGGCTTACTTCACTGATGCAGCGACGGGCTTTGTTGTCACGTCTGCTATCTTTACCGCAGTATTCGGTTTGTTGAGCCTTTCAGGTCTTCGTGCGAATACGTTAACGCGCCCAATCTTTGCTATTTATAAGAAGATTTTGCCAGAGATGTCTGAAACTGAATCGACTGCACTAGAAGCGGGTACGGTTTGGTGGGATGGCGAGCTATTCGCTGGTAAGCCTAATTGGCACAAACTGTTGGATCATCCGAATCCTCAGCTGCGCCCTGACGAGCAAGCGTTCCTAGATAACGAAGTTGAAACTTTGTGTTCTATGATCAACGAATACGAAATCAAAGAAAACGGCGACATGCCTGTTGAGCTTTGGGACTACATTAAAGCCAACCGTTTCTTCGCGATGATTATTCCAAAAGAATACGGTGGCTTGGCTTTTACTGCTCAAGCACAGTCTGCTGTTTTGCAGAAGCTTGCCGGTCTTTCAAGTACTGTTCTTTCTACCGTTGGTGTTCCTAACTCATTAGGACCTGGCGAGTTGTTGCTTAAGTACGGTACTGACGAGCAAAAAAATCACTACCTTCCTCGCTTAGTCGATGGTCGTGAAATTCCTTGTTTTGGTTTAACGGGCCCACGCGCTGGTTCTGATGCGACCTCTCTTCCTGATACCGGCGTTGTCTGTAAAGGCATGTGGGAAGGTGAAGAAGTTCTTGGTCTTAAGATGAACTTCAACAAGCGTTACATCACTCTGGCACCTGTTGCTACTGTTGTTGGTTTAGCGTTCCGCATGTTTGACCCTGAAAAATTATTAGGCGATACCAACGACATCGGTATTACCGTTGCTTTGTTACCGCGCGAATTAGACGGTATGGACATTGGTAGCCGTCACAACCCGATTGGTTCTCCGTTCATGAACGGCCCTATCTTCGGTAAAGACGTTTTCATTCCATTAAGCTTCATTATTGGTGGTGCAGAAAATGCCGGCCAAGGTTGGAGAATGTTGGTTGAGTGCTTGTCAGTAGGTCGTTGCATTACACTGCCGTCTTCTGGCGCTGGCGGTGGTAAGTACGCAATCGCAACAGCAGGTGCTTACGCTCGAATTCGTCGTCAGTTTGGTATTCCGATTTCTAAGCTTGAAGGTGTTCAAGAGCCTCTTGCGCGTATCGCGGGTCACTCTTACATCAACTCAGCTGCCGCTCGCGTAACGGCTATCTCAATTGATAACGGTGAAAAGCCTTCTGTACCTTCTGCAATTTTGAAGTACAACTTAACTGAATCTGCTCGTCAGTTATCGATTGATAGCATGGACATTCATGGTGGTAGCGCGATTATGCGTGGCCCGAATAACTATGTTGAATCAGGTTACTCTTCAGTTCCTGTTGCGATCACCGTTGAAGGTGCCAACATTCTTACCCGTACTATGATCACATTTGGTCAAGGTGCTATTCGTTGTCATCCATTCGTTTTACCTGAAATGAATGCGGCGAAAAACAATGATTTGAAAGCGTTTGATAAAGCGTTATTCGGTCACTTTGGCTTCATCTTCTCTAACATGGCGCGCTCTTTCATCTTGAGCACAACCAATGCTGCGTTCACTTCGGTTCCGGCTTCTGGCCCAACGAAGAAGCATTACAAGCAGATCAACCGTTATGCTGCGAACTTTGCATTATCTGTTGATATGGCGATGTTCTCTTTGCAAGGTGATTTGAAGTTCCGTGAACTGATCTCTGCACGCTTAGCTGACATGCTTTCTAAATTGTACTTAGCGTCTATGACGTTAAAGCATTGGGAAGATCAGGGTCGCCAGAAAGACGATTTACCGTTAGTTGAATACGCGATGGCTAAGTTGTTCTCTGAGTTTGAAGACGCATTAGACGGCTTCGCTAAAAACTTGCCTGCTCGTCCTGTTGGTTGGTTAGTGCGCGCACTAGCGATGCCTTTAGGTCGCAGTGTTGCTAAGCCAAGCGATAAGCTTGTTGCTAAGGTTGTTGACCTGACTACGGGTGCTACGGCAACTCGTGAGCGTTTGATCGTCGGTACTTACCGTGGTGATAACGGCCGCAACCCAATGTTTAAGTACGATTCGTTGCTAACCCGTGTTGATCAAGCAGATCCTATCTATAAGAAGATTGGTATTGCGTTGAAAGCCGGTCAGTATAACGAAGCAAACCTAACCATCGAAAACCGCATTACTGATGGTGTTGCGATGGGTGTTCTTACCCAGGAAGAAGGCGACTTCATGATTGCGTTTGAAAAAGACGTATTGGAAATGGTTAACGTTGATCACTTCCCGCTTGAAAGCTTAGGCCCTGTTTCTGTGAAACATGATTCTGTTAAAGCCGAAAAGAAGCCTGCTAAAAAGAAAGCTAAGAAGTCTGAAGAAACTGCTTAAGTTTCGTTAGAGTTTAAACGCTTTTAAAAGCCTCACTAGATTGTCAGAAATGATAATTAAGTGGGGCTTTTTTGTGCCCGTGCTTGATAGGCTTTCGATTTCATTTCCCCTCTGTGTTCTCTGTGAACTCTGTGGTTAATAGCTTTTTTATGACAGCCTACGAGAAAAGAGCATTCACCACAGAGATCACAGAGCGCTTCGCTACACAGAGGAAAGATAAATAGAAAAGTCAAAGCTAAAGACTTTTTGGAACACTTTATTCCATCCCCTTTCGTCATTAATTTTCGTGTTCCCCTATTCCCTTAGTTTCCATTCAATTAAGATAGCTTTAATAATTCTATTTTGATAAATCATGGAAGTCTCATGGAAACGTTTTTTGATATCCAGCAGCGTGCTGCTAAGCGTAAAGGCGGTAAAGCTGCTTTAGCGTCTATTGTGCATAAGCCGTTAACCCCGAAGCAGTTATTAAAAGTTTCTGATGATGATTGGTTAGAGGAGTTTACTCGTAAGATTTTTCAGAGTGGATTTTACTGGTCGGTGATTGATAAGAAGTGGCCAGGATTTCGTGAGGTATTTTGGGATTTCAATATTAAGAAGCTATTGATGATGCCACCAGAAATGTTAGAAGAGAAAGCGTCTGATGTGCGTATTGTGCGTAATTACAATAAAGTGAAAACCGTTCCTGCTAATGCGTCGATGATTCACTTTGCTGCTAAGGATGAGGGTAAGGCTTTCAACCAGTTAGTCGCGGAATGGCCGACCGAGGATATCATTGGTTTGTGGGCATGGCTAAAGAAACACGGTTCTCGTTTAGGCGGCAATACAGGCCCTTATACGTTACGCCAGATGGGCAAAGATACCTTTTTACTATCTCGTGATGTTGAGGCCTATTTACGCGCTAATGAGATCATTGATGGCGGCCTGCAAACGAAGAAGTCTTTGAAAGCAGCCCAGGCTTTCTTTAATGCAATGCAAGAAGAAAGCGGCCTAACGCTGCAGGAAATCAGCCAAACCATTTCTTATAGCGTGGGCGATAACGTAGTTTGAGGTCAATAACACCTTATCATTAACCCATAAGCCGTCATTATTCAGATTGTAATAGCTCGTGAATCTGGATAACTTTCTAGGATTCGCGGATCGGTGTTGAGTGTTTTGCTTGAGGCCTTCTGAGGGAGCGTAGCGCCGCGAATTCCTACAGCGGCTAAGATCCCGAGGAGAGTCTACAGGGAAGTATCTACGACGTGCCGAAGAGTGAAATACTCAACACCGATCGTAGAGCGAATCATACCACGCTTTAAAATTACGGCGTTTAGCCTTAACTCGAAACCGAGCTTAATTAGTTACAGATTTACCCCAATCATGAACGCCAAAATCTGCTAGAATCACACTATTAACCATCTTTGACTTCTTTGAGTATTCCCCCCGTGACTAATAACGACGTATTACGCCGCATTCGCTATACCTTCAATTTTAGCGATTCAAAAATGATCAGCTTATTTGCTTTGGCAGGTGAGACAGTAACTCGTGAGCAAATCAGCTGCTGGATGAAGAAAGACGATCATGATGACTATAAGGGTCTGAAAGACTACCTTTTAGCGACTTTCCTTAATGGTTTGATCAATGATAAGCGCGGCGTAAAAGAAGGCGAGCCTGCGCCAATCGAGAAAGAGCTTACTAATAACATCATTTTGCGTAAGTTAAGAATCGCACTGAACTTTGTTGATAGCGACATGGTTGCCGTGATGGATTTAGCCGATTTCCAAATCAGCAAGCCAGAGCTAACGGCGTTCTTCCGCCGTCCAGGTCATAAGCACTATAGAATTTGCAAAGATCAGATCTTACGTAACTTCTTGCAGGGTATTCAGATTAAATATCGTGCTGAGAATGCGACTGACTCAGAGCAGCCGTCTACTTTTGAAACGCCAAGCGAAGAGCTGTAACGTTTTAAAACATGAATAGAAGCACCGCTTCTATTCATGCTACTTCTATTCAGAACAGCTTCTGCTCAGAACAGTTTCTTTTCAGAACAGCGTCTATAGCAGGGTTTACTGCGCCCCTCGCACTAGGTGCACAGCATAAGTCTGACTTTGACGATCCGCATTTAAATCCGTAATCGAACCGCTTTCTGTACCCACATCAACCTCGCCATAATTGGCAAACCAAGATTTCCGATTACTTGAATTTTCTGATGCCGTCGATAACCAAATTCGTGTGCCTGACATATTAGGAAAGACAGAAAGATTAATCGCCGGTCTAAAACATCCAAGTTCCATAATCGACATCACTTCTTTAGGGTTGGGTAAACGCCAATCACTGTATCCGGCAAAACCGCCAGTCGCATTCACCGTTTCTACTCTCTCTAAGGCTTGTTGCCAATTGAGCGCCAGTTTATCGCCAACTGTACAGTTACCGGTTAAGCCTTCTAGGCATTGCTTCCAGATTAAACCGGTCGGAAGATGATTCACCGTACCATTATCATGCACGATGAATTCTTTCTTTGACGATGTCATTAAATGAGGTGAATCGTAACAGTCTTGTGCATGCCCAAGACCGACAAAGCCTAGCGAAGAGGCCACTAATAGAAATTGCAGTGCGTTCAACTTATTCATTTTCAGCACCTTCCTGAGTAGCACTTATTTGATCAACATCATCGCGCACTAAGCGCACCAGCCAAGCTGTGCTTTTTGATTCGACATACGACGCACCAAAGGAAAAATTAATCGTCCAAGCTTCTGCAGGTAAACGAGCGTCATTGGTGCTTGTCCAATAATGCCGCCCTTGTGTCCATTGAAAATACGTTTCATCAATTGCCAGCTGGCGACCATTGATTGCATTGCTTGGCGAGCCATAATCAACCAAGCTATTTAACTCTTTAACTGTCGGTAAACGCCAATCATTAAAGCCGCAATAACCTTGGCCGTCGCCAAGTGCATTCATGCGCTTAACAAAAGCTTGTGTATTGCACCAGGTGCTTTCATCAGCTTCATCAAACCCTGCACAATGACGACCTGTTTCAGGATAACGTTCAGCCCCTACTGTACCCGCATCCTTCGTTCCGGCCACACCGGCGTTCCAATCATTTCTTTCATCGAACCAATAAAACAAGTCCTCTTTGACGTTTACGGTGCTCGCATCTCCTGACTTTTTACCTTCCCAAGTTAATCCTGTGAGGTTATCTTTTACGCAATAGAAGGTGATATTAGCGGTAACCTGATCAACTAACGCAACTCCACTACTATCCAACTTTGTGAAATCAAAACCTGAGTCTCCCGCTCCCACCTTGGCCAGATCTCCGGTTAATAAATTCTCTCTCGCTAGATAATCTCGACCGTGACTGCAATCTTGTAATTCTGCTAGCCCGACTCCAGAGCATCCTGGATCATTACCAAAGCCAAACGCTCCACTACTGTCTTGGCCGGTATCATTTAATCCTGACAACTCACAAGCATCGCCTAAGCCACTGCTATCGTTGATGCCGTTGCTATCAGCTTGATCGGCATTCGCCACATAAGGGCAGTTATCAACAGCGTCATTGAAGCCATCGCCATCATTATCATCGTCTTCTGTATGCCCTAAACCATCGCCATCTAGATCTAAATATTGGCTCGCATTGTCGGGAAAATCATCATCGATATTATAGATACCATCGCCATCACGATCGTTATCACAAACATCGCCAAAGCTATCAGCATCTATGTTTTCTTGATGGGTATTAGCAATGTTAATGCAGTTGTCATTGCGGTCGGCAATCGTATCAAGATCCGTATCGGTATTATCGGAAGAGCCTGATGATACGCCACCGCAAGAAGCCAGCAGTAAACACGCCACCAGCAAGGACGGCTTAGTTAAAATAAGATTACGAGATTTCGACAAGATTCGGCCTTTCTATTTTTATTAGAGCTATTTTTATTAGAGCTTTTGTAACTATTTGCAGGTTTTAAAAACGATCCATGATTGGGTATTTATTCCACAAAACGGCGTAAATACTTCCCTGTAGCCTTAGTTCGGTCAGTCGTTGCAGGTTTTCACGCCGCTACGCTCCATGCCTCGCATATTTGCTCCACAAACACCCAATAATGGATCTTGTTCTGTCTAAATTTGAACTACCTGAATAGTTACGAGCTTTTATTGTTAGCACGTTGTTTTACATGACGACTTACGTTAATACAAAGTATCTGTTTATTATATAAAACGGAAGACGGGTCATAGATACTGAATTTTCAATAATATGACAATTTTAGTGATGAGTGTAGCTTCGACAGTGTGACTATTGGCTAGTTCCTGATAATACAGTCTGGCGACAAGTGTTTGTCGCCAGACAACCTTCGATCTATTCGACGAATGAAACGGCCATTTCGTCTATATTTTTAGCATCCGCTCCAAAGGTAAAGATCGGAGATAATAGCTGCTCTTGTCCTTCACGTGGCGCAATCACAAAACGATACTGCCCACCCGCTACTGGGTTATACCAGCGCACTTGATACTCGGCCATGCCCTTATCTTCTTCATCAAGTAAGCGCACTTCGATATCATAACCATCATCCGTTATCGGCTCACCGGCATTGAACATTTCAATCCAGGCGCCATTGGCAAAGGTTTCCACTTTTGCTAACGGATTGTGTAGCTGAATTTCACTAGCGCCGACGTCTAACCATTGAAACGATACGTAATGTTCTTCATTGGCGGCTTCTGCGGTATACGCTGCTGGTTGCTCAATGATCTGGCGCTTACCTTGGCTTTTCTCATGCTGCGGGAAGAATTCGTTCACCACCAAGTCATAAGACCATTCGTCTGCTAGCTCAACAATCGAACCTTGCTTGATCATATCCGTTGCTAAGCGTCCCAGCTGAGCGGATAAATACGGTGTGGTATAGCGACCATAAAGAGTATGTCCACCTTCATAGTTTTGACGGGCGTATTCTTCTTGCGTAGTGCTATAGCCAAAATAACCGTTGGCGTTACCTGCGATCCAAGCATGCTTTATATCTTGTCCTGCTTGCTTATAAGCTTCACTCACACTGGCGGCCATGCGACGACCGGACTCGGTGGTGATTTCAAACGGCAGTGGCATTACGACGGTATCGTTGATTTTTATTAGCTGGAATAAAACAGTATTCGGGAAGCTATCTTTTGGCTCTAGCAGTGGCTGTAAATACTTAAAGCCAATGTGCATTTTGTTGCCTTGGCAGCCGTCAGTAAATACCCAGCTGCGCGACATAATGTTGCCACCTTTCAAAAATGGAATCGCGGCTAAGAAAGGTGTACGACGCTCATAGGCACCGGCAGTAACAGGCGCACCAATCGCAGGATCTTGGCACAGCTCAACATCGCCAATTTTATTATTTTCACGAATATTCAATTCACGCGCGGCGGTTGCAATAGAGATGTCAGACGTTAGCTCACTGCCTAAAGCTTCAAATAATTCGATGGCTTCTTTACCGATGCCTTGTCCGAGTTTTTTAGCTTCTTTCCAGTTCACTTCAAAATGACCAAAGGTATTATCACCGTGATGCGGTACTGCAGGCGCCATATCACCTTGAGTGCCTGTTGTTAGACCATGAACCACTTTCCAAGGGGTATCGTATTTGCGTTCAATCGCCCACTCTAAATCTTTTTGAGCATAGGCGAATAAGTCAGAGTTATACACTTCAACCGGAACGCTCAACGCGGTGGCGTGAACCGAGAAGCTGGAGAAAGCAGCCAACGGCTTATATTCGCCTTGAGTATCGAGCACATCAACGCGGATCATATACATGGCTGGGTTAACGGCATTGAACACGGCTTTTGGATCTTCTAAATCGATGCCTGAAATATTGTCGTTTAAGACGTAAGAATCAAGCGAGCGATTACGGTTGTAGCCATAGATATCTTTACGGCCGGTGGCGACTTTCGCGGGACGGCGATTTTTGTGCGCGGTCAAAATACCCTTCGCAATGCGCTGACTAGCAAAGTTCAGGAATTCTTCTTCTAAGCCTTGGCCACTGGACATATGCTTGTTGTAGAAATCATTTTCAAAATGATTCACTGGCGCTGAGTGGCTATGCGATGAAGTGATCACAATATCGCTGGCTTTCAGACCGGTTTTTTCTGCAACTGCAGCGACCACTTGGTGTTGAACCAATAAAGAGCCTGCGGTTAAATCGGTTTGCACTAATGCGGTTGAATGGCCTTTGCCATCGTTGATATAAATAACGCGGGCCTTTAAACGGGTGCGGAAACCTTGGCCGTAGTTTGCCATGATGGAGTAGCCACCCATGGGCATTCCTGGAGGCGGTGTAATATCAACTGAAATTGCGCCAGCGGTAGCAATGTCGGTTATTTCAACATCGATCGGTGTTGGTTGAATAACGGTAATGTCTTTAACCGTTGCACACGCACTAAGCGTCGTGACGGCTAATACGAGTATCATGAGAGAACGCATTAGGCTTTCCTTTATCTGGAAGTATTATTTTTATAGTTAGCTTTCTAGAATTAGGCACGATAGTACACATTTTGTTACAAAAAAGGAATGACTCTAAGGATTTAGCAGAGACCATTCCTGCAGTAATTCAGGGCAGTTAATCAATTGCTCTTTTTTCGCTTTAGAGAGCTTTTTAATTCGATATTCTAACTGCGAGGCCACTACGCGGTTTTCCACCGGATAGGAGAATTCTAAACTTAATGGTCCTTTGCCCTTAAGTGCTTTTGCCGCTTTTGGCCCACTGCTTTGATGCTCACAGAAACGTCGTTCCACGTCGGTGGTGATTCCGGTATATAAGGCATTGCGGTTATTGCGTACGAGGTAGATGAACCAAGGCTTTGATAGGTTAGGCATCGCTGTATAGCACCACACTCTTTCCGATTAATCACTAATTTTGTATTGAATCCCTGTAGACTGGCTGCAATCACTTTATGTATGGATGCTTTAACATGTCGAGTTCGACAACTCCCCCTCTTACTTCCCCTAACTCTCAAGATCGTTTCCGCGATCCTTTTAGCGGTTTCAGTCACTTATTCGGCGCTCTTGTCGGTCTTGTGGTGCTGTGCTTTTTTGTGTTTCAGGCCAGTATTAATGGTGATATTTGGCAAGTGGTCTCGGTTGCTGTTTTTGGGGTCTGCATGATTCTGATGTTTGGCAGCAGTGCGGTTTATCACCTTGCCCAAGGCAGTGATGAGAAGATTCTAAAACTTAAGCGCATCGATCATATGGCGATTTTTGCGATGATTGCCGGCACGTATACGCCTATTTGCTTAATCGCCTTGCGTGATACTTTTGGTTGGACGTTATTAATTGCAGTTTGGGGCTTGGCATTTTCCGGCATTTTATTGAAAATATTCTGGATCGGCGCACCGCGTTGGTTGTCGACCCTGATTTATCTGGGCATGGGCTGGGCCTGCGTTTTTGGTATTTCTACCATGAAAGAAGTGATGCCAGTAGCTTCCTTTGATTGGTTATTTTATGGCGGTATTGCTTATACTTTAGGCGCTGTTGTATATGGTACGAAACGACCGAACCCTTGGCCTGATGCATTTGGCTTTCATGAGATTTGGCACCTATTTGTTATGGCAGGCGCGTTTAGCCATGCTATTTCGATTTATTTTTTGTTGTGAATATTTATTCCTCTGGGTTCCGCCAGCGTTTGAAACGGCTGTTAACACCGTTTGAAATTTTCAGCATGTAGTCTTCCATGAAATCGACGCCTGCTAAGACTGAAACGACGACGATGGCGAGCTTAATTGCCGTTGCCAGCTCTCCTATCGCAACGCAGACACCAATCGATGCCATACACCAGATGGTTGCCGCAGAGGTAACGCCAAACACCACACCGCGGCGCGTTAACATCACTCCAGCACCTAAAAAGCCGATGCCCGTAATGACTTGGCCAATGATTCTGGAAGGGTCGGTCATTTCACTGCTAATAGATAATGCACAGACGATAAACGCGTAAGTACCCAAAGTAATTAACGTTGCTGTGCGGATGCCGACGGGTTTATTGCGCATTTGTCGTTCGGCTCCGACAATGGTGCCGCATAACAGCGAAGTGGCAATGCCTTGCCAAGTAAAAGGATCGAAGTTTAACAAACTCGTCATAAAGCTTATATCATCAGACATCATGTCCTCCTTAATGATCTACCTTAAGAATTGGCCACAAATGGTGATTTATCAAATTTATGCTCGAATTTACTGTCCCATTCAGTCCTTAGCTTACTCTTTAGCTCCCCCTCTAGCGCCCCACTAAAGCAGCGGTAACAAAGGCTATACTGCAACATTAGAAAGTTCTGGTATAATGCCTTTTTCTGCTAGACCAGCCCCTTTTCGTGGAGTTTCACCTTGAGCCAACCAGCCAAATTTTCCTCTCTTGCGCTACCGCAAGGCATGATCGATAACCTAGACCAAATGGGTTATTTGAACATGACACCGATTCAAGCCGAAGCTTTGCCTTTTGTTATTGAAGGCCGTGATGTATTAGCCAAAGCCCAAACCGGTAGTGGTAAAACAGCCGCTTTTGGCGTCGGTATTTTAGCCAAACTGAACCAGCGTAATTTCGGCTGTCAGGCATTGGTTTTATGCCCAACTCGCGAATTGGCGACTCAGGTTGCGGATGAAATCCGTACGCTTGCGCGCTATCAGCAAAACATCAAAATTTTAACTTTGTGTGGTGGCCAATCTATCGGTCCACAGATCGGTTCTTTAGAACACGGCGCACACATTGTTGTCGGTACTCCGGGTCGTATTGCAGATCACATTAACAAAGGCACTTTGGACCTCAACGCTGTTGAAACAGTGGTTTTGGATGAAGCTGACCGCATGTTGGATATGGGTTTTGTTGATGAGATCACTAAGATCATCAGCCATACGCCATATGACCGCCAGATGTTGTTATTTTCTGCGACCTATCCAGAAGGTATTCAGGCGCTGAGTAAAGAATTTCAGCACGAGCCTGAAACGATTACGATCAAAGATGAGCAAGCTAAAAGCACAATTATCCAGCGCTTTTATGATGTGCCAAAGATGAAAGATAAAGATGAAGCGTTGCTAACGTTGTTAGGCAGCAAAGCGTCGGAGTCGACTGTGATTTTCTGTAATACTAAGTTAGCTTGCTACGACGTTTTAGAATTTTTACGTGAACGTGGTTATCACGCGCTTGCTTTAATAGGTGAAATGGAACAGCGCGAACGCGACCAGGTATTGGTTCGTTTCTCGAATAAGAGTGCCGCTATTTTGATTGCGACTGACGTAGCGTCTCGTGGTTTGGATATCGATGATCTTGATTTGGTGATCAACTACGATGTGACGCGTGATCCTGAAGTTCACGTTCACCGTATTGGCCGAACTGGCCGTGCGGGTAAAGAAGGTTTAGCGCTTTCATTGATGGCCGCTTCTGAAGTTAAGAAGATGTTTGCGATTAATGAATACATGAACACGAAATATGATACCAGCGATATCAGTAAGCTTAAAAGCCCTTACGAGCCGAAGAAGCCGAACATGATTACTTTATGCATCGATGGCGGCAAGAAGAGCAAGCTACGCCCTGGTGATATTTTAGGTGCATTAACGGCTGGCGGTGAAGTGCCGGGTACTGACGTTGGCAAGATCAACATGTTTCCGAATCACGCGTATGTTGCTGTTGCTCGCCCTAGCGCGCGCATTGCATTACGATTGATTCAAGAGCAAAACATGAAGGGTCGTCGCTTCCGCGTTCGTCGCCTTTAAAGCATAAGAGCCTTTAAAAGCATCTAGTGCGTTGGCTTCGAGTTCAAGAGCATTTAAGCTTTTTCCTTCGAATCGCCTTCGCTTGCTATCGATATGAGGTATGTCGTTAGGCGGCACGCCGTGAACCCCGGCCGTTGCAGGGATTCACGGCGCTAACGCTCCATGGGGGCTCGAAGATCCCATCCCTGGGATCTAACGGCCTTAAACGCCACACCTCATACCGATACGCGAAGGCTTTGAGCATCCAATATTTTAAATATTTTGCAACTATTCAGGTCGTTCAAATTTAGACAGAATAAGATCCATTATTGGGTGTTTGTGGAACAAATATGCGAGGCAGGAGCCGAACTAAGGCTACAGGGAAGTATTCACGCCGTTTTGTGGAATAAATACCCATTCATGGATCGGTTTATAAAACCTGCTGAACAGTTACAAATAAATTATAAATATCGACGATTAATTTAACGAGAAGAAAATGGCAAAGACATTACAAGAACAGCTGCTATCCATGGGGCTAACGGATAAAAAGAAAGCTAAGCAGGCTGAAAAGCAAAAAAAGAAAAACGTTAAAGAAGCCCGTAATGGCGCCGACGTTATTGACGAAGCTAAAGTATTAGCAGACAAAGCCAAGCAAGATAAATTGGCTCGCGATAAAGTGCTTAACGCTGAAAAGAAAGCCGCTGCCGAAGAAAAAGCCATTGGCGCGCAGATCAAGCAACTGATCCAAATGAATACCATTAGAGTGAATGGCGATGTCGCCTATAACTTCACTGCCGGTACTAAGATTAAGAAAATCTACGTCAATGACGATATTCAAGATCGCCTAAGTCGTGGCAAGTTGGCTATTACTAGCCCAGAGCAAGATAATAAAACCTTCGTTGTTATTCCTCTTGGCGTCGCAGATAAGATTCGCCAACGTGATCAAGAATGCTTTATTTATATTGCCGAAAATCAATCTCCTGAAATTGAAGAAGATGATCCGTACGCGGCTTACCAAATTCCTGATGATTTAATGTGGTAATCACCCTGATTATGACTGCCAGAAGCCCACAAAGACTCTAATTGTGGGCTTTTTTGTAACCAAATATCCTTACAATCCAAAACAACCTGTCGTTCTTCCCCTCCTATAACTTCATCCTGCTACTGAACTAAACTTTTATCTATATTGAGACATTAAACCGCAGACCGCCTAACAAGGACTTGCCTTGTGCAATACTCAAGCAAACAAAACCTTATCCAGAATATCAACAAAATCATCAATGAAAAATATGAAGAATCCAGTGGTGCAGATTGCTTACAAGATAAGCACTTTCAAAACCAACTGGTTCATATTATTAACCAAGCTAATAACGAAGACCCCTTATTACAATCTAAACACGTCACTATTTTACTGTCTGACCTACGGGGCTTTACCGCCATGGCAGAAAGGTATTCAGCCTTAGAAGTCATCGACTTACTTAATCAATATTTTTTAAAAATGAGCGAAGTCATTCAGCGTTACGATGGCACCATCGATAAATTCATGGGTGATGCCATCATGGTATTATTTGGCGCTCCCACCTCGAAAGAAGATGATCTTGAGCGAGGATTGGCCTGCGCGATTGATATGCAAATTGCCATGGCTGAATTCAATAGTGAAACTCACCTAAATGACTATCCTCCCCTCTTTATGGGTATTGGAATCAATACCGGTGAAGTTGTTGCGGGCCAACTCGGTTCCTACATTCATAGCGAATATACAGTCATCGGCGATGAGGTAAATCTCGCTTCACGAGTAGAAGCCCATAGCTTGCGCGGGCAAATATTGATTAGTGAAAATTGTTATCAGCAGGCAAAAAGTTTTATCGAGATCGGTAGTAGAAATACTGTTCGAGTTAAGGGCAAAACCGATGTAGTGAACCTATATGAACTGGTCGCCACCAACAAGCCCACGAGGCTTGTTCCCCCGAGAAGCGAAATCAGAAAAAGCCCCAGAATTTTAATGGATTCACCCCTAGCGTTTCAATGTTTAGAAGGTAAGCAGGTATTACCCCAAGAACATCAGGGCCGTATCATCGATTTGAGCTATGGAGGTATATTTGCCGTATCGCCTATCAAGCTAGACGTACAACAAGAAATACAAATTGCACTATCACTGTCTCTTATGAGCCATCAAAGCAGTGCCATTTACGCGCGCGTTATTCGCGTAAATCCCTTTGACGACCATTGGGAGATTAACTTAGAGTTCACCGCTATACATCATGAAGCGCAAGCGGCGATTAAAGATTTTGTCGATCAGCAGATTGAGAGAATTTAAGCCTCTCAACTTTAAATGCTGAGATTAAGCGCGATATAAAACCTGTATCAAGTGAAAGCCAAACTGGGTTTTTACGGGGCCATGAACTTTAATCAATTCACTCTTAAAAACGATCTTATCGAATTGACGAACCATCTGTCCCGGCTTTACTTCTCCTAAATCGCCACCGGCTTTCTGACCTGATGGGCACTGAGAGAATTGCTTTGCTAGCTTGGCAAAATCAGCGCCTTTAGCGATACGATCTCGTAATCGATTGGCTTCTAAACTGGTTTTTACAAGAATGTGGCGTACACCGGCTACTGGCATGGTCGTTCCTAAAAATGATCTATTTCAGCCATTTTACCAGCTATCCCCTTAAATGGCTGCTGCTACGAAATAACCTCAGAGCATATTCTTCCTACTTTTCCTGACCAATTGGACAAAAAGATGACAAAACCCCCTCACTTTTAGGCTAATTTATGTAAAAATGGAAAAAATCTAAGCCGGATCCAAAATCATGTCAGTATTTGAAATCAAACACCCTCTTGTTCAGCACAAAATCAGCCTAATGCGCGCTAAAGATATGAGCACTCGTAGCTTTCGCCAGCTAGCATCTGAAGTCGGCTGCTTGCTAACGTATGAAGCGACCAAAGACCTTGAACTTGAGAACTTCCAAATGGAAGGTTGGGACGGCGAGTTAACAGGCCAGCGTTTAGTCGGTAAGAAAGCGACGGTTGTGCCTATTCTACGTGCCGGCATTGGCATGTTAGACGGTGTATTAGAGCTAATGCCTAGCGCAAAAATTAGCGTTGTCGGCCTTTACCGCGACGAAGAAACTCTAGAGCCAGTAACCTACTTCGAAAAGCTTACTAGTGATATCGACCAACGTATGGCACTGATCATTGATCCAATGCTAGCGACAGGCGGCTCATTGAACGCCACCATCGATTTACTGAAAAAAGCCGGTTGTACCGATATTCGTGCGCTAATTTTAGTCGCGGCGCCAGAAGGTATTGCCAAAGTAGAAGCCGCTCATCCAGATGTGGATATCTATACCGCTTCAATTGATGATCACTTGAACGAAAATGGCTACATCATTCCAGGTTTGGGTGATGCAGGCGACAAGATTTTCGGCACTAAATAGTCTTTTAATAATAAAAATTAACAATAACGTTTAAGGAATTAATATGCCGGACAACTCTTTATCAAAAAGTAGCGTTGATCAAAGCAGCTTCAATCAGCCGACGTGGCGTAACGCGCTCGCGGGCTTACAGATGCTGTTCGTGGCGTTTGGTGCACTGGTATTAATGCCACTGATTACCGGCCTTGATCCTAGCGTTGCGTTATTCACCGCCGGTATTGGGACGCTGATTTTTCAGTTTATTACTAAGCAACAAGTGCCTATCTTTTTAGCCTCTTCTTTTGTATTCATCGCACCGATTGCCTATTCCGTTCAGACTTGGGGTATTGCTGCGGCAATGGGTTCTTTGTTTGTATCGGGCTTAGTATATGTGGCGATTGCAACACTGGTTGCTGTTCGTGGTGCGGGATTTTTGCACCGCTTAATGCCTCCGGTTGTTACTGGCCCAATCATCATGGTGATTGGTTTAGGTTTAGCCCCGATTGCTGTGAACATGGCGATGGGTAAAACAGGCGATGGCGCAGCTGAGTTATTCCCTTATATGGATTCTTTGCTGGTCTCTATGTCTGCACTGCTAACGACGTTGTTGGTTGCAACGTTGGGCAAAGGCATCATGCGCTTACTGCCGATTATGGCGGGCGTTTTGGTCGGTTATATCATGGCATCGATCATGGGTATGGTTAGCACAGAAGCCGTTGCCAGCAGCGAATGGTTTGCGATTCCTAACTTCATCACGCCAGAGTTTAATATTGCAGCGATCTTGTTCATGCTGCCGGTGGCGATTGCCCCCGCGATTGAGCACGTTGGCGATATCTTAGCGATCGGTAGTGTGACCGGTAAAGACTATACCAAGAAGCCTGGTTTGCACCGTACGTTATTGGGTGATGGTATTGCAACGTCCACTGCAGCCTTATTTGGCGGCCCACCTAATACCACTTACTCTGAAGTGACCGGTGCTGTCATGCTGACTAAGATGTTCAATCCGCGCATCATGATTTGGGCCGCTTGCTTTGCTATCATTTTAGCCTTCGTCGGTAAGTTTGGTATCGCATTACAAACGATCCCGACGCCAGTTATGGGCGGTATTTTGATTCTATTGTTCGGTTCTATCGCGGGCGTTGGCATGAACATTTTAGTGAAAGCTCAAGTCGACTTAACCGACCAACGTAATCTAGTGATTGTATCGACGACGTTGGTATTCGGTATTGGTGGCATGGCGATTGGTAACGCTGATTTCAGCCTACAAGGCATCAGCCTATGTGGCTTGGTGGCGATTGTGATGAACTTATTATTGCCACAAACTAAGAAAGACGATGAGTCTCTTGAGCAAGAGCAAGCGATTGCTGAAGATATCGTTGATCACAAACGCTCTTAAGGCAGGATATTAATACCGCTTTTTATTGAACGGTATTAAACAAAAAAGGGCCGCTAACGGATTACGTTAGCGGCCCTTTTTTTATGATGCCTAAGCTATGAGCAGTTAAGAAGATTAACTAAGCGCTTTCTTTCAATTCTTTTTCTAGATTAATACTCGCCGCGCGACGTTTCTCAGCACTTATCCAACGGCTACGCTGTTCTTCAGTATTCAATACTAAAGGTGGCACTTTCGTTGGCTTACCATCGTCATCGACTGCAATCATAGTAAAGAAGCAGGTATTGGTATGGCGTACTGATTTACCTCTTAGGTCCTCAGCGATTACTTTAATCCCAATTTCCATCGAAGTACGACCGGTATAATTCACGGTGGCTAACAAGGTCACTAATTCACCAATAAAAATCGGCTCACGGAAAACTACTTTATCCACTGATAAGGTCACGCAATACAAACTGCTATAACGCATGCCGCAAGTTAGTGCCGCTTTATCCAGCAGCTTTAATAATTCACCACCGTGCATCTTGCCAGAAAAGTTGGCCATTCCTGGAGACACGAGCTCGGTCATTTCTGTAGTAACAATTTGTGGCATAACCGTCTCTTTCTATTTGTTAGGAGTTGACCTGTGTAAAGCACATAACAGGCCAATCGCACTACTTTGACTCAATTCAACGGTTAAATGCACCACGATATACGCTTAGACATTAACAAAGTTGACATTGCAGTAGGGGCCGCATCATAACAGGTCTTATAAGTCTGGGCCATCGTATAACTTTTGCACTAGAGGTGTGCAAGTTGAGTCAGGTTAGGCACCTTTCGTGTGCACTGCTATGTACGAATAATAAACAACGGGATAGGCATTACTTCTTACCATTGGCCGGTTTTCCACCTGAACGCAGGTTAATTACCTTACCAATGCTTGAGAACCAGAAGTCTGCTCCCATCGAGGCCGCGAATGCACTAATGAACCAGCCTAATATCATTAATAGCCAGTCATACCACTGAAAAGACTGACTTATAAAACCAAAACCCTGCCAGCCTATAGGCAGTTCCAGCGTTTCAAGATCATTGGTGGTTTTTTGCAGTATCTGATAGCGCTGCTTTAACAATTCTACATCGGTTATGAAGCCTGAGCTGACTTGTGTACTGTCACTGCTCAGCATGCCTTTTTCTAGCAGCACGCTTTGCTGCGGAAGCAGCTGGGACACTTGCTTCGCTAATTCTGCTCTTAGTGCATCATCCTGTGGGATGTCGCGCGCGATGCGAATTGAATCGATATTCATTAAAGCCGCTAAGACGAACGCCACCAGTAATAAGACCTTTTGAATTTGACGCTTATACCAGCCACTGACCCGCACCATATTACCGCTGAACCAGGCTTCGATCTTTTCTTTAAAGACTTCTTCATCGTTATTAGAATCTAACCACATTGCTATCATTGATTGACGCAAACCACCTGCTGGCAGTTCGTTTAAGCAGTCGATAAAGTTTTTATCTTGGCCGGTATAAAGTTGCAAACTATCGATCAGGGCGATGCGAAAGTTTTCCGCTGGGATGTACGAGGCTTTGCGGTATTTATCCGACAACTTGCTGAGCATGGGATGGTTGAGTAAACCCTCTGACATCCCTTCGTCTTCTATTAAGTAACGAATACCACGTTCAAGTTGCTTACCGCGCAGAGATAATAATCCTGCGATGAATTCGACGAGGGTGCTGCATAACAAGCTAAACACGAGATAAACAGCTGCAAGCCCTAAAGCGACTTCGACTATGATGTGGTCAAACATGTAACGTCCTTGTTAGTTTTTAAGCCTTACGCGCCTGTCGAACTTTATCGTAAGCCGTTTGAATATCTTGTGTCTTTTCTTTTGCCAGTTTCATCATTTCAGCGGGCAAACCTTTTGCGACCAACTTATCTGGGTGATTCTGGCTCATTAGTTTGCGATACTCTTTTTTCAAATCGATATCACTAATATCCGCTTTGACTCCCAGTACGGCATAGGCCGTTGCTACTTCAGAAGCGGGGCTTCTTCTGCCCTGAGAACCTTGACTATTAGAACGGCTATTAGAGTTCCAGCCACCGGCAATGGCGGCTTTAACGCGAGAGTGAATCCACTCAAATTGAAACGCTGAAATGCCTAAGTCGCGGCAAATTCGATCTAGAACTCTACGTTCTTCTAGCGCTAATTTGCCGTCACTGTAAGCCACACTGAGCTGAATTTCTAAAAACATTTGCGACAAGGAGGCTTGATGATTCAGTGCTTCTTTCAGTCTGCGTAAGTCAGGAGCTAGGTCAAAATTTTCATCCTTACCCTCGCTAAAAAACTGGATGGCTTGCTGACGCATATCTCCGTTGAGTCCCATCTGACTCATAATGTGCTTCGCAGCCGCAATTTCTTCGGTCGATACCCGGCCATCCGCTTTCGCTATGCGACCCATCACGCGGAAGGTCGTGCGGAAAAAAATCTGCTGTATCTGTAACTGTAATGTCGAGTCCGAACTATTAGCTTGCGACGATACTTCACCCAATATATTGCGTTCGATAAATTGATCGAATAAATGCCCAGCAATTAGACCGATGATAATGCCAAATGGGCCTCCACTAAAAAGCCCAAACGTGGCGCCGGTGATCTTCCCTAACCAAATTTTCATAATGCGTCTGCTACCTGTTTCCCCTGCTGCTTTGCCAGAAGTAGGTTTTCTACTTGCTGCAAACGCTCTGGAGTTCCTACATCTATCCAATGTCCGCTATAAAGTTCGCCACTCGCATTTCCTTGCGCCATCGCCCTTCGCAATAATGGCGCTAATGGAAAAACCCCCGATTCTAATAGCTCAGGTTTTACAGCATTAAATAAAGCAGGCTTCAATAAACTAAGACCACTGAAAGTCAGTGCTTCTTTATCCAAACTGCTCTGGTTCACTTTATCCAATACAGAATGTGATGCGGTTAAAACAAAATCACCTGCGGGGTTGTGATCAGGATTTTTTACCAGCCATAGATGGCACAGACCTTCGATGTTCTGCGGTAGCTGAATACGCTCCCAGTCTAGCCAAACGTCGCCATTAACCAGTAAAAAAGGCGGTTCGGCAACGTCACTTTGCGCGGTATTAGCCATCAACAAAGGTAAGGCTTTATAAATACCACCGCCGGTTTCTAGCGCTTCTTGCTCAGCAGAATAGTGAATACGACAGCCAAACTGGCTGCCGTCTCCCAAGGCTTCTTCGATCATATGGCCTAGATAGGCATGATTGATGATGATTTCGTGAATACCCAGCTTCACCAGTTGTTCAATGTGATGAACAATTAATGGCTTACCGGCAACGGGCAATAAAGGCTTGGGGCAATTATCGGTTAAAGGACGCATTCGAGTTCCAAAACCCGCGGCCAGAATCATTGCTTTCATCATCACACTCACAATTCCTTTAAGCCGCTTGTTTTAGATTCAATGCCGGTAAAAATATCGTTTCTAACCAGAGACTAAAGGCTGAAAATTCTGGATATAAACGCGCCGTTTGCACGATGTATTCGCACGTTCTTGGCACATCGTTTAAATAGCCATGTTTGCCATCACGAATGCTTAATCGCGCGAAAATACCGGCGGCTTTTAAGTGACGCTGCATGCCCATAAAATCAAAATCGCGAATCAGCTGAGTATCACTATGGCCAGACATTTGGCCACTATTTTCTTTAATATTTTCTGCTCTAAAGTAGCCTACCCAAGATAAAACCTGGTCTCGAGGCCATTGGATATAGCAGTCTTTTAACAGTGAAACCAAGTCATAAGTGACTGGGCCGTAGACCGCATCTTGAAAATCGATAATGCCAATAAAGTCTTCAGTATGCTGCGGGGGATTTGCCTGACAGACCATCAAATTACGCGAGTGATAATCACGATGAACCATAACCTGTGGCTGCGCTAAAGCAGAGTGGGCTAAGGTATCAAAGACCTGCTTCAACATCGCCTTATCATCAGCGCTGAGTGCTAAGCCTAAATGCTTTTCACACAGCCAATCTGGAAATAAAGCCATTTCACGATCTAACAATTCACCGGTGTAGGCGGGAATGTTGCCGGTACGCGGTAGCTGCTGTAATTCGATGAGAGAATCGATCGCCGACTTGTATAATTTATCGGCGGCGTTGGCGGTTAACTCTGGGTGTAGTAGCACATCACCAAAGTCTTCCAGCAGCATAAATCCTTGCGTCTCATCAAAGGCTAATACCGTGGGAACTTTCACCCCAGCAGAGGACCAAACGTTAGCGATATCCACAAATTGGCGGCTATTTTCATGTTCAGGAGGTGCATCGACGGCAATCCAGTGCTTTTGCACACCATTTGCGCTATAAATGATGCGAAAATATCGTCTAAAACTAGCATCGCCCGATACGGTTACCATTTGAGCAGGTATACTGTGCTGATATAGTAGCTCGATTTGATCGACGGCCCATTGGGCTAAAACTTCCTGACGCTGATCCATACAGGCCTCTTGATTTTTCATTATTTACGCACCATAGCATAAGGATCGTTCGGATTCTCCGATTTAACATGAACAAAATATTTTCCCTGTTAATTACGGTTTTTAGTATATTCCTTGCCCCGTTTGCCAGTGCAAATGAGAGCGCAGATGAAAGTACAAAAGTCAGCACAAACGAAAGTGCCGAACAGAAAACCGGTCTAGTCGATGAACTCGCGGCTGATTATACTTTTCGTCCCCTATCTTGGTATCCATTAGAAGAACTAACCTCCGCAGAAGCGGCAGCATTACCTGAGTTCTGTTCTGGAAAATATCGTCCTGTCGCCATCAAACCTCGCAACGAAAAAAGCATACTAATCGAAGCTGACGAATCCACAGCAAGCAAAGAAGGCGATGCCGTTTTTAACGGTAATGTAGAATTCAGCCAGCAAGATAAAAAGATTTTCAGTGATCAAGCCACTTGGTCACAAACTGACCGCAGCGCCCATTTTAGCGGCAACGTCAGTATACTGACTGCCGACTTAGTTATGTCGGGCGAGCGCGCTGAAATAGACGATAATGAGCAAGCCGATCAGAAGACCGCCAAAATTGAACAGAGCGAATATTCAATTCCCAGTACTCATATGCGGGGCACTGCGGCCAGTATCGATAGTAAAGGTGAAGCGTTCATTCAGTTAACTGATTCCACTTATACCTTTTGTGAACCGGGTCAAAATGATTGGGATATTAAAGCCAGCGAGATTAATCTCGACCGTGAAAATGGTATCGGCAGCGCTTGGCATACCCAACTAAGAATTAAAGAAGTTCCCATCATGTATCTGCCGTACTATCGATTCCCTATCGATGATCGACGTATGACGGGTTTTTTAGATCCTACTTTTAGTCTCAATGGCGAAGTTCAAGCCAGTGAAATGTCAGTGCCTTTCTATCTCAACTTACATCCACAAGTTGATGCGACGATTACGCCGAAAGAGCTGCTAGATCATGGACTATTATGGCAAGGACAAGTTCGTCACCTTACCAGCACGTTTGGTTATGGTGAGTTTAACTATGGCGAGCTCAAAAACGATCGTGAATATCTACAAGAAGATGGCGATACCCCAAGACAAGATCGCTGGCTAATTAACTACCAACAGCGTGGCGACATCAGTGCTAATTGGCATCACCGCTGGGTCTATAATGAAGTAAGCGACAACGATTACCTCAACGATACCAAATCCAATATTGGGGTCAATCGCGAAACTCATATGCCGACTCGGGGTGAGATTTACTTTGATAAAAGCGCATGGCACTTTGATTTGCTAGGCGAGAGCTATCAAACCGTTGACGATACGATTGCATTATCCTCTCGCCCTTATAAACGCCTACCGCAGCTGAACTTAAATTATTCACCCGAATCGTTCTCTGGCATTACCGGCTCAATGAAAAGCCAAGCGACTAAATTCCAACGGGATAATGACAAGCTCACCGGTACCAGCGCGATTAACGGTACCCGCTTAGTATTAGATTCTGCCGTGAGCTATACCCTTGAATGGCCTTTCGCTTATATTACGCCTAAAGCTGAGTATAAAATTCGACAGTATCAACTTGAAGATGTAGAACAAAGCCTACTTGATAGTGGTTACGAGGAAAATCCAAACATCGCCATTCCAAAATACAGCCTTGATGCGGGCTTATTTTTTGAACGCGAAATGAATACTTTTGATTCCGCCTACATCCAAACTCTTGAGCCTAGAATAATGCACCTACAAGTGCCTTATTATGACCAAAGTGAAATCCCAAATTTCGATAGCAGCGTGCTGACTTTTAACTCCAGCCAACTATTTCGTGATTATCGCTTTAACGGCAACGACCGAGTAGGCGATGCCAACCAAACGACTCTAGGTTTAACCACTCGCTTCTTACGAGACAGTGATGGCACAGAAACGCTTAATGCCAGCATCGGCCGTATTTATTATCACGAAGACCGACGTGTTCAATTATCAGGAACGGCGGTAAGCGCAGCGGATAGTCGAAAAAAATCCTCGACCATTGCTGAAAGCACTTGGAATCCTTACGATCAATGGCGCCTGTACAGCATGATCGAATATGGCGAGCTGCCTGAAGTTACGGGTGAGGATGCTGAACAAGATATTTTACAAAAACAATTCAGTATCGAATATAACGACAAATTAAATCACATGGCTAACGTTAGCTTGCGTGAAAATAAAAGTGAAAGCATTCGTCAGTTAGACCTTGGCGTTTTCTGGGCGCTTAACGATTCTTGGGCCTTAATGGGTAGCCGGAAAAAAGATTTATGGGATTATGAAACTGACGAAGTTAAACCCGTCGACCCTGTTATTGAAGCGTTAGCCGGCTTTGAATATCAAAGCTGTTGTTGGCGTGTTCAAGTTCTTTATCAAGAGCAAAGCAAACGTATTACCGATGCCGATACCAATACCGACAAAACATACGGTTGGTTATTACGCCTCGAATTAAAAGGTCTCTCCAGTTTTGGAGCGAATCCAGACGACATTATGAATCAATCCATCCGCGGCTATTCTACCCGCCGCTATTTTGATTTTGAAAGCGATTAAGTTACAGGAATTATCGAACGCTATGAATAAAAAAGCCCTTTTAGGCTTCGCTGCCTTTTGTACTGCCTTCAGCCTGTCTGTAAATGTGACAGCTGCCCCAGTCGACATAGATCGCATCGCAGCTATCGTCGATGAAGGCGTCGTCATGCAAAGTGAACTGGAAGCTCGTATGGATTCTGTTAAACGCCAAATGGGCGGACAGATTCCACCGGATAGCCTGCTACGTCCGCAAGTACTTGAACGTTTGATTTTAGAAAATATTCAGTTACAAATGGCTGATCGTGGCGGCGTGCAAGTATCCGATCAACAGCTGACGGATACGGTTAAACGTATTGCTAAGCAAAATGGCATGACCATTGAGCAATTCAGCGATGCCTTACAAAAGGATGGCCTTTCGTACCGTGAAGCGGTTGAACAAATTCGTACAGAAATGGTAATAAGCCGCGTACAGAAATTCCAAGTGAATAATCGTGTACAGATTTCACAACAAGATATTGATTATTTTTTAGCCTCAAAAGCAGGTCAAATGGCCGCTGAAGCTGAATATCGTTTAAGCCATATTTTAGTCTCGATTCCTAGCCAAGCCAGTGCCGACGAAATTAAAAAAGCCCGTGCGAAAGCCAATACCATCGTCGCGGATATTAAAGCCGGTAAGAATTTTCAACAACAAGCCATTGCAAAGTCAAATGGTCGTAACGCATTAAAAGGCGGTGACTTAGGCTGGCGCAAGCAAGCACAACTACCTTCTTTGTTTTCTGATGCAGTGACCGATTTAAAACAAGGCGGAGTCTCTGAGCCAATTAAAAGCGCCAGTGGTTTCCACATTATTCAAATTGCTGATAAGCGTGGCGGCTCGACTGTGATGGTTTTGCAAAATAACGTACGTCATATCTTAATTATGCCAAACGAAATTCGCTCCGATAGCGATGCCGAAGCCCGTATCAAGCAAGTGTATAAAAAGCTCGATAATGGCGGCGACTTTGCTAAATTAGCCAAAGAATACAGCGATGATCCAGGCAGTGCTGCCAATGGTGGTGATCTAGGCTGGGTTAACCCAGGTGATATGGTGCCTGCTTTTGATCGTAGAATGAGTGAGATTGATCCAGGTAAATTAAGTAAGCCGTTTAAAAGTAAATTCGGTTGGCACGTGCTACAGGTTGAAGAACGTAAAGAGACGGATCTAGGTGAGCAAGTTCAGCGTAACCAAATTCATCAGATGCTGCAGTCGCGTCAGTTCGAAGAAGAGCTACCGATTTGGTTGCGTAAGATTCGCTCTGAAGCTTATGTTGATATTAAAGAGTCATAATTGATGACGGCTCTCAATGCTTCAACTCAGATGAATATTAAGACAATACCAGTGCTGGCAATCACTGCCGGTGAGCCTGCCGGTATCGGCCCAGATTTGTGTGTGCAAATTGCGCAGCAAGTTTGGGATTATCAGATTCTAGTGATTTGCGATAAGCAGCTATTGCTCGACCGGGCTAAGCAGCTCGGCTTACCTTTGGCGGTTTCAGATTTTGATGAGCAAACGGCGCTACCCGCTCAGCCTCATCAAGTCGGCCACCTTTGGGTTAAGCACGTACCTTTAGCGGAACAAAGCATTGCTGGCGAATTAAATACCGCCAATAGCCCGTATGTGCTGAAGACATTGGATATTGCGACGCAAGGTTGCCTTGATGGCCACTGGCACGCGATGGTGACGGCACCTTTGCATAAAGGTGTTATCAATGACGCAGCGGAAGTGACAACCGGTTCTTTTACCGGCCATACCGAGTATCTGCGCGATTATTGCGGTAAAGAAGAAGTCGTGATGATGCTGGCGACCGAAGATTTACGAGTCGCATTGGTAACTACTCACTTACCGTTAAGAGACGTCGCCGATGCCATTACGCCCGACCGCATCAGTCGTGTCGCGCGTATTTTACATCATGATTTACAGCAATTTTTTGCCATCGATCAGCCTAGAATTTTAGTCGCGGGCTTAAATCCCCACGCAGGCGAAGGCGGACATTTAGGCATGGAAGAGATTGAGATTATTGAGCCCACTTTAAAAGCACTCAATAACGAAGGTCTTAACCTCATTGGCCCACTCCCCGCCGATACCCTTTTTACCCCGAAACATCTTGAGCACGCCGATGCTACATTAGCCATGTATCATGATCAGGGTTTACCGGTATTAAAGTTTCACGGATTTGGCAGAGCCGCTAATATTACCTTAGGCCTTCCCATTATTCGAACCTCTGTTGACCATGGCACCGCGTTAGATTTAGCCGGTTTCGGTACAGCAGATTCAGGCAGTTTAGAAACCGCATTAAAGGTTGCCGCACAAATGGCGGCAGCTTATCAAAACAAGAGACTATCATGAGTGATTTTAATGCCCCGCGTTCAACGGGCGATCGTAAAAAAGCAGGCCGACAGCAGTCCGCTGCAAAAAAAGTTTTAGCCGCCAACCAGGGGCATAAAGCCCGTAAGCGTTTTGGTCAAAACTTTCTGCATGACGCTAACATCATTAATAAAATCGTCTTGGCGATCAATCCTAAAGTAGGCCAGAACCTGGTTGAAATTGGGCCGGGTATGGGCGCTATTACAGGGCCAGTATTAGAAGTGACGGGGGCATTGAACGTAGTAGAGATCGACCGTGATTTAATTCCGCGTCTACGCACTCAGTTTTTTAACTACCCAAATTTCAAAGTCTACGAAGGCGATGCGCTGCAGTATGATTTTACCCAGTTGATCGATAAAGAAGCCGAAAATCCAGCACCGCTGCGTATTATTGGTAACTTGCCGTATAACATCTCGACGCCGTTGATTTTCCATCTATTAAGCTATACCAAAGAACGCTTAGTACATGACATGCATTTTATGCTGCAAAAAGAAGTGGTTCAGCGTTTGGCTGCCGCACCTGGCACGTCGGATTACGGCCGTTTAAGCATCATGGCGCAATACTGGTGTCGCGTAGAGCCATTGTTTATTGTGGGCCCTGGTGCGTTTAATCCACCGCCTAAAGTCGATTCGGCCATCGTGCGCTTAGTGCCTCACGACAACCTGCCTTTTCCGACTAAAAGCGTGCCTACTTTTCAGAACGTGGTTCGCCAAGCGTTCAACATGCGCCGAAAAACATTACGTAATACGCTTAAAAGCATGATTACTGCAAAAAATATTGAAAGCTTAGATATTGACGCGGGCTTACGCCCTGAGCGCTTAAGCTTGGAAGAGTACGTTAGAATTGCTGATTTTGTGTTTGAAAATCCGTTAGCAACGGACGGCGAATAAAATGGCCGATTTAGATGCGCGAGGTATTTTTCCTGCGCACCAAATACCTGAGGTCATCGTTACCGTAGAGCCTCAGTATATTAAGGCTCAATCGATTCCAGCCGAACAGCGTTACGTTTTTGCTTACCATGTGGATATCTACAACTCTGGCCATCAACCGGTACAGTTGATGACGCGCCATTGGTTAATTACCGATGGCAATGGCAAGCTAGAAGAAGTGCAAGGTGATGGCGTTGTCGGTGAAAACCCAGTCATTAGTCCAGGTGATAGCTACCAATATTCCAGTGGTGCAGTACTTAGCACCCAAGTTGGCAGTATGAGCGGCCATTACGGCATGCGTTTATGCTTGGAAGCGGAAGAAGAAACAGAAGAAGACGCACTATTATTTGATGCGCAGATTCCTGTGTTTACTTTGGCCGTACCCTCGGCGCTAAACTAGAGGTTGGTAAAGAGTGGCTACTTACGCAATTGGTGATGTTCAAGGCTGTTATGATTCGTTAATGGCTTTGCTAGAGAAAATCGATTACGACGATAATCGCGATACCCTTTGGTTTGCTGGCGACTTGGTTAATCGTGGCCCTAAGTCACTAAAAACACTGCGTTTTATTAAGGGCTTAGGGAATAAAGCGATATCCGTACTGGGTAATCACGACCTGCATTTATTAGCCCTTTATTTTAATGAAAATAATCAAAAGAAATCAGATACCTTAGAAGCGACGCTCAACGCCAGCGATAGCGAAGAGCTGATGCATTGGCTAAGACATCAGCCGTTGGTGCATCATGATAAAAGCCTAAACGCGCTGATGGTACATGCTGGCATTCCTCCTAAATGGAGTGCTAAAAAAGCACTGAAACGATCTTTAGAAGTTGAAACGTTTATTCAATCGGCTGATTTCCGTGAATTTTTCAATAGCATGTATGGCAATATCCCTGATCAATGGGATAAATCCTTGCTCGGTATGGACCGTTTACGCATCATTGTTAACTACTTCACCCGTATGCGTTTTTGCACCCAAGACGGTCAGCTCGATTTATTGACAAAAGAAGGCTTAGAAAAAAAACCGGAAGGTTTTAGCCCTTGGTTTGAACTCGAACGTAAAGCTGTTGATACCCGCATCTTTTTTGGCCACTGGGCAGCTCTAGAAGGCAAGACAGAGGTCGATAATGTATTCGCCCTTGATACGGGCTGCGTTTGGGGTGGAAAGCTCAGCGCGATGCGCCTAGAAGACGAAACCTGGTTTCGTGTCGACGCACAAGACTGACCTAAAGAACTAACGAATAAATTAGTACCAAAATCAATTAGCCGGTGACAGCCAGGCTATAAAATATCCCACAACTTTTAGATCATTCTAGATAAATTTAGGAAATCAACATGACTGCAAGCTTCACTCGCATCAATGCTAATGATGCAAAAGCCTTAATTGAACAAGGCACTAGCCAGATTATTGATATTCGTGATGCCATGAGCTTTCAAACCAGCCACATGAAAGATGCGATACGTATTGATAACGAAGGCGTCCCTCACTTTATGGCACAAGCTAATCAACAAGCCCCGCTTATTGTCTGCTGCTATCACGGTAATTCAAGCCAAAGTGCAGCGAATTATTTTAGTGAGCAAGGCTTTAAAGAAGTTTATAGCTTGGATGGTGGATTTGAAGAATGGAAGGTAATATTTCCTGAACTATGTGAAGTTTAACCTGCCCTAGTTTATCTTATTCGCAGAGAGTGACGTTCGACCACCATAACGGTCTGATAACCGTTCCACTCTCTGAGTTTTAGCCTTCAGCTTACACCCTGCTCTAGCTTCTCAATTTATAGTCGTCAGTTTTTTCATTTAATTTTTCCTTTATTCAATTTCGTCATAAAAAATAAAACTCTTATTTTCGGCATGCTCTATGCGTGTATTTAAAACATAAGCAGAGATTTCATTTTTTTTGACGTGCCACGGCTTTCTATTAAACTCAAATTTTTATTAAATTATTGATTCTTTTTGTGACTTTTTACTAAACTTACAAACTAAGGATGATAAATGCAGTCAAATCATCATATATTGAATTAAGGATCATCCAATATCCATTAATCCAATAACCGTTTTACATTAACTTTATGAGCAGACATATGCAGTAGCTATTAAAAAATCAAGCATCAGTTAGGGGAACTATTATGAGCATTTTCAACCACTTCCAGTCGCGCTATGAATCGACCCAAGAGGAGGTGATTTCATTACAGGATTACCTCGACCTGTGTAAGCAAGATCCCAATGTTTATGCTTCATCTGCTGAGCGTATGCTGATGGCTATTGGTGAGCCAGAACTCATTGATACCGCACAAGATACCCGTTTAAGCCGAATTTTTTCCAACAAGGTCATCAAGCTTTACCCTGCTTTCTCTGAATTTTACGGCATGGAAGAAGCCGTTGAGCAGATTGTTTCCTTTTTCCGCCACGCGGCCCAAGGTTTAGAAGAAAAGAAACAAATTTTATACTTATTAGGCCCTGTCGGCGGGGGTAAGTCCTCACTCGCTGAACGTTTAAAAGAACTCATTCAGCACATCCCATTTTATGCTATCGAAGGCTCACCGGTATTTGAATCACCTCTCAGTTTATTTGACGTCAAAGAAGATGGGAAAATTTTAGAGGAAGATTTTGGCATTCCTGCGCGTTCACTGAATAAGATCATGTCACCTTGGGCCGTCAAACGCCTGCACGAATACGGCGGTGACATTAGCCAGTTTAAAGTCGTTAAACTATATCCTTCGATTCTTGATCAAATTGGCGTCGCCAAAACAGAACCTGGTGATGAGAATAATCAAGATATTTCATCTCTCGTCGGTAAGGTCGACATTCGTAAATTGGAAGATTTCTCCCAAGATGATCCCGATGCTTATAGCTATTCTGGTGCCTTGTGTCGAGCGAACCAAGGCTTAATGGAATTTGTAGAAATGTTTAAAGCGCCGATTAAGGTGCTGCATCCTTTATTAACAGCGACGCAAGAAGGGAACTATAACGGTACCGAAGGCACGGGCTCACTGCCCTTTGAAGGTACAATTTTAGCGCACTCAAACGAATCAGAATGGACTGCGTTTAGAAATAACAAAAACAACGAGGCATTTTTAGATCGAGTTTACATTGTTAAAGTGCCTTACTGCTTAAGAGCCAGTGAAGAAGTAAAAATCTATCAAAAACTGCTGGATAATAGTGCCTTAGCCGAAGCGCATTGTGCGCCTGATACCTTGAACATGCTGGCTAAGTTCATTGTCCTATCCCGCCTTAAAGACTCCGATAACTCCAGCATCTATTCCAAGATGCGCGTTTATGACGGTGAGAATTTAAAAGACATCGACCCCAAAGCTAAATCCCTGCAAGAGTATAAAGACGCCGCCGGTGTCGATGAGGGTATGAACGGGCTATCGACGCGCTTTGCCTTCAAAATTTTATCTCGAGTATTTAACTTTGATAATACTGAAATCGCTGCCAATCCTATTCACCTGCTTTATATTATTGAACAGGCCATTGAACAGGAACAATTTCCTGCTGAAACACACGATCGTTTATTAAACTTCATTAAAGAATACATCTCCGCAGAGTATGTCGACTTTATTGGTAAAGAAATTCAAACAGCGTACCTAGAGTCCTATTCGGAGTATGGTCAAAACATCTTCGACCGCTATGTTACATACGCAGATTTTTGGATTCAGGATCAAGAATATCGCGACCCAGAAACGGGACAAATTCTTGACCGCAGTGCGATCAATGAAGAACTTGAAAAAATTGAAAAACCTGCTGGTATTAGTAATCCGAAAGACTTCCGAAATGAAAGCGTTAATTTCATCTTGCGCGCAAGAGCGAACAATCAAGGTAAAAATCCGTCTTGGCACAGTTACGAAAAAATGCGCTCGGTTATTGAGAAAAAAATGTTCTCGAATACCGAAGATTTATTGCCTGTTATTTCATTCAGCGCTAAGTCTTCTTCAGATGACCAGACCAAGCATGATGATTTTGTAAACCGTATGATTGATCGCGGCTATACCGAAAAGCAAGTGCGGTTATTGGCTGATTGGTATTTACGCGTCCGCAAATCTCAATAAAGTGGAACACTTATAAATAGAGCTTTTATAAGGAGGAGCCTATGTCGTACTTTATTGATCGCCGCTTAAACGGTAAAAACAAAAGCTTAGTTAATCGGCAGCGTTTTATGCAGCGCTATAAAAAGCATATTAAACAAGCCGTTAGCGAAGCCATAAATAAACGCTCCATTACGGATATGGAGCGTGGTGAAAGCATCAGCATCCCTAGCCAAGATACTCATGAACCCATCATTAGTCATGGTCAAGGGGGGCAGCAACATCGAATTTATCCGGGTAATAAACAGTTTGCTGCCGGTGACAAAATTGATAGGCCCAAAGGCGGAGGGGGCGGTTCAGGCAGTGGCAAAGCGGGTAACTCTGGCGAAGGCGAAGATGAGTTCAGCTTTTACATCAGTAAAGAAGAATTCTTAAACTATATCTTTGAAGACTTAGCTCTGCCTAATATGGTGAAGAAAACGCTGTCGACCCAAGATGAGTTTGAAACCAAGCATGCAGGGTTTGTTACCGCAGGCACAGCCAATAATTTATCCATAATCCGCTCTATGCGAAATGCGCATGCACGGCGCATCGCTCTTTCCGCAGGCAAGAAGCGCAAGTTAAAAGCCCTGCTCTTAGAACAGCAAGAGCTCGAAGCCAACCCGGATGGTTTTAAACATCACGCTAGGTTACTGGCAATAAGTGAAGAAATATCAGTGCTCAAGTCGCGCATCAAAAAGGTACCCTATTTAGATACCTTCGATTTACGCTACCGCAGTCAGGTAAAATATCCGGTGCCGACGAGTAAAGCAGTGATGTTTTGTTTAATGGATGTATCAGGTTCGATGACTCAAGATATTAAGGAGATTGCAAAACGCTTTTATATTTTACTGTATTTATTCTTACAAAAAAATTATGACAAAATTGAACTGGTATTTATTCGCCACCATACCAGCGCTAAAGAAGTCAGCGAAGAGGAGTTCTTTTATTCACGCGAGACCGGTGGCACGATCGTATCCAGCGCGCTTAAATTAATGCATGAAATTGTACAGGATCGATATTCTGCCAGTGAATGGAATATTTATGCGGCACAAGCTTCCGATGGCGACAATTGGGATGATGATAGCCCTCAATGCGCCTCCCTATTAAGCCAATATATTCTGCCTGAAGTGCAGTATTTTTCTTATATCGAAATTACACCGCAAGATCATCAAGCCTTATGGCATGCCTATCAAGCACTGGGCAAGGCATGGCCGAAGGAATTTGCTATGGCACAAATAAAAGAGCCTGGCGATATTTATACTGTATTTCGTGAGTTGTTTGCCAAGCAGCCACAAGGTAGCCGTCAAGGAGAGAGTGCATGAGCTATATATCAACCGACTCCGAATGGACATTTGAATTATTAGAAGCCTACGACAGTGAAATAAAACGCATAGCGAAACGTTATAAGTTGGATACTTACCCGAATCAAATTGAAGTTATTAGTGCTGAACAAATGATGGATGCTTACGCCTCGGTGGGTATGCCTTTAGGTTATCACCACTGGTCTTATGGCAAGCATTTTTTAGCGACGCAAAAGAATTATCAACGTGGCGCGATGGGATTGGCCTATGAAATCGTGATTAATTCAAGTCCTTGTATCGCTTACCTTATGGAAGAAAACACCCTACCGATGCAAGCCTTAGTGATCGCACACGCTTGCTATGGCCATAATTCTTTCTTTAAAGGTAACTATTTATTTAAAACCTGGACCGATGCCAGCGCGATTGTCGATTATTTAGTTTTCTCTCGCGGATATATTAAAAAATGCGAAGAGCGCTACGGTATTGAAGAGGTAGAAAAGATACTCGATTCTTGCCATTCACTGATGAATTATGGCGTTGACCGCTATAAGCGGCCTAAGCCCATTTCCGCAGAAGAAGAAGTGCATCGCCAAGAAGAGCGTGAAGAGATATTACAACAACAAGTGAATGACTTATGGCGCACGATCCCTAAAGGCCACGAAGAAGAGGTCGAGAAAAAACAGCGCAACTTCCCCTCTGAACCGCAGGAAAATTTGCTGTATTTTATTGAAAAGAATGCCCCCCTGCTAAAGCCATGGCAAAGAGAAATCATACGCATTGTGCGTAAAATGGCTCAGTACTTTTATCCACAGCGTCAAACTCAAGTGATGAATGAAGGCTGGGCAACCTTCTGGCACTATACGCTGTTGCATACTCTTTATGATGAAGGCTTAGTGGATGAAGGCTTCATGCTGGAATTTTTAACCTCCCATACTAATGTCGTTGCTCAGCCCGCCTTCGATTCGCCTAATTACAACGGTATTAATCCGTATGCTCTTGGTTTTAATATGTTTCAAGATATAAAACGTATTTGCCAGCACCCAAGCGAAGAAGATAAAGAGTGGTTTCCTGAAATTGCTGGCTCAGATTGGTTAGAAACACTGCATTTCGCCATGAAAAACTTTAAAGATGAAAGCTTCATCCAGCAGTATCTGTCTCCCAAGTTAATTCGTGATTTTAAGCTGTTTAGCTTATATGACGATGAACGGGCAGCCAAATACCTAGTCGATGCGATTCATAATGAAAAAGGCTACCGCACGATTAGAGACAACTTATCTCAGCAATATGATCTATCGTATCGCGAGCCCAACATCCAAGCTTGGTCTGTAGATTTGAGAGGTGACCGCTCACTGACGTTACGCCATACCATGCAAAGTAACATCCCATTATCAGAAGACAGCAGCGAGGTCATAAAGCATTTACATTCACTATGGGGCTTTGATATTCATTTAGAAACGTATAGTGATGGCAAGAAAGTAAAAGATCAGTCTTGCCCTGATACTCACGAGTAAAAGGGCAAAGTGAATAAAATAACAGACGAATTAAATAACAGACGAAATAAACGCTACCATGCAATCACGATATCATCACGCTGAATCGATAGCTGCTGCGCCGACATGGCAAGATCCGCCACAATAAATTGAGGTTGAACTTGTTTCACTGTCGCCTGCATCTCGGTATTGGTCAGTTCAATACGCGGCTCTAAATCCAAATTATAAAAAGTACCGCTGCGATAAATACTGAACTTATCCCCAGGACGAATACCCGCACCCGCCAACGCCTCTATATGTAAGCGCTTGCCTTCCGTTTTTATGATTTTCGCCATAAAAGGTTGGCAACGAAGAGACATAGATACATCATCAATCGCACCCGCCAATAAATTCTTTACCGCGTAACCATACTTACTCTGCCAAAAAGCAGGACTAGCAAAACGAACATTCGCCATACGGTCTAAATTCCACTGGCCCTGAGTCGCATAACTATTACTAAAAATTAACGCACCACTAAAGCCATCATGAACAAAAACGTCAATCACAAACTGGCGTTCAGCAGGCTCATCGGTTAACCCTACCAGCGATAACCAAGTACTATCATTCTGTGCTTTATCGGCCACAGAAGATAAGGTATCTAGACCACGAACGATCCCAGACACGATATACTGTGCGCCCAAATTTTGGGCGAGAGTCATCGAAGTTGTTAAATGACGCTGTTGATTTTGAGTCGATGGTGCGTAAGCAGGATTTTCGTACAAGCCAATATGGCTGGCATCCAATGCGTGCACCTGGCCACTGTCATTAAGGGTATTAATAAATACTCGCGCCAGATCTTGCTCGATGTTCTGCAGCTGCCCTAGCGAAGTCTGCTTAGGGGTTACTAATCCAAAGCCGGTAATCGCCACCGCTTTGCGCAAGTTATTACCTTGGCTCTGACACATTTGAACGGGCTTCACATCGGCTCGAATGGCAACGCTATAAATGCCATCCTGCGCATCTTCCCACAGCACCTCAACGTCTTTAACCTTGCCTTGGCTTTTTAATTTTATTTCGTCTTTTTGCATCACACCTTTACTCATCAACTGAGTACTAACAACGTGGGCTTCTGCGCGCAAACTGGCCTGGCGCATTGCATCTTCCAAGGCTTGTTGGCGGGCATGGCTTACACTAGTTGTAATCGGCGCCTGCCCTTCTACTTCTACAACATAGGCATGGACATAGGAACTTGCGAATGAAATCCAACTCATGCACAGCAGTAATAAAACTTTCATCACAAACTCCTCATCTATCTAATTTATGTCAGGGGACTACTAATCAATAAAGTAATAACCGGTTTCAGGAATGGCTGATTCTTTTTGAATACGCTTACGCTGACTCTGGGCAAAACTGGTCGCGTCATTGCCCAAAGGCGCACGGCAATCAACGTTATAACGCTGGCTATCCATGGTCTGCAAACAATTTCGGAAACCCTGATCAATCACCATTTCTAAAAGAGTTTCAACGGTACCGTCAGACATCACATCACTAGAAATAACCCGAGCGCCATGAATAAAGGTATCCACATACGTACGGAAGCGATCATTCTGCACGGCCAAATCTCGCACCGTAGTACTACCTTGCAACGCCGTTCCATAAACACGTTCAACCATCGAACGATAAGCATCAAGCTTAGAAGCACGAATGGCCATCAACCGACTTTGTGACTCGGTTAACGATTTGTGCTTAACCATCGCACCATACCCCACAACCCTAAGAACCATGGCGGCAATAGGATCAACCTGCTGTTCAACGGGCTGAAAGAAAGCTTCTGGCTCAGAAGAAATCGAGTCTTCATCAACAAACATGCTCGAGCATGCCGTTAATAAAATACTGCTGAACACAATGGCAACCTGGCTCAATGCTGGTTTTTTCATATCTACTCCAATAACTCTCTTTGCTAATACTTCTATGGCTTGGAAGGTTTATCGGCCTCATCGTCAATATATTTAACTTTTTTTATATTTGATATCTGTTGAGCCTTGACCTACTGCACGCGCCATAAATCGTTTCAATAATTTATCTAGGCCTCGATGCCACTGATATAAAGCCAAAGCAAACAGCAAGACTAAGCATCCTAAAAAGGAGGTGAAGGTTAATACCTCTTCCTTCAGTAAATTCCCCCATAACATCGCGAGTACGGGTGCAATCAAGGTGATTAGCGCAACCCGCGCCGTCGGTAAATGTTTCAAGATATAAAAATACAAGATAAAGCCTAATAACGAACCACAACTGGTCAAGTATCCCAGTCCGATCCAGCTCGCGACCGATACTTCAGCCGGTATATGAATACCAAAAACAGGCACTGTTAGTAAAAATCCGATAGACGACACCCATAACGTGCCACTAGTCTGCACCAAGGGGTGTAAACCCGCATTGATGTGTTTCACCGCGACTGCACTAAGAGAAAAACAGAAAACCGAAAGCAAGGTCCCTAAAATGCCACGCCATGCTTCTCCACCCAGTGTCAGCTGCCCCATTATCACGGTATACAGCCCCATCACCCCCAGTATTAATGCGATCACTCTCGCCGGGGTTAGCTCTCGCTCCTTCAGCCATAAGAAAGCCAAGATGCCACTTAACATAGGGCTTAAACCGTACATCACCGAGATCATGCCAGAAGGTACATAAGCCGCACCCCAATACACACAGATCATGGCGCCATAAACTCCTATCGCCCCAGCAGCATAACTTTTTAATGCTTGAGGCGTAAAAATCAAAGACTGGCGCAAGATCATCAGTAGCGGCATCGACAAAATGGCACTGCCCCACATACGTAAGCTGAGTGCCGTATAAAACGGCAAGTCTTGTTGGCTTAGCTGAATCGCTAATGGTGTCGTCGACCATATTAAGATCACAGCTATATAAGCAATGAGTACTGGCATGCCCTTTATCCTATTTATTTGTTAATAGAGTGTTAAAAATAAGGAAGGGAGAGGCAGTTTATTTTGGAGCTGAACATTTGAACAAATGCTAGAAACAAAAAAGGCTGCAAATCCGCAGCCTTTAAAGTTTTTATCTGATTTAGAGAATATTACTTTTTAATGAACCACGAAAAACAATCGACTGCTCGGCGGGCAATCATCGGCCACGAGCATCGAATAGAGACTGGTTTGGCCAGCATCAAATGTTTTTCGACTATCATTAATAAAATAAACACGTTTTAAAATCTCATTGATTTATATTCTATTTTTCCTAACCACTTACATAAGTTAGCAAAAAATAATCTAAATTAGTAAAATTCATCATAGTATTAGCCAAACTGACATGCAAGAGACAAATTTGTTCACTATGCTAAAAGGATCAACTGGCTATGAATTATTTTACTAACGCTTTAATATGCCGCAATAATTAGAATTAGTACTCTCCTAAGGACTTGAGATTATGATCAAACGCTCTCTGCTCGCTACCAGCATTGCCATGGCACTAGTACAACAAGCCGCTGCAACCCCCTTATTACCAATGGATGCCCGAGGTCTTGCGATGGGCAGCACCGGTGTTGCGAGTGCAAAGTTAGCACACGCGCCGCAATATAATCCTGCGTTACTATCGACGGCTAATGAAGAAGATGATTTTGCCATCATCTTTCCGCAAATAGGTATTGTCGTGGCGGATGAAGATAAGCTCGTCGAGTCTTTTGATGATTTAGCTAATAAAGATTACAAAACAACTCAAGAACCTATCATTGACCATTTTGATAGCATTCTAACGAATCTTGATAATATCTTAACCAATGGTCCCAACTCTGTTGAAAACCAAATTAATAATCTTGATAATTTATTAAGCGATCCTAATACTAATGCTACAACATTGAGCAACACCGCTAACACCTTGAATACCTCGATAGGCAATGTACAAGTTCAAACCGCGGATCTAACTCAAACAACCTTTGATCTAACCTCAGAATTGGATAACCTTTCTGGCAGTCCACTTAGAGGATCACTGGGTATCAACGGCGCCATTGCCATTCCAAGTAAAACGTTTGCCGCTGCGGTGTCAGTTTCTGGCTCTGCCTATTTCTCTGGCCGCATGTTTTTTACTGCAGATGATCAAGCACTGCTTAATGATTATGCCGGTGCCGTTAATGATTACGCTGGCGAAGTCGAAGATTACACCTCTGCTACTGCGACTTTAGCATCGACACTAGCAGAAGCTGAAAATATCAACTGTGATAACCCGACACCAGGAAACCTATCTGCTTGTCAAAATCTTGCTATTGACGCTATCGCTCAAAGAGAGACTATCGATACAGAATTTACACAGCTCAATAATTTTTCTGCTCAAAGTGGCAATACCGTTATTATTGGCACCGATGGAAATGGCAATCTTGTTATCGCTGAGGACCCCGAATTAACCTCTAGCGTGCAAGTCATTGCCGTAGCTATTACTGAAATTGGCCTTACATTATCTCGTGAATTTTCGATTGCGGGTGAAAATATTGCCATTGGTATTACGCCTAAATTACAAACAATTAAAACCTTCAACTTCGTCGCTAGTGTCGAAGACGAAGAGATCGATAGCGACGATGTAAAGGATACTGAACAAGACTTTTCTGCCTTCAATATTGATGTCGGTGCGGCATATCAATTTGGGCAAGACAAGCAGTGGCAAGCGGGCCTAGTGGCCAAAAACTTGCTAAGCAAAGAATATGAAACTAAAAGTAATGCGTACGGACCTGTCGGCAATACTCAAATAGCCAAAACTAAAGTCAGCCTCGATACTCAATTTAGAGCAGGTATATCGCATACCACAGAGTGGACCGTGGTTGCCATTGATCTAGATTTAATGGAAAACGACCCTGTCGCTTTCGAATCAGCCACTCAATATGCGTCTATTGGTGCTGAGTTTGATCTATTTGATACGCTGCAATTAAGAGCAGGTTATCGTACTAACCTAAGTGCTTCTGACTCTTCAATTGCTTCTCTTGGCTTCGGTTTGTCACCATTTGGGGTTCACTTTGACCTTGCTGTAATGGCAAACCCTAGTGACCCAGAAAAAGAAGCAGGCGCAGCGATGGAGTTTGGTTTCTATTTTTAGAGAATCCTTTGTCAACGTCATTTCCTGCTGAAAACAAGTTCAAAGCAGTTTAAACTAAAGCCTTAATCTTCGGATTAGGGCTTTTTTTTGCCCTATTCATTAATCTTTAAGCAAATGGTTCGTAATGCAAATTTATCTTGTCGGTGGCGCAGTGCGTGATGCCTTACTCAATATCAATATCAAAGATAAAGATTGGGTTGTGGTTGGCAGTACTCCTGATGAACTTATTAAATTAGGCTATAGCCAGGTCGGAGCTGATTTTCCCGTTTTTCTACACCCTAAAACGAAAGAAGAGCACGCACTTGCCCGCACCGAAAGAAAATCAGGTAGCGGCTATCAAGGATTCATTTGTGACTTCAATCCAGACATTACACTGGAAGAAGATTTATTACGCCGCGACCTGACCATCAATGCGATGGCCCAAAATTATGACGGCAGTCTGGTCGACCCTTACCACGGCCAACGTGATATCAAAGAAAAGAAACTACGCCACGTCTCCGATGCTTTTTCTGAAGATCCACTAAGGGTTTTGCGGGTTGCACGCTTTGCTGCACGCTTTGCTCACTTAGGTTTTACCATTGCCGAAGAAACCCTCGCGCTAATGCAAGACATCGCCGCCAGTGGAGAGTTAAATCACTTAACCCCAGAAAGGGTTTGGCAAGAAACTGAACGGGCCTTGGGCGAATCACAACCGTGGGTGTACTTCCAAGTATTGCGCGACTGCCATGCGCTAGAAATCATATTCCCAGAACTAGATCGCTTATTCGGTATTCCACAACCTGAAAAGCATCACCCAGAAATTGATTGTGGCATTCATACGTTAATGGTTTTAGAGCAAGCCAGTAAACTCACAAGCGATATTAATATACGCTGGGCGAGCCTGCTGCATGACCTAGGTAAAGGATTAACCTCAGAAGAGCTCTTACCCAGCCATCACGGCCACGAGCAGTCGGGTGAGCATTTAGTGATTGAATTAAATCAACGACTAAAAACACCCAATGAGTTTAAAGATTTATCCAGACTGGTCTGTGTTTTTCATACCCATGTCCATAGAGCCTTTGAATTAAAACCACAAACACTGCTCAAGTTTTTTAATAAAATTGATTTGTGGCGCAAACCTGAACGCCTGCAACAAATACTTCTTGCCTGCAAAGCTGATAGCCGAGGCCGCACGGGCTTTGAAAGCGTTGAGTATTCTCAGGTTGAATACATTACTGAAATTGCTAAGGCTTGTTTAGAAATTAACGCGAAGGAATTCGTGGCGCAAGGGATACTGGGGAAAGCGATTGGCGAAGCGATGGCAGCTGAGCGTTTAGTGGTGATTAAACGGCTTTCACAAGACAAAGAATAAAGACAAAGAATAAAGACAAAATAAAGAATCACCACAGAGGACACAGAGCCGCTGCGCTACACAGAGAAAAGATAAATGACGAGGATTTATAATGGAACACAAGATCTTTTCCTATATTCCCTCAATCTTCCTCCTCACATTCTCCCTCGATTTTCTCTGTGTACTCTGTGCCCTCTGTGGTTAACCGCTTTTAGTTTGTCTCTTTACTCTTTAACAAGTTCAAGCTGATTTTCAGTCAAGGCACTCATTTCATACCACAAGTCCGCAAAACTTTTCCCACTCACCGGGTGCACTGCATTAGCCGCGATATCCTGCAATGGCCGCAACACAAAATCGAATTTATCAATATCGGAACGTGGTATTTTATAGCCATCAACCTTGCCAACATAATCGCCATACAGCAATAAATCGATGTCTAAACTACGCGAAGAAAACTTCACCGCGTATTCAGGGCGACCATGTTCAAATTCGATTTGGCGCAATGCTTTTACGATATTTTCAGCAGACAAATCTGTTTCTGTAGAAACAACTAGGTTATGAAAGTCATCTCCAATAAAACCAAAAGGGGGGGCTAAATAAGTCGGTGAGATTATTAATTTCGAGAACAGTTTCTCTAAACTAATAAGCCCTTCTGCAATATTTTTTTCAGGTTCAATATTAGAACCAATACCAAGATAAACCTTAACCACGTTCAATTTCCAGACCAACAGCAATCGCATCAGGAGCAACCGCTGGCTTCTCTACGCGAATTTTAATTTTAGGAATCGAAAATTCAGTACGCAGTGTTTCCGCCAACTGAACCAGTAGCCGTTCTAACAAGTCGTATTGATTGCCTTGTACAAATTCAATCACACGATCGCTTACGGCCGCATAATTAAGTGCATACGCAAGGTCATCAGTTTCTGCAGCCTTAGTGATATCCCAATTCATCTCGATATCAAAAATCAAAGGCTGGCTCACCTGTTTTTCCCAAGCGAAAACACCAATTATGGTTTCAATTTTTAAACCACGAATAAAAACCTTATCCATTCACCTCTCCACAAGAGCCGTCGCCCTGACTATTAATGGCTGAAATAGCCGGTAACTCAGTCATTGGCCAACGCGGCATAACCGATAAAGCCAAACCCGCCGTTTGACCTGCCATCAAGCGCTGACACCCGGCATAGGCAATCATTGCACCGTTGTCGGTACAAAACTCTGGGCGTGGATAAAACACCTGCCCGCCTAATTTCTTCGTCATTTCCGTTAGCTGTTGGCGTAATAATGTATTCGCCCCAACACCACCGGCAATCACTAAGTTCTTTAAACCCGTTTGTTTTAAAGCACGCTTACACTTAATCGCCAGTGTATCGACCACAGCCGCTTGGAAACAGGCGCTGATATCCGCCTTAGTCTGCTGCGCTAATACCCCATCAACGGCTTGCTCAAGAATCGCAGTGCGAGCTGCCGTTTTTAAACCACTGAAGGAAAAATCTAAACCAGGACGATTGGTCATCGGGCGCGGGAAAACAAATCGTTTATCATCCCCCTGCTCCGCTAACTTACTTAACTCAGGGCCGCCAGGATAAGGCAAGCCCATCATTTTGGCCGCCTTATCAAAGGCTTCGCCTGCCGCATCATCCAGAGACTCGCCTAATAAAGTATATTCGCCAATACCTGCCACATGCACGAGCTGGGTATGACCACCGGAGACTAATAGAGCAACAAAAGGAAATTCTGGTCTATTTTCTTCTAGCATAGGGGCCAATAAATGGCCTTCCATGTGGTGTACACCCACCGCAGGAATATCCAGCCCCCAAGCCAAAGAACGACCTAAGCTAGCCCCTACTAGAAGCGCTCCGACTAAGCCAGGGCCTTGCGTATAAGCAATCCCCTCTAAGTCCTGTACCGTATGCCCTGCTTCTGCTAACGCTTCGTTAATCAAGGGCAGAGCTTTGCGTACGTGATCGCGAGAGGCCAATTCAGGCACGACACCGCCGTATTCCGCATGAACCGCAATTTGTGAGTATAAACGGTGCGCTAATAAACCGCGCTCGCTATCAAATACCGCTACGCCCGTTTCGTCACAGGAAGTTTCCAAGCCTAGAATCAGCATAAAGCCTCTAATTCCTCAATAAAGTCGTAATAAATCAATTGCCGCATGATACGCTTAAGCCAAGGATTTGAGGATACCCTATATAACATTAGTCACTACTTTGGTCATATTAGGGACTAAATAGGGAAGTTTTGAGGTCATTTGGTTATTTAAAGCCTATAGAATGTGGTAATTGCAAATAATCCTACTTACCTCGCCTATACTCTTTGCAATTCAAGTGTATACCAATTAGAATGCCCGCCCTTATATAAGGTGTGCGTCATGTATACCTTGTAGAAAGACCAAATTCGGGCTTCTTGTGGTTGCCCTTGAAAGATTAACACTGAATTATTTATTAGGTGATTTTGGATGCCAGCTGTAAAACTTAAAGAAAACGAGCCATTTGATGTAGCTCTACGTCGTTTCAAACGTTCTTGCGAAAAAGCAGGCGTTTTGTCAGAAGTTCGTCGTCGTGAACATTATGAAAAGCCAACTTCAGTACGTAAGCGTAAAGCTGCTGCTGCTGTTAAGCGTCACGCGAAGAAAGTTCAGCGTGAAAACAAAAAAATGGTTCGTTTGTACTAATCAAACCCCGTTTCTAGCTACTTTTTAGCTATATACCGTCGATCAAAAGAAATATTTTATGAGTGCTATCGTTGCAAGTATAAAAAGTTCTATTAAAGATGCCATGCGTGCCAAGGACAAGCCTCGCTTGTCTACGTTACGCCTAGCTTCTGCAGAATTTAAACGTGTTGAAGTAGATGAACGTATCGAGATTGATGACGATCGCGCGCTAATCATTTTAGATAAAATGGTTAAGCAACGTCAGAACTCAATTGAACAATACGAGCAAGCTGATCGTCACGATCTTGCCGATACAGAAAAGTTTGAAATTTCTGTCATCTCTGAGTTTCTACCAGAAGCACTGAGTGAAGATGAACTGGCCAAAATAGTGGCTGACGCTGTTACCCAAACCGGTGCTGCAAGCATGCAGGATATGGGTAAATTAATGGGCGTCCTCAAACCACAAGTACAAGGCCGCGCCGATATGGCGCAAGTCAGCCGACTGGTTAAAGCGGCACTGGGTTAACTCCCACGCTACCAGCTAAATGGCCGGCTAATCGACACACAATCTTTTGATTGACTAAATAAGGCAGCTTCGGCTGCCTTATTTGTTTCTGTTTAGAGTAAAGTAAGCCACATGGCCGGACGCATACCGCAAAACTTCATCGATGATTTAATCAGTCGCCTCGACATAATCGATGTGGTGAGTGCACGCACTCGTCTAAAAAAAGCCGGCAAGAATTACTCCGCCTGCTGCCCTTTTCATAACGAAAAAACCCCCTCCTTCACCGTTAGCCCCGATAAACAGTTTTATTATTGCTTTGGCTGTGGCGCGACAGGCAGTGCGCTTAAATTTGTTATGGAATTTGATGGCCTTGAATTTCCTGACGCGGTAGAAAAACTTGCGGGCGACCTTAATATAGAAGTCCCTCGCGAAGGGTCGCAGCAGCAAAATCGCGAACCTCAATATCGCGAACTGCATGCCCTCACACAAAAAGCAGCCGACTTTTTTGAAAAACAACTGCGCACCAGCAAAGACAAAGCTAAAGCGATCGACTACCTAAAAGATCGTGGACTTTCTGGTAAAGCCGCCAAATTTTTCTCCATCGGTTATGCCCCACCAGGCTGGGACAATTTACAAAATGCCCTAGCCCCCGGCGAGAAAAACGACAGCACCAATAACAAAACCATTAAGCAATTAATCAGCTGCGGCATGACCATCGAAAAAGAAGATGGCCGCACTTATGACCGCTTCCGTGATCGTGTTATGTTTCCGATTCGCAATGTAAAAGGTCAGGTAATCGCTTTTGGTGGACGAGTTTTAGGGGATGAAAAACCCAAATACCTAAACTCACCAGAAACCCCAATCTTCCATAAAAGCCAAGAACTGTATGGCCTCTATGAAGCGCGTAAAATTCGCCAAAAGCTAACCCGAATGATCATAGTCGAAGGCTATATGGATGTCGTTGCGTTGGCCGAATACGGTATTCATTACGCCGTTGCAACACTAGGCACCTCGACTAGCGAACACCACATACGCCGTTTGTTTAAAGTCGTACCCGAAATTATTTTTTGCTTTGATGGTGATAACGCAGGTCGTAAAGCAGCGCAGCGCGCCATGGAAACTGTAATCCCTGCACTGCAAGATGGCTTACAGGCACGTTTTCTATTCTTACCCGACGGCGAAGACCCGGATACCATCGTGCGTAAAGAAGGCAAAGAAGCCTTTGAAAAACGCCTAGATAACTCAAAGCATCTGCCTGAATTTGTATTCGACAGTGTAAAAGAACAAGTAGATTTCGATACCCTTGATGGCAAGGCACGCTTCGGTCAACTAGCCGCACCGTTAATATCTCGCTTGCCGACCGGCATGCTGAAAGAATTAATGCAGCAACAGCTATCCCAAGAAACGGGAATCAAACAAGAAATTCTCGCAAAGTTATTGCCAACCGAAACTGAACAACCCAATCAGCATAGAGTTAATCGTCAGCAGCCAGAGCAGACGATCAAGTCTCAAGCCGACCAAGTCTCGGCACCGAAAACGCACACATCCAGCCACTACGATGATCATCAATACGATAATAGCGAAGAACAAGATTTTAACGCGGGCGATTTCATTGATACCGATGGATCGGCGCAGCCATCATCGAATGTCTCAACCCCAAGAAATACAAAAGAAGATAAACAGCTCTCCATTCTCACTCAAAAAGCACTGACGCTACTGGTTAAGTTTCCTGAAAGCGCTCAACGTATTGAGCCATTAGAAGACTTTGAACCGGAAGATGAAAGTGAACGTTTATTATGCGAAATACTAAAGAAGCTTAAACAAAACCCTCAAAGCAGCAGTATTGGTTTATTAATTCAATGGACAGGTACACCCTTTTCCGAGCACCTGAAAAACATCGCAAACCAAGTTTTAGAGCTTCCTGAAGGCGTAGATCCCAGCAATGATATTCAAGGCACTTTGCAAAACCTAAGATTGAGATTATTACGTCGTGAATTTCAATCCCTGCAAAATAAAATTGCTGAAAACTCATTTACTAGCTTAACTATCGAAGAGAAAGCTCGCTACGTTGCCTTACCGATGCAACTTAAAAAAGCACAAATAACAACCAACCCTTGAATTATTTTAATTCATCCCCAAATTAACTACAGAAATTTAATATCAATTCGTACTCAAGCCCGCTCTTTGCCTAGCGCAATGGGTGGTTAGCGTTTATACTTTCGGGTTTATTGCCTAGCCACCGAGCAGATGACTGCGACGACTACAACAGGGCCCATATGTCAGCGAATACACAACAATCGCGTTTAAAAGACCTCATCGCCAAGGGTAAAGAGCAGGGATACCTGACTCATGCTCAGGTAAACGACCACTTACCCGATGACATCGCCAATCCAGACCAAGTAGAAGACATCATTCGCATGATTAACGATATCGGTATTCCGGTATCTGAAGTTGCGCCCGATGCTGACGCAATGTTCGTGGCTGGTAACGATACCGATAACGACGCTGCTGAAGAAGCGGCTGCTGCGTTAGCGGCTGTTGATAGCGATATTGGTCGCACAACTGACCCAGTACGTATGTATATGCGTGAAATGGGCACCGTTGAGCTGCTTACGCGTGAAGGCGAAATTGTTATCGCTAAGCGTATTGAAGAAGGCATCCGTGAAGTGATGTCTGCGCTTGCTTATTACCCAGGTTCTGTTGATACCGTATTAACCGCTTTTGAAGGCGCTGAAGACGACGTTAACCGCATTGGCGACGTATTCAATGGGTTTATTGACCCATCCGACGAAATCCCAACACCGCCACCGCAAAATCAGCCGAAAGCTGAGGGCGATGACGATGATGACGACGAACCTACAGGTATGGATGTTGAAATGGTCCAAGGCCGTTTCAAAGAAGTTCGCGTCGCCTACGATGCTTTAGTCGTCGTACTTGAAAAGCACGGCCGCTCAAGCAAAGAAGCTGAAGTTGCTTTTAAAGAACTGACTGAAGTTTTTGCTCCGATCAAGCTAACACCTCGTTATTTCGAAGCATTGGTTAATAATACCCGTGAATCACAAGAAGCGATTCGTACCCAAGAACGCGCCATCATGGTTTTACTTACTCGTAAGTGCCGCATGGAACGTAAAGAGTTTATTAAATCTTACCAGGGTAACGAAACCAACCAAGATTGGGTTGATGACCTAATTGCTGCTGGTAAGCCATATTCTGAAAAAGTTGCTGTTTATAAGTTCGACATTCAGCGCGCACAGAAAAAGATTAAAACGATTGAACAGAATGTGACGCTATCCATTCCTGAAATCAAAGAAGTTAACCGTCGCGTTTCTATCGGTGAAGCTCGCGCACGTCGTGCTAAGAAAGAAATGGTTGAAGCTAACCTACGTCTTGTTATCTCGATTGCGAAAAAATATACCAACCGTGGTTTGCAGTTCTTGGATCTGATTCAAGAAGGTAATATCGGTTTGATGAAAGCCGTAGACAAGTTTGAATACCGTCGTGGTTACAAGTTCTCGACTTACGCCACATGGTGGATTCGTCAGGCAATTACTCGTTCGATTGCTGACCAAGCACGTACCATCCGTATTCCTGTACACATGATTGAAACGATCAACAAGTTGAACCGTATCTCTCGTCAAATGTTACAAGAAATGGGCCGTGAAGCAACGCCAGAAGAATTGGCTGAGCGTATGGAAATGCCAGAAGATAAAGTTCGTAAGGTACTTAAAATTGCCAAAGAACCTATCTCGATGGAAACTCCAATCGGTGATGACGAAGATTCGCACCTAGGTGACTTCATTGAAGATACCATGTCTGAATCTCCAATCGATACAGCGACTACCGGTGGCTTAATCGATGCGACTCGTGACGTACTGTCTGGCCTAACCGCTCGTGAATCAAAAGTTCTACGCATGCGTTTCGGTATCGACATGAACACTGACCATACTTTGGAAGAAGTAGGTAAGCAGTTCGACGTAACACGTGAACGTATTCGTCAGATTGAAGCGAAGGCGTTGCGTAAACTACGTCACCCAAGCCGCTCTGATCACTTGCGTAGCTTCTTAGACGAATAGATTTTAGATATCGTTTAAAAATCGACCAATAAAAACCCGGCAATTGCCGGGTTTTTCTTTTTTAAATCAAAGGGGTGGCGCTCTTTGTAAAGCATGGTTATAATCATTGCCGTTATCTTTGATAACACCCTATTTCTATCGTAATGGTAGATGATAGTGGGGCCTTTAGCTCAGTTGGTTAGAGCATACGACTCATAATCGTCAGGTCCCCAGTTCGAGTCTGGGAAGGCCCACCATTTTTACTCAATTTAGGACGCCGTGTTTTAAACACAATGCGTCCTTTTTTGTGCCTGTAATTTAACAAACAGACCTACTATCGCCATTTTTTTGGTTCCCTATAAAATTCTCAGCAAACCTTAAAATTTCTGTGTTTAATGTACCTTTAATATCATTACTCTTAATTCCTATTCAGTAAACACGAGCATATATTATGTTATTTATGATTGGCATCGAGCCAGCAACAAAAGAAAATGAGGCACACGGAATAACTGCCCCCATATTCAATAAAGTCGGACATAGCTGTAACTCTGCTACCGATAATGAGAAAAACATTGTGTATAAAGCAACGGACGCAATTTTAATAAAGGCCGAAGAAATGGTTTTAGCTGGTGCTGATTTAGAGTTATTAAACGAAGGCTATAAAGACTACAGCCAAGATGCTAAATATTCTGAATTTACACGGTGGCTAGCCATTGATGTTGATATTAGTAACCTGATAGGTAAACCCAAACGCATTAATATTAATCTTCCTGATACATTATTAATGCGCATTGATTCATTTGTAGAAAATAATGAAAAGTATAAAGATCGCTCTCACTTTTTAGCGGTTGCCGCGCAAAATGAAATAAATAGTCTCTAAAAGACCAAGCAAATAGAAACAGAGCTCAAATATAGCCCGCAGTGAAATTGCTTAATATGCGGGCGCCTGGCAATTGAGAATAATCATTTTCACCGTTCTATTTTTCTTTTCTTCCGCCACGCTTCATTATCAGGCGAGATAACTGCTTTCGCTCTTTTGGCGATAAATACTCCGCCATGTCAGCCATTAAGTTTACGCGTATTTCCATCTGTACTTGGTGCAACTGGTTTAATCCCTGCACGGCTTGCTGGTATGCAACTCTATCAAAAGGTTCTTGCTCAAATACTTGCATGACATTTTTTCTGGCAGATCTCATATGTGCTTTATCGGTACGCTTCAATGCCTTTAAATTTGAAATCCGCTGAGCAAAACCCTTACTCTTTTCTGGCGGTAATACTTCGAGTATGTCGACCAAACGTTGCCCCATTCCAGAGGCATTATGCCCGCGTTCCATATGTGACTTAGCAAAACCTCCTGTCGCGGCGCCTATTGCAATCCCCACCAGTAATACGTTCAGCAAAACAGACAGTGATATAAATATTTTCATTTTCTTATTCATCGAAATTAACCTCAGCCAAAAATAGACTGCTCAAATCGTTATCAACATCCATCACAGGCAGGATATTCATATTAAACTCTGGATTCTGCCAACCTAACAGCACGCCGACCAACATGCTGCAGGCTAATGCATAGGCCGGTTTGGGAAATATAAGAGTGTGTAAAAACTGCTTAATAAAAGTTTCCTCATACTCCACTGGCACTTTAAGTTCGGACTGCACCTTGGCTTCAGCAATAATCCGTTGTGCTAAGTTAGGGCTAGCAGGCACTGGCGGAGAACTGTTCAATAACTGATTGAGTTCTTCATCACTCTTATTCATGATCATTCTCCTCAGAAATATTGAACTGTGTTTTAAGTGCGACTTTGCCTCGCATGATTAAAGACTGTAAGGCTTTTAAGCGAATCCCCATAACTTCAGCCGCCTCAGCATTACTCAAACCTTCATAAAAGCATAAGTTAAGCGCCATACGCTGCCTATCAGGTAATTTTTTAAGTGCTGATTCAATTGACGAAAGCTGCTGATGCGATAAGTCTTCATTATCTGCAGCTTGCTCATAATCATCACCACCGAAAGAGCTTTCCAGTGACGACTTTTTCTTATTCAAGTCATAACAAGCATTAACAATAATACGATAAAACCAAGTCGTAAATTTACTATTTCTCTTCTCTTTCCAAAGCTCTGGCTTACGCCAAAGTTTAAGGAAAGATTCCTGTACGATATCTTCGGCATCAGACTGATTAAATAAGGTACGATAAGACAGCGCATAAAAGCGATTCGAATGACGCGTTACTAGCGTCGCAAATGCATCGTGATTAAACGCTTTGACCAATATCATAAGTTCCTCATCAGTCTGCTGCTCTAGACTCTTCATGGTATGACTCATCTAGGAAAGTATTATTCGGTGCCAGCGTTCTTTGATTTACGTGAACGCTTATTATGAGCGTTATGAGACAGCATCATCTCCTCTTCAGAAATAACCCCATCGTCATTACTATCCATACGCATGAAACGCTTTTTCTGACGGTGTGTTTTAATTTCTTCTTTCGTGACTAAGCCATTAGCATCAGTATCAATTAACGTAAAACGTTGATCATGAAAGTTTAGCAGCTCATCTTTTGATAATGAGCCGTCATTATTGCTGTCCATTCGTGAGAATTTCTTACCTTCCATTCCCGCATAGGCTGCTGTAGAAACGACGGAGATACTCAGAAGAATGGCAGTCATTGTCAGTTTTTTCATAGTTACACCTGTATATTATAAATACTCAGTTTAAGTATTTAAGGTTTATACGAGTGAAAGAAGAAAAGTCTTCGCTAGTAGAGAAATAAAGACTAATTTTATTATAGGCACTGAGAATAGGCAGGCTATTTATAAGCGGAGTTTAATGAATAGATCTAAATTATTAGCAGGCTCGCGGTGAACACCGCGAAAACCCACTAATGCCATACAAGATTGGACTAGCCAATATAGCGGACTATCCCATCTTTACTTCTAACGCATCTATTAACGCATGCGCTTTTTCTGATGTTTCAATACCACGATCTGTTAAATAACCACCATCAATTTGAGTAATCATACCTTTACTGTGTAACCGCTCTGCGGCCTCAACCAACGAAATTTCCGCATCGTGATGCACTTTAATTCCTTCTTGCACTGAATGCTGACTGAATTTTACAAGTAAGTTCAATTCATCTACAACGTTGTCGTGATATGGCATGTCGGTTCCTATACTTTTTATGGTTTATTCAGATTACTCCTGCCCCTTTTAAGACGCAATAGCCAACACCCGATAGAAGGTAAGAAAAAGGCCCTGATATTCAATATCAGAGCCTTTTCTTTTATACATTTAATCTAAATCAAGTTTTCAGTGATCAACAATCTCTAATTCGCTGCCCACTGCCCTTCTTGACTACGATCTGATGCATTCACCCAGACATGTGAAATCCCGGCCTTAACGGCCTTTAGAGCTTCGTTATCCTGACTATTGGTCGGCGCACTGAACGTATAACCAGAGCCCAATAATCCACAAGCAGCCTGGCCAACTAACCAAGTGCCTTTAGTACGGCTAATATCCCAGCTTCCATCTTGAGCTTTACAAGCAAAATGATATTGGGAAGAACAACCTGCATCATCCCAACGACCATTACCCCATTGCACAGCACAATCTTGATTCCCGCCCCAGTTATTCGGTTCGTTCTTATCCCAAGACCAGATCCCAGCTTCCATGCGCCCATCGTTATACGTTAGCTTATCAAGATTGACGATATTACCGCCATTCTTGAACGCTTGAGTCACATCTGCCTTTTCAATTTTATTCACCGTACCACCGGTAAAGAATGCACCAATAGCACCAACACTCGTGCGGTCTTCCCAAATACGATCAACCTTACCCAATCCTGTAAAAGCTAAGTTTTTCATGCCTGAATTATTCGAACAACCACCATCTTTCCATAATACAACCTGCTTATTAGCCGCTCGTACCTGAGCTTTGGTTAATGCATCTGGAATACTCTTACAGCCATTACTTGCGTAAATTTTACCGCTAAGCTTGTCGTTTAAAACATTCAGCAATTCTTGGTGATGACCATCCGTATGATCTTCGAAATATAAAATAATTACTTCTTCAGGGTTTTCATTCAACCAGTTACCGACTTCTTGAACGCCATCTTTAACGAAACGATCGGTCAAACTGCAACCTACGTGTAAATCACCAACGCTTTTACCAATGCCGGAATGACACAATAATAAATCAGGACCCCACTTCCAAAATTCAGCACCGTGTGTTTGAGCGGTCCAATGAGCATCTAGCTCAATAAAACGAGCACCAATACGCAACTGATCATAGATAGAATGTTTTTGCTGCGGATCTATATAACGAAACGCATTGCGGTAAGTTTCTGAATTGTAGGTATTGTGAGAGCCCAGAATATTGTTATCAATCATAGGAGACTTAATATCAAGGTTACGCTGCTGGGCTAGTGCTTTTCCGGCCCAGCTATTTTGAAAGTCTTTGATAGGATCTGGTGGCGGAGTTGCTGGCGCTGAACTCATTGCCGATGCGCCAATAGACGCAGCCAAGCTTATTGCTAACGCAAGATGCTGTTTAAATTTCATGTAATCACCCGTAGGGTTGAGCAGAGTAAAATACCCTGAGACTGGCTATTATTTTTTTTATCAGTCATTAGGTATGAGTTTTATCATCCTAATGTGTACGTATGTTTTACAACGGGTTGGATAAAACGTAAACAACTAGGAAGTACATTGGCCTGAACTGAGGTAATCTTTTTGTAACTTGAAACAAAAAAAGAGGCCTAAGCCTCTTTTCTTTTAACAGAACAATTTAGTTGCCCCAATGCCATTGCTGGTTAGAACCACCATGGTAGCTCCACTGCCCGACTTGAGCACCAGAGTTATCACCAAATGCATCCACTGCAATATCACGGTTATGACGGCTGCGAATAGAATTACCGACCCAGTCAAAACGTAAGTTATTGCTATCGACACAATCATAAATGCTAATACCACCATCATTATGCGTTTGGCCACGGTTATCTAGGCACTTGCCCGTTGCACTGCGCATGTAGCCATTTGCAGCATCATAAACCCACTTCTGAGCAATACTGCCGTTACAGCTCCATAGACGAACGTTAGTGCCGTTAGCTGAGTTACCACCTTCAACATCTAAACAAAGATTACTGCGCCCATCCCGTAATTCGCGGAACAATGCTTTTCCTTTTGGTGGCTGCCAGTTACCTTCAAGCTGACGGTCATTGTAGTTCAGCCATACTCGGCCGTTGCCACCTTTGGCAGCTTTCAAGCTTTGGTTATCTTTACTGTTGGTTGGTACAGAGAATTCATAGTTACCTGATATTGAAGCACACGCTGCTGCACCCGATGTCCACTGGCCTTGATAAGCACTTAAGCTCCAAGAACCATTGTCTTTATCTTCACAAGCGAAGAAATAAGAAGCATCACAACTCGCATCATCCCAACGGCCATTTTCCCACTGCAATGCACAATCCTGACTACCGCCCGAATTATTCGGCTCATTGTTATCCCAAGACCATACCGCTGCTGCTAAACGCCCATCGTCATAAGTCATGTGATCTAGGTTTACTATATTGCCACCGTTTTTGAAGGCTTGCGTCACATCTTCTGGCTCTATGCGCTCAACCGTTCCGCCCGTGAAGAAAGCACCAATTTTAGCGATGCCCGTACCATCTTCCCAAATACGCTGAATCCCCCCTAAACCGGTAAAGGCGGTATTCGCTAACGTACTATTATTTGCACAGCTGCCATCTTTCCAAAGCACAACTTGCTTACCGGTTTCCAATACGTCTGCGCGGCTCAACTCATTAGGTATTGATTTACAGCCGCCTGAGGTATACATCTTGCCACCCAGCTTACTGTTCAAGGCATTCCATAACTTGGTATGTTCACCATCAACATGATCTTCAATGAATAGAATAATAACTTCGGCAGGATTTTCATCTAACCAGTTACGGACTTCTTGCAAACCATCCGTCAACTTCCGGTCTGCAAGGCTACAACCGACATGAACATCACCAATACTTTTGCCTATACCGGAGTGGCATAGCAGAATTTCGTTACCCCAATCAAAGCCATCAATTTTATAAGTCCAGTGTGCATCTAGCTCAATAAAACGAGCGCCCAAACGCAGCTGATCATAAATCGAATGCTTCTGCTGTGGGTCCAAATAACGCACAGCTGTACGATAAGCTTTTGAGTTATAGGTATTATGAGTACCAAGGATATTGTTATCACTCATCGGCTCATACAAATCTAAATCACGCTGAGATTGAAAAGCCTTACCAGTCCAGCTAGTGGTAAATTCACCAATGGTATCGGTTTTCGGGGAGGTGCTCATTGCGAATGCGCTGGCAGAACCAACCATTCCAAGTGCTAACGCTAGCGTCGTTGCTCGTTTCATGGGTTTACCTTTTTGACTGATTATTGTTTTATTTTTATTATTAGTTCCAAGTGAGAATACGGCGTCTGGAATCTGTACATTCGTTTTAACTTAGCTTCGATAATGAGTAAACAGCGTTCCTTCACATGGCTCAAATGGAGGCCTAACTTGACCTAAAATGATAAAAATCGACCCAATAAAAACAATATATATAACAAACAAATTGCTCATTAATTAAACGTACTAATGAATTAGTTTTTCATAACATCCCGCTATATATCCAATAAATACCTGTAAAACCATGACTACCACACAATAATCTTGACACTGTAAAGATAAGGCTATAATTTGGTTTCAGATATCCATAATAGATCCACACTTTGAAAATTTAGGAGCCTGCATGAGCCAAGCAAATTTAGATAAATGGCATCAAGTTATTGCCAATAAAGATATGGCATTATTACGCGAAATTCTGGATGAGAATGTAGAATTTCATTCCCCTACGGTATGGCAACCTAAAGTTGGCCGCGATATAACCCAGTATATTTTAAAAATGGTCATCGATATTTTTCAAGATTTCGAATACCAAAGAGAATGGGTCGACGATAATAACTTAGCACTTGAATTCAGCGCCCGAGTTGATGATAAAAAGATTAAAGGCATTGACCTAATACGCTGGAATGATGAAGGTAAAATCGTTCATTTTGAAGTGATGCTGCGTCCAATGAATGGCCTACAGCTGATGTTTGATAAAATGACACAGCACCTGCAAGAGGCAGGATTCCTAGCAAAATAGACAAAATCGAGTTGAACAGAATTCAATAGCATTCCATACTAGCAGCACATACCCTGGTGTAAATAAGCTGTCGCTAAACTGTAGATAAACTATGATTTCTGTTCAAAACGAAGACTTCGATTTCCCTGTTGAATACCAACAACTGCGTGAACGCAGCGCTCAAAGTGGCGCCATTGTTATGTTCGTTGGTCTGGTAAGAGATTTCAGTGAAAATACCCAAGTCAGCAGCATGACGCTAGAACATTACCCTGGCATGACCGAGAAAGTATTAGCAGGCATTGCCGAGCAAGCGCAGCAACGCTGGCCGTTAGATGGCATTCGTATCATCCACCGCGTAGGTGAACTGCACGCAACAGAGCAAATTGTTTTGGTTGGCGTCAGCAGCGCTCATCGCATTGCCGCTTATGAAGCATCACAATTCATCATGGATATTTTGAAAACGGAAGCGCCGTTTTGGAAAAAAGAAAGTACTAAAAGCCAGCAAGGCGATCAAGGCGCGCGCTGGGTTGACGCAAAAACCAGCGACTCAAAGCAAGCCGCTGATTGGCACGAGCAAGGTAAATAAACAGAAGTATAAAAAGTGAATAATATTAACCGCTATGCGGTGGTCGTATTATTCAACGTTTCTTCAGAGTTTCTTTCCACAACTTCATTCTGAGCTACCTGCTGACTACTATCGATAACACCTGGCCACAAAGGCTGGGTATCCATACCCGTTAATATTCGAGTCAGTTTAATCACGCGTTTAAAGACCGATTCAGATACCACCGGTATATCGTGCTTAGCACAGATGTCTCGCACACGAGAATGGGCTTTTTGATACTGCCGAACGGTGAGCTCCGGAAACAGATGATGCTCAATCTGATAGTTCAACCAGCCCTGCATAAAGTCCCGAGTATTACCGCCACAGTTATAATCCACTGAACCGACAATTTGATGTAAGTAAAAAGTCGCACGACCGGTGTGATGCTCATCAAATACATAAATATCAGAGCCGGCATGATTCGGAGCAATCACAACATAAGTCCACAGATTAATCACGACTTCAGCAATCAATATATTGATCAAAGCACTTGCCCACGCCTCAGGACTGATCAATAAAAACACAGCCGGTAAGGCAACAAAACGGAAGCCAATATAAGGCAGCCAACAGCGCCAAACAATTTGCCAAAAGCGCTTACCAAAAGGAGACCACAGACCCATCGATGAAAATGCGATAGAGGTTTTTTCTTGCTTATTTAATAATGCATTTAGCGTATTCGGTGCATAATAAAGAGGCTTCCAAACCATCGCGATAATCGCGACCAATACAAAACGCAAAGGCATTGGAATACCCGAGTCCTTCATCCACTCCGATTTATATTGTGGAACATCCGGATCAGCATGCTCCCCTAAATTATAATGATGCAATACATCATGCTCATGATGCCAAGCTTCCGGCTGCATCCAATCTAACCAATGAATAACCCGACGCCAGCCTCGGCCATAAGCTTTACTATTATAGCGAGCCGGTGCACCGGCGATATTTTCATAACCGCGATGACTGATATGATGTGAAATAATAGTCCAGCGAGCAAAACTAGCCGCTGCCAGAGCCATAATCGCAATCGGGTTCACGCCCAGTCCGGCCGTAGCCAAGCCTAAAAATGACAGAGCCCAAACCAACATTTCAATTCTTCTGAACTGGATTAAATCTTTGTCACCAATGTCTTGCTTTAACTCGGCTCGAAGATTATCAATATCATCACCAAAGGCTTTCAAATTAAGTATTAAAGGGGTCGTTCTCATTTATTAAAGGCTCTAAATAAAGTACAGAATTAGCACTATTGATTTTCAGGGAAGCTCGCGGTTTTAACCCGCTCGCATCTTCAATAGTGCCGGTATATTAAATCCACCGTCTGGATCTTTTTCATACTGAACCCAAGGAACGTCCTTACGCGCGACTGCTACCATCGTCATACGGTCGGCAAGTTCATTACCTTCTGTTCCCGCATGTGCTTTCACGTGCGATAACAATACCTTGTCCTTAATCTCATTATACAAAGCATACGCAGGCTTAATAATATCCAGGTTTTTGATTTCTCCGGTTTTCTTCTTCCAGCCATTCTTTTCCCAGCCAGTCGCCCAATCGCGAATGCACTGAATTGAATACATAGAATCGCACAATATTTGCGCACTTAAACCTTGCGTCGTGGCGTGCTGAGCCAGCTGCAAAGAATAAAACAACGCGCTCAACTCCGCCGTATTATTAGTGCCATTAGGATTAAAAACGCCGTACCAAAGCTGAAGCAACTGATCATTTTGATAAACCGCTACCCCAGAACCTGCTTTACCCGGATTAGGATCACAGCCGCCATCACAATAAATAACAACATCGGTTTTAATCGGAGGCGCCGATAAATTATTACCGCTCTGCTTAGGCCCGCTGGATTTAGTGCCACTGCTTTTAGTCGCGCCAGTAGCAACAGAAGAAACTGACCCATCAGCGAATGCCGCATCGGCTTCAGCCTTTGAAGTGAAGGACTTATATTTAGCGCCAGCAAACTTCATCACCTGCTTTTGCGCAGTAGGCCAATCGGTATAGATGCCAGGTTCACGCCCAACCCAAATCACATAGAACTTTTTAGCCATTAGAATGCCTTAGAAGATAATTTCAATGGCGAGATTTTAGCAGAAAATGACCTTACCTTAGTCATTGAATTAAAGTAACTTTGCTTCAACTATTCACAATTGCTAACCTGCCAGCATAAGCCGCATTATAAAAGTGAAAATAACAATGATTAAGCTAACCGTAAACGGCATCGAACACTCCCTCGATGTAGAAGCCGATACTCCCCTATTATGGGTAGTCCGTGATTATTTAGACCTTAAAGGCAGCAAGTTTGGCTGTGGCGCAGGCTTATGCGGTGCTTGTACCATGCATTTAAACGGCAGCCCTATTCGAACCTGCATCACCCCCGTAAGCGCAGTGAATGGCCAAGCGATTACAACGATAGAAGGTATCGGCACGCCAGAGAAGCTCAGCACCGTTCAGCAGGCTTGGGTTGAGCACAACGTACCTCAATGTGGCTATTGCCAATCTGGACAAATCATGTCGGCGACGGCGTTATTAGCCAGCAATCCAAAACCTAACGACCAAGACATCGATAATGCCATGAGCGGAAACATTTGCCGCTGTGGTACTTACCCGCGTATTAAAGCTGCGATTCATACTGCCGCAAACAACTTGTCTGGCACGGCAAATACACAAAATGACTTGTTCACTAATATCATGGAGGCTAAATAATGACGTCGTTAACTTCTGATCTTAAACAGTCACGCCGCAGTTTCCTAAAAGCCAGCGCAATGGGAAGCGGTGGTTTAATGATGTCTATTGCTCTTCCGGGCTGCGCAACATTAAAGAACGGTGGCATCAGCCAAGTCGGTGAAACAGAGCAATGGAACTCCAACGCTTGGTTGCGTATCGACAGTGATAATACGGTTCACTTTGTGCTCGACCGCGTAGAAATGGGCCAGGGTACTTATACCGGCATGACCTCTTTATTGGCCGAAGAGCTCGAAGTCGACCCAGAAAAAGTACAGGTGAGCTTTGCCGGTGTTGATTCTATTTATCGCAATACCATTTATGGCATTCAAATTACTGGGGGTAGCACCAGTGTTGCAAGCAGTTGGACCGTTGTGCGGGAAGCCGGTGCGGCAACTCGAATAATGTTAATCCAAGCCGCAGCAAATGCTTGGGGTATTAAAGAAAGCGAATGCAGCGCTGAAAATGGCGTCGTCATTAACAAGTCCAGCGGGCACAAGCAGTTTAATCAGCAGATCAGTTTTGGCCAACTAGCCGCCATCGCCGCAACTTATTCAGTGCCTAGTGACATCCCCTTAAAAGATAAAGCTGATTTCAAAATTATCGGCAAATACAACAAGCGCCTTGATGCCCTTAAAAAAGCAACCGGCACAGCTGATTATGGAATTGATACCGAACTGCCTGGCATGAAATACGCGGTCTTCACTCGCGCAGGTCGTTGGGATAGCCAGATCAAAAGCTTTGATGCGAGCAAGGTGAAAACCATGCCCGGTATTGAACAAGTTTTTGCCGTCAACAATGCCAGTGCTATTGGCATTGCGATTGTGGCTAAAACGTATTGGCAAGCTCGCAAGGCACAGCAGCAGTTAGTCGTTGAGTGGCACGAAAGTGAACTGGACAATGTTGATGATGCCAGTATTTTTGCACAGTATAAAAAAGACCTAGCAGAAGATAGTGGTAAAAATGTTCGCAGCGAAGGGGATATTGATCAAGCCTTAGAAAATGCGGCACAAACAATTACTGCTGAATATGAAATGCCATTTTTAGCACACTCGACTTTAGAGCCACAAAACTGCGTAGCTTGGGCCAAAGAAGATGGCTTAGAAATTTGGGTACCGACGCAATCGCCTGATATGGCTCAAGTTGCCGCTGCTAAAGCAACTAGTTACGCCCTCAGTGACGTAAAAATAAACACGACCTTTATTGGTGGTGGATTTGGTCGTCGAATCAACCAAGATTATGTCGCTGAAGCCGCGGCTATCAGTGAGATTTCTCAGCAGCCGATTAAGTTAATCTGGTCACGAGAAGAAGATACTCAACGTGATTGGTATCGCCCTTCCAGTTACCACAAGCTCAGCGCATCCGTTGATAAAAACGGGGACATCTCTGGCTGGAATCATCAGATGGCAGGCTCCGGGGTATTTGATTATTTTGTCGCCGATGCTGCCCCAGCTCAATATCCTTTTATGCCGAAGTTCATGTACGGTTTATTAGAAAGTGCGGGCAAGATGGGCGAAGGAATAATTGCCCCAGCCGATGGTTCTATTTATGAAGGTGCCGAAGCAATCCCTTACGACTTTGCCAACATCAATGTTGATTATAAAAAATCGGACAGCGGCATATTAGTTGGGAACTGGCGCAGTGTCGGTTATTCGCACAATGGTTTTATTACCGAAAGCTTTATCGATCAGCTAGCGGCACAACAGAAAAAAGAACCGTATGCTTTTCGTTATGACTTATTAAAAAATCATCCCAGAGCACAAGCCGTACTTAAACTAGCAGCAGACAAAGCCAACTGGGGAACACCTTTAGCAGGCTGTACTCAAGGCATCGCTATTCACAAATCTTTTGGCACCTGGGTTGCTGAAGTGGCTGATGTGGAAGTCGTGAACAATAGCCTGAAAGTAAAGCGTGTGGTCTGTGCGGTTGATTGTGGACAAGTCGTTAATCCCGACATGGTCGTCGCACAAATGGAAGGCGGTATTAACTTTGCGTTAACCGCTGCCCTTTATGGCGAAATCAATATTAAAAACGGCATACCGCAGCAGACCAACTTTCACGACTCACAACTATTGCGTATGAACGAAGCACCGCAAATCGACGTGCATATTATTGATAGTGATGAAAGCCCAACCGGTGTCGGTGAGCCAGGCGTTCCTCCACTAGCCGCTGCTGTTGCTAATGCGATCACGACTAAAACGGGCCAGCGTTTTTATAAATTGCCTCTAAAGCTAGATGTTTAAAAGAGTATGAACGGCAGTAACTGGTTTGTATTACAGCAGCTCAACCTTTGGTTAGCGCAAGGCATTCAGCCTTGGCTAGCCACTGTGGTTGAAACCTATGGATCTTCTCCTCGTCCGGAAGGCTCAATGATGATTTATCACCCAGATAAAGGCATTATTGGATCACTCTCTGGGGGCTGCATTGAACAGGAGCTGATATCGCAGTTGGCCACAGGTCAACTCGGCGATCAGCAGCTTCCTCAAATTATTCGTTATGGTGAAAGTCCAGAACAACAGGCAAGATTAGCGCTTCCCTGCGGCGGCCATCTGGATATTCTATTAGAAAAAATTGAATCTAAAGACCAAGTTCATTTTCAATCGTTAGAAAAGGCATTAGCGTCACGCCAATGGATCAGTCGCCATATTGATTTATCTGAGCCAAAAAGATCTGACGAATCGATTACCGGCAGTACAACAAAGAGCACCATAAGCATTGTTCATGAAATCTGTGGGCACGACATTCAGCGAAAGCCGAACACAATTATTCATGCGCTTAAGCCTCACGACAAACTGCTTCTAGTCGGCGCGGGCGAAGTAGCTCGTTGCTTAGCAGAGATTTGTAAAAACCTAGAATTCGAAGTCACACTCTGTGATTTTCGCGATGAATTTTTACAAGGCTGGCAAGTCGAGGGCGTTCAAGTCATTAAGACCATGCCAGATGATTTAATTAGCGAAGCGTTTCATGATAATCATTGCGCCATTGTTGCTCTAGCGCATGACCCCAGGGTTGATGATATGGCGATGATGCAGGCATTAAAAACTGATGCATTTTATGTGGGCGCAATGGGGTCTTTAATTACTTCGAACAAACGACGTGAACGCTTACTTGAACTTGAGCTTAATACAAATCAAATCGCTAAGTTGCATGCCCCTATAGGAATAGATATCCACAGCAGAACCCCCTATGAAATTGCCGTATCTATTGCCGCGCATTTAATTTCTGCCCGTACACTTAGAAGGTAGATTTATGATGAATTGCCATTATGAAAGTCCTTTATGAATACGAACAAGAGCTTTGGAATATTGATATTAGCGGCAGGTCAATCGCGTCGATTTGGCAGTGATAAACTCATGGCGAAAATGCCTGATGGTCGTCCCGTTATTGCCCATAGTTTAGCGCAGACATTAGAGTTTTCAAAAATACATAACTTAGAGCTCTGTGTTATTACACGTGCCGATAATCAGCCATTAATTAATTATTTAATCGCACAGGAAATTACCTACTCAATTTCGGCGGCAGCACATTTAGGCATGGGACATAGCATTGCAGATGGCGTTAGCAGTAATCAAGATTGGCAAGGCTGGATGATTACCCTCGCCGACATGCCGAATATCACGCTGCCATTATTAAATAATTTGTGGGATAAGATTCAAAAGAATAAGAACGATGTTGTGCGCCCCATATTTTCGACAAATGAACAAAACATCCCTGCACACCCAGTGTATTTTCCTGCTAGTTATCGCGAGGATTTAAAGATATTAACAGGAGACAACGGCGCAAAAAAACTGATTAAGCATCCCGTTTATATGACTCACATTGATGGTGAAATTATCGCTGCAGAAACAATGACTGATGTGGATACTAAAGAAGTATTACAAACACTTTATCAAAAAAAAGAGCCTATTATCTAAGTACAAAGACTAAGACAATACGCTCTTCAATTTTATTCAAACAAGTTCAAACTTCGCTTAGAAAGATTGACGCATGCTCACTACAGAAATAGTAGATTTTCCTTCGCTACCATAATCAGCTTCTTCAAACTCGAAGCGAACAGAACGGCTTTCAGATGCTTGGTACCAAAGCTGAGCGTAGACATTACTCTCTAGCTGACGGTTAGTTTTGATTTCATCATCACCAACGCCATAGCCTACGTGAATGTTCCAAGCTTTATTGATCTGATACTGAGCTTGAGCAGAAGTAGACGTTTTCATACTATCGGCTTCAAGATCACGATCAGCAGCACGGTAAGCAAAACCAAGTTCTAACTCAGGAGTTGCCTGAACTTTTGCACCAAGGCTGTAAATAGATGGCTCTTCAAGTTCAACATCTGCTTCTTTAGCAGCATCACTTTCACTGGCTAGAGATTTTACATAAGCAGTGTTCACAGTCACTATACCGAAAGTTGCTGCACCACCTAGAGATACGGCTGTAATACCGGCATTGTTTGAAAGAACGTCTTTATCTTCACCATTTTCTTGAATGGTTACCTTGCGATCATCATCACCTACGTGCAAAGCAATCGTTGCTGAATAAGGAGAAGATTGACCCCAACCGCCATTACCATAGGTATAGCTGATTGCGCTTGAGTTACGGAAACCGTAGCCAATTGAACCAGGTAGAGTATCAGTAATGTAGAAGTAAGATGCTAGACCTTGAGCTTCGCCACGAGCCGTATTCCATGCGCTATAAGCCATGTATGGAGACCACTGTGTACCGATTTTGAAGCTATGATCGCCTTTCTCAAGACCTAACCAACCTAAACGAATTCTTAACGCCTCACCGCCACTTTCTAAAACGTTAGCGCGAAATTCCATTTTGTAAGTGCCTTTCCAGCCACCTTCAATCACTTCTTCACCCTTAACACCAATACGTGATTGCACGTTATTGGTTAAAGCAAATTCTTGCTCATCGCTATTACCATTCGGCGTATCCGCACCCGGATATACGTCAGAACCATTGGTAATGCCTTCATTATTAAAATGCTCTAAACCGATGTCCACAAATCCATAGATATCTGCTGTAGGTGCCGCCATGGCAACATTAGAAAAAGCAGCACTTGTTAACGCCATTGCTAAAAGTGATTTTTTATACATATTTTTATAACCTTAATTTTGCAATTTTTATCGGGCTTAAGATGAATACACCTATTCACAAACCACAACTGATCAATTATTAACCAATCAGCAATTATCGACCTAACTTTACACGAAAGTTGATTAAATGGACATTCAACAAATAGAGCGACATCAAGTTTATTGTTTTATTTTGTAAGGATAGTTTTATTAATAGTGGGCGACCAATCCATTTGAAAACACATAAATGGATAATACTCTTATAAAACAGTCAGTTAAGACATGTGGAAAGCGCGCTATTCATCACCATTTCAGTATTTATCAATAATTTATCACTCATAATTCTCTTATTTCATGCTATCTTGCGCGCCAATTTAAATTCAGACCACTTGGTTAGAATTTTGTAACGCATTGTAATTATCGAATAATAAAGGGCGCATAATGTCTTCAAGTACAAGCATGCATGGCTTTTGGAAAAGTCGCTGGCTATTCATTTTAGCTGCTACTGGTTCGGCGGTTGGTCTTGGTAACATCTGGAAATTTCCATACATCACAGGAGAAAACGGCGGTGGGGCATTTGTTCTTGTCTACCTACTGTGTATCTCAATTATTGGTATTCCAGTAATGATTGCGGAAGTTTCACTAGGCCGAATGGGACGTCAAAGTCCTATCAATACAATGAAGGCTCTTTCAAAAAAAGCAGGCGCGAGTCCATTATGGTCAAGCATTGGCTGGATGGGGGCGATTGCGGGCTTCCTAATTTTATCTTTTTATTCTGTCATCGCAGGTTGGGCACTTTCTTACACGGTAGACATGGCAAGTGGAACATTCGTCAATATCAGTGCTGAAGACTCCGGTAAATTATTTGGTGATCTACTCGGTAATCCAACTCAATTAACGATCTGGCATACCGCCTTTATGGTATTAACCATGGCGATTGTTGCACGTGGCGTTAATGCTGGTTTAGAAAAAGCAATTAAAGTATTGATGCCTATTCTCTTCATACTTTTATTCGTTCTATTCGGCTATGCATTGAGTACTAGTGGTTTTGCTCAAGGTTTTGCTTTTATGTTCGATTTTGACTTTAGCAAGCTCACATCCGAAAGCATCATCATTGCCTTAGGTCATGCCTTCTTCACTCTAAGCTTAGGCCTAGGTGCGATTATGGCTTACGGTGCTTACATGCCAGAAAACACATCAATTGCTAAAACAGTTGTGATTGTTGCCTTCTTAGATACTGCCGTTGCGATCATGGCAGGTTTGGCTATCTTCCCTATCGTATTTGCCAATGGCTTAGAGCCAAGTGCTGGCCCTGGTTTATTATTCCAGACCTTGCCAATCGCGTTTGGTCAAATGAGCGGTGGTATTATTTTTGGTACTTTATTCTTTGTTTTGGTTTCTTTCGCCGCTTGGAGCTCTGCTATTTCGTTAGCCGAACCTATCGTTGCTTGGTTTGTCGAAAAATATAAAATGAGCCGAGTCGTGGCTGCATCAATCATTGGTATCGGTGCGTGGTTATTAGGTTTAGCGACGGTATTCTCTTTCAACATCTGGTCTGATGTGAAGTTGTTTGATAAAACAATTTTTGACCTACTAGACTTCGCAACGACTAACATCATGCTTCCTCTAGGTGGATTGTTAATTGCGTTATTCGCTAGCTGGACAATGTCGAAAACTAAGATGATGAATGAAGTTGGTATCGATAACCCAGCGTTATTCAATGCTTGGCATTTCACGCTGCGCTTCTTAGCGCCAGTTGCGATTGTTGCAGTATTGGTTAATGGCTTAATTTAGATTCTAAAATGAATTTATAAATGAAGTCATTAGGAAAGTTTGGCATTAGCCAAACTTTCCTGCTTCATAATACAATCAGATATCTCGCGTCCTTTAAACCTTCTCTCCTACTTGAAACTGCAGCTCTGCTAATCGGCGATACAATTCTGAACTTTCAATAAGCTCATCATGATTGCCAAAATCCACCAGCTGTCCATGCTCAAAAACAGCAATGCGATCGACGTGTCTCACCGTTGCGAGTCTATGCGCAATAATAAAAGTCGTTCGACCTTTCATCAGTTCATCCAACGCTTGCTGCACATAATGCTCACTTTGTGCATCTAACGCACTAGTAGCCTCATCTAATAATAAAATTTTTGGATCACGTAATATCGCACGAGCAATGGCCAACCTCTGTTTCTGCCCACCGGAAAGTTTAACACCCTGCTCTCCTAAAAAGGATTGATATCCATCTGGAAGCTGCTCAATAAACTCTTCTGCATGAGCCGCTTTTACCGCCGCTAACACTTCCGCTTCCGTCGCATCAGGACGGCCATATTTTAAGTTATCCCAAACATTGGCACTGAACAAAACTGGTTGCTGAGGCACTAAGGCAAATTGGCTGCGTAACTCTTGCAAATCCCACTCAGTTAATGGCTTGCCCGATATTTTAATGTCCCCACTTTGCGGATCACGAAAGCGTAATAACAAATCAAACAGCGTCGATTTACCCGCTCCAGACGGCCCTACCAACGCAATACTTTCCCCAGCTTTCACCGCTAAGTTTAATTGCTTCAGCGCATAAGTATTGGGTCGTGAAGGATAGGCATAGCTCATATTATTAAATTCAATCAGAGCATCATTATTGGATTTCTCTGCGACTGAAATACTATCAACATCTGCTGCCTGAACTAAGGGCGATTTAATGTCAGCTTCCGTCGCTAACAATTCACGAATACGCTCCGCCGCCCCTGCAGCTCGTTGAACCTCACCATACACTTCCGTCACTGCCGCTAGCGAACCCGCCACCATAATGGCGTAAAAAACAAAGGCGGCTAAATCACCGGCAGATAATACGCCAGCAATCACATCACTACCGCCAACGAATAACATACCCGCAACGGACCCCATCACTAACATCATCACCAGTGCAATTAATATCGCGCGCTGGCTGATGCGTTTTAGTGCAACCTCAAATGCCTCTTCCGCTGCTTGGCCAAATTGTTCATTCACCATATCTTCGCGAGTAAAAGCCTGCACCACTTTAATATGCTGCAGACTTTCGCCTGCCCATGCCCCTACCGAAGCAATTTTATCTTGGCTATCACGAGATAGTTTTTTAACTTTTTTACCAAAATAAATGATCGGAAAAATAATAAAAGGAACCACCAGCAATACGATCAAGGTGAGTTTAACATTACTGATAAACATCAAGCTCAAACCGCCAATAAAGGTCAGCGTATTACGTAATGCAAAGGAAAAAGAAGAACCAATGACCGTTTGTAATAAGGTGGTATCGGTCGTCACGCGGCTTTGAATTTCACCAGCGAGATTATCTTCAAAGAAGCTAGGAGGAAGGCTGACTAAGTGGCTATAAAGTTTCTTGCGAATATCAGCAACAACCCGCTCGCCTAACCAAGACACCATATAAAAACGAAAATAGGCACCAATCGACATGGCAACGATAATGAAACCCACCACACTTAATGCGTTAGCTAAGCCTAACGTTGACTGAGTCGAGAAGCCTTCATCAATCATTAGCTTCACACCCTGTCCTAGAGACAAGGTTAACGTTGCTGTTGCAATAAGCGCAATAATTGCAACGACTAAACGCATTCGATAGGGGCGAACAAATTGCCATAACCACAATAACATGATGAAACTCCTTTTATGATCTTACTGAGATGGTGTGTTGCAGTGGATTTTTCAATGTTTAGATCCGCTTTAGAACCAAGGTTAATTAAAAAAGCGTATAATTAGCCCCGATATAAAACACCGAATGCAGAGTTACTTATACTGTTACTTGTACAGTCACATTCATTTCTATTACAGAAATCGGGAATACCATGTCAGCCCCTTCTATACGATCCCTCGCAATATTACTTGCGATGCTTACCGCAGTAGCGCCTTTTGCTGTTGATATGTACTTACCCGCAATGCAAGCCATGGCGCTCGACTTATCGACACCCATTCACTATGTTGAAATCAGTGTCAGTACCTTCCTCTTTGGCTTTGCCATCGGGCAACTGATCGGCGGGCCTGCTTCCGATCGCTTTGGTAGAAAGCCAATGATTGCGCTAGGCCTGATATTATTTTCAATCACCAGTTTAATGTTAACGCAAACTGAGTCGATTGATCAGCTGCTATTTCTACGCGCCTTACAAGCCATCGGTGGTGGTATGGCGACTGTAAATTCTACGGCAATGATTCGTGATTTGTTTTCCGGTGATGAAATGGCCAAGGTCTTATCCATGGTCGCCATCGTAATGATGTCAGCGCCTTTAGTGGCGCCGATGCTAGGCGCTTTCATCGTCAAATTCTTTGACTGGCAAGCTATCTTCTTATGCCTTTCGATCTATTCTATTCTAGTCATGTTGCTATTACTGTGGCGCTTACCGGAAACGAACCCTCGAAAAGCAAAAAGTCTTCAAGTGGAAAATAAAGAAACCAAGCCTTCTCTATGGCAGTCTTACAAACGAGTATTAACACATCGACAAGCGATGGGTTACATCATCGCCATCAGCTTTGCGTTCAGCGGCATGTTTGTTTTCATCACATCGTCTGCTTTTACTTACCTAGAATATTATTCGGTCAGCGTGCAGTTATTTCCCTTCTTGTTTGGGGCCAATGTATTAGTGATGATGCTGATGAACCGAATCAATGTCTGGGCGCTGAATCACTACGCTTCGGTGAATATATTAACCGCAGGTCTGCTGATACAACTGACTTGTGGTATTGCACTGGTAATTGCTAGCTATACCCAAGCCGATCTCTATTTAATCGTGGTATTAAATATGTTGTTCGTCGGATCATTGGGATTAATTGCGGCGAATGCGACAGCGGGCGCACTTAACTTCTTCCCCGACATCAGTGGTACTGCAACCGCAGTTATTGGCGTCACCGAGTTCACCTTAGGCGCCATCGTCGGGATATTCTGGTCTTACTTACACGAGCTGCAATTCGTTGCGACTCAACAACATTCCCTAAGCCCAATGGCTTGGGTGATGGCGGGTTGTGCGCTTATTGGCTTAGTGGGTTTAAAGCTTTTATCAAAAGCTAAAGTTCTCTCGAACAAACCAATCTAAGCGGCTTTAGCATAAACTTTTGACGATAAACCTGTCACTTGCTGATTAAGCATTGCTTGCTCAGCCAATTGTTCACGCTGTTTTTTTGCTTGCGCTTTTTGCTGTAAAACTACTTGCAATAACGTATCGCCAATGGCGTTTTGTAAATCGAATGCACTCATGTTGTTCTCCAGATTCTGATTTTCAGAATTTAATGACTAAAATTCACTGCCAGCATTTAATCGCGAGCAGTGAATTAATTATTACTTAATAGCGAATTGCTAAGCTCTAATTGTTAAGCTATTTCAGCAATCTTTTGATTTGCCGCTTGCACCGACTGCTCGGCATTACCGCCAGCCATGCCTTCTGCATAAATAAATTCGACTTCTTGAATTCCGACAAATTTCAAAACTTGCTCAATCCAAGGCGACTGATGATCAAAGGCACTGCCGGCATACTGGCCACCCCGAGTTGAAACTACATACGCTTTTTTCACATTCAGCAAACCCTCTGGGCCATTTGCTCCATAGGTAAAACTAACACCAGCGCGTGCTACATGATCGATCCATGCTTTTACAGTAGAAGGTGTGCTGAAGTTATACATAGGCACTGCAAGCACTAGAGCATCAGCGTCACGTAATTCTTCAATGTAGGTTTCTGAACGCTTTGCGGCTGTTTGCTGAGTTTCATTACGCTCTGCAGCGTCGAGTCTAAAACCGGCAAAAACTTCATCGGTTAAATGCCCCAAACCTTCTTGGTTTAGATCACGGTAATGAACTTGAGTATCTTGACCACTCAAGCGATCAACGACTGACTTAGCTAAGATAGAAGAAGTAGCTTCACGACCAGCAATGCTGGAATCAATATGTACAATTTTCATAATCTGTTTCTCTCATTACTGGTTCGAGTTGATGTCTCTATTCGATGAGATTAGTATATATCTATAAATATGATTAGGTACCGGCAAAATCCGATCTAATCAATCGACTTTTTAGATGTATAATTCATTTTCGAAGGCTAACGCAGGTTTCTATGTCAACCACCAGCATTACACCCAACCATGCCGCTAAAACCTCTGTGCCCAAGGTCTCTTTAGAGCAATGGTCTATGTTCATCACAGTGGTTGAAGAAGGCAGCTTTCAAGCCGCTGCCGATAAGTTGCTAAAAAGCCAAAGCAGCATTAGCTACGCCATGCAGAAGATGCAGCAAGGCTTAGGGGTTAATGTGTTTGAACATAAAGGTCGAAAAGCAGAACTTACTGATGCTGGCCAGCTCATGTTGCAGCGAGCAAAGGATCTTATTCGTGCAGCAAGTGCCGCCGAGAAAGCTGCCTCTGATTTTTCCCATGGCTGGGAACCGCAAATAGGCTTAGTACTCAACGACATGTTTCCTGAGCATATCGTGCATAGCGCATTAAAAGCATTTGGTGAACAGTGCCCACAGACACGGCTAGAGATATACGTGGAAGTACTCTCGGGAGTAGATGACAAATTACGTAATGGAGAAGCACAAATCGCTGTTAATCATATGATTCCTAGTGGCATGGTCGGTGAACCTATCATTGAAACTGAGTTTGTCCGTGTTGCACACCCTGACCACCCTCTACATCATATGGGCCGCGCTATTCACCACAGCGATATGAAGCTGCATCGCCAAATCGTTATCCGTGACTCCGGTAGCTATCGTCGTGAAAACCGTGGTTTCTTAGGTTCAGATCAACGCTGGACCGTACCGAATATGCGTGAAGCCTTTGAACTTCTAAAATTAGGATTTGGTTCCGGGGTATTGGCCAGGAGCATTGCCCAACCTGCAATTGATGCCGGTGATTTAAAAGAATTAGACATTGATGGTGGCGGCCGCATGAGTTCGAATATGAATCTCATCTTTGCCGACAAGGCCAATACTGGCCCTGCGGCTTTGTTATTGGCTAAATTGCTTAAAGAAGCCGCTAAGACTTCTCTCTAACTATCCTCAGATGACATGTTTTCCCAAGCAATAGAAGACGTGACAGCCTCCATGACCAAGCGTCCTAAAATCTCCCCAAACAAAACATGCTTACCACAATAGCTTATTATTTCAGGACCCTGACCACTTACTACCGCAACAGAATCAGTCCCTGTGCCGGTCGCAATTTTATTGGAAATAGGGCTCATTATCTTGGCATCTTGCAAGGCCGCCGCTTTAGCTTCAGTAATAATGAGTATGGCCTCAATACTGGCAGCGTCTGTCAATTTAGCTGAGGTCAGAACAATGATATTAATCGTTCCTACTTCATCAGGAGCAGTGGTCATCGTTCGATATTCAGCATAATCCCCGACTCGCCTTGCGTTCGATAAGCCTGAAGTAACCAAGACAACAAGTTCAACGCCTTGCTCAGTCACCTTAGCCATGCGCAATGAGCTCATAGACGCCGCCGTCATCATGCCTACCGCGGTTCCTTGCCAACCAAAATCCGCACAATACTTCGCCAGTGTTACTGCGGGTAGCTCGGTGGCTGAGTCTACTTTAGGCACCTTCATATTGAGCAGGTGACTCGCGTAAATCAGGCCGCCATTTAGCACGGCTGAACTCATCACATGATGAGGGGCGCTGAATTCAATATGGACATGATTCTTTGACTGCTCTAAAGATGCATACCGTGTCAATGCAATGGTCATAGCACCATGCCTTCCTCTAATGTGATTTTGAGCCGATATTACCATATTGGCCTATGTCTAAAACCTTACCCCTAATCTTTGGACTCACCGTAATAGCGATCAATATATTTTTGCCTAGAAGAAGCAAAAAACAACCAAAAAACAACCAATCTGGTAGAATGCGGCTAGACTTTTATCCATACCCTGTTCCTTATCTATTAGAACACTCCACCGAGGCTTTCCCTTGTCTGCTGAAATAACTTCTTTCTCTGATTTTTTTATTCACGATCGTATCGAAAAAGCCCTTGATAATCTTAGGCTTAGAGTTCCGACTGACGTGCAGAAAGCTTCGATCCCTCACGCTTTAGATGGCAAAGATCTTCAGGTTTGTGCAGAAACGGGCAGTGGTAAAACATTGGCTTACATCCTGCCAATGATGCAAAAATTCTTAGAATCTAAGTCTGTGATCCAAGGGACTCGTGGTCTAATTTTATGCCCGACTCGTGAGCTAGCCCGCCAAGTATTCAAGGCGACTAAGCAGTTCACTGACGTAACAGGCATGAACGTTGGCCTATTGACCGGTGGTGATGACTTTAAATTCCAAGCAGCGATGTTGCGTAAGAATCCAGAAATCGTTGTTTCGACCCCGGGTCGTTTAGTTGACCATATTAAGCGTCGTTCAACCGACTTGGTTGGCCTAGAAATTCTTGTATTAGATGAAGCCGACCGTATGTTGGACATGGGCTTCGCGGAAGACATGGAAATCATCTCGGGCGAATGTAACGAAGGCCATCGCCAGACGTTATTATTCTCTGCGACTTTGCACCACAAGGGCATAGCTCGTGTAGCAGCAAAAGTTCTTGATGATCCAATGGAAATTACCACGGCGACTGTTCAAGACAAGCATGACAATATTAAGCAACAAGTCATTCTAGCGGACGATGCTGCTCATAAAGACCGTCTATTAAGCTGGTTGCTATCGAATGATGACTATGAAAAAGCCATCATCTTCACCAATACCCGTATTGAATCAGAACGTTTAAACGTGTTCTTGCGTCAGCACAGCTGTCGTTGTGCGGTATTACACGGTGAGTTAAGCCAAGATCAGCGTAACGCGACGATGCAGTTATTCCGCGAAGGCAAGATCACCGTATTGGTTGCTACCGACGTGGCTTCACGTGGTTTGGATGTTAAAGGCATCGATTTGGTTGTTAACTACGACATGGCGCGCAAAGGCGATGACTATGTTCACCGTATTGGCCGTACGGGTCGTGCTGGCGAATCCGGTACTGCGATCTCGTTGATCAACCATACTGAGTGGAATTTAAAAGCGGCAATCGAGCGCTACATCAAGCAAGAATTTGAACATCGCTCTATTAAAGAATTAAAAGGTGCTTACAGCGGTCCTAAACGCTTAAAAGCGTCTGGCAAAGCGGCAGGTGTTAAGAAGAAGAAAGCCGGTCCTGGTCGTGATAAACGCCCTGGTAAAGGTGCTGCTCCAGGTCCGAAGAAGGTAAGTGCTAAGAAAGCGAATGGCCCACGCCCTAGCCGTCCTCAGCCAAAGCCAAGCAACTTGATGGATTCGAAAGGTTTCTCACCGATTAAGAAAAAGAAAAATCCAGCTCCGCACAAGCCTAGTGATGACTAAAAGCTGAATTTGATAGAAAATGAAAGAGCGAAGGTTTTAAAATGCCTTCGCTCTTTCACTGAGCACAAGCCCCAGAGGGGTTGTCACGAATAAAAATCAATGCAGTATTGGCGCTTCCACATCTTCGGCAAACTCAGCCGGCAGAACGCAGACACGGTTTAACATCAGTAGACTATGACTTGGCATGATCAGTTTTTCATCGCTATCTGGAACGGGAATATCGTCCAACAATACTACCGTCGCATCTATCGAATCCAACGCCACAATCACAGCACTATAAAAGCCATAAATTGTATTAATTGAAATCAAATCACCGACTTCGATCTCTTTTCGGTAAGTAATAAAATCCTCACCTTCCAGTTCATCTCCAGGCCATGGCGTATGAAAGCGAGCCGTCGCCACCAGATGAATAAGGCCTTGAATCATATCGTCCTCAATATCCAGCTCGACACTCTTATCAGTAATATTCATCACCTTGCGTAACAGGCTCATGAACAACTCACTGTCTTCTTCAGACCAGCGTAAATCAATAGGGCTTTGATGTTGAGTAGAAGGCTTAAAAGAAACGTCTATCGCATATTCAATAGCGACCTTCGCTTCTTCTGCACCGCGGGGCATAAGCACGCTGACAATGTCTAAGTCAGAGTTCTGTTCGTTGGCTAAACGCCAAAACAAGGGTTGTAATCCGGCACTCATGTCGTTCACTCCTCTGTGGCTTACTTATTATTAGCAGGGCTTAAAAGTCCACGCAAGACAAATCAGTTTAAGTTTTAGGTCCCTATATCTTGTTATCGTTCATTTTCTAATAGACTTGAGCCCTATTTGTCACAAAATAGCGGTTATAAAGTCATAATCGATACAAGTTGCTTATTAGATTGTAGTTCATGTTCTGATAGTCAAGAGCTGCCAAAAAGTTCACTTGTTTGTTAAAAGTGATACTATTCAGCAAAATAATACAATTAATTGGGAAATAAGGACTGCTTATGCACACCTTGCGTTTATTACCATTGACCGCCATTCTTTCTGTCAGCTTGATGACAGGCTGCGCGACAAAAGTAGCTAACTTAGAATACATCGAGCTTGAAGCTCAAAAAGACGCGGCTATGGCTGACGAATCAGCTGCCAAAAGCATTCAACGCGCACAAATGAACATTGAATTGGGTAAAACAGAAGAGCTCGCGTATTACGCGCCTCGACACCTAATTATTGCGCAAGAAAAACTAATTGAATCGCGCAAAATGCATACCTCTGGCGATCCTGATGGTGAAGTAAAGCCGGTGGCAATGGCGTCTAAAAAAGCAATTGAAGCAGGCTTAGAAACTAAAAAGAAAGTGATCACAACATTACGCTCTGCGCTTAAGCACAAAGCTAAACTGCTTGAGATCAAAGCCGATAAATACTACCCAGAAGACTATAACGCGATCACCGCGACAATTGTTGAGCTGATCGATCTGATCGAAGACGGCAAGATGACCGAAGCGAAGCTAGGTCAAAAAGAACTTCTTCCTCGCATGCACAGCAACGAAGTCGATACCATTGAGTTCATTCAATTGCAGTCGATTAAAGATCAATTGAAGAATATCCAAGGCAAAGGCGGCGATAGCATTGCCCCAAGCAGCTGGAAAGTAGCACAACGCAGCATGCTAAAAGCTCAGTCGTTAATTAGCAAAACACCGCGGGCTAAAAAGCAGATTATGCAGGTCACCCATGATGCACAACGTGCTGCCGACCACGCCAATATCATTACCGATTTTTCTAACGAATTAAACGATGCCAATGGCGATAATGCAGAAGCGATTGCTTTGCGTGTTGAGCGTTGGTTGTATCGTGTTTCTGTAGCATTGAAGCATGATGATATTCGTCATCGTCCATTCGGTGAGCAAGCAGCAACACTGGCGACCGAAGTTGAAAAAGTGATGCGCAAGAGCCGTTAATTAAGCCCGTTAATTGATTCAGGCTTAAAGAACAGAAGATAAAGCAGTAGATAAAAAAAGGAGCGACTAGACATTCTAGTCGCTCCTTTTTTTTGTGCTTCGTTCAGCAACTTCCATAACTAACTGCCATAAGAAACTTCAATCCTTAGCGAATAAACTCTGAGCAATCACATGAAAAATCATGTTCTGTTCGTTCACCCCAGTTAACCACTGTGCGCCTGGTCCTGTCGCATAAATACCAACATCTTCGCCACCATGGGTTTCAGAATGTCGGGGGATTAACGCTTCTTGATGATAGCCAGGCAATTGCGTATTAATCTCGCTGATATCTTTACGGCCGACATTAATTGCCCGCTTCTTAACGGCATCAGCATCACCTTCGGTACCAAGATCATGCATGCCGCGACCATTCATATAAGACAAGGTCGTATAAGGTAAGCCATCCCCTGCTAACGTTGGTATATCTTTTCCTGCTGCGACGACCTTACCTAGAATCGGATTACCCCGCTTCGGGTAACCGGCAAACGTCATCACGTGACTATGGTCTGCCGTAACGACCACAAGCGTATCGGATAAGTCCACTTGCGCTAACACAGACTCAACTGCATCCGATAACTCGATGGTTTCATGCAAGGCATTATACGCATTGCCCGCATGATGGCCGTGATCGATACGCCCCGCTTCGACGATTAAGAAAAAACCAGATTCATTTTTTTTCAATCTCAACAGCGCCGCATTAGTCATATCCACTAAGCTAGGCTCATCAGAATTTTCAGCAGAATAACTCATATGAGAAGCGTTAAATAAACCCATAAGAGGCGTATCACTTTCACTATTAAGCGCTAATAGCTGTTGCTTAGAATCGACATACTGCCCTTGAGGATAGGTTTTTTGCCACTGCTCAACCAGGTTCTTGCCATCCTGACGAGCACCCTGCTGACCTGATAGATGTCCCTCTGGTAAGAAGTGTTTACGTCCACCGCCGAGTACCACATCGATGCCGCCTTTAAACGCCAGAAGCTGCTGTGCAATGTCGAGACATCCCGCCACTTTTGCTTCGACGCTTAACTCAGCATCATCTTCCCAGTCACGCTCTGCAGATTTGGCATAACTTGCTGCAGGCGTGGCATGAGTGATTCGCGCCGTCGTGACAATACCCGTCGCTTTTCCTGCTAACGTAGCCAGTTCTAATAGCGTGGTAACCTCACGCCCTTTGGCTGAAGCGCAGTCGCCCCGGTTCGCCTGCTCATCAACCGACAAAACCCCTGCATCGGTTTTAATTCCCGTCATCATCGCGGTCATTGTGCCAGCAGAATCCGGCGTTTGCTGATTGACGTTATAGGTTTTAGAAAAACCAGAAAAAGGGAACTTTTCAAAACTTAATAAATTTTCCTCTCCCGTTTGGCCAGCGATTTGTCCTTGTAAAATACGCGCAGCAGAAACGGTACTCACTCCCATGCCATCACCGACAAACAAGATCACATTGCGTGCTTTACTGAAGGAATTCTTCAATACTGGATTTTGCATTTTATCCTGCAAGTCACTCTGCGCTTGCTGAAACCAAGGATTATTAACTTGCTGGGCTGGTAATGACTGCGGGTAAGCCAAGGTACTAGCAGAGTTTGAACAGCCTACTATGTTAGTCGCTAACATAGCGACCAACATTGCCGTAGAAAAAGTGACTGCAAAGCCATTCATCGTTAACGTATTTTTCACTGCAGTATTTCCTGATCAATTTTCTGCCAAGAGAGCAGTTTAAAGTTCTGCGCTTGGTGCGGGAATAAATTGCGACCATCTTGCACCACCACTAAACCTTGTGGATATTTTTCACCCAGATAAGCACTCGATACCGCTAAGCCATCGGTCTCGGAAGCGCCATCGATACCGTTAGCCGCATTCAAACCGATGCGAAAACGGCCAGCGTATTCGTAAGGAGCTTCAGCTTGAAATAGAACATAACTGTCATTACCTTGGCTCGATACCAAAAGATAATTTTCGTGTTCGGTTTGGTATAAATCCATGCCTTCAATATCAACTTGCAGATAATCAGTGATGGCCGATATTTTTTCCAGCTTACTATCACTATTATTATCGGCATCCGGCTCAGCCCCTAAGGTCCATAACGCAACATTTTCTTCACCAACAAATAAGCGCTGATTTTTATCGTCAGCGGCGCAGCCTTCTGGCTGTGAACCGACACTGAATTCACGTACCCGCTTACCCGTCCAACCTGCTGCACTATCGCTGATTTCATATTGCTCATAACGACCATCTTGATCATTAATAAACACATACACCTTGCGCTCTAAGCCACGATACATGCACAGGCCATAGACTTTATCTAAACCTGTGATGATTTCATTCATCGGCGATACTTCTCCGTTAATAGGAGAGATATGAAACAAGGCAATACTGCGATTATCGCGCTGACTGGCCGCCGCAATATCGGCCGGTTGTCCCTTGTGAGTAAACCCTTGGCGAATATCAACATTATTTACTCGACCAACATCCATCTGCTGCAGCAACTCGCCCTCAAGGTTATAGACCAACAAACCTCGTTTTTTATTGGTGCCGAATACTAAGCTTTTTTCTGCGACCGTTGGGTGCACCCAGATAGCGGGGTCATCTGCGGCATCACCAGCATCACTCACCGGTTGGGTTTCACCATCGGCAGGAATATTTACAATATAGCTCCCACTTTCAGGCGAATTATTCATTATATTATTGCCAACTAATACCTCAGCTTTAAAAGCTTTCTCGGTGCTATCATCCAAATAATTTAAAATGAAGTGAGCACCCTCTTGTTTAACATTCAGCCCATCCAATTTCACATTCGTGCCTAATTGATAACTGCCGTGTAATATTGCCTTACTCGGTGAAGTTTTATGTTTATCAACGCTATACTGATGAATATAATGACTTTCTTTTTCTGCCACAAAAAGCTGCTGATTAATAATCGCTAATGGACCACTATTATGATTCAAGTTGCCATAAGGCTTAACCAGATCGATAATGGCGCGACTTACTTCGCTTTCTGCACGAGCGGAATAAACCCAAACCCCGACGTTCTCTTCGCTAACAAATAGCTGGTCACTAGCATCATCGACTACGCAATATTCTGCGCTAGGTGGCAAGGGAAATCGTCTAATTTCCTGCAGACTGAAATCACCTTTGTGCTGCTGAATTAACATTTGATGCGCCATTGACGACTCATCTAATAAAAAAACTTGTTGTGGGCTCATTTTCCCTTGTGGCTGATAGAAACATAAGCCTTCAAGCGGATAGCCGACCTTGTCAGAAAATTGATCAATCATTTCATCAGTCTGATCAAACTGATTAATGTTTTCAGCTAACTCACTATTAATAACTTGTACGCTGACCACAGAGTTATGCTCTGACAGCAAGCCGCAACCTGTTAGCAGTGTCGACAATACGCTCGATAGTAATGTCAGGCTCAAGCTATTTTTAAAACGTGTTTTTTTAAATAGGGTATTCATAAGTCATTATCCGATTATTAGAAGTTGCTGTAGCTCAAACCAATGCGATAGGTCTGACCATAATCTTCAAATTGTGTATTGTATTTTTCATTATTACTGTAGGTGTAATAAGGTTCGTCTGTAATATTAGCAATTTCAAAATTCACTTTAAGATTTTCTTGAATTGCATAATTAGCACTGAAATCTAGCTGGGTTTGAGCTGCTTGATAGACATCTTTTCTATTATCAGCAATGTCATCCACTTCTAATAAGTATTCAGATTTATAGTTGGCTGCAAGGCGAAGCATTAAAGCGTTACGTTCAAAACCTAAGATAAAGTTACCGGTCACATCAGATTGATTCGGCATGGTGATATCGCGATTAATTCTTTGGCCGTCATCAAAACTACTAATGCGGGCATCACTTTCGCTAAACGTTGCATTAGTACTCAGCATTAAACCGTTGAAGGGCGCGGGCAGCATGCTCATCTTTTGTGAGTAAGCTAGCTCCAAACCGGTCAGGCTTGCTTGCTCGCCATTCTCAAAGGTGACCACTTCGTCGTAATTTTCCCATCCTGCAGAACCTGCAATATCTGTTTCATAAACAAAGTTTTTAATATCTTTATAGAAAACAAATGCGGAGACCGTACCCGCCGTTCCCGTGAAGTGCTCAATACCCAAATCATAGTTGGCAGACTCAAGCGCCTTCAGCTGCGTATTACCAAATTCTGCTTCTTCGCCATCATCGACAAAACTAGGGGCTAGCTGTTCAAAGCTAGGTCGCACAACCGAGTTAGTCCATGCCGCACGTATTTGAGTCTCGTCGCTTAATTGGTAACGCGCATGCAGTGCTGGCAAGACATGAGAGTAATCATTTTTTTCATCAATATTTTGAAAGTTCGCATCACCGTCAGAACGCACACCCTTCAACTGATGCTCTGTACCTTCATATCGTACCCCTGCTAACACTCTTAATTCATCCATATCAATACGGCCCATTACATAAGCGGCCTGAATGTCTTCATTAATCGTGTAATCAGCAATACGTGATTTTTCTTCATCAATAAAATCGTCGCGATTTAAGCTAGCAACCAGTTGGTTAACTTTATCGGCAGAAATCTTAGGGCCAAAGGCTCCTAACCCATAATCAACTTGGCCCTCAGTAAAGTTCGCGAGTGACAGCTGCTCGTCGCTAAAACCATGTTCATCCAAGTCTTCAAAAACATATTCGTTAATATTCTGTTTCTTTTCACGCTGACTGGCCTTCACACCAAACTTAACCAACGCCGGATTGTCATCTACATAAAGATCATGCGTGAAATCAAATTTTATACTTTTTTGGATATCTGAAGTTTGTGCTGTTTCATATTCAATTTCATCCAATTCATAATTACTAGGATCTAATGAATCTGCAGAAGCAATAACTTTTGGTTTTTTACTGTTAGTGAAACCCATATCATCAAAGGCATCAGCTTCAAAGGTTGCGCTACCGATACCACCGGGATCATCTTCACTGGCTTTACTAAAGCCGGCGGTAACATCAATCGTCCAATCGTTAATATAATGCTGAGCGCCAAGCGTAGTAGAGAAAATACGCTGCGTTTCTTTACGATCTTTCAGTTCACGCTTAACTTCGGCTAAACCGGTATCACCGGCACTACGGCCACTGCCATCGAACTCTAATTCATTATCGTCATTCAGTTCTTCTTCACCAAATTCAATCACACTCGCTTGGCGTTGTTCGTCATCACTGTACTCACTGTATAGCGTGCGTAGATACAAAGACGTATTTAAACCGAGTTCTAAATCAAGATTCAATGCGGCGCCGATGCGCTCACGCTCGATGGTATAATCACGTTGTTCAAATTCTTCTAACGCCGCCCCGTCATCACCATCAAAATCCCAAGCACTGCCGGTTTCTACATTATCAGAGCCAAACTTTCTATTTTCCCAGCTTAAGGCGCCAGCGATGCCAAAGCGGTTTTCTTCACTGAGCTGAAAAGTATTCCCCCCCGTCAACGCTAACGCAGGACTTGTTTCTTCACTGTGCGCATCATAACCCCCCTCAGCACGCAGAGTATAAAACCCGCCGTCACGCTCAAATGCTGACAAGCTTTTAACATCAATACTGCCACCAATTGAATTCGCATCCATATCAGGGGTTAAGGTTTTGGTGACGACTAAGCTACTTAATAGATCCGCCGGTACCACATCCAAAGCCACCGCACGACTGCCAGATTCAGGCGCAGGCACCTGAGTGCCATTGACTGAGACACTGTTTAGATCTGGACTAATACCGCGCACACGCACAAAACGTCCCTCACCCTGGTCTCGCTCAATCGATAAGCCAGGAATACGCTGCAAAGCTTCTGCTGCATTGTTATCCGGTAGTTGACCAATGGCGTCGGCATTAATTGCACTAATCATATTGTCGGCATAACGCTGACGATCGAGTGCGCGTTGAATTTGTGCCGCCTGCCCCACGACCAGTACTTCTTCTACTGGCTGGCTGTCGGTATTAATTTCAATGTTACTTTCTAAGTTTTCGTTGTCTTTGATTTCAATGCTGTTTTGATACAGCGTTTCATTACTTAAAGAAATTCTTAGATCGTACTTACCTGCTGGCAGATTCGGTAAGCGAAAGCGACCGTCTTCTACCAGAATTTCACGTTTATTTTTTTCATTATCTTGTGCTTGAATCTTTAAAACGGCACCCGATACATTAGCCCGGCTGCTGGCATCACTAATTCGACCTTCTAACGTTCCATCAGCTGCGACAGTGGCAGAAGCCAATGCCATAGCGACCACGAGGGGTTTTAATACAGAGTTCATGATTGATTCACATCCTGTTATTTATTTGATCTGGCGTGACCTTAAAAAAATAAAATGACAGTAATATGACAAACAAACTAATACCTAGGGTCTAGGCATTTAATACGCTTTAAAAGGGGCTTTTAAGAGTTTTGATTATTGCCTTTTGATCTAATTTGACCTCACTGAGTCCGCTAACTAGCACTGTCTTGGGGGATTAAGGCAAGCGACTGAATTATTTACGACAGTGCACTGAGCTAATTTGACCTCCAATAAATATGTTAACTAATTGCTGCGTTGTAAAATAACTGTCACATAGTTTTGTTATTCCCTACTCATACTTTTACTGTATGAGAGTCAGAATTATGTCCAGCCTGCTGAGATTACATCTCAATAAAATATTGCTGATGGTTAGCTTACTCATTATCTCCATCTTTGTGAGCCTATCTCTGGGTGAGATTAAGTCTTGGAATGTAATCGATTGGCTAGATGTGGCTGGCGAAGGAGGCTGTGCGATTGCACTGTTGATTTGGATGGTATTTATTTTAGGTAGCCGGCCACTGGGTCGAGTTACCGACTTATTAGCGCTAGGCCTAGGCTTTATGTTTCTGGCCTTTTGGCAAGATACTCTCGATGAGTTCATTCAACTACCCAGCTCGTTACTATGGAATCAAATGGAGTCCATAGCCATGCCTTTAGGTATTCTTTTACTCACCTATGGCTTATACCACTGGCACCAAGAACAACTGGTATTGAATTATCAATTACGAAAACGTGAGTTAATATTTCGTGAACATCGAGCCTTCGACCAGCTGACCTTAACAGGACAATTTGAATATCTTTCTCAACAGCTGAGCTCTCATAAGAATTCTGGCCCAAATCAATCCCTCGTTTTTTTAATACTGGATATTAACAATTTTTCATATTTCAACCGTCAATTTGGCCATCAAGAAGGTGACCGCTTATTGCTAGAGATGTGTGAGCTCATTTTATTAAACCTACGTCAGCAGGATTTAATCTGTCGCTACGCTGGTGACCGTTTCGCGATCATGTTACCGAATACCTCATTAACTCAAGGTCGACAAATCGCTGCAGAACTAAAACAAGCGGTGAAACATTTTGCCTTTAAAGTTCCGCAATCATCAGACTCCCAATTTCAAAGCCTAAGTATTGGTTGCGTGCAATGGCAAATAGAAAATAATGACAGCCTTGCATTAGAATCTACGGAGAAGCTTCTAGAACGGGCAAACCTTGCGTTATTAAAAGACAAGCCCATTCACCTGGCTAATGTCAGCGATCTAGCATGAGCCATTCAATAGGGGCGGTTTAACATGAGTCGTTTATTATGATTTCTCTCTCGGCTCTACCTTATGAAAATGATCAAGCAATGTATTCTGCTCATCATCATGCTGCACTATTAATCGACCTCGTATTGGGGCGAAGCAGTGATAATATAAAAATTCATAACAGTAATAGTCATAAGTTATTATCAGGCACAGGATTATTTTACGAAGACATCGTTAGTGGTGAAAAACACATCAGTGGGCAACAATTCCTACGCTTAATTAAAAACGCTCAACATTTGTACAAATACAATGATTTAAGTTTTCGCTGGGGACATACTCTTTGGCCTGGGCACTATGATAGCTTCAGCCAATTATTAGGTAATTGCCAAAATCTTTATCAAACTTTGCAAGTACTCAGCGAGCATCGATTAAGACTCTCTCCGCTGATTACGCCCATCATTACTCAAGATAGCCGCTATTGTTATATTCAATGGCGCGATGCTATTGGTTTGGGAGAAGAAAGAAAATTTGTGATCGAATCTTGGATGACAGGGTTTGCTGCATTGTGTCGTATACGTTCTAAGCAGAAGCTGCCCTGGCATTTTGGCTTCAGCCATATTAAGCCTAAATATCAAGAGCAATATCAGGTTAACTTAGGTGAGCAGTTATATTTTGATCTAGGGATCGATGTAATGGCTATAGATAAGGCCTATTTGCATCAGAATTGGCAACATGAAACGAGCACCGCCTACAATATCGCGTTACGCCAGTGCCAACAAACTTCCACTGGTGCGGTTAGCTTTATTGAACAGGTTTTTGATTATATTCAGGCTAACATTCGTCAATCGTTAACCATAGATGATGTCGCAACAAACTTTAATATGAGCAGTGCTACGTTTAAGCGTAAGTTGAAAAAACACAATAGCCGCTTTCAACTATTGCAAGATCAAGCACGATTATCCACGGCGCTGTATCTCTATCAATGTAATGGCTTTAATAATTCGCAAGTAGCCCGCTATTTAAATTTTAATGATATGCCTAATTACCGCAGAGCCTTCAAGCGTTGGAGTGGTCGCACCCCCAACAACTTGAAGCAGGACTTATTAATGCACGCGATAAGTCCTGTTTAACGATCTATAACCAAGCACCTCTATCTAAGCAAGCTGTGCTGCTGGCTTCTGCTCTTCTTCATCATCCTGCTGCAAATCCAATTCAGCAGCGGCTAATAAAGCAAATTCTTCTTCCGCAGTTTTAGCAACCAAGTGGTTCTTACTGTAGAAAAAGTAGTAGCAAGCGCCCAGTGCATACAACGCAATGGTGAAGCCAAAAGCACGCGGATCAAATGCATAAACCCCTGTTAATGCGACTAACGATAAAACTAATGCCGTTGAAGATGTCACGATGCCACCTGGCGTTTTATACGGACGTGGCATATCAGGTTCTTTAATACGCAATAATATGTGGCTCAACGACATCAGGGCATAAGAAATGGTAGCACCGACAACCGCCATCGCTAACATCAAATCACCCTCTCCGCTTAATGATGCAAGGAAACCTAAAACACCAGGAACGACTAAGGCCCAAGTCGGTGCTTTACGATCACTGGTTAATGATAAGAACTTCGGTAAATAACCACCGCGAGATAAAGCAAATACTAAACGGCTATAACCATAAATAATCGAGAAGAACGACGCGACTAAACCAGCAAGACCCAAGACATTAACGATGATCGCTAAGTTGTTATTACCTGTAGCATTCAACGCATCAACCAAAGGCACAGCACTGGCACCCATTGCAGCAGCACCACCGGTACCGGCCACTAAAACAACCACCAGTACAGCTGTTACCAATAAGAACAACATTGCAGCGATGATTCCTTTAGGAACAGCTTTTTCAGGATTCTTTGCTTCTTCTGCCGCTAAAGGAACGCCTTCAACCGCTAAGAATAACCACATAGCAAACGGCAACGCTGCCCAAACTCCATACCAACCCATCGGCATAAAGGTAGAAGCACCGACCGCATCTGTCACCGGAATATCAAATAATAGCGACGCATCAAAATCGGCTAATAAGGCAATGGCGGTTGCAATAATGGCAAAAACTGCAAGACCGGTAATAACCATCATTACTTTTAATGCTTCACCCGCACCGACTAAATGCATCGCGATAAAGGCGACATAAAAAGCGGCATAAACCCAAGGGCCATCAATACCGATTAACGCTTCAACCGCCGAACCAATAAAGATAACAATCGCCGCCGGAGCTAAAACATATTCAATAAGAATCGCCAAACCGGTTAAATAGCCACCTGCAGGTCCCATGACTTGGCGAGCAAAACTATAACCGCCGCCTGCTGCTGGAATTGCCGAAGACATTTCTGCTAACGATAAAACCAAAGCAAGGTACATCACCGCCATTAAACACGCTGCAATGGCAAAACCACCCCAGCCGGCTTCGGCAATACCGAAGTTCCAACCGGCAAAGTCACCGGAGATCACATAAGAGATACCTAAACCCGTTAATAAAAGCCAGCCTGCACTGCCTTTTTTTAACTGGCGCTTAGCCAGATAATCTTTATTTACTGTATTTTCGCTCATACAACCACCTTACTTTAGTTTTAAAATTTTGATTTTTTCTTTTAGTTACGTCTACTTTTTCTTGAAATTTAAGCTAAGAAAGAAGAAAGTTTTTATCACTCTGAATATCTCCGCCTGGTAATAACGAATTATCATCTTGCGAACGTTCTTTTAAATTAATACCGGTTAACTTTCGCTGATGCGCTTCACTGAGCAAATAAAAAACTTTATTCACCGCCTCTTGATAAACTAAACCTTGCGGACGCACATTTGAAATACAGTTGCGCGACTCATCAGTGAGCCCAACCTTCGGGGCCCACGTTAAATACAAACCTAAGCTATCCGGTGAACTTAATCCTGGACGCTCACCAATAAAGACCAATACCGATTTAGCATTTAATAACTCGCCCACTTCATCACCTATCGCTACCCGGCCTTGCTGCACAATCACAATCGGAGCCAACCGAAAAATACCCTCTTTGTCTTTTAATAAAGATTGCTGCGCTAAGCGCTGAGTTAATATTTGCAATAATGGCGCCGCATTTTTTTGAATGGCGAAAGAAGACAAGCCGTCCACAATGACAATGGCTAGGTCATAAGGGTCATCACTAGGGGCGGTAGATTGTTTTAAAAGTTTTGCCGAATCAGTACTTAAGCGACGGCCTAAATCAGGTCGTTGCAAATAGTGAGAGCGATCATTTACCTGGCTATGAACAATTAAAGTCTGCATGGGTATCGCATTAGAAGATTCGCGCTGAGTTTCAATATCAGTAACCAACTGCTCACTATCTAACGGTAAATGCACCGCATCTTGTGCCTGTGCGTGAGCCAACTGAAAATCTAACAAATGCTTAGTCGGTACACTAATACCGGCGCGTCCTAAACCAATACGCGCTGCAGTATATTGTCGCAATACATGCCAAGAGTTATCAACGGTATGCTCGCCCTTAGTACTGATTGCCTCCTCAATTTCCTTCTCAATTTTCTCCTCAATTTCTTCCATAATGTCATCAGCAGGTTCAAGCAATAACTCGCTCATTACGATTGCTCCAAAATAGTATTAAGGGAGGCCGAAAAAGCCGCAGGTAAAGAATCGTTTAAAACAAAATTATGCACATCATCGAAGATGTTCATTTTATCTAACCAGTGCTTAAATTCTGGAGCAGGGTCTAACCCTAAAACTTTACGCGCGTAGAGCGCATCGTGAAAAGACGTCGTTTGATAGTTCAGCATGATGTCGTCTGAACCTGGAATGCCCATAATAAAGGTACAACCCGCGACCCCTAACAAGGTTAATAAATTATCCATATCATTTTGATCAGCATCGGCGTGGTTGGTATAACAAACATCACAGCCCATCGGCAGGCCTAATAACTTGCCACAAAAATGATCTTCTAAGCCTGCGCGAATAATTTCTTTACCATCAAATAAATATTCAGGGCCAATAAAACCGACCACGGTATTCACCAATAACGGATTAAATTTTCTTGCCACGGCATACGCGCGCGTTTCACAGGTTTGTAAATCTAAACCATGATGAGCATTGGCCGATAACGCACTGCCTTGTCCGGTTTCAAAATACATCACGTTATTGCCCACCGTGCCACGGTTAAGCGATAACGCCGCTTGCTCCGCTTCGGCTAATATTGCGAGGTCAAAACCAAAACTTGAATTGGTCGCTTCGGTGCCACCAATCGATTGAAAAACTAAATCAACCGGCGCGCCTTGTTCGATTGCTTCTAACGTATTGGTAACGTGGGTTAAGACACACGACTGTGTTGGAATTTGATATTTCTGAATCACCTCATCCATCAACTGCATCAGTTTAATCGCCTGCGCAACGTTGTCGGTAGCGGGGTTAATTCCCAATACCGCATCACCACTGCCGTATAACAAACCATCTAATAAGCTGGCAGCAATACCCGTGACATCATCGGTCGGATGGTTAGGTTGTAAGCGCGTCGATAAATGCCCCGGTAAACCAATAGTATTTCTGAAAGCCGTTATTACATGGCATTTTTTGGCAACAAGAATAAGATCTTGATTGCGCATAATTTTACTCACCGCCGCCGCCATCTCTGGCGTAATACCAGGTCTTACTTGGGCAAGAACTTCGGGGGTCGCTAAGTCACTCAATAACCAATTGCGAAAATCGCCGACCGTTAGATGTGAAATTATTGAAAATGCCACAAGGTCATGATCATCAACGATCAGCCGTGTTACCTCATCCGTTTCATAAGGAATTAATAAATCTTTTAAGAACGTTTTCAGCGGCAATTCAGCTAATAACATTTGAGCAACCGCACGCTGCTCAGAATTTTCTGCAGCAACCCCAGCCAAGCGATCTCCAGAACGGGCAGGCGTCGCTTTAGCCATTAAATCTTTTAAGTCTTTAAATTCAAAAGTACGCTGACCCAAAACATATTTATAAATTGCAGGCTGCCTATGCACTCAACTTTCTCCAACAAACGATTACCACAAAGGAAGAACAGCAAAAGGAATACTTCTTGCTGTCTAAAATATTAGTAATACGATAACAATTGGGATATTTTACCGTTATCGAGTTTTGGCAAAGTTTTGTGCTGTTTTAAATGGGATTTAATGCAGTAATCGAATAGGAACGATAAAAAATGCTCATTATGCAACCACAAGACTCAGCAAGCGCACCGAATAAGGGCGATAACTTCTTTCAGCCTGAAGTAATGCAAAGCGGGCGTATACAAGTAGAAGCGACCGATGCCGATCAGCACGCGCATAATTTAACCAACTGGCAGCAGCAGTATGATCAGGTAAGTGCAGGCAATTTTTATGGCCAGTTAGTAGAAGTTCAATTTGAGGGTCTGCAGTTATTCCAAGAACATACTAGCCAAGCCTTACGCCAAACCTGCAATACCTGGGACCAATCTTTATGGTTGGGTATTCCTATCGATGAAAATAAAAGCAGTAAAATAAATGGTCTGAACATCGAAAAAAACAACATCATGTGCCGCCCTGGCAATCATCAATTTGAATTAATCACACCGCATAATTTCGATATTTATGGATTGGTAGTCGAACAAGAAAAAATACGTGCGATGGCAGAAAGCCAGAATATTTCGATCGATTGGATACTGCTAAATCAACAAGGTCGCCTCACGCTACCGGAAAAAACAATCACCGCACTGCGCTTTGTATTAAATAACTTACTCACCGATAACCCGATTAATAATAGACAGCAACGACCCGCCAAACTTCAGCACGATGTTATTATGATGGCGCTATTAGAAAGCCTAGAAAATTCTCAGCCAGTAAAAAGTGAAGCCGTCAGTTTTTTACGTCGCCAACAAATCGTCGAACAAGTGAAAGATTTTCTACGCGAACATCAAGACAGTGCAGTTACCATTAATGACTTATGCACGCTGTGCCACGTCAGCCGACGTACACTGCAATACAGCTTTGAAACCATTTTAGGGATTAGTCCACTGCGCTATTTACGTTTAAGCCGTTTGAATGGTGCGCGCAGAGAATTACTGACAAGCGAACAAAAGTCGATTGCCGATATTGCGGCGAAATGGGGATTTTGGCATTTAAGCCAGTTTACTCAAGATTATAAGCAGCTCTTTAACGAGCTGCCATCGATCACTCTAGCCAAGTCTTGCTAGACAAGAGTGGCTAGAAAGAATGCTAGGTTAAGCGGTCTAGTCGTCAGAAGACGGTTCCGTCGGTTCAACAGGTTCTGCGGATGGACGCTTAAAGCCCGTACTCGGAAAATGACGAACGTTCCCCGTTGGATCATCGGTCAGTTGAGTTGCTTTCACGACACCCGGCTTTTCCATTTCATCAATACGAATAATTGAAGGCAACGGAATAAAGCTGCGCTTCACGCCAGTGAATTCCAATTTCAACTTTTCAAAATTCGCCTTGGCTTCTACTTGGTCTTCAGCATCAGCGATTTGATTCTCATCAAATAGCAGCTCTTCGACTTCAACAAAACCATACATCTCACTTTGATAGATATAGCGGGTATACAAGTCATAGACGTCGCCTTGGCTATTAAAGATAACGCGATAGATAGGCTCAGCAGTTGGTTTTTCGGCCATTAGGCTCAAACTCTTAAGGAAAAAAGGTATTTTACCATACTTACTCCGCCAGAAAACCTAGCACAAAGACAAGATTAGATTGTTCAGCCATTGAGCAGTATAATGCCGCGCAATTGTATCTTTGAATACGTATACCCCCGATTAAAACAAGGTCGCTGAATCATGGCTAAAAAGCTGTTTATAAAAACCCACGGTTGTCAGATGAACGAATACGATTCGTCTCGTATGGCGGATATGCTGGGTGAAAGCCATGAAATGGAAATCACCGATAAAGAGTCAGAAGCAGACGTTATCCTGCTTAATACCTGCTCTATCCGTGAAAAAGCGCAAGAAAAGGTATTCCACCAGCTTGGTCGCTGGAAGCACCTGAAAGAGAAGAACCCTGATTTAATCATCGGTGTTGGCGGTTGTGTAGCGAGCCAAGAAGGCAAAGCGATCATGCATCGTGCACCCGTGGTCGATATGGTTTTTGGCCCTCAGACTTTGCACCGTTTACCTGGAATGGTTGATAAGTCAGCAAATAAAGAAAAGGTCGTTGATATTTCTTTCCCTGAGATCGAAAAATTCGACCACCTGCCAGCCCCCAAGGTAGAAGGCGCCAGCGCTTTTGTTTCCATCATGGAAGGTTGCTCAAAATATTGCTCTTTCTGCGTCGTACCGTATACCCGTGGCGAAGAAGTTAGCCGCCCGCTACACAGCGTTTTGAAAGAAGTAGAAGACATCGCCGCTCAAGGTGTGCGTGAAGTCAATCTACTGGGCCAAAACGTAAACGCTTACCGTGGTGGTGTTTTCACTGGTGCTGTTGCAGCCGCTGCAGCCAATACCAATGGTCTAGGTGTGATTATCTCTGATGCCCAAGGCAACGACATCAATAATACCGGTGACGCCGAAGACTACGCTGATCTAGCTGAATTGATCACCCGTGTTGCCGATATCGATGGCATCGATCGTATTCGCTTCACCACGTCACACCCAATGGAGTTCAGCGACAGCTTAATCGACGTCTACGCTGAAGTGCCTGAATTGGTGAGTCACTTACACCTGCCGGTACAAAGTGGTTCTGACAAGATCCTTAGCGCAATGAAGCGTGGCCACGGTCGCGACGAATACATCGCTAAAATTAAGCGTATTCTGCAGATTCGCCCTGACTTGTGCATGTCGTCTGATTTCATCATCGGCTTCCCCGGTGAAACTGATCAAGACTTCCAAGATACGATGGATCTGATTGCTGAAATTGGCTTCGATATGTCTTTCAGCTTCATCTACAGCGCCCGTCCAGGCACACCGGCTTCAGATCTTGCAGACGAGACCCCTGAAAGCGTGAAGAAGCAGCGTCTGCACATCCTTCAAGACCGTATTAACCAGCAGGCGCAAGACATCGCACGCAAGATGGTTGGCAACATTGAAACGATCTTGGTAACAGGCAAAGCGAAGAAGCACGAAGGGCAACTACAAGGCCGTACTGAAAATAACCGTGTAGTGAACTTCATGTCTGACGACCTTGGTCTGATTAACAAGTTCGTTAAGGTTTCAGTTGATGAATGCTTGCGTAATAGTTTGCGTGGTACGGTTATTGACCCTGAGCTGGCTTACTAGAAAATTGGTTTACTAAAGAAAAAGAAAAAGAAAAAGCGAGGCTGTGGTTATTTAACCGCAGTTCGCTTGCCATCGGTATTGGGTATTTCCTTTTACGGCACGCCGTGAATACTTCCCTGTAGGCTCGAAGATCCCATCCCTGGGATCTAACGGCCTGAAACGAAACACCCAATACCGATACGCGAACTGCTACCCAAAATCTTACTTGCCTGATCTATTTAATCAAAGCCAACTCGTAACTATTCAGGTAGTTCAAATTAAGACAGCATGAGATACATTATTGGGTGTTTGTGGAGCAAATATGCGAGGCAGGAGCCGAACTAAGGCTACAGGGAAGTATTTACGCCGTTTTGTGGAATAAATACCCAATCATGGATCGCTTTTAAAACCTGCTGAAATAGTTACGCCAACTCAACCCAGCGCCATCTTAACTTGCGAACTCCCCCTCATTAGGCATAAGCTAAGATTCTATCTATGAATCGGGAGCATGCCCCATTTGAGCGATAATCGAGCCAAAAAAGCCAGCCACAACGCCAAACACGGCATCACCTTCCGTGTGGAGCCCGATGATGTCAAACGCCTCGCCAACCTATGCGGACAGCTTGATAGCCATATCAAACAAATCGCTAACCACTTCCAAATAAAAATCTACAATCGCGGTGCTCGCTTCCAAATAGAAGGTGACCTCGACAAAGCAGAAGCGGTTAAGAACCTGATCAATCGCCTTTATCATGAAACTAAGAATGGCACACAGATCACCCCTGATCTGGTTCATTTACTGCTGCAAGAAGCCAATCATTCCCACCGCATTAAAAAAGACAACCCCCATCACAATGCTGCTAACCTTATAAAAACCCCACGAATGATGATTCAAGTACGCGGCGATCACCAACAAGACTACCTGCAAACTATTCGCGATAACGTGCTCAACTTTGGCGTCGGCCCAGCAGGAACGGGGAAAACCTACCTCGCAGTCGCCTGTGCTGTTGAAGCTTTAATGTCAGATGAAGTGAGCCGAATTTTATTAGTCCGTCCTGCGGTAGAAGCGGGTGAAAAACTCGGCTTTCTACCCGGTGATTTATCACAAAAAATCGATCCTTATTTACGCCCACTCTACGATGCACTTAACGACATGCTAGGCAGTGAACAAGTCGAGAAGTTAATTGAACGTAACGTCATTGAAGTCGCCCCGCTGGCCTACATGCGCGGTAGAACACTCAGCCATAGCTACATCATCTTAGATGAAAGCCAAAATACCACGCGCGAACAAATGAAAATGTTCCTAACCCGCATCGGTTTTGGCTCCAAAGCTGTGGTCACCGGAGATATTACCCAGATAGATTTACCTCGTGGCGTGCAATCAGGCTTACGCCACGTATTGGATGTATTAAAGGGCGTCGAAGGCATTGGCTTAACCCACTTCGCTAACTCAGACGTCGTCCGTCATCCACTGGTACAAAAAGTAGTCGAAGCTTACGATAAGTTTGAAACTGCAGAGAAAAAACGCGATGATGCTAAATATGCCGAACAGACAACAAAACGTTAAATAGCGAACAAGACAAATTATGACCGATGCCAACCCAACAGAGCTTGAACTACAACTAGACGTGCAGCTCGCCGTAGAAAAAGAAACCGATCTTCCGAGCGAAGAGCAACTGAATACGTGGGCAAACGCTGCACTCGTAACACGTACTGAGCACGAAGAGCCTGAGCTTACGATTCGTATTGTCGACGAAGCCGAAAGCCAAGAATTAAACTTCGATTACCGCGGCAAAGATAAACCGACCAATGTTTTATCTTTCCCATTCGAAGCCCCTGCTCATGTGCCAATCCCTTTATTAGGAGATTTGGTGGTCTGCAAGCAAGTGGTCGAACGCGAAGCCATAGAACAAGGTAAAACATTAACCGCACACTGGGCGCACATGATCGTTCATGGCTGCTTACACCTGCTAGGGTATGACCACATAGAAGATGAAGAAGCCGAAGAAATGGAAGGTATTGAGAAAGTCATTATGAAAGATCTTGGTTTTGAAGATCCTTACAAGAACGACGAAATAGCGTAAAAGCTAAACTCTGCGTAACCAAGATCTCATGCCTTTATACATAAACAAAGCGATAAAGGCCCAATAACCTAAATAATAAAATACTCCTGATTGTTGCTGAAGATAACAGAGAAACTCAGCAACAAAAGGAGCCGATCCTATTGCAATACTTGCAAACAGTGCCCCCAATGCAGAACCAAATAAAACATCACTCGGATAATGAACGCCTAAATACGGGCGTAGCAGTATCATTATGGGGATTAGCCAGCCTAATAAAATAAATGCAGACCAGCCAAATTGGAAACAAATAATAATCACACACATAGTTGTCCACAGAGCATGACCCGAAGGAAAGCTTTCTAACTCTTTTGAACCATGGCCAGGATCTCGATTAATTATTTCAATCCCCAGTTTCTTCTGCAGTTCCTTATTAGCATAAGGACGGCGGCGATGAATTTTTTCTTTCATCGGCACAAAAGTCGCATTACCTATTATAAAACCAATAATGAGGAGGTTAGCCATCATCCCAAATATTGGAGTATTTGTTAGCTGTGAAAATAAAGCCGAGAAGAAAATGACTAACATCCAAGACGGGCCATCACCAACAAAGATCAGTGCTTTTATAAACCACGTTCTCTTAAAAGGTCGTTGATAAACCCATTTCAAGATATTGATATCAGCTTGTTTTAATCTGTTCAAAGGAAAACTTCTCGTCATAAAATATTAACAGCAATGATAATCCAAAATGATAGTTTTATGGAGGTCATCGCAAGTCATTACTGTTTTTCCATATATCAAAAAGCCGCGTAAGGCGGCCTTGCTTCACTTTAGTTAAAAACTCTATTTCCTATAATACAGCTGCAATACTCTCAGCCAAAGGCGTAGTACTACGGCCAATTAACTGGCTCAAGTTATTACTATCGCCTGCTAACCATCCGCTAGCCGCTTGTACTTCAGAGTCAGCAAGCACTCCAGCAAAATCTTCAGGTAAGCCTACTTGAACTAATAAATTAGAAATGCCTTATACGCTGGTCACCTTGATCTAAAAAGGACAGCAAGACATTCAGTATTTACAAAAGAAAGGTAAAAGAAGCCTTAGCCGCCAAGTTCCTATAAGAACCCGAGTGCTAATCGACTTTTTATTAGCGGCAAAAATGTTTGATTAACATGCCTGACTATAAAGACCTACTCAATAAATAATCCTGAAAGATCGGCAAAAACCAGATAATCCGTAATCAAGTTATCCTCAACTTCCAGCACAGTGGAAAATACAGCACTGTGCTCTGTACTATCTAAGCGCACATAGTCGACTCGCCCATAACAAACAATTTTATCGACTGCTCGACCTTCTTTATTTACTATCTGAGAGACAACCTCTTCAATGGTATGTTTCATAGAGTGAACACTACTAAAGAACTGGCGATTGGCATCCAAAATGGTTTTTTTATTATTGGCCGCTGGACTATTACCAATACGAAACCGAATACGCTGAGATAAATTATCGTTTAAATAATCGACATTTTTACTATCAACTGCCTGGTATAAATTTTTAACTAATTGCTGTGCTTTATGATGTGTCATTTTTAAATTCTCTAATAATATAATTTCAAATAATTTCAAATAATTTCAAATAATTTCAAATAATTTCAAATAATTTCAAATAATTTCAAATAATGTCAATGCTTAGATTTTGCTCTGAATATTTCTTTTAATTTCACCACTTTCACCACCGTACATATTTTTCTCTGCCGGTATATCACTGTAATATTGCAAGAATTCAAATTGAAAACCTGCGGGATCATTGTAATAAACCGTCTGTCTAAACGGATGATCTTGTCCGGTGATATCCACAGTAAAACCCTGCTGGGTAAGACGATCGATAATCCCTTGTAGGTCATCAACGACAAAGCCTAAATGAGCCACTCCTACTTGTACGCTGCGCACATCTCGGATCTCTCCTTGCGCGTTATCATTCAACGTTAGGTAATAATCATCATCACCAACATGCACCCAATGGCGCGGCACTGCGTTCTCTCCTTTACCCCAAACCATTTCCCCTTTACCGCGAACCTTCCATTCAGGAAAGGCCGCTAGAAGAAAATCGAGAGTCGGTTTAATTTCTTTCACAACTAAATTTGCGTGCTCTAAACGAACCATGACAGTGCCCTCTGTGTTGTTGATAGGTACACTTTAGATTTAATTCTAAATAAGAACAATATAGCTTTTAGGAGACTCTTTGTTGAGTTATTCTCAACACTACTGAATTGAGAGAGAACCGCTATGGAAAGCTTTAACGCCATTCCTATTTTTATTGCCGTCGCCGATAACGCAGGATTTTCGAGTGCGGGTAGACAATTAGGTATCTCCAAATCTGCCGTCAGCAAACGCATTACTCAATTAGAAGACCAACTAGGTGCACGCCTCTTTCATCGTACAACTCGAAAGCTAAGCCTGACCGAAGCAGGAGAGCGTTTTTATGAATATGCCGCCCAAGCCAATCGCTCAGCCCAACAAGCTGAAGATGCTGTGCATGAACTAAAGGGAGAGCCACGGGGTGTTTTGAAAATACAATTACCTATGACTCTTGGCCAAATGCACATAACACCTTTAATTCCGCTCTTTCTTCAACGCTATCCACACCTCGAAATTGACCTCGTGATGGACGATCGTCACATCAACCTCATCGAACAAGGCTATGACTTAGCGGTGAGAGCAGGTGACATGCCCGATTCCAATTTAATCGCGCGCCCACTGGCGCCGTTACACAGCGTTGTTTGTGCCTCGCCTGAATTCTTGAAAGCCTTCGAACAGCAATATCAACAAGCCTTAGATCAACCGCAGCTTTTAGCAAAAGCCAATTGCATAACTTACAGCTACTCCAGTAATGCTGATATTTGGCAATTCGATCGCTCAGGTCCGAACAACTCAAAGATCAGCGATTCAAACATCAGCAGCTCAGTAGCTAATAAACCCAGCCATAAAATAAAGGTGAGCGGAAATTATCGCGTTAATAATAGTGCAGCATTGAAACAAGCTTTAATTGCCGGTATGGGGGTTGGTCGTCTGCCCACCTATATTGTGGGAGACGCGATCAAAAGAGGGGAATTAGTTGCGCTTTTCCAAAACTATAAAATGCCCAGTAAAAGTCTTTATGCGGTATACCCCGAACGACAGTACTTACCGACTAAAGTACGTGCATTCTTGGATTTTTTAATTGAAAAGCTAGGCCAAGATATCCCTTACTGGGATGAATTTTAAGCTAGATTTATGTATTGCAATACTATTAATTTGTCGTCACTATAACTTAATCGTAATCATTAATTCTTTATTTAAAAACAGTCGTTATTCAAAGAAGCCGCCATTATGAATAAAGTAGGAATAATATTATTGCTAATTTCTATATTCCCTACTTTCATGACAAACATCTCTAATGCTTCAGAACTGACTATTTTAAGAGGCAATGAAGATTATCCGCCCGATGAAATGCATATTGATGGAAAATTGACAGGCTTTCATATTGAGTTAATTCAAAACGCGGCAAAATCAATCCCCTTGACAGTCAAGTTCGAAAGCGTGCCATGGAAACGTGCCATTCAGATGCTAAAGTTCGGTAAAGCTGATGCCTTAAGTTATGTTTCAAGAAATTCTAGCAGAGAGAATTATGCAATATTTCTTAATGACAATATTCTCACAGAAAGCCATTATCACTTTATTATAAACAGCCAACGAAAAGAAAAAATCTCATACCAAGGAAAACTGAAGGATCTTTCGCCGTATCGCATCGGAGTACAGCGAGGCTATGCTTACACTGAAGAATTCAATCAGGCCAGTTTTATACATAAAACAATTTTTAATAGCGTTATACAAATGACCTCTTTAATAAGATCAAACAGGATAGATCTTGCCATTCTAACAAAGGCAGAATACATAGCACAAAAGGACGACATCATTTTCAATCAAATTGAAATACTATCCCCAGCCGCCTTCTCAAACATCAGTTATCTAGCATTTTCAAAAATAAAAAACATTAATAAGACGGCTGAATTATTTGCCAAAGCGATGAAAGATTATAAAGCGTCTGACAATTACAAAACTTTAAAAAACAAATACAATAAATAGTTAACATTTAATATTACTATTAACTTTATCCTTATTGATTAACCAGCACTGCATCAATTCGCATTATACTCTGCATGATCTTTTATAAAAGAAAGGTCTGGTATCGAAAAAGCACATAGCGGCTCATAAGAATAATTTCTAGGCTTGCCATTTAGCTACGCACTCCTACATATAAAAACCGTCTAAAAAAACAATTCCTAACTCCTAGTAAAGTTAAAAAAAGAAATAGTTCAAAGCCAATCATTCCACCACCACTACCCGAACTCTGCTCTCCAGCATTCGTATTATCGGGTTCAATACTCTCGACTATCGTAGTGACTGCGAATGCAGCTGACACATCTGAAATCGTCAGTACAGCTTCTGCCCTATCACTATGAACGGCAGAAGATAACAATTTCACAACGACCTGCTGACCATTCGTGATCAGGCCTTCCTGCGCAGTAAAGTTGCCGCCATCAATCGAGTACTCCCCATTAACAACCACTATCTTGGTCGCTGCATTAATACCCGCTACCTTGATACTTGAGCTAATAATCATTTCAGCTAAAGGCACATCAATGGTCGCTACAAACTCGAAAGCATTTGGCACTAAATCTTTTTCTGGAACAATACTACTGTCCATGTGTATATTTTTGAATCCTTGCAAATTGCTACCGTCATCTAAAGTCACCTTGATAGCAACCAACATCGTTCCTGCATCGGTATAGCCATGCACGGCTGCCAAATACTGCTCAATCGCGATCGCCGAGTCCTTATGCCAAGATTTAATCGGAGTATCATCTCCCCAGACGACTTCGATAGTATTGATGGCTTCAGTCTCAATACTTGCTGGCAAAATAATTTTATAGCCGAACTCATTATCCTGCTGGGTAATTTCAAAAGACAGCGGAGTAATGTCGCTTTGTGGAGAAAAGATTCCGACTGAATGCAATGTCTGGTCGAGCTGGCGAAACTTATCAACATCGTTGGCGAGTAATAACAAACACGTGCCAGCATCTTCAAATACAACTTGCGGAGACCAGCAGCTGACGTTGGCCTCTAGCATTAACTTAAATGTTTCTTCAATGCTCCAGCCCTGTCGAGTTACCAACTCGTAAAAGAGTTTATTCATTACACCACCCGCATCGTGCCCTCTCATACCTTGCTTAAAATCTCGAGCATCACCAATACTATTCCCATAGGATGAAGGCCACTGAAAATCACGCCCGCCCCAGCCACCAGCGAATACATCCCAACCGTAGCGCCATCGATACTCTCTTTTATTCTTATAGGCTAAAGAGTTGGCATAACTACCTGAGACATTATCCTCGAAAAAATCATTCACGGCGATCGCAGCAATATCAGAAAATGATTCATCTAAGGCGCTAGACTGCCCACCTCTAACAGGGTCGCTATTCCACTCTGTAATGGCATGAGTGATTTCATGGGCAACGATATCGATGGTGGTTTGGCTGTACATAACCCAAGGGTCGCCATTACCATAATTCACATACTGACCATCCCAGTTTGCATTCGCCATATCGGCCCCGGTAGAGCCCTTGGCATTAGCGCGCTGTGAGATAGGTTTTAAACAATAATCAGAATTTCCTTGGCCAACAGGGCAATCCTCTATTTGGTTGGGAAAAATTTCGCGTAAATATTGATCATACATTTGCATAACAATACCGCCATAGAAATGGGCATCGTTAATAGGAAAGAAAGAGAGAAATACCTCATCGTATTCATCCATACTTAATTTATTAAAATGTTCAGTATCGCCATCACAGACATAATGAAAGGCGCTATCACTGGGCGTATCTTTCAGCGCTTTAATCGTGGTGACATAGTCATTCTTTAACCAGCAATCGCTACCATTTTGAGTGACAATAAAGGGGTAACCTGAAAAGGCACTGAAGATATTCTGGGGTTTTATATTCTGAAAAGTCACCTCACTCACGATCGGATTATCTAATCCTTCATAAGCCAAACATTGCGCCATTGAATTAGGAGCGGGGGTATAGCAATTTAATCCCAGCGCTTCATTACCGCCAGCGCCCCCTGCCATCACGAGTGTCCCTGCGATTGCGACGGACGATGCCGGTTCCTGTATTTTATCCAGCCCATCCCACTGTTTAATAACTTGCAGCGTGCGCGCATCGACAATCATATGCGGGCGTTCAATACTAATACCCTGTTTGTTGCTTAGAAGATAACGGATGCGATAGACCACTTTTGCTAACCCCTCATCAATGAATATAGCGGGGTACAATTCGAGATCGTTAATGAGATGATTAACTTGATATTCGCTGTGCAGCCAGCGCTTCACCGCCAGCTCATTCTGGGTAAATTCTGCTGCTGCATTGGGCAAATCGGTCGAGATACCCGCCGCCAAAGCACCCAACATTTGCTGCAATTGGCCTTGAGCATTTTTTGCCAGTATCAATCGCCCATTGAGCACTGAATAACCTTGATACAAGGTATCGTAGTGTTCAAAGCTAATCTTGCCTGATGTTGCTTTCACTAAAGTAAATTGCAGCTCAGAACCTTTCGCCTGAGTATCTCCGTCAACGAGAGAAGATCTTACTTTATGATTAATATCTTGCTGAACCTGCTGCCAAAGATCTGCTCTGTGTTGTAATGGCATCAACTCAGAGGCTATTGTTAGTGGTGATCCGGTAGAAAAAAGAAGGACAGAAAAAACAGAAAAAACAAACCTTTTCATATTTAATTCTCAGATATCGATGGCGCTAGGTAATATGGAATAACAGACAAGAGTACTTAATTTTGATCTGAATAAACGATCAAAAAACACTGTTAATAATTTACGTAACAGTATGTTTAGTAACCGCCCTTGTCAATTTGATATTACTTTACGGCCCAACAATTTCGGCGAATTTATTGGGTATCGACAACGTAGAGAATCTACGTTAACTGCTATAAACGTTAACCGATGGCAGTAAAATGGCTACCATCGATTAGAACACCGTTTACTTTAAAGCGGCTTTAATACGCTGACCATAATCAGAATCGGCTTTAGTGAACTGCTCAATCATGCGCGCTTGAATAGATTCATTCGCTTGCGACAAGCCACCAGCAATATTACCAATTAGCTGCTGCTTCTGGTTTTCCGACATTAAACGGAACAAGTCCCCCGCTTGGCTGTAATAATCCTCATCGGATTGATCATGATGTCCAATCCAAGCATCTTCCAATACAGGCATCGCAGGAGCCATTGCTTGATCATCTGGCACGGGGGCGCCTGCAGCGGCTTGATCATTCGGATAATAATTAGCACCGCCATTAATCGGACATTCCCCATTAATAGAAAAAGATCCCGCAAAAGCACCATCACGCTGATAATTATTCATCGGGCATTTGGGCGCATTCACCGGAATATTATTCACGTTGGTGCCCACGCGATAACGATGAGCATCTTGATACGCTAACAAGCGGGCTTGTAACATTTTATCCGGCGAAGCACCGATGCCTGGCACCAAATTACTCGGCGCAAAAGCGGCCTGTTCAGTCTCGGCAAAATAGTTATCCACATTACGATTCAGCTCTAGGCTGCCCACTTCAATCAACGGGTAATCTTTATGAGGCCATATTTTGGTTAGATCAAACGGATTGATTTTATAACTCTGAGCTTCCGCTTCCGTCATGATCTGAACCTTAACCGTCCAAGTTGGATAGTCGCCGTTATCAATCGAATCTACTAAATCTTGTTGCGCGCCAAACGGACTCATCTTATCCGCTTCTTCCCCCGTCAAAGTTTTAATGCCTTGATCGGTTTTAAAATGCCACTTCACCCAAAAGCGTTCACCGGCTTTATTCCAAAAGCTCAAGGTATGCGAACCGAAACCGTGCATGTGCCTAAGCGAAAGCGGAATACCCCGATCCGACATCAAGATTGTCATCTGGTGCAGCGACTGAGGATGATTCGCCCAAAACTCAAAGGCATTCGCAGGGTTAGGAAGATTGGTTCTAGCATCCTTCTTTTGCGAGTGGATAAAATCAGGGAATTTAATCGGGTCATTCAAAAAGAATACCGGCGTATTATTGCCCACCAAATCGAAGTTGCCTTGCTCGGTATAAAACTTAACTGCAAAGCCTCTAGGATCGCGCGCATAATCACTGGAATCTTGGCCACCACCGACTGTTGAAAAACGTAAGAAGAGCTCAGTCTTCTCACCCGGTGTTTGCAAGAAAGAAGCGATACTGTACTCACTCATATCCTTCTTTAGAGTAAAAGTACCATAAGCTCCGGTTCCACGGGCATGAACAACACGCTCAGGAAGGCGCTCACGGTTGAAGTGCGCTAACTTCTCAAAGAGGTAATGGTTGTCGTAAGTAAGAGGCCCCCGCTTCCCTACCGAGATACTGTTGTTATCATCGGCAACTGGTGCGCCACTGGAGGTGGTTAATGTTGTCTTTTTTGTCATAGTCATTCCCCTTTCTTTTACCCGTGTTTATTCAGTTAAGTTGTGTTCGAAAAACAATCAACTGAATGCATTGATAAAAGCATAGCGGCCACATGACTTTAGTTAAAACTAATTATAAGTATCAGACTGATAGTATTTACTAATGACCTTGCCAAATTCTAATAACTTATTCTCAAGACGTGAACTCAGTAAAGCTCTATTTAGCTATAGCGATAAAAGGTAACACTGGCCATAAAGCTACAATACTAAGCCAGCGGCTAAATTTCGATTGATATTCATAATATGCCAAACCCTCTAGTTCTTGACTAATCACGGTCCCCTTTGCTATTTCATCCTCAAGACTCTGTGCAAAAATCTTATACTCATTCCCCTGCTGATCTCTGAATATTGGTGAATAAGTAATAACCAAACTAGGATGAGAAACCAATACCGCTACCATCTCTAAAACCTTAGATTTTTTGAAACTGCCTGCTGACTTTATGTATTTCCCAACTTTTCGGTTTTCGTCATTCGGCTCAGATAACGATTCCACATCACTATCACCGTATTTGACATACCCCCACTGATCATTAAGTGTGATCTCACTTCCGATCAATGGAAAGATGATCCTATTGGTTTCATGATTCCATAGAAACAATACATACAATGACCCTACTATGATGAAGATTTTTATCCCAATACTTTTCCCTAATTGTCTTAAACTATAGAAGAAAGGAAATAAAAACCACATAGTCAAAAACTGGCCGCTCACCCCTACATTAAGAGCACCGCCTAAAGCCATTAAACTACTAAGAAATAGCACGATAGAGAAAGCAATTTTTTTACTCGACATGAAGTATTGCCATTAAATTAGCTGAGTCTCAGCATTGCAAATACAGGCTCAGATATCAATAGAAAATAACTATCAACCCAAGAACAAAGATCAATTTTAAGTATTAAGCCCACAAGGATAAGGTAACGACTCAATCACTTAACCCGCGTGAACCTCCTATGCCTTATTCAGCAGCCAAGCTTAAACTATCAAGTCAGTGCTTGCCGACAGAGCCGATGCAGAATACGGCGCTAGTCGCGGAAGGTGGTGGCCAGCGGGGTATATTCACCGCTGGGGTATTAGACAGTTGGTTACATTCGGGCTTCAATCCGTTTGATTTGCTCATAGGAACTTCTGCAGGCGCGCAGAACTTATCCAGCTACATGACCTGCCAAAAAGGATTTGGACGTCATTCAATTACATCCTTCTCAAACGACCCAAAGTTTTTCAAACTCTCGCGTACACTCATTGGTAAACATGCAGTCGATCTAGACTGGTATTTTAATCAAGTCGATCAAGCTGAAAATAAACTGAATATAAGCTGCGGAGAAGAACGCCTTACGCGCCGACAGTTACTATTTTCAGCGACGAAAGCAGACGATCGTAAAGCCACCTTTTTTGAACCGACAAAAGACAATTGGCTTACCGTATTAAAGGCTTCCAGCGCCTTACCCATTTTATATAAAAAAGGGGTGAAAATTAATGATCATTATTATGTTGATGGCGGTTTATCAGCGCCCATTCCTGTAGAAGAAGCGTATCAGCGTGGTGCTAAACGCATTGTCGTTATACGTACAATCCCCAAAGATGCCGATGTGCAATCCCCTTGGGCGCACAAGTTAAAGTCAATGCTATGCAGTGCTAACCGCTGCCCTAAAGTATTGGATTTAATAACTCATCATGAGAATGCCTATCAAGCGACGTTGAATTTTATTGAGCAGCCACCCAAGGATGTTGAGATAATACAAATTTATCCCGCGCAGGTATTAGCCAGTGGCTTAGTCGGCAGTAGTGATGAATCACTAAACGATGATTATGAGTTAGGGTTTAAAGCGGGTTTAGATTTTTTAAAAAACTACCAAGCGGACTATTCATCGCAGCTATAGTTTATAAGGACCTAGGGAAGTGAAAGATAGAATATTTTTAAAATAGAAAATTCAACGACTAGGCCTTATTACACCCTAGCCATTGAATTCGTATTCGAGCTCGGTTACTTAAGCACGACGACTTCTAAACGCATAAACCCCTGCATTTAATAGCGTACCAAAGAATACGCCCCACTCACTTAAATTTTCTTTAGGCTGCTTGCCTTTCGCCATACGCGCAAGTTGAGCTTCGTACCAAGTAATATCCAACATTGCCATTTTATCAATTGCTGGTTTACCGGTAGTCAGTTTTTTCAACTGCTGCTGATGGTTTTCATCGGCGATTAACTTATTAGGAAAATCAGGATCAACGACAGTTGTACGCGCTACACCAATAAAGTCAGTTGCTCCAGTATCTAACGCGGCTTGCATCGCTTTAGACGAACGGAAACCACCGGTAACCACTAATGGCGTATCAACTTGAGTACGTACTTTTTCAGCATAATCTAGGAAGTAAGCTTCACGTTGCAGCGTTGATTCTTTAACGTCAGCGCCCATCATAGAAGGACTTTCATAAGTACCGCCAGAGATTTCGATCAAATCAATACCCGCGTCTGCCAATGTTTTTACAACCTGCATAGAATCTTCTTCGCTAAAACCGCCTTTCATAAAGTCAGCAGAATTCAGCTTAATACCAATCGGGAAATCACTACCCACTTGCTCGCGAATTGCGTTATAAACCGACAAGACAAAACGCATACGGTTTTCTAAAGAACCTCCCCATTGATCATCACGTTGATTATGACGCGGTGATAAAAATTGGCTTACTAAATAACCGTGAGCACCGTGAATCTGAACGCCGGTAAATCCCGCTTCTTTTGCTAACTTAGCACTGGTGGCAAACTTCTTGATGATAACTAAGATTTCTTCTTCTTTTAAAGCACGAGGTTTATTAAATCCTTTCTCAAGGCCACGGCTTAAAGAAATCGCTGACGGCGCGACAGGTTCTTTAACAATAAAGTTAGGAATCTGCTTACCTGGGTGATTAAGTTGGGTCCAAATGTGCGAGCCGTTTTTCTTACCAGCTTCTGCCCATTTTTTAAATTCTGTTAAATCACTTTGTTCATCTAAAACAACGTTCTTAGGTTCACCCAAGGCCGTGCGATCGATCATGATATTGCCCGTCATCGACAAACCAATACCGCCTTCTGCCCAGCGGCCATAAAGTTTAGCCAAGCCTGGCTTAGGGTTATGGTCACGTGTTCCTAGCTGCTCGCTCATCGCTGACTTAAATAAACGATTTTTTATGACCTTGCCTTTCTTTAAAGCAAAGCTAGAGCCTAACTGGGCTGATGTCGTCATTTTCATATCCTCATTGTATTTGTAGAGTTAAGACACAGCCTTTTAGACCGATCGTCTTATAATTACTTTTAAAAAAAGCACAGTCATTGTGCTTCTAGATTTTTAATACTATTAAGCAATGATGTACGCTATTTTTTAAGTAGCGTACCAATCATCAGCTCCATAATTCTTTTTACCGGCTGAGTATCTGCCGACATCTTCATCTTAATCAGTGCGCCTTCCCAAGCTGCCCAATAAAGCCCCGCGATATCACTCGAACTCATATCGTCGCGAACAAGTCCTTGCTTTTGGCCTTGCTCAAAAATACCACTGAAAAAACTCAGCCATTTCTTCATGGAACGTTCTAATTCAAGGCGGCACATTTCACTTTCAGAAGAAATCTCGCTGGCCATAGAACCCACTAAGCACGACTTCTTAAAACCGTGACTGGCATAGCGCTCCAAACTATAAAGATAGATTGCTCTAAGCTGCTCAATAGGCGATAAATCTTTCCCCGCCCCCGTCATAAAGACAGCAAGCTGATTCAATAAATCTTGGCTATAGTGACCAATCAATTCAGCAACAAACGCCTCTTTACTGGCAAAGAAATTGTAGAAGGAGCCTTTAGGGACATTCACCTCATCCAATATTTGCTTAATCCCAGTGCCGTGGTAACCGTGCACTGACAAGTGCTCGATTCCGGCTTCGATTAAGGCTTCTCTGGTTTGTTCACTGCGTCTTGGTCTGTTCATGTCTTTACTTTATGACCGATCGTCTTGGAATGAAAGTGTTAAAGCGTAATTTGATGTAAAAAGGTTTGTTGCGGAGATGGAACAATGGGGGAAGTCCCCCATTTAAATAGACTACTTACTTTAAGGCTTAGGACTAATTCGAATCATACCACCCACCGTTCCCTGCCAGTACACCTGCTCTGGGCCGATATTACCCGCCATCTGCAAGGTATCAGAGAAAAAGCCGCCACCAATGCGCTTTTGATACAGGGTCATGCCTGTTTCTGGATTAAGCGCGGTAAAGTAAAAACTATCCACCAACTTAGCTTTCGGTGAATTCATTACATTGCGGCGCTCAACCGTATAAATTAAATTATCGGCGGTGGATAACTTAGGCACTGCAGATGAACGTAAATCGTTTTGCCAGACTTCACTGCAGCCCGACTCATCAGCAAACAAATCAATACGTATCATGCCGCCCGCAAAATCTGCTTTCTCTGGCACGGCAGCCGGAACACCATCGGGGACTTTAGGGTATGGGTAACCATAAGTAGACGCGACGATAACCGAGCGGCCAATACCAATCGCCGAATTCTCAGTACCCGAAGTGCCTTCCTCGAACAAAGGATATTTACAAATCAATTCAGCCTGCTCCGCATCGGTTTTATAAACTAATAAAGACGTCTGGGAATCGTTGTTATCAGTAATCATTAAATATTCAGCACCCGTTTCAGGGCCAAAGAAGGTCGGCGTTGCACCTGTGCCTTTACTTAACTGCCCTGGTTTACGATGACTGCCTGAATCGTATTGAGCGCGCCACTGAATCATTAACTCACCTTGCTCATCTAGAGCAATTAAATACAACGCCTCATTGGTAGCGATACCTGCTTGACCATTTAAGGTATTAGAAAAAGAATTATGAACCTCCTCCCCTGCGGCGAGCTTCAGCGTTTTAATCTCAGCAGTTTCCGTATCATAGCTGCCGACTAAACCTTGCTTCGTCACGAACCAAACATCGTTTAAACCGCCGGCATTAATACTCACCACGGAATCACAATCCATATTCTCAGCACTGGCACAATGACTATTCACTGCGGTCGTTAAAGAAACGGATTCATCTATACTCACCTTCCAGCGTTTAATAATTCGGCTCGTATCCAAGCGCGCCTTAACCCTTACCAAGTTATGTTTACCATCAACCATCACCAAGCGATCTTCATTATCTAAATAAGCATATACGCCGCCCAATAAACTTCCCGCCGGCAAGTTAAGCTTTGCCATGGATAATCCCGATTTTTTATTGAGTATATGAACCACCGGATTCAGACCAAACATATTGGTACACAAAACCAATGGATGGCCATCTGAACGAATTAAGCTAGTAGGACAAGCCGCCGCCAAAGAAACAGACTTTGACTGCACTCGCTGGCTATCAAGCCCTAAAGGGCCAGCCAAAGGCGTGGTATCAGAAGAGTAAGTATCACTGTGCATGGTCGCTGCACCATCAAGCCCGACATTAGGGTTCGGTATCGGCCTCGGCTCTAAAGCAAATGCCGAGGCTGATAGAGTTAAAGAAAGCGCGAGAATCAATTTTTTATTATTCATTTTAATCCCAAGAGGGTTCTCTTATTTAAATCATCGGTACGTAATACAGAAACATAGCACGGGTGTACCAAGATGATTTTTCTCAAATGCGCCGACTTTTAAGCTCTTGGCGGGAAATTACTTTAGTTAACTTCCGTTAAGTTCTAATTGAATCATCGCCTCCTTAAATAATAGCTTTTAACTATCGAATCAATAAATAGATACAATTATAACTATCAAGCTCCTTACCCCATTATGCATCTCATGGATTCACAAGACGAAGCCAACCAAAACACTTTTAGCACCCTTAACGTTCTTAATAGGTATACAAAAATGATCAATACTCAAATCAAGCCATTCAACGCTTCTGCTTTTAAAGAAGGCGAATTCGTAGAGATTTCTGAAAAAGATGTATTAGGAAAATGGGCTGTATTCTTCTTCTACCCAGCTGACTTCACTTTCGTTTGCCCTACTGAACTAGGCGACCTTGCAGATCATTACGCAGAACTACAAAAGCGTGGCGTAGAGGTATTCTCAGTGTCTACTGATACTCACTTTGCTCACAAAGCATGGCACGACAGCTCTGATACTATCGGCAAGATCAACTACTTCATGGTAGGCGACCAATCTGGCAACATCACTAACAACTTCAACGTGATGCGTGAAGGTCAAGGCCTTGCAGACCGCGCTACTTTCTTGATCGATCCAGAAGGTACTATCCAAGCAATGGAAATTACTGCTGAAGGGATTGGCCGTGACGCTGAAGATCTACTTCGCAAAGTGAAAGCCGCTCAATATGTTGCTGCTCACCCAGGTGAAGTTTGCCCAGCTAAATGGAAAGAAGGCGAAGAGACTCTAGCCCCTTCTCTAGACCTAGTTGGCAAGATCTAGTCGCTAACTGACTAAAATATCCCATTGCCGTTGACGGTAATGGGGTTATTTAAAAAGCGTTACACAGCCCCATCGTTTACCTACTTGGCCTCCAATCTAGGAGAGACAACCCTATACGCAATGACACACATTCTGCGTACAAAAAATTGTTAAACATTAAAGAATTCAGAAGGTATCACTATGTTAGACCAAGCAATGAAAGACCAATTAAAGGCGTATTTAGAAAACTTAAAGACCGATGTACATCTGGTTCTTAGCCTTGACGACAGTGATACCTCAAACAAGCTTCACGGCTTAGCAAATGACATTGCATCACTGAACAGCAAAGTAAAAGTGATAGAAGATCAAAACGCCAGTGACCGTAAACCTATTATGCAGGTGTTGAACCCAAGCAAAGAAACAGCCATCGGTTTCGCCGGCTTGCCAATGGGTCACGAATTTACCTCATTAGTATTGGCTTTGCTGCACAGCGGCGGCCACCCAATGAAGCTTGCACCCGAAGTGATTGAGCAGATCGCGAGCCTTAATGACAACACAGACGAAGAAATGAATTTTGAAATATTCATTTCGCTTAGCTGCCAAAACTGCCCGGATGTCGTACAAGCCTTAAACATGATGGCAGCGATTAATCCTAAAATTAAAACGACTATGATCGATGGCGGCGCTTTCCAAGACGAAATCGCCGAGCGCAACATCATGTCAGTCCCAAGCGTTTACCTAAACGGTGAAGTCTTCGCCCAAGGTCGTATTTCTTTAGCTGAAATTTTAAAGAAAGTACGGCTCATGTCAGGGGATGGGTCAGCTGAAAAAGAATCCGCAGCCTTAAGTAAAAAAGCACCTTACGAAGTATTAGTGGTTGGCGGTGGGCCAGCAGGGGCTTCAGCCGCAATTTATGCAGCACGTAAAGGTATTCGTACCGGTATCGTCGCCGAACGTTTCGGCGGCCAAGTTATGGATACCATGGCGATTGAAAACTTCATATCTGTAAAAGAAACAGAAGGCCCAAAACTCGCAGCCGCCTTAGAAGAACACGTTAAAGAATATAACGTTGATATCATGAGCGAACAGAAAGCAGACAACATTATTTCTGCTGAAAAAACTGAAGATGGATATATTCACGTTCAACTAGAAAGTGGCGCAACCTTAAAAAGCCGCAGCGTAATTTTATCCACAGGCGCACGCTGGAGAGAAATGAACGTACCGGGTGAACAAGAATATCGTAATAAGGGCGTTGCTTATTGCCCACACTGTGATGGCCCTTTGTTTAAAGGTAAGCGCGTTGCTGTTATTGGTGGCGGTAACTCAGGTATTGAAGCGGCAATCGATTTAGCTGGTTTGGTAGAGCACGTTACTGTATTGGAATTTGCCGATACCTTGCGCGCTGACCAAGTCTTAATCGACAAAGCTAATAGTATGGGCAATGTCGATATTATTAAACAAGCGCTAACGACCGAAGTCATTGGTGATGGTACCCGCGTTACTGCACTGAACTATACCGACCGAGCTTCAGGCGAAACGAAGCAAGTTGAATTAGCCGGCATTTTTGTGCAAATTGGTTTAGTGCCTAATAGTGAATTCTTAAAGGATTCTGGAATCGAGCTATCAGCACGTGGCGAAATTGAAGTAAGTAGCAAAGGTGAAACGTCTGTAGCAGGAATATTCGCAGCAGGCGACGTAACCACAGTGCCTTATAAACAAATCATCATCGCCATGGGCGAAGGTGCAAAAGCCAGCCTAGGCGCATTTGATCACTTGATTCGCACACCTACGCCTAAAAAGTTAGCTGAAGAAACATTAATCGAAGCCTAGGATTTTAATCAGCCTGTTCGTTATTTAAATTTTTATCAAGGCCGGAATCAAATATATATTGATTACGGCCGTTATGTTTTGCAATATAAAGTGCTTCGTCCGCGCGGATGCATACTGAATCTACTGTATCGGTAGTTAATATAGGTGTTATCCCAAAACTACACGTCACAGGCTTAGTCAACTCATCGATCTCTAACGAGTTTTCGTTCAGAAAATGTATGATCTGATCGATCCTTTGGACTGCAATTTCCTTATGACAGTCCTGTAATATAATTATAAATTCCTCACCACCAAACCGATATACATTATCTTGTGGTCGAATATTAGATTCTACAAGTGCAGTAAAGGCGACTAAAACCTTATCGCCGACATCATGCCCAAAATTATCATTTATTAACTTAAAATGGTCGAGATCTGCGGCAATCAAATAGACACCGTTTTGACTCCCCTGCATTCGTAATGCCATCCTTTCGAAATCACTAAAGTGATCCTGAAAGGCTCTTCTGTTAAGCGCGTTAGTCAATGAGTCTCGATAGGCTAACTGCCTGAGTTGAAGCGTTTTCTCTCGTAAAGAATGCTTCAATAGAAATTCTTGTCGTGCCGTTCGGTGTTGAGCAATAGCTAATAGTATTCCCGCGCAATTACTGAAGCTGTAACCAAGAATCATAACTATTTGTTCATGGGTATCCAAAATTTTCACAAATACCACAATAAAGATAGCGACGACTGTATGGTATATACATAAAATCAATGACAGTTTTACTGGCAAGATCCCAGAAGCATAGAGGCTTATCATTATTATGATATCGAACAGTGCATACAAGGCGTAATCATCAACGAATGTAAATGATCCTAATTCAAGAAGAAAAAAAGATATAAATAAGATGCTAAAAAGCAAAGTATCGTACGATAGATGACTGCGTATTCGCGGTATTATTAATAAAAAAACAAGGCATGATCCTATTTGAACCAGTCTCTGTATTACTAAGAAAAATCCCCAAGAATCAGGTTTGACAACCATATAATCAGAAAGCATAAAGATGGGCATCGCGACAGCAACAGAGGCACACAACTTGAAAGTTAGGCGTCGATGCTTAGGCAAGACCTCCTGCCGAAAGCGGCTCTCCCGCTTTACATCCTTAAAAATAGATAAAAAGCGTTTAATATTCGGTAGGTTAGGCTCAACATTGTCTACGTCTTCTGCTCCCATGACATACCCTTAACACTAGTTCACTCGAAGTATAGTCCAATTAAAACGAATGCATGATCAACTTCCGGGTATCTTCATCCATTTTCTCAATAGCGTAGCGAAGAGTTGGCCGAGTTAGCCTAGAGTAGTTTTTCTTTATATAGGCAATAACATCTTCTTCATGCTCGACAGACGTCACCTTCAATAACCAGCCAATGCTTTTCTGTACAAATTCATCATCATCTTCTAGCAACAGGTCGCAGTTATTAAATACTAATTCTTTATCAAGAAAATACGTTGCCTTCCCAATCTTGCGTTTTATAAACTTAACCCACACTACATTACTGGCCCGACGGCACCAAGATACTTCGGATTGAACCCAGCGCTGAGTTTTTTCTATTAAGTGCGGGCGTGACATCAAGAACTGATAAATCGTTTTTATGCATAAGTCGTCAACTAAAGACCAGTTATCAGTATAGTTTTCCAACCAGTATTCAAAGCGTAATAACAAGTCATCATTATAGTTATTTTTCACATATTTATTTATCAGCCCAAACGCTAATAAGATTTCTTCATTATATTCAGCATGTTTGAGAATATATTCAGTAATAGAAAGCATTTCAATTGGGGATAAGTCAGGAGATTCATTATGAAATTTTTTAATGACTAACTTTATGTCTGCTGCCGTTGCGCCCAAACAGTTTATTCCCTGAGGAAAATATCGACGACTGACTTCTGCTTTCTCAGTACTACCGACCTCAGCAAGATCAGCTTTAATACGTGCTAAATAATATTTATGAGATTTCATATAATCATCGCTACCCGAAATTAACATGGCCGTAATATCATTAACTGAGTATATAAGTTATGCATTCATAGCCTTCTAGACTCTGTCACGACTTTCTACAATATTGACAGCCATAAAACAACTAATTATCAGCAATACCCTAACAACACGGCCCCTAAAGTCGAATTGTAAATATGCTATATCAATATATTTTCACAAGAAATCATCATAGAAAACAGTTGTTTAGCTGCTACTACTCATCATCACTATTACTAAATACTGATAAAAGCTACTCACAGAGTAATAAATGTATGAATAACAAAATATGATCAATATTAAGCAAGCGATAATAACGAAGATACTTAGTCCTGTTTTAATAGAGCTGACTTATGATGTAGATAGTCCTTCCAAAACAAAGCAGTAGATTCAGCGTCACTGTTAATTAAGTAGAAATACTTACAACTTTCAAGTACGAAAATTCATTCGTCCTAATACCTAAAACTCCCCATGCTTACATCAAACAACACATCTAACAAAATAGTCAGTCTTGTATATTAACGAAAACAAAAAAGCCCCAATTAATGGGGCTTCGTTATTTAATAAAAAGACATTTAAACTGTTGGAGTTTTAGCTTTCGTGCGCCTTAACTTCTTCTTTCACTTTCACGTTTTTGCGTAATAAGTAATAGAATACCGGCGTTAAAATCAAACCAAAGACCGTCACGCCAATCATGCCAGAGAATACAGCAACTCCCATCGCCTGACGCATTTCTGCGCCCGCTCCGGTGGACAATACCATTGGTACTACACCCATGATGAAGGCAAACGAGGTCATCAAGATAGGACGTAGACGCAAACGCCCCGCCTCCTTAATTGCTTCTAATGCAGTCATGCCTTTGTCTTGCAGTTCTTTGGCAAACTCCACAATCAATATCGCATTCTTGGTCGCGAGCCCCACCAGCACAATGAAGCCAATTTGGGTGAATATATTGTTGTCTCCTCCTGAGATAATCACTCCGGTTAACGCCGATAATAACGTCATAGGGACGATCATAATAATCGCCAACGGTAAGGTCATACTTTCATACGTAGCGGCCAATACCATGAAGACCAGCAAAACTACCAATGGGAAAATATACATCGAAGCATTACCGGCTAAAATCTGCTGATAGGTTAACTCCGTCCACTCATACGTCATACCAATCGGTAATGTTTCTGCGAGGATTTTTTCCATAGCTTCCTGTGCTTCACCTGAGCTTACGCCCGGTGCAGGGGAGGCATTAATTTCTGCGGTGGTAAAACCGTTATAATGCATCACACGATCAGGGCCCGCCGCATGGCGAACATCCATAAAAGAACCCAATGGAATCATCTGGCCACTTTCATTACGCACTTTAAGCTGGCCGACTTGCTCAGGTTCTTGTCTAAACTGCTCATCCGCTTGCACATTTACCTGATAGGTACGGCCAAACTGATTAAAGTCATTCACATAAACCGAACCTAAATATCCCTGCATAGTTTCAAAAGCATCATCAATGCGCACGCCCTGACTCTTAGCCTTAGTCCGATCTAGATCCACTTCAATTTGTGGCACGTTTACCTGGAAGCTGCTGAAGATACCGGTAAGCTGAGGGTCCATCCAAGATTTTTGAATCACTTGTTGCGTCACCGCATACAAAGCTTCATAACCCATATTGTTCTTGTCTTCGATCTGCAAACGGAAGCCACCAATTGTACCTAAACCCGATACTGGCGGTGGTGGGAAGATCGCCACAAACGCTTCTTTAATCACAGAGAACTGACCGTTTAATTGCCCAGCAATGGCCCCAGCAGATAAATCATCTGTGGTACGCTCAGCAAAAGGTTTTAAGGTCACAAATACAATGCCGCTATTTGGGCTATTGGTAAAACCGTTAATGCTTAAACCTGGGAAGGCAACTGCCGCATCAACACCGGGATGATCCATCGCTATCTGCGACATATCACGCATCACTTGCTCGGTACGATCAAGCGAGGCCGCATCCGGTAGCTGTGCAAAAGCAATCAAATACATCTTATCTTGTCCAGGCACATAACCGGTTGGGGTCGAAGCAAACTGTCCGTAGGTCAGGGCCATTAGACCAGCATAAAAAACCAGTACGATACCGCTTAAACGAATCAGCTTGCCGATGCCCTTGGTATAACCTTCCGCCGCGCGGTTAAATACTCGGTTAAACGGTTTGAATAACCAGTTACCTAATAGCTTATCCATCCAGCGCGTTAAACGATCTTTCGGCGCGTCTTCACTTTTTAATAATAAGGCCGATAACGCTGGGCTTAAGGTCAAAGAGTTAAGCGCAGAAATAAAGGTCGCAATGGTAATAGTTAGAGCGAACTGTTTATAAAACTGTCCGGTTAATCCCGACATAAATGCGGTCGGAATAAACACTGCGGCTAATACTAAGGTGGTCGCAATAATGGGGCCAGTCACTTCTTTCATCGCTTGGCGAGTCGCTGCTACTGGCGCCAATCCGTCACTGATATTTCGCTCGACGTTCTCCACCACCACAATGGCGTCATCGACCACAATACCAATGGCGAGTACCAAACCAAATAACGACAAGGCATTTAGAGAAAAGCCCATCATGTGCATGATGGCAAACGTACCTACCAGTGATACCGGCACTGCCACTAATGGAATAATCGCCGCGCGCCAGTTTTGTAAAAACAGCACAACTACCAATACGACCAAGAGCAAAGCTTCTAATAGAGTACTAATAACGGCTTCAATCGAGTCACGCACAAAGATAGTCGGATCATAAACAATGGAATAATCGACGCCTTCAGGGAAAGCATCTTTCAGCTCATCCATCTTGGCGCGGACATCATCAGAGATTTGAATCGCGTTTGATCCCGGTGCTTGGAAAATCCCCATCGCCACCGCTGGCTTATTATTGAGTAACGAACGCAAGGCATACGAGTTAGCACCGAGTTCAATACGGGCAACATCTTTCAAGCGAGAAATTTCACCCTTGCTGCCAACCTTGATGATCACATCGCCAAACTCTTCAACACTGGTTAAGCGGCCTTTTACATTGATTAATAATTGAAAATCATTTTCCCCAGAAGGCTGTGAACCTAACGTACCTGCAGCGGCTTGTTGATTTTGCTCACGCAAAGCGCCGACGATATCACCAGGGTTAAGATTCAAGGCCGCAACTTTGGCAGGGTCCAACCAAACTCGCATACTGTATTCACCGGCGCCAAATAACGCCGCATCACCTACACCTTCAATTTTCGCTAACTCATCTTTAACATTAAGCATTGCGTAATTGGATAGATACAACATGTCATATCTATCATCTGGAGAGGTTAAGTGCACTACCATGGTTAGGTTAGGAGAAGATTTTTTAGTGATCACACCAATGCGCTGCACCTCTTGCGGCAAACGCGCTAAGGCACGTGCTACTCGATTCTGCACTAATACTTGCGCATCATCTGGATCGGTACCAATCGCAAAGGTCACGGTCAAAGACATGCCACCATCAGAAGTAGCCTGAGAAGACATGTAAATCATATCTTCCACGCCGTTAATAGCCTGCTCTAATGGTGACGCTACGGTATCGGCAATAATTTTAGGATTCGCACCGGGATAGGAAGCCGTAACGACCACCGTTGGCGGCACGACTTCGGGATATTCAGTAATCGGTAATTCCCATACGGCCAAAGCGCCCGCAATGAAAATCATCATGGAGATCACTGCCGCAAAAATCGGCCGTTGAATGAAGAAATAAGAAAAATTCATCTTAACCTCCTACTACAAGCGTTTCTGTCTTCAAACGTTGCAGGCTATCATCAACACGTAATTGTTGAGCCTGTAAGTTCTTCAACTCATCCGCTTGTGCCATAGGGACAACTTCCGGCGCAACTTGTGCCCCAGGGCGTACTCGTTGCAAACCATTAACCACAATAGAATCTTCTGCCGTTAAACCCGATTTAACAATGCGTAAACCGTTCAGTTTTTCACCTAAAGTAATCGCGCGATACTGCGCTTTGTTTTCACTATCAAGCACCAAGACATACTTATTGCTCAGATCCGTCGCGATGGCTTTATCATCAATCAATATGCCGTCATAAGAAGCGCTGCCGATTAACTTGATACGTGTAAACAAACCAGGAATGAAATTGCCTTTAGGGTTTTCAAATACTGCACGGCCACGAATAGTACCTGTCGCGGGATTCACCTGATTGTCGACGAAATCGATATAACCTTCATGAGGGAAACCCGACTCATTTGCCAGTCCCATATAAACAGGATTTTTCACCTCACGAGAACTTGGGCGAGTCCCTTCTTGCGCTAGTTTGATGTATTTAAGATAGGTCTGCTCATCGGCATCAAAATAGGCATACACCTGATTGACCGATACGATGGTGGTAAGCTCAGTTTGTCCAGCACTTACAAGGTTGCCTGCAGTAATCTGTGCACGAGAGACTCGGCCAGTAATCGGTGCAGTCACCTTGGTATAGCTTAAATTCAACTTAGCGATTTCAAGTGCAGCCGAGGTAGAACGTAAACGCGCTTTAGCCTGCTCTAAATCAGCGGCGCGGCTATCAAACAACTCAACCGATATAGCATTTTTTTCAGTTAGCTCATTGGCGCGAACGAAAGTACTGTTAGCCAATTTAAGCTGGCTATTAACATCGGCTAATTCAGCTTCTAAGCGACGAACTTCTGCTTTATAGGAACGATCATCAATGTAAAACAAAGGCTGCCCTGCTTTAACAATGGCTCCTTCTTTAAACCCAATCGAATCGATATAGCCGGATATACGAGGGCGTAATGACACACTCTCTGGCGCTTCTAAACGACCGGTGAACTCATCCCATTCGGTAATACGCTGATGAATAACTTCAGCCACCGAGACCGCAGGTGCCATTTGTTGCGGTGCAAGAGCACTAGGCTCCCCACAAGCACTCAGCAAGCTCAGGCTGCCCATCAACAAACCCACTTTGAACGTTCGGTTTAACTGCATCGTTATTCCCCTTAAAGAATGTGAGAGCCCAGATACGAACTCAACAAATAGATATATTAATGATTTCGCACATTAAACATTATTTTTAGTGATGTATTAATTACCTATTATGGAACAGTGAATTCAGTTTTCATTGGATTAGGCTTGTGTCACTCTATAAAAGGTTAATAAATAGCCGTTACTCATCAGAAACCACTAGTTAATAGAACTCGTTAGCTAAGAAAAAAGAGATCCAATCAATGCGCCATCAGGAAATCAGTTTATTGGTCATTTTTGACGCTATCATGACAGAAGGCTCCATTACCCGCGCCGCAGATCAACTAGAGCTAACACAGCCCGCGGTATCTAATGCCCTATCTCGTATGCGCCAAGCTTGGAATGATGAACTATTCATAAAAGATGGCCGCAACATACAACCGACAATCTATGCCAAAAACCTATGGCAAAGAGTAAGAAGCCCTTTAATAGAACTAGAAGAAGCGGTGGATATTGAAGGGTTTGATCCTGCAAGCAGCCAGCGTACATTTCGTATCGCCGCTGCCGATACTATTATTGATACCGCATGGGCACCGCTACGCAAGATCATCGAAGAACAAGCGCCGAATATTAATGTACATGCCGTTCCCTATACCATCAGTAATGCCACCGATTTGCTCGATAATGCCGAAGTTGATTTGGTGGTAGGCGCATTGCTCGATAGTAACGAGGCTATTTGCAGTGAATATCTTTATAGCCCTTGCTACATCTGCGTTATGCGTCCTGATCATCCTTTGACCCAAGCAGACTTTACTCTAGAAGACTTTGCCAGCAGTGATCATCTATTAGTATCACTATCAGGAGAGGCTTCTGGTTATACCGATGAAGTACTGGCCCAATACGGTTTGTCACGCCGCATTGCCATGACGGTAAACCACTTTTCTGCGGTGCCAAAACTCATTAGCCAGAGTGACTTAATTGCCATTGTTCCATCCAGCACCATGGAAGAAGCCATTTTTAGCGGCCAATTGGCCGTGGTAGAACCACCAACAAAAATCAACTCACAGCAAATCAATAACTATTGGCACAGACGCCAAGATGCAGATAAAGGGCTGCTTTGGTTACGCTCCCATATCACTCGCATCATTAAGCAACATGCTGAAAATCATATGCAAGAATTGGAAAAACGTATTTGCAATAAATGCCAAGGCTAAGTGAGCAATGCCTTCCACAAACCGACCCCACTAATCACCAGTAACACACTGCCTAGGATGCGGAAAAACATTTTAGTTTCCGCCTTTAAAATTTGCTCGTGAACCTTTAACCCTAGAACATGGCCAATACCGGCACAGGGTAATAACATAAGGGCATAGATTAATTGCAGATCAATACCCGCCCAGACAAACGCGGCGATTTTTATCGCTACCAAGATAAACCACAAAGTGAATAAGGTATCGCGTAATTGGTGTGCAGCAACTTATTACTCACAGTAAACTCAGCAATGCTTTACAGCCATAGGCCAGCACTGCCAGGCTAAACACTCCCGCAAGATAGAGTGTTATAGCATTAAACGATTTCGATTTTTTCATTCTGTCTCGCCAGCTCAATGTTTCCATAATTAATAACCATCTTTCATTGAAGTCTTGCCACTAAAAGTACGGTAACTAAAAATGTTATAAGTAATGATTACCGGAATAAATATCAATATCCCTACTAGCGTAAAATACACTGTTTTATCAGGGGCAATCGCTTCCCAGATCGTTAACCGACCTGGAATAATATAAGGGAATACGCCCGCAACTAAGCCACCAAAAGCCGTCATAAATAACCCCATTGCTAAACCTAAAGGTTTTAAACCTGGGTCTTTGTCTGCTTTTAACAGCCCCCACATTTTAAAAGCAAAGAACATCGTTAATAGCGGTAGCGGCACTAAGATTAAGCTATCGGGAAATACCAACCAGCGCTCAGCAATACTAGGCTGCTCTATTAACATCCAAGTGCTCACGACCGCTAAAAATCCAAGCATCGCGATTAATAAAAACTTCGCCATATTCTTTACTCGTACATGCAACGCACCCTCTGTTTTACGCACCAACCAGCACGATCCTAGTAGGGAATAGCCTGCAACCAAAGCAAAGCCAGTCAGAATAGAAAAAGGCGTTAACCATTCCACTGGATCAGCCATTGTTTTGTGGCTCGACATCTCTCCGACCAACGCGCCTAAGATGAGACCTTGGCAGAACGTAGCAATGAGGGAACCTAGAGAGAAACTTAAGTCCCACCATTTTTGGCTAGCATCCGCTTTGAATCTAAATTCAAAGGCGACGCCGCGAAAAATCAACGCCACCAGCATCAGGATGATGGGTAAATACAAGTTAGATAAGACAAAGGCATACACCGCAGGAAAGGCCACAAAAAGAACGACGCCACCAAACACTAACCAGGTCTGATTGCTATCCCAGATGTGCGACAAACTTTTCATCGCAATACCTTTTTCATCAACGCTCTTGCCATCAATACCTTCGGCATCAGATTTTTTTAGTAAGGGTGAAATAATACCCACCCCTAATGAGAAACCATCGAGTAATACATATACCAAGATGCCAAAACCAATCAGCAACAAATACACTAATGCGATATCCATTATTTCTCTTCCTTATTTGAAGGCTGATCAGACGAATTGTCGGTTGAATTGTCGGTTGAATTGTCGGATAAATAGTACGATAACTCTTTGTTATAGCCCACATCGACTTGCGCAGGATTCAACGTCGCCGGTAAATCATCATCGTCCATATCATCACCTTGCAAACTGGCGAGGCATTCTTCTACCGACATAGGGCCTTTCAATACCAGCTTGCGGAAGAAATAAATGTAAGTAAAAAATAACGTCGTATAAACCACGACAAACAACGCCAAGGTAAAGGCCACCATTGAAGCCGGTAAATCTGAAACCACATCCACCGTACGCACCAAGCCTTGAACTAACCAAGGTTGACGACCTACCTCAACTACATACCAGCCCGCAAGCGTTGCTATAACCCCAGCAGGAATCATCGCCACCGATAACATAAGCAAAGGCTTACTCTCGTACAAAGTTCCCTTCTTACGTGCATACAAGCCTGCAAGACCTAATAGCAGCATCAAGCCACCCAGCGCTAACATAATGCGGAAGGCAAAGAACACAACCGGCACAGGCGGACGATCTTTAGCATCCACCTCATTGAGTCCTGGAATTTCACCGTCCATTTCATGAGTGATCAATAAACTCGCGACTTTAGGAATCGATATCTCAAAAAGATTTTTTTCAGCTTCTTGGTCAGGCCAGGCAAACAATACCAGCGGAGCCCCTTTCTCTGTTTCCCAAACAGCTTCCATCGCCGCCAATTTCACCGGCTGATGATGCGCAACATTCAAACCATGAAAGTCACCGACTAGAATTTGTACTGGCGCTAAAATCACAATTGCAATCATCGCAGTAGAAAAACCAATCTTGGCAAACTCAACATGCTTTTTCTTTAACAAGTAATACGCATTCACTCCGGCAAACAACAGTGATGCTGATAAGAAAGTAGCCAATAACATATGCGCTAAACGATAAGGGAAAGACGGATTAAAGATCACTTCCATCCAACTGGTCACATGAAAAACCCCATCAATGATCTCGTAGCCTGCGGGAGTATGCATCCAAGAATTTGCCGCTAAAATCCAGAACGAAGACGATACCGTGCCCAGCGCTACGGTACAGGTCGCGATAAAATGCACCTTAGGCGTAACCCGATTCCAGCCGAAGAGCATGATGCCTAAAAAGCCCGCCTCTAAGAAAAATGCCGTCAGCACTTCATAAGCCAATAAGGGCGATAAGACTGGGCCGACAATTTCTGAAAACTTACTGAAATTGGTCCCAAACTCATACGACAGCACTACTCCCGAAACAACGCCCATTCCAAAGGTAATGGCAAACGGCTTCATCCAGAATTTAACCTGCTGTAAATACGCAGGGTTTTGGGTTTTCAGCCACATCCCTTCCATAAACGCCAAATACAAAGAGAGGCCAATAGTGATTGTGGGGAACATAATGTGATAACTAATAGTGAAAGCGAATTGAATCCGCGACAACATAGCGCTATCAGGCAATGCAGCGATAACATCCAGCATATTCGGTACCTTATTTTAGAAATTATTATATGAAGACTCTTCTGGCCCCCTTTAACGCTAGTCTATTGCGGGAACTGTGCCAATCCTGTCATTTAGTCACTTTGGGCCTACAACCCGCTATTCATCAGACTTTGTTCATAAGACTGGGTCACTATTAAAAACAGAGAGACTAAAATCTTCCACTAGGTGTAAACTAAGTAGACACTTACATCCTGAATCCGTAAAGAGAGTTTACAGCGAATGCTCATCACCTTATTCAGCGCCAGCATGTGGATAACGCTCATTTCAGCAACAATCACAGCAGTCTGGCTGCGGTCGAAGCGCCATGAAGAACCCTCTTTAGCTGCCCTCGCTGCATTTTGTCTTTCTATGGCCCTCTGGTGTTTTGGCCATATTGCTGCTTTAAATAACCAACCCGAACTCGCCGTTGGATTACTCTTAGCCAACCCCGTTCTATCCACCAGTTTCTTACATTTTGTGCTCTTGTGGTTACGCGGAAGTTTGCCGTTACCTGAGCGTTTTTATCGTTTTACTCCGCTGCTATATCTGATGGCGCTCGCCGTGACAGGATTGAGTATTTGGGCGGGCGGCGGACAGTTATCCCCCTGGAATATCTTTCCGCATTTTTTCCACCTCGAGAGTGTCGGCTGGCTCAATGTCATCTATACCGTTGCCGTCGGTATTATTGCGCATATTTTATTATTGTTTGGTTATAAAAATAATAGCCGTAATAAGCGCCGCTCCATTATTGCCATGTTCGCGGCCGGCGGCTGGGGATTTTTGTTGGCCACCAGTTTTATACTACCTTCTCTAGGCAGCGACTTCTTTCCTTACCCGATGCTCGCCATGCCAACGTATACCATCTTGCTGGTCTATTCCGTTGTCCGCTATCGTTTAGTAGAAGTGAATCGCTGGGTGAGCCAAGCCATTCAATGGCTGGCGATTCTCGTGGTCTCTATGTTGTTCATGACCTTGATGCTGTCATTATTAGCCCCAGCGGGCTTAGAAGAACTCGCCAACGTTCCTACTCTGCAATTGTTCTCTTACTCCAGCTTATTATTACTATTTGCCTGGCTTTTATACGGCCCTGCTAAGCAATTTTCCGATCGTCTGATATATCCTGGCGCGGTGATTGATGAGACAACCCTGAATCAATGGCTGCAAAAACTCAATGCAGCAACATCTTGGCAATCACTAGCGACGACCATTGAGACGCTGTGGAATGGCAATCAAGCAGCCGTAAAAATTATCGCCGCCAGTGGCAATGTTTTAGTTGATAGCCCGCAAGGCGTTTTATTTACCTGCATCAAGCGCGGGAACTGGGAATGTCACCTCAATGGCTGGCAAGACCAACCACCTTCGCAACAGCACATGGCCGAATTATTAAGCGCACTGATACCGAATGCCTGCGCTTCCTTAGAGCGCTCATTACAGCTAGCAAAGATTGAAGCCAAATCAGAACGCGAGCGCATCGAACAACAACACCTAGTAGAGCTGGGTGGACTCACCGCCGCGATTGCCCACGAACTGCGTAACCCACTCAACATTATCAACATGGCCTCTGCGCAAACAGACCCGATGATTAAAACGCACATTCAAAATCAGGTCGCCAGAGCTGAACTACTAATCCGCGATACTTTATCTTACGCAGGCACCATTGAGCTAAAACCTACAGATCTCGATCTAGTGCCCGTAATGAAACAAGTGATTGCACAGATCAATACGCTATTCAGCGTCGACATAGAATTAGACAGTAACGAAACATTGCGGGGTTGCTTTGATGGCGATCGCATTCAACAAATATTAATTAATTTATTAGAAAACTCAGCCGCGTTTATTCAAGCCCATAGCGCCGGCAGAATTCTAATGACGGCAACCCTTAGTCATTCCACAGGCAGCCTAATCATTTCCGTACACAATAATGGTCCTGCCATTCCAGCGGATATGCTGCCCCACCTGTTTGAGCCCTTTATTACTCAGCGCAGTGGCGGCAGTGGTTTAGGGTTATCTATCGTGAGACGCATTGTCGACGCCTATCACGGCCAAATTGAACATAAGACCGACCAAGGCTGGCCCGTCTCTTTTATTGTCAGCCTGCCTCTTCCACAGCAGGAAGTTATAGATAAGGAATTAGAAGCATGAGCGCGCGTATTTTATTAGTCGATGACGAAGTCGCATTCTGTGAGCTGTGCAGCTTATGGTTACAGCAAGCCGGTTATCAAGTAGAAACCTGCTTCACCCTAACCGATGGTTTAGAGACTTTTCAGCAGGCCCAAAATAAGCAGCAAGCATTTGATCTGATCATTCATGATCTGGCGCTGCCCCCGACCTTGCGCCCAGAAGATACTTTAGCGCAATTAAATCATTATCAAGGCGTGCCAGTATTAGTACTCACGGGTCATGACGATAGAGCATTAGCGGTGAAAGCCATCGAAATGGGGGCCTGGGATTTTATCAGCAAACCGGTTGATCCCGAGCTACTAAAAATCATTATCGCCCGCGCGCTGGATAAACACAGTTTATTAAAACAGGTTTCAAGTTTAGAACATCAGCTTGTGCAAACTCAGCTCGAGCAAAGCCAGCTTAACGCCCTGCCCAACTTTGGTTTAATCGGTAATAGCCCCGCCATTCAAAATACCCGCGAACTGATTCAACGCATCTCGGCAACGCAAGTTCCTGTATTTATTCAAGGCCCGAGTGGCACCGGTAAAGAAATTATTGCCAATGCCATTCATCAAGGCAGCGACCGCAGTGACAAACCTTTTATCTCGGTGCATTGCGGTGCAATTCCCGCTGACTTATTAGAGAGTGAATTATTCGGTTATAAAAAAGGCGCCTTCACCGGCGCTGAAAAAGATCGCAAAGGATTATTGGCCACCGCCGATGGGGGCACGTTATTTCTCGATGAAATTGGTGAGATGCCACTCGCCATGCAAGTAAAACTATTACGCGTATTACAAGAAGGTAATTATTATCCACTGGGCAGTCGAGAACTCGAAAGCATAGATATCCGTTTAATCAGCGCCACCAATCGAGATGTACCCGCCGCCGTGCGCTCGGGTAATTTTCGTGAAGACCTGTACTACCGAATAAAAGGACTGACGATATCGACTACCTGCTTAGATGAGCGTAAAGAAGACATAACGCCCTTAGTGAATTATTTTATTGAACTTTATAATACCAAGCATAAAAAAAATCAAACAACAGAATTAACAATTCATAAAGACGTCTGCAAATGGTTTTTCTATACCCCATGGCCGGGCAATGTACGTGAGTTAAAGAATACGTTAGAAAGCGCCGCCGCTATTTGTTTAAAAAATGAAATAACGCTACAAGAAATTCAATTGATACGAGGCGAAAGCCCCGCCAGTAATCAGCTGTTATCAGAAACAGAAACATCCAACCTGCCCTTAGAAGAACAAGTTAAAGCATTGGAAATAAAATTAATTAAAAATGCTTTATCACACCATCAAGATAATAAAACTCATAGCGCTCAAGCTTTAGGAATAACTCGCCAAGGCTTAATCAATAAAATAAAGCGCTATCAGCTGGATTAATGTTAAACGCTATTTTTCTAAAGAGTACCATCGACCAATTGAGGGTTGTCTTGCCAACGCTTTAACCAAATGGGGAAATCACAACCGGCCATGGGTTTAGCGATACCGTAACCCTGAGCGAGAAAGCAGCCTAACGATAACAACTCTTCGCCATGCTCAGGGGTTTCCACACCCTCTGCAATCACCTTAAGATTGAACGCTTTCGCCAGTTCAATGATGCCTTGGATGATGGTGCGATCATCAACATCAATCAGCATATCTCTGACAAATGATTGATCAATTTTCAAGTACTCCGCCGGCAAGCGTTTTAAATAGGTTAACGAAGAATAACCGGTACCAAAATCATCAATTGAAAATGCCACGCCCTGTCGGTTACATTCTCTAATCACCCCAGAAGCAAGGTTGATATCTTGCAGTGCGCTACTCTCTAGTATTTCAAACTCAAGATTTTTGGGATCAATTAATGGAAACTCTATCAGCATTTGCTCTAGCCGCAATACAAAATCTGAGTGCTGTAATTGTAGTGGGCTGATGTTGACACTAATTGGCATTTCCATCGGAGTCGAACGCCAACACTCCAACTGTTTAAGAGCCGACTTAATCACCCACTCTCCCAGCTCAATGCTTAAAAAATCCTGTTCCAGAGCGGGTAAGAAAGCAGCCGGCGGTAAAACGCCTTGATCTGGGTGATCCCAACGAATAAGAGCTTCCATACCAATAACGTCATTCGTGCGTAAGTCGATTTTAGGCTGATAAAAAAGAACGAATTCTTCATTCTGTAATGCCAAGCGCAGTCTCTCAACCTCCTCGTGTCTATTTTTAACCGCTACATCCTGTTCAAGATCAAAAATATGCCAACAGTTTTTACCCAGCTGTTTGGCTTTATACATAGCCTGATCAGCTTGTCGCAATAACTGGTCGGGGCTGCAATTATATTGTGGATAAAACGTTACACCAATACTGGCGGTTACCTTAAGACGATTGCCATAAATATCCAGCTCTGTGGTGGCCGCTTCAAGCAAGCGCGTCAATATAGGATGGCTATCTTTCGTTTCATTAAGATCATCCAGCACCGCCACAAATTCATCACCGCCAATGCGCGCTAAGGTATCGCCTACCCTAAGTGAAAGCTTTAACTCACCAGCTATTTTTCTTAGGAATTCATCACCCGCACTGTGCCCATAACTATCGTTTATAACTTTAAAGCCATCTAGATCAATAAATGCTATCGCCACAAATTGATTGCGACGCGTACATTGGGTCATCGCATGCTGCATACGATCAGAGAGTAAAATTCGATTGGGGAGTTCAGTAAGCGCATCGTAATGAGCGGATAGCTGCAAAGCAGCATTGGCTTCTTCAAGATTGAGATTACTCACCTCAAGCTTACGCTGGATGTCCTTTTGCTCACTAATATCCTGAAATATACCGGTAAGACGAATGGCTTTTCCATCTTTCTTGGTTACATTACAGGTGGTGCGTACATCTATTTTTCGTCCCTTGGTGGTTAAGGTTTCCAACTCTAAGTCGTAACCTACTCCATGATTAATGGCCTGATCTAAGGCATGAGATATTTTTTCGCGAGAATCAGGTAGAAAATAATCAACCCCAGCATCTACCACTGGATCAAAATCCTCTGGAGTGACTTCATGAATGCGATAGGTTTCAGCAGTCCAATAAAGTAGGCCTGTCTCTAGGTTTAATTCCCAGCCACCCACTTTGGCGACCTTTTGCGACTCCTGTAATAAGAGGTTGGCAACTTTTCGCTCATGTTCCCGCTCTTTGCGCTCAGTAATGTCTAAATGAGTACCAATCATCCGCTTGGGTTTACCGCCTTCTTCCCATTCTACGACCTTACCTGACGCCAAAATCCAGACATAATGCCCTCTTTTATGTCGCATCCGAATTTCTACTTCATAAAGCTCGAGCTCACCATACCAATGCTTCCTCAGCTGCTCTTGCGCATTCTGTAAGTCTTCGGGGTGGACGTTATTGGCCCAAGTATCAAACGTCAGCGGCTGTAGCTCGGCAACCGAATAGCCAATCATCGCAGCCCAGCTCTGGTTAAAGGTTAATTCTCCGCTCTGTACTTGCCAATCCCATATACCTACCCCCGTCGCATTGATGATCAATTCAAGACGAGCTTCATTATCGCTTTTTGAGTCATTGATAGGGGGCGTAGACTTAATCACTCATCATCCTAGTCATCAAAAATATGTGTATACATAATTATGGTTCAGATATTCGATTAGGCAAAGACTCATTTTTAACGGCACTGTCCTTTAAACCGCCCTCCACTTTATACCAGTCGATATTACGCGTTGTCATCATCACCACCGCTAATACGATGAAGACCAGAGTCGAGCCCATCAGTAAGGCAAAGTCTTCGGCGCTGACAATAATATAAAGCGTAAAATAGAGCAGGGTTAACAAACCTGCAAACAGCCCCGCCGTTTTAGCATTCCTCAAGACATTCACCAGATAGAAGCTAATCAAGGTCACACTGCCTAAGGCGGCGATAAAATACGACAGTAAGAAATTCAAATGTTCAGACAGCGACAGTAACAGTAAATAAAACAGAGCGATGGCTAAACCAACGAGTCCGTATTGAATAGGATGGATTGGCAGCTTTTTAAGAACCTCAAAGAGAAAGAACGCAACAAAGATTAAGACGATGAAAAGGAAGCCGTATTTCAACGAGCGTTCAGACTGCAAGTACACATTCACCGGCTCAATAAACTCAACGCCAAAGTTACCTTTAAGCACTTCTTCACATTTATTCACTTCACACAGCGCTATTTTTTCTTCCATGTTGCTGGCAAATGAACTCACTTCCCACTGGGCATCAAAACCTTGATCACTAATCGTTCTCGATAATGGTAAAAAGTCACCAGAGAACTTCGGATGCTGCCAAGGAGAATTTAAAGATAATTGGTAGTTTAAGGCAGATGGGTAAAACTTAATTTCATCCATACCGCGTAAGCTTAGGTTTAGCGAAAATGGGAAATCTTTTTGTTTTTTAATCGATTGAATGAAATCTTTTGGCAAAGGGGCATGAATGCCATTGTCCATAAAAGATAACTGGCTACCGGCTTTAAAAGCGTATTCTTTGCCATTCAAATCCAGTATCGGCACACTATTGATGCCACGAGCATCACTTACCGCTAGCGTAAAGTAAGGCTGAGCATAACTGATTTTTGCATTCTGGCTAGGCAGGTTCAGATGAATTTGTTCAGCAATACTTTCAGCAGAAAAGTGACCGTTTATTTTCAAGTCGGTAGAGTAAACGGGGAATTGATAAATACCCTGATAACGAATGTCAGTCGCAATACTGGCCTGCATTTGAGTCGTTGTCGCTAATAGGTATTTTTTACCCTCGCGTATTTTATGACGTACGATTTTACGCTTACCGTCATCCGACCACTCATCCCTCTTCCACTTAATGGTATAAGGCACGACTATAATGGGACCAAAGACATTTTGCGCACCAGTCCAACTTTTGGCCACAGAGCTTTTAGCGACACTTTGGAAGCTCTTACGCTCCCAAATCGTGCCCGATACACTCTCTAGTACCAGCAATAAGATGATGGCAATAACTGCGATCACCGCCGTTTTTATTAATAGTGTTTTGTTCATGTTGAGCCTCCAGAATAAGTAGTAGGCTCACAATAACCGGCGAATGTGTTCTGAAAATGTGCTGAATGTGTGGTGGGCTAAATAAATTAAAATTCTTTATCTTTTCGGTAGAGTAATCATCACCCGAACGCCAGTTGGTTGGAGATCATCGATTGCTAAATTTTCCAGACAGATAGTACCGCCATGCAATTCGATAGCGCGCTTAGAAAAAGTCAATCCAAGGCCAGAGCTGCGCTTACCACTTAAAGGCCGAGGTAGAGAATAGAAGCGTTCGAAGACGCGGATTAGCGCATAATCAGGAATGCCGGCACCTTCATCAGTCACTTCAATGGTGACCACATCCGCTTGTGCGCGGCATATAATATTCACTCGCCCTTGTGGAGGAGAAAACTCCAACGCATTGCCAATCAGGTTATCCACGACTTGTTGCAACATGAATTCGTTGCCTGCGATACAGACGTCACTCTCCGCTTCACTTTCCCCTTCACTCTCACCTTCACTCTCACAACTAAAGGATAAAATGAGGTTTTTGTTATCGGCTTCTATTTGCTTTTGCGCCACCACTGTTGTGATTAAGCTGTTGAGGTCAACCGGCTGAGTTTTTTCTAGATGCGATAAATTTTCGACCCGAGCCACTTCCAGCATGCGCTGAATAAAACCATTCAAGCGCTGACTTTCTAATAATATATTGGCGCTGAAGTGTTCTAGATCTTTATCCGGCATCGAAGGATCAATGAGTTCGGCGGCGCCCATAATCGCAGAGAGTGGACTTTTCATTTCATGGGTCATAGTGAGTAGATATTCTTCTACATATTCTTTACCCGATAATTGTTCGCGCATCGTTTTCATTGCGCTGGCCAGCGAAGCCAATTCCGACTCGCCCAATTTAGGCGGCTCAACGTCCTGCCCTTTGGTTAACTGCTTGGCATAGATAACTAACTTTCGAATCGAACCGGTTAGCCAATAAGAAAGTATCGCCCCGGTTAATAGCGACAATATTAGGAATAAGCCGCCCCAATACTTAAGCTTACTATTAATCAATGCAAAAAACGGTCGTAACGATTTATTGCTCTTGGCCACGGTCAATACGCCAATGATCGCACCTTGATGTATCACCGGCGCAGCAACATGCATAATTGAAGAACTTTCATCACCTAGAATACTTTGGCTACTGCGAGCACCGTATTTTCCTTGTAACGTCAGGTAGACATCGTTCCATTGTGAATAATCCTCGCCTAGCGCTAGACTCGATGAATCATAAATGACGATGCCTTCTGCATCGGTCATGTAGATACGAATACTCGCATCTTCTTTTTTCACACCAAAGATAGTGGCGTTGTAATGGCGCTTAAGAAAGTTATCGACATGCTTAGAGAATGAAGCTGCTTGCTCAGATTTCTCCAGCTTAGAATCAAGCACAACAGGCAACGCAAACTCCGCCAGTATATTACTCATCTCGACCAAGGTTTCTTCCGTCGTCTGGCGAATGGTCGGCTTCACCTGAGACGAGACAACACTAAATCCCCAATAGGCTGCCATGCCGATTAAGGCGAAATACACCAGGAATACCCGTAAGCTTAAATTGATAGACGCCATTAAGAAATTTCCAAACTGTAACCAATACCACGGTGAGTTTTAATCACTTCTGCATGTTCATCGATCTCTTTCAATTTGGCACGCAGTGTTTTTATATGAGTATCGACCACACGATCCATACTGCTATCTGGTTCATGCCAAACTTTTTCTAACAAGGTTTCACGAGAATAAACACGCTTAGGGTGTTTATGCATAACCTGTAAAATACCAAATTCGTAACGGGTAATATCCAATAACTGTCCGCAAAAATGCACCGTGCGGTATTCATCATTCAATACCAGTTTTTCGTCTTGCGCTGATAAAGCAGGAGGAACCTGATAACGGCGCAAGTTAGTTTTTACTCGCGCGACTAATTCGCGCGGACTAAAAGGCTTGCAGATGTAATCGTCAGCCCCCATTTCCAAGCCGACCACCCGATCAATTTCATCGGAACGAGCGGTTAAAAATAATAATGGCACCTGAGAGATTTCTCGTATTTGTCGACACACTTCAAAGCCATCGATATCGGGCAGGCCAATATCCAAAATCACCAAATCAATAGCCTGCTCTTTAAACAGTGCCAGCGCTTCCATACCGCTAGCAGCCCACAACACTTCGAAGCTAGCAGCGTTTAAAGCATACTTAATGTTATCAGCAATACTGGCTTCGTCTTCAACGAGCAATACACGGGCATTAGGCTTCATAGGCTATTTCTGCGCACTCACACCCATCAAATGTTCAACCTTCTTCACATTTTTAAAACCCGCGGCTTTCAGCCGACGAATAACACCATCAACAAAACTACTGCCAGTCTTTATCACATGCGGATTACCGGTGTAATGAAACAGCTTTCCACCCTTGCGTAATACGCGATAGATCTCGCGATAAAACTCTTCGCTATACAGTTCACCTGCCAAAGAGAAACGGGGTGGATCATGCACCACCGCATCAAAAGAGGTTGCCGCCATGGTTTGTATCAACTCATAGCTACTGCCTTGTTTCTGCACAATACCTTCATTACCTAGGTCTTTAGACCAAGGGTTCTGTGCACGTAAGCCCATCACCTCAGGGCTCAGTTCAATCGTCAGCACTTCACTGGCGCCCAAGCGGTGCGCTGCAATCGCCGCATAACCCAGTCCGCTACAGCAATCCAGCACCTTATCACCACTGCTTACCGCCTGCAGAGCCATCTCAGAAGCACTCTTATAAGGATCTGTACCCTTCGAAATATGCATCTTAACGCCACTAATTTCTAGCAGCGGTGCGCCCGACGTAGGCGCTAGCTTGTAATAGCCAACGCTGCGGTCTTCCAGCGGATCCATATCACCGTCGCTGCAGAGATAGATGCGGCCTGTCTTCTTAACGATCTTTTTGAGGTCCGCGAGGGAGAGTAGATTGTCTTCGTCGAGTATCAGACCCTCAGCATTGACGGTAAAGTCTTGCTCTGAAATATTCAGGTCGATAGAGAGGCGGACGCTGGTAAGTCCCTTGGCGATGGCAGCCAGTGCCAGTTTGGCATTGTCTGTATGAAGATAGTAACTGAGCATATCGTACGTCTAACTAGTTAGAAATTATGACGATACTATAACGTAATGGTTAAACGAGGGGGAGAGAAAAGACAAAGGCTGAAAGTTAATGAGCCTTTGTCTATTGCGCGGCTGAGTTACCTAGGTACTTCGCCTAAAGTTAAGCTAAAGGTAATAATCTTATTCATGGCATCAATCATATAATTTTCTGTGTACAAAGATTGATCGCCATGCCTTGCATTACCCCACCCATCAAAAGGCTGCTTGATAGATACTCTGCCATTCATCCATGTTGGTAAAATTTCAGGTCCCGATAATTCATCAATATTGCCTGAAAAGATGATTGATTCCATTGGGCTGTACCACCTAATATCACAATTAATATCCATACCCATATCATCGATACATCTGAAGGTGTATAGGTCGTCAGGATTTGCATCGTACATAACATAGGCAGCGGCTGACTCAGTCGCTAGATCAATTTCTATTCGTGTCGCTTGACCTGAAATATATGAACGACGACTGTTTTGACGTAAGCGCGCGTCATCAAAAATTGAAGCCACATCAATCGTCAGCTGTTGTGTATTGTTAGAATAAGTGAAGTTTGCCTTTGGAGGAGTTCCTGAAAAATCTTCAGTCCAAATAGGGAAGGATGATTCCTCTGAATCTGTCACTAACGCCTCACAAGGAAAATACTGCATGTCAGCACCGCTTAGCGTGGCCGAACATTGCAACGAGCCATACTTAATATCAAAAATCAATTCAACATCTAATGTACCGTTTATGCTGCTGGTATCAATAAGCTTCACTCGGTTAAGCCCACTATCGATCGTTGCCGAAATATTTAATACGTCACCTTTTACATAAAGGAAACTGGCTCGATAATTATTTAATTCTGCAGTATCAATATTTTGATTGCCAATTGAATCAGCAGTAATAAGACTCTGACATGGCACAATACTGGTCACTACGTTATTAATAACTCGACACTGGATATAGCCAGTTTTAGCAGGCACCGACATCATATCAACCGAAACATTATTGCTGCCAGACATTGTCGTGATCGTTGCAGTACCTGACCATAAAGAACTTCCCGCTGTTGAATTAGCAGTCACAGCATAAGTCACGTTAGGCGCTGTATTGATTACAGTAACACCTTCGCTACTCGCCACAAACTGACGATTAATCGACGTACTAGACGCTGTAATTTGGCAGATTTCATTGGTTAATAAAGGCTGACCATCTTTAAGGCAGTTGAAGGTAATGCTTGAGCGATCGTCTTGCTTATAATAATCCCAGTTCCAAGTAGTAAAGTGATTTACAGTTGCGACAAGTTTCAAACCCGTTTCGCTAGTCGCTGATAATTGAACAGTACCCACGCCATCTTCAATCCAAAAACCGGTAGCAGAATCGAACCACCACATTTCAATCGTATCACCTTCAACAAAAACTCGACCGTCATCACCGGTAGAAACCGCAAGATCCATTTCGATAGTTGCACTTGCACCTTCTGCTAGAGAAACGGCAGCACCATTTTGAGAGAACTGATAATCAGCCATACCTGTAGATATTAATGCCACCGCTTCACCCGAATCGGTTAGCGCTTGACCGCCACCTAAGAACGCAGTATCAACAGCACGGATATCAATCGGCGTAATCGTAATGTCGACTTCTCCGGTTACCGCATTACCTTGTGCATCAACAAAGCTATTCGCCGCTAACATCAATTTTGTATGCAGCTCTGTTTCAGTAATATCAACCGCTTCAGTGCTATCAACCGTATGATTTACAGGATTAATATTTTGTAGGGTTAAATTTGCCACTGCACTTTCTTGCGAGGCATCAAAGCTGTATTGATAAGTTTGAGTCAAATAACCCGCTTTGCTCGCGCTCACTAACATAAGCGACGTTTGAGAAATTCCGTCAAACTGTGCAAGACCATATGGATCCGTAATAACCGTTTTGCCGTTAATCGTAACGGGAGCTTCAACTAAAGCGTACCCAGCTTTATCAGATACGTTTATGGAAAATGAGAAGTCAGGGTTAATAGAGGCTTGTGCAATAACAGAAACCGTTTGGCTCTGCGTATCTTCATTGCCTTTTTCATCGGTTGCTACAACCGTTAAGGTGTAGTCGCCCAAAGCTGGAAGCATGGTGTGATGAACTGCATCTGCAGAAATAACGCCATTATTTAATGACCATTGGTAGCTGACAGCGCCTTCATTCCCTTTGGCAGCAGCCGTCATGCTGAATACTGTATTTTGCGTTACAGAATTGGGGGCATCTAGCTCTACAGAATAAGTTACGACTGGTAACTCTTCTGGATCTGGAATAACTGGCACTTCAGGAGCTGGAGCCTTTTGCTCTACAGCTTCGGATGAACTTCGATCGTCGCCGAAACAACCTGATAGCGCCATCATTATAATAGCAACGAGACTGAACCTTATGAGTTTAAATAACATAGAAACCTTCCTTGGGTTAAAGAGTTTGTGACTTGATTGAAATCCATGAGGTAGCCTCTCAAAGTCAGCGCGCGAATTCTAATAATTCTTTTATTAGCTGTCAAAAACCCAAGTCAAAAATCGATTGTTCAAATGGAGAAAAGTGGACTTAAAATATAAGTCCTTTGTCGTAGCAAGATTTCTACTATTAACCAAATAACATGCTATCGGTGCCATTTATCACATGCTATTTCATTAAATTACAATTTCAAAAATAATTTAAAAACAAGGCATTAGTCGTAGAGAGGTCACCAGATATATTCTAACTTCTGATGCGGCTCATTTGGAATTTCGATAATGATGTCATCATTAGGATTCACAACACCACCCGCCAGCACAATGCCCATCACTCCGACTTTACGAACAATTTTGCCATCACTATCCTTATGAACAACCCGTTTCAGCAATCCTTTCTGAAACTCTTCAATTTGAATACAGGGATGACGCAGCGCGGTCAGTTCGACAATCGCATCCTTGCCAATATGCAAACGCGTTCCGGTAAACAACGAAAGTAAATCAATGCCCTGAGTCGTGATGTTTTCACCTAGCTGACCTGCGCTAATACTAAAACCGTTATCACCCTTATTTGAAGAAAGGCCAGATGAAAGATCAGAAAAAAGTTCAGAGGCGATTAAGTGCACCTGTCGAATATTTTTTCTTTCCGGATCTTCCTTCGCCAAAAAAACATGCTGTATTTTCTTGCCCGCATGCGCATCGCCTTCAACCCCATAATCTTCAATAAGTGTTATCGACTCTTCAACGGCTTTACTAAAACCGTGGACCTTACTTTTACTCACAGCGATGACTTTTGCATTTATCATTTTCGATCTCGGCCTCGTGGTCCATCACTCTCATGCAGTGCAACATCCGTATGCAAAAACTCGGCAGCATCCGCTGAATCTTTTACTTTCACCGCACTGCGCTCCAACATCTCTGCTTCAAACTCGGCTAACACACTCTGCCTCACGCCGGCTTCCCGCCATTGAGATAAAGGTCGACATTCTTTTGTGATTTTTCTGGCCAATGCCAGCGCATCCAATAATGCCTGATTCGCACCCTGACCTTTGAACGGACTCATCGGATGAGCCGCATCGCCGATCAAGGTCACCTGCGCTGCTTTCTCTAATAACTCTGCTTCGAGTAACGCTCGATCATATACCGGATAACCTGAAACCTGAGCCGACAGTGTTGCCGTTAAAATTTGCGGAATAGGGTCGTGCCACTGACACCGACGAATCGCTTCTTCCTTAAGTGCCTCAGGTCCTTGCGCACTTAAAATCTTCGCCTCTCCTTCCGACATCGGAAAGCTAAGCTGCCACATCACCGACTCAGAGTCGTAAGGCATCATGTACATCCGCTCGGTACCATTGGCCGTTTGAAATACAGTCGCCGAATCCAACAAAGCACTGCTTTGATCATCGAGTGCCGACAAAGGACAAATACCCAAAATCACGATACAGCCTAAATAACGTAAGGGAGAAACGTCATCACCCAGCAATAATTTGCGCACCGAACTGCGAATGCCATCCGCCCCCACAACAAGATCGGCATGAACCGTTTTCAATTCAGTCCCCACAAGAAAACTCAGCTCGACGCCCTTACTTTCATTTTCATTGCCGTTGACAGTATCTTCTTTCAGATCCACCAACGTGTGATTCCACTGCACGCTATCATGCCCGCCTAATTGTTCAAGCAGCGCTAAGCGCAATGACTGCCGAGCGATATGTACATTCGTCCGTTTCGGCAATCCTTTTGGCTCTAACGGCCCTAATTTCCTCACGCCCCATTCGCCAATCTCTTTTCCATCCGTGGTATGAACCACATGGCGAGTTGAAACCACGCCCTTTTCTAACGCTAAAATCCCCAATCCCTCAATCGCTCGACTCGCTTGTTGCAACGTGAGTCCATAACCCTGAGATCGTGCCTCAAACCCGCTATCGCGTTCATAAAGTGTAAAAGGAATACTACGATGTAAACACGCTACCGCAAGCGCCACGCCGCCAATGCCACCACCAATAATCGCAACGTGTGGATAACGTTCAACATCCGGCAGAGGTTGGCTAGCAGACGTCACCAGCCCAGAGCCTTTACACATCACACAGATATCAAGATGCCCCCGAGGACGAACAGGCACAGGGCCTTCGCCATTTGTTTTTTCAAAGGCTTCCAGCTCTCTTTGATAACGGAGTTTTACTTTTTTGCGCAGTCCCTTACTTTTTTTGCCGCGCCCCTGGCATCCCGAGCAAACAATCCAGTTGCTTTCTTCTGTTTTCAACTTTTCTACCTGCCCTATTTCTAGCAACGCTAAACTTCATGCCCGCATTTTAACGCGTAATGGGAAGGAGGTGAGGGCTTAACTTAAAAAATAATTTAGATACCCCTTATCAACGTTAATAGAAGCCATTAATTTATCAGCTTCGTTTTAACGCCTAAATGATCTAATTCTAACAACGCCATTGAGCCTATAATTTACTTTACCTTTTTAGAAACCTCCCCCGACTTCAATAGCCGATTAACTGCACCTTGGAGTGCTAAACATCATGCCTATAAAATCATTTCAATCAACCCTCGTTATTTTATTACTCCTACTCTCTGGCAGTGTTTTTTCAGCAGCGCCGGAATATGACCTACCAAGAGAAGCGGGTGATGTGCAAGGCAGCATTACATTCTGTGGGCAACCACTACATGACGCCTTGATCTACACCCCCGGCACCTCATTTGATGCACGTACCAATGTATTAGGCCAATTTAAGATCAGTTACATGCAACAAGGCACGTATGACCTGGTGGTGAAAAAAGATGGCAGCATAGTTGGCACGATTAACCAAATAGTAATCACCAAAAAACAAACCACCGACATCGGTTCCTATGCCTTTTGCAGCGATCTTGATGGTGATCACTTTAGCCCACCAGAAGATTGTGATGACTCCAACCCCAGCATAAACCCCAATATTCCAGAGGCCTGTGACGATGGTCTCGATAACAATTGCAATGGCCAAGTAGATGAACAATGCACCACCTGCACAGACAACGATGCGGATGGATACTTTGCACAATCTGGTTGCGACACCGAGGTCGATTGCAACGATACCAATGCCGGCATTAATCCTCTTGCAGAAGAAGTGTGTGACTCAATTGATAATAACTGTGATAGCCAAGTCGACGAAGGTACCACGGGATCTCTAACTTGGTATTTAGATAGTGATGGCGATAATTTTGGGGATTTTTCTACGACGATCAATAGTTGTAGCCCGCCTCTAAGCTATGTACTAAACGCAGATGATTGTGATGATTCTGATCCGAATATCTCCCCAGGGGCATTCGAACTCTGTGATGGCATTGATAACAACTGTGATGGCCAAATCGATGAAGCAAGCCCTAGCAGCGGACAAACATGGTATACCGATGCGGATGGCGATGGCTTCGGAGAGAACAATATGTATTCGGTACTCTCATGTGATCAGCCTGATGGATCACTTGTATGCCCTAGTTGCATCTATGTCCTATATCCAGCAGATTGTGATGATACTAACAATAGTATTTACCCTGACGCACCAGAGTCCTGCGATGGCCTAGATAACGACTGCGATAGCCAAGTCGATGAGTTCTGCCAATAACAATAATGGGGATTGTCGCCTTCACACTGAAGGCGCAATCACTCAACGTTTTTGAGCAATAATTTCAACCGGCGCAATTAAACCATTGGCGATATTAGCCACCATATTCTTTACTTTATCCGCCGTACTGCCCTGCATCAAAACATGAAGTCCTAGTGGCGGAGGGCCTCCATTAGCCTCTATTTTAGCCCGCAGCTGCTTAAAAAAATCTAGAGCAAAGTCACGACGAATATTCTCTTTAGATACCTCAAACCCCGCCTCTGTTAACGCTTGGGCATATTGCTCGGGTGTCGCCAGCTTACTGGTGCTGCTATCGGTTGCCCACGGAGTAGGATAAACAACCTCACCCTCTTGCTGACGCATGATGTCATAAATACCAAAGTAGGCCCCCGGTTTTAATACCCTGTAAACCTCTGAAAACAACGCTAACTTATCCTCAATATTCATGCCTACATGCAGTATATAACCACCATCAAAGGCATTATCTTCAAACGGCATAGACAACGCACTGCCTTGTTCAAGAGTTACTTTGCCCTCAAGGTTTAGCCAACTACATAATGTCTTGCCGGTTTCAATATACTCAGGCGTTAAATCAATACCTGTTACTCGACTGTTACATTTAGTAGCCACGTATCGTGATGCACCTCCTAAACCACAGCCCACATCTAATACATGATGCGCTGCTGAAAAGTTGAGCTGTTCAATTAGATTATCCGTTGCCAGTCGCCCACCGACATGAAACTCATCGACAGGTGCAAGATCTTCAATCGTGACCGTGCTGGTTGTTTTACCAAGGGAGGGAAGAGCAGCTTCAATCGCGTTAATCAAATTACCATGCAGATAATGGTCTGATACGGTTTTATCATAGGACATAAGTAATGCTCTCCAGAATTTTGTGTAGAAAATATAAGCGTAGTTCATGCAACTACGCTGTCTCTGATACAGACATCAAAAAAATCTACCACTCCTCCATACATCAATACGAATGATAGTAATTCCCATTAGCATTTGTTATATTGCCGTTATCTCATGATAAAAGCTCAGAAAGGCAGCCCAATGCTCAATAAACACCCTATCGGTATTATCCTCTCATTGTCAGGAATACTACTTTCTAACGTATCTTTAGCTGAAGAAATAAATGAACTTGATGTGGTTACCGTCACCGCCTCGGCCATTGATGACTCAGCGCAACTGGCTCACCTAGCCAAACAAAATGCGTTAAACGGGCAAACCATTATTATGGCTGAGCAGCTTAATCAATTTGGTGATCAGCCTTTAGGCGATGCACTACGTCGAGTTTCGGGCGTTCACTTTGATGGCGCTAACCGTGCTCGTGAAATACAACTGCGTGGATTGGGTGCTGAATATACTCAAGTAACCATTAATGGCCGCCGCATCATCGACAGCAGTTCATCGCGCTCTGTTCAGGTCGACCGTATTCCAAGCTCTATGGTTGAACGCATCGAAATCACGCATACACCTTTAGCGAGCAACGACGGTCAAGGCGCTGCCGGCACCGTGAACATTGTGTTGAAGCAAGGTAGCGAATATCTACCCAACCAAGTTGGCATTGGCTTTGGTTCTTTGCAAGACAACGGCAAAGTCGGCGACGCAACGTTTCAATACAGCACAGGCAATGACACTGTTGCCGTAACGTTAGCCGGTGGCATTCAACAGCAGCGCCGTAACGAAAGTAAAGATGAACTCGAATTTAAAGCCGACGGTGAAGCCGATGGCGGAGAAATAAAAACCAACGAACGTCGCTATGAACAAATCAATTTAATTCCGACTGTCGACATTACTCTTAACAATTCGAACTCACTGTCGATTGAACCGACCTTTTTACAAACGATTGAATTCAGAGATGATGTTAAAAGAAAGTTGAACGACGACCAAGCCACGATTAAAGAACAGTCGAATGAATTCCGTAAACGCACACGTCAAAATACGGGGCTCTATACCGAGTTAAATACTCAGATCTCAGATAACATCGCATTAACCAGTTCTATCGATTGGCAAGATGGCTACGAAGATACTACTCGTGACCAAGATAACTTCGATGATCAAAATGTACTTACCGGTACACGACAACGTGAACAAAGCGTTGATTTGAATCTTATTAAAGTAGGCTTAAAAACCACACACCTCGTCGGCCAGCATGCCTTAGAATACGGCTTAGGTTTATCGCAAGAAGAGCGAAAAGAAAATAACAGCGAAGTAAAAAATGGCGAGAAAAAAGATCCTAAAGCCGATAGCATTTATGAAATAACAGAATCTATTAATCACTTATACGTACAAGATTCGTTTTCACTATTTGAAGGTAATAGTACAACGTTTGGCTTACGCGCAGAAGATTCAAAAACCGAAACAGTTGATTTCGCTAACGATTCTACAACCAAGCGCAGCACGAATTTCTTACCGTCATTCAATCTAAAACAAGCCATTGATGACAGCTCTTATGTACGCTTAGGTGTTGCAAAAACCTTACGTCGACCTGACCTAAGAAAGTTGTCGCCAACCATTACTGAAAATGATGGTACCTTCAACGATCCTGATTCTGCAGGTAACCCAAATGCCACACCTGAAAGTATTTTAGGCGTTGATTTAGCGTTCGAACATTACTTTTACGATAACAATGGATTAGTCAGTCTTTCTGTATTTGACCGTCGCTTTAAAGACAAGTTAGAAACGATTAATACCAACGTTGATGGCCGCTATATCGCAACGCCTGAAAATACTGGCGACGGTACTATGCAGGGTGCAGAAGTCGAACTTCGCTTACCGCTGAATCGCCTGGGTTTAAATAACGTGACGGGGTGGTTCAATGCCACAACCGTTGAAACCGAAGTCAACATCACCAGCACTGGGGAAAAGAGACGCTTTCTAGATCAACCTGATCATTTAGGAAACTTAGGGTTCGATTGGACACTCGCAACCTTTAACTCAACCATCGGGCTAAGTATTAACTACGCAAGTGGTTATGACCAAACACAAGAATTGACAGACGGAACGTTTGAGAAAAATATCGTAGACTCTAACAGTCGCGTAGATTTAAGCATTCGCAGCGAAATCACTAAGAATACGTCCATCAATTTGACGGCTCTTAACCTGTTCGCAAAGACGGCAAAGCGTGAAGATAAGTTCTTTGATGCCTCTAATGCGCTAGACTCTTACACCACAACAGAAGAGCCTACCTATCGCTCTATCTACCTAAAGCTGAACCATACTTTCTAGAAGTTATCGTAGGCACTAGACAATAAAGTCGTCACTTAAGAACTATTATTTCTTAAGTGACGTATTCTCAAGTGACGTATTCTTAGTCGCTCACCTCATCAACAAATAACTTTCTGAGCTTGTAAATAACCCGCAACCTTCACCCCAAACGAAACCTCCGAATAGAATTCTTGAATCAGATTTGAAGCAGGGATTTCAGTGCGCGCCATCAATGGAGCAGCACGACCCGTCGCCGCCACATAAGCATGCACATCACTGTGAGCCGCTAATAGGGGTTTTACAATATCGTTATACATCGCATTCGCCAGCTGTGTGGCATAACCCTGGTTACGATATTTATCCAGCGTTCTAAAGTGCACTATACCCAAGTCCTGATACGTAATGCCTTCGTGCAATGTTATTTTATCTGTTCGGTCTTGGTAGCTTTCAAGCAAGCTATAACCCGCTAGTTCACCCTCCACATACAGCTTAATAATTTCTGCCTGAGTGCCATGTTGCAACTCATCATTATTAGCCAACCAATTAAATAGATTCCACATCCGCTCATTTTTTTTACCCAATGCGATCAGCTCGTCTACACACGATTTGACACTGCAGCGTTCAAATTTAAGCATTGATAACCTCTTTTCCATAATTAAAGTTCTATCAGCAAGTCACTTTCTGGAATACTGCAGCAAGGTAATATCTCCCCTGCTTTCAAATCTAATTCAATGTTAATTAACGGCTTAACCTTCCCCGCCAATAAATTCACCTTACACTGGCCACACTCACCACTACGGCATTCACTTTCAATATCTATCCCTTGTGATTCCATAGCATCGAGTAACGTGCGCTGCTTATTAAAAACAATGCTTTTATTACTGCTAAAGTTTACTGAGTATTCTTGCCCAGTGGGTAATGCAGCCTCGATACCAAAACGTTCAAAATGAATGAATTCCGGTGCAATACCCTGTTGCGTTAAATCCGCTTTCAATTCATCCATCATGGCATTCGGACCACAAAGGTAATAATCACTTTTAATACCATCTAAACGAAGAGCACGCTTTTGGGTTAAGGCCTCTACGCTCAAACGGCCAGCCGTAAACTGCCTATTAGATTGCGAAGAAGGCTGAATATTTTTCAAACCTTGGGTAAAAAACGGATGAAATGTAAAGTTTGAAAACTCATCGGCAAGCTGAATAAATTCATCGACATAACACATCTCAGCAATCGACTTAGCACTATAAAACAAACTCATGCTTTTCTTCTCAGTAAATTGATGATCACTAAATTGATTGTCGCCATGCTGCTCGATAAACTGATGCACCATCGCACGTAATGGCGTGATTCCAATACCGCCCGCAATAAGCACCGCATGATCTGTTTGCTGGGTATTAATAACAAAGTTACCTTTTGGCGGCAGCGTATTAATCACCGAGCCTACCTGTAAATTGTCGTGCAGCCAGGTAGATACTTTACCCTCAACTTCTCGCTGAATACCCAGTTCATAAAAATTCGTATCTTGCTGCCATGAAGCCAAAGAATAACAACGCTTTAATAAAACACTAGAAGTCGTATCAGTGTCTGATTCATTAGGTATCATCAACGACAAATACTGCCCTGGTGAATAATCCGTTAAAACATCACCCTTCGTTGCCTGCAAACGCACACTAAAATGCCTAGGGGACATCTCATGTCGAGCAATCACGTTCAGTATGATTGCTTCTTCTGAGAGTGAAGTTGAGAGTAACGTTGAAAGTTGAGACTCATCATCTTGACGTTTTCGACTTGAAGAAAAGAAGCTTCGCCAAAAAATATTGAGTAAGCAAAATACAATGGCACTGCCACCCAAAGCAAAGATGATCAACAGCACGGCCACAATAAGTTGAGCCATGTCGAATTGCGCGATCATAAAAGTGCCTGCTTACGCTTTTGCGACTTCCACCACATATACACACCAGTAAGCGACAGCAAGACAAGCACGAAAGCTAAAATATCAGCCCAGATCCATTCATATTCTCTACCCAGCAAAGCTTCCCCGGTATGCAGGTCTTTCATGAAATCACCCAGCATTAGCGGACGCTTCCCCTGCAAAGAACTTAGCAACTGATCTATCTGGGGATCTTTCTGCCAGCTTAACCCTTGATCACGACTCATCAGCACACCTTGTCTTTTAGTGATCACATGCCAAAGCTGCGCTTCTATTTGAACCCCATAAACATCGCCACTATAGCGCTGCTGCCACAACCCATCGGTTTCACTTAACCAAAGCCCGTGCTTACCCGCCGCTAGAATTCGGCCGTCGTTAAGCTGCTCAAGAACACGAATTTCACTGCTCAGCGCTTCAATCGGTATGAACACATTATCAGCGGCTTGATAGGCTCCAGCTTTGGTCGCTAAAAAAGTACGACCGTCAGCGGTGGTTAATAAATCTCTAATCTCTGCAGCTTCGTCGGTATAAGCGATAACGTATTGGCCCAGCGCTTTTTCATGGCTCATAAAGAACGTGCTCATGCCCACAATGAACAAAGGCAATACCAGAGCGATACTGAACCAGTTATGCACTACACGGGCGCTGAAAGAAGGAAAAGTCGGTAACTTAAAACGGAAAGGGGCTTTCATAAGTACTCTGTCGAAAGGATATGCTTAGCAATAAAAATGGGGAATCAATATAGAAGCATAATAACAAAGTATGATACGAATTTGAATCAGGTGAAGCTTCACATGACCGACTGACACTCCAAGTCAGTCGTGTCAGATAATAGTGATAGCGACCTCAAGCACTAATAAGAATTCATAATTCGCTGATAGGTACCATCTGCTTTAATCAGTCTCATACCCTCATCAAATTTATCAGAAAAATATTTCCCCTTTGGATGGGTTTTCGAGAATGCTAAATAAATAGGAGTCGATTCATTAATGAAAGCGTACTCAATAACATTTTTCAACTTAAGCTGCTCGAGCAATATGTTGGCTGTCTTGTCATAGATAATGGTGGCATTCATACGGCCAGCAGAAAGCATCTTCAAATTACCCGATTCAGAGTTACTCACCAGTTCTAGAATACGACCCTGCTTGCGTAGCTCTAGATAATGATCTCCGTATCCATAACCCCTTACGACACCAATCACACGACCATTATTAAGTTCATCACTGCTCTTCGCCACAAGAGGGGTTTGAGTATGCTGATAATAAGCTGAAACCGCGTTGTACAAAGGCTCCTTACCCAATAAAAAGCGCTCCTTGCTCTCTTCATCAAGGGGAACATTAAAGCCTGCAACATACTTCCCAGTCGCGACTAAACGTAATACTCGCGCATAAGGATATATGTTATAGCGTACTTTAATCCCAATACTGCCATAGGCGGCAATGATAATTTCATTGGCCAGGCCCGTGCCATCGTTACGGGCATAAGGAATCCAATCGTCCTCAGCGGCAATCAATACCTCTTCAGCCTGCACCTGTACTAACGGCAACCCGAAGCCAACGAGAAATGCAATTAATAGCGATCTGCCGAGTACTTTCATATTTACGCTCCTGTGAAGATTCATACACTATTATTGAAGTTTTTCAGCCGGACAAAAAAAATTGCTCATTGCTTAGCGTGCCGCCATAAAGATTCAAAGCCATACTGATCATCACTGTTTAATATCTTCCAAGGTATGAAATTTTGTTGAAAGTAATCAGGATTATTTAGCCCAAACTTCTCTATTTCTTCGGCAGATAATAATTTTTTAATGGTAAGGTTAACGGGGAACTGTCTGATATCACGTATATAGGCTACTTGCATTTCCGGCCCAATAGAATAGTTAATCCACTCTTCAGCAATACGTTTTAATAGGGGTTTATTTTCCAATGAATAACCAATGAGCCAGTTGTCTATCCAACCCGTCACGCCCTCTTTAGGTGAAGCAAACTTCCACTTCTCATCAGCTTTATTTAATTCACTAAAAGAAAAGCCCCATGCCGTCGCAAGCGCTAAATCTTTGATACCCTCTGCTTTATCGACACCCACCCAGTATGACTTAGCACTTGAGGCAAGCTTGGTAAGACGTTGCTTAAACTCTTTATTATCACGCAGCACTGAATATTCAAAAATCTCTGATTTTTCATAACCCATCGCCAAGGCCGTAATATAAATATTAGCCTCATGATAATCGGCACTTATCGCATATTTATCGGCATACTTAGGATCCCAGAATATATCCCAAGATTTCGGTTCTTCTTTAATGATCTCAGTATTATAAGCAAGTCCATAGTGCCCATAGACAATGGGAACACCATAAACCAAACCCTCTTCCGTTATATAATCAGCCTTTTTAAGCGCCGGTATAATATGTTGATAATTCGGAACATTGCCTAGATTAATGGGAAGCACCAGCTTCTGTTCGATGAAGGCCCAATGAGCAGATTTTGGAATATTATGGGCAGGGCTGATTAGATCGAAGTCTTTGCCACGAATGCCATCAAAGAACTCTTGCGGATCAGAAACATTGGTCACGCTGATGTTCAAATCAAGTTGATATTTTTGCTTTATATACTGCTCAAACTTCTGAGTATGCTGGTCAGTAGCATAACCCTCCCAGCACAGAATTCTTAATTCTTCAGACCAAGCCGAAGAGATTGAACAGGTTACTATCAGAATAATTCTAATCAACACATTAAGATGCCTCATGGACATTCCTGATATCGAGTAATGAATAGAATTGTAGTTGAATTATCTAAAGGCCGACTGTCACTTTAGTCAGCTTAATCAGTTTAATGCCATACCCGTCACCGAGTGACGACAACATAACGATAGAGTAACGAGGTATTCATAGAGCAGAGATCTATTTAAGGTTCAGGTTAAGGGCAACCTCCATTTTATAATAAGTGATGCCAGATTTAACAAACTCAGCACCCTGCACATCCATGCCAAAGCGCTTATAAAAACCAACCGCCGTTGTTCGCGCATCACACCAAAAGGTTTCAACCTTCGTATGTTTAAGCTCAGCCACGACATGGCTAATAAGTTGCGTACCCGCACCACGGCCTTGAAAGTATTCTAACGTCGCAAACTTCCTCAGCCTAGCCACCTGGCCTTCAACATAAATCGAAGCAACGCTAACCAATGTATTGTTTAAAAAAGCACCATAGTGGCTTGCCGTATCATCACCGTCGACCTTACAGAAAGACAACGGTTTCTCAGGCCACAAAACACAATGCCTAATCGGTAAAGCTTCATCTAAAGTAATCACTCGAATACTAACAACTGAATTATTCACTTAAGTATCGAGCCTCATGATCAGCAGTCGGCAACAAACAAGCATCGTACTTGCCGAATAACCGATAACGGTTTAACGCAATACGATCGTATAGCCAATTACGAATAGGCTTAGGAATAGCTCGAAATATACACACGGTCTTCCATGGAAAACCAAGCTGAGCCACCACTTCGAAGAAAGCGTCGCTTTGTTTATAGAAAACACCGCCCTCTACATACAACATGGTTTCATAAACATCGGTCGGCAAGCCAAAATGCTTCAGTATTTTTTGGCCTTCTTGCGACTGAACGTTGCACAATTTAAAGACATGCTGATGGTCGTGCTTGATTATAAAATTACTCCAAGCATTGCAGAGCTTGCACACACCATCAAATAAAATGACTTTATCGGTTGAACTGACATTAGGAGGTAAATTCATCTAAAGATCCAAACCCACAGCATCACCACCTTTCACGATACCTCGAACTAAAGCCGCCATCAGTCGATAAGGAAAATCAAAGATATATTCAAGAGCATCATACCAAGCACTATCACTATCTTGTTTTTTCGGCCAAATAACATGCACGATAAGAAAACCAAAGACTGCGCTTAATAACACAGCCCAAGAGAACCCCGTATAAAACAGATCAAAAACTAGATACCCGCTGATACAAGAGATAAATATTGCTACTACTGCTAAAAAGTCATCCATGATAATTATCCTTATTACTAATCAAAACTTACTCACAACCAATCACCGTATTCTACACCTATCCTACAACCTTTATAGGCTGACGTATTACCTTTCACAATAGGTGCAGAATACTGACGCGTAATTAATTGGAATAAGGTTTAGTTTTATAGAAAAAAGAATATAGCACCGGCAGTAATATCATGGTTAAAACCGTACCAAAAGATAAGCCCGCCATGATTGAAACTGCCAAACCTTGCCAAAACAAATCGGCGACCAAAGGAATAACGCCTAAAACTGTTGTTGCCGCCGCCAGAAATACCGGCCTAATTCTAGAGATAGTCGCATCGATAATAGCTTGATGAGGATCCTTCCCTTGAGCTTTTTCAAATTCAATTTGATCGACTAAAACAATTGAATTTTTAATCATCATTCCCGCCAAACTCATTACGCCTAAAATAGCCACAAAGCCAAAAGCTGCACCACTCACCTGCAAGCCTAATGAAACACCGATCATTACAAAAGGAATAATCAATACAATCATCACCATCGGACGAATAGCATTAAACAGAGCAACAAGAATAAATAGAATCAAAGCAAAGGCAGGAACCACACCCGGCACTAAAGAAGCTTGAGCCTCAATGGTACTTTTATGTTCACCAAACCATTTTAGTCTATAGCCTTCTGGTAACGGAATCGCATCAAATTGCTTAACCACAGACGTTCTTAATGTCGCAGCCGTAGTACCTGCAATCGGCGAAGCTTGAACCGTTATTGCTCTATGTCGGTTATAACGCCAGATGATAGGATTAACCCACTCAACACCCACGCCATTAATGACCTGCCCCAAGGGGACAGACGTTGACTGATTCCCCGGTTCAATTTGTAATACGTCAAGGTCATTAATACTTCTTCGCTCAATGTTCTCTCGCACTACAATCGGCAGCTGTGTATCGCCACGACGATACGTTCCTACTCGATAACCATCATAAAAACGCTTGGTCGTATTCGCTAAATCAGAACGTGAAATCCCCGTTCTTCTCGCCTTAACTTGGCTATATTCAGGCACAATCTCTAATACCTGCTGACGCCAGTCTGTTGATACTTCTTTAGCAATGGGAGATTGACGTAAAATACTCATCCCCTGCTCTGCTAAGCCACGCAAAATAGCAGGATCTGCATCCGCAGGGCCTAAAAATCGCGCTTCAAATTTCCAAGTAACAGAAGGCCCAACGCCATATTTACGGACTCGCACCATAGGATTCGGCAAATTATTACTCAGCCATTGCCTAAGCTCGACAACAACCCCATCAAGCGCATCAAAGTCATGAACATTAACTATAATTTGTCCATAGGCAGCGCTAGGGTTTTCTGGCGATACCGGCAAATAGAATCGAGGAGAACCTTGTCCAATAAAAGAAGCCGTAGTTTTTACACGACTATCTTTTAGTAAGTGCTGCTCTATTATTTCCATGCCTTCTGAAGTCGATTCAATACGGGAGCCTTCAGGTGCCCAATAATCAATTGTAAATTTAGTCATCGAAGAACTGGGGAAAAATATTTGTGCGATATTGCCAAACGATCCTAACGCTACCGCCAATAACAAAACTAAACTGGCCACCGTAAGCAAACGTTTTTTCATGGCAAATTCTAATACCGATCTAAAGCCAGAAAGCAATTTACCTTCTTGCTTCTCGCCACCTTCTATTTGATTTTCATCATGCTCAGCGTCAAGCATCAACATGCATTGCAACGGTGTTAACGTCAGCGATACAACCCAGCTCACCAGTAATGAAATAGCAATAACAATAAATAAAGTCCGGCAGTATTCGCCAGCATCCTCAATAGAAGCAAAGATGGGATAAAATGCCATCACCGCAATAACCGTCGCCCCTAGCAAAGCGATTGATGGACCTTTAGCAGACTCTATCGCCGCTTGGGCTTTCGTGCGCCCTTGCTGAAGCTTAACCACATAGCTTTCAGCGACAACAATCGCATTATCAACCATCATACCCAGCGCGATAATAAGTGCACCTAACGACATCCGGTGTAAATCGATGCCAAACAAAGCCATAAATACAAACGTCGCTAAAATAGTTAAGACCAAGGCCGAGCCAATAACCACCCCCATCTTCCATCCCATTGCCAGCGTCAATACCACTAGAACAATCAATACTGCTTCAGCAAAGTTAATCAAAAATGCCTGCACAGAATCATCAACAACTTGTGGCTGCCAATGAATTTTTTCGACTTCTATCCCAATAGGAAAACGATTTTTCAATTGCTCAAGCTTGGCAGAAACTCTTTCTCCAACCTCAACGACATTGGTACCACTCAACGGCGACATTGATAATACGATCGCGGGCTTACCGTTAATTCTCATCAACGTTCTTGCAGGTTCTATATACCCTTCGGTGATGGTGCCGATATCACTGACTCTAATAAATTCACTTTTCTGTGAGGATGATTCACCATGAATTAATAAATCACCAATATCTTGAGGCGAGGTAAAGCTACCCGTTGGCCGCACATTTAAGCGATAAATACCCGATTCAACATGGCCTGCATCGACTACCAAATTCTGATTTCTTAATAACCGAGTGACAGCAGCAGCCGATAAGCCCAAGCTCGCCAGTTTGTTTTCTGAGATATCAATATAAATAGCAGAATCTTGATTACCCCATAAATCAATGCGGGCAATGCCTTCAACCAAACTGATTTCTTTTTGCATTATTTTTACATAATCTTCCATTTCTTGGTAAGTAAACCCGTCACCAACAACACCCACCATCAAGCCATAGACATCACCAAAATCATCAATTATATCGGGAGTACTGACGCCCTCAGGTAGTGTGAATTGAATATCACCTACTTTTCGCCTCAACTTATCCCATACTTGCGGCAAACGATCAGACCAATATTCTCCCTTTATCTCCACCGTAATCAGTGAAGTCCCCGCCGTTGAACGAGAATGTAATGATTTTAATTCTGGCATCTCTTGCAACGCATTTTCTATTTTGTCGGTAACTTCTTGCTCAACTTCCTCAGGGCTTGCACCCGGATAGTGGGTAACAATTAATGCCGTCTTTACTGTGAACTCAGGATCTTCTAATTGCCCCAAAGTAAAAAATGAAAAGATTCCCGCAATCGAAAATAGCGCGACTGTAAAAAAAACGATCACTCGATTATTAATTGAAAATTCTGAAAGGCTCATCGCTTATCCTCACTATTATTCAGTAAACGAACTTTCTTCCCTTCCGTTAAGAAATTAACACCCGCCGTAACAATCCAATCTCCAATCTCAATACCCTTATTAATTACCAGCCCTTGATTAGTCATTACGCCTTTTTCAACTGCGATTTTGTTCACCAGCTGAACATCAGGATTGTACTTCCAGACATAAGTAATTTTAGAATCATCACTACTGAATACCGCACTCAACGGGACGACGGCTACATGATTCGCTTGAGTTGAACTAATAACATCACCGGTTGCACTGCCCGACATGCCTGGCAAAATCTTGATACCCGCAGGTGGCTGCATAATTAAGCGTATATTGTAGGTACGCGTCGCTTGAGAAGCTTCATGACTAATTTCTTTTATTTTTGCGGGTATAACAATGCCAGGGAATGCATCAAATAAAACACGGGGGTTTTTAACATCCGGCAATTTGGAAATTAAATTTTCAGGGATGCTGATATCCATTTCAATCTTCGACATATCAACCAATCGAAATACTGGATTATTGGCCGCAACATCTTGAAAATTTTCGCTATAACGCTGCACAATAATGCCATCAAAAGGAGCCCTTAGCGTGGCATAGCTTAGCTGATCGTCCGCTGCCTTTAAATTCGTAATACTTGAATCATAATTGGCTTTAGCACTGTCATACGCTGCACTTCTTACATCAACGAGCGATTGACTCACCGCTCCCGCATCGGTTTTCTGGATACTTAAAACTCGATCGTATTCTATTTTGGCATTTTTCAATTGCGCCCCAGCATTAGCAAGGCTGGCTTTCGCGTTATCCACCCTCAGTTCAAAGTCTCTCTGATCAAGCGTTGCCAATACATCCCCAACCTTTACCTCTTGGCCAATATTAACCGGCATACGTTGTAACGACCCCGGTACCCGAAACGAAAGCTCTGCCTCTTGGGTCGCTCTGGCAATCCCAGGAAACCTCTTATTCCCAACTTGCTCTACGAAGCCAATCTTCATCGCTTTAACAGGTCGAATAGCATCAGCAGTCGCCGGCTTTTCAGCATCACATGCTGAGAGCCCAGCGACTAAGGTCCATAAAAATACTAATTTTTTAGCAGTCATAATTATTACTTCGCGATTAAAGGTTAGAATCAACATGAAACAAAGTGTAAACCTAGTTGACACAATATCAAGCAAAAGTAACGTTAGTCATTCTGCTAATATCCTTTTTATGGCTAAATTATTATGACTACGCCGCTCTTCCGGCACAGGCTTTACGGCACGCAAGGGGGTTGCTTATGCCACCATAACTAGTGCTGATGAGTTACTGGCTTGGGTGTAGTAAAGCAGTTTGCACACTGGCATTTGCAATCGATTTATTCTTTACATCACGCTGAATATCAATCAGAAGTTTGCTCCAGGCAAATACATGAGATACCGCAGATTCTTGAGCTTGGTCGCTATGATTACTACTTTTAGATTCTGTGATTTTTTTTACTTGATGGACCATTGCCTATCCTTACTTATTCTAAGAGCTGTGAATACTTTGCAATTAAAGGTTGAAATCAACACAAAACAAAGTGTAAACCTAGTTGACACAATATCAAACTACATGTAACGTTAGCCATCCTACTAAAACCCTTTTTACTGGCTAACTTTTTATGTCTAAAGCTCCTTTGTCGGAATTGATTTTTAAGAAATACCACTGGATGACAGGCCATATCATAAGCCAAGTTCAACAATCGCAAGTCCCGGATCTCACCAATAGCCAAGCCATTATTCTCGCGGCCATTAGCCAAGGAGAGCACCGACCTTCCGCTATTGCCAAGCAATTGGGAACCAGTCGCCAAGCGGTTTATAAAACGATGAAAGAACTGCAACTAAAAGAGCTCGTCGTTCAGCGCCAAGACGATACCCACCAAAAAGCGGTGGTTGCTGAACTCACAGAAAGAGGGATAGCAGCGGACAAGCTGGCGGACGCGGTATCAAAAGAAATGGAAAAAAATCTTACCGATGAGTTTGGTGAAGAGTCGGTGATTTTATTACGAAAAATGCTGGCGGCAGCATGGTAACAAACACAGAAAAATCTATACCCAAATTGCCTGCATTGCCCCAATACCTAAAACCAAAGCACCGCCAATTTCAGCAAAAATCAAACTAAAGGTGAAAAGATGCGTTAGCCATAGTGGCGTAGAAGAAGGCTCTTTACGGATAGAAGAGCGTATTTGATTATTGGTTTTATTCAAAATGCCCTGATAGACATAGCCAAGAACCGCAGCCATATAGAAAAAGACAGAACCCACAACCGCCAGCGTATTTAACCATTCTGGAAACTGACTTAAATAAGCAAATACCGCGAGCAACAAAGCCGCATAGGCGTACAAAAAAGAAGAACGGTGCGCGATATCAACATAATACCGCGACTGGCCTTTTTCAGACTGGCTCATCAAGCTGTATTTCCAAACGCCAGTAATTAACGCGAGCATGAAAAACACAAACGCCGACGTTAAAGATATTTTGACTGAAAGCGGTAAATCCATAATTAATCCTGCGATGTAAAATATTGATCAATTATAAGACATCTAAAATCAAAATTCACACCGAATAAAACAGCCCAGATGATGAGAAAAGCATTATCATCAATGGCTGCTTAACGAGGTGTCGCGTTTGTTAGTTGAATCGCGTATTAAAAAATAGTACTAATTTTGGATAAGTCTTCAGGATGGTCATTAAAATACGATGAAAATAGTAAACCACACGATGTATTTGCTAATTTATTAATCACACCCTGATCCCTTTGAACCTTTTGCGTTAATTCAGGCAATATCTCTTGAAAATATAATCCTGGCATACCATCCCAGAATTTTGGATCAATGATCTGTTTTAAATACGCCATGTGCTTCTTTTCATTTCTACCATCATTGTGCACTTTCACCAACACTTTAAATACTTCTGGATTACCACCAAAAGTCTCTAAGTGGTTTATAACTTCTTCTGCACTCGCAACTTCGTCTAGTACCTGATAATAATAAACACTTCTATCAGAAGCATTTATTGCCGAAATATTGACAATACTTCCTTCTTCTAGGGCTGCCATTTTTTGGGTATAATGAGCCACCAATTTCTCATCACCTAGCTCTTGATATATTCGGCGCAGTAGTGCAAGTGTCGACATATCACTATAACGTGAACCACACTTATCTTGCTCACAAGCTTTCACTACCTCTTCGAGTAACTTAGGATATTTTGATTTATCTATTTCCACCACATGCTGTAAATAGTGTAATTTGAAATTAAGTAGCAACTCTTCACTAATCAAATGGTTGCTTAAATACAGTGGGAATACTTCGTTAGCAAGTCTAACTCCTTGCTCTCCATAATCATGTAATAATTTATTAAACATAGCCGTATATTTATGTTGCCCATAACGGTAGCCATACCCACCATCATTAATAATTTTAACCCAATATTTTTTACTGGGCATTAGTCTATTATCACCATCAAATGCTTGTCGTAACTCTAAATCATCCAGTTCAAGATAACCTTTCCCTATTATACTTGAACCATCTCCACCATCATTAACAACTTCAATCCAGTATTCTTTTTCCGGTATTTTTACAGCCACAGCATTAGCTGGGTGTTCGAATCTTTTCTCACCCGAATTAATTGTCGACAACACCCCCTCACCTTCGGACCTTATATTTAATAACTTATAAGCTTTTTCTTTTTTTCCTTGAAACAAATAATACGAAGCCAACTCTTTGGCGTGCTTCACTCGATATTCTTTTGTATTGTATTTATAGCTACCCGCCTCTTCTCGCACATTTCTTACTACATGCTTTAGCCTTTCTGCATCACCCACAAGATCATAAATACGCATAAATTCTCTTGTGTTACGCTTACCAGTATAAGTAACTAGATCACTACCAAAGCTATGAGCCTCCTCAACCAATTCTTTTGCTAGTGGCTTCAGGCCATTTTTTACTAATGCAGGGACTAAAAAGTTTAGTTTATCTGTAATACTTTCTCTAATATCGTTTCTTTTTCTTCCATAATGTATGTTTGTATCTATTGCACCAAGATAATATGACTCAGATAAAAATCTTATAGGATTATCAGCGGCAGCAAAGCACTGCATTGCAACGTTTGGCAAATCTTCATTTATATCAAAAAAACTTAGCCCATGAATTAGTTGGTCCGCTGACAAAACAGAAGAATTCTTTTCGCTGTTAACCGCCATGTATTTCGTATTATTTTTTAAAGCCATTATACTCATAGCAACCTTAAGATATTCAGACTGTGAATATAGAGTGCTAATATCTTCAACCATGGCAGTGGCTTCTTCAATAGAAACATCTGCTTCTGCTACCTTATATTTTTCATAATATTTAGAACTAACTGAAGATTCATTATTAGTTTTATACTCAATTATTTTATCAACTTCAGCAATACGATTACTTTCATTGAATTCATAACTTTTCGCAGCCATATGAATTTCGTCTCCATAAGGCAATCTTTTTTTGCTATGATCCCAACTACTATTAGAATCACAAAAATCGAATTCAATTGAAGTTCGTGTTCGGTAAATATTACAATTATATTTTGAATAATTTTCTAGTGTAAAGTTAGTTAAACTTAATGCACGCGCTGACCAAAACTTACCAAATCTATAAAGCCTACGAGTTTTATCGTAAATTGCATCAAGCTGAACACCACCACTTTTTAGGCTGTAGATTTTTTCAGGTCCGAAATCAACATATTGGCGTTCTCTATCCATACTGTATTTCAACTCAACCTGATCCCTTGGCTCACCCTGACGATAAAAAGATAGAGTTCCTTTCGTTGAATAATTATTATTATATTTATTCTGAGTCATTCGATACAAAGGATGAGAAGACTGTGAGCCATAATAATACTCTTTTGGTGACCGCTCCAGCAAACCACCTGTTCTGAAATTATGAACATTTGCACGACTATTAAATATAATTATTTTGTTTAAATCAGCATAGTATTCAAATCTTTTTATTGACTTAGTCGATCTAAACCTACCGCCTATTTCTATAATTTCTTTACTTTCAAAATCATATACAGATAACTTATACTTAGAATCTAAGAATACTACTTTATTTTCATTCAACATCCATGAGAACTGACCTCTTTTAATACTCCCAACTTTTTCGCTTGTCTTTTCTTCTAGATCAATTATGAATAAATCCTGGTTATAAGCATCATCATCCGTGAAAGCGATGTATCGGTTGTCGTGCGATCGTTTCATAAGTCCGATTCGCTTAGATCGACTCCATTCCGAACCTTGCAACTCTTTAAGTTCTGAAGCCGATAGAACAGTTCTAAAATCAGTCCCATTTAACCGCATTGAATATATGCCAACCTCAGACTCTACTCTGTAACCGATTGAATCATCGGATTTATCAACAGCGCGCTTTAAAGTAAAATTTAGCCTAGGCTCATCTAAAAAATCAGGATGGTCCCACTGCTCCTGAGTGTAATCAGAAGTATATATTTGATACTCTCCACTTTCGAGCAACTTGGGCGCTCTGGAATCGTTAAGAATACCTTCTAGGATACCTCTAACTACATTAAAATTTAACATGACAATTACAATTATCACTGCCATTACAAGCATGCCCACTAGAGATTTTTTAATACCTGAGACAGGTTTTTTTACAACATTCATGACTTTTTAAATCCGTTTTTATATTTTACACAAGACATAAAACCAAAAGCACAACAAATAAAATTAGCACAAAAAAAGCCTAGCTTAATTAATAATTGACCTAGGTTTTTACCATATTCACGATTCCATTTTTAGCGCTTTTCCTACTGTTTAACTAGCACCGTTTTAGCACGCCATTTAAAAGTGATTTCTTCCTCTTCCTTATCAAAAGCTAGCACTACAAGCTCATATTTATTAACACCATCATGATAGGTAAAATAAGCAGGTAGTATGTACAAATGGCTGCCTCTAATACCCGTAGTTAAACGACCTTCTCCTTCAGCTTGCTCTTCAAGTTGAAACCCTCGCATACCTTTCGCACTTTCTCGAGATCTAACCACTGAGAATTCAGGATCTTTTGGTTCAATCCATATCTGAAAGCCACCGCCAACAGGAGGACGGCGAGCGCCATCGATTGATATTATTTCCATTGTTTCAGGTGCAAACCAAACAGCAGGATAATCGTTTGAAAAATCACTATCAGAGATCTCAATAGTGGTGAAGCCATCGCTATCGACTTGAGAGGAGTTGCTGCAGGCGCTTAGCAATAAAATAGTTGTCAGAGTACTGATGAGAGTTAAAGCTAGATTAGATAGTTTCATTCGATTCCTTTCAATTTAAACTAGATAAACCTGCACATTGAGCCCTTGGCAGGTAGATTAAAACGAACTATACATCCTGCCTTAAAAATTTCAACGCAAACCCTTCCCACCTAAAACCTTCTCAAAATAATACCCATGAATGAGAATGATTTGCAATATCATTACAATTCAATTAAGTTGGCGCCCAGAAATAAAGATTGAACGTCTTCAATCATTCACTAACCCAATGCAAGGATTCTCAACATGGGAAATCAACTCCTTAAAAACAGCCTGGCCTTAGCCATTAGCATCGCCAGTACTGCTGTTATCGCCGAAGAAGCTGCTATCGATAACGCTGCGAAGAAGCTGGATACCGTTTTCGTAACAGGTCAGAAGCTAGAGCGCTCATTACAAGACACCAAAGAAAGCGTCGTGGTAATTACCCAAGAAGAACTTGAAGCTCGAAACCTAACGGGTTTGTCAGATGTCATTCAACAAACACCAGGCATTAGCGGTGATCAATTTGGATTCCGAATTCGTGGCGTGCGCAGCAGTGATGGGGCAATTCAGCCTAACCGCGGCGACCTTGCATCGGTGGTGATAGACGGAGTAACCACTTCAGGCTGGGTTAAAAGTGAAGCCGTTGGCCAATTATGGGACGTATCACAAGTAGAAATATTAAGAGGCCCACAGTCCACCAACCTCGGCCGCAACGCGTTGGCTGGCGCAATCATCGTGAATACCAATGACCCTGTCTATGCCAATGAAGGAAAAATCAGACTGGGTGTTGGTACTTATGGCCAGCAAGAATATAAAGGTGTTGCGAACATCAATCTAGTGGAAGGTGTTTCTGCATTACGCCTATCAGCCGAACAAAATCAATCAGACGGTTTTATCGATAACATAACGCGCAACGAAAAAGATTATGGTGGCAATAAGAACTCGGCCTATCGCTTGAAGTGGCTCTTGGAACCTAGCGACGACCTAAGAATGGTGCTTTCATATCAACACCTAGAAAATGAATATGGTGATAGCCGAGTACTACTAGGTGACTTTGATAAAGACGATCGTAAATCGACAAACGATGCCGATGCGGTATTCAAAACCAAAGCAGATTTAGCCTCGTTCAACCTTGATTTAAAAATCAATGATAGCTGGGCATTAAAAAGTATCAGTGCATACCAAGATGGTGAACGTGATCGTCTGAGCGATACCGATTTAAGCGCCCTAGCCTATGGCAATGGCGGCGGTACTGTTATCCAAGAGAATGAAGATACCAACTGGTCGCAAGAGCTACGTTTAAACTTTAATTCAGAAACCGTGCGTGGAAGCACAGGGGTGTATTACACCAGTATCGAAGCGAAGAACAAACAGATCGCGAATAATGATCTTAACCTGGTCACACAATTTGATGGTTTCGCCAGTGCCCAAAACATTGATTTCCCTTTAGGCCTATTTCTAACCAACCCAATTGACTTAACCCAGTTTGGCGCTTCTGGAACGTTACCCGCTCTTTACCCTGCGTTTTATGGAACAGAGCAAACAGGATTCACAAACGTTGATACCACAAGCTGGGCTGTATTCAGTGAATGGGAAGTTGATTTTGCTGATAACTGGACAGCCAGCTTCGGCGCACGCTACGACGAAGAGAAAAAAGAATATTCAACAGGCTCTAACTCAATTAGCTCAAGCACTCTTCCTGCGCCTCTAGGTGCTCCACTAGGAACGGCAGACCTAGGACTTGGACCAATCACTCTGGATTATATTATTGGTGTTGCTAACGCTCAATTAGCCTCTTTCACCCAGAATGTTCCTGAAACGGATAAAAGCAAAAACTTTAACAACATACTTCCCCATGCCGGCATTACTTATCGCTGGAATGATGATGTAACGACGAGCTTCTTTGCGAAGAAAAGTTATCGCTCAGGCGGCTCTGAATTGACGCTATTGAATGGTGTAAACGACTTTGATCAAGAAGAGCTATGGAATTACGAATTTGCTCTTCGCTCAGAACTATTAGACGGCCGCGGTTTATTAAATGCCAACGTCTATTATAGCGATTGGAAAGATCAACAAGTCGCTATCCAAGAACCAGGAACCACTAGCTCTGCCTTCACCATTACCGAAAACTCAGGAAGATCAGAACTCTATGGTGCCGAAGTGAGTTTCGATTATATCTTAACGGAAACACTCGACGTCTATGTAGGCGGTGCACTTTCAAAAACGGAATACAAAGACTTCAAATCTGCAGATGGTGCTGAAGACTATAGTGGCAATGCATTTACCTTTGCGCCAGAGCACACAGCAATGACCGGCATTAACTACCAAAGTTTTAATGGCTTCTTTGTAAACACCTCAATGAATTATCAAGGCGAGTCGTATTCAGATGTTGCCAATGATAAAAAATTAACGGCGCGTACTCTGGTTAATATAAACGGCGGATATGAAATTAAAGATTTAAAATTCGAGCTGTATGTTAAAAATGTATTCGATCGAACTTATGAGTCTCATAACAACTTACAAGCAGCAAATGGCACACCCGCAGTGCGTTTGACTGACCCACGCGTAATAGGTGCAAGAGCTACTTACAACTTCTAAAAAGTGTAACTAGTTCATTTTTATTCGCCATCCCCACATGTCTCTCAGCGGAATACTTGAGAGACATTAATGTAATCTTTTTCTATTCGACATATTTTTTATGCCGCTGCGAAATTAACTACATGCACATTGGCCAAATTAACATTTTTTTCGGCATGCCAAAGATCATAGTTATCTTGCATAGATAACCAACTCTCAGGTGTTCTGCCAATAGCTTTAGACAAGCGCAATGCCATCTCTGGAGATATCGCACTTTGTCCCTTCAGCACCCTATTTAAAGTAGATGATGCAACATCTAGTTGCTTTGCTAAATAACGACAGCTAAAACCAGCAGGCTCTAAATAAACGTCATAAATAAACTCACCGGGATGTGGCGGATTATGCATATTCATTAGTGGTAGTCCTCATAATTTAGAATGCACGTATTACCATCAATTTTTTGTGTGGTATCTAATGTCGTAAATGTAGCGTGATGCGCATCACCTGTCGATTATAATATAACCTAGATCGGGCCTGCTGCTAGATCTTTACGTGACTTTCCCACCCAACAACCCCTCATGCTTCACAAACACCTCAGCCAAAAAATCAATCAACGCCCGCACCCGCGCATTCTTCGCCATCCCCTTATGCGCTAATACCCACAACCATTCAGAAGGCACCGCCTTAACATTCGGCAGCCTCACCAAATCAGGGTCAGCATCGCCCAAATAACACGGTAACGACCCAATCCCCATATGCCCCTTAACCGCCGCCAACTGCAACACATCAGAATACATATCACCCCTCACCGGCACGCTTGGGTATTGATCTTTCCCCGCCCACTTTAAATGCTTAGATTCTGACGTACGCGCATCACCCCAACCCAGCCAATGACAATCCTCGGGCTGGTTCACCACATCATGCTCGGCCAGATACACCTTACTGGCATACGCGCTTTCACTAATACGGCCAACACGTTTACCGGTTAACGAATCGGGGGGATTATCAACATGGCGAATAGCAACATCCGCCTCCCTACTCGCCAAATCACGCACGCCATACGTCATCTCAATCTTCAAATTAATATCAGGGTAGCGCTGCATAAACTCATTAAGATCGGGCATCAACAAATGACACGCCAAACCATTAGTGAGGGTTAAACACAAATCCCCCTCAATGCGTAAGTCCTTACCCAACACATCACGATCTATGGCATTAAACCCCTCTTGAATCTGCTGCGACGAACGCAACAACTGCTCACCGCCCTGGGTTAATGCATAACCACTGGGTAGACGATCAAACAACTGAATCCCCAAATCGTGTTCCAGCGTATTAATTCTGCGCGCACACGAAGAATGATGAATACCCAATACCTTCGCCGCCTTCTTCAAACCACCCATCTTCGCGATGGCCAGAAAGATCTTAATATCATCCCAATTCATACACCCTCCTTTCCCCAAGCCTGCTGCATCTTCTCAAAATCATACTCAGAAGCTATCTGCATAATTGCGACAAGTAAACGCATAATTGTGATCTATTCAATAAAAACGCACCCCGTATACTTTGATCAACCTTAAGCAACCGCCACCCATTAGAGAGACTTATTATGAACACAGCCACCATCGACTTATACACAGACGCAACCCCCAACGGCCTAAAGATATCCATCGCACTCGAAGAACTAGGCCTACAATACACCGTTCATAAAGGCTTAAACGACGGCGCGAATACAAGTCCAGAATTTACCGCCATGAACCCCAACCAGAAGATCCCGCTATTAAAAGACGGCGAAGTGATCGTCAGCGAGTCGGGCGCCATACTGTATTACCTAGCCGAGAAGTCAGGCACCTTGCTACCAAAAGACCTGCTAAAGCGCACCAAGGTCATCGAAATGCTGATGCTACAAATGAGCGGCCTAGGCCCAAATTTTGGCCAACTGTTGGTATGGGGTGGCGCTGTAATCCTTATAGTTCGCGGCAGTAATGGTGTACTTCACCTTATCTGCAGCAAAAGGGTTAACGTGCTTATCG
>JBALXI010000029.1:0-60079 GCA_036960605.1 Oleispira sp. | reverse complement strand
GTGAAACGCAGTAGCGCCGATGGTAGTGTGGGGTTTCCCCATGTGAGAGTAGGTCATCGTCAAGCTCTTATTCTAAAGATCCGCAACAGATTCTCTAACGAGATGTCTGTTGCGGATTTTTTTTGCCTGTAAGAAAGTGCTGATCAATAGTTATACACTTTAATGTTTATGACAGTGATCTGTACTGTTTATTTATTCTGGGTAGAACTCAAGCGAGCGCTTTTAAACAAGCTATGTCATAATTAACGCAATAATTATTCCCAGCTCTGAGCGGATTTCTCAGGGTTAGTTACTGAAGTAGTGGAGCCTTAAATGAGCCAAGATAACTTAATCATATTTGATACGACTATGCGTGATGGCGAGCAAAGCCCTGGCGCATCAATGACGAAAGATGAAAAGATTCGTATCGGTAAAGCCCTCGAAAAGATGAAGGTTGATGTTATTGAAGCGGGCTTTGCTGCGGCAAGCCCTGGTGATTTTGAATCCATTCAAGCGGTCGCTGAAAACGTAAAGTTCAGTACGATTTGTAGTTTAGCCCGCGCTGTTGATCGCGATATCGAACATGCTGCGGAAGCGTTAAAAAAAGCTGAGCGTGCGCGTATCCATACCTTTATTGCGACCTCGCCGATTCATATGCAATACAAGTTACGCATGCAGCCTGATCAAGTAATTGAACGTGCTGTACATGCGATCAAAAAATCTCGTAGCTTTGTAGAGGATGTAGAGTTTTCTTGTGAAGATGCAGGCCGCTCTGAAATAGATTTTTTATGCCGAATTATTGAAGCCGCGATTAATGCGGGTGCACGTACAATCAATATTCCGGATACGGTGGGTTACGCTGTTCCTTCTGAGTTTGGTGAAACAATCAAAACTCTAATGGGTCGTATTCCCAATGCAGATAAGGCAATTTTCTCTGTTCACTGTCATAACGATCTGGGCTTAGCAGTTGCGAACTCTTTAGCGGCAGTGGCTAATGGCGCACGCCAAGTTGAGTGTACTATTAATGGCTTAGGGGAGCGTGCAGGCAACGCTTCACTAGAAGAGATTGTGATGGCAACTCGAACTCGTCATGATTTATTCAATATCTCTACAGGTATTGATGCAACACAAATTGTTCCGACCTCTCGTTTAGTTTCTTCTATTACGGGTTTCCCTGTTCAGCCCAATAAAGCCATTGTGGGTGCTAATGCATTTGCTCATGAATCAGGTATTCACCAGGATGGTGTTTTAAAACATCGTGAAACCTATGAAATTATGAAGGCTGAGGACGTAGGCTGGGGCGCGAATAAGATGATTATGGGCAAGCACTCAGGTCGCGCTGCTTTCCGTAGTCGTTTAGAAGAGTTAGGTGTTACTTTTGAAACAGACGAAGCACTTAATAGTGCCTTTGCTCGCTTTAAAGAATTGGCCGATAAAAAGCATGAGATTTTTGATGAAGATTTACAAGCGTTAGTTTCGGAAGGTAACGCCAGAACTGCATCTGAGCGCTTCAAGTTAGTTTCTTTATCTGCGCACAGTCAGACAGGTGAAATACCAACATCTGAAATAGTATTGAATATGGATGGTAGTGAGCAAAAAGCCAAAGCTGACGGTAGTGGACCGGTCGATGCTGCTTTTAAAGCAATTGAGCAGATCGTTGAATCGAAAGCGAACCTACAATTGTACTCGGTCAATGCCATAACAGAAGGCACTGACTCTCAAGGTGAAGTGACTGTGCGTTTAGAAAAAGGCGGTCGTATAGTTAATGGTAGTGGTGCTGATACCGATATTGTAACAGCCTCAGCGAAAGCCTATATCTGCGCACTGAATATGTTGATGGATGATAACGCACGTCAACACCCTCAAGTAGAAGGTGTTTAGGCCTCTAGGCTTAATTTAATGCTATGAGAGTCTTATGTTAGAGCAGCAGCGTATTGAGTATTTACAGGCGATGGGGATCCAGTTATGGATGCCTCGTCAGGCCTTAGATAATGCTGCCGAGTCGACCTGGTTGGCTGATTCTCTGTCAGATAGTCTTTCATCAGATGCTACTGGCAGCGGCACTCAAATTCAGGCGGGTCATGCCGCTGATTTGCTTGCTGATATGGGGTTGGCTGATGTCACTGCCCCCATAACAAATACTCCCGTGACTGCAGCGGCTCAGAATGCACGCTCAGCTGTCATAGCTGTACCAAAATCAAATCAAGTCCAAACTGGTGGTCAAGTAGTAGAGCCTAATTCTGTGGCTATGGAAGAGCTTCCTGTTGATCTAACCGTTCCGAAATTTGAGTTACATTTTGCGCTGTGGCCTTGTGGAATCTTATGGGTTTCAGGCCAGGCCTTTGAGCAGCAAGATCACGGCTTTCAAACAGCAGTCAGTTATTCTTTGCTGGGCAATACTGTTCCTCAGGCGAGTTATTCTCAATTCAAATGGCCTTACATTGAAGGCAGTCATGAAGATCAAAGTATGGCTGTAGCGCTGCGTGCGTTAACCGCGCAGTGGGAATTTATGAGCAGTCAGGGCGCCCGAGGATGGGTCGCTACTGATGCATCAAGTCTTCAGTGGCTTGGCAAGGTCGCTGCAAAAGCATTGTATTCAGTTGATGAACGTAGTGAACTTTATAGTTCAGTCGGTAAAAAGCAGCTATGGTCAGCACTACAAACTCTCTCTAATAAACAAGTATCTTAATTAATGCCTATTCGCCTAATGCAAGAGTCAGATCTTGATGCCGTAATGGTTAATGAAAAATCAGCTTATGATTTTCCTTGGTCAGCTTCTATAATGGCGAGCAATCAAAAACGTCATTATTGTATTGTTTTTGAATCTATTATTGAAAATAATAAACCCGCAGAAATACTCGGCCATGCAATATTAAGCACGGTGGCTGATGAAGCCAGTGTATTGAATATTGCCGTATCACCTAATGCACAAAGACAGCGCATTGGTTATCAGATGATGGAAAATATTTTAGCCCATGCTGAGAGCAAAGATTGCGTCGAAGTTTTTCTAGAAGTACGTGAATCCAATCGTCCAGCTTTCACTATGTATCATCAATTTGGCTTTAATGAAGTTGGTGTGCGTCATAATTATTACCCCACCAGTCAAGGCCGAGAAGATGCTATTTTATTAGCCTGCTATCTTTAAGCTAATAAAAATTTAGCTGCGTACAGGGTGTTTTTGCAGCTTTCTCTGCAGCGTCCTGCGATGCATGCCTAGAGCGCGAGCAGTTGAGGATATATTGCCGGCATTTTCATGCAATACCCGGTGAATATGTTCCCACTCAAGTCGCTCGACAGACATTGGAACTTCCTCAATATTTATCTCGCTCTTATCTGTATTATCTTCAAAGGCTGATAGTAATTCTTTTACGGTTGCCGGTTTATGTAAGTAATTAAAAGCGCCCAGCTTTATTGCTTCTACCGCGGTAGGAATACTGGCAAAGCCTGTGAGCACAACAATTCTGGGGTCGCTGGTGATTGCCCTTAATTTTGGCAGCAAAGAGAGTCCTGAGTCTTGACCTAGGCGTAAATCTAAACTGATCCAATCAAAACTATTTTCTTTTAATTGCGTGATGGCATCGTCTGAGTTGGTGACATAAGTTGCCTTGTGCCCAAGGCGATCTAAGCTGCGGCGAAGTACTTGGGCAAAATGTTCTTCATCATCAATAATCAAGATTTTCTTAGCAGAATTCACCGGCTTTATTCTCCGTTATTCGTACAGGGCAATTTAATAATGCAGGTCGTCGAGCCATCACGATTAGCCGATAAGTGTACCTGGCCATCAAACTGTTCAATGCTGGCATTACTTAGGTAAAGACCTAAGCCTATGCCATGCTTCTTATTGCTAGAAAACAAATGCTGCTGTTGTAATTGGTTAGCGGCTTGAGTATCGGGCTGGTAAATGGTCAATGACCATTGCTGGTCAATAACTTCGCTGGATAACTCTATAGTTTTTGACCCTGCCTGAGCAGCGTTGTCGAGTAAATTCAGCAGTGCTTGGTCTAGTAGGGGGGACTTACGTATAGAGACTTGTTGTTCAAAGCCAGCGTTTACCCATAAAGCGCTAGGCTGACTTAGGCGCCAACGGTGTAATAGTGATGTAAGCCACTGATTTGCATTAATCGGCTCGGCGGTATTATGAATATTGCGTCCGGCGAGGGCTAAGCGTTTTAGGGCTTGCCGACAAATCATGACTTGTTGATGTAAAAGCTCGGTATCATTTTTGTTAAGTGCTAATTGATGTTCAATGCTGTCGTTTAAAATCATCTCCATCGTCATCAATGGCGTGCCCATTTCATGTGCTGTACCTGCCGCTAGCGTCGCGATACCGATGAGTTGTTCATTTTTAAGCTGCTTCTCTCTTAGGTCAGTAAGTTGCAGGCGTTTTTTAATCGTTGCTTGCTTTAGTGTGGGTATTAATAAGCTGAGAGTGATAGCGCTCACGAGAAAAGTAAGCCACATGCCTGCAAGGTGCCAATCTAAAAAGGTCTGTTGATCCGACTGTGCGGCTAGGTGGTGGCTTACAGTACTCAATTGTAGGGGCTGATAAAATTGAGTCAGGATGCTGTAATCCAGAATGCAGGTGATGGCGATTAGCCAAACCCAAAGACGACTTAGATTGTAGGCTGCAAATACAATGATAATAAGCAGGTAAGAGATTAGAGGGTTACTAGCACCACCGGTAAAAAATAAGAAAATAGTCAAAGTCTGACATTCAAATAATAAATGCATGACTAAGTGGATCGGCTGCATACCGTGTCGACTGTGATATATACCGACGATTAAAAGGGGGAGGTAGCAGGCGGCGGCTATCCATGCAGCAAGATCTAGCTGGTTGTAATGGCTGTTGAGATAAATAAGTAGCAATAGTAACGAGCATGCAATGGCTAAGCGCAGTGCTGTTAAGCGAGCAATAACGAACGCAAGGTTGTTATTAGGGCTCAGAAGTACTGAATTGTGCATAAATTACATAAGACTCGACTATTGTTCATTCATTATTATACGGTGTTCGTGAGTATTCTGTATAATGCCGTTTTTGATCCATATCATAGGCTAAGCGCAAAATGAGTCAGTTTGCAGAAGAAGTTGGAAAACGTCGCACATTCGGCATTATTTCCCACCCTGATGCGGGTAAAACCACCATCACCGAGAAACTCTTATTATTAGGTAATGCTATTCAGTTAGCGGGTACGGTGAAAGGTAGAAAAACTGGCCGTATGGCAACCTCAGATTGGATGAAAATGGAACAGGATCGTGGTATCTCGATTACCACTTCCGTGATGCAATTCCCGTATAAAGACCGCATGGTCAATCTTCTTGATACGCCAGGGCACGAAGATTTCTCTGAAGATACCTACCGAACCTTAACGGCTGTCGACTCTGTATTAATGGTGATTGATGGCGCTAAAGGCGTGGAAGATCGAACCGTTAAACTGATGGATGTATGCCGTTTACGTGATACACCGATTTTTACCTTTATCAATAAAATGGATCGCGAAGTGCGTGATCAAATTGATGTATTGGATGAAATTGAATCCGTTCTAAAAATTAAGTGCGCGCCGGTTACTTGGCCGATTGGCATGGGTAAAGCGTTCCGCGGTGTTTATAATCTTTATACCGATACCGTTCATTTAATTCAGCCAGGGCAAGCGAGTATTGTTCCTGATGATGTGCAGATTCAGGGTATTGATACCGATGAAGCTCGCGAAGCACTCGGTGCAGACGTTGTTGAAGAGATGATAGAGGAAGTTGAACTGGTGCGTGGCGGAAGCTACGAGTTCAACTTAGAAGAGTATCTTGCAGGTGAATTGACACCAGTATTCTTTGGTACCGCACTCGCGAATTTTGGTATTCGTGAAATGCTAAACTATTTTGTTGATTGGGCGCCCGCGCCTATTTCTCGTCAAGCCGGTGATCGTACCGTGTTACCGACAGAAGAAAAATTCAGCGGTTTCATTTTTAAAATTCAAGCCAATATGGATCCTAAGCACAGAGACCGTATCGCTTTTATGCGCATCTGCTCAGGTACCTATAGCCGCGGTATGAAAATGAAGCACTCGCGCCTGGGTAAAGACATTAAAGTCGCGGATGCGGTTACCTTCTTAGCAGGAGATCGAACCAATGTGGAAGAAGCCATCTCTGGTGAGATTATTGGGCTGCATAATCATGGCACCATTCAGATTGGCGATACCTTTACACAAGGTGAAGAAATGCGCTTTACGGGCATCCCTCACTTTGCTCCCGAGCTGTTTAAACGGGTACGCTTAAAAGACCCACTAAAGATGAAGCAGTTGCAAAAAGGTTTGCAGCAGTTATCTGAAGAGGGCGCAACACAGCTCTTTATGCCATTGAATAATAACGATTTAATCTTAGGTGCTGTCGGGGTATTGCAGTTTGATGTAGTGCAGCAGCGCTTACGTGATGAGTATAAAGTTGAGTGTATTTACGAGCCTGTTAGTGTCAGTACAGCACGCTGGGTGTACTGTGACGATGAAAAAGTATTCACTGAATTCAAGCGTAAAGCGGCTGATAATTTAGCAATGGATGGCGGTGGTCACCTCACCTATATTGCGCCGACTCGAGTCAACTTGAGCCTAACTCAGGATCGTTTCCCAGAGGTTGAATTCCGCTCTACTCGTGAGCATTAGAAGGCCTTAAAGGCTGGCGAAAAAATCATTCTGAACTAACCTTGGGACAAGAGCTGGTCGCGAATTAATAGCGATTATTCTCTTGTTGCCTACCGAATTTTTTCAGGATGAATAAAAAATGATCGCTTATTTCATGATTTCAATATCCATGACGGCATTAATTTGTTATGGTGCGTACCGAATTTTCCAGCTTAAGGTGAACACCTTTCAGCTGACGTTAGACGATGCGAAAGGCTATTATCTCATTGCCGCGATTTTAATCGGCTTTTTAGGTAGTGCCATTAGCTTCTATGTAGGCCAAGTATTGGGCTACAGTAATCAGGAAGAAAGCTCTAGTGCTATGGCGTTGGCCATCTTGTTAGACATTATGGCAGCCCTCCTGACTTTGATTTGGGGTTTGGTGAGATTTCACCAGCCTGAAAAATATTAATACAATGCTTTAATTTAGCTCGCCCCGTCCCCCTGAGCTTCATAAAGGCATTGTGAATTTGTAACTTCGTAAATTGGGCTTGCGCGGTGGCTTCTACTTATGTAGAATTCCGCCTCTTTTTTAAGATTGCAAAGCCCTAGAAAGGCGAGAAATTAATGAAAACTTATAGTGCAAAACCAGAAAGCGTACAACGCGAGTGGTTTATAGTTGACGCAGCCGAAAAGACTCTGGGGCGTCTGGCAACTGAGATTGCTCTTCGTCTAAAAGGCAAGCATAAGCCAGAATACACTCCTCACGTAGATACTGGCGATTATATCGTTGTTATCAACGCTGAAAAAGTTCGTGTAACTGGTAAGAAGACGACTGATAAAATGTATTACCGTCATACTGGTTACCCAGGTGGTTTACGTTCTATCTCTTTCGACAAGTTGATCGATCATAAACCAGAAATGGTTATCGAACAGGCTGTTAAAGGTATGCTTCCAAAGAATCCTTTAGGCCGTGATATGTATCGCAAGCTTAAAGTGTATGCTGGAACTGAACATCCACATGCTGCTCAACAGCCACAAACTTTAGAGATAAAGGGATAGACCATGGCAACGACTCAATATTACGGTACTGGCCGTCGTAAGACCTCTACTGCACGCGTTTATTTGCGTCCAGGAACAGGCACTATCCAGATTAACAAAAAAGCTATCGATGTTTATTTCGGTCGTGAGACTGCTCGTATGATTATACGTCAGCCTTTAGAATTGACTGAAAGCTTAGGTAAGTTTGATGTGATCGTAAACGTTAAAGGCGGCGGCAATAGCGGTCAAGCTGGCGCGATTCGTCACGGTATTACACGTGCCTTGATGCAGTATGACGAAACACTTCGTCCTGCTCTTCGTGCAGCGGGTTATGTTACTCGTGATGCTCGTGAAGTTGAACGTAAGAAAGTTGGCCTACGTAAAGCACGTAAGAAGCCACAGTTCAGCAAGCGTTAAGATCAAACTTGCGCTACATCAAGAAACGCTCAATGTATTTTACATTGGGCGTTTTTTTTTACCTAAAGCCCCAGAACTGTAGGGGTTTTTAGTTGTCAGATGGGCGCAATTTCATTACTATGTGCGCCGCTTGGTATATCTAGCTGATGCTAATGCAGGTTCGTATAATATTACGAGCTATACTGCGTTCAGCCAAAAAAATTATAATGATGGGAGAATAGGTGATGAGTCAAGACGGCGTGAATAACAGTCGACGTCTGCTACTCCTGGGTTCGACCGCTGCTGTTGGTGCTGTAGGCGCCGGCTTTGTTGCTGTTCCATTCCTTGCTTCATGGAATCCTAGTGAGAAAGCAAAAGCTGCTGGTGCACCTGCTAAAGTAGACATTAGTAAATTAGAACCTGGTGCTATGCTGACCGCCGAATGGCGTGGTAAGCCTGTGTACGTGGTACGTCGTACTGCAGAAGTATTGGATATGCTTGATGGTCTAGCAGATCGTTTGAAAGATCCAGCAAACGAGAATAAGGCACAACAGCCTACTTATGCTGATAACTTACAGCGTTCGCGTCAGCCTGAATTATTGGTTCTGTTAGGTGTATGTACTCACCTAGGTTGCGCACCAAAATTCTATGCTGAAGTTAAGCCAGAGCCTTTCGATGCTGACTGGCAAGGTGGTTTCTTCTGCCCTTGTCACGGTTCTCGTTTTGATATGTCTGGCCGTGTATTTAACGGTTCTCCAGCTGCAGATAACTTGATTGTTCCTCCTTATTCGTTTGAAGGTGACAATGTCTTAGTAATCGGTATTGATGAGGAGACTGCATAATGAGTCAGCAGAAAAATCCAATCATGGGCTGGATTGACGATCGTCTACCAGTAACCGTGACTTACGAAAAGCATATGTCTAAGTACTATGCGCCAAAGAATTTCAATTTCTGGTATTTTTTCGGCGTCTTGTCGATGATTATGCTGGTTAACCAAATCCTAACGGGTATTTGGTTAACAATGAATTTCACTCCTAGCGCAGACGGTGCTTTTGCGTCTGTTGAATACATCATGCGTGATGTGCAATGGGGCTGGTTACTGCGTTATATGCATTCTACTGGTGCTACCTTCTTCTTTATTGCTATCTATCTACACATGATGCGTGCGTTATTGTACGGGTCGTACCAGAAGCCTCGTGAGCTTATCTGGTTGTTTGGTATGGGTATCTATTTAGCGCTAATGGCAGAAGCTTTCATGGGGTATGTACTGCCATGGGGTCAGATGTCTTATTGGGGTGCTCAGGTAATTATTTCCTTGTTCGGTGCGATCCCAGTTATTGGTGATGACCTTACAACCTGGATTCGTGGTGACTTCCTGATTTCAGGCGCTACGCTAAACCGTTTCTTCGCATTACATGTGATTGCAGTGCCATTAGTTATTGTTGCTTTGGTTGTATTGCACTTGTTGGCATTACATGAAGTCGGTTCTAACAATCCAGATGGTGTTGATATTAAGAAGCACAAAGATGAAAACGGTGTACCGCTAGACGGCATTCCCTTCCATCCTTTCTACACAGTACACGACATGGTCGGTATCGTAGTCTTCTTGATTGTTTTCTGTTCCGTGATGTTCTTCTTCCCAATGGGCGGTGGCTTCATGCTGGAATATGCTAACTTCGAACCTGCTAACGGTCTTAAGACCCCTGAGCATATTGCTCCGGTTTGGTATTTTGGTGCTTTCTATACCATCTTGCGGGCGATTCCTCATAAGTTAACTGGCGTTATTGCGATGGGTGCTGCGATCGCTATCCTGTTCGTACTGCCTTGGTTGGATAAGAGCCCGGTTAAGAGTATTCGTTATAAGGGTATTGTCAGTAAGACATTGATCCCTGTATTCGGCGTAGCATTTGCGATTCTGACTTGGTTGGGTACTCAGCCTTCTAGCGGTGAGTTCTTGCACTTAATCAATAATACGACGTTGGCTCGATGGTTAACTGCTTTCTACTTCGGTTACTTCCTATTGATGCCTTTCTATACTCGTATGGAAAAAACAAAACCTGTTCCTGAACGCGTAACTGGAGGCCACTAAAATGAAAAAAGTAATTGCACTGTTTGCTTTAATGGCTTCTTCGCTTTCTTATGCAGCGGGTGGTGGTATTCACCTAGACGAACATAAGACAGATTTGACGGATACTGCATCTTTGCAGCGTGGCGCTCAAACTTTCATGAACTATTGCATGGGTTGTCACTCATTAGAGCACGGTCGTTTTAACCGTACTGCTAAAGATTTGGATATTCCTGAAGAGTTGATGCAAGAAAACTTGAACTTTGCTAATCAGCGTTTTGGCGATCTAATGACGATTGCTATGCGTAAAGAAGACTCTAAAAAGTGGTTTGGTGCTACACCTCCTGATCTAACGCTTGTTGCTCGTGTTCGTGGCGGCAGTGGTGATTGGTTGTACACTTACTTGCGATCTTTCTATGAAGATACTAGTCGTCCTTGGGGCGTAAACAATGCCGCATTTAAAGATGTAGGCATGCCTCATGTTCTTGCTGGCTTGCAAGGTGTTCAAAAGAAAGGTTGTGCACCGGTTTCAACAGGTTATGATTCTTTAACGGGTACTGAAATCATGGTTGATAGCTGTGAACTTGCAGAGCCAAGAGAAGTTTTATACCTAGCAGAAGAAGGTCAATTAACTCCAAAAGAATACGACAATCTAGTGTATGATTTGGTGAACTTCTTGGTATACATAGCTGAGCCGATCGCTTTAGAGCGTCAACGTCTTGGTTGGTGGGTATTGTTGTTCTTGGTTATCTTCCTAATTCCTGTTTACTTGTTGAACAAAGAATATTGGAAAGACATTCACTAATTCGTCTTAGAATTGGTTGAGTGACCTGTATGGCTCGGCGCGGAAACGTGGTCGGGCTGTATTTGTTTTTGAATAGTTAAAAATTTATTTAGCTGGGGAATTATATGGGTGTTGTTGCTAAACGTTCTTCAATGACGTTTTATTCGGATGGTAGTGATCATTATAGCCATCGTGTACGCATTGTATTGGCAGAAAAAGGCGTAACAGTAGAAGTTCACGACGTAGACGCTGATAACAAGCCAGAAGATTTGGCTACTTTGAATCCTTATAATTCATTGCCAACATTAGTTGATCGTGAATTGGTGCTATACCAGCCAAACGTAATGATGGAATATTTGGATGAACGTTTTCCTCATCCTCCATTATTGCCTGTGTACCCAGTTGCACGTGCGGAAAGCCGTTTGTTGATTCACCGCATTGAAAAAGATTGGTGTGTTCTTGTTGATACTATCTTTTCTGCAACAGCAAAAGATAAAGACAAAGATAAGGCCCGTAAAGAATTGCGTGAAGGCATGATGACAATTGCACCTATCTTTAAAGATATGTCTTACTTCATGAGTGACGAATTCACGATTGTTGATTGTTGCATGGCTCCAATTCTATGGCGCTTGCCAGCAATGGGTATTGAGCTTAGCGGTAAAGCGGTTGAGCCTTTATTCCAGTATATGGAGCGCTTATTTGATCGTGAATCTTTCCAAGCTAGCTTGTCAGAAGCTGAGCAGGAAATGCGCGGTTAATTGACATGCAGACAATGACACCAAGTCGTCCGTATTTAATGCGGGCGCTGAATGAATGGATACTTGAAAACGACTGTACACCTTATGTATTGGTTGACGCTGGCTTGCCCGGTGTTCAAGTACCAGAAGATTATGTGAATAACGGTCAGATAGTGTTGAATATCAGCATGTCTGCAGTTCAATCATTGCTAATAGATGATGACGGGCTGTCGTTCAATGCTCGCTTCGGCGGCGTACCGATTGACTTGTACGTACCTATGGTAGCTATCTTGGCTATTTATGCCAAAGAGAATGGCCAAGGTATGGTATTTGGTAATGAGGCCGGAGCGCCTGATCCTGATCAGCCACCTGTGCCTAAAAAGCCGAGTGCTCAGGCTGACAAGCCTGTAAAAGCTCGACCTGCTTTGAAGGTAGTTAAGTAGCTGCTTAGAAAATAAAAACCCCATAAGGTGCTAAACCTTATGGGGTATTTTTTTGCCTGTAAGTATAGGTTCAGAGCCTATTGCTGATTCAGCTGCCAGTTATAATCCAGTGTTTCATAGTCAGAGAAACGGCCCGCTTCGATATTGTATTGCGCTATGAATTTTAGAATGCCGGTTGCTTTTTCGTCCTTGGCAAAGTCTTTAGCAAACCAATCAAAAATCTTAGAGATATAAATTTTCTCCCCTTTAATATTGATGCCTTTGCTGGTATTTGCAAGAAAGTTGCGAGCCTGTTGATCAAGTTGATTATTTAAGGTGTTGGCAGAATACGCTTCTGTGCGTAGATCTGGGCAGCTTAGTGATGCACATACAATCGCAAAATGAATTCTTGGCTCATTCATGTGACGCAAAATCTTATGCTCAATGGTATCTAAGCTAATGGTCTTGGTATTTAACATGGCCGCTGGTTTTTGCCAGACAGGGCTGAACCAGGTGCCAATATCGCGGATACTGTGTTTAGGTTTGTGATCTGCAATGAGTTTAATGGCGAATAGATTATAAGTATTAATGTAGAACGCCAATTTCTCCTCTCCCTTTAGGCTAGAAGGATTGAAGCTGGCAAGGCGTTCTATTAATGATGAAAATTTGGGGTCGCTGGCAATGACGGTGTAGTTAACTAGATTGGTTCGAATACCAGAAGTTTCGCCTGACTGAATATTTTGCTTAAGTAGGGCGCTGTAATCAGACCAGTCAAAGCTGGCAGAACTATTAGCTAAGCTATAGTTGCTCAGTAGAATGAAGCAGAGTGCGATGATGCGCATAAAATAAGACCCACCTGATGAAAACGATAATTAGTATAGGCTTCATGCAGTAGGTTGTCATTGCGATTGGTCACAAACAGGGCTTGTTGATTGCCAAGGGTTGTCTTGTTTAATGTTGATTCACATAAGGAGCAATAAGGCAGTGATGCAAGTAAGCTGGCCTAGAGCAATGATTTGGATTGTCTTTTTTAAGGATGATTATTAGGTGTGGGTCGTGGGGTATAAAAAAACCGCATGCTAATAATAGAGTGCGGTTTTAAGTTCACAATAAACCCATACGAGATTTATTGTGAGCAGCTTGCTCCCACTTAGTAGGAACTTGCTTTAAGCTTAAGTCAGCTCGTTGAGCTTTTGCTTCAATACTTCCATTACAACTTGAGGGTTAACACCCTTAGCCGCTTTACGAGCTGCGCCAATGAATGGCCCAATCGCTTTTGCGCGCTTGTCTTCAGGAGTATTCAAGTAAGCTTCAACCAGTTTCGGACTGTCAGCTAATACTTGTGCAACAACGGCTTCAATCGCGGAAGTATCCGATACTTGCTTAAGGCCGAGTTGATCGATTAACTGATCAACATCAGAACCCTTACCCTGCCAAATCGCATTAAAGACTTCCTTCGCGCCATCGTTTGAGATGTCATTGCCTTTAACATTTTTCAGAATAGCGCCAAGCTGCTGCGCGCTAACAGGAATGTCGGTAATACTGATTTCGTTCTTATTTAATGCGGCTGATAAATCGCCCATTACCCAGTTTGCAGTAATTTTGTAATCGCCTGCAATCTCAGCAGCAACTTCAAAATAATCAGCCATCTCACGGCTCGCAGATAATACACCGGCGTTATAAGAAGAAAGACCATGCTCAGCTTCAAAGCGGGATTTTTTCTGCTCAGGCAGTTCAGGCAGTGTTGCACGAATCGCTTCAACGTATTCTTCGTCGATGATCACTGGCAATAAGTCTGGATCTGGGAAGTAACGATAATCGTTGGCTACTTCTTTTGAGCGCATGCTACGAGTTTCATTTTTATCGGCGTCGAATAAACGAGTTTCTTGAGTGATGCTGCCACCGTCTTCAAGAATGTCCATCTGACGTACGATTTCAACTTCAATCGCGCGTTCTACGTTTTTAAACGAGTTAACGTTTTTAATTTCTGTACGCGTACCGAGTTCTTCTTGGCCTTTAGGACGCAAAGAAACGTTACAGTCACAGCGCATAGAACCTTGTGATAAGTTGCCATCACAAATGCCCAAATACATCACAATACTTTGCATCTTACGGAAGTAAGCTGACGCTTCTTTCGAAGTGCGTAATTCTGGTTCAGAAACAATTTCGATTAACGGCGTGCCGCAACGGTTTAAGTCGATGCCCGACTGACCATTAAAACCTTCGTGAACCGACTTGCCCGCATCTTCTTCAAGGTGCGCGCGCGTTACGTTAATGCGGCGCGTCTTGCCTTCACCTAGATCGATATCAATATGACCCATGCCGACGATGGGTTCGTGCAGCTGAGTAATTTGATAGCCTTTTGGCGAATCAGGGTAAAAATAGTTTTTACGATCGAAGACCGACTTCATACCGATTTCAGCATCGATGGCTAAGCCAAACTTAACCGCCATGCGTAACGCTTCTTCGTTAAAAACCGGTAATACACCCGGTAAACCCAAGTCATAAATATTGGCTTGAGTATTTGCATCTGCGCCGTATTCAGTACTTGAACCGGAGAATATTTTTGATTTTGTAGCCAACTGAGCGTGAATCTCAAGGCCAATTACCACTTCCCATTCCATGATAGAGTCCTCTTATTTTAAGCCAGTTGGAGTTTTAGTATGCCAGTCAGTCGCATTCTGAAATTGATGCGCGCAGTTTAATAAACGGCTCTCATCAAAGTAGTTGCCGATTAACTGTAAACCGACAGGAAGATCATTAATCATTCCTGCAGGTACCGACATGCCAGGTAAGCCTGCCAAGTTAGTCGCTAGGGTGTAGATATCTTCTAAATACATACTGACAGGGTCTTTGCTTTTCTCGCCAAACTTAAACGCTGGGCTTGGAGCAACAGGACTCATGATTACGTCAACATCATTAAAGGCCGCAACAAAATCGTTCTTAATTAAACGACGAACTTGTTGTGCTTTTTTATAATAAGCATCGTAGAAACCAGCAGACAGTGCGTAAGAACCGAGCATAATACGGCGCTGAACTTCGTCGCCAAAACCTTCACTACGGGAACGCTTATAAAGGTCTTCAATGTTTTTTGGATCTTCACAGCGATGGCCAAAACGAACGCCATCCATACGCGATAGATTGGCAGAACACTCTGACGGTGCAATCACGTAATAAGCAGGAACACACAAGTTGGTATTCGGTAAGCTAATTTCTTTTAGCGTCGCGCCCATTTTTTCGTATTCTTTGATCGCATCTTGAATGGTTTGCGCCATTATTGGATCGAGATCTGCGCTGAAGTATTCTTTTGGCAAACCAATGGTCATGCCTTGCATAGAGTTGTTCAGGTTGGCGCGATAATCAGGTACATCACGCTCGATGCTAGTGGAGTCTTTTTTATCAAAGCCTGCCATCACATTTAACATCATTGCCGCATCTTCTGCCGTGCGAGCAATTGGGCCGCCTTGGTCAAGACTAGAGGCGTAAGAAATCATACCGAAGCGAGATACGCGACCGTAGGTTGGCTTAATACCGGTTACACCACAGAAAGCCGCCGGCTGACGAATGGAGCCGCCAGTATCAGTAGCAGTAATGCCTGGGGCTAAGCGTGCAGCAACGGCAGCGGCTGAACCACCAGAAGAACCACCCGGAACATGTTCTGCGTTCCAAGGGTTTTTAACAGCACCATAAAACGAACTTTCGCTAGAAGAACCCATCGCGAACTCGTCCATATTGGTTTTACCCAAAGAGACAGCACCGACTTGGTTGAAGTTATCGGCAACCGTAGAATCGTAAGGTGCGATGAACTTATCTAACATCTTCGAGCCGCAGCTGGTGCGAACACCTTCTGTGCAGAAGATATCTTTGTGCGCCATTGGCACGCCAGTCCACTCGTTAGCATTGCCAGTAGCGCGTAATTCGTCTGCGGCTTTCGCTTGTATTAGCGCTTTTTCGTCGGTGACGGTAATGAAACTATTGTATTGGCCGTCTAGATTTTTGATACGGTCCAAAAAGTGTTGGGTAACTTCAACACTGGAATATTCGCCGGCTTGTAAATCTTGAGAGATTTGAGCCAAGGTTTTGTTATGCATAATGTATCCTTAATTCTTAGCTCTGTTATTCAACAACTTTAGGGACTAGATAGTGACCATCTTCAGTGCTGGGGGCGATCTTCTGGAATTTCTCACGATTGTTTTCTTCCGTAACGACATCTGCACGCAAGCGTTGAACGGCATCCATTGGATGTGCCATAGGTTCTACGCCAGTGGTATCAACGGCTTGCAACTGATCCACTAAATCTAAAACATTGGATAAGTTTGTTTGAAACTCGGTGATACTTTTTTCGTCTATCTGCAAGCGCGAAAGGTCGGCGATTGCGAGAACCTGATTCGTGTCCAAAGACATGGGACTCTCCACTATTTAAGCAGTACTTGCCAGCAAGGCTAATTTAGCTCGTTGAGGCAGGTTATAAAGGGCATCTTTAAAGGCGATAAGTTACCACATTTGGGTGTAGGATTTTAGCGCTTATTGATTCAATAGCCCATGTGAGCAAACTAACTTGGCAATTAATATGCAAGTTGTGATATGGAAGCTTGCCGAAAGGCTGCGCCATTGCTAGAGTTACAAGCAATTTTGTAGCTAAGTTCCTTGTCGTATTGCTCGGGAACACTTTATTCAGTTGAGAATTTACGCATGTTCAGAAAAGTTAGAGGTCTGTTTTCCAGTGATTTGTCTATTGATTTAGGCACCGCTAATACCCTGATTTATGTTAAAGGGAAGGGTATCGTATTGAATGAGCCATCGGTTGTGGCCATTCGATTACAAGGAAATCAAAAAAGTATTGCAGCAGTGGGAACTGATGCTAAACGTATGCTAGGGCGAACTCCGGGTAATATTCGTGCAATTCGTCCTTTAAAAGACGGTGTAATTGCTGACTTTGAAGTGACTGAAAAAATGCTTCAGCATTTTATAAAAATTGTTCACCAAGATTCTGTATTAGCGCCTAGTCCTCGAGTTGTGGTTTGTGTTCCTCACGAAGCGACATTGGTTGAGCGTAAAGCGATTCGTGAATCAGTATTAGGTGCCGGCGCTCGTCGTGTGTATTTGATCGATGAGCCTATGGCAGCAGCAATCGGTGCCGGTCTTCCTGTAGAAGAAGCACGCGGTTCAATGGTAGTTGATATTGGTGGTGGCACCACTGAAATTGCGATTATCTCTTTGAGTGGTGTTGTTTACGCTGAATCTGTCAAAGTCGGCGGTGACCGTTTTGATGATGCTATTGTCGCTTATGTACGTCGTAACTACGGCAGCTTAATCGGTGAAGCAACGGCTGAGCGAATTAAGCAAGAGATTGGCACAGCTTACCCTGGTGGTGAAGTGCGTGAGATTGATGTGCGTGGACGTAACCTTGCTGAAGGTATTCCCCGTAGCTTTACGTTGAACTCCAACGAAATTTTAGATGCCTTACAAGAGTCTTTAGCGTCTATTGTGCAATCGGTAAAAGGTGCTTTAGAGCAAGCGCCACCGGAATTAGCATCTGATGTTGCAGAGCGTGGTTTAGTTTTAACCGGCGGTGGTGCTTTGCTACGTGACTTGGATAAATTATTAAGCGAAGAAACAGGCTTGCCTGTTCTGGTAGCTGATGATCCTTTAACGTGTGTTGCACGTGGTGGCGGTATGTTCTTAGAAAACTCCAGCGATGCTCAGCTAGAATTATTAGCGGCAGATCAATAAGCTCAAGCTACTTTCTTAGCTAGCAGCTCAAAGGGCTATAGGCGTTAATTTATCGCGCCTTTAGCCTATTAAGCCTTATCCTATAATCACTTTCCTTGTATAGTGAAACGATACGTGGATTGAAAAAGGATCAGGCTATTAAATCCCCTATTGAAATTACCCCAACGCATGCTTCGCGCTTGGTTGGCATACTTTGTTTGTCTCTCTCTTTAATGTGGCTTGATAGCCATAGTCAGCTATTTAAATCAGTACGTCATGGCTTGGGTTATGCCCTTTATCCCTTACATCAAATAGCTTCTGCACCTTCCGTCTTAGCGGACTGGTTTGGCGATTCTGCTAAAAGCCGTCAACAATTAGAACTTGATAACGCAGAGCTGTCAGCGCGAAATTTAATTCTCGGGCAAAAGATTCAGCGCTTAATTGCGCTAGAAACCGAAAATATTGAATTACGTGAATTGCTCGGCACCTCTGACCGTATTGATGAGAGTGTTATCGTGGCCGAATTAGTTGCAGTTGATCCAGATCCTTTTAGTCAGCAAATCGTTATCAATAAAGGCAGTGAAGATAAGGTCTTTATTGGTCAGCCAGTTTTGGATAGTCATGGATTGATGGGACAAGTCATTGATGTATTGCCTCATAGCAGCCGAATTTTATTAATAGCCGATTCAAATCATGCGATTCCTGTGCAGGTTAATCGTAATGGCGTCAGAGCCATTGCGGTAGGTTCCGGCCAATTGGGTGAGCTGAATTTAATTTACGTGCCCGATACTGCGGATATAGAAGTAGGAGATTCGTTAGTTAGCTCTGGCTTAGGTGATCGCTACCCCAGAGGTTATCCCGTCGCCAAGGTCGCCAAGGTTGAGCATTTCCCAGGGAAAGCATTTGCCGTTGTAACTGCGACCCCTAGTGCGCAATTAGATCGCAGCCGTCATATGTTATTGGTTTTCAGTGAAAATGCGAGTCACGTGCCTCCTAAAACATTATGGGAGCAGAAATAATGTCTTCTAGAGTTTATGTTTTTTTAGTTTTAACTTTCTGTGCGGGCTTTATCCTACAGTACTTTCCTCTAGTCGATTTTATGGCTTGGTTTGTACCTGAGTGGGTACTTATGATTTTTATTTTTTGGCAACTGCAGGCACCTAAGTTAATCAATTTCTGGTGGGTGTGGCCGTTAGGGCTGTTACTTGATGTGCAGCAAGGCATTCAGTTAGGTAGTTCGGTGGTTGGTTTTGCCACAGTGCTCTATGTACTTCAACTGATGTATCAGCGCTTAAGAGTCTTCAATGTTGCTCAGCAAGCGGGTGTGATCTTTTTATTATTGTGCTGCTATCAACTGGTTATTTACTGGGCAACAATGGCAACAGATGATGTTTATAAACCGCTGTCGTTGTGGATGCCTGCCTTAGTCAGTGCTTTGGTATGGCCTTGGTTATATCTATTACTATCCAATACTTATCAAAAGTTGAGATGATGCTATGACACCACAATTAGTCTTAGCGTCTACTTCGCCACGTCGTAAAGAATTATTACAACAAATTGGTGTTTCTTTTACGCAACTGAGTATTGATATTAATGAAGATGTTGAGCCTAGTGAAAGTGCTGAGCAATACGTTTTACGTTTAGCCAAAGAAAAAGCAGCGGCTGGGTTTGAGTTGTTGTCAGCCATCGAAAAAACAAATTGTGTTGTCTTGGCGGCAGATACTACTGTTGTCTGTGATGGACATATATTGGCCAAGCCTGAATCGCTGAGTCATTCGAAGAAAATTTTATCTCAACTTTCTGGCTCTGAGCATGTCGTAATGAGTGCAATAGGTATGCATAGTCAGGATAAAAAAGTACAAAAAGCTGTCACAACTAAAGTAAAGTTTCGGAGTATCACCGAGGCTGAAATTGAAGCCTACTGGCAGAGCGGTGAACCTCAAGACAAAGCCGGTAGTTATGGCATTCAAGGGCTCGGAGCTGTTTTTGTCGAATCCATTACGGGCAGTTATAGCAATGTTGTCGGCTTGCCCTTATGCGAAACAGCGCAGTTACTTAACCAATTCAATATAGCATTTTGGCAATTATGAAAGCAGAGATATTAATAAACGTTACCCCAACAGAAACCCGTGTCACGGTGGTTGAGAATGGCGTGCTGCAAGAAGTCTTTATTGAGCGCGAACATTTACGCGGCTTAGTGGGCAATGTTTATAAAGGCAAAGTTGTTAGGGTGTTGCCAGGCATGCAGGCCGCTTTTGTTGATATTGGTTTGGAGCGTGCAGGCTTTATTCATGCTTCGGATATTATTGGCGGTGACGCTAAAACACCCATCATGAGTTTATTGCACGAAGGGCAAAAATTGGTCGTGCAGGTCACTAAGGACCCTATCTCTAGCAAAGGTGCGCGCTTAACCAATCAGCTCGCGATTCCTTCTCGTTATTTGGTTTATATGCCAGATACTGATCATGTGGGGGTATCGCAACGAATTGATGGTACTGAAGAGCGTGATCGCTTAAGAGGTTTAGTCGCGGACAGTATTAAAAACGAAGCGCTTACCGGTAAGGGCGGATTTATTCTTCGTACCGCCGCGGAAGGGGCCGGCGAAGAAGAAATTAATGCTGATACACGTTACTTAAAGCGTTTATGGGTAACGCTGGGGGAGCGTTTAAAAGGCGCGAAAGTTCCAAGTTTAGTATACGACGAACTGCCGTTATTTTTACGCACGATGCGCGACTTTGCTCGTCCAGAAATCACCCGTGTATTAATCGATTCGAAAGAAACCTATCAGCGCGTGGAAAAATTTGTTGAGCAGTTCGTGCCAGAAATTTTACCGCAGTTAGAATATTACCCAGGTCCGCGTCCAATTTTAGATCTTTATGGCGTTGAAGATGAAATGCAGCGTGCACTCGAGCGTAAAGTGCCGTTAAAATCGGGTGGCTATTTGGTTATCGATCAAACGGAAGCGATGACCACCGTTGATGTTAATACGGGTGCCTTTGTTGGTCGACGTAATCTTGAAGAAACGATTTTCAAAACAAATTTAGAAGCGGCCACAGCCATTGGACGTCAGTTAAGATTACGTAATCTTGGCGGTATTATTATTCTCGATTTTATCGACATGATGGATGTTGAGCATCAGCGTCAAGTGCATCGTATGTTAGAGAAAGTATTAGAAAAAGATCATGCAAAAACAAAGATCAGTGGCGTATCGGATCTTGGCCTCGTCGAGATGACACGTAAGAGAACTCGAGAAAGCTTAGGGCAGATGCTGACCGAGGCATGTGCTTGTTGTGATGGTCGTGGCACGGTCAAAACGGCAGAGACAATTTGTTATGATATTTTTCGTGAAATTCTACGTGAAGAACGCGCTTACGATGCCAGTAGTTATCTTGTATTAGCCTCTGTGATGGTGATCGATCGTCTGCTAGATGAAGATTCTAGTAGCCTTGCTGACCTTGAAGCCTTTATGGGGAAAACTATTAAGCTTCAAGTTGAGCCTAATTATGCTCAGGATCAGTATGATATCGTTTTGCCATAATCAGCGCGGCTTATTATGAAGCGCGGGTTACGATTAATTTGGACTCAGATTTGGCTGACGGGAGTGGTGTGTTTAGTGCTATTAGCACTATATACAAGCTTAGGCCGCCAGTTAATTCCACTAGTAGAAACCCTAGAACTAGATATTGAGCAAGTGCTCTCCGAGCAGTTAGGAGTAGCGGTTGATATCGAGTCGATAAAAGGTGACTGGGTATGGTTTTCTCCGCGTATACAAGTCAATAACGTTCAGCTAGGGGATGCAGAACAGGGGCTGAAGATAGAGCGCTTAGAAGCAAAACTGGATGTGAGTGCGAGCTTTTTTTATCGGGTGCCCGTATTTGACCAAATCAAATTAGCAGGCGTGCAAATACCCTTTTCTGAAGATGAAGATAACAATTGGTATTTGAGTCAATTTTTAATTAAGCCCAGTGATGATAGCCAATCCGCGGAAGAATTCTGGTCTGGGGATAAACCACTCTGGCTAGAATTATTGGGTCAGCAGGGTGAAATTCACCTCTATAATTGGCAAGTTTCTATACAGCGTTATAATCAAGCTGCGAAAAACATCAAAGTTTTAGATCTGCGCTTACGCAATAATGGTTTACAGCATTGGTTAGAAGGTGAAATTCAATTAGGTGAAAGTGCTGCACGACTAAAAACTCTGTTTGAAGTTGAAGGTGATCTATGGGACTTCAGCGACCATAATGGTAAAGGATATTTACAGCTTGCAACTCAATCATGGCAACCTTGGATAGCGGATTATAGTACAGCTTGGCAAGTTGAGAAACTGACTGCGGGTGCGCACATATGGGTTGAGGTCGACAGTGGCCGTATCGATAATTTAGATGGTTATATTGATCTGCCTAATGTCTCATTATTAAAATCCAGTGCAGAGCAATCTAATGAGGAAGAATCTACTTTAGAGAAGCCGCGCGATGTCAGCTTTGAAAATGGTCGTATTACGTTAGCAGGGCGACGCAATGGCGACGATTGGCACCTCTGGTTTGATAGCGATGTTGATTGGTTATCTGACGTGGTGCCGCCCAAACCCAGTGGACGAATTAGTTGGTTGCCTAATATTGAGGGCGGTATTCAGCTAGCGTTAAATGAAATTGATTTAGCTCAAACGGCTTTTTGGTTAGAGGATTTTCAACTTCTGCCTGAAAAATACATGAAATATATTACTAACTTGCAGCCGATGGGTTTAGTAGAGCAAGTAAGAGTTAATATTATTCCTCAACATGAATGGCTCTGGGGAGTGAGTCTTGATCTCTCTGCCGCCAGTATTCAAGGGTGGGAGGGTATTCCTGCCGTTGAAGAGTTAACCGCGACTTTAGATTTTATTGAAAACAAAGGTCTACTTAAAACCAAGGGTATTAATACTCTGCTGCACTTTCCAACACTGTATGAAAATGCTTGGCCATTAACTGACTTCAAAAGTGAAATATTTTGGCAGATTGATGCAGATTATCTAAGGCTGGTCGCGCCAAGTTTACGTGCCAATTATCAGCAAGCCAGTTTGCATGGCAGTTTCTCAATTTATACACCACTGCAAGAAAATCTTATAGAGCCGCAGTTAAATTTATTATTGGGTATTCAAAATTTAGAGCTGGTGGATCAGAAAATTTTTGTACCTAAGGATGCGGCAGTAGAAGTGTCTAACTGGCTGGATGACAATATAATCTCGGGCCAAGCAAAGCACGCGAGCTTTTTATTTTCTAGCAGCTTAGCGCCTGAGTTAACTGATCATAGTCAAACGATTCAATTTTATGCGGATATTCAAAACGCTGATTTCACCTATTTACCCGGTTGGCCAGAGGTCACTCAAGTAAAAGCGAATTTGATGGTCGATGTACCCAATGTTGATGTGTGGGTACATCGAGCTGCAACGTTGGGAGGTGAACTAACTCCGAATACGACTCAGATTAAAGTACGTACTGACATTGACGATAATACATTAATGACATTGCGTGGAGAATTGGTCGGTGATGCGAGCGAAGGTATTAAATATTTTTCGCAAACGCCTCTGCAGCAAGAGGTCAACGGTGCATTTGATTATTGGCAAGCTAAGGGACTGGTGGAAAGCGAGCTGTATGCTCAGGTCTCTTTATCCGATCCGAATAAGCCCCCTCAAATCCGCTTAAATAGCCGTTTAAAAAATGTCGATATTCATGTCAGTGATTTAGATATTTCCTTTAAAAAAATCAAAGGTATGATTGAGTTTGACTCCGAGCTTGGAGTAACAGCGAAAGGCTTACAGGGAGAAACCTTTTCTGGTTTAGCCGTGCTAGATATTGAGTCAACCGTTGCTGAGCCAGGGTTTGATCTTCAAATTATTGCGCAGGGCCAAGCTCAAAGTGAAGCGATAAAGGCATGGCTACCGCTATTTTTGTTTAAGCCTATTAGTGGTGAGATGGAGTATAAATTAGATCTGCAGTTACGTCCGGTGGAGCGTGGAGGTTTGCTATTAAACATCGTGAGTGACTTGCGTGGCATTCAGATTGATGCGCCTTTACCCTTCATGAAAAAAAGTGAAGAAGCCTTGCCTTTTACTATGTCACTGAAAAAGATTCGTGATTTACGTATAGGTTTCCGTTATGGCGAATTGGCAAATGGCGTGATGGCATTAGAAGAGGGGGAGCTGAAGCGTGGCCAAGTTTATTTAGGGACAACACAAGCGTATTTGCCAAGTGATGAGGGCTTGAGTATTACCGGTAATATTCCTCATGAGATTAATGCGAAGGCTTGGTGGGATTTCTGGAATGATATTAAGCCAGAAGAGAAAGAAAAAGTCATAGCAGAAAACAAACCTGCAGTTTTAACTCATATTGATTTATCGGCACCGGAAGTCAATGCGTGGCAGCAGATGATGGGGCCTAGCCACATTGTTGGTGATTATAAATGGAATCAGTGGGATTTTGATCTAGACAGCAAAATGATGAAGGGAAAAATTAGTTTACCCGATGACCTTTCAATTCATGCGATCGCGATGGATCTAGAATATATACACATGCCCGTTAAAGAAAATGACCCTAATCAAGGCATAGAGTTTGGCAGTGCCGAAACGATTGACCCATTGGAAGATTTTGATCCGCGATGGATTCCCAGTACCGATTTAAAAGTTGCAGAAATTTTTCTTGGTACCAGTAATTTTGGTCGCTGGGATATGACGATGCGCCAGCAGGAAGCGCTCACCAGAATTCATGTTAATGATTCATTAACAAAATCTTTAGTTATTAAAGGTGATATTGATTGGCGTAAAGATGAGCAAGGTCACAGTACGCATCTGAATTTACTACGCATACAAAGTAAAAACTTAGGGGATAGTCAGCGCGCTTTTCGTAAAGCAGCGTCTGTCGAAGCTAAAAAGGCAAAATTCGATGTCGATTTAAGCTGGCAGGGCTCGCCCGCTAGATTTAACTATGGCACGTTAAGTGGGCTGGCCAAGGTAAGTATTAAGGATGGTGTCTTAGTCAGTGATAATACAGGGGCATTAAAAGCTTTTGGTGTTTTAAATTTTAATTCAATTAGTCGTCGCTTACAGCTCGATTTTTCAGATTTATATGAGTCCGGTGTTTCATTTGATATTTTGAAAACACGATTGTCTTTTGATAAGGGGGTGGCGACTTTTGTCGATCCGTTATTGATTGATGGTCCTTCTGCTAAGTTTCAATCCAGCGGAAAAATAGACTTCAACAGCAAGGAAATTGACCAAAAGCTGGTGGTTACTTTTCCTATTACCAGTAGCTTACCCTTAGTTGCGGTACTCGCTGGCTTTGCACCACAAATAGCTGGGGCGATTTATGTGACAGAGAAACTCATTGGCGAAGAGTTGGAGCAATTTACCAGTGCCAGTTATGCTGTCAGTGGTACGATTGAAAATCCAAAGATGAAAATTGATCAAGCCTTTGATAATGAATTAGAAGGTAAAGAAAGCCGCAGTTTTAAAGATCGCTTCTTGGATATCTTCGGACTCGGAGATGATGAATAATATGAAAGAAAATAAGATGAATAATCTAAATGCTAAATTGGCGGCGGTGCAAATCACCACCGGCCCCGATGTTGAAAAAAACTTAGCCGCGATCGAGCAGCAAATAGAAAAAGCCGCGCGCCAGGGGGCTAATATTATTGCCTTGCCCGAAGTCTTTGCTTGTTACGATAGTCAAAAATATTTGGCCTTAGGCCAGCAGGAAATGAGTCCTGCTGGGAATTTGCGTAGCCGTATGTCGTCGTGGGCAAAGAATTATAAGGTGTATTTGATCGGTGGTACGATTCCGGTTTTAGACCCCAAACAAAGTAAAGTTTACCCGCGCTGCTATTTTTATAATGACCAAGGTGAAGAGCTCGGTTTTTACGACAAAATACATCTGTTTGATGTCGATATTGATGATGCTCAAGGCAGATACCGTGAATCTGATATGTTTTTATCCGGTGGTGAAATAAAGGTATTCCCAACACCTTATGGCAATGTGGGTTTAACGATTTGTTATGACCTTCGCTTTCCTTATGTCTTCGATCGTTTGCGTAAAGCAGGTGCGGATATTATATCGGTAGTAGCTGCCTTTACTGAAACAACGGGAAAAGCACATTGGCAGCCATTATTACAAGCGCGGGCCATTGAACAGCAATGCTATATTTTGGCGTCTAATCAGTGGGGGAAGCATGACGAAAAACGAAAAACTTATGGCCACTCTATGGTGATATCGCCATGGGGAGAGATCTTAGATCAGCTATCGGTTGGGCAGGGTTTTAGTTGTGCAGAAATTGATCTTGATGAAGTACAGCGAATCCGCCGTGAAATGCCAATTGCTAGTCACCAGCGGAAAATTTAACCGAGGTGATTAGCAAGTCTCAGGCTCGGCTCTAATGTTTTAGAGCCGAGCCTGAGACTGAATGCTTAATACTAATCTTCTTTGACGTTGTACTGCTCTTTAATCGCTTTGAACAGATTCTTATAGTTGCTACCAGGCTTTGGTTGCTCACCGCTCATTTCTTTCGCAGCGTTACGGATTAACGTACGCATGTGTTGTCGATTAACGGTAGGAAACTGTGCGATAAAATCAATGATCGCATCGGGATCTTTAACTAAGCGAGTTCGCCATTGTTCTTGCTGACCGGTGACACGGCCATAAGATTCAGTAGAAGGATCTAATAAATCTAATGCTTCACGAACAGCCGGAATATCTTCACTGCGAATAAGCCTGCCTATGTATTGCATATGACGGCGCATCGCTTCGTTTTTACCAACGCGGTCAGTTTCGCGCACGGCTGCCTTCATCATTTCAGAGAGTGGCAGTTCCATTGATTTTTTAATGGGTAAGGCGACAATGCGCTCACCTAATTCTTGTAGTTCTGTCATGTCACGCTTCATTTCTGATTTGCTGACAATCTCGTATTCAATAGGTTCTGCGAACGGGTCTTTCTTTTTCTTGGCCATGATAAAGCTGCCTTCTATAAATAAAATATACTGGCTAAACCTAAGAAGGAGAAGAAACCTACAACGTCGGTAATGGTTGTAAGTATCACGCCTCCAGCGAGCGCGGGGTCGATACGCTGGCGTTTCAGTATAATAGGAAGCGCTGCTCCACTAAGAACAGCGACTAATAAGTTAATAATAATAGCAGCGGCAATAATGGCTGCTAATAAGGGGTCGTTAAACCAGAAAAACGTAATGGCAGCTATGACGGATGCCCATAGCAAACCATTAAAAAATCCTACCGCTAATTCACGGTTCATCAGCCAGGTTATATTACTGCTGCTGATATGCCCTAAGGCCTGCCCACGAATCACTAAGGTTAAGACCTGACTACCGGCAATACCACCCATGCTTGCTACGATGGGCATGAGCACCGCAAGGGCGACTAAACGCTCAATGGTTTGATCAAATAAGCCAATCACCGCTGATGCAATGAAAGCCGTTATTAGATTAATGCCTAGCCAAACTGCGCGACGACGGCCGGTTTTTAATGCTGGAGCGAAAGTATCTTCTTCTTCATCCAAGCCCGCCATACTCATTAAAGAGTGATCGGCGGTATCTCGGATAACATCAACCACGTCATCAATGGTGATTCGCCCGATCAGTTTTCCGTGATTGTCTATAACAGGCGCGGAAACCAGATCGTGGCGTTCGAATATTTTGGCAACATCTTCTTCATCCATGCTGGCATGAATGATCTGCGTATCCGTGGTCATCACTTCACGCACGGTTTGGTTTAAATCACTCACCAATAATTTATTGATGGGCAAAATGCCAATGAACTCGTGGCTGCGATTAATCACCAATAAATTATCGGTCATTTCGGGTAGTGAGCGATGACGACGCAAGTAGCGTAAAATAACGTCTAAGGTGACATCCGCACGTACTGTCACGGTATCGGTATTCATCAAGCCGCCAGCACTGTCTTCCGGGTAGGATAAAACGGCTTCTAGTCGGCTTCGGTCTTTGCTATTCATGCCCCTAAGTACGTCATTACTAACGTGCTCAGGTAGCTGCTGTAATAAATCGACTACATCATCAGTATCAAGCTCTGATGTAAGATCGACAAGCTGTTCAGCGCTCATTTCATTTAAGAAGGAGGCGCTGATTTCATCACTTAAATGCTGGAGTACTTCACCTTCATTTTCTTTTTCGATCAACTCCCATAACATTTTTCGTATTTTGGGAGGTGACGATTCAATCAGATGAGCAACTTCTGCTGGTGCCAAACCAGTATTAATTGTGCGCTTAACTTCTAACAGGCCACCACTTTCAAGCGCGGCATTAATGCTATGCAGTTTTGCTTTTGCGCGTTGATTCTGTTGGCCCATAGCGCCGCTCTTATTGAATGAAGATAACAATAGGGTGAGATGTTCATTCTAGCTGGAATAGTGCCATTTTGCTATCTGGAGAGCTGACTGATGGCTGAAAATGTGAGGCTAAGCGGCTGTTTTTTAAGTGATATTCAGGCCAAATGAGAAATCGGCTTATTCTTCTTCGTCAAAGCGGCGGTTAATTAAATCGATGACGGCTGCTGATGCTTGGTCTTGATCTTGCCCTTCGACTTCCAAGCACAGCTCAGTACCTTTGCAGGCGGCTAGCATCATTACGGCCATAATGCTTTTGGCATCGACCATTTGTGCTTCGCGGCCAATTCTAATTTGGCTAGAGTAAGCAGAAGCGGTTGTTACAAGTTTTGAGGCCGCGCGTGCATGAAGTCCGAGTTTATTTATGATGAGGGTATTGGTTTTAATCATAAATCAGGCAGCTCTCTATGGCGGACTTGCACATTATCAAACTGTGCAGAAAATAATTGAGTTAAGGATTCAGAGATAAATACTGACCTATGATGGCCACCCGTGCAACCTATGGCAACGGTCATGTAGCTGCGGTTGGCTTGTTCAAAGCTGGGCAGCCACTTCTCTAAATACAGTTGAATATCCTTTAGCATCTCTTTTACCAAAGGTTCATCTTCTAAAAAATTGATGATCTGGGTATCACGACCATTGAATTGGCGTAAGTTTGGATCCCAATAAGGATTGGGGAGGTTTCTGACATCAAAAACGAGGTCGGCATCTATTGGAATGCCGTGTTTAAAACCAAAAGATTGAAACAGCAACGCCATGTCCGCGCTTTTTTTATGACTGATACGCAGCTTAATCAAGCTGCGTAATTCATGAACGGACAAGTGTGTAGTATCTAAGCTTAGATCGGCCAGATCACTGATGTGATGCAGTAGGGCTTGTTCGCTCTCGAGCGCTTCGTCGAGCGATGTGTCTTTATTAGTGAGTGGATGCTTACGACGGGTAGAGCTGAAACGTTGCATTAAGGTATCTTTATTAGCATCGAGATAAAGAACCTCAGCCTTAAAAGGGCCTTTTTCAATACTATTGAGAATAGTAGGAAACTGACTCATATCCTGAGCGGCATTGCGTGCATCGATGCTAACAGCAAGTCTTTGTAAGGAGACTTCATTATCAACTTCAGGTCGATACTTTTGTTGCTGGGCCTGTTCGATTAACGCCGCGAGTAAGCCTAATGGCAGGTTATCAATGCAATAGAAACCTTGGTCTTCTAATACATTAAGTGCTGCTGACTTACCTGATCCCGAACGACCGCTGATGATGATCAAGCGCATTTCAGCTTCCATGAGTCTTCCTTAATTCTTTGGGATATGACAAGTTGCGTTTAACTTCCGCTTAAGATATCGCTCTCTGATAAAGATTTTGTGAATCTGGAGAGTTGCGTAACGCTTCGCGGTAGTCGGCTTGGCTCAGTTTTTGAGCCAGCATACTGAGCGTTTTTAGGTGCTCATCGGTTGCTTCTTCGGGTACCAGCAAAGCAAAAATCAAATCCACTGGCTGTCGATCGATAGCATCAAAGTCAATCGGGTGCTCAAGTTGCAATAGCACCCCAAAGGTCTTTTCGCATTGCTTTAAACGGCAATGAGGAATAGCAATACCTTCACCTATGCCGGTGCTACCCATACGCTCACGATTAAGTAAACGCTCATAAATATCGTCAGCAGAGCTTTCAGGAATATGGTCGGCAATAAAACTACCAAGGTATTCTAAAACTTTTTTCTTGCTTGATACCGGCGCACTTTTAACAGTGCGCTCTGGGGTCAAAATGGAATCAATCGCAGGGTTCATTTAATGCTTAGCCTTCAATTTTTAGCCTTGGCCTTTGTGTCTAGCGGTCAGTTTTTCTTTATGCTTGATTAATTGACGATCAAGCTTGTCTGAAAGCGTATCAATAGCCGCATACATATTTTCATTTTCGTTTTCAGATGAGGCATGTAAGTCGCTGCCATTCACATGAATATTGCATTCAGCTTTGTGTCTTAATTTTTCCACCGTTAAGGTGACATCTGAGCGCGTGATCTGATCGAAATGATGCTCTAAACGTTTAATCTTACTCTCAGCATATTCCCTTAAAGCTGGGGTGATTTCAATGTGGTGACCGCTGATGTTAATTTGCATAAGTTACTCCTAGTTAGCCTTCGGACTTTCTTTTTACAGCAACCGCTATAACAAACGTTTTCGTTCATTAGAGGGCGGAATCATCATAGCCTCACGGTATTTTGCTACCGTACGGCGGGCAACCTGAATGCCTTTATCACCAAGGATAATTGCAATCTTGTTGTCACTTAAAGGTTTTTTCAAGGACTCTTCGGCGATCAGTTTTTTGATCATAGCGCGAATAGCCGTTGACGAACATTCACCACCACTGTCAGTGCTGACGTGGCTTGAAAAGAAATATTTAAGTTCAAATATACCCCTTGGGGTATGCATGAATTTTTGAGTGGTCACTCGAGATATTGTTGATTCGTGCATCTCGACGGCTTCAGCAATGTCATGTAAAACCAGAGGCTTCATGCCTTCGTCACCGATCTCGAAGAACTCTTCTTGATATTCAACAATCTTGGTGGCGACTTTCAATAAGGTATCATTGCGGCTTAAAAGACTTTTAATAAACCAGCGGGCTTCTTGTAAATTATCTTTTAGGTAAGAATTATCTGGGCTGTTATCCGCGCGCTTAACTAAAGAAGCATAATCAGAATTAACACGTAACTTAGGTGCGATTTCAGGATTAAGCTCAACGCGCCAGCCATCTTTGACTTTGCGTACGATCACGTCAGGAATCACATATTCAGATTGTTCTGAGATGATTAACTCGCCAGGGCGAGGAGTCAGTTCTTGGATTAAACGTAAAACATCTTTTAGGTTTTCTTCACTAAGCTTGGTTTTACGCATCACCTGCGGATAATCTTTACTACCCAATAAGGCGATATGGTGTTCGATAACAATTTTGGCTTCTGCTAACCAAGGAGTATCTTTTGGCAGCTGCTTAAGCTGCAATAATAGGCAATCTTGTAGGTCTTGTGCGAATACACCGGCGGGTTCGAATTGTTGCATTCGGTGTAATACGGCGAGCACTTCGTCTTCTTCGACTTCCAAGGAATCGTCTAAACTTTCGAGGACATCTTCAAGAGGGATGGATAAATAACCATCATCACCTAGGCCGTCAATAAGAGCCATGGCGATTTCATTATCGGTCGGGCTCATGGGTGTTAGGTTGAGCTGCCAAAGAATATGATCTTGTAAATTGTCGGTGGTGCTATTGCGGCCATCGTGATCGAAATCATCATCCATAGAGCCGGAGCTGGAACTTACTCCGGCGCTGGCCTGATAGGAATCTTCCCATTGGCTGTCTGCTGGCAGTTCATCGGCACCGGTATTTGGAATGGTATCGCTGCTCAAATGATCTTCTAATGACGTTTCTGAGCTGAATTCTTGGCTGCTACTTTCAGAGCTGGTATCGCTATTCGGATTACCATCGAGGTCGGCGCTGGCGACTGAGTCGTGCTGGTCGGTATGCTCACTGGGGCTGGCGGTAGACTGATGCTCCGTTTCTTCCACCTCAAGCATAGGGTTGGACTCAAGCGCTTCTTGAATTTCTGATTGTAGATCAAGAGTAGAGAGCTGTAACAGGCGGATAGCTTGCTGCAGCTGCGGTGTCATGGTCAGTTGCTGGCCGATTCTTAATTGCAATGACGCTTTCATACAGTAGGACAATCACTCGTTAAAAAATCATAATGAAATATCTAATTTAGAGGTGATGCGTTCTCACTCCACACTCTAGTATATTAGTTGATAATACAGTGTACTGACTTTAAGTATATGCTAAAGCTTGAAGTCATGACCTAAATAAACATCTTTTACTTGCTGATTATTCAAAATATCTTCTGCTGTGCCTTCTGCAATGATGTGTCCACCCCCAACGATATAGGCTTTTTCACAGATAGCTAAGGTCTCACGGACGTTGTGATCAGTAATCAATACACCAATACCACGATCCTTAAGTTGGCGGATAATTGCCATAATATCCGCCACTGAAATCGGGTCAACACCGGCAAAGGGTTCATCGAGTAGGATGAATGAGGGTTCAGCGGCTAAAGCACGAGCAATTTCTACGCGTCTGCGTTCGCCCCCTGAAAGTGACATGCCTAAGCTCGCACGAATGTGTTGAATATGAAACTCATCCAATAAAACTTCGAGCTGCTCTTTACGTTGGCTCTTATTCAGGTCACTGCGGGTTTCCAAAATAGCCATGATGTTGTCGGCTACCGATAGCTTACGGAAGATCGAAGCTTCTTGCGGTAAATATCCAATGCCTTTTTGGGCGCGGCCATGCATGGGTAGATGACTGATGTCTAGATCATCGATGCTGATAGTGCCGTGGTCTGACTGCACAAGATTTACAATCATGTAGAAACAGGTGGTCTTCCCTGCGCCATTGGGGCCAAGCAAACCAACGATTTGGCCACTTTTAACTTCCAACGACACATCTTTAACAATTTGACGGCCATCGTAACTTTTTGCCAAATTGGCGGCTTTAAGCGTCTTCATGGGTTGTGCTCTCAGCTTGTTTGGCAGGTTGAATAATCATCTTAATACGTCCGCTAGGCTTAGGCTGTTCACCTTGAGGATTTGCCTGTGTTTCGGTTTGGCCTTTCGCACTGACGCTTTCACTGACCATATTGTAGATAATGTGATTGCCGCTGAAAGAGTTGCCTTCTTGTTTAAGTTCAGCCTCTTTCAATAATGAAATGTTTTTCTCTTGGGTTAAGTAGGTAATGCTGTGGCCCTTAGCTTTGGTTAAGCCTTTATCACCTTCCATCAATTGCTGGAAATGGGCAGGTTTACCTTCCGCGACAGCTTTATTTAAACGCTGATTTTCATCACTGAATAGGGTTATTTGATCAGCCTTAATCAGCAATGATCCTTGTTCCAATATCACGTTGCCGAGGTAGATGGCGATACCCGTTTTACGGTCAAACTCAGCACGATCAGACTGGATGGTTATTTCAGCAAGGGCATCGCTGTCTAAACTGTGGGCATTAATGGCGCTAAAGCTAATGCAAGTTAATAGCGTCGCAAGCAGGCTGGTGAAAAAAGAATTAAGGTGCATATTTGGCTTTTACCTGTGATAAAAATTCTACGCGTTGTTGATCCAATTTAATGATCATACCGACTGCGTCAATACGTCCATTGATACTAATGACTTCAACAGCCTTGTCGGTTTTAGCAATTTTAGATTCATTTAATAAGGTGAGTTCGCTGGTGCGAATGACAATGTTTTCTTCGCTATTTTTTAACGTAAGGTCATTGATCGGCGCAAGCTGCACATCTTGCTGTAAAACTAAGCGTTGATCGTCTTCATAATGAATGCCAGATAGGGATTGAATAACCCAAATCTCGCCCTCTTCAGAAACAGTTTTTACTTTAGGCTGGCTAAACTCAGTCAGCTTTTGAGCTGGATAATGCACAGAGCGGCGAGCATCAAACTGACGCTCAAACGTGCCTGCGGTATCAAACGTACGGTTGCGTAATCCTTCGCCGTAATAATCTGGTAATAGCGATACGCTGTCATTATCGTCTTGTGTTGTTTGCGCGGTATAGTCTTCAATCCATAGCAGACCAATGCCTACCGAGGCCGCAATAAACAATAATAGAAAGCGCTTACGCAGCATTTAGATCACGCCTGCTTTTAGCATGTCGTGCATAGTAATAACGCCAACAGGTAAGCCGTCTTTCATTGCTACGAGTGCATTGATTTGATTGTCTTCCATAACGGTTAACGCTTCGGCGGCTAATAAATCAGGACGGGTGGTTTTACCACCCACTGTCATTAGACTGGCAATTTCACACTGGCGAATATCAGTACCATTATCAATGGCACGACGTAAATCGCCATCAGTGAAGACGCCTTGTAGCTGACCTTGCAGATCAATAACCGTCGTCATGCCTAAGCCTTTCGAAGTCACAATCATCAGTGCTTCTGCTAATAGCGTCGTCGGCAATACGCTTGGCATCTCGTCACCAGAATGCATTAACGTTTCGACTTTCAATAACAAGCGACGGCCTAAGCTGCCACCAGGGTGAGAAAAGGCAAATTCTTCAGCGGTAAAACCGCGAGCTTCTAATAAGGCGATGGCTAATGCGTCTCCCATCACTAACGTCGCAGTGGTGCTGGACGTTGGCGCTAGATCCAGCGGGCAGGCTTCTTCTTCCACGCTGATATCTAGATGGCAGTGGCCGCCGGTCGCCAGCGTTGAGCCTGGCTTGCCTGTCATGCTAATCACAGGAATATGCAGACGTTTTAGTAAGGGTAGTAAGCTCGTGACTTCTGCTGTTTCGCCAGAATTCGACATGGCGATAACAACGTCATTTTTAGTGATCATGCCCATATCGCCGTGGCTAGCTTCACCTGGATGAACGAAAAATGCCGGTGTGCCGGTGCTCGCAAGAGTCGCCGCAATCTTTTTACCAATATGGCCTGATTTGCCCATGCCGGTAATAACAACTCGACCTTCGCAGGCTAGCATGTATTTGCAAGCGGCAATGAAATCACCATTGATACGGCTCTTTAAGTTGCCAATGGCTTCTTGCTCAATGTTAATAGTGCGGATACCAGAAGCGCTAAAATCGAATTCGTTATTCATAGGTTGTCTATTCTTCGTGTTTATTTATTACAGCTGACGATGATATTAATGTTTTAAATTTTTTAACTAAGGGCACTCTATACGATTGCCCTGAGTTAGTTAAGCCAGCGGGTTAAGTTTTTATTTACACGCTTTGGCTATACAGCAAAACCATATACGCCACATAAGCGGCTAATAGAAGAATACCGGTAAAGCGAGGAATGGCGCCACGGCGGAAACTCAAACCAATAATAAGTACCAAAGCAATAGTTAACCCTAGCATGGTCATGTAATCACGCTCAATCACGATGCTATCAATCACGAGGGGGGCGATTAGGCCGGGAATCGGCAGTACGGCTAATAAGTTGAAGATGTTTGAACCGATAATATTACCGATTGCAATATCGTGGTGGCCTTTTAAAGCGCTGCCAACAGAGGCGGCTAGCTCGGGTAGGCTGGTGCCAATAGCCACAATGGTGAGGCCGATCACAAGATCACTGATGCCAAACGCTTGGGCGATAGAGGTTGCTCCCCATACCAACATTTTTGAACTGATCAATAACGCGGCTAAACCAACGATTAACCAAAAGATGGCATTTTTTGCTGGCATGGCATCGATTTCTGCCTGTTCATCTTCGTCGATGATGGCTTCGCCAGAATCGCTGCTTTGTTGAAATAATAGGTAAATGGCGACGACTAAAGCCACAATCAGAATCAGAGCATCAAATAGGTCTAGCTTGAGGTCGGCCAGTACAAGGCCGGCGATAATCGTCACCAGCAATAATAATGGGATTTCTTTTTTGATCAGCTTCTTTTGAATGGGAATGGCTGCCACTAATGCGGTGACCCCTAAGACGAGAGCAATATTGGCAATATTTGAACCAATGGCATTACCGACGGCCAAACCACCGGCACCGTCTAACGCCGCCATAGTCGAAACAAACATTTCAGGAGCGGAGGTACCTAAAGATACGATCGTGAGGCCAATAACCAGAGGAGAAATCCCCATGAAACGTGCTGTCGCTGCAGCCCCTAATACAAAGCGGTCGGCACTCCAGACAAGAATAATTAGGCCGGCTAATAGTGCGGCGATGGCTGGAGTGAGTGCGGTAAGGGTCATGTTGAGGCCTGATGAAAAAAAGTGCGTTATTGTACCTGTAAATTTTCATTGTCGGTATGGCTTGTTCCATTAGGCGCTATAGTTCTCGAGACGAATTTGAGTTAGCTTATATTTGGTTCTTGTTTTACATTCCGCTATGCTATGTCATGAATGAATGCTTAATAAAACCGTACTCTCACTACGGGCTATAAATAAGGGACACAGAATGTCCAGCGAAGAAGCTTTTGTATCAATTAGAGGGATGTCGTTTAGCCGCGGTAATCGCCTCATCTATGACAATATAGATTTAGATATTCCACGAGGAAAAGTGACTGCGATCATGGGTCCTAGTGGAACGGGAAAAACGACCTTGTTGCGTTTAATCGGTGGCCAGCTATTACCGGACAGCGGTACGATTAAAGTCGATGGCCATAATGTGCCGACGTTAAAGCGTGGGCAGTTATTTGAATTGCGTAAACAAACCATGGGCATGCTGTTTCAGTCAGGTGCTTTGTTTACTGATTTATCGGTATTCGACAATGTCGCTTTTCCTATTAGAGTACATACCGATTTACCAGAATCAATGATTCGAGACTTGGTCTTGATGAAACTCGAAGCGGTCGGTTTGCGGGGGGCGCGTCGTTTAATGCCAGCGGAATTATCCGGTGGTATGGCACGACGAGTTGCCTTGGCTCGGACCATAGCGCTTGATCCTGAAATGATGCTCTATGATGAGCCATTTACCGGTCTTGATCCTATCTCTTTGAGTGTCACCGTTAAGCTGATTAAGAGCTTGAATGACGCACTAGGGTTAACCAGTATTTTGGTCACCCATGATGTGGATGAGGCCTGCTCGATTGCTGATTATGTTTGCCTTCTATCAGAGGGTAAGGTGATTGGTTTCGATAGCCCTGAGAATCTTATTAAAAATGGTTCTGAGCAAGTGCGTCAATTTATGCAGGGTGAGCCCGACGGTCCAGTACCGTTTCATTTTCCGGCTGATGATTTCAGTACCGATCTCTATAAGCGGGTGAAATAACATGGGTTTGATTGATAAACTATTGAGCCAAATTCAGTTCGTCGGCCAAGCAGGGCTTGAACGCATACAAGGTCTCGGCCGAGCAGGCGTATTTTTATATTCATCCATTCCTTGGGGTGGACCTGGCAGTGCGGGTTTTGCTGATCTGGTAAAGCAAATTTATTCAATTGGCGTACGTTCACTTTCCATTGTAATCGTTGCCGGTTTCTTTGTTGGTATGGTTCTAGGTCTGCAAGGCTATACCATCCTGTCGGATTTCGGTTCAGAAGCCGCCTTAGGCACCATGGTTTCTCTCACTCTGATTAGAGAGTTAGGACCGGTGATGACCGCATTATTGTTTGCTGGGCGTGCGGGTTCTGCACTCACCGCAGAAATTGGTTTGATGAAAGCTACCGAGCAAATTTCAGCAATGGAAATGATGGGCGTTGACCCATTAAAGCGCATTATTACTCCACGTTTATGGGGTGGCTTTATCGCCATGCCTATATTGGCATTATTGTTTAGCCTTGTCGGTATTTGGGGTGGCGCTTATGTCGGTATTAACATGCTTGGAGTCGACGAAGGCGCTTATTGGGGTAATATGCAAGCTTCGGTAAGTTTCTATGATGATGTGTTGAAAGGGGTTGTTAAGTCATTGGTTTTTGGCTTAGTGGTCACCTGGATAGCGGTTTATCAAGGCTTTGATTCCATGCCTACTTCAGAAGGAATCAGTAAGGCGACGACACAGACGGTTGTGCTCGCGTCGTTAGCGGTATTAGGTCTAGACTTTGTTTTAACTGCCATCATGTTGGGGGGTGTTTAATTATGCGTACACGTTTAATGGAATTAGCAGTAGGTGCCTTTATGGTGATGGGCGCTATTGCCCTAGTACTGATGGCTTTACGAGTGAGTGGGTTATCAACCGCCGATGCGGGGGATAAGTATACGATTAAAGCTTATTTTGAGAATTTGGGTGGCTTAACTGAACGTGCCAAGGTTTCCATGTCTGGGGTGACGATTGGCCGAGTGACTAATGTTTACCTCGATACAGAAGACTATGTCGCCGTGGTTGAAATGGAAATTAATAAAAGCATGTCGACTCTGACGACCGATACTTCAGCGGCTATTTTAACCGCGGGTCTGTTAGGCGAAAAGTATATCGGTCTAACCGTCGGTGCTGATGACGAATATATTGAAGAGGGGGGGGTGATTGAAGATACGCAATCAGCCTTAGTACTAGAAGAATTGATAGGTCAGTTCTTGTTTAATAAAGCCGAAGAATAGGGCGCTTTATCGTGAGTACTACTGTAACCATGAAGAATGCAAAATTAATCTCGGTTAACCCTCAGCAAGCTCAACTGTCTGGTCGACTAGATCGGTTAACGGCTAAAGCGCTGCTGGAGCAAGGGCGTCGACTAATTACAACGTCGGGTAGCGATTGGCAAGTTAATCTAGCAGAAGTTAGTCACTCCAGCAGTGTCGGTATCGCTCTTTTATTAGATTGGCTGCGCTATGGTCAGGATAAAAACGTCACGATCAAGTTTATCAACGTGCCGACAAAAATGTGCGAAGTCATTGAGTTCAGCGGCTTAAGTGAAGTATTTAACCTGAATTAGTTCGCTAATCAGGTTAAATACTGAGAATTCCGCACAAGTCTGTGAAGAACATACTTCGTCTTACCCCATAAATCCGCTATCATTACGCCTTTTGTATCAATATGAGAGTGGTTTATGTCTTCAGTTGAAATCCAAGCATTGTTAGAAAAAGAATTTCCTGAAAGTGAAATTACCATTCAAGAAGGCTATCACAATGAAATTGAAGTTGTGAGCAATGTCTTCGAGGGTATGTCGGCCGTGAAGCGACAGCAAATGGTGTATAAGCCATTAACCGAATTAATCACTGGCGGTACGTTACACGCAGTGAAAATCAGCGCGCTTACGCCTGCTGAGAAAACGAGCTAAACAGATAAATAATAATAAGCAGCTATTTAAACAAACTGCATTGATAAAGAATAATAGACATCTATGGATAAATTATTAATTGAAGGCGGCGCTGTCATTGACGGCGAAATACGCATTTCAGGCGCTAAAAACTCAGCGCTACCGATTATTGCATCAACCTTGCTAGCGCATGGTGTGATGCGTGTTGGCAACTTGCCACACTTACACGATATCACCACCATGATAGAGCTATTAGGCTGTATGGGTGTATCGGTTGTTATCAACGAAGATATGAGTGTTGAGACTGACTGCTCCACCATGACTAGCCGTATTGCTCCTTATGAGCTAGTACGTACGATGCGCGCCTCTATTTTAGTACTGGGCCCATTGTTAGCGCGCTACGGCGAAGCAGTTGTTTCCTTGCCGGGTGGTTGTGCGATTGGTAGTCGTCCTGTTGATTTGCACTTACGTGGAATGGAAGCATTAGGCGCTAAAGTAGAAGTCATCGATGGCTATGTTCACGCCAGTTCTGATGGCCGCTTAAAAGGCGCGAATATCTATCTCGATATGGTCACGGTTACCGGTACTGAAAATATCCTTATGGCTGCGGTATTAGCCGAAGGTACAACCGTTATTGGTAACGCGGCACGCGAACCTGAAGTAGTTGATCTCGTAAATTGCTTAAACGCCATGGGTGCTAAGATCACCGGTGGTGGTACTGATACATTAACCATCGAAGGTGTTGAACAGCTAAATGGTTGTTCTTTCGATGTTCTACCCGATCGTATTGAAACCGGTACTTACTTGGTAGCCGCTGCAGTAACGGGCGGTAAAATCAAAGTTAAAGATACTGATCCTAAATTGATGGATGCCGTATTAGCCAAGCTTGAAGAAGCCGGTGCAAAAATCGAATGTGGAGACGACTGGATCTCTCTCGATATGGAAGGTAAACGTCCGAAAGCAGTTAATGTTCGCACGGCCCCTCATCCAGCATTCCCAACCGATATGCAAGCACAGTTTATGGTTATGAACTGTGTTGCAGAAGGTACAGGTACAGTGCAAGAAACGGTATTTGAAAACCGCTTTATGCACGTTGATGAATTAGTACGCATGGGTGCAAACATTCATGTTGAAGGCAACGTTGCGACCGTTACCGGTAAAGAGATCTTAAGCTCTGCACAAGTCATGGCGACTGACTTGCGTGCTTCAGCATCATTAGTTATTGCAGCATTGGTTGCGACCGGTGATACCGTGGTTGATCGTATTTATCACATCGACCGTGGTTACGAATGTATTGAAGAAAAGCTACAAATTTTAGGTGTTAAAATTCGTCGCATCCCAGGAAATTAAGCCAGCCGCTTATTTTCCTAATTAGAAAGCATAGGTAGAAACCTTGTTGGGTTTCTCACAAAAAAAGCATTCACTCATGAATGCTTTTCTTATTAGAACACTTAGAGAAGATTGAAAACGTTATGACACAGCCTCTCACTATTGCCTTATCAAAAGGCCGCATTTTGGATGACACCTTGCCTTTATTAGCTGAGGCAAATATCCATCCTGCAGAGGATATTAGTAAAAGTCGTAAACTGATTTTCGATACTAACCATGATCATATCAAGCTACTGGTGATTCGTGCTGCGGATGTACCGACTTATGTCGAATACGGTGCAGCAGATTTAGGCATTTCAGGTAAAGACGTATTGATGGAATTCAATAGCGATAACTTGTATGAACCACTCGATTTAAAAATTGCTACTTGCCGCTTAATGACAGCCGCTCTAAAAGGCGCGGTTATGCCTGAAGGACGCTTAAAAGTTGCGACAAAGTTTGTTGATGTCACTAAGCGTTATTTTGCAGAGCAAGGCCGTCAGATTGATATCATCAAGTTATACGGTGGTATGGAACTAGCGCCTATTGTTGGCCTAGCGGATTTGATTGTGGATATTGTTGATACGGGTAAGACTTTAGTTGCGAACGGTTTAGAACCTCGTGATCACATGGCGTATATCAGCTCACGTTTAGTTGTGGGTAAAGCGGCTATGAAAGTTAAGCACGCGCAAATCCAGCCGATTATTGACCAGATGTCAGCGGCTGTCGATCGCCAAGAAGAGAAGCGCCAGCAAGAAGAAGCGGCCAAGTAATAGGCTAGAAATTAGGCCAAGAGTTAGGAGTGTAAGATATGACTATTGAAATTCGTCGTTTAGATACCCGCGATAATGATTTTTCATCTGAGCTAGAAACATTATTAGCTTGGGAATCGGTTTCTGATAATCAAGTTCAGAAAATCGTCACAGACATACTCGCCGATGTGAAAACTCGCGGTGATGCGGCTGTTATAGAATACAGCAATCGTTTTGATCACCTGCACGCAACCAGCATGGATCAGTTAGAACTGAACCAAGATCAACTTGAAGATGCACTGAATACCCTGCCAGCCGATCAACGCCATGCGTTATTAGCCGCAGCCGATCGTGTGCGTAAATATCATGATAAGCAAAAACAAGATTCTTGGCAGTATACCGAAGAAGATGGCACTTTATTGGGCCAGAAAGTAACCCCGTTAGATCGCGTCGGTATTTATGTTCCCGGTGGTAAAGCGGCGTATCCTTCTTCTGTCTTGATGAACGCCATTCCTGCACACGTTGCCGGCGTTAAAGAAATTATCATGGTTGTTCCTACCCCAGGTGGTGAATTAAACCAGTTAGTGTTAGCGGCTGCAGCGGTTGCTGGCGTGACCCGATTGTTTACTGTTGGTGGCGCGCAAGCGGTTGCCGCGTTGGCTTATGGCACCGCGACTGTGCCTAAAGTTGATAAGATTGTTGGCCCTGGCAATATTTTTGTAGCGACGGCTAAGCGTCAGGTTTTTGGTGCTGTAGGCATCGATATGATTGCAGGTCCTTCTGAAATATTAGTGGTGTGTGACGGTAAGACCGATCCTGATTGGATCGCGATGGATTTGTTCTCACAAGCTGAACACGATGAAGATGCACAGGCGATTTTAATTAGCCCTGATCAGAACTTCTTAGATCAAGTACAAGCTTCAATCGAAAGACTTTTACCAACGATGGCACGTAAAGATATTATTCGTGCGTCATTAAGTGCGCGTGCTGCACTTATCAAAGTAAAAGACATGAACGAAGCGTGTGCAGTGAGCAATACCATTGCGCCTGAGCACTTAGAGTTATCAGTTGATGATCCGCAGTCTTTATTGCCGCAGATTCGTCACGCCGGTGCGATCTTTATGGGCCGTCATACCTCAGAAGCCTTAGGTGATTATTGCGCGGGGCCAAACCACGTATTACCCACCTCGGGCACAGCACGTTTCTCATCACCGCTAGGTGTGTATGATTTCCAGAAACGTTCGTCGTTGATTATGTGCTCCCCAGAAGGTGCTTCAGAGCTAGGCAAGATTGCTTCTGTTCTAGCGCGTGGTGAGCAGCTCGAAGGCCATGCAAGATCTGCAGAATACCGTATTAAAAAACAGTAATTCATGTAATGTGATTTTTGTTAAATTATAAACCTTGAAGCATGATTGGGTATTTATTCCACAAAACGGCGTGAATACATCCATGTAGCCTTGGGTTCGGCCAGTCGTTGCAGGTTTTCACGCCGCTACGCTCCCTGCCTCGCACATTTGCTACACAAACACCCAACAATGCTTTGAGTTTTATGTGACATCTCATATTGTCATTAAAAATTCTTATTCATCTTTGAGTGCCACTCCATGACATCAATTTCCAAAATGGTTGAAAACCTAGTTCGTCCAGAAATCCGAGCACTGTCGGCTTACCCTGTAGGCGATGCCAGTGGCATGGTGAAACTTGATGCCATGGAAAATCCACATCAGTGGTCTGCAGAATTAAAGCAAGCTTGGTTAAAAAAGTTAGAGCAAGCTGATATTAATCGCTACCCACATCCGCAAGCGCCAAAAGTAAAAGCGGGCCTACGTAAAGCGATGAACGTGCCTGAACAGTTTGATTGTTTATTAGGTAATGGCTCAGATGAAATCATCCAGTTGTTAGCGATGCTGGTGGCTAAGCCGGGCGCTAAAATCATGGCGCCAGAACCGGGCTTTGTGATGTATAAAATGATCGCTACTTTTTGTGGTGTCGATTATGTCGGTGTTCCACTCACCGCTGATTTTGAACTGGATATGCCAGCAATGCTTAAGTGCATTAATGAGCAACAACCCGAGCTTATCTTTTTTGCGCAACCGAACAACCCAACCGCCAATCTTTACTCAGAATCACAGCTACGCGAACTGATACAAGCCAGTGAAGGCTTAGTGATAATGGATGAAGCGTATTTGCCATTCTCTAGTCGTAACCATCTGCACTTTCTAGAAGAGTTCGATAACGTACTAGTGATGCGCACACTGTCTAAAGTCGGCTTGGCAGGTTTGCGTTTAGGCATGATCTTTGGGCGCAGCGAATGGCTAAGCGAATTGGATAAAATTCGTATGCCGTACAATATAAACGTGCTGACGCAGCTAAGTGCTGAATTCGCACTAGAGCACTACGACATTTTGATCGGGCAGTGTGAGCTAATTAAGCAGCAGCGTAGCCGCATGCAAGAGGCTTTAACGACGTTAGGTTTTACTTGTTACGAAAGCGAAGCGAATTTTATTCTAGCGCGTGCCAGTATGCCTTTCGAAGGCCAAGCAAAAGAAATTTTTGAACAGTTAAAACAGCACAACGTGTTAATAAAATGTTTGGCGGGTGGCCATCCGTTATTAGAAAACTGCTTACGTTTTACCATTGGTACAGAGAAAGAAAATACGCTGCTATTAGAAGCGTTAGCGGATATTCTATAGCGCTATCTAAGCCCAAAGAGCATGCATAAAAAAGCCGCAATAATTAAGTTTCAGATTAATTATTGCGGCTTTTTTATGCGACCTTTAAAAGAAACATCGTCTTCAAATTAATGTCTTCTTTTAAAGAGGAATTAACGCTTCTTAAGACTCGATCCTCGATTATCTAAACGCGCCATGATATCGCGCATCTCTTGTGCTTCAGCTGAGGCTTTCATTAGTTTCTTAGTTTCGCGTTCGGCCTTTTCTTCAGAAATAGCCTCTTTAATTGCGCGCTCTTTAGAGGCATTGTTTGTGCGACCCGAAGAGATTTTTGGTTTAGCCAATATGGTGGTCACTGGGCCATGAGCGTTACGGGCTTTGGCCGCTGTTGTTTTCTTAGGTGCTACTTTTTTGGGAGCGGCAACTTTTACCGGCTTAGGCTTAATGGTTTTAACCCCGACTAAGCTAATACCCTGATGCTCTTCCATCGCTTCTTCAAATAAATCTTTTAAATCTTCCCGATCGAAAGCGACGGCATACTCAGAGGGCGTGAAACTCTTTACACCAAAGTCTCGAATGTCTTTAAACAGTCGAGCGGCAGTATGGTCTAATTCTGCTGCTTCTTGGTATTGCTTCCAGCGCTCGTCTACGCTGTCTTTTGTAGTACCAACATAGACTTCGTCGGTGACATCATTCGTAATAGTAAAAACAATCAAAATACGTCTCAAATCTTCGCTGGAAAAGGTTGAGCATTCTAATCGACCGCAGGAAAAAGGCCAGATCATTATTGTAATTTTAACGAACTTTTAGGGATTTATTGCCGAAATATAATGTACTCACCAGCATTAGAATTAATTATCTTTTTGCAAGGGCTTATTGGCCGGGTTTCTCTCTTTTTCCGGAAATTGCCACGGTACTTTGTAAGCGCCCAGAGCGCATAAATTCAATGCTAATATTTTCACCGGGCCTTAATGCTGCAATTTGATTCATTGCCGTTTTCGCATTTGCGCTGGATTTACTATTAAGAGACGTGATGATATCACCGATCATCAGCCCAGATTGTTGTGCAGGGCCATTAAGCGTAAGTCCAGTCACAATTAAGCCCTCTAATGCGGTTGGTAAGCTAAGGCTGGTTAATAAGGCAGGCGTCGCTTCCTGCACTTCGATCCCCATCCACCCCCTAATCGTCTGGCCAAACTGAGTGATGTCTGCCAATACTTGTGCGGCGCTGCTGGCAGGTATAGCAAAGCCAATACCTTGGGAGCCGCCAGATTTAGAGTATATAGCAGAATTTATTCCAACCAGTTCGCCATGAGCATTAATGAGGGCTCCGCCAGAATTCCCTGGGTTAATAGCCGCATCGGTTTGAATATAGTCTTCATACGTATTCAAGCCGAGTTGATTACGCCCTAGTGCGCTAATGATGCCCATCGTTACGGTTTGCCCAACACCAAAAGGGTTGCCGATTGCTAATACGACATCGCCAATCTTCACCGGACCATTCTCTGCGATGTGAATAAACGGTAAATCCATTAAATTAACTTTCAATACGGCGAGATCAATTTCAGCATCGCTGCCAATTAATTCAGCGGGCATTTCTCGGCCATCGTGCATTGAAACAAGAATTTCACTGGCGCCAGCGATCACGTGATGATTGGTCAAAATGTAACCGGCCTGATTCATAATGACGCCAGAGCCTAGACTGGATTGCATACGTTCGTTGGGCTGGTTGTTAAAAAAACGATTCAGGAACGGGTTGTTTAATAAAGGGTGTTGTTTTTGCTTAACAAGGCGCTGGGTAAAAATATTCACTACCGCAGGTGCCGCTTTAGTAACGGCTTGGGAATAACTAACGGGCCCTGAGTTTCCAGTTAATACCTGGTTTTGAACAAGGTTAACGGGCGTTGGAGTAGCGACTTTTAATTGCGGAAACCAATCAGGTTTGATCAATATTATTAATAAAGCAATAATTAACCCAAGCAATACCGGAATTAAATAAACAGCTAGCCAATTTTGTGATTGTCGCATTGTATCTCTACCGCATTATGTGTGCTTTATTTGTAGCGTACTTTATTGGCAGTGTACTTTATTTAGAGCTGCCTTACAGACTAGGATTTTTTATGAGTATAAAACGTAACGATTTAATGCAGTACCTTAATTCGTTGATGCAGCCAGAAAAGTGTAAGGACTATTGTCCCAATGGTTTGCAGATAGAGGGTAAGTTACAAATTGATAAAATTGTAACGGGAGTAACAGCAAGTCAGGCCCTGATTGATCGAGCAATAGCAGAGAACGCGGATGCAATTTTAGTTCACCATGGCTATTTCTGGCGCGGTGAGAACGAATGTCTAACAGGTATTAAGAAGAAACGGATACAGTCCTTATTAGCCCATGATATTAATTTGATTGCCTATCATTTACCGCTTGATAACCATAACGAGTTGGGAAACAACGTACAGCTAGCGGAAGTATTAGGGTTAACGATAGAATCAGGGCTTAGTCCAAGCGATCCAACGATTCCCGGGCTCATTGGACGTTTACCTAAGCCGATGCCTGCGCGCGCTTTTTCAGCTTGGTTAGGCGAGTGCTTGCAGCGTGAACCTCTGCATCTTGGACCTAACGAAGAGGAAGTTATCGAGACCATCGCTTGGTGCACAGGAGGCGCTCAGGGTTACCTGCAATATGCGGTTGATGCCGGCGTAGATGCCTATCTGACCGGGGAAGTTTCAGAGCCGAGTCACCATCTTGCCGTTGAGACACAAACCCACTTTTTTGCTGCTGGCCACCATGCAACAGAGCGCTATGGCGCAAGAGCATTGGGGCAGCATTTAGCCGATAAATTTGACGTGAAAGTAAACTTTATCGATATCGATAACCCCGTGTAATAAACGATGAGCAAGACTACATTTATCAACAAAATTAGCCATCGATTCAGCAGCTAAATAAGTAGGGCCTGCTAAGCTTTTTCTATACCTCGTTATTCGTTGACGTTTGTGGCTAGAAAAAGTGGATCCTGCTTATGCCGATTAAAAAATACCTCGAAATACTCGCTAAACATGATGGTTCAGACCTCTATCTCAGTACCGGTGCGCCTCCAAGTGGTAAATTTCAAGGCGTGCTCAAACCGCTAAGCAAAGAGCCTCTCAAGCCAGGACAAATAGCGGAGATGATTCAAGAGGTGATGGATGAGGATCAGAAATATGAGTTTGAGCATGAATTAGAGCTGAATATGGCGATCAGCTTACCTGGGGTAGGGCGCTTTCGTTTAAATATGTTCCGCCAACGTAATGAAGTCTCTGTGGTGGCGCGTAATATTGTTACTGATATTCCTAAGTTCGATGACTTAGGTTTACCCGAAGTTTTGAAAGCTGCCATTATGGAGAAACGAGGCTTAATCTTATTTGTGGGGGGGACAGGTTCAGGTAAGTCGACCTCGTTAGCGTCGTTAATCGATCATCGAAATAGTACTTCAGCCGGGCATATCATTACCATCGAAGACCCTGTTGAATTCGTTCATAGCCATAAAAAATCGATCATCAACCAGCGCGAGGTAGGGGTTGATACTAAGTCGTTTCAATCGGCACTGAAAAATACCTTACGCCAAGCCCCTGATGTGATTTTAATCGGTGAGGTACGCGATGCTGAAACCATGGAGCATGCATTGGCGTTTGCTGAGACGGGTCATCTAGCGATATCGACGTTACACGCCAATAATGCGAACCAAGCGCTAGATCGAATTATTAACTTCTTTCCTTCCGAGCGTCATGCTCAAATCTTGCAAGACCTAGGCTTAAACGTGCAGGCGATTATTTCCCAGCGCCTAGTGCCGACTATCGATAATAAACGAGTCGCCGCAGTTGAAGTTTTGTTGGGCACAAAGACGATTCAAGACTTAATCTATAAAGGCGATATCGACTCCATTAAAGAAATTATGGCGAAGTCGGAAATGTTGGGCATGCAAACCTTTGATGCGGCGCTATTCAAGTTGCAGCAAAGTGGAAAAATTAGCTTAGAGGAAGCGTTAAAGAACGCCGATTCGGCGAACAACTTACGCTTAAGAATCAAGTTAGCGGAAGGGGGTGACGAAAAAGAAGGTAGCACTAGTGGAGGGTCGTCTAATCAGCCGACGTCTGCTTTTGCAGGGCTTTCTTTAGAAAAAACGGAGGCAGAGAAGCAAGAGGAGGAAAGAAAGGCGCTGGAGGATGCAGAATTAAAGCGTTTTCAGGCTTCGCGGAAAAAAGATTAACGGTCTATGTAAATGGTATAAGTTACGACTGGATCACACTCCTAACGGATTGATACTATTGTTATAAAATACAAGTGGTAAACTCGTGTTCATCATAACAAATAAGTAAAATAGTATGCCGATCAGAAAATACCTAGAAGTACTCGCGAAGCATGATGGATCCGACTTATACCTAAGCACCGGTGCGCCACCGAGTGCTAAGTTTCAAGGTGCATTAAAGCAACTCAGCAAAGAACCGCTCAAAGCTGGCCAGATTGCAAAGATGGTCGAGCAAATCATGGACGCTGATCAAAAGAAAGAGTTTGAGCAAGAGATGGAGCTCAATATGGCGATCAGCTTGCCGACAGGGGGTCGCTTTCGAATCAACATGTTCCGCCAGCGCAATGAAGTCTCTGTGGTTGCGCGTAATATTGTTACCGATATCCCTAAGTTCGATGACCTAGGCTTACCGGCTGTATTGAAGAAGGTGATTACGGCTAAGCGAGGCTTGGTTCTTTTTGTCGGTGGTACAGGTTCCGGTAAATCAACGTCACTTGCATCATTGATTGATCATCGAAATGAAACCTCTGCCGGTCACATTATCACCATTGAAGATCCGGTAGAATTTGTTCATACCCATAAAAAATCGATTATTAACCAGCGTGAAGTGGGTGTCGATACGAAGTCTTTTCAGGCAGCATTGAAAAATACGTTACGCCAAGCCCCTGATGTTATCTTGATCGGTGAAATCAGAGACCGTGAAACGATGGAGCACGCGCTAGCGTTTGCCGAAACAGGCCACCTTGCGATTTCTACCTTGCACGCGAATAACGCTAACCAAGCATTGGATCGCATCATCAACTTTTTCCCGCAAGAACGTCATGCTCAGCTATTGCAGGATATGGGACTAAACATGCAGGCGATTATTTCTCAGCGTCTGATACCTACGGTTGATGGTAAACGCGTTGCAGCGGTTGAAGTTTTATTGGGCAATAAAACGACTCAAGACCTTATCTACAAAGGCGATACCGACTCGATTAAAGAGATTATGGCCAAGTCAGAAAACTTGGGTATGCAAACCTTTGATGCAGCATTATTCAAGCTGCACCAGGCAGGAAAGATTTCGATGGAAGAAGCATTGAAAAATGCAGATTCCGAAAATAATCTACGTCTTCGTATTAAGCTGGCTGAAACTGAAGATGAACAAGCAGCTTCGGCGGCGGCATCATCTGGATTAGCAGGTTTATCGCTTGAGAGTACTGATGAAGAAAAGCATGGGCAAACAGATGAAGAAAAACGTGTAGAAAAAGAGTTAGCTGAATTAGCTGAATTGATGGGCGCTTAAAATTTTACTTCTGTGCTTTTCTCGGTGAAGCGCAGCGCTCTGTGTCCTCTGTGGTGTATATTCTTTTCTTGTGTTTTATCGGCTAATTCGTTAGTTGGCGCTTGGAAAGCAATTAACCACAGAGGGCACAGAGTACACAGAGTAAAATTTGAAGAGATAAAAATAAAAGAGAAGTGTGATCAGAAAAAGAAAAGGAACGTGTTTGAATTTTCGTGTGAATAGATTGAGACTGCTTTATATTTTAATAAAGCAATCTCAAGCGTTTATTGAAACGTAGGCTTAAACGTTAAAACGGTAATGCATAACGTCGCCGTCTTTGATCAGGTATTCCTTACCTTCCAAGCGCCATTTACCCGCATCTTTAGCACCGGCTTCACCTTTAAATTCGATGAAATCTTCATAGGCAATAACTTCTGCGCGGATGAAGCCTTTTTCGAAATCAGTGTGAATAACACCGGCACCATTTGGAGCCGTTGCGCCTACTTTTACTGTCCAAGCGCGAACTTCTTTAACGCCAGCAGTGAAGTAAGTTTGTAAGCCTAATAGCTGATAACCGGCACGAATTACACGGTCAAGACCCGCTTCTTCCATACCCATATCGTCTAAAAATTCAGCTTTTTCGTCATCGTCTAGTTCAGAAATTTCTGCTTCAATTTGGTTGCATACAACTACCACAACAGAATTATCAGCGGCGGCGATTTCATTAACCACGTCAAGATGAGGATTATTTTCGAAGCCATCTTCACTGACGTTAGCGATGTACATAACAGGCTTTAATGTGATCAAGTGGAACTGATCGTAAAGCGCGTAATCACCTTCTTTCTTGAGTAAAGTACGGGCGGGTAAGCCTTCACTTAAATGAGCCACTAATACTTCCAATAAGTTTCTTTGCTCAACGGAATCTTTAGCGCCACCTTTAGCGACACGTGATACGCGGTATAACTGCTTCTCACAAGACTCAAGGTCGGCCAAGATGAGTTCGGTATTGATGATATCGACGTCGTCTAGTGGAGATATCTTGTTAGCAACGTGAATCACGTTTTCATCTTCGAAGCAGCGAACAACGTGAGCGATGGCATCGGTTTCGCGAATATTGGCTAAGAATTTGTTACCTAGACCTTCACCCTTTGAAGCACCTTCTACAAGGCCAGCAATATCAACGAATTCCATTGTCGTCGCCAATACTTTATCAGGTTTAACAATTTCAGCTAATGCATCAAGACGTGCATCGGGCATAGGCACCATACCTGAGTTCGGTTCGATGGTGCAGAAAGGGAAGTTCTCTGCGCTGATGCCCGCTTTGGTCAGTGCGTTAAAAAGAGTCGATTTACCTACGTTGGGTAGACCAACGATTCCGCATTTAAAACCCATCGTGATGTCCTATATTTTATTTAACTGTTTTTAGTCGCAATGAATACTAGCTTCGCTAGTATCATGCTTTAAAAGTATGAAGTCGATTCATGGCTTTGCCCCAATCGCCATTAATGGCGTCGGGTAATACACGACATGCTTCATCAATTGTCGCGTCCATCTGTGTTTTTTCGTCAGCGCTGGGACGACCTAATACGTGTCCAGTCACTCGACTTTTATCACCTGGGTGGCCAATGCCAATACGCAGACGATGAAAGTTTTTATTATTACCTAAGCAGGCAATGATATCACGTAAGCCATTTTGACCACCGTGACCGCCACCAGTTTTTAGTTTTGCCACACCTGAGGGTAAATCTAGCTCATCGTGGGCGACTAAAATTTCTTCGGCATTAATTTTATAGAAGTTGGCTAATGCTTGTACAGCTTTACCACTGTCATTCATAAAGGTAGTTGGAAATAATATCCATACCTCTTGGCCATCAATACGACCTTGTCCACTGATGCCATAAAATTTTTTATCGGCTTTTAAGGAAATATTATAAGCCCGAGCAATCTCTGAGATAAACCAAGCACCAGCATTGTGGCGAGTCGCTTCGTATTCAGAACCTGGGTTGCCTAAACCGACTATGAGTTTTATTTTGCTCATCTATATTTATGTCTATCTGTTGATTAATATTCTAAATAATTATTAACGCTGTAATACAAAAAAGGGCTCATAAATGAGCCCTTTTTGCTGTTTTCTCTTACCTTGCTAGCTTTACTAGAAGATCAGAGAAAGAAGATTACTCTTCGCCAGCGTCGTCTTCTGCCATACCTTTAGGTGTGAACAGAGAAACAACAGCAGTATCGTGATCAGCACCGTGAGACAACGCTAAAGACTGAACGCCTTTAGGGAATTTAATGTCAGACAAGTGAATGATTGTACCAATTTCTGCTTCAGCAAGATCGATTTCGATGAACTGAGGAAGATCGCCAGCTGCACAGATAACGTCGATGCTAGTCATCATATGGTTAGCTTTAGCGCCGCCAATCTTAATCGCAGGACAAACATCTTCATTGATGAAGTGAACAGGAAGATGAGTCTTAAGGATCGTAGTTTTGCTTACGCGCAAGAAGTCAGCGTGCATAACGTGGTCACGAGCAGGGTGACGCTGCATATCTTTCAATACAACCTGTTCAGTCTTATCACCAATGTTCAAAGTGATGATGCTGCTGTAATACGCTTCGTTTTCTAACGCTTTTTTCAATTCGTTAGATTTTAGCGTAATGTTGGTTGGCTTACGTGCGTTGCCGCCCGTCTTTCCACCATAAATAATTGCTGGAACTAGATTTTCTAAACGACGTAGGCGGCGGCTCGCACCTTTTCCTACTACTTCGCGAAGTTCTACGTTCAATGTTAAATCAGACATAAGGTCTACCTTTCTTTATAAAAAAATCACTGTCATGTTTTGAAACATTTGTTCAAAACTATGCAGTGACTAAGTGCAGAAAACCCCAAGGGTAAAATACCCCTGAGGTTCTCTATGTGCTGAAGAGTTTTGCGACCAAACTCCTCAACGTGAAACTGTTTTCGTTAGCTTTAAAAAGTACTAGCGAAACATAGCGCTGATTGATTCTTCGTTATTAACACGACGAATTGATTCAGCTAATAGGCCGGCAATCGTCAATTGACGAACTCGACCAGATTTTTGTGCAGCAGCAGACAATGGAATCGTATCGGTTACAACTAACTCATCGATAGAGGAGTTCTTTAAGCGATCAATGGCTGGGCCAGATAATACTGGGTGAGTACAATAAGCAACAACTCTTTTTGCACCGCGATCTTTTAATGCAGCAGCAGCGGCACATAAAGTACCGGCTGTATCGACCATGTCATCTACTAAGACACAAGTACGACCTTCAACATCACCGATAATGTTCATGATTTCGGCAACATTGGCTTCTGGGCGACGTTTATCAATAATTGCTAGATCAACATTTAACTGCTTAGCAATAGCACGTGCGCGAACAACACCGCCTACATCAGGAGAAACAACGATTAAGTCTTCGTATTTCTGACGAGCGATATCATCTAATAAAATAGGTGAACCATATACATTATCAACAGGGACACTGAAAAAGCCCTGGATTTGGTCGGCGTGTAAATCAACAGTTAATACGCGATCGATACCAGCACCTACCATCATGTCAGCAACAGCGCGGGCACTAATTGGCACACGAGCACTGCGAGGACGACGATCTTGGCGAGCATAACCGAAATAAGGAACAACAGCGGTGATACGAGAAGCGGAAGCGCGACGTAAACCATCTGCCATTAGCAGAAGTTCCATCAAATTATCGTTGGTTGGCGTACAGGTCGGTTGAATAATAAAAGCGTCTTTACCACGAACATTTTCATTAATTTCAACAGTGATTTCGCCATCACTGAATTTACCAACGGCCATTTCGCCCATTGGAATATCTAAACGTTCAACAACTAATTTGGCTAATTCAGGATTGGCGTTGCCGGTAAATACCATCAGTTTGGACACTATGGGGTCACCTTTTAGATTTTTTCAATAATGGATAAATAAGATAAGTTGGCTGGGATGGCAGGATTTGAACCTGCGCATGACGGGATCAAAACCCGTTGCCTTACCGCTTGGCGACATCCCAACTTTTTAAAAACCGTTTTTTCAAACGGAGCCGAATAATACCTTATGTGCAGAAGAAAGGTTAGTACCTTTCGCAATAAAAGTAATTAATTCAGCCGGAAGCTTACTTGCAACTTTCGTTGCCTTGTTCTCTGAAGCAAAGCTTAAGAAAACACAAGCTCCAGTTCCTGTCATCTTAGCAGAACCAAATTTGTTTAGCAAATTCAATGTCTTACCGATTTCAGGACTGAGTTTCGAGGCAACTGACTGACAGTCATTACGGCTGTTGTCGGCTACTTGTCCCTCAAGTGCGTGGCGCATATTAAGGATCTCGCTGTCCCTTGTCAACTCTTTATGTGAAAAGATTTCTTTTGTGTCTGAATGAGCGTTCGGGCAAGCGACTAGGAACCAGTTTTCAATCAAATCAGGCAGTGGCGTTATTTTTTCGCCAACGCCTTCTGCCCAGCAAGCTTGTCCTTTAATAAAGACAGGAACATCGGCACCCAGCTTTACACCAATATCGGCGAGTTCATCCAGCGATAAGTCGAGTTGCCATAACGTATTTAAAGCCAGCATGGTGGTTGCTGCATCTGAACTACCACCGCCCAGACCACCGCCCATTGGCAAACTCTTTTCTAATTGAATATTAGCACCACAGATTTTGTGGGTGGCTTTGCTATGAGCTTGCAAGCTACGGGCAGCTTTGATGATTAAATTATCTTCAAAATCGACACCTTCAATCTCTGGAGAGAGAGTCAGTTCATTATCCTTACCAATTTGAAAGCTTAACTGATCGCCATGATCTAAAAACTGAAAGATGGTTTGCAGTTCATGATAGCCATCAGCGCGGCGACCCGTAATGTGCAGCATCAAATTTAATTTCGCTGGAGCGGGCACTTTTAACCACGAATTATTATTAACCATTAATAGACCACTCCTTAATGGCAAAAATAAATTTGAAGTCATGACCGATTATTTTGACGCGTCCAGGTAGCCAAGTGCCACCCTGATTCTGATAGCGTGAAAACTCAACTTGCCAGCCATGTTGCTGTAGGCTTTCTAATAAACCCAAGGTATCACGTACCTCGGTGAAATCTGAGTGTGGACTCGGTTGACCTTTAACCCAATAGCGAAGATCCAGTACTGGGAATTGCCAACCTAAATAGCGGGCCATTAAGTATTCTGCAGAAGGCGCATTGACGGGTTCTTGGTTAGGTAGGGTCAGGGTTGCTTGGCCATTATTTCCGACAAGGCGGCTAGAGCCTTGGCCAAAAGGCCCAGATAAAAACAAATCAAAGTCTTCTTTATCTTGTTGCCAGGTCAAATAGCCTGTTACTGCATCGTCGGGGCTGACGACAGAGAGCTTACCGCGTACTTGCCACTGTTGAATTTGATTGAGCTGTTTTTGTAATTGCTGGCTATCTTGTTGCAGATTAAAAATACTGCAGCCGGATAGACCCATACTCATAAGAAGTACGAGTCCAAAATATGAGACTTTCATTTATCGAAGGGTTCACTTTGGGATGGATTGTAAATCAGGATCTAGGTTAAATCGCTGTAAGGTGTCTTTTATAATAAGGCTATCAGGCTGCTGTTCCAAGCCTTGTTGCCAAATATTCTTGGCTTCATCATTGCGCTCAAGTTTCCATAGGACTTCGCCTAAGTGCGCGGCGACTTCATGGTCTGGGAAATCATTAAAAGCTCGTTGCAGTAATTCTAAAGCCTGGTATAGATCTCCTAGGCGATAATAAACCCAGCCTAAGCTATCAATGATGGCTGGATTTTTAGGCGCCAATGCCAAGGCTTGCTGTATTAAGTCCAGTGCCTCATCAATGCGATCGGTTTTATCCGCGAGAGTATAGCCTAGAGCATTAATGGCTTCGGCATTATTGGGCGTTAAGCTAATAATGCGGCGTAAATCGGTTTCTAGCTGTTGAATGTTACCTAGTTTTTCAGCCAGTAAACCTCTGCTATAAAGCAGCTTGGTATTATCAGGTGATTCTATTAAAGCGATGTCGATCAACTGATAGGCTTCATCTGTCTTGTCATGTCTAATTAATAACTCCATTTCAAGCTGTAGTAATTCAATGTTGTAGTCAGGGAATTCGCTACGTCTATGGGTCAGGTAATCACTTGCCGCATTTATATTTTCTTGCTTAATTAATAGTTGTGCTGCTTTCAGTTGAGCGGGTAGAAACTGCCGGCCTTGTTGAACCGCTTGATAGTTACGCAGAGCACGAGCGGGGTCTTGCTGCTTCTCGGCAATGCGCGCGAGGTAAAAATAAGCTTCATTGGCAATGTTATCTTGTAGCGTCAGTGGGCTTAATACCGCAATTGCTTGGTCGGCTTCCTCTAGCTCCATATGCAATAAGCCAAGTGAAAGGTGTATCGAATGGTCATTAGGGAATATTCTGGCTAGATACTGAAAGGCCGCACGGGCTTCGCTGAAACGCTTGAGGTCAATCAGAATGCGGGCCCGTAATACGCCGATGCCTTTATGCTTTGGGAGGCTATCGTGTAAATCGTCCAGCCAGATCAATGCTTCTTCAGGGCGCTTCAGTTTATGTAATACTCGAGCTTTAGTCAGCGCTGCTGCGGTGTACTCTTCTCTTAGAGAAAGCGCTTGATCAAGAGCGATTAAGGCCGCAGGGTAGTCTTCCAGTTGCGATAATAAGGTACCTTGAGCCATCCATAACTGGGCGTAATCACTATGCTTTTGAGTTAGTAATTCAAATTGCTGTAATAAATCGAGCTTGCCATTACGGCTTAGGTGCTGAGCATTTAACGCCAGGTAATCAAACTGACTGGCGCCTGCCAATTCTAGAACCGCTTCCATGTGCTGAAGTGCTGTCGGGAAGTCGCCGGCTTTCATTAATGCTTGCGCTAATACTTGGTGTGCTTGGGCTTCAAAAGGCGCGCTAGCAACCCAAAGTTTTGAAGCTTCTAATGTATATTGATTAATCCCTAGGTATTGGGCGATGCGCGTAGCTCGTTCTGCAATGCCAGAATCTTGTGTTTTTCGCGCTTGATCGAGATAGTTGGCGAGGGAGACATCAAATTGTTGGCGCTGGCCGGCGACTTCTGCGACCAATAAAGAATAAAGTGTGGGGGCGGGAAAAGGCGCGAGATTGTCAGGCTCGTGGGAGCTTATGATCTTGCTATTGCCTATTTCAACATGCGCTGATTGAGACTCTGTGATCTTATTTGAATTAGCAGGGTTATTGCTAATAGGCAGGAAGGAGCAGCCTGCAATTAAGCCATTGGCGATTAATAAGCTAACAATCCGAAATAACATAACAATCTTTATCCATTGATTCTGTGAATAGCATACTCTGAAAATTAACTAAAAGTCAGCGCTAAGTCTTTATTATGGGCGAAATAACAGTAGACAAGGCAATGTGGAAAAGATTTCATGATTATTTACCGTTATACTGTTCGGCTTTCGTTGATACGTCATTATTTAAAAGGTCAGATTTAATTTCAGATGGGAATCATAGCGCTTGGTATTAATCACAAAACCGCCCCAGTGGCAGTGCGTGAGAAAGTTTCATTTGATCCAGCAACTATGCCGGATGTTCTCCAGCAGGTGCTGCAAACGCTAGCGCCGGTAACTGAAGTATCGATACTATCAACTTGCAACCGTACTGAAATCTACTGCTCTTATATAGACGGAGGTAGCGAGGCTGATCAGCAAGCGGGACAGGCGATACTGTCTTGGCTGAGCAACCATCACGATGTTGATGAGCAGGTCTTAAACGACTCATCCTATATTTATCATGATACGGCTGCCGTTCAGCACATGATGCGAGTTGCCAGTGGTTTAGATTCACTGGTACTCGGCGAACCTCAAATTTTAGGTCAATTCAAATCTGCTTTTGCCGTTTCTCAGCAAGCAGGCACCACGGGAAGTGAGTTAGGGCGTTTATTTCGTCAGACTTTCACGGTTGCCAAGGATGTTCGTACCAATACCGCTATTGGTCAAAACCCCGTATCAGTCGCCTTTGCTGCTGTTAGTATGGCAAAACATATTTTTAGCGATTTTAGTAAAAGTACGGCATTACTGATTGGCGCCGGTGAAACCATTGACCTGGTGGCTAGGCACTTAAAAGATGCCGGTATTAAACAAATTATTGTTGCCAACCGTACGTTGGCACGAGCGCAAAAGCTGGCTGAACAGTTTCATGCCGAAGCCGTGTTATTGGAAGATATTGCGCAAGAGCTGCCACGGGCCGACATCGTTATTTCATCAACGGCCAGTCCGCTGCCTATTTTAGGTAAAGGCACAGTAGAGCGCGCATTAAAAAAACGCCGTCATGCGCCTATGTTTATGGTGGATATTGCGGTGCCTCGAGATATCGAAGAAGAAGTTGGCGATCTCAATGATGTTTTCCTTTATACAGTCGATGATTTAAAAGACATCATTGAAGAGAATGTAAAGTCCCGCCAAGACGCCGCTAAACATGCTGAACAGTTGATTATTTCAGGTGTTGAGCGTTTTATGCGAGAATTGCGCTCATTAGATGTGGTTTCCACGGTGACGGCATTACGCAGCCAGGTTGAAGACCTAAGAGATGAATGTCTCGTTAAAGCACGTAAGCAGCTAGCAAATGGGGATGACCCGAGCAAAGTTCTACAGCAGTTTGCTCATACCTATACCAATAAAATATTGCACACTCCGACCAAGCAAATGCGTAAAGCAGGGGCCGAAGGCCAGCTTGAAGTGATGGATTGGGTACAAGAATTATTTCAGCTCTCAAGTAATACTGAAAACAGTGCAACTGAGAACAAAGAGAAGAATAAAACAGAATGAAAGAATCATTAGTTCATAAGTTACAGCATTTAAGTGAGCGCTACGAAGAGATCGGGTTTCTTTTAAGTGATAATGAAATCATCTCTAATCAAGATAAATTTCGTAACTTATCGAAAGAATATGCCGAGCTGGAGCCCGTTGTGCAGGCTTATGAGTCGTTCACCGAAGCGCAAGGTGATTTCGCTGAAGCAGAGCTGCTATTAAAAGACGAAGACCCTGAAATGCGTGAAATGGGTCAAGAAGAATATAAATCAGCCAAAGCAACGCTAGAAACGTTAGAAGCTGAATTACAAGTTTTGTTATTGCCGAAAGATCCTAACGATGGCCGTAACGTGATTTTAGAAGTGCGCGCTGGTACTGGGGGTGATGAAGCCGCTATTTTCTCCGGTGATTTGTATCGCATGTATTCTCGCTATGCCGAGACACAAGGTTTTCGTGTTGAAGTATTGAATACCAATACTGGTGATCATGGCGGTTATAAAGAAATCATTGCCCGCATTTCAGGTACTGATGTGTATTCTCAACTGAAATTTGAATCGGGTGCGCATCGAGTTCAGCGTGTACCGGAAACAGAATCTCAAGGTCGTGTTCATACCTCTGCTTGTACGGTTGTGGTAATGCCAGAGGTTGAAGGCGAAGACGCGATTGAAATTAAGAAAGGTGATTTACGCGTTGATACATTCCGTGCCTCTGGTTCCGGTGGTCAGCACGTTAACAAAACCGATTCGGCGATTCGTTTAACGCATTTACCAACAGGCTTTGTGGTTGAATGCCAAGACGAGCGTTCTCAGCATAAAAACCGTGCTAAGGCGATGACGGTTCTTGCCAGCCGAATCAATGATGCTGTTTTGCAAAAGCAGCAAGCCGAGCAAGCCGCTGAACGTAAAAGTTTAGTGGGTAGTGGTGATCGCTCTGAACGTATTCGTACTTATAACTACCCACAAGGCCGTGTTACCGATCATAGAATCAACCTGACTTTATACAAGCTTGATGAAGTGATGCAGGGTGATTTAGGATCAGTGGTGAGACCTCTGATTACGGAACATCAAACGGAGCAGTTGACGACGTTAGGTAGCCAAGACTAATTCAATATGGACGCTTTAATGCTCGAGCCATGGATGATTTCTTTGTTCTTTATTTTACTGTTGTTAGGTTGCTGTTACGGCTGCCTAACAATAGGAAAAGAGATGGGGCAAAAATTAGGTATTAAGCTCGGCGAGCAGAAACTGCTGGTGGAAAACGCGCTGTTAAAACAGAAACTTCAAAACCAGCAACAGCAACAAAGCCAACAGCAGCAGTACCATCAAGAGCTACATAAGCAACAATATCAGCAGCAACAGCAAGCCTTTGAAAACCTCTCGAATAAAATCTTTAGCGAAAAACAGCAGCAAAACAAGCAAGGCCTTGATGCCATATTGCATCCGTTTAAGGATCAATTAGAAGGGCTGAGAAAAAAAGTCGAAGATGTTCACCTGCATGATGCCAAAGACCGTGCGGTATTAAAAAATCAAATTAGTGAATTGCACCGACTTAATCAAAATATCACGGCAGAAGCCAGTGCGTTGAGCAAAGCCTTACGCGGTGATAAGAAGACTCAAGGTAACTGGGGTGAGTTAGTTTTAGAGACCGTACTCGAACGTTCAGGTTTACGCTTGGGTGAAGAATATGTGCGAGAACAAAATCATAAAGCGGATGATGGACAAAACTATCGGCCTGACGTGATTATCAATTTACCGGATGATAAGCACATTATTGTTGATGCGAAAGTATCGCTGAATGCCTATAACGATTATGTGAACGCTGATGATGAACTTGCCCAAGCTCAATTTTTAAAACAACATATTGATGCCATCCGTAATCATATAAAAAGTTTGTCAGCGAAAGCCTATCAGCAATTACCTTCGCTGCATTCCCCTGACTTTGTCTTTATGTTCATGCCGATTGAACCGGCTTTTCTAGCCGCTTTTCAGCACGATGAAAAACTCTTTATGGACGCCTTTGATCAACGTATTGTTGTGGTCACACCTACGACTTTATTGGCCAGTTTGCGCACCATTGAAAGTTTGTGGTCGATTGAGCGCCGCGGTCGCAGCGCTGATGAACTC
>JBALXI010000028.1:0-63203 GCA_036960605.1 Oleispira sp. | reverse complement strand
TAACGCCGAATTATCGGGCAACGGCTTTTTGTTGTCCCGATCAATGAGTTGTTATTTGAGGGTACCAAACAGTGGCTAAAATTTTAATTTTACCAGCCTACAGTGAACAGTACCCGTTCTAGGAGAGGAATCAAACAAGGAGAAAGCGGCGACGAGATTCACCATTTAGTTAAAGAAGAGTTAAGGTCTTTTGGAGCTAAACGCGTTTGCTCACAAGCCTTAACTCTTCTTTAACTGTAGGTTTGAAAATGAACTCGTCAACTTCCTAGTTAGATTTTCTTTCCATATAACGGTTAATGGTTAAACGATTTGCTTTGGCAAATCTTAAACTCTTAACCGTCTATTGATGCCTCTTATACGCAAATAACAGCGTGCTATACGAACAGGTGCCGCATAACAGCTTATAAATGGGAAAGGCGAACGAAGAGGAATTTCCTTTAAAATCATACGACTATCCCTGTTATTGATATTTACAACACTATATTTAACGTTCGCCTTTGTCAATTTAGTCATCACAGTAACTAATGATTCGCTGAACAATCGAATTTTATAAAAGCGGCTATTTCTATTTGTTTTTCAATAACTTACGCGATCGTTAGTTTTGTTGTTAGGCGAACGTTAAATTTCAGGTACTCGTCTATTAACAAATTCAGCTACCTCCTAACCGAATTAAAAATCTGACTCATCACAAACAAACTCGCAGCAGAAACAACTATCGTTGGCCCTGTCGGCGTATCCCAAACAAACGAAAATGCCATACCTGCACACACCGATAACATGCCGATTAAACTCGCAAGCATCGCCATTTGTTCTGGGCTTTTTGCCAGTGGTCTTGCCGCCGCTGCGGGGATGATTAATAACGCGCTGATTAATAATACGCCGACAATTTTCATCGAGATTGCCACCACAAGCGCGAGTAATAAAACCAACATGGCTTTTAAACGTTTTACGGGGTAGCCATCTATCGCGGCTAGTTCTTCACTCACTGTGGAGGCTAATAAACCGCGCCATTGCCAGATTAATAATCCGATGACTAATGAACCACCCGCAAAGATCCATAATAAATCGTTCTGGTTCACTGCAAGCAAATCACCAAACAGGTACGCCATAAGGTCGATACGCACGTTATCAAAAAAGCTTAATACCACTAAACCAATGGCTAGTGATGAGTGCGATAAAATTCCTAATAATGTATCGGATGCGATGCCGGTGTATTTATCGAGCTGTAATAAAATCAACGCTAAAACCGAACAAGAAAATATCAACGCGAGGGTTAAGTGAAGATCAAATAAAATCCCTAGGGTAATGCCTAACAAAGCACCGTGGGCGAGAGTATCGCCAAAAAATGCTAGCCGACGCCATACTACTAAGCTGCCTAATGGGCCTGCGGTTGCCGCAACGCCTAAGCCTGCGAATAAAGGTAATAACCACCAACTAATCATGTTTATGTTCCTTGTGCGTATCGCTCTGTTCTTGATCGACGTGATCGCATTCTTCACTGCCTTCAACATGGCCATCGACACAATGTTTGTGGTCGTGGTGGTGGGTATAGTGAGCCAGCTCTGGGGCGAGTTCACTTACCGGGGCAAGAGGCGTAAGTGGGTGGCCATTCTGATGACCTTGCTGATGACCACCTTGATTACCAAAGAGTGAGTTGTATTCGTCACTGATGCTGACTTGGTCGGGGTGGCCAGAACAGCACACGTGGCCGTTCAAACAAATCACGCGATCGGTTTGCGCCATTACTAGGTGCAGATCGTGTGAAACCAATACGATGCCGCAACCCAGTTCGTTGCGCAGTTCGGGTAATAGTTGATACAGCTCGCGCTGACCTTGAATGTCGACGCCTTGCACGGGTTCATCCAGTACTAATAGATGCGGTTCTATTAATAAGGCACGCGCCAATAATACGCGCTGCCATTCACCACCAGATAGTCGCTGCACGGGCTGCTTGGCTAATGCGGTAATGGATAGACGCTCTAGCCACTCTTGCACTCTTTCTTTGCGAGCACCGGGGGCGAGCATTAGAAAGCCAGTGACCGATAACGGTAGGCGATCGTCTATGCGTAATTTTTGCGGCATGTAGCCGACGCGTAAACCTTTGCGGCGGGTTATTTTGCCTGAGTCTGCGGTATGTAACCCTAGCAAGATGCGCAGTAAGCTCGATTTACCACAGCCGTTGGGGCCAATGATGGTGACGATTTCGTTTTCACAAATCGCTAAATCGATGTTCTGTAATACGTGGCGATCGCCCCACGTTTGGTTAATACCTTGGGCGCGGATTAGGGTTTCCGCTTCGGTTTTGACGACGACTAACTCAGGATTCATCGGGGCTGCCTTTTTCTTTCGAGGCACTCTCTTTTGCACACTGGGGGCAGATACCGACAACTTCGGTGAGCTGGGTTTCTACTTCGAAGCCTTGGGCTTTGGCGGCATCGGTCAGCGCGTTGAACCAAGGCGCTGCATCCATTTCGTGGGCTTTGTCGCACACTTTGCAGATTAGGAAGCAGCTTTGATGTTCGTGCCCTGGGTGTGAGCAACCAATGAAGGCGTTAAGTGAGGCTAAGCGATGGACTAGGCCTAGATCGAGCAAGAAATCGAGTGCGCGATAAACCGTCGGCGGGGCAGAGTTGAAGCCGTCTGCGGCCAATGCCGGTAGCAAATCGTATGCGCCCATGGGTTTGTGGCTCTGCCATACCAGCTCTAATACGCGCTTGCGAATTGGTGTTAAGCGCACCCCTTGTTCTGCACATAATTTGGCGGCTTGCTGAAGCGCCGTGCTAATACAGCCTTGGTGATCATGGGGATGGTAAGCAGAGGCTGACATGGGAGTTCACTCTTAGGGAGATAAAAGGTTATAATATTACACTTTACTACCTGTGCATAGATTTCTACCGCACGACAATTTATGAAAGCGCCCGCTATGAAAACACTTATTACCTTACTTCTGATACTTCCTAGCCTATTGGCGGCCAGCCTTTATTCAACCGCTGCCGATGCTCGTATCTTGGTATCGAATAAGCCTCTTGCCTTAATCGCGGCTGCGACGTATCCCGCTGAACAAATCGATATTCTGGTGCCCGATGGTATGTCGCCGCATGATTACAGCTTGCGCCCGTCTGATATTGGTAAGATTCATCAGGCCGATAAGATTTTGTGGGCTGGCGATCACATGGAGCCGTATTTAGCTAAGTTTGCTAAGCAAGCGGATGATAAGGCTTTGTGGCTAGACGCGACGCACTTGATGGAAGACATGGGTTTGTACGGCAGTGATCCTCACGTTTGGTTGTCGCCAGAGCTGGCCATTGAGATCAGTAAGCGCATTGCTGAGTGGAATCCTTCGGTTAAACAGACGGATAAAGCACAAGCGCAAAAAGATCATCAAGATTTTGCCGATGAATTAACGACGTTAGTCGCTGCGAGCAAGGCTCAGTTGGCACCGTTAAAGCACAATGGATTCTTTGTGTTTCATCAGGCTTATGATTATTGGTTTCAGGCCATCGACATTGAACAGTTAGGCGCTTTCACGTTATCGCCTGAGCGTAAGCCCGGCGCGCGTCATGTTCAAAACATGCGTAACCAGTTGCAGAATAAAGAAGTGACCTGCGTTTTATCGGAGCCGCAATTTAGCCCTGCGTTAATCAATACTGTGGTGAATGGTTTGCCTATTCAGCAAGGTGAACTGGATCCTCTGGCGGGGGCGAGTGTATTAACCAAAACGGCGTATATCGATTGGTTGAGCGATATGACTAAGACCTTGGCTAAGTGTCTTAAATAGCACTTAAAACCTGTTTCAAACAGTGACCATTTATAGTGAACAAAGGATCATTAATAAGCTGCTTGATGAATTAAATTTTCCCGCGCATAGTAGACAAAAGCACAAAAAAGGATTGCCTTGTGATGTCTACGGCAGAAGATTTATTGCATACCTTGCGCCAGCAAGGCGCGAGTAATACAGCAAACGATGAACCTGATTCACTGCTAAGCAACTACAAGCGTATACGTCAGCAGTCTTTAAAACTCTGCAATGAACTTGAAACAGAAGATTTTGAGTTACAAGCGGATGCCTTTGTAAGCCCTATGAAATGGCATCTTGCCCATACCAGTTGGTTTTTTGAGACGTTTATTCTTAAAAACACGCCTGACTATCAAGTCTTCCATCCGCAGTTCGAATACCTATTTAATTCTTATTACAATGCCGTTGGCAAACAATACCCTCGCGATAAACGTGGCTTAATGTCTCGCCCAACGGTGCAAGAAGTAAAAGCCTATCGCCAATATGTGGATCAACGATTACATCGACTTTTATCTGAAACTGAGACGTTAACGAAAGAGCAAAACGATCTTATTATTTTGGGTTTAAATCACGAACAGCAACATCAAGAGTTGATGCTGACCGATCTAAAATATAATTTCTCTTTCAACCCGCTTTATCCTATTTACGCAAACGCTAAATTCCCGCCACAGCAATCGCCCGATAGTAATCAAGGTGCTGAAATAGAACCGATTAAGTTTATCGAATTTGGCGGTGGCATTTATAACTTTGGCCATAAGGGAATCGGTTTTAGTTTTGATAATGAAACGCCTCGTCACCAATCGTTATTACAAGATTTTCGTATTGCAGATCGCTTAATTACCAATGAAGAGTATTGCCACTTTATTGATGCCGGTGGTTATCAAGATCCACAGTATTGGTTAGCCGACGGTTGGGCTTGGGTACAAGATAATAATATTTCTGCCCCGCTTTATTGGCAGTTGGAAAGTGAAGGCGGTGAGAGTGAAGAACAGCAAACCCCACAACGCTATGAATTTCGTTTAACCGGTTATGGTCAGCTTCATCCGCAGCAACCTGTTACCCATGTTAGTTTTTATGAAGCCGATGCTTATGCTCGCTGGGCAGGCAAACGTTTGCCTTCTGAATACGAGTGGGAAGTGGCGAGTAAGAAACGTGAGGTTCTAGGGACTTTTGTTGAGTCGCAGAGTTTTCACCCAATGCAATTAGCCGCGACTGCAAAAGAAGATCTTAAAAAAGAAGAGTCTGAAAATGCTAGATATGTCGTGAAGCAATTATTTGGCGATTGCTGGCAGTGGACCAAAAGCTCTTATGCGCCTTATCCTGGTTTTAAAACACCGGCAGGGGCCGTAGGAGAATACAACGGTAAGTTCATGTGCAATCAGATGGTTTTACGTGGCGGTTCCTGCGCTACGCCTAAAGATCATTTAAGGTCGACTTACCGAAACTTTTTTTATCCGCAAGACCGCTGGCAGTTTACTGGCATTCGTTTAGCGGAAGATGTGTAGCTTTGATGACGTAACAATAAAAATCAATGTAGGAATCGTCCGTTATGAATTTGAACCAACAACAAAAATCTGAAACCTCTGCCGCACGTAGAGGATTACGTTTTTTTGATGACCAGCCTGTTGCTCAGGATATTTTGACTGAAGTTATTGCCGGTTTGAGTCAGCCTCAGAAAGTATTACCTGCAAAATATTTTTATGATGAGAAGGGTTCAAAATTATTCGAAGCGATTACTCAGCTGCCAGAGTATTACCCAACGCGGGTCGAGATTAATTTATTACGTGAACATCGTGATGCTATTGCTCAGTTATTAAAAGAGGATGTCTGGCTTTTAGAATATGGCAGTGGTGCCAGTTTAAAGATTCGTTTATTGCTGCAAGCGATTCGACCAAATTGTTATGTGCCTATGGATATTTCTAAGGATTTCTTATTAGCGTCTGCTGAAAGTTTAATGGAAGATTATCCTTGGTTAAATGTTTATGCCGCGTGTGTCGATTATTCTCAGCCTGTTCGTTTGCCTGCAGATATGATTACCAGTGCTCAGAAGCTTGGATTTTTCCCAGGCTCTAGTATCGGAAATTTTTCTCCTCAAGAAGCTCAGATATTTTTACAAGGGGTTCGCGGTACGTTAGGTAAAGATGGGGCTATGTTGATTGGCATTGATTTACAAAAAGACAAAGATGTTTTAGAAGCGGCTTATAACGATTGCCAAGGTGTTACCGCCGCTTTCAACTTTAATATTTTGCACCATATTAATAGTGTTTTAGGTACTCAGTTTAATGCTGAATATTTTGAACACAAGGCAATTTATAGTGAGGTGAAAGGCCGTATCGAAATGCACTTGGTCAGCACAATGGATCAGATTGTGAAAATTTCAGATAGCTCTGATGCTGATGGTGAGTCTAAAAATATTATTTTCAAAGCAGGTGAAAGCATTCATACCGAAAATTCTTATAAATACTCTAAACAAGGGTTTACTGATTTAGTTGAAGGCGCGGGATTTGAAGTGCGCGAATGCTGGTCGGACGAGAAGGATTACTTTGCGATGTTTTATTTGCACTGCTGCTGATTAAAACGACTAGTATTATTAATCCATCCTAACATATTAAAAATATATTCCAGCATTACAAAATTCAAATAATTAATGCCCCAATACTTAGGAAAATACTATGAAGAGAAAATTATCTCATCGACTCAAATATGCTAAATTACTACCTTATGCTATTACACAGTTGTGGCAGCCAAAGTTCAAACTTTAATGATCCGAGTTGCGGAATAATTCTAAAAACTATTACCATTTAGGTTGGTACGAATTACTTTCACTAACCTATGATGGTTAAGAAGGTTCTTCGAACCAAAGCCTTCAATCTGGAAATATCCTGCAAGGTTATGAAAACGACAACCTGTTTCTTGGATGTCGATGTATTATTTAGTGAAACGTCGACGACATCCTAATTTTTGACGATGTAGACTTTAGTTTTAGTGCTGATGGAATTGATCAAGTTTGGTATGGCAATGTAAGGTATATTTTGGTTAGTAAACGATGGGGACACTTAACGATATTGCTTGATCTATTATCTCGTCAATCAATTAGTAGGAAATTGTTGTTATCACCAGAAAATCTGGTTGACGAGTAAAGCATTGATGAGTACTTATAATTTTCAAGGGAGTCCTGAGGAAGTTAAGCAAGGTGTTGTGACATTGCCAAATAAATTAAGATATGGGCCGTAGAGGATATTATTAGGAAAATTCACCGATGGAAAGATTTTAGAAGTTTAAAAACAGCGTGGGTGCCAGAAACTGGCTGTCAATATTTTGCAGTTGCAGAGTGATCAATAATTAATTAGATCATTAATCACTCAGTAGTATTAGGCTGCACCGTCATAATAACAAAAATGCCAAGTAGTGGTTCAAAGGATGTACTTGAGGAGTTCTTAACTTATGCAAAGATGTTGTTGACCACGACAGTTTACTGTAAATTTCCAGGTGAGCGTACCTCTTATATTACCTTTAGTTAAGATAATTTACTCACCAAATTTTAAAAAATGTTCGATATTTTTTTTGACGTATACTTGTCTTATATAGCTTCAAGCATGATCTGAAAATTAACAGATCGACTAGGTTTATTATCGATAATTTAAAATAATAGTCACTACAAAGATATGAAGTAATATTTAAATAGTCTCATTACTTATCAATATATCCCGATGTTTTTGCTAAAGTCTGATGTGAAAAATATATGAATTGCATAATAATCGAGCGTTCCATTCTAGAGTAACTGTATTTGCATATATAGGAAGTAATAGAATTAAAACGTGGATAACTTAAAAATACATAATTCAATGCATAGCATTTTATGTTCTATGACGATTACTACCTGAGTTCACCTGCTAACGCACATAGGGGTCGATTGTTTTTACGTTAATGACACAATATTAAGATCTGCCTTTTCTCACTTGAATTTTACAGAAATATCAGTAATATGATGATTTTTGATTGGCGGGAGCTGATACTAATGAATGAATTATCCTATCCCTTGAATAATAATGCAATATTACGTAAAAAAAAAAGCTCAAAAGAATCCTTTTAGAACGCTCTTGTTTTGTTGAAAAAAAAATAGCAATTCTGGGCGGTTCAACAACTTCAGAAGTGAAAAATATTCTTGAATTATTCTTGTTGAATAATGGAATAATGCCAATTTTCTACGAATCCGAATACAATCAATATTTCGAAGATGCATTGTTTGGAAATAATGCTCTAAAGGAATTTCAGCCAGATATTTTCTATATACACACGACTGTTGTTAATATAATTAATTTCCCAAAAAGCAACGACAGTATCGATGACATTAACCAACTAATCGCAGATGAACTATCTAAGTATCAGTCTATTTGGGAAGCACTTTCGAAATACAATTGCGCAATCATTCAAAATAATTTCGATTTACCAATCACAAGAACTCTTGGTAATTTAGATTGCTACAGCCCCCTAGGGAAGGTTAATTTCGTAAATAAGCTGAATGAAGGTTTTTCTCGATTTGCACAAGAAATAGGTAATTTATATATTAATGATATAAATTATCTTTCATCATATATTGGACTTAAAGCATGGTTCGACGAGCCTCTGTGGTATTTAAGCAAATACGCGCTTAGTTTAGAAGCAATACCAGAACTTGCATTCAACCTTAGCCATATTATTAATGCAATATTTGGCAACTCGAAAAAATGCCTAGTGCTTGACCTCGACAATACATGCTGGGGTGGAATTATTGGCGATGATGGATTGAGTGGTATCCAAATCGGAACAGAAACAGCTGTAGCGGAAGCATTTACAACTTTCCAACAGTACGCAAAAAACCTTAAAGATCGAGGTGTCACTCTGGCAGTTTGCTCTAAAAATAATTTCGATAATGCGAAAGAAGGCTTTGATCATCCAGAAAGCATTCTGAGATTTTCTGACTTTGTGAGTTTCAAAGCAAACTGGGAACCTAAACATCTAAACATCTCGGAAATTGCACAAGAAATCAACATTAGCAATGATAGCCTAGTATTTATTGATGACAATCCAATGGAGAGAGAGATTGTTTCCTCTCAATTACCCAGTGTCTCCGTCCCAGATGTAGGTGGTGACATTGCACATTTCATAAAACATATCGAGCGCAATGGATATTTTGAAGTTGTATCTTTGTCAGAAGAGGACAAAAAAAGAAATGCGTACTACAAAGGCAACGAAAAAAGATTAGCTGAACAGGTTAAGTTTACTTCATATGAAGAGTTCTTAAAATCACTTGGCATGAAGGCAATAATTAAGCCGTTCGAGGATGTGTATCTGGATAGAATCACTCAGCTTTCAAATAAAACAAATCAATTCAATTTAACGACGAAACGCTATACCACTGGTGAAATCACAGCAATCTCTTCAGATCCTGATTATATAACATTATATGGTAAGTTAGTGGATAAACATGGGGATAATGGCCTTATTGCTGCAAGCATTGGTCGAATAAGAGAAAAAACCTGCCACATAGACTTGTGGTTAATGAGTTGCCGTGTTTTGAAGCGCGGAATGGAACAAGCCATGCTAGATCAATTTGTCACAATCTGCAAAGCAAGAGGGTTAACTGAAGTTGTAGGATATTACTTTAAAACAAAGAAAAACGAGATGGTCTCAAATCTATATGAATGCTTAGGATTTACTCTTGTTGAAAGTAATTCAATGAAAAGTGTATGGAAGTTAGATTTAGATCAGTATAATGCTCAAAACATTATTATAGGTATTATCAATGAATAAAAATGAAATCCTCTCTGTTACACAAGAAATTTTTAGAGATATTTTTGATGAAGATGACATGTTGATTCAAGATAGCACCAATTCAGATGACATTGAAGAATGGGATTCTCTCAACCATATCAATTTAGTCACTTCTATTGAAAAAGAGTTCAACATTAGATTTGCACTTGGTGAATTAGTATCTCTTAAAAATGTAGGTGAGATGCTAAACCTAATAATTGAAAAATTAAAGTGAACGAGTTCATTTTAGATGATATTTATATTGGATTAACCCAATCCTTTAGCGTCACTATCACAGAAGAAATGTTAGATAAGTTCCTAGCGGTTACTGAAGACACCAATCCACTTCATATAGATAAAAGCTACGCTTTATCTAAAGGATTTAGTGATAGAGTTGCTTATGGTTTACTAACCGCATCTTTTTATTCTACGTTAGTTGGAGTCCACCTTCCAGGGAAGTTTTGCATTTTACAAGGTCTTGATATTATTTTCACAAAGCCAGTTTATATAGGAAATACTTTAACTATCACAGGAAAAGTCAGTTATATAAATGATGCATATAAGCAATTAGAAATCAGAGCGATCATTTCCAATCAAGATGGGATAATTGTTTCTAGAGCTAAAATAAAAACAGGGCTAATCGATGCGTGAAATAATTTTAATCATAGGAGCCTCGTCAGATATTGGTCTTAATTTAATAAAGAACTTAGATAAAGATATATTGATTTTGGCACATTATAATACCATGAGCGCAAGCTTGCAGGAATTTTCCGAAAATTCTGTTCATGAGTTGGTCCTTTTAAAAGCTAACTTATCACATGAAGATGAAGTTCATACATTACTTGATACTATCGAAGAAAATTACGGAATACCAAACAAAATAGTAAGCCTAGCAGCGGCTCCATTTGAAAACATTAGATTTAAAGATATTAAATGGTCAAATTTTGAAAAAGATATTAATATTAACTTAAGAGCAACGGTCCTGATCTTAAGTCGCTTCCTCCCTAAATTAGCTAAGGAGAAAAAAGGAAAAGTAGTTATTATGCTTTCCAGCTGTGTTATTGGTGTTCCACCAAAAGCACTAACTCAGTATACAACAATAAAATATGCATTGCTTGGATTGGTGAAATCTCTCGCTAGTGAATATGCTAGTAAAAACATTCAAATTAATTCGATTTCTCCATCAATGATAGATACAAAATTCTTAAAGACTATCAATCATAAACTGGTGGACTTAAATGCATATAATCATCCTCTTAAACGTAATGCTCAAGTAGATGATATCACCCCATTTATTAAAATACTTCTGTCTCCAGAATCTGATTATATCAATGGAGTGAACATCCCAATCACAGGCGGGAGTATCTTTTAGTGTTATTTAATAGTTATGAATTTATTTTTATTTTTTTGCCTATTTCATGTTTTGTATATTTTTTCCTTAACAAGCAGAGATTAACAATTGCATCAAAAGCATGGATTGTGCTTTCTAGTTTATTTTTTTATAGCTGGTGGAATATTATCTATCTGCCATTAATTTTAATATCCATATTATTTAATTACACAGTAACAAGTTCTATCATAGAACGTGATAAAAAAAAGATAAAAGGACCATCAAGAAAATTTCTTTTCCAATTGGGCCTATTTTTCAATATTGGATTATTGATTTACTTTAAATACATGGACTTTTTTATAGAGAATACCAATCTAGTAATCGGTACTAATATTGAGTTATTACACCTAGCCCTACCTTTAGCAATTAGTTTTTTTACACTTCAGCAAATTGCTTATTTAGTTGATAGCTATGAAGGGCTTGTCAAAGAAAAGAGCTTCCTTAACTATACAGTTTTTGTCGTATTTTTTCCGCAACTAATAGCTGGTCCAATTGTTCATCATAAAGAAATGATGCCGCAGTTCTCTCAACCTCGAAATAAGTTGAAAAGTTATAAAAATATATCTCTTGGTCTTTTCATATTTTCACTTGGAATGTTTAAAAAAATTGTAATTGCAGATACCTTATCAATATGGGCAACAGAAGGATTTAACGGGGATACTCCCATGAATTTATTAGAGGCTTGGTCTACTAGCCTTAGCTATACCTTCCAATTGTATTTTGATTTCAGTGGCTATACAGATATGGCTGTCGGAGCAGCACTGTTATTTAACATTAAACTTCCCCAAAATTTTAATAGTCCCTATAAAGCTACCGGAATGATCGATTTCTGGAGGCGCTGGCACATGACACTTACGAGTTTCATTACGACTTATATATATACACCTATAGTTAGATCATTTAAGAAGTTAAACTTCCATAAAGCTATGCTTGCTACAATATTGTCTTTTTTAATTGCAGGCTTATGGCATGGTGCATCATGGATGTTTGTTGTATTTGGTGGTTTACATGGATTAGGAATCGCCATCAATCACTATTGGCGTAAAAAAATAAAATTTAAATTAAATAATATGGTAGCGTGGTTTATAACTTTTAACTTTGTAAACGTCACTTTTGTTTTTTTTAGAGCAGAAGACTGGGACAATGCAATAAGGGTACTTAGCGGTATGGCTAATGCCAATGTTGAAATTATTTCCAGTAGCTGGCCGAATAGTATTAATGGTTTTATATCTCCTCCGGTTTGGATATTCATCGCATTAGCAGTTGCTGTATCTTTCGATAATTCAAATCAGTTATTAGAAAAATTTAAACCTAATTTAAAGTACCTGTTCGGATTCATAACTCTTTCTTTCATTTCAATTATGGAAATGAATAAAGAATCTGAATTTCTATACTTTAATTTCTAGGTGTAAATATGTATAAGCAATACTTAAAAATATCACTATTAACATTTTCTTTCCTTATGCTAATAGTAGCGAGTGTTAATTTCATTATTGATCCAGGTGAAATTTATCTAAAAAAAATACTTGCCGATAGCAAGTCAAAAGAATTTTCAAGTAAGTTGTTTCTTTCGGAAAACGGTATTATTCAATCAGGATGGAATGAACGATTGATTAAGACTACATTAGCTAAATCAGCGGGTGATTTTGACTGTATTATATTGGGATCTAGCCATATGATGCAAATATCTAGCGTAAGAAATACTGGTAAAATTAACAGTAATTGTGATGGTCTTTTAAATTTAGGAGTTAGTGGCGGAGGGCTTGAAGATATATCAATATTTTCATATTTTATTATTAATAACTTAAAACTACCAAAAAAGATATTCATCGGTGTTGACCCATTTACTTTTAATTTTAAAATTGATGCACGATATGGCGCACATATGGCTCCTTATAATAAAATGAATGATTTACTAGGATTGCTGGAAGCTGGAGAAAATGTATCTTATTTAAGCAAATTAGCAAAAAACTTATTTAATGGAAAATATTTTTATAGCAGTATCCTAGCTTTAAGTGATGAAAACATAATTAATAAAAACGATCTATTTGAACAAGAAATATACTATCCTAATGAAAGTTTTTCATATGAAAATGGGTACTCACAACCTCTCACACTGAAAGATGGCAGCCATTTATATGCACAGCCATGGATAGAAAATCAACGGACTCTGATCGTTCCTCGAGGTGGCGGTGGACATCTAATGGCCGACAATGTATACAACCCAAACTCTGTGAGTTATTTAAAGAAATTAATTGATCTATATCGGTCGAAGAATATTGATGTGCACTTAATAATGACTCCTTATCATCCTAATGTTTTTAAGAAAGGAGAGACTAAGCCTGTTATACATATGAGAATAGTCGAAGAAATGATAACTTCGTTTTCGGATCGTCATTACATCAAATATTATGGTTCTTTCTTTCCTGATAAGATTGGCTGTTTAAATGATGAATTCTTTGATTTTATGCACGCTACCAATGAATGTCTTGGCCGAATTGATTTTTCACAATAACTTATCGTAAGTTGATTTTAGAATAAGCGATATTTACTCGTGTGGTAACTTTAATATTATGGAACTAAAGATATCTAATTGTAAGCTTCAACCCGATTATTAAATATTGATCCACCTCTTGATTCATAGCTTTTCATGAGGTTTCCTTTATGAACACTCCCGAATTAAGACATTATGGTTTTCGCCTTGCCATCAATCCCATGAACAGTAAAGGTGAGCAGAGTAGCTTTTGCACAAAAGACAATTATTTTGTGTAAAAAATAAAACTATTATCATAGTCAAACTGTATTGTAGGAAGAGTCTTATTCAAACTGAACCTTACATCGCTCACTGCGTGTTTTTGACTTGCATTAAAGCTCTACTTGCTCGAACTCGTCGAAGCTATTTTTCTGTAAATAATTAGCTCCATTTAGATATAAAAAAGGAGCAACGACTTACCGTTCAACTAGAGAGGTGATGTATGGTACGCAAGATATTTTTAGCTTTTCAGACGATATGATTAAGCCTTTTATTCATATCTCGTAGATTCGATGTACTTTTATGTCAACGGAGATTTATTACTTAATTCTGAAGGATAGCCGTTAGCCAGATCTCCTAATTCGTGAAAGTAAGTAGGTGGGAGTTGATGCCTCTGTTCATATACCTTTGCAGAGAATAACGAATTAAAAACTTCGATAAAACAATCGAATTCTTCATTGTAGTGGCGATAGCTTCAGTTATAACTTACCTTATGCAACCAAATCGCTGAATTCTATGATGTAATAAATTACGACAACAGTAGTGATACTAATCACTGGCTTTCTTTATTATTTTTTATCAAAAATACCGATTCTAGTTGATAAAATCTCAAGTATAATAATTAATGCTCGTCATTGCGATGAGAAACCAGCTTCAAGAAATACTCCATCGGATCTTTCTCGGTAGTTACCAAGGCCGCCATAGGGTCTCTCGCGATCACTTCAGCTTGATGCTGCTGAGTCACTAAACGGCTCAACCAAAAACGTAACGCTGCTGCGCGTAAGCACATGCCCCAAGATGTTTGCTCTAACTCGGTTAATTCACGCACTGATTGATAGCCGGCAAACAACGCGGGCAATAGATCAGGCTGCCAATCTCCAGCACTGTTTGCACACCAGTCGTTGGCTACAATCGCTAGATCAAATAACCAAGCATCTTGGCAGGAATTATAAATATCTAGAATCGCACCGAGCTGATCGCTGCCATCTTCCGTGCGTTCGAACAAAGCATTATCGTGAAATAAATCACCGTGGATTAAACCCCGAGGAAGCTCATACCAAAGTTCAGTATTTGATTCTTGATATTCGACTTCGTCGATCAGAACTTGCTGCTGCTCGTCTGTTAGTAGCTCTTCTTTCTGTAAGCCTGACGTCATGCTTGCTTGAATTAGCTCGCGACCCACTTCTGGCCACCAATGCAGACCTCGATTATTTTCTTCTAAACCTTCAAGCCCTTTGCCCGCCAAATGGAAGCGCGCCAAAGCTACACCGATTAGAATGCAGTGCTGAACATTTAACTTTTCTGGATGACTGCCTGGTAAGCATGGGCATAGGATTGCTGGCTTGTCTTTTAGCTCGTGTAGGTAGATACCCGTATCATCAGCGATTGGCCCTGGAACAGGTACGTCTTGCTCGGCTAAGTGACGGCCAATATTAATAAAGCCTTCGACCTGCTCAGCATCATGATGCTCAAAAATAGTTAACACGTATTTGTTATCGCCAGCCGTAACAAAGAAGTTAGTATTCTCAACACCCGCACTGATGCCTTGATGACTTTCGTAATCACCCAAAGAAAATTGACTAAGATAGGCAGCGACTTCGCTCGCTGAAAGATCGGTATAAACAGACATGAATTAGAACTTTATAAAATCAATGGTGACTATTAAAAGGTGGTAATGAATCGCTAAGCCATTCATTGCCTTGTAAGGCTAGGTCGTTATTGCCAGCGACTATTTTCAGAGTCGACTTACCAGCGAAAGATAACCCAGCTCGGTACTGATACATCCGGCGCATCAGACTGCGTATACTGTCCGCCTTCCGTTTCTTGAACTTCAGAAGGTTTCAGATAATACGGCTTTCCGTACTTTGGTACCACTTTAATCTCTACAACCTCACCACCGCGACGATACTCGTAATATGTTTTATCGCCATCGTTACGAATAACGACTTCTTCACCTGTTGGATTTGCTGTCACTATAGGTGAGCTAATCAGTGCAAATGCACAGGTGAAAGCCACAAGAAGGGAACGCATCATGGTAAACTATGCCTCATTCAAATATTAAAAATTATCTCTATTTTCATTGTACTCTTATTACGCCCTAGCGCACTTAGAAACACATATAGAAACCAGAGACTGCGATGGATTTATCTACTTTATGTCTGCACCTATTTCAGAAGCCACGTCAGCTCCTATAACAAAAGATGCACCGGCGATCTTAGTCGACGGTTCATCTTACTTATTCCGCGCATACCATGCCATGCCACCACTGACCAACTCAGACGGCCACCCAACGGGTGCTATCCGTGGTGTGATCAACATGATGCGCAAGCTGCAAAAAGACTATCCAGAGTCACAGATTATTGTGATTTTTGATGCCAAGGGTAAGACCTTCCGCAACGACATGTACCCAGAATATAAAGCGAACCGTCCTTCAATGCCGGATGAGTTGCGTGTTCAGATTCAGCCTATTCACGACATTATTAAGGCCATGGGTTTACCGCTATTAGTGATTCCAGATGTAGAAGCGGATGACGTGATTGGTACTCTGGCTGATCAGGCCACTACGGCTAAGCGTGACGTGATTATCTCCACTGGCGATAAAGACATGGCGCAGCTGGTTAACGAACATGTAAGCCTGATTAATACCATGACCGATACCTTCATGGATGCTGAAGGTGTAATCGAAAAGTTCGGCGTTCGTCCCGATCAGATCATCGATTATCTATCGTTGATGGGCGACAAGGTCGATAACATTCCTGGGGTAGAGAAGTGTGGTCCTAAGACGGCTGTTAAGTGGCTTGCTGCTTATGAAACCATGCAAGGCGTTATGGATAATGCGGACGCCGTTAAAGGTAAGATCGGCGAAAACCTACGCGCTGCGTTAGATTTTTTACCGCTTTCTTACGATTTGGCCACGATTAAGTTAGATGTTGAACTAGAACATTCGCTGACAGAAATCGAAACTCAGCCTGTGGACAAAGAAGCGCTTCTAGCTTCGTTCAATGAGTTCGAGTTTAAAACTTGGGTGACTGAACTGGGCGGCAAGGTCGTTGAAAAAGCAGCTACATCTAAATCTGCTTCAGGTGATGTAGCCGATGACTCTTCAGAAGAGATTGCGCCACCCGCTGAAATCATTGATACCGATTACCAAATCATTTTCGAACAAGCTCAATTAGACGAATGGTTTGAAAAGCTAAGCAAGGCTGAACTCTTCGCTTTCGATACCGAAACGACGTCGCTTAATTATATGGAAGCAGAAATCGTCGGTTTCTCTTTCTCTGTCGAAGTCGGCAAAGCGGCTTATGTTCCGTTAGCACATATTGGCCCTGATACATTATTAGAAGATGCTCCAGTTCAGCTTGATCGTGCTACCGTTTTGGCTCAATTTAAGCCGCTATTAGAAAGCGCTGACAACAAGAAAGTTGGCCAGCACCTTAAATACGATGCTCACGTTTTAGCGAATTATGATATTGAGCTGAAAGGTATTCAGTTCGATACAATGCTCGAATCTTATGTTCTTAACTCGGTCGCTACTCGTCATGATATGGACAGCTTAGCGTCGTATTATTTAGGCACTAAAACCACTAAATACGAAGAAGTCGCAGGCAAGGGCGCTAAGCAAATCACTTTTGATAATGTCGAAATTGAAATCGCTGGCCCGTATGCAGCAGAAGATGCCGACATCACTTTGCGTTTGCACCAAACACTTTGGGCGCAGCTGAATGCCAGTGAAAAAGAAAATCTAAAATCAGTATTTGAAACTATCGAATTACCTTTGATCGATGTTCTTACAAAGATTGAAGCCAACGGTGCGTTGATCGACGCCGATATATTGCACGAGCAAAGCGCTCAGCTAACCAGCCGCTTAGTCGAGCTAGAGCAGCAAGCCCACGATGTGGCAGGCCAGGTATTCAACCTAGGTTCTCCGAAGCAGTTAGCCGAGATTTTATTCGAGAAGCTCGAATTGCCGGTGGTGAAGAAAACGCCAAAAGGCGCACCTTCTACTGCGGAAGAGGTTCTTGTTCAATTGGCAGAAGAGTACGAGTTACCCAAATTGATTTTGGAAAACCGTAGCCTAAGCAAATTGAAATCAACGTATACCGACAAGCTTCCGCTAATGATTTGTCCGCGCACTGGCCGAGTTCATACCTCGTACCACCAAGCGACAGCAGTAACAGGGCGCTTATCTTCGACTGAGCCGAACTTACAGAACATTCCGATTAAGAGTGAAGAAGGTCGTCGTATTCGTGATGCTTTCATCGCTCCGGAAGGCTATACCATGGTCGCGGCGGATTATAGCCAGATCGAATTACGCATCATGGCGCATCTATCGAATGACGAAGGGCTTTTAACCGCCTTTGCCAACGGTGTTGATGTACATACCGCAACGGCCGCCGAAGTTTTTGGCGTCACCATTGAAAACGTTGAACCGAACATGCGCCGTAGCGCAAAAGCAATTAACTTCGGTTTGATCTACGGTATGTCAGCCTTTGGTTTAGCCAAGCAGTTGGGCATTGGTCGTGGCCAAGCTCAAGAATACGTTGATCTCTATTTTGAGCGCTATCCTGGAGTGAAATCTTACATGGATAATACTCGCGCGGATGCTGCGGATATTGGTTATGTAGAAACTATCTTTGGCCGTCGTTTATATCTTCCTGATATCAAAGCTAAAAATGCAATGCGTCGCCAACATGCAGAGCGTACAGCGATTAACGCACCGATGCAGGGTACCGCTGCCGATATCATCAAAAAAGCGATGATCAAGGTTGATACTTGGTTAGCGACTGAAGAGTTTGATGCACAAATGATTATGCAGGTGCACGATGAATTGGTGCTGGAAGTTAAAACCGAACAGTTAGAAGCATTTACGGCCAAGCTGAAAGAGATTATGGAGGATGCGGCTGAATTGGCTGTGCCGCTAATCGTAGAAGTGGGTTCAGGTAAAAACTGGGGCGAAGCGCACTAAACATCACTCAGTTTCCAAGCTAGTTTAATAAAGCATAGTTCAATGATGGTCGGTTCAATAAATCGGGGTTATTGAACTTCACTTATTTAATAGGTATATGTCATGAACTATTGCTATAAATGCTGCTCAAAGGGATAACACTTTTGAAAAAGGCGTCTATAGTTGTTTATAGGTAAGCCATCATGTGTGCTTCCAAACTCTCCATTAGGTTTAACGTTATGTCTAACGACTAGAGATAGCGTTCCTTTTTCTTCGGTGATTCCCCAAAGATCCGAAGCCTAGCCCGATTGATCCCCCAATTATCAATCGGGCTCTTTTTTGCCTGCGATTTAACAATTGAAGGATCGAGAGTCTTTAAATGTGCTTCATAACCCTATTGTCTATAACTTCAATAAAGCTATAAAATCACTTGCCCGCTCACGACAGCTGTATAGGTACAGCTGGCATCCTCTTGTGGTCCGGAGTATTGATAACTCCCATGAGCAGATCCAGTAATCACTCCCGTAGTAAAATCTGTTGTAAGTGTTAACGTTCCTTGAGAAGAGCCACTATATCCGTCCTCAGATGATGAGTAACTCGCGTTCATAGTAAACGTATTGCCATCAACTGAACTAAATGAAGTGCTAGAGTAGGCTATTCCTCCACCCACATAGCCTTCGGCCCAGTTAATCACACCAAGACTCGAATCTATTTCCGTATAATCTTCTTGTTCTACGCCATATTCAATACATGCTGTTGTATCCGTAGACTCCAAACTTACTAAGTAATCATTGTTTGCTAAGCCGAGCGAGGAGCGGTTTGCTTCAACGAATTTCAGTTGAAATTCACCTGCTCCATCCTGAGAGCTAATCGTAACCGAATAGCTTTCTCCAGCCTCTGCATCAAATACAACGACTTCAGTCGAGCCGTCATTAGTGCTTGATAAACTTTCATTATTACCAGATAGGGATAAATCTAGATCGAACACGCCTGATGATAGTAGCAATGCTACTTTCTTAGTTTCCTCTAAAGTAAAACTAAAGCGCACACTACTGCCTTCTAAAACATTGCCGACAAGGTTTGTATTTAAACTTACGATATCGCCTTCCGCGATTTCGGCATCAGTTAAAGCAGGCTCTGTATCCGCTCCCTTAATTCCTGATGAAAATTCGGTGGTAATTGTTGGGGTTTCACTATCGGATTCACCGCCGCAAGCAGCGAGACCCAAGGTAAATAAAGAAATAATAAGTCCATTTTTCACAATTCTTACTCCTAGTATGTTTATCAGACCAGAGAATACATAAAAGAGTATTTTATTACTAATGGATCTTAGGTCTTTTCTAGATCTCATTTTCAAGGCAAAAAAAAGCCTTTACGGCATTTAAGCAGTAAAGGCTGATTGTTATCGAATTTGATCAAATACTAAGCTGGCGGTTCATTGCCTTCAATAAACTGCTCGCCTTCGTCTTCACCTTCTTCAACGATCGTATTTTCCATGAACCACTTAGTCAGGTGCTTGCGTAATTCTTTAACGCCATCGCCTTTGGTTGATGAGAACATCTGTACCGTGGCCATATCGCCCATATTAGAAACGGCTTTTCTTACTTGCAACATGGTTGCAGAAGCAGGTCCACGTTTAAGCTTGTCGGCTTTGGTTAATAAAATATGTATTGGCATATTTGATTCGTGAGCCCAATCGACCATGGTTTGGTCGAATTCGGTCATTGGATGACGAATATCCATCACCAAAACCAAGCCACGAAGACATTCGCGCTTATCTAAATAAGTGCCTAACTGCTTTTGCCACTCAATTTTGATCGCTTTTGGTACTTTAGCGAAGCCATAACCGGGCAAATCCACTAGTCGATAAGGTGACTCATCGACTTGGAAGAAGTTGATTAGCTGCGTACGACCCGGTGTTTTACTGGTTCGTGCTAACTTAGTCTGATCTGTAAGCGCGTTAAGAGCGCTCGATTTACCCGCGTTGGAGCGGCCTGCAAAAGCGATCTCAACACCGTCCCATTGGGGACACTGAGTGAACTTTGCGGCGCTTTGCATGAACCGAGTATTGGTATAAATCAATGTTTGTGCATTTAACATAAGGTAAACGTAATGACCGTTAGGAAATTAATGGTATATAATCATCGGCTTTTGTAATCCGACGAGTAATTGTATCATAGTCGGGTGATTCAAAGCCGTGCATTTTTAATTAGCTCCCAATGAGGAATCTCTTATGAAAAAAATCGCGTTTCTTGCAGCATTAGTTGCAGCGACTAGCTTTAATGCTAACGCTTTCGATGTTGACACCAAATATAAGCAAACTTGTAGTATCTGCCACAGCATGGGTATTGCTGGCGCTCCAAAAGCTTTCGATGAAGCTGCTTGGGCTCCACGTATGGCTACCGGTATGGATCTAATGGTTGCTAGTGTTAGCAATGGTAAAGGCGCTATGCCACCAAAAGGCTTGTGTAATGATTGTACTCCAGACCAGTACAAAGCATTAATTACACATATGGCTACAAGTAAATAATTAAAATTTTTAAATAACTGGACCTGACGATGAAAAAACTACTGATTAGCTTAATTGTTTCTGTTGGCCTTATTTCTGCTGCTCAAGCAGGCGATATGGTTGCAGGAAAAGCCAAAGCAGCCACTTGTGGTGCCTGTCACGGCGCTGACGGTAATAGCTTGGCCCCTAACTTCCCTAAAATTGCTGGCCAAGGCGAGCGTTATTTAGTGAAGCAAATCACCGATATTAAGAATGGTGACCGTCAGGTTCCAGAAATGATGGGTTTCGTTATGGGTTTAAGCGAAACTGATATTGCTGACATTGCAGCTTTCTATGCGAGCCAAACGGCTGGCGGTGGTGCTGCTGATCCTGCTCTTGTTGAAGCGGGTAAGCTCATTTTCTTAGGTGGTAACGCAGCAACAGGCGTTCCAGCGTGTATCGCATGTCACGGTGCAGGCGGCAAAGGCCTTGCAGCTGCAGGTTTCCCTAGTGTTGCGGGTCAGCATGCCACTTATACTGAAAAGCAGTTGAAAGACTTCTACAGTGCCAAGCGTACTAACGATGCTAGCAATGTAATGCGTGATATTGCTTCTCGTATGCACATGGATGAAATCAAAGCGGTTTCTAGCTATATCCAAGGTTTAAAATAACCTACCTCTCTAATTCACGGCTTCTCTTTTTGAAAGCATGAATGTCATAGAGTGTAAAAAGCGGCTTCGGTCGCTTTTTTTATGACTTGTGTCTCTACCTATGGTGGAACCTTTATGCCACAATCCCTGTCAATAAGACCTTTTCATACTAAATTTAACCACTAAATTAGAACCAATTGTTTCGGAGTTCCAGATGTTAGGACGTATCCTTACCAGCGCCGCCATTCTTTTTGCCAGCTTTAGCAGTCTTGCTGGAGATGGTCACGATCATAAAGAAGCCCCTATTGCAGATATGAGCAAAGCTTATACATTAATCGAGCAGCCTCAAGCGGTTCCGGCTAATGGTAAGGTTCATGTTGAAGAATTATTTTGGTATGGCTGTGGTCATTGCTTCTCTCTAGAATCACACGTTGAGAGCTGGGTGAATAAATTACCTGCCGATGTCGAATTCTCTCGTATTCCTGCCATGTTTGGTAAGTCTTGGGTGGTTCACGCACAAATGTATTATATCGGTGAAGTATTAGGCATTACTGAGAAGTCGCACGGTGATACTTTTAAAGCGATTCATATTAACGGTAAGCGCCTTCAGCGTAAGTCTGAACAGCAAGAATTTTTTGCGGCGTATGGCGTAAGCAAAGAAGATTTCGATAAAGCTTATAGTTCTTTCACCGTTAAAAGTCGTCTACAGCAAGGCGACAAACGTATTCGCGCTTATCGCGTAAGTGGTGTGCCAGCGATCGTAGTGAACGGTAAGTATCTTGTCGATGCGGCTTCTGCCGGTGGCCAGAAGAATATATTTAAAGTAGTCGACTACCTAATTGCACAAGAGCGTAAGAAGTAAGATTTTCTTTCAGCACGCAATTTAGGATATCAGCATGGTCAATCATAGACTGAGCTTATCCGACTTCCTCGCGGCCTTGCCTACAGCAGACAAGGCCGCGAATCAGCTCAACCTCATCAGCTTCAACATTCAAGTCGGCATTCAAACGGGTGGCTATCATCATTACCTTACTCGCAGCTGGCAGCATCTATGGCCTCATAAACAGCGCACGCCTACTTTAGATCGTATCGCCGAGATACTGCAGCACTTCGACATAGCAGCGCTACAAGAGGCTGATGGTGGCAGTTGGCGCAGTGGTTTTATCAATCAAGTAGAGCATCTTGCGCATAAAGCTCAATTCCCTTATTGGTATCAACAAACCAATCGCGATATCAAACCGATTGCTAAACACAGCAATGGTTTATTATCTCGCATCGCCCCCGATCAAGTTGAATACCATAAGCTCCCCGGTTTATTACCTGGGCGAGGCGCCATGGTGATGAAAATAGGGCAGCAAGAACCGCTGTTTATCATTGTTCTTCACCTTGCACTCGGCAACAAGACTCAAGCAACGCAGCTGGGCTATATTCAAAATCTTATTCGAGATGCTAAGCATGTGATTATTATGGGCGATCTCAACAACCACGCCGATCACTTACTCTCTCATACGCCTCTGGCTAAGCTTAATTTTCAGTCCGTTGATCCGTTGTTACATACTTTCCCAAGCTGGCAGCCACAACGTGGGCTGGACCATATTTTGGTGAGCGACAGCCTCAAGATTAACAAGGTTGCTGTACTCGACGCGCCAATTTCAGACCACCTTCCTATCGCCATGCAAATAGAATTACCTAGTGGAATTATTCTTCCTGTTTAAATGCTCTTTATTAAGAGTTCCTAATTAATTTATTCATCAATGCGATATCTAAGCCACGCTTTGCTGAACCTTTTCTATACTCAAGGTATTAACTCTTAAATCGGTAGCGGGATTATGTCGCAAGAAGGCGATGACTCAGAAAAAAGCATCAATAAGTGGCGTAACAAATATCTCGATCTTATTGAAAAGCATGAGCAGCTAGAGCAGGGCAGTGAGCAAAAGCAGGATCAGCTACGCCGTGCTTTAGTGATGGTCTCGTTATTGGCAGAAGGTCAATCAGACAGTATTGATAAGCCTCTGGAAAAATTACGCGATACGATTAAGCCGCACAATGAAGGTCGAGGCCTTGAAGCCAGCCTGCAAACCTTGCAAGTTGAAGTGAATAGGTTTGATCAAAAGTGGCGCTTACAAGCACAAGAAATACTTCTTAGCCTAGGCAAGGCTTCTAAAAACTTATTAAGCTTTCCTTGCTCAAGTGATGAAAAAAAACGCATAAAGAAGATAGTCAATAAATCTGAAGAACACTTAAAACAATGGTCTGGGTACGGTAAACAATTAAAAGCCTGGTCCGAATTACTGTCAGACCTAACCTTAGAGACAGTAGATACGAGTGTAACGGAGGAGAGTGACATAGGGTTTTTCAGCCGCCTTTTTCAGCGTAAGTCAGAATCCGCGGTCCCAGAACCAGCCCAAGATCCCATTGAAATTACGCCCGCCACAAGGATACCAGAGCCAGGCTATGATCACATAGAGCAAGAAATTAGCACCATGCTAACCCGCTTGTTACGTCAGCTTGTTATCCCTACACGCTACCATCATCGCTTAGATGCTCTGAAGAAAAAGCTTACCAGCAAGTTAAATTGGTATGAGCTGGTACCTTTATTAGAGCAAGTCGCCAACCTCATCATCGATGCTTTAGGGGATGGCCAAGAAGAGTTCGAACAGTTCTTACAAGGCCTCGATAATCGTTTAGAAACCATTCAACAACTGGTTAATAATGCATCCCAAGGGCAAATCAGTCGCGGTGAAGCCAGAACTGTTTTTGAAGGTATGCTGGAAGGCCAAGTCGATGAAATCCGTTCGGTGGTCAACAGTCAGAATGATCTAGGCGAATTAGGGCACAGCATCAGCGAACATTTGGGATTAATTATTCATGCGATGCACACCTTTAGCTCAGAAGAAAATACGCGCGAGACCGAGCTCACCCACCAATTAGCGGGTATGCAAATCAAACTGGATGAAATGGAAAGCCTCGCGAAAGTTGCTCAGCACGCGATTGAAGAGCAACGTAAAAAAGCCATGCATGATGCCTTAACAGGGCTACCTAACCGTGAGTCTTACCAACAACGGGTTAAGCAAGAGATTCATCGCATTGAACGTTATGGCGGTTCGCTATCACTTATGGTCTGCGACATCGATTTGTTCAAGCGTATTAATGATAGCTACGGTCATCTTGCCGGTGATAAAGTATTAAAGATTATCGCCAAATCCTTACAGCGAAACCTTAGAGACAGTGATTTTATTGCGCGCTTTGGCGGCGAAGAATTTGTTGCGTTAATGCCGGAGACATCTGCTGAAGAAGCGAAGATAGTGGCAGAAAAATTGCGCACAAAGGTAGAAGGTAGTCCGTTCAATTTTAAAAAGGAACCCGTTCAGATCACTATTTCTTTTGGCATCAGCCAGTTCGCCCCCGGTGAAACGATCGAAGAGGTTTTTGAGCGCGCAGATAAAGCCTTGTACAAGGCGAAAGACAACGGACGTAATCAGGTCATACTGGGTTAAACCGTGCACTTCTCCGATTTCAATAAATTAAGGGTGTTCAAAAGTTTATATGCCACTAAACTTTCACACGTTTAATTTGATCGACAGGCCTCCATGAGAACAATCCTACTGCACCTTTTACACGCATTACTATCACCACTTTATTTCATCGCTCTGCCACAAGGACTTTGGCTGAAAAAAAATGCCGTGCGCATGCCAGAAGCAAAAGGACCCAGAAGCATGTCACTCGGTGGCGATCAGGCCACAGGACTTAAGTTACTTTATTTAGGTGAATCCCCTGCGGCGGGAGTAGGCATAGAAGCAATAGAAAATGCGGTATCGGCACAAGTCGCTTATAAGCTGGCCGCGACGCAAAAGGTTGAATTACAGCTGTTGGCACAAAATGGCATTAAGATTAAAGAACTGCTATTAAAACTGCAGACAACTGTAACCCAGCAGCCTGACATCAGCATCATCACCATGGGCGTGAATGATTGTACGAATCTTACCTCAAGCAAAGAATGGCAGAAAAATCTGAGTAATTTAATTGCTGAGCTAAAGCAAAGAGGCAGCAAACATATCTTTTTTACTGCGGTACCACCCCTACAGCAATTTCCCTTATTACCAGCGCCGCTTAGTTGGATTATGGGTTATCGAGCCCATTTATTGAATCACTTATTAGAGCGATCCTGTCAGCAAAATAATGCTCAGTTTCTGGCTTTCTCTGCGGTATTACTGCCCGAAATGATCTGCCTTGATGGTTACCACCCCAATGAAAAAGGGGCTGAGCTGTGGGCTAATTCAATCAGCCAACAGATCATCCCCTTCATTAAAGCAGACTAGCTTTTCTTCTTACGTTTTTAGCCCTGCTGCTTTGCCGCGTTTTGCAATGCCGCAATACGGTCATCAAGCGGTGGGTGGCTAGAGAATAAAGCAGAAAGCTTACCTTCACCGCGAATACCAAACGCCACCAATTCACCGCTCAGTTCACTCGGTTGATCGTAGGTTTCTTTCAAACGCATTAGAGCGCTGGCCATAGCCGCGTTACTGGTCAACGCAGCACCGGCTTCATCGGCACGAAATTCACGACGACGGCTAAACCACGCGACAATCGTAGACGCTAGAATACCTAATACGATTTCAGCCACAAAGGTGGTGATGTAAAAGGCGATACCTGGGCCATTTTCATTTTTGAAGACAGCTTTGTCGACGAAGTTACCGATAATGCGAGCAAAGAACATAACAAACGCGTTCACAACACCTTGAATCAAAGCCAGTGTCACCATGTCACCATTCGCCACGTGGCCAATCTCGTGACCTAATACCGCAGCCACTTCGTCTTTGTTCATGCGCTGCAATAATCCTGTTGAGACAGCCACCAGCGCATTATTTTTGTTCCAGCCGGTAGCAAAAGCATTAGGCGCTTCAGAGTGAAAGATGCCCACTTCTGGCATGCCGATGCCTGCTTTATCAGCCAGCTCTTTTACCGTGCTGTACAGCCATTGCTCGGAAGCATTTTGTGGCTGATCAATCATCTGCACACCCATGCTGCGCTTGGCCATCCACTTAGAGATCAATAACGAGATAAAAGATCCCGCCATACCAAAGACTAAACAGAACGCCAGTAAGTTGCTCAGGTTCAGGTTATTACCCTGTTCTAAATAACTGCCTACACCCAACAGGCTTAAAGTGATGCTGGCAACCGCGATCACCGCGAGATTGGTTAATAGAAATAAAACGATTCTCATCATCAGAGAATGCTCCTAAATTTTAAGGATTAAATAGAGACGACTATATGTTCTATATGCCATCGGCTGACGTCAATTTCAACGCTCAACCGATGCGAAAAAGTCAGAAAGTGTCAGCCCTACTTTGATGCTAACAAGCTTGCTCGAATACTTGCAATAACAGGGCTGGATTCTGGACGAACACCACGCCAGAGATTGAATGACTCGGCTGCTTGCTCGACTAACATGCCTAAGCCATCAAGCGTTTCTGCCGCATTTAAACTGGCAGCCCATTGGTTGAAGACCGTCGGTTCTGCTCCATACATCATGTCATAGCAGGTGGTTTCGAGATGAATGATCGATGCCGATACCGGCGGTAATTCACCACTGAGGCTGGCCGATGTGCCATTGATGATTAAATCAAATTGGCCTTCTAGTTGGTCGAATCCGCAACCACTAATCTTGCCTAGATCGGCAAAGTCCTTAGCTAAGTTCTGAGCCTTCGAAACCGTACGATTGGCTACCACAACTTCTTGCGGCTTTTGTTCCAATAGCGGTTCTAAAATGCCTCTAACCGCACCACCAGCACCTAAAACCAGTACTCGCTTACCTTTAATTTCACAGCCATTATTCAGCGTAATATCACGCACCATACCCATACCATCGGTATTATCGGCATGAACGGAGCCATCTTCTTTTTTGATTAAGGTATTAACGGCACCCGCACGTAAAGCACGTGAAGAATAGGTATCAGCGTACTGCCAAGCATCTTCTTTAAACGGCACTGTAATATTCAAACCCAGACCGTTGCGAAAGAAGTTATCCGCTTCGTCTTTAAATTTTTCTAGCGGCACCAAGATCGCTGAATAAATCAGATCTTGATTCGTTTGCTCAGCAAACGTACTGTGGATTTGTGGACTTTTACTATGATTGATAGGGTTTCCCATCACTGCGTATAAATCGCTCATGATTAAACCCAATCCTTATGAGGTAGGAAGTCGGTATACAATTTAGCTTCTGGAGAACCTGCTTCAGGGCTCCAGTTGTAATCCCAATGCGTCACGGGTGGTAATGACATTAAGATCGATTCAGTACGACCATTTGATTGCAGGCCAAAGATGGTGCCACGGTCATAAACCAAGTTAAATTCAACATAGCGACCCCGACGATAGCACTGGAATTTACGTTCACGTTCACCAAATTCAGTCTCTTTACGCTTCGCCATAATAGGGCAATACGCATCGATAAAAGAATTAGCCACCGCCTGCATAAAGTCGAACGACTGATCAAAATCAACGTCACCGTGCCAGCTATTCAAGTCATCAAAGAATAAGCCGCCGACGCCGCGATTCTCATCACGATGCTTCAAATAAAAATATTCATCACACCATTTCTTATACTTTGGATACACATCTGCGCCAAAGGGTTCGCAGGCATTCTTTGCGGTCTGATGCCAAAATATGACATCCTCTTCAAACGGGTAGAAAGGGGTTAAATCAAAACCACCACCAAACCACCAAACAGGCTCTTCGCCTTCTTTTTCGGCGACGAACATTCGCACGTTAGCATGGGAAGTCGGTACATAAGGATTGCGCGGATGTATCACTAAAGAAACGCCCATCGCTTGGAAACTGCGGCCGGCTAATTCCGGACGTGCTGCAGTAGCCGATGCCGGCAACTCAGCGCCCATAACATGAGAAAAGTTAACACCGCCTTTCTCAATCACCACACCTTGTTCTAAAACACGGCTGCGACCACCGCCGCCTTCTTCACGCAACCAAGACTCTTCAATAAATTGGCCACCGCCATCTTGCTCTTCCAGCGCGGTACAAATTCGATCTTGTAAATCAAGCAAGAAGCTTTTCACCGCTTCGATTTCTGTATGAGTGACTTGCTGTGTCTTAGCCTTTGCTTGGCTCATGTTCATTGGGCTCTTTAACGTTAACATTGATTTAAAAATAGACTCTATCTTACCTTGCGGCCATCGAGAGTACGAATTTCTGAGGGCTTTGAAAATCCCCCTAACTCACCGGGTAAAATATAACTTAATTGATCTTGGAAATAATGACGTACGTCTCGCGCAGACATGGCTGCTGCCAAGCCCGCCGGATTAGCCGAAGTCGAAATAATCGGCCCTACCTGAGCGCACAACGCTTGCACTTGTGGGTGGCGACTAAAACGCACGGCAATGCTGGCATGCTGACCACGAACGGATTCTGCTATAGACAGCTTACAAGGTAAAATCCAAGTTACCGGATGAGGAGTTTCCTGCTCTATCTGTTGAATATGTTCGGGGGTTAACGGCAATAAAAATGACTCGATATCCGACAATTGTGAGCACAAAACAATCATGCCTTTTTCTAACGGCCGTTGCTTAAGACGCAGTATTTCTTTAATCGCAATATCATCTGTCCATAGGCAACCTAGGCCCCAGACGCCTTCGGTTGGGTAAGCAATAACACCACCCGCCTTTAAGCGGGCAACAGCTTGCTGTAGATGAACGTTCTCAGAAGAATCCGGCACAATAAACTCAGTCGCAAACAATAATGTAGTTCACAGGATTATAGAGGATGATGCACCATACGCACAGTGTGCTTGCATAAGCTTACACCCGAACATAACCGCCAGGGGTCTGGGCGACTTGCCCTTTAAGCTCCATCAATATCAACTGCTGAGCCACTTCAGCCACACTTAATCCAGTACGATTAACTAGGCTATCAATCGATGTAGGAACGACATCCAGTGCCTGATAAACCGTTTTCCCGATCCCTTCCAGCTTCGGGCCCACTAATTTTGGAGCTGCTAATTTTGGGCCTGCTGGTCGATCTAATTGACGCACTAGCGGATGATCGAGCGGACGTTCTATCTGTATATCGACTGAGCGCTTTGCTTGCGGACCTCGTGATGCGCCAAAGAGGTCTTGTTGATCTTCAGCCTCACCTGCTCGGATCTCGACCGCTAAATCCGAATTCAATAAAGCCATAATATCCGTCGCATTTTCAATGAGATTAGCGCCATCCTTAATCAACTGATGGCAACCTCGGCTGAGTGGATTTGTCACGGCGCCGGGTAAAGCAAAGACTTCTCGACCTTGCTCTGCTGCTAAACGAGCGGTGATTAATGAACCACTTTTATAGGCTGCCTCTATAACCAAGGTCCCTAAACTCATACCGCTCACAATACGATTACGGCGCGGAAAGTGCTGAGCGAGGGCTTTAATATCAGGTAAGTGTTCCGACAGCAGAATACCGCCACTCGCCACAATATGATCCGCTAATGCTTGATGACGCTTAGGATAAATTTCTTCTAAGCCTGATCCTAAAACCGCAATCGTTTTGCCGCGACCAATACCCGTTGCGCTATTCATCGCGCCTTTGTGCGCCTCACCATCAATACCAATCGCCAAACCGCTGATAACATGCCAGTCAGAGGCGACTAACTGGTGAGCGATAGTAAACGCTTGCTCACGACCATAGTGAGTAGGGTTACGACTGCCGACAATTGCGATACTCGGTTCATTTAGAATTTGTGGGTTACCGCGATAAAACAAAAACAGCGGAGCGTCGCGCAAAGCACTTAGGGCGTAGGGGTAAGAGTCATCATCTGGGACTAATACGCCGCAATCAGGCTGCTGACACCACGTTTGAATTTTTTGCCAACCGGCGAATACGAAGGGATTTAGATTATCTAAAGATTCTTTGGCCTGCTGCCAAGCAAACGCAAGATCGGGCTTTAGCCCCATAGCAATCAAATTTTGAGCAGAACACTCAACCAGAGCTGAGCACGATGGCAGCTGCTCTCTGATTTTATTCAGCGCAATACTGCCAATGCCTTGGGTGCTTGATAGAGTCCACCAAGCGAAGAGCACCTCATCCTTGAGCATGCTATTTCCTTATTTTTTACGTCAATAGTTTAGCGTTTTCTAATAGTTTCTTAGAAAGGGCTACGAACTTGATCACCCACATTTATTGCACGGGTTGCTTTCGTTACCAAAGCATACGATAGTTTTTCGTAAGCACGGAAAACCATCATCTGACCGGCTTTTTCAGCGGGTAAGCGAACCTTTTCTTCTTTAGTACGATCACGGACAATCTCACCGCGCTTCATTACATCCAACATAGCACCTTCGGTAATGCCGTCACGCTTGCCTTTATTGATCACAATCATGCTGTATTGACCAATTTGAGTAACGCCACCGGGCACAGAGATAATGAAACCATCAATATATTCATCCGGTGCTTTCGGCTGAAAGCCCGTTACTAGCTGGCGGTTTTCAGTGGTGAGTAGGCGATCCCCTTCAGTAACCTGCTGGCTGGTTTTAACCAGATCGAGCTTTACGATGTCTTTTTCGGTACTGATAACATTCGCCAAGCCAATTTCTTTCGCTTCCAAGCCGAGTATTTCTTCAGTGACTGGATCTTTATAAACGATGCTCGCACGGAAGATGCCATAGGCGTTCGCAGTACCCCCACTAAAATCACCTCGACCATAAGCCGTACCACCGGCACCATTCATAATTCGACCGCCACCGGCAGAAAGAATATAAGGGGCTGCTTCCAGCTCACCGGCTTCCACAATACGGTTACGGGTAATGAATGGCATGATCGCATCCATAGGAATTGTCGGTATCGCTGACTCAATCGGTTCAATTCGAGCCGTCGGCGACATTTTCACAGTACGACTTTCAATGCCGCGCTTAACCACAGCGACCTTCATTTCACCACCGATCATCATCAGACCGATAATATCGCCCGGAAAAATCAAATGCGGGTTTTGGATTTGGTCATTTTGATACCAGATATTTGGCCATTGCCAAGCATCGTCGGTATATCGTTCAGCAATTCCCCATAGGGTATCGCCCTTTTTGACCGTATAACGCTCAGGAGCGTCTGCTTTCAGCGTTAAAGAGTGACTAATTGTGCTTAGTACTAGAAAAAACGCAGTAATTAGGTAACGAACTGTTTTGCTCATCCTATAATCCCTTTATCATTGGCATATCAGCCAACAGTCTTTGTTTGCCCTGTTATTATTGAAGACGCTATTTTAATTAAAAGTAGCTCTATATATGACATATTAGCAAGTTAAGCCCCATTAGTTCTATAAGCGCATCACATCTATGGCCATATTAGAGATATTAGAGTACCCAGACAAGCGTCTGCGTACCATTGCAAAACCCGTTACAGAAGTCACGGATAAAATTCGAAAAATCATCGACGACATGTTCGAGACGATGTACGAAGCACCTGGGATCGGCCTCGCGGCCAGCCAGGTCGACGTTCATCAGCGAATCGTGACGATGGATTTATCGGAAGATAAAACTGAGCCTCTGGTTTTCATAAACCCAGAAGTCACCGTCTTAGAGGGGGAATTAGAAAGTATGCAAGAAGGCTGCTTATCGGTTCCTGGCTTCTATGAAGACGTGACTCGGGTCGAACACTGCCTCGTCAAAGCCCTTGATCGCAACGGTGAGCCGTTTGAACTGGAAGCGCGTGGTTTATTAGCCGTTTGCATTCAGCACGAACTGGATCACCTTGAAGGCAAGTTAATGGTGGATTATTTATCACCACTCAAGCGCAATCGTATTAAATCGAAGCTTGAGAAGCAGCATAAAATTGATGCACGCAACTCTCGTCGTTAAAAAGCGCGTCGTTAAAAAGTGCGCCGCTAACTCAGCTGCTTATTAAATTTAGTATTGAGAATTTTTATGGATGCTCTAAATATTGTTTTTGCCGGTACGCCGGATTTCGCTGCTGGTCATTTACAAGCATTACTCGACAGCCGTCATAATGTGGTGGGCGTGTATAGCCAACCTGATCGTCCTGCGGGCCGGGGCAAAAAGCTTCAGCCTAGCCCAGTGAAGAAACTGGCTTTAGAGCATGACATTGCCGTTTTTCAGCCGCTGAATTTTAAGCAAGAAGGTTCTATTGAAGAACTTGAAGCCTTAAACGCCGACATTATGATTGTGGTGGCTTATGGTTTATTGCTGCCATTAGCAGTACTAGAAGCGCCTAAAATGGGCTGCCTCAACGTGCATGCGTCTATTTTACCGCGCTGGCGTGGAGCCGCACCGATTCAACGGGCGATTCAAGCAGGTGATGCTGAAACCGGTATTACCATTATGCAGATGGACATCGGCTTAGATACTGGCGACATGCTCAGTAAAATCACCTTCGATATTAATACTAATGAAACCGGCGGTAGTCTTCATGACCGCTTATTAGAAAAAGGTCCAGCCGCCTTATTGCAGACCTTAACACTATTGCAGGCGGGTGAAGCGACCGCTGAAAAGCAAGAGGGTGCTCTTGCCAACTACGCTCACAAGCTGAGTAAAGAAGAAGCCCTAATTAACTGGTCTCTACCGGCTAAAGACATTGAGCTTAACGTTCGTGCTTTTAACCCATTCCCGTGTGCTTATACCTTGCTAGGCGATCAGCGCATCAAAGTATGGCAAGCCATTGCGCTTGAAGAACCAACCTCATTATTGCCAGGCACCATCGCTCGGGTCAGTACTGACGGGGTGGATATCGCCACCAGCGCAGGTTTAATACGATTATTGAACGTGCAGCTGGCCGGAAAAAAAGCCATGGCGATAAGCGATATCGTTAATGGACAGCCAAATTTATTTCAGCAACAACACATGTTTGCTAGTCAGGCCTAATTTTATATGACCATACCTACAACTTCTCCTGCTACAAAAAATATTCGAGCGACCGCCGCCCGCGTTTTAACTCAAGTCCAGTACGGTCAATCGTTAGCTCAATGCTTACCCGCTGCGGAAGATAAAATCGAGTTTGACGATATTCCTTTTTTGCGTGATCTTTGCTACGGCAGCTGTCGTTGGTATTTCCGTTTAAATGCTCTTGCAAAAATGTTGCTGGAAAAACCTTTCCAAGACCATGATGAAGATTTACACCAGTTATTAGTGATTGGTTTGTATCAATTAGATGTTCAGAAAAAAGCAGCCCACGCCGCCATTTATGAAACTGTAGAAGCCGCGATTAGTTTAGACAAGCCTTACTGCAAAGGTGTTATCAACGCCTGTTTACGCCGATATGAGCGTGAGCATGTTGAGCTGAATAAATCCCTTGGCGATAACCCAGTCACGCTACTCAGTCATCCAAAATGGCTGGTAAAGGCGCTAAAGAAAGCTTGGCCTGATAACTATTTAGAAATCATGGAAGCTAATAACCAGCACCCTCCATTTTGCATTCGCGTTAATCAACTGCACCATACTCGCGATGAGTACTTGGCCTTGCTAGAACAAGCGGGTATTCCAGCTAGCGCGGGCAAGCATGCTGAGCACAGTATTTATCTCGATCATGCGATGAATGTTTTTGAACTGCCTGGCTTTGAAGAAGGTTCGTGCAGTGTGCAAGACGAAGCCGCACAGTTAGCCGCTGAATTGTTAGAGCCACAAGCCGGTGAGAGAATTCTCGATGCCTGTGCTGCTCCAGGTGGAAAAACTTGCCACATTTTAGAAAGCGCCCCTGATCTGAATGTTACCGCGATCGATCTAGAAGAAAAACGCTTAGTCCGCGTGACTGAAAATCTGGAACGCTTACAACTAGAAGCCAAAACCATTGCCTGTGATGCCAACGATATTGATACCTGGTGGGACGGCGAATTATTTGATCGCATTCTACTGGATGCGCCTTGCGCCGCCATTGGCGTAATCCGTCGTCATCCCGATATCAAACTACTGCGTCGCAAAGAAGACATTGAACAGCTCGCAGACGTGCAATTAGGTTTATTAAATACCCTATGGTCGATCCTAAAGCCCGGCGGACGCTTGGTTTACGCAACGTGTTCTATCATGCCGATGGAGAATGCAGCGGTCATTGATACCTTTATCCAAGCACAAAATGATGCACAACAAGACGTACAGGTTTATAGTCTTCAAGATAGAAGTTGGGGCGTTGATAGTGGCCACGGTCGACAGCTGTTCCCGCAACTAACAATAGAATCAGATGAAAAGACAGAGCAAGGTCATGATGGTTTCTATTATGCAGTCTTGGAAAAGAAGAAATAGCGTGAATATAGAAAATATTGTTTTGACTAATATGCAGGACCGCATATTTGCACAGCCGCAGGCTGCCCGTCAGGGTATTACTAAAAGATGTTCCGCTATGACAAAACTACAGGATAGTAGTTTTGCACAGCCGCAGGCTGCCCGTCAGGGTAACGTACAGGGATGTACGTTATGAAAATTATTATTCTCGGTGCTGGCCAGGTCGGTGGCACCTTGGCGGAAAATCTCGCCAACGAGCAAAACGACATTACTGTCATTGATACCGATGCTCAGCGTTTGCGTGAACTGCAAGACTCTATCGACATTAAAACCATCGTAGGCACGGGATCTTACCCGCAGGTATTACGAGCAGCAGGGGCTGATGATGCCGACATGCTGATTGCGGTCACCAACTCTGACGAGACCAATATGGTTGCCTGTCAGATTGCCTATACGCTATTTCGTACGCCGACTAAAATTAGCCGCATTCGCTCTAACGCTTATCTAAAACAAAAAGAGCTGTTTAAGTCCGATGCCTTTCCAATCGATGTGCTCATTTCCCCAGAGCAAGTTGTTACCAACTACATCAAGCGTTTATTAGAATATCCCGGCAGCTTACAAGTTCTCGATTTTGCCGATGAAAAAGTTCAGCTAGTCGCCGTTCGTGCTTATCACGGTGGTTTATTAGTGGGCCAAGAACTGCGAAAATTAAAAGAACACATGCCTTCGGCTGATACCAAGGTCGCCGCTATTTATCGTCGTGGCCAAGCTATCTTGCCGACCGCCGATACCGTGATTGAAGTCGATGATGAAGTATTCTTTATCGCCGCGACCAATCATATTAAGAAGGTCATGAATGAACTGCGTCGCGAAGAAGATTCTTACAAGCGTATTTTAATCGCTGGCGGCGGCAACATTGGTTACCGCTTAGCGAAGACGCTAGAAAGTAAATACCGTCTTAAGTTAATCGAACACGGAGAAGGGCGCGCTAAATTTCTCAGTGAAAATCTCGCCAAAACGGTTGTCCTTATGGGCAGCGCAACCGATCAAGCGTTATTAGAAGAAGAGAATATCGAAAACATCGATGTTTTCTGCGCCGTCACCAATGACGACGAAACAAACATAATGTCTTCCATGCTGGCCAAGCGTTTAGGCGCACGTAAAGTGATGACCTTAATTAACAAAGCGGCTTATGTGGACTTAGTACAAGGTGGGGTTATTGATGTTGCGATCTCGCCACAGCAAACCACCATCGGCAGCTTATTAACTCACGTACGCCGTGGTGATGTGGTCAACGTTCACTCTTTACGCCGCGGTGCTGCGGAAGCGATTGAGGCGATTGCCCATGGTGATAAGCTAACGTCTAAAGTTGTCGGCCGTACCATTGCTAATATTGATTTGCCCAAAGGCACTACTATTGGTGCGATCGTTCGTGGCGATCAAGTTATTATTGCCCACGAAGATATCATGGTGGAATCTGATGACCATATCATTCTATTCGTAGTTGATAAGCGTCGAATTCCAGAAGTCGAAAGATTATTCCAAGTCGGATTAGGGTTCTTCTAACCATGCATTTGTCTGTTATTGCTCGTGTACTGGGTTTGCTGATGATGATTTTCAGCTTCACCCTCGTGCCTCCTATGATCGTTTCCGCACTGTATAACGACGGCACGTTAAATGCCTTTCTATATGCGCTAATGATTACTTTCGGTATTGGACTTGTCGTCTGGCTACCGGTTCATAATCATAAACAAGAACTGAAAACTCGCGATGGTTTTATCATCACCGTTTTGTTCTGGTTGGTTTTAGCCTTTTCAGGCAGCCTGCCACTGTATCTCGCCGAACATCCGGGGCTAAGTTATACCGATGCTTTTTTCGAATCGCTTTCCGGTTGGACAACTACCGGTGCGACTGTCATTACCGGCCTTGATGAGCTACCCAAATCAATTCTCTGGTATCGCCAACAGCTACAATGGCTGGGCGGCATGGGTATTATTGTTTTAGCCGTTGCGGTATTACCGATGCTGGGTATTGGTGGTATGCAGCTATTTAGGGCAGAAACCCCTGGACCGGTTAAAGATTCAAAACTTACCCCCAGAATTACCGAAACGGCGAAGGCCCTTTGGTATATTTATTTATCACTAACTATCGCCTGCGCTACCGCCTATTGGTTTGCGGGCATGACGCTATTCGACGCTATAGGTCATAGTTTTGCGACGGTTGCCATTGGTGGCTTTTCGACTCACGATGCTTCTTTAGGCTATTTCAATAGCCCGACAATCGAAGCTATTGCAATGATCTTTATGCTGATTTCAGTGCTCAATTATGGTCTCCATTTTTACGCTTGGAAAAACAAATCCCTCGTCCATTATTTTTTAGATTCTGAATTTAAATTTTTATGCTGGGTCTTATTAGGAGGCGCCGCGTTAACCGTTTCTGCCCTTTGGTTAACCGATACCTACACCTTATCCGAATCCTTTCGTAATGGTTTATTCCAGCTAGTATCCATTGCCACTACCACCGGGTTTGGTACTGAAGGTTTTGCTGACTGGCCTGTTTTCTTACCGGTATTATTATTCATGATGGCTTTCATCGGCGGCTGTGCTGGTTCCACTGGCGGCGGCATGAAGGTCATTCGTATTTTGTTGATTTATAAGCAAGGCATTCGTGAGATTCGCCGCTTGATTCATCCGAATGCGATTATTCCAATCAAGATTAATAAACGTTCTGTAAACGACCGCGTACTGGAATCTGTATGGGGATTTTTCTCAGTTTATATTCTTACCTATATGGTAATGATGGTTGCCTTATTAGCCACAGGGCTAGATCACGTGACAGCCTTCTCAGCCGTGGGGGCTTGTCTGAATAACCTAGGTCCTGGTCTGGGTGAAGTTGCCGCCCATTATGGTGATATCAGCGACGTGGCGAAGTGGATACTCTCAATCACTATGCTGCTGGGTCGTCTAGAAATTTTTACTTTCTTGGTTTTAATGAGTCCTGCCTTCTGGCGTAATTAATATAATTTCGATCGGTATCCTGCTTGCTTAGATTTGGTCGAGCGAAGTTGAAAAGCTTTGCTAGACTTAATCATACACAGTTCTTCTTTAGCGTTTTTTCTCACTCGCGCTATTAGGCTAGCAAAGGATGCATGATTCAGTCTTATGATTAATTTGGAAAAAGCGTTAGCCGGAAGACGAATATTAATTGTTGATGACCTAGTTGAAGCCCGCAGCTCATTAAAAAAAATGGCCTCTATTCTCGGCGGGGGCGATATCGATATCGCGACCGATGGTATCGAAGCCATGAACCTTATTCATAAAAATAAGTACGACATTGTGCTCTCCGATTATAATCTCGGCCGCACCAAAGATGGCCAACAAGTTCTCGAAGAAGCTCGTTTTACCGACCGTCTACGCGCCACCTCTTTATTCATCGTAGTCACCGGTGAAAATGCAATTGATATGGTCATGGGGGCCTTGGAGTACGATCCCGATGGCTATATTACTAAACCCTATACCCTAAACATGCTGAAAGAACGTCTGATTCGAATCATTACGATAAAAGAAGAATTACGCTTAGCAAATGAAGCCATTGATTTAAAAAAATACGACCTCGCGATTGAGCGTTGCTTAGCCGTATTAGAAAAGAGCCCGCGTTTACGTTTACCCGCCTCTCGCATGCTGGGTCAATTATTAGTAGGACAGAAAAAATATGAGCAGGCATTAGACGTTTATTCGCAATTGCTTAATGAACGCTCAGTCTCTTGGGCTAAGTTAGGCCAAGCTATTTGTATTTACGAGCTTGGAGATTCTGATAGTTCGTTAGCTTTACTGCATAAAACATTAGATGAACACCCGCTTTATGTGCAGTGTTATGATTGGATTGCAAAAATATTACTCACCCACGATAAACCTTTAGAAGCACAAGAAGCGTTAGAAAAAGCCATCGCTATTTCACCTAAAGCCGTTTTACGCCAAATGGAACTGGGACGTGTTGCTTTTGAAAATGGTGATATGGCTACCGCGGAACCTGCCTTCAAATACTCTGTTCGCTTAGGTCGATACTCTTGTCATAAATCGGTTAAGAATTATTTACAATTTGCCCGTTCTGCTCAGGCTTTTCTGAACAACCCTAAAGATAGGCAAACACAAAATAAAGCAAACGAAGCCTTTCGCGCACTCGACGAATTAAAACAAGATTATGCCGACGATGGCGATGCATTATTTGAAGCCTCAATTGTTGAGAGTAAGACTCACCTTAATATGGCAAGCAAGGATGACGCTAAACGCTGTGCCAATGAAGCAGAAGAAATATTAGCGAAGCTAGAATGTCCAAAAATGGATTTTAAGCTGCAAATGACTGAGACCTTCATCGATACTGATCAATCCGTTAAAGCACAAATGATGATTGATGAATTAAAAGAACTCAAGCTTTCAGACAAGCAAAAAATCATGCTCAATCGTCTTGACCATGACCTCAATGGTGAAGCACTCAAGCGCCATACAACGAGTCTAAATGATGACGGTGTTGGCCACTATGAACGGGGTGAATTAGAAGAGGCCATTATTGCCTTTGACCAAGCAACTCGCTATGAACAAGCGGGTATTAGTGTTTTATTAAATTCAATCCAAGCAAAGATTTCTATTATGGAGCGCGATAGTCCTGACAAGAAAATTCTCAAAGATTGTCGCTCACTACTCATCCGCATTGGTACGATTGCCAAAGACGACGATCGCTTTGCTCGCTATGCTCGTTTGCGGAAAACCTACGATAGATTATGTCGAGCCGCTGCCGCATGAAGAAAGAGTCCAAGTTTGAGTTCTTAGTCGCGGCCTTTATTCACGACCTCAAAAATCAGCTGCAATCTTTATCCGGTCAGCAAGATATTTTACTGAACGAATTACCTGCAGAATATCAGCACAAGCTCGCTCCCATGCTCAGGCAAACCAACCAAATAAAAGAAGATACCTTAAGACTCGTCAGTGTATTTCGCTTAGAGCACAAAGATAGCTTTGCAATGGACGATGCCTGGCCCAGAGATACTGCCAACGACGCGATTGAATCCTGCCAAATTCAGTTTCCAGACTTAGTTTTCAATAACCGTATTAACTTAGATGCACAAGGTTTCTATAACGAACAACTGATTCAATTAGCCCTGGTCACTCTTATAACGAATAGCGCCCAAGCCGGTGCAAAACAGGTCGAACTGCTTTGCGAAGAAGGGGACAATCAAAGCCTGAGCATTATTATTCACGACGATGGCCCAGGTTTTAGCCAAGATATTCTCGAGGGGTTAGCCGATACCACCAAAGCCGAGGGCACCGGGTTAGGCCTCTCTTTTGTAGAAATGATCTGCCACGCCCACAAAGGTGCAGGTCAACCTGGAAAGCTCACAATCAGTAACTCAAAAGTCGGCGCCATAGCCACAATCTCCCTACCGTAGCAGCACAATTCAAACCTTCGAAGCTCCTTAAAAGGAGGATAAAACCTAGTGCCTACGGCGCTCTGCACTGCTATAATCCCAGCCTTTCGTATCTCCATATTTAACGCTGTTAGCATAGAAGGTCGCATCGTGTCTGAAATAGCATCTGAACCAAGCCGCCATAATATTAAAACCTTTCAAGGCTTAATTGCCGCCTTGCAAGAGTTCTGGTCCGAACAGGGCTGTATTATTAGCCAACCGATTGATCTAGAAGTAGGTGCGGGCACGTTCCACACCTCGACTTTCTTACGCGCAATCGGCCCAGAATCTTGGAATGCCGCTTATGTTCAGCCATGTCGTCGTCCTACCGATGGCCGCTATGGTGAAAACCCGAACCGTTTGCAGCACTACTACCAGTTTCAAGTAGTAATGAAGCCGTCGCCGTTAGACATCCAAGAGAAATACTTGGAGTGTCTGAAAGTTATTGGTATTGATACTCTGGTTCACGATATTCGTTTCGTAGAAGATAACTGGGAATCTCCAACATTGGGCGCTTGGGGCCTTGGTTGGGAAGTTTGGTTAAACGGTATGGAAGTGACTCAGTTCACCTACTTCCAGCAAGTTGGCGGCCTAGAATGCTATCCAGTAACCGGCGAAATCACCATCGGTCTTGAACGTATCGCGATGTACCTGCAAGAAGTCGATTCTATCTATGACCTTGTTTGGACCTATGGTCCTGATGGCAAAGCCGTTACTTATGGCGATGTTTTCCACCAGAACGAAGTTGAAATGTCAGCCTACAATTTTGAACACGCGGATGTTGATTTCTTGTTCACCGCTTTTGATCAGCACGAAAAAGATTGTGCACGCTTGATCAAAGAAGGCCTAGCGTTGCCGGCTTATGAAAAAGTATTAAAAGCGTCTCATGCATTTAACATGCTTGATGCGCGTCACGCGATTTCGGTTACCGAACGTCAGGGTTATATCCTACGTGTTCGTACTTTAGCGCGCAGTGTTGCAGAAGCGTATTTCCAATCTCGTCGTACTCTTGAATTCCCACTAGCGCCGGATGATCTTCGTAAGGAAGTTCTAGCACTGGCTGCTGCCTCTGAAAAAGCAGAAGCAGACAAGGCGGCAAAAAAAGCAGCAAAAGAAGCCGCTAAAAATGCAAAAGTAGGGGAGAAAAAATAATGGCGACACGTGACTTTCTGGTTGAGCTAGGTACTGAAGAGCTACCACCAACACAGTTGAAAAAATTATCAGATGCTTTTACTCAAGGCATCGTTGCAGGTTTAAAAGACGCTGGCCTTAACGAAGGCATTGAAGTTATCTCATATGCGGCTCCTCGTCGTCTTGCGGTTGTCGTTAAAAATCTAGCCGAAAAACAAGCAGACCGTGACGAAGTGATCTTTGGCCCACCGGCTAACATCGCGTTTGATGCTGACGGTAATCCAACGAAAGCCGCTTTAGGTTTTGCTAAAAAATCTGGCGCGAGTGTTGAAGACTTAAGCGAAGAAAACGGCAAGTTAAAAATATCTCGTCGTATTGAAGGTAAGACAACAAGTGAATTGCTTGCGGCGATTATTCAAACGTCGTTAGAAAAATTACCAATTGCTAAGCGTATGCGCTGGGGCTCTAGCCGTATCGAATTCGTTCGTCCAGTGCAATGGTTAATCATGCTGTTCGGCAACGAAGTTGTTAAAGGCGAAGTGCTAGGTTTATCGGCAGGTAATACCTCTCGTGGCCATAGATTTCACGCCAATCAAGAAATTACTATTGCTGCGCCGACTGATTACCAAGAAGCGCTACGTGCTGCTTATGTGATTGTTGATTACAACGAACGCAAAGAGTTGATCCGTGGCCAGGTAGCCGCCAAAGGCATCGAGATGGGCGGCATCGCCGTTATCGATGAAGATTTATTAGACGAAGTAACGGGTCTGAACGAATGGCCTACCGCTTTGGCTGGTAACTTCGACGAAGATTTCTTACGCGTTCCTAGTGAAGCGTTAATTTCTTCAATGAAAGAACACCAGAAATATTTCCACGTTGAAGATGCTGCTGGCGAACTAAAACCTATTTTCATTACCCTGACTAACATTGAATCGAAAGATCCAAGACAAGTGATTGAAGGTAACGAGAAAGTTATTCGTCCACGCTTAGCCGATGCAGCTTTCTTCTGGGATACCGATCGTAAGAATACGCTAGAAAGCCGTTACGAAAAATTATCGACCGTTGTTTGGGTTAACAAGCTCGGTACGCTAAAAGCTAAGACGGATCGCATTGAAATATTAGCCGAAAAGATTGCTTCTGCGATCGGTGCTGATACTCAACTAGCCCAGCGCGCGGCGAAACTTTGTAAGACTGATTTATTAACCGACATGGTTTATGAATTTACTGACCTTCAAGGTATTGCGGGGACTTATTACGCACAAGGCGATGGCGAACATGCTGATGTATGTGCAGCGATGCAAGAGCAATACATGCCTGCCTTCGCCGGTGATACGCTACCCACGACGCAAGCCGGTATCTGCGTAGCGTTGGCTGATCGTATCGATAGCCTAGTCGGCTTATTTGGTCTTGGCCAAATCCCTACCGGTTCAAAAGATCCGTTTGCTCTACGTCGTGCATCTCTGGGTATTCTTCGTATTTTGGTCGAAAAAGAAATCAATATCGATCTAGGTCAGTTAATCGACTGGAGCATTGAATCGACTTGGGAAACTGAACCTAAAGCTGAAACCAAAGCGACTCTAACTGAATATTTGTTAGACCGTTTTAGCGCATTGTATAAAGACCAAGGCATTGCTACTGAAGTGTTCCAATCAGTACGTGCTTTAGGTGTGACCAATCCTCTAGACATTAACAACCGCGTACAAGCCGTTAACGCTTTTTCTAGCATGAATGAAGCACAATCATTAGCAGCCGCTAATAAACGTGTATCAAACATTCTTGCGAAGAACGGCGGCGATGCCGTTTCCGCTGAAATCAATGCGGCTTTGTTAAGTGAAGATGCTGAGAAAGTATTGGCTGAACAAGTTGCTGCCAAGCAAACTGAAGTTCAGCCTCTATTAGCTGACGCACAGTACAAAGAAGCGTTAGCGGCACTTGCTGACTTGCGTGCACCGGTTGATGCTTTCTTTGATAGTGTGATGGTAATGGCTGAAGATGAAGCGGTTAAAACTAACCGTTTAGCGTTGTTGAAACAGCTACAAGGTTTGTTTATTGCGATTGCTGATATTTCGTTATTGCAACAGAGCTAGTCGCTCGTCTTACCTCGGTAATAAAAAACCAAAGATTGAACAACGTGTTCTCTCTTTGGTTTTTTTGATCTTCTTATAAGCTTTTATTGCTATAGCCCTTTATTGTGGGCTAACGATGTCAAAATCAAAATCTACGACGACTTCAGGTTCTCCCTCAACAGCTTTAGGCTCAATAACTTCAACGGCCTCAGCTTCTTTCTCAGCCAGAATAGTATTGGCTTCTGCTTCTTTTACCGAAGCTTTTAATGCCGTAATTTGCTGTACTAAACTGCTTTTATCATTGTTCAGAACAAGGATACTGGCTTGTGCTTCATCCAATTGTTGTTTTAACTGCGTTTGGGCTATTTGAGCCTGTTCTGATTTTTGACCTTGATCTTTATTCGCCATATCTAATTCAGACATTGCCAGTTTTACTTTTTCATCTGCAAGCGTTTTATTTTCTTGGTCAGCAAGAGCCAATTTAGATTCATATTCTGCTTCAAACTCCTGTTTGAGTTCTAGCTTCAATTTTTCCAATTGTATCGCCGTTGCCTCCTCTGCCAAACGATCAATTTCACCTTTCTCAGTAGTACTCATATTAGCTTGTAAGCGCTGTTGAATAGAATTAATTTGTTCAACGTAAATCGGCAGCTGCTGTTCGAAAGGTAGTTCTGATACATCTTTATCAAGTACTTGAGGTAAAGCTTGATCAACAGGTGTTCTATATTTTAATACCACATTTTCTATACTTTTTGATTGATTATCTTTTACCCACTCAACTTCTGTTTGTATCGTTTTAGCCCGAGTCACGGCTTTATTACCTTTGCTTTCTTCCACTACCATCATATCAATGAGGCGAGGATCCGCTAAAATTTTAACTTTAAACGCCTGCAACGTTTCATTAGCGTGCTGGTAACTTAACGGAATTTTTCCTTTATTAAGCAAGGCTAAACGTTGCTGCAGTGGCTGAAGAAAACGAGCTTTCATTACATCCTGCTCCAATAATCTCATATCTTTAAGCACTCCTTGCTTATCAGATTCGAAACCTGCAAAAGCTTCTGCCAACTCAACATCTTTAAATAACGAATGAGCATCTTCAATTAAGTTTTCATGTCGATCTTTAAAAGTACTCAGATCCAATGTTATTAAATAACTGATGTTATCTAATACATCTTGCATGTTATTTTTAATATTTACTTGTACCAAGTAGGCTTTATCAAGCTTGCTCATAATCATATTTCGTTGTTCTGAGATATTTTCATAGCTATAACCTGTAGAAAAGAACCCACTGTGTTTAGGATTATATTCCGCATTCATTTCTTTTAACGTATCGAATTCTTCAACGGCATCAGGATAGTTAACCAACGAAAACTCTGGGAGTCCATCTTGCTTACTTTTCTCTAATCGCTGTGCAACCTCACTAACAAACTGTGCAGGACTACTTTCAACTGTATTTGCAACGACCGGTATTGCTGCTTGCGGCTGTGTTGGTGCAGAAGATAAGCAGCCAGTGACTGTGATCGCTACCAACACACTGATAAATATTTTTAACCAAATCGTAAGAATTTGATTCTGTCCGGAAGTTCTGTCTTTTAAAAGTAACATCACATTATTCCTTATATTGCTGACATGGATGAAAGAAAGGATTCAATTAGCTCATCACGGTCAGTATCACTCACCGCTACACCTTTCAAATTAATAAAATTTTCGTGCGAATTTTCGCCATATAGTTTAATAAAATCAGCATGATAACCAACGTAGTCAGAAATATTCCTGTGGGCTAAAACATGATTTTCATTGCCTTGTTTATTACTATCCGCACACTGAACGAATGTTTCAGCGGACGCTAGTGGCTTATTATTTTTCTTCAATTGCTGTGCCTGCTGACAAAAACGCTGCGTATAGTGGCCTTGTAAAAATTCCATTATTTTATCGGTACTGTCTGCAAGTAATTTCTTTTCTACTTGTTCTTCAATGGCGATCAAGTCAGGTACATTTTCATCGCCTCCTTTTATCCCTTTGGTATCAGAACCTTTTACATTGCTTCTACGAATACCCATTTTCTCAGTGGTCAGTACAATACTTTCTAGTTTATGACGTTTTTTATTACGAATATCATAAGCAAATAAATCGGCCTTGATACTGCCTTTAACCTTAATTTTATATTCATCATACTTATATCGCTCGGTACGAATTTTCTCTATTTTCTCGGGCGTACTGTAATATGTATTTTTGGCATCCGTTAATCCTGTAAGAGTCGAATGTATTGCATCGGTAACAATATTACAGGCTGCACTCCCTACAATATCTCCTAACAGCCCGCCACCTAATTGTGCAGCTCTCGCTTTGCATTCACGCTTAGCGTCTTCAGCATGGCGTTTTGTTTCTTTATAAAGCTCTCTTGCGTTTTCCAACTCTAAGAGGGCTTGATCTTTAGCAATATTATGAATCATATAGCGTTCTGCTACATAAACAGAACTTTTCTGCCGTGCTTTATCTTCACCCGATTTAATAAATGTATGATTATTTATTTCTAATAGCATCACCACTTCGTGGTGCTCTACCGTTGCTAACTTTGCCGCTAATAAGCTTTGTTCTGATATTTCAGTAGGGTAATCTTCTGGCTCTACAAAATGAATATCGCGATTATTGTCTTCTTTCAAGACCTTCATTACTTCTTCATTCAACCAGATATAAAAAGATTCTGATGCGCTTGGTTTTTTTAAGGCTGCTGATTTAGCAAGGAAGGTTACCGGTAAGGTCAGTTTCAGCGAAGACATTTTTTTTGCATGGCTAGCTTTCTGCTGATGCTGTAACGCCTCCTTACTAGACATAGCCACTGCACTGTTCAGTAAAGTAGCAATGATACCGGCATAGTTATAAGGATTATTTTTATACAAACGATCCGCTCTGCTCACCAACTTTTTAGCAATATTCCCCTGCAGCTCGGCATTGGCTTTAGTTACGCTATTCAGCAAGGTTACTTCTGGCTTTGCTATCGGCATTAATGCATGAAATATGACAAAGGCTTCTTTTTCATTATTGAATGAAGGGGATTTTAATAATCCCTGCGCCTTGGCTAATCCACGCTTAACAACATGGGTACGAGTACTCGTATTGTATTTTTTATAAAACTTACTTTCTGGGTGAATACCATACAGGCTCTCTAAATCAGAGAATGCTTTTTCATACAGCGTTTTATTCAGATTTTTTTTGATGGTAATCGCTAAGATTCCTGCCAAGCCTCGTCGATTACCCGGCATCACTTTTAATGAATCATCGAAATTCTTACGCGCCTGCTTATAATCGTTTTTTGAAATTTCATATAAGCCTCGAGCTTCGTAATAGTTGATCAGTGTGAGCGCTATTGCTTGGCGTGCATTGGCGACCTTCGCCATAAAAGGAGAATAGCTATCGTACGCTGCGAAAGCTTCATAGGCTTTTATTGGCCCCGATCTTTTTAGATGTCTCATTTTCAAAGCAGCGTTAACACCGGCTAAAACCGTATTACGCTTATTTTTTTCAGCCTGCAGTAAGGCCGCAATTTCTTTTGCCATGCTCGGCATAGTCTTGCTATAGAAATAGACCTGTTCGACATATTCCAAAATCTCAACATCATCAGGGAATACTTCTTGAACAAGTGGAATAGGTTGATCTTTGTCTTTTTTGAAGGGTTTAAGTAATAATAAATCATGGAACATACTGGCTGAGGTACGACAGTGTGAGAACGCCTCAGTTAATAATTCAATCCGTTTATCGTGGTCTTGAGCTGATAATGAGTCAACTTGAAGCATTAACTGATCTGCTCGATAAGCATTAGCTTTCAATAATGCACTCGTAATATCTGCATTATCGGGTTTTTCCACAGCCGCCGCTTCAAATTGTGTAACCGCGGCCTGATAGTTTTTTTGAGCGAATTCTGCTTCGCCGTCACTGTATGATTTGGGTAAAAGAAATTTACACCCAGTTAGTGCCAAGATCGTGAGACCTAGCCCTATAAGCCGAACTAGCTTTATCATATCAAGCTCCCTTTGATTTTTAACTAAGCAGGTATGTTATTTATATTTTGCACATTATGCAGTACTTCTCCTTGAGCTTAAACATGGAAAATCATGATTACGGCCTAATAATTGATTGTCCACTTTTCACCCTGCTACAATGTCGCCTAACGTTTACCAACTTCCTCCTTAATGAGATCTGCATGAACAAACTCATCATCCTCGACCGCGACGGCGTTATTAACCAAGATTCTGACGACTATGTGAAAAGTCTAGAAGAGTGGATCCCACTTGAAGGCAGCTGCGAAGCGATCGCTGATTTATGCAAAGCGGGATATCAAGTTGCAGTGGCGACCAACCAAAGTGGTTTAGCACGCGGATTTTTCTCTGTTGATGATCTTGAAGCCATGCATGGCAGAATGAATGCTTTAATAGAAGAAGCTGGCGGTAAGATAGCAACGATTAAATACTGCCCACATGGTCCTGATGATGCTTGTGACTGCCGTAAACCATTACCTGGCCTAGTGGATCAAATAGAGAAAGAACTCAATGTCAGTGCTGATGGTGCTTGGTTTATTGGTGATTCTTTACGAGATTTACAAGCGGGATTATCAAAAGGCTGTAAGCCTGCTTTAGTAATGACAGGGAAGGGCGAGATGACGTTGCTAAAAATGCTAACAACGGATGTTGAGGCTGAAATAAAGCAAGCACCGGTTTATACCGATCTTGCTCATTTTACCCGTAAGCTGCTAGCACGCTAGCCGCTTACCAATCATTATTGTTTACAACTTATAGAACCATCGCTGCAACCCAACCCGCAACTAATAGCGGCAGGTTGAAGTGAATGAAGGTCGGTATAACGGTATCTCGCATATGGTTATGCTGACCATCGGCATTCAAACCTGCAGTGGGTCCTAAGGTCGAATCTGATGCCGGAGAACCTGCATCCCCTAATGCGCCTGCCGTTCCAACCAATGCAACTATCGCTAATGGGCTGAAGCCTAACTGAATACAAAGCGGTACATAAATCGCTGCAATAATGGGAATGGTAGAGAAAGAAGAGCCAATACCCATGGTGAGCACTAAACCTACGATCAATAATAAAAGTGCCGCTAGCGCTTTATTATCACCCAACCAACCTGAAGCACCATTGACTAAGCTATCGATATGACCGGTAGTTTTTAGTACTTCTGAAAAGCCTGACGCGGCGATCATAATAAAACCGATCGATGCCATCATCTTCATACCATCAACCAATACACCATCAGAATCTTTCCAACGAATAACACCGGTTGCTGAAAACAATAAGAAGCCTGCCATTGCACCTAAAACCATTGAACCCAAATACAGCTGCACCACAAACGCTAATACAATTGCAGCGCCTGCCACCCATAAAGACTTTGCACTGAATTCTTGGTCTGTAGGCTCTGCTTGCACAATGGTCGCTTGATCATAACTACGGGGTTTACGGTAGGTATATAACGCAGCGATTAATAAACCAATGAGCATACCTATCGCAGGAATAACCATCGCTGACATAACAGAGATATCTTTTGTTTCTAGACCTGCACTGCCAACGTTGGCTAATAGAATCTCATTCAAATAGATATTACCAAAACCGATTGGCAAGAACATATAAGGGGTAACAAGGCCAAACGTTAATACACACGCTACTAACCGGCGATCTAACTGTAAGCGAGTCATTACTAACAATAGTGGTGGAATAAGAATAGGGATGAAAGCGATGTGTATGGGAACGATATTTTGTGAGCTAACAGCCACTAACATCAATCCTAATAACAGGGCATTACGTAGCCAAAATGTATCGCTACCTCGCTGACGCTTTTCGCCACCGATACGAATTAGTATTTTCTGAGCTAGCAAATGGGGTAAACCTGATAAGGATATAGCGACGGCAAAACCACCTAAGAGTGCATAACTCAAAGCGATACCAGCACCACCACCGATTCCGGCATTAAAGGCTTTCAGCGTAGAGTCGATATCCATGCCTGCAACCCAACCCCCGACAAAAGCGGCCACGATCATAGATAACATCACGTGGAGCCGTGCCACACTGAGCACTAACATCAAGATAACGGCGACTAAAACTGCGTTCATATAACACCTCAAATAGGGACTCTAGCAGGTAGAGAAGGGTGGCCAAAAGCTGACCGGATCGTTAGGCGCGCAAGATAACATAGCTGAAAGGAGAATGCCTTGTCTTATAAATGTTGCTAAGATATAACTCGATAAAAGTTGCCATTAGAATCATTATTCACTTATCAGTATAGTGTCACTGATCTTCATACCTAGGCTCAACTCATGATATTTCTGAAATCTTTATACTTAATTTTCCTCTCTTTAGGACTAATGGCGTGTAGCACGTTGCCTAATGCTGAAAAATTGCCTGTATTTCCTCTATTCGATCCCGCTGATTTAGGCCAGAACATTAACATAACCCAGGTGGTAGCAAACAAAGCTGATAACAAATCTCAGGTCATGCTAATAGCTTGGTCCGTTAATAATGGCATCATGGACTTAATAGGATTAACAATTACAGGGCAAAAAATTCTACATTTAAATTACGACGGAAAAAACCTAGTCGAAGAATACAGCCAGTTTTTAAAAGCGCCCATTAATGGCCGCACCGTTGTATCGCAGATTCAATTTTCCTATTGGCCTCTCGATAAAATTCAGCAACAGTTAACAGGCTCACCTTGGATGTTGGTGCAAAACCAACAGCAAAGAGAAATTACGTTTAAAGGTAATACAGTGACAACCATCCAATCGAAAGTGGGGGAAGTTGCGCCAGAGCAGTTTAATCAGATTTGGCCTGAACTCGTACTTGAAAGCCCAGTGCTGCAACAGAATCTAGCGATTAAAACGATTTCTTTAGAGAAGATTAAGTAACTATTCAGCAGGGTTTATAAATCGATCCATGATTGGGTATTTATTCCACAAACACCCAATAATGAATCTTATTCTGTCTAAATTTTAGCTACCTGAATAATTACAAATCCAATAGGTTAAAATTTTTTAACCCGAATATAAATTCTAAAAAGGAAGGATCAGGTTCGGTCTAAAGCCATTCTTACAGGTCTATATCATTTCCTATCAAATTCCATTTGTTATACCGATAATTTTATTAATTAATAAGATCATCCTGTGAATCATCGTTTTCTAAAACTAATCACCCATAAAAAAACCCCAGTTGCTTTCACATCTGAGGTTTTATTTTACTACTAAAATTTCTTTAATTTAGAAATCTAAGTTAGCTACTCGCAGTGCATTACTTTCAATGAACTTACGACGAGGTTCAACTTCATCACCCATTAGGGTTGTGAAGATCTGATCCGCGGCAACAGCGTCTTCGATCGTTACTTGCAGCATACGGCGATGTTCAGGATCCATAGTGGTATCCCAAAGTTGCTCTGGGTTCATCTCACCCAGTCCTTTATAACGCTGGATGTAATGGCCTTTACGGGCTTCGTTTAATAACCAAGCCAGTGTCTTCTTGAAGTTCTCAATCGGTAGCACACGTTCACCACGCTGTAGGTAAGCGCCTTCTTCAAGCACGGCTTGAAGTTCTTCACCCATGTCGGCGATTTTCTTGTAGCCCGTTCCCATGAAGAATTCATAGTTGAACAAGAAATTGTGCGGAATACCGTGTTCCATCACTTCAACGTTGAAGTTTGTAGTGCCACGTTCGCCATCTTTCTCAACGACGACTTTATAGTGACTGCCTGTACGACCGCTTTCTGGCAATAAGGCCTGGAACTTCTCAGACCAGTCTTTTGCGAAAGCTTCATCTTTAAGCTCTGTCTCAGTGATACGAGGCAGTTCCAACATCGCTTCCAATAATAAAGAAGGGTAGATGTTTGATGAGCGATCGATAACTTCTTGAGTATCGTGATACTTATGAACAAGCTGTTCAAAGGCATAATCACTAATAGCAGGGGCATCTGGATTCGGGTGCAAAGCTGATTTTTCTAAAGCGATATGCGTTAGGTAATCAGACAAAGCTTGCTCGTCTTTTAGATACTGTTCTTGCTTGCCGCGTTTAATCTTATACAGCGGTGGTTGGGCGATAAAAATATGGCCACGTTCAACCATGACTGGCATCTGACGGAAGAAGAAAGTTAACAGTAGGGTACGAATGTGTGCACCATCGACGTCGGCATCGGTCATGATGATGATTGAGTGATAGCGAAGCTTATCGATATTAAATTCTTCACGACCAATACCACAGCCGAGTGCTTTAATTAGCGTGCCGACTTCTACAGAAGAAAGCATCTTATCGAAGCGCGCTTTTTCTACGTTAAGGATCTTACCCTTCAATGGCAGAATAGCTTGAGTACGACGGTCTCGGCCTTGTTTGGCGGAACCGCCAGCCGAGTCTCCTTCCACTAAGTATATTTCAGATAGAGCAGGGTCTTTCTCTTGGCAATCAGCCAGTTTACCCGGCAAACCTGCAATATCTAATGCACCTTTACGGCGAGTCATGTCACGAGCCTTACGGGCCGCTTCACGCGCGCGTGCTGCGTCTAGCATCTTGCCTACAAGGTTCTTAGCTTGCTGAGGTTGTTCTAGTAAGTATTCGCCGAACTTAGCCGCCATTTCTTGCTCAACAGCGGTCTTAACTTCACTTGATACTAGTTTATCTTTGGTCTGCGAGCTGAACTTAGGATCAGGCACTTTAACCGATACAATCGCGGTTAAACCTTCACGCGCATCATCACCGGTCGCGTTTACTTTTTCTTTTTTACCCAAGCCTTCTTTTTCGATGTAGTTATTCAAGGTACGTGTTAATGCACCTCGGAAGCCCGCCATGTGGGTTCCGCCATCGCGCTGAGGGATGTTATTGGTATAGCAGAATACGTTTTCTTGGTAGGTATCATTCCACTGCATCGCCACTTCAACGCCAACACCGGTTGCTTCGTGCATTATATTGAAATGGAACATGTCGTTGACAGTCGACTTGTTGGTATTTAGATAATCTACGAAAGATGATAGACCGCCTTCAAAAGCGAAGATGTCTTCACGGTCGCTGCGATCATCTTTCAGGTGAATTTTCACACCTGAATTCAAGAAAGATAGCTCTCGTAAGCGCTTTGCTAGCTGGTCGTAGTGATACGTCGTTTGCGTGAATGTTTTATCACTTGGCTTGAACGTTACCATTGTGCCGGTTGTTTCGGAGATACCGACTTCTTTAAGAGGGTAGTCTGGAACACCATGGGTATATTCTTGTTCGAAGATTTTGCCTTCGCGACGGATGGTTAACTTAACCTTTTCCGATAAGGCGTTTACTACAGAGATACCAACACCGTGTAGGCCGCCAGATACTTTGTACGAGTTATCATCGAACTTTCCGCCCGCGTGAAGAACCGTCATGATCACTTCAGCAGCAGAAACACCTTCTTCTTCGTGTATCGCAGTCGGAATACCACGACCGTTGTCGAATACAGAGATTGAGTTGTCTAGGTGAATCACAACCTCAATAGTATCGCAGTGACCCGCTAAGGCTTCATCGATAGAGTTATCGACCACTTCGAATACCATGTGGTGTAAGCCTGTGCCATCGTCCGTATCGCCAATATACATTCCTGGGCGTTTACGTACTGCATCAAGGCCTTTTAAAACCTTAATACTCGATGAATCGTAAGCTTGTTCTTCACTCATATTCTGTCCCCTAATGAGATAACTCGCACTCAATGCCGTCGCATTGGATCGCGTAAAAATTAGAATTCGTTATTTTTTACTAATAAATATTCAATAAACTATTTTAATGGTTATTGGATATTCACTATATTCTCTCTGCTTAAACGGTAGTGGTTGGTTCTGAAAAGTAGATTTATTATGCTTTTATCTAATATTCAACACTCCCTATCTCTATTCCGTATTTAACAAGATTTAGGCGGACGGCGTTTTATCGCTGATATGCCCATGTTCCACGTGGAACATTTTGCAACCTTCAGGCTTCCATTGATCACTAATACTATTGTGTTCAATGCTGGTTATAAAAACCTGGCACTTTAAATCTTCAAGAAGCTGACATAAAGCAGATCGATGCTTTTCATCTAACTCTGATGCAAGGTCATCTACTAGGTAGATGGTACTACGCTCTGTCTCTTGCTGAAATAAGACACCCTGAGAAAGCTTCAACGCAGCTACAACGGCTTTTTGCTGCCCTCGCGACAAGATGTCAGCCGCATTCATATTATCGACTTTGATCCGTAATTCTGCACGCTGTGGCCCAGATTGAGTATGTCCAATCTGTAAATCGCGTTCACGCTGTTTATGCAGAATATCGATTAAATCCGACTTCCTTTCCCAACCGGGATAGAAGGATAATTGCACGTCTAGATTAGCATCTAATCGGTTTAAAGTATGCTGAAATACCGGGACTAAGCGCTCTATATAAGCCTTTCTTGACTCGTTTACCGCGTTTGCCGCTTTGACGAATCCTTTATCCCAAACATCAAGCCAGTCAGGCTGACCTTTCTTTAAAACTGCATTGCGTTGCTGCAGCAGCTTTTTGAATTCTCGCCATTGATCTAAGAAAGAATGTTCCACGTGGAACACTCCCCAATCAATAAACTGACGTCGTTCTTGAGGAGACCCAGATAGCAGTCTAAAAGTATTCGGTTCAATGATTTGAACAGGTAACCAGGAAGAAGCCTGTGCTTGGGAGTGAAGCGCTTCGCCATTAAGCTTTATCGCTTTATCACCACTGCGACTGCGCTGTACACCTAAACGCGCATTGCCTAAACGGTTATCATCAATTTCGGCAAATAATACGCACTCGTCCATGTCATGCTGGATGACAGGTTTTAACAGGTGATGACGAAAAGATTTTCCACTGGCGAGTATATATAGGGCTTCAAGCAAACTGCTTTTACCACTGCCATTTTCACCGTAGATAAAATTAACCCCCAGAGCGGGGGTTAAGGACAGCGGTTGTAAGTTTCGCACACCGCTTATTTGTAGACGCTTTATAGGCATAAGATAGTCAGCATAAAATAGCTTGCCTATAGAAGAGCTAGCTAATTACAAACGCATTGGCATAACGACATATAACGCATCGCTATTATCAGATTCTTCTAATAACGCACTGCTATTAGCATCGGATAGTGTGATCTTAGCTTGATCGGTACCAATAACGCCGAGTACGTCTTGAAGATAACTAACGTTAAAGCCAACTTCTAGACTATCTCCTTCATAATCTACCGCAATCGATTCTTCTGCTTCTTCTTGCTCTGGGTTATTAGCAAAAACTTGCAAATTACCTGACGTTAATAAGACGCGAACGCCACGATATTTTTCGTTAGACAGAATCGCTGTACGAGCAAATACTTGGCGTAGTTCCTGACGGTCGGCCAAAATAACCTTATTACCGTTTTTCGGAATTACACGGCCGTAATCAGGGAACTTACCATCTACCAATTTAGAGGTGAAAGTAAAGTCACCGGTTTCAGCACGAATATGATTTGGGCTTAAGTATAAAGTTACACTGTCTTCAGGCTCTGTAAGAAGCTTACTTAGCTCTAAGATACCTTTGCGTGGAACAATCAACTGTAGCTGAGTTTCTGGGCCACTGGCTTCAACAATGCACGTCGCTAAACGGTGTCCGTCAGTCGCAACAGAACGTAGCGAAGAAGCATTCACTTCTAACAACATTCCGTTTAAGTAATAACGAACATCTTGCTGAGCCATAGCAAAAGCAACGCGATCGATAACGCGACGTAGCTTAGCTTGCTCAACGGTGAACGGTTGTTCCCCAGCAATATCTTCGATATTTGGAAACTCAGTAGCCGGTAGGCTAGATAGAGTAAAACGAGAGCGACCAGAACGTATGTTGATACGCTGTTCGTCTTGCTCAAAATCAATCATAGAACCGTCTGGTAATGAACGTACGATGTCCATTAACTTCTTACCAGGAACAGTAATTTCACCTTCCATTGCAACTTCTTCCAAAGTTACACGACCAACCAATTCAACTTCAAGGTCGGTACCGGTTAATGATAATTGCTGGCCTTTTACATCTAATAAAATATTAGATAATACTGGCAAGGTTTGGCGTTTTTCAACAACACCAGCGACAAGCTGTAATGGGCGCAGTAGTGCTTCCCTAGAAATTACGAACTTCATGTTTTCCACTCTACCCATCTAGGTTGTTAGTGAGCGCATTAGGTTTTTATAGTCTTCCCTAATGTCCGCCATTGTTTCTTTTAATTCTTTTACCTTACGACAGCCATGTAATACGGTCGTATGGTCGCGTCCACCAAAGGCTTCACCAATTTCTGGAAGGCTATGGTTGGTTAATTCTTTGCTTAAAGCCATCGCAACCTGACGTGGACGCGCAATAGAGCGTGTTCGACGTTTGGATAATAGATCTGAAAGCTTAAGTTTATAGTATTCTGCAACAGTTCTCTGAATATTATCAATACTAACCTGTCTGTCTTGCAAGGCCAGTAAATCTTTCAAAGATTCTTTAATAAAGGGTAGAGTAATTTCACTGCCTGTGAAGTGCGAATTCGCAATTACACGTTTTAATGCACCTTCAAGCTCACGTACATTAGAACGAATTTTCTGAGCGATAAAGAAAGCAGCGTCATCAGGTAGGTGTACATTCGCTTGATCGGCTTTCTTTAATAGAATCGCTACCCGCGTTTCTAACTCAGGTGGCTCAACGGCAACGGTTAAACCCCAGCCGAAACGACTCTTTAAGCGTTCTTCTAAGCCATTAATTTCACGCGGATAGCGATCACAGGTCAGAATCATCTGCTGACCACCTTCTAATAGTGCATTGAAGGTATGGAAGAATTCTTCTTGTGAGCGTTCTTTACCGGCGAAGAATTGAATATCATCAATCAATAATGCATCAAGACTGCGATAAAAACGCTTAAATTCGTTAATTGCGTTTAATTGTAACGCTTTCACCATGTCTTGCACAAAACGCTCTGAGTGAACGTATAGTACTTGTGCATTACTGTCTTTTTGCTGCAAACGATTACCAACGGCATGCATCAAATGCGTTTTACCTAAACCAACACCCCCGTATATAAAGAGTGGGTTGTAAGAACCACCGGCGTTCTCTGCAACTTGTTGAGCAGCTGCATGGGCCAGTTGATTTGATTTACCTTCTACAAAGGTATCAAAGGTAAACGTTTTATTTAGAAAGCTTTGGTGCTGAATTCCGCCTTCGACTTGAACATCACGTCTACCGGTGGGCTTAGCATAATTAGAAGAACCAAAGCCTGGATTGACAGCGGGTCGGGTCGGTCTTGTAACAGGCTGGGTTGCTTGCTCAATATCTAAAGAACCCTGCATAGGCGCATTAACATCTTCTTCTACTACTTGATCCATCACAAAAGATGGTTTCCTATTAGTAGAAGCAGCTTTTAAAGGCGCAGGTTTTTTTACCGGTAATCTTGGCATAGGAGTTGGCGCAGGCTTTGCCTTTGCGCCACCTATAGTGACTTCAACTTCGATCATTTGACCATCGTTAACTTCACACATGATTTCATGAATACGATGAAGGTACTTATCCTTCACCCAATCTTTTACAAAGCGGTTTGGAGCACGCAATAAAACACCCTCACCCTCTGCTTCAAATTGCAGTGGACGAATCCAAGTATTGTATTGCTGTGAAGGCAGTTCATCCTGCAAATAATCCAAACAGCGTTTCCAGAGCGCCTCAGCCACCTAACAGCATTCCTTAATTTATGATAAATCGATGTAAATAGAACAACATTCTACCCCATAACGCACAAAGTTATCCACAATTAATGCCTGAGAGCGTGATAAAAGGGTGTAATAGGTGTGTGGATAACCGCCTAGAAGCTAATTATGGAATGTGTGTAAGCACTGATCATTATATAGCCTTGTGTAAAAGTCGCGAGTTATACACCGATTGTCTACCGGTAATACGCAGGCTAAAGTCGAATTAAACAGGACTTATATATCGTATAACCCATTGATTTAATTGAATTTAATCTGGTTATCAACAGAAAATAGGCTCAGTAATATTAGTAATAAGAATAAATAAAACATTCTTATATACATAAAAACATAACCTTTAATTAATAAGTCTTTAAAAGAAGTTAATCAGAGATAAAATTAATTCTGGGGGAGTGATTAAAATAAATACAAATTGCCATTGCGTCATCGCAAATATTTCAATACAATCTGGCACCTAATTTTTAAACCCTAAATTTACACCTTGTGTGAATTAGATGAGTAATTCCTATGAAACGTACTTTTCAACCAAGCGTATTGAAGCGTAAGCGCAACCACGGTTTCCGTGCTCGTATGGCTACTAAAAGCGGTCGTCAGATTATTTCTGCACGTCGTGCCAAAGGCCGTACCAAGTTATCAGCTTAATACCGATGTAATCAGTGTATGAATACTTTTGAATTTCCTAGATCTGTTCGCTTATTGAGCCCTGGTGATTTCTCCCAAGTATTCGATAGCACTGAATTTAAAGCCAGTAATCGATATTTATTGATTCTGGCTACTCCGAGTAAAAGCGGCGATTCTCGCTTAGGCTTTGTCATAGCTAAGAAGCATGTAAAACTTGCTGTACAGAGAAATCGTGTAAAACGTATTATTCGTGAGTCTTTTCGCCTGAACCAGCATCAGATTGATAACAATGATTTTGTTATTTTGGCTCGTCCTGGGATCTCTGATCTCGAGAATAGCGAAATACGTGAAATGATTGACTCTCTCTGGTTCAAGCTGAGGCCATCTAATGCAAAACGATCTAACAACAATAAAAAACGCTAGTCCAAAAGCCCCGTCTTTTGTTGCTAAGTCATTTTTATTGCTAGTTAATCTCTATCGTTACGCAATCAGTCCTTTATTTCCCAGCCGATGCCGTTATTATCCTACATGCTCTGCGTATGCGCACGAAGCCATTGTTAGATATGGTGCTTGGACAGGTGGAAAACTGGCCTTGAAACGCATTTTACGTTGTCATCCTTGGGCAAGTCATGGTGTAGACCTCGTACCTGAACTTAACCCTTCCCACTCTTGCTGTAGACGGAACTCTTAATCATGGATATCCGCCGTTTTGCCATAATATTTGGCTTGGCTATTTCAACTTATTTTTTAATTCTTGCGTGGAATGACGATTATGGTCAAGACACGGTTGCTAATGCTCCTATCGCACAAAGTACGACGATAGAGGTTGGTGATTCACCAGCTATGAGCGAAATCATTGCCGCTGGAGAAACCAGTAGCATCGATAGTGACATTCCTAATGTTGTTCCTGCTGTGTTTGAGCCTGAAGTTAAGGCCATTGCAAGTACACAACTTATCCAAGTTAAGACTGACGTATTAAACGTAACGATCAACCCGCTTGGTGGTGAAATCGTTGAAGTTTCTTTACCGGCTTATCCTGCGGATATTGATAACAAAGATATTCCTTTTGTTTTGATGGAAAACAATGCTCGCCGTGTTTATGTTGCACAAAGTGGCTTGTTAGACGGTAAAGGCAAGCAGTGGGAAAAAACTCAAGCGTATTCAGCGTCTCAGGTTAATTATCAGCTCGATGAAGCATCTGATACGTTAACCGTAGAGCTAAGCACTCAATTAGATGACGTAGAAGTGAAAAAGGTTTTCACCTTCCAGCGTAATAACTATCTTATTGATGTTAAGTACCAGGTTGCTAACGGTTCTGATAGCCAATGGCGCGGTGTTTTCTTCGCTCAATTGAAGCGTGATCGTTCTGATGATCCTCATCAAGGTAGCTCAATGGGTATGCAGGCTTATTTAGGACCTGCAATTACTACGAACTTATCTAAGTATGAAAAAGTTAGCTTTGACGATATCGATGATAAGCGTTTAGCAGAAAGTGTTGATGGCGGTTGGGTTGCTATGTTGCAACACTATTTCGTATCGGCTTGGGTTGCTAACCCTGAGATGACTCACTCTGTTTACGCTAAGCCGAATAAGCAAGGTGAATACATTGTTGGTTTCCACGATGGCAAAACGCCTTTGCAAGTTGCTGCGGGTGAAACCGGTACGGTTGGCGCACAACTTTATGTGGGTCCTAAATCTCAATATGTTCTTGCTGAAGTTGCTGAAAGCTTAGATCTAACCATCGATTACGGTTGGTTATGGTGGATCGCTCAGCCATTATTCGCAATCATGAACTTTATCGAATCAGGTTATATCAACTTTCTTGGTATGGTCGAAATTGATCTAGGTGCAGGTGTTGGAAACTGGGGTGTAGCGATTATCCTACTAACCGTTTTCATTAAGCTTTGTTTCTTTAAGTTGTCAGCAACGAGTTATCGTTCAATGGCGAACATGCGTAAAGTGGCTCCTAAACTTGCCGCTATTCGTGAACAACACGCTGATAACAAAGAAAAGCTAGGCCAAGAAATGATGGCCTTGTATAAGAAAGAGAAGATTAATCCTCTTGGCGGTTGTTTGCCGATTCTTGTACAGATGCCAGTATTTATTGCCTTGTATTGGGTACTTGCAGAAAGTGTTGAGCTTCGTCAGGCACCGTTTATGTTGTGGATAAACGACCTATCAGCAATTGATCCTTACTTCGTATTACCGCTATTAATGGGTGCGAGTATGTTTGTTCAGATGCAGTTGAACCCAACACCTCCAGATCCAGTTCAAGCACGTGTTATGAAGCTAATGCCTATTATCTTCACGGTATTCTTCTTGTTCTTCCCATCGGGTCTTGTACTTTATTGGGTTGTGAACAACTTGCTATCAATCACTCAGCAATATGTGATTACTAAGCAGATCGAAAACTCTGATAATTAGAGTTTTCGTTAAAATACGAAAGTATTTTAGTTAGAAGTTCGATTAAAAAGGCCGCTGTCGAAAGACAGCGGCCTTTTTTGTGGATAAAATAAAGCTTAATAATTTTAACTCGTTATTCCCCTGTTAATTGAGAATGTCATGCCTGCATCAGAAGCCGTACACCAAGATACTATTGCCGCAGTTGCAACTGCACCTGGCCGGGGTGGCGTAGGAATTGTGCGTATCTCTGGGGATAAGGCGCAAGAAATTGCTCATGCAGTGCTCGGTTTATTACCGAAACCTCGTTATGCACATTATGGCGCTTTTAAAGATGCCAAGGGTAATGAGTTGGATCAGGGCTTAGGTATATTCTTTCCTAATCCACATTCCTTTACCGGTGAGGATGTTTTAGAGCTGCAGGGACATGGTGGCCCAGTCGTTCTCGATTTTATCTTACAGCGCTGTGTAGAGCTTGGTGCTCGTATTGCCCGACCTGGTGAATTCTCCGAACGTGCTTTCTTAAATGACAAGTTGGATTTAGCCCAAGCCGAAGCGATTGCTGATTTGATCGACGCATCATCTGCTCAAGCCGCGCGCTGTGCGTTGCGATCATTGCAGGGGGTTTTCTCCGATAAAATTCATGCACTTGTGGATCAATTAATCCACTTACGCACATTTGTTGAAGCATCGATTGATTTCCCAGAAGAAGAAATTGATTTTTTAAGCGATGGCAAAGTGGCAGCTATGCTGCAAAAAGTGAAAGCGGCAGTTGCTGGCGTTCTACAGGAAGCGAATCAAGGTGCGATATTACGTGAAGGCATGAACGTGGTGATTGCAGGGCGTCCTAACGCAGGTAAGTCCTCGCTATTAAACGCCTTAGCGGGTCAAGATAGAGCGATTGTGACTGACATCGCGGGTACTACTCGAGATGTATTAAAAGAACATATCCACATTGATGGCATGCCACTGCATATCATTGATACTGCAGGTTTACGTGATGCCCCCGATGAAGTTGAGCGCATCGGCATTCAACGTGCTTGGGCGGAAATAGCGCAAGCCGATCGTGTTTTATTAATGATCGATAGCACGGCTGATGAGACCGATCCTAGAGCACTATTGCATGCCCTTTATGATGAGCAAGGGTTAGCCAACGAAACGGAAGCCTTGATTGCCAGTGGTCATATTACCGTGATCCGCAACAAAGCAGATTTGTTAGCTAAGGATCATGCGTCCGCTAAATTGGGCTTGCATGATGAAGCTGATTTTCCGACGTTAGCAATTTCCGCGAAGCAAAACCTGGGGATAAGTGAGCTACGCGAACACTTAAAAGAAGTGATGGGCTTTAATTCCACCAATGAAGGCGGTTTCTTAGCGCGTCGTCGTCATATTGAAGCGCTAGAGAAGGCGCAGGATGCGATCCAAGCGGGTGAAGACCAGCTGCTGGGTGCAATGGCAGGGGAATTATTAGCGGAAGACCTGCGTATGGCACAGCAAGCATTAGGTGAAATTACCGGCGAATTTACCGCCGATGATCTTCTCGGTAATATTTTTGGTAGCTTCTGTATTGGCAAGTAGTTCCACTATCTAGTTAGTAAATCGCTAAAGCCTGCAAAACATCAGCCGACATCTATAGTTATATCACTGTGATGTAATTTGTGAGGTTGGCTGTGTCAGTTGTAAATTCTTATTATTCTGCAATAAAAACGTTCATTTTTCTGCTGCTTATACTCTTGATCACAGGCTGTATTGCCGAAGATAAAGAGGATAAAAATCCCAAAAATAGCGATGGTGAAGAAGTCGATAATACATCTCTAGGGCTCAATGGCTTCTGGAATGGTGGCTTTGATCAAACCGAAACCCTACGCGTATTAATTTTTAACGGTGATGTTTATGGTCTTGATGTGGATAAAGCCTTTTTTGGTACCGTAGAGTCGCCAACAACAGAAGAAGTCGATTTCTCGGTTACCGCTTATCCTTTTTCTTATGAAGATGCCGCTAATTTTGAGTATGTCGCTGACGGTGCTGCCACTGTCTATACCATTAATGGTTTACTAGCGACAACCACGACAGTTGTCGCTGACTTTGAAACCGATGCTTCTGAATTCGGGTCTTTATCACTGACCAATGATGCTACTTTTAGTAATAACTCCTCGCTAAGCTCTTTGATAGGCAAATGGACGACGACGGGCTTGGAAATTAACATTACCAGCCGAGGCCGTTTTCTCGGGCTTAATAACGGTACCGATAAGGATTGTTCGTTTGAAGGACAAATTAATCTGATTAACGCCGGTGAGTCCCTATTGGGGATAACCCTCAACCGTCGTAATTGTGATGACTTCAACGGTGATTCAACAGGTTATGTTGCGATTAATGGTGATGGTGAGCTAGAACTCTATAGCAAGATGGGCAGTTCGTTGTTATTCATGAAATTTTCCGCACCCGCTGGGGATAACACTGCCGATCCAGATACTTCAACGGACGAGCCCGTCACAGAAGAACCGGTTGTGGAAGAAGCGGCCGCGGAGGCTGCTACAGTCAATTAAAACACTATTTTGTGCATAACTCTGTGAGTTAGCTGTAGTAACTTTGGTTACGTTTCGGTATTAGCCCTGAGTAAAGTACTGTATAAAAGTTTACTATATATTTTATCCACATTTATCCACAACTTATCATAAGCTTGGAGCGGGATATGATCATATCGAAACCTTGCTCAGGTTGATAGGCTTCTACACGCTCATTAATAATGGTGATGTTATC
>JBALXI010000027.1:0-65200 GCA_036960605.1 Oleispira sp. | reverse complement strand
CTTTGTTAGAGGCGGTAAAACAGCCCGTCGTTTTAAATCCCAATCAGCCGTTAGCTGAATTGGCGAAACAGAGGGGCCAATATCTGCCTGATGTTATTCAGCATGAACCGAATACCTTCAGTGCCGCAGAGATTAATGCCCTCGAGAGCAAGGGTCATAAGCTGAAGAACATAGGTCGTGAATACGGCAATATGCAGGCGATCTTGTGGGATAAAAAAACGGGTACTGTAACAGCCGCTTCTGATCCTAGAGCCTTTGGCGAAGCACAGACTAAATAGAGTAAATAATGGAATTAGGTTTTCTTCTCAAAAAGTTTATTAGCATGTGGTTAATGCCACTACCCTTTTGCTGCTTAATGATCTTATTTGGCTTAGTACTAAGCTATTGGCGCGCTCATATTGGTCGCGCGATTGCTTTCTCAGGCGTGGCGCTGCTCATGTTATTCAGTTGGCAACCCTTTGCCAACTCAGTGCTCTATCCGCTAGAGCACCAGTACCCTAGCTTTGATATATCACAAAAGGTAGATGCTATTGTCGTATTGGGCAACTGTCATACCGTCAGTGAAGAGATTCCACCAATGGCACAGCTTTGTGGCACCGGCTTGTATCGATTAATGGAAGGCTATCGCATCTGGCAATCGAACCCGGAGGCTGAGCTTTTCTTATCAGGCTTTGCTGCGGGTCAAAGTCTCTCTTATGCCGAAGTTGCTGGAAATATTGCTCTGAACTTAGGAGTACCAAAAATTAAAATACGCTTATTCACCACCGCAAAAGATACTCAAGAAGAAGCCGAGATGACTGCGCCTTTCCTTAACGGAAAAACATTTGCTCTAGTGACTTCTGCGTCTCATATGCAGCGCTCAATGAACTGGTTTCAGCAGCAGTTAGTTGAAAGACAGCATTTACAGCCTATTGCGGCTCCTGCACATTTTGGTGCACCGAAGAAGTCATCAAACTGGAAAATAGGAAGTGGCGCTCTGCAAAAAACAGAGCGTACTTGGTATGAAATATTAGGAAGAACTTGGGCTGCGATTAAGGGGTAGTTGCTTTTTGATGCCTTAACTCTAATACTTTCTGACAGCCTATTTCTGACAAATGGGGCAATAAACCGTTGCCCTTTGTCCTTGGCGAATTTCCTTCAATGTCTTTTTACAACTCACACACTCTTCACCACCACGGCCATACACATTAAGCTGCTGCGCGAAATAACCTGGTTTGCCATCACCACCGACAAAGTCTTTCAGCGTTGTGCCACCTTGCTCAATAGCAGCTGCCAGTACTTGCTTGATATGCAGAACCAGCTTTTCCATTCTGGCTTTGCTGATTTTTCCGGCGGGGGTTGTCGGCTTTATACCGGCTAGAAAAAGGCTTTCATTGGCGTAAATATTACCGACACCCACAACAACTTTGCCATCCATGATGAAGGTTTTAATCGGCGCCTTTCGGCCTCGACTTTTTTCATACAAATAAGCGGCATCAAAGTCGTCGGTTAACGGTTCAGGGCCTAGGTGGTTGATGTAGTTGTTATCCACAGGATCTTCAACCCAGAGCAAAGCACCGAAACGACGTGGGTCGTGGTAGCGTAAAATCTTACCACTGCTCAGCTGCCAATCGATGTGATCATGCTTACCGAAGTTTTCCGTTTCACTGGGCTCGACTAAACGCAGTGATCCAGACATACCTAAATGCCAAAGTGCATAACCTGCTTCAAACTCAACCAAGATGTATTTGGCGCGTCGGGTCACTGACTTGATAACCTGACCTTCCAAAGCTTGAATTTCTTCACCCACAGGCCAACGTAAGCGCCCCTGACGAATTTTAACTCCATCCAAGACATAACCCTTGAGATACTTCTCTATTCCGCGCTTGGTGGTTTCTACTTCGGGTAATTCTGGCATTGAGATGGTTCCTTACTTTTAAACGCCGAGCCGCTAGATATATGCTCGCTACTGAGCTCAAGATCGCCATTGGGTATTTCATTCTGCGGCACGCGTGAATACGCCGCTTCGCTCTCCCTGTAGCTCTCCTCGGCTCCTGCCTCAGAAGGCCTTAAATAAAACACCCAATACCGATCCGCGCAGCAGCCCAAATACCTTCCCAAATTTCACATCAGGAAAATAAATAACATCTGACGGCTTACCCATAAACTCAAAGCCGTCGTTATTCTGAGAATTGAAAGCTTCTAATCTGGAATGGTGCTCGTGGCGATGTATTAGGTTGTTCGTTTCAGGGGCTTCCCGCAGCAGGGAGCTGTGGAGAGCATACAGGGACAAAACTGCAGGAGCAGGTTTTGAACAGCGAAGCTGCCCGCAGGGTAAAATACATGGATGTATTTTATACCTACTTGCTGCGTCCCCTGCAACGAATGACCTAATACAGCGCTTGAAGAACTTTCGAATATCGGCGTTTTAGCGCCTCCGACTCAAATCCCAGACATAAAAAAACCCAGTATTGTTAGCTCTTACAAGCCAACAAGACTGGGTTTTTCAATGACAAAAAAGCTTACTTAATTTTAGCTTCTTTATACATTACGTGCTTACGAACAACTGGATCAAACTTTTTGATTTCCATTTTTTCAGGCATCGTACGTTTGTTTTTATCAGTTGTGTAGAAGTGACCAGTACCGGCACTTGAAACTAAACGAATCTTATCGCGTGGCATAATCTTCTCCTTTAAACTTTTTCGCCGCGTGCGCGGATTTCTTTAAGAACGGCATCAATACCCTTCTTGTCGATAATACGCATAGCTTTAGTAGTCAAGCGTAAACGTACAAAACGGTTCTCAGTCTCAACCCAAAAACGATGGGATTGTAAGTTCGGCAAAAAACGACGCTTACTTTTGATGTTTGAGTGAGATACATTATTTCCTGTTACAGGGCGCTTACCTGTAACCTGACAAACTTTAGACATTGTTACTCGCCCCGAGTCAATAAATATCAGATCTTCGTTACGAAGAATCCAAAAAATCTTGTTATCAACTGGTCTTAAATAGGTGCCAGCTGAAACTGTTAGTTCCCTCAATTTTTAAGTGGTATTTACCAAAGCAGAGCATCGGAAACACAACGACCTTAAAAAAGGGTTGCGCTTTATACCAAAAAATTGGGGTCGTGTGCAAGGACTGCGGACTGTTTTTTACTCAAACAGGCCTTTTTCATCCTTAATTCGTCATGTTAGTCATGCATAAGAGTTATAACCAGCCTTTTTCAGCAAAAGACGTGAATTCTCCATCACCAATAATTATATGATCCAAAACACGAATATCAAGCAGAGAAAGCGCCTTGACTAATCGCTCAGTAATCGCTTTATCGGCTTGGCTCGCTTCAGCAATACCTGACGGATGGTTGTGAGCAAAAATCACCGCGGCGGCATTTTTGGCCAACGCAATCTTCACCACCTCTCGGGGATAAACGGCAGCGCCATCAATCGTGCCATGTGCTAATTCAACGTACTCAATCACCCGGTGCTGACTATCCATAAATAACGCGACAAAAACTTCACTTTGCTTATCTCGAAGTCGTGCCATTAAATAGCGCTGAGTTAATTGCGGACTCGTTAACGCCCCCTCTTTCTCTAAAGTTTGCGCCATATGCCGATTGGCCATTTCTAAAACAGCTTGCAACTGAGCATATTTCGCCGGCCCTAACCCATGCATCTCAGTAAACGAGGCTTGATCGGCAGTGAGAAGCTGACGTAAACCACCAAAACCAGACAGCAAATCTCGGGCTAAATCCACCGCACTTTTGCCACTCACCCCCGTACGCAAAAAAATAGCCAATAGCTCGGCATCGGATAAATGTTCAGCACCTCGTGCCAGTAATTTTTCTCGCGGTCTTTCATCCGCTGGCCAGTCTATTATTGACATACTCATTCCTCAAAGCCGGACCGTAAATCTGCCCTTAACAAAAATCCATATCCCCTTTTTGATTAGCCTGCTGCGACTGATATACTGCCAACAGATATCTAAAGGGCCTTCCTATGCAACAACTTTGCAACAAACGTATTCTATTAGGTGTAACAGGTGGCATTGCAGCCTACAAAGCTGCGGAGCTGGTTCGCGAACTGCGTAAAGCAAAAGCAGAAGTGCGAGTCGTAATGACCTCGGCCGCACAAGAGTTTATTACGCCACTCACCTTACAGGCCCTATCAGGAAATCCTGTCCACTATTCAATGCTAGACCCAGAAGCGGAAGCTGGCATGGGACACATCGAATTAGCACGCTGGGCTGATATTATTTTAGTAGCTCCGGCCAGTGCAGATTTCATTGCGCGCTTAACTCAAGGCATGGGCAACGATTTGTTAACCACCCTTTGTTTAGCCAGTGATGCTCCGCTCGCGATTTGCCCTGCTATGAATCAAGCGATGTGGCGTGATGAAATGACGCAAGCCAATATCCGCCGCTTAACCGATCTTAAAGGTAAAAAGTTTCATAGCTTTGGCCCTGCTGATGGCGAACAAGCCTGTGGGGACATTGGCCCTGGGCGCATGTTGGAACCGAGTTTAATTGCTGAACAGTGCGCTAAATTATTCACCTCAAGATCACTCTCAGGCCTAGATGTTGTGATTACTGCAGGTCCAACCCGTGAAGCTATCGACCCCGTGCGTTTCATCAGCAATCATAGCTCTGGCAAAATGGGCTACGCCTTAGCAGAAGCTGCTCGTGATGCGGGTGCAAGAGTGACCATTATCAGTGGACCTGTACGCTTAGCCGCACCCGAAAAAGTAGCAGTAATCCAAGTAGACAGTGCCAGTGAAATGCTAGCAGCCAGCCTTGAACAGCAAAAGAACTGTGACATTTTTATCGCTGCAGCCGCCGTTGCTGATTATCGCCCGCTGCAAGTAGCGCAGCAGAAAATAAAAAAATCCGGCGAGCAAATACAAATGGCGTTGGTAAAGAACCCTGATATCGTCGCAACGATTGCTCAATTAGAAAACAAGCCTTTCGTCGTCGGTTTTGCCGCTGAAACTCAAGATGTCGCGACGTATGCGCGTGGTAAGTTAGAGAAAAAAAATCTGAATATGATCATCGCTAACGATGTTTCGAATACCGATATTGGTTTCAATAGTGATAGTAACTCGGTTACCGTTTTCTGGGGACAAAACCAGCAAGACTTTCCACGTATGTCTAAGTCCGCTTTGTCAAACGACTTAATTGAATTAATCGCTCATCAATATACTGACAATACAAACTCTAAGAAGATATGAAACAATGAAACAACTACAAGTTAAAGTCCTTGATCCTCGCCTTGGCAACGAGATTCCAATGCCTGAATATGCAACCGCAGGTTCTGCTGGCTTAGATCTTCGTGCTTGCTTAGATGCACCGCTAACGCTGCATCCAGGTGAAACCCAGCTAATCCCAACCGGATTATCAATTTACCTAGAAGACCCTTCAATCGCAGCGATGATTTTACCGCGCTCTGGCCTAGGGCATAAACATGGCATCGTGCTTGGCAACCTTGTAGGCTTAATTGATTCTGATTATCAAGGCGAGCTGATGGTTTCTTGCTGGAATCGTGGACAACAAGCCTTTACAATCGAAATCGGCGAACGATTAGCCCAGTTAATCATCGTACCCGTGGTACAGGCTAAATTTGACATCGTTGAAGAATTCAAAGCCACTGATCGTGGTGAAGGAGGGTTTGGTCACTCTGGTAGAGCCTAACCTTTTTAGGAATTAAAAAGCAGTAGGCTATAAATAAGGGGCCAGAAGAGCCCCAATATCTCGGTCTGCTGCTAATCTATTATAACAAAAGGAATTAGGATGGCTGTGGAAATGAAAGCACCTAAACGCACACTGGCGTTTTATAACCGACTGGGTATTTGGGTCGCCCTGTTATTTATTTCCCTAGGCCTCTCGATGCAGAGTTTGCAAGTGAACCTATTTGCTCAAGCCAGTTTAGATAAAGAATATGCCCATGCCATGGCTCAGCAAATGGCCCATAGCCTAAGAATCAAGCTTGCTGAAACACAAATGCAGCAAAAAAATGCTGCTCGTCACGCCGCAACCATTGACTATCTTGAACAAGAAAATCTCAGTTGGAAACGCACTCTAAAATCATTAATTACCGGTGCCGAACAAATATTCATTCTCGATAATTTAACCGCCTTAGGTTTACAAGATCGATTCGGCTATGCCGTGCAAGAACTCGCGACGAGAACGCTCTCGGGTAAAGAACTGCCCTTAGAAGCCGTTCAGCGCAATGGCAAGATTCGATTTTATTTAGCCACGCCCATCAAAGATTACTCACAAACCGTTAAAGGTATTTTATTAATCGAATACGGTACTGACTGGCTTGATCAATTACGCTCGGGAGCAGCGGCTAAACATGGATTAATTTCGACACGACAGGTTTTAAAAGACGATCCCAACAAAGGCTTACAGGTTTTTGAAATTGGTGCTAAAAGTAATTCCCGCTTAACCGTAGTGACCGAATCCATTAATGATTATTGGTTTTTAACCTTTATTCCCGCCGATACTCGTCCACAACTGGCCACAGCCTCCATCGTGACCCCGTGGATCGTGGCGCTGCTAGGCACTCTGATCACCTTATTCATTATTACTTGGCTGCAAAAGCGTGAAATCGATCATAACCAATTGTTACTCATCAATTATGTTCGCCATCTTTTTCGTAAGGGTGAAAATGAGTGGCCAAAATTCAATATCAAGGTATTCCATGACTTAGGTAAAGCGATGGAGCACCTAGCAAATTCTAAAGGTATTGTGCGTGATAGCGAAGAAATCAAAACCCCTTTAGTTGAGCGTGAAAAGCAACAAATTGAACTAACCCAATCTGTGACTAAGGCTACCGCCGTAGTGACGGGAACAGCCCCTAGCCACATGAGCGCACCACTTCCTCAAGTCATGGTTGAAGAAGTAGATCACCATACTGTTAATGTCCCTGCGTCCATATTCCGCGCTTACGACATTCGGGGCACCGTGGGCGATAACCTCACACCAGAGGTCGCCGAGCAAGTTGGCCTAGCACTCGGTAGCGAACTTTTAATTCGTGGTGAAAGCAAAATAATATTAGCCTGGGATGGTCGCTTATCAAGCCCTGAATTTGCTCAGGCATTGCAAAAAGGTCTTCTCGCCACAGGTTGTGATGTTATCAATATTGGTTCTGTAGTCACGGGAATGCTGTATTACGCATGCCATGAGTTAGAAAGCCATAACGGTATTATGATTACTGGCAGTCATAATTCTGCTACCTACAATGGCTTTAAAATCGTCATCGATCGCCAAACGCTGTCCAAAGAATCACTAATGGCTCTTTATCATAGAATTCAGCGGAAAGACTTCCGCTCTGGCCAGGGCCAAGTAGAGGAAAGGAATCTAAGCCAAGACTATCTAGACCGTATTCAAAGCGACATACAATTAAGCCGCCCATTGAAAGTTGTGTTTGATGCCGGTAATGGCATTGCAGGTCCTATTGGTCAGCAGCTATTGAAGAACATGGGGATAAACATTATCCCATTATTTTGTGATGTCGACGGTCATTTTCCCAATCATGACCCAGACCCTAGCGATCCTAAGAATCTACTCGCGCTACAAAAAGCAGTCATTGAGCAACAAGCTGATTTAGGCATCGCTGTTGATGGTGACGGCGACCGAATAGGTCTTGTCGATGAACAAGGTGTAATCATTATGCCTGATCGTATTTTGATGTTTTTAGCGAAAGATATTATTAGCCGTCAACCAGGCTGCGATGTGGTTTATGACATAAAATCTTCTCGCCGGCTGAATCAGGTCATTTCACGTGCAGGCGGGCGCCCGACGATGTGGAAAACCGGTCATAGCCTGATAAAGGCTAAAATGGAAGAGCTGCAAGCCGTTTTAGGGGGCGAGCTCAGTGGTCACATTTATTTTCGTGATCGCTGGTATGGCTTCGATGATAGTCTTTATGTCAGCGCTAGATTATTAGAACTATTAAGCCACCAAATGGTATCCGTCTCACAAATTTTCACTGAATTTCCTGACGATGTTTCCACCGCAGAGATTACCATTAATGCCGATGATAAAAGCAAATTCTCCATCATCCAAAAACTAGCATCCGAACCAAGTCTGCAGCAAGGAGCACGGGTATCGACAATTGATGGCCTCCGTTCAGATTTCGAAGACGGCTGGGGCCTAGTGAGAGCGTCTAATACCTCACCTAAATTGACCCTACGCTTTGCCGGCGATAATAACGAAGCCTTACAGCGCATTCAGTTATTGTATAAAAGCGCCTTACAACGCCATGCACCTGAGCTACAGATTCCCTTCTAAGCGCTGAAAATACAGATCATTCTGTGATGATAGCGATATCATTGCAGGATTTTTGCTGATCATCTTCATTCGATAGATGATTCTACTAGGCGGCCAAGCTATACTGCGCCGCCAAACATTTTTATTTGCTCATCTATTTTTTAATTAGGAAATTATTCCATGCCATTGAGTCGCAAAGAAGCAGTGATCACCACTAAGGTGCTTAGTGAAGCCCTGCCTTACCTGCAAAAGTTCAGTGGCAAGACCATCGTAGTTAAATACGGCGGTAACGCCATGACAGACGATACTTTGAAGAATAGCTTTGCTCGCGACATGGTGATGCTCAAGCTAATCGGTATTAACCCGATTGTTATTCATGGTGGTGGCCCACAAATTGGTGAGATGCTTGATAAGCTAAATATCCAAAGTGAATTCGTTAATGGCATGCGTGTCACCACCACTGAAGCTATGGACGTGGTTGAAATGGTCCTTGGTGGTCAAGTTAATAAAGATATCGTTAACCTGATTAACCAAAATGGCGGCAAAGCCATTGGCTTAACCGGTAAAGACGGCCAATTATTGCACGCTAAAAAGCTTCATGTAACGCAACAAACACCGGGGATGCAGCAGCCTGAGATCATTGATATCGGTCACGTGGGTGAAGTCACCAGAGTGAATACTCAAGTATTAGATATGCTTTCTCAAAGTGATTTCATTCCTGTTATTGCGCCGATAGGTGTCGGTCCTGAGGGCGAGTCTTACAACATTAATGCTGACTTAGTTGCCGGCAAGGTGGCTGAAGTATTACGCGCTGAAAAACTGATTTTGTTGACCAATATATCTGGTTTACAGGATAAGAGCGGTGAAGTATTAACCGGGCTCAGTACTAAAGAAGTCGATGATTTGATCGCTGACGGCACCATTTATGGTGGTATGTTACCGAAGATCCAATGCGCTCTTGATGCCGTTCATGCAGGGGTTACCAGTGCCCATATTATTGATGGCCGCGTACCTAATTCAACCTTGCTAGAACTCTTCACTGATGAAGGCGTGGGCACGCTAATTACTAACCGTAAAGCATAATAAGGGAGTTATTATGAGCGAAGTTGAAGTTAAAATTTCACGCCGTGACCAAATTTTGCAAGCGGTTGTTCACATGCTAGAAATCAATCCTGGCGGCAAAATAACGACCGCGAATATCGCTAAAACCGTGGGCGTTTCAGAAGCGGCGCTGTATCGCCACTTTCCCAGTAAGGCGAAGATGTTTGAAGGACTCATCGAGTTCATTGAGGACGCTATTTTTTCTCGTACCAGTCGGATTTTACAAGATTTTTCTGAGGCCGATGTGCGTTGCGAAAAGACGATGACTTTAGTCCTGACCTTTGCTGAAAAGAATCCTGGTATGTGCCGCCTCTTAGCAGGCGATGCCTTAGTCGGGGAAACGGATCGTTTACGTCAACGTATTCATCAGTTTTTTGAACGCTTAGAAACTCAATTTAAGCAAATATTACGTGAAGCTGAACTACGTGAACAAAAAGTGACTAGTATGCCGCTAGCGGCTACTGCCAATATGCTCAATGCTTTGATTGAAGGCCGCATCCGCCAATACGTTCGCACTGAATTCAATGTTTCACCCACGCTATACTGGCCAGAGCAATGGAAGTCCATTAACCAGCAGCTACTGCGCAGCACAGGTTAAGTTATTTTCCGACAGGTTCGATTCAAAACTAACAAAGGAGCCAATGGCTCCTTTGTTAGTTTAACGATCCAAATATCGATGAACTCATAACCTATTAACTTTTATCAATATAACTCGTTTATTCCAATGAAATTTCACTCTCTAACGTTCCTGGCGGATATTTTAACAAGAGCTGCATGCGGGTATATTCTTCAGCGAACACCTTAGTACTTTCTGTTTTATTCGTTTTACGGATTTTAACATTGGCATGGCTTTCACGAATTTGCTTTTGCAATTGTGCTATTTCAAAACGCATATCAACAGGTATTTCTTGACCTGCCCGCTCCTGATTGGCTGCTCGCCCTTGAGCACGCTCAAGCTTTTCAGTTAAATCAACGATACGTCGTTGCTGCAAACTAATGTAGCCATCGATATTATCAATGCTGCGCTGACGCGCACGCTCAACATCGCCGGGCTTGGAGTAGACTCGTAATAAGGCTTGATCTGCTTCGCGACGAATACGAATACGCTCGAGACGGGCTTCTTTTATCGCTTTTTTAGCAGCTATAGCGGCTAACTCAGTCGCCGTAGGCGCTGGCCTGACATGCTTAACAATCAGACCTTGATCATTTAGAACGTCATATCCCATCTGTGCATATTCAGGAGGAATATGGTCCTTGAGGATCATCTGACCATCTACTGTAAATCGATATAATTTCGCTGCAAAAGCCACTGGGCTTATTAACGCTAAAATTAAAGCGGCCGTTACGAGCCTCATACTTATACTCCGTATTTTTCGCGATATGCTTCGATTGATGCAGCATATTGCGTTAATTCTGGCTGATCGGCAACATAGGCCAATACTTGCTCTAACTTAACAATACTAATCACTGGAATACCATAGTCACGCTCGACTTCTTGAATAGCAGATTCTTCTGCTTTGCCTTTTTCTTGGCGATCTAGTGCTATAAGTGTAGCCGCTGGCTTAGCATCTGGCGCAGCCTCTATCATAGACATCACTTCACGAATGGCAGTTCCCGCGGTAATTACGTCATCAACGATTAAAACTCGGCCTTCTAACGCCGATCCGACCAATGTGCCGCCTTCACCGTGGGCTTTTGCTTCTTTACGGTTAAAAACGTAAGGTACATCTTTTCCATATTTATCAAAAAGAGCTACGCTCAACGTAGTGGCTAGAGGAATGCCTTTGTACGCTGGGCCAAAAATAACATCATATTCAACATCAGCGGCTTCAAGGGCGGCAGCATAGAAGCGACCAATCTCTGCGAGAGCTTTACCGGTATTAAACAATCCGGCATTGAAGAAATAAGGGCTTACTCGCCCCGATTTAAGAGTGAACTCGCCAAACTTCAATACACCCTGTTTAATAGCGAATTCGATGAAGTCACGTTGATAATTTTGCATAATAAGCCTTAATAAATATTGCTGTTCTGGTTTCAGCAACAAAGAATCCTAACCAGAAGTTACCCTAGATCCATAAGGATCAGGTATCATACACTCTTCAGTATGCAGGAACCATGTATGAGGATCATCAGCCTACACGTTGACGGCTTAAAAAAAGCCGCCGAACAAGGGCTCTTCGAATGGCTGAATGAAGAGCAAGCGGATGTTGTGTGCATCCAAAATACCCTAGATAGAGAATATAAGCTGCCCGACAGCGTATTATACCCTGATGGTTATAATGGATATTTTTTCGAAGGGGAAACCGACGATTATTCAGGCGTCGCTATCTATACCCGCGAATTGCCAAAAGCAATTATGACTGGGCTAGGCTTCCCTGGGTGCGATTTTCAAGGACGCTATATCCAAGCCGACTTTGAAAATGTCAGCATTGGTAGCATTCTTTTTCCAAAAGAAGATGCTTTCCATAGCCTAGAAGACAAGCTCGCGTTTCAGCAAGAATTCTTGAGCCATTTGAAAAAAACTCGCCGCAAACGTCGTGAGTTTATTTTCTGTGGTAATTTTGAAGCCGCTCACAAAACAATTGATGTCGCCGACTGGCGCCAACAACAAGATGAATCGGGCTTCTTATTAGAAGAACGAGCCTTCTTAGATCAAGCGTTTGGACCGGTTGGATTTGTTGATGCATTTCGTGAAGCTAACTTTGGTGAGAATCAATTCACCTATTGGCCGAATGAAGAAGCTCGTCGCCGTAATAGCGAAGGCTTCAGATTTGATTATCAGATCTGTACACCCGATATTCGCCAGTATGTGGTGGAATCTAAAATCTTGAAAAACCAAGTCTTTAGCAACCATGCACCGGTATTGGTTGAATACGAATTCGACGACGAGTAAGTCGAATTCGCGCTCTATCGTGAAAGGGTATGCTGCGTCACCTTGAGAGAAGCCCAAAAAAGCCCAAGTCAGTTTTCTGAGTTGGGCTTTTTTTGCATTCTACTTTGGCTAAAAATTAGCCATTCAAAGCTTGCTGCTGCTTTTCGCACAACTCAGCAATACCATCTTTCGCCAGTGCTAGCATCGCCGCCAACTCTTCTGGCGAGAACGCTTCTTGCTCTGCAGTCCCTTGAATTTCAACAAAGCCACCCGCGGCCGTCATAATCACGTTCAAATCTGTTTCCGCAACAGAGTCTTCCGCATAATCCAAATCCAATACCGCCGTACCTTGATAGATACCGACAGATACCGCTGCAATAGGGCTTTTAATTGGGTTCTTTTTGATTTTTCCCGCTGCCAACAAACCGTTAAGCGCATCTTGTAGCGCAACAAAAGCACCCGTAATCGCCGCGGTACGCGTGCCACCGTCTGCCTGAATGACATCGCAATCCAACTGGATCGTATATTCACCCAGTGCCTTCATATCAACCGCAGCGCGTAAGCAGCGTCCGATTAAACGAGAGATCTCAACCGTACGACCACTCTGTTTGCCTTTGGCTGCTTCACGAATCATACGCTTACCGGTAGCACGAGGTAGCATGCCATACTCACCGTTGACCCAGCCCTTGCCTTCGCCACGCATAAAGCGAGGAACACCTTTATCAACACTAGCGGTGCAGATCACTTTAGTATCACCAAATTCAACCAATACAGATCCTTCGGCGTGCTTGGTGAAATTTCGAGTGATACGAACTTCACGTAATTCGTTTACTTGGCGGCCACTAGGTCTCATACAACGTTCTCCAATAAGAATCGATACATCTACATGCAATAAAAAACGCGCATTATAACGACATATTCATCAGATAGTTGCGCTGATTACGGCTATTTCACCTCAATTTGTAACAACGTATTTGAGCCTCGCCGATTACAGGTTAAAATGGCGACAACCATTGATGTTCGAACACGATTTGAGATTCTCATGCAAAAAACCTCCACCGGTACCCTTTATGTTTTTTCCGCTCCTTCAGGCGCAGGTAAAACCACGTTAGTAAAAGCGTTATTAGAACAAGCAGACGATATCGGTGTATCTGTTTCCCATACCACGCGCGCCCCACGTGAAGGCGAAATCAATGGCAAAGATTATAACTTTGTTAGCCAAGACGATTTTAAAGGCTTAATTGAGCAGAGTGCTTTTTTAGAGCACGCTCAAGTCTTTGATAACTTTTACGGCACTTCGCAGATTTGGGTTGAGCAAGAGCTGGATGCGGGTCGCGATGTCATTCTAGAAATTGATTGGCAAGGTGCCAACCAAATCCGTCAACAAATGCCTGAAATGATCAGTGTTTTCATCTTGCCACCTAGTCGTGAAGAGCTGCTTAAACGTTTAACCGGTCGCGGCACTGATGCTCAAGATGTAATTGATCGCAGAATGCACGATGCGGTAAGTGAAATGAGCCATTATGGCGAATTTGACTACATAATCATCAATGATGATTTTGATCTGGCGTTACAAGAATTACGCTCAATCGTCTTGGCTCGCCGCCAAAGAACGGCTGTTCAGAGTCAAATTCAACAAGAATTATTGCAAAACTTGCTTAATTAGCCAAAAAACAACCAAATATTCCATTCTAATACTTCTATGATGGCCCAGCATTCGCTAAACTACAGGGTCATCATTGCCGATGAGTAATTCATGCAGGCAACGAACCCAAATTTTGTAACCCGCAGGAAGTTGATTCATGGCTCGCGTAACCGTTGAAGATTGTCTAGAAAACGTTGATAACCGTTTTGAATTGGTCATGTTGGCCACTAAGCGTGCTCGCCAGATTGCTGTTCAAGGCGCTGAACCACTAGTACCTGTTGAAGGTGATAAGCCGACCGTAATCGCATTGAGAGAAATTGCTGCTGGTCTTGTATCGACCAAAAGCATGGAAGCTCAAGAAGCCGAAGACGCAGAGTAATTTTTGCTGTCGCAAACCGAGTTTAGGCACCGCCGGCTCGGTTTGAATTTTCCTCCTTTCAGGGCTCAGCCGTGCCAACTATAGACGCCTTATCTGATCGACTTTCTACCTACCTCTCTACCGAACAAATTCAGCTGGTGCGTCGCGCCTACTTTTACGCTGAACAAGCCCACACTGGCCAACGCCGTCGCAGTGGTGAACCCTATATAATCCATCCTTTAGCCGTTGCCAGTATATTGGCCGACATGCGCCTAGACCATCAAAGTCTAATGGCCGCGATGCTACACGATGTGATTGAAGATACCGGGATTCCCAAAATTGCATTAGCCGAACAATTTGGCGATGTGGTGACAGAGTTAGTTGATGGTGTGAGTAAGCTGACGCACATTAAGTTCGAGAGTAAAGAAGAACAGCAAGCCGAGAACTTTCAGAAGATGGTTCTGGCGATGGCCAAAGATATTCGCGTTATGCTGGTTAAGCTGGCTGACCGCTTGCATAACCTACGGACGTTAGGCGCTCTTCGCCCTGATAAACGACGCCGTATCGGTCGTGAAACCCTCGATATTTATGCTCCAGTGGCTCACCGTCTCGGTTTAAACAGCGTACGCGTTGAAATGGAAGAACTCTGTTTCGATGCCATGTACCCGATGCGCTCTACCTTAATTCGTAAAGCCGTAACCAATGCGCGCGGTAATCGCAAAGAGCTGGTGGATAAAATTTCCACCTCTCTGCGCAATCGTTTAAAAGAAGAAAATCTACCCAGTCGTGTCCTGGGTCGTGAAAAGCACATGTTCAGCATCTACAGTAAGATGAAAGAACAGCGTAAATCCTTGAATGACATTCTCGATGTCTACGGCTTTCGTATTGTCGTCGAATCCGTTGATATGTGTTATCGCATCCTAGGGGCAGTGCATAACCTGTATAAGCCCATTCCTGGTCGCTTTAAAGACTATATCGCCATTCCAAAAACCAATGGTTATCAATCGTTACATACCACGTTAATTGGCATTAGTGGCGTACCGATTGAGATTCAAATACGTACCGAAGAAATGGATGCGATGGCGAATCATGGTATCGCCTCTCACTGGCTGTATAAATCGGATACCAATACCCCTGCAAATACCAGCGGTAGCCAGCGAGCCCAGCAATGGGTGCAAAATTTGCTGGAATTACAAAAGAGTGCGGGCAGCCCGATCGAATTTATCGAGCATGTGAAGGTCGATTTATTCCCTGATGAGATTTATGTTTTCTCGCCGAAAGGCCGTATTTTTGAATTGCCAAAAGGTTCAACAGCGGTTGATTTTGCCTATGCTATCCATACGGATGTCGGTAATTCCTGCATCGCCTGTCGTATTGACCGCCAACTCGCACCGTTAAGCTCTAAATTACAGAATGGCCAGACCATACAAATTGTCTCCGCTCCTGGCGCACAGCCAAACCCTGCATGGTTAAGCTTTGTTGTCACCGGTAAAGCACGCTCCAATATCCGACACTTCTTAAAGAGCCAGCGCCGCTCTGAATCCGTTGCCTTAGGCGAACGCTTGCTGCATAAAGCGCTAGGGTCTTTGGGCAAATCGATGGATGACATAGACCAAACTCATATCGATCTGGTATTAGAAGAAACCGGACTAGGCTTCTTAGAAGATATTATGGAAGATATTGGCCTAGGCAACCGCATGGCTTCTTTAGTTGCCCGCCGTTTATTGGTGGCCAATAAAGACACAGATATTGATCTCAGTGATATGAATGACGATGCACCGCTAGCCATTAAAGGCACCGAAGGCTTAGTCGTCAGTTTTGCTAAATGCTGTAGTCCAATTCCTGGGGATCCCATTATTGGTAACGTCAGCTCTGGTCGCGGTTTAGTGATCCATACTGAGACCTGCAAAAACATACGCGATATTCGAGGTAATACTGAAAAATGTGTCATTCTCAGTTGGGATAAAGATATCGATGGTGAATTCTCAGTCGACCTGAGAGTCTATCTGGAAAATCGCAAAGGTTTGGTCGCGGAACTCGCGTCAGCGATTACTCAAGCCGATGCTAATATTGAAGGTATTAGCGTCGAAGACCGAGATGCTCAACTCAGTGTCACACAATTACAACTTAGCGTTCAGGGTCGTAAGCACCTTGCGCGAGTCATTCGACGCTTACGTACCATTCGTGGTGTTAATAAGATTGTTCGAATTAAAAATTAGACACTGTTTAATTAATACTTTTGATTTAATCAACATTTAGAAACTATTTTAAGGAAGGATTTATCATGGCTAAAACCATTATCAATACAGACAAAGCACCTCAAGCCATTGGTACTTATTCACAAGCTGTGAAAGTAAATTCTACCGTCTACCTTTCGGGTCAAATTCCTTTAGTGCCAGAAACTATGGAAATGGTCGATGGTGATATCGAAGTTCAAATTCGTCGTGTATTTGATAACTTAACCGCCGTCTGTGAAGCTGCCGGTGGCAACTTACAGAACATTGTTAAGCTGAATATTTTCTTAACCGATTTGGGGAATTTCGCCACCGTGAACAAAGTGATGGCCGAATACTTCGAACAGCCTTATCCAGCACGTGCCGCCATTGGTGTTTCGCAATTGCCAAAAAATGCTGACGTTGAAATGGATGGCATTTTAGAATTAGATTAATGTCACTGCTGTTTAGCAAGCATTAACCCATGAGGGCTCTCATCAAGCTAGAGCCCTAATTCTGTTAGCACAAACTCATATCCTTCCTGATAATTATTGAACTTGAACGGATAACCCGCGGCAACCAAACGCTTATTACTGCAACGACGATTAGCACGGCGCGTCGCTTCAGGTAATTCATAATCCGGCTCAACATCACCAATTCTATCTTTCATCCATTCCAATATTTCAAATAGCGTGGCTGGCTGAGAGTCGCACGCCAGATAAATACCTTCTACCTTTTCCGCCGCGATGACTTTTTCGATCAGAAATTTTAATACCCCGACACAATCATCGCGATGAATCCGATTGGTCCATACTTCAGGTGCGGGATCACAATGTCCACCTTGGCGCGCTTGCTCAATCATCCGGTTTCTACCCGGCCCATAAATACCAGGAAAGCGAACTGAGGTCGCAGGGATATAGCCTTTTGCGAGTGCCGCTTCTGCTTTTAATAATTCTTTGCCGGCAAAGCTGCGAGGGTCAGTAGGGCTCTCTTCATCCACCCAAGACGCATCCATTTGGTGATAAACACTAGAGCTCGAAGTAAAGAAGGCATGCTTAGGCGTCTGCCCTTGTGCTTTTAGAGCGTGCAATACATGACGTATGCCATTGTAATAATACTTGTGATATCCCTCTTCCGAGAACTCAGGAGAAGCAACGCTATATACTAATATATCGATGCTTTTAGGCATATCCAATAAAGTTTCCGGCTCAGAGACATCTCCTTGAATAGTATGTACCCCTTGCCCTATCTGTTTATCTGAACGACGCATCGCCCAAACTTCATGCTCAGCTTGCACTAACTGGATAGCCAGCTGACCACCGATATCCCCTGCACCGACGACTAAAATTCGCGCCATTTGCTGCTCCTTAATTACACGGCTTTTCTATCACTTAAAGAAGAGTTTAGCTGAAAGCAGGCTTTCCATTCTTTAATGCAATAGTTAATATAAATCAAAACAGCCACTCTCATTAAGAGTGCCTAATTACCACGCTGCTTAAACGTCGCTAAATTAGAGCACCAAAACTAAGAGCCGCTGGATATAAAGCTCTCTTATCATTGCCGAGGCATCATGACACTAACTGAATTGCGCTACATAGTAACCCTAGCCCAGGAGCGTCATTTTGGCCGAGCCGCTGAAAAATGTTTTGTCAGTCAGCCTACTTTGAGCGTAGCGGTAAAAAAGTTAGAAGGCGAATTGGACATAGCCCTCTTTGAGCGCAGTAAAAGTGCTGTCAGCCCAACCCCTTTGGGGGTGAAAATTATTCAGCAAGCGGAAAAAATATTAGCTGAAGCGCGCACCTTAAAGGAACTGGCAGAAGCGGGAAAAGATCAGCTCAGTAGTCCATTAAAAGTTGGCGCCATTTTTACCATTGGTCCCTACCTTTTTCCTCATCTTGTGCCGCAAATTCATCAACAAGCACCGCAGATGTCATTATTCATCGAAGAGAGCTATACCGCGGTATTACGTCGTCAACTAAGGGAAGGCGAGCTGGATGCCATTATCGTCGCCCTGCCCTTTAATGAGCCCGACGTCATGATTCGACCGCTATATGATGAACCCTTTGTAGTGGTGATGAAGAAGGATCATGAACTAGCAAAACTGAAACACATTCAGGCCGAGATGCTGCCTGATCAGGCTTTATTATTACTCGGAGAAGGCCACTGTTTCCGCGACCAAGTACTTGAACTCTGCCCTGCTTTAAGTCAGCAACAAAACAATCGGATCGGCAGTGTGACCCAAGGCAGCTCATTAGAAACCTTGAAATACATGGTGGCGACGGGCCTAGGCATTACAGTGCTACCTGAGTCTGCAGTGGGCAACCTAGACTCAAACTTAATCACCACCCGACCTTTCGCCAGCCCTGCGCCTTATAGAACTGTCGCACTGGCGTGGCGTGCTAGCTTCCCGCGTGGCAAAGCCATCGATTTATTATTGGATACCGCCGGTACATGCCTAATAAAACCTTAATCGAGAAGCAACTGGCGCTGACTCAATTAAAAGGCGTCGGCCCAAAGCTTGCCCAGCAGTTTTCGGATTGGGGGATTCATGATCTAGTGAACTTATTGTTTCACCTGCCGTTCCGCTATGAAGACAGAACTCGAGTGACCCCGATAGCGGCATTGCGCCCTCAGCAAACCTATGTGGTGCAAGGATTTGTGCGCAGTAGCCAAATTCTATTTGGTAAACGACGTAGCCTCAGTGTGAGAATTCAGGATCAAAGTGGCAGCCTAGGCCTACGCTTTTTTCACTTTACCGCCAGCCAGAAAAATCAATTTGAAAACGGGGCAGAAATTCGTTGTTACGGCGAAGCCCGCCGTGGTTCTAGTGGTTTGGAGATTTATCACCCAGAATATCAGTTGGTCTCAGCTGACGAAGGCGAGCTAGAGCAAAACTTAACGCCGGTCTATCCCGCTACCGAAGGCATTAGCCAAAGTCGGTTGCGCACCATGATTAGCCAAGCGCTGAAAATGTTGGCGGCGGATAAATTCCAATTACGCGAATTATTACCCACTAGCTGGTTGCAAGAATGGCAGTTACCGTCATTGAGTCAGGCACTGCAATACCTGCATCAACCGCCAACAGAAGCAAATTTAGAGCAGTTAGAGGCGGGACAGCACCCCTGTCAGCGACGACTGATTCTAGAAGAGTTGCTTGCCCACCAGCTGTCGATGCACCGAGCCCGCTTAAAAGTAAAACAAGAGAAGGCGGGCCAAATTCAATTTATGGGGCCGAGCCAGCAGCAAATAATAGATTCATTGCCCTTCATTCCAACAGATGCCCAAAAACGGGTAGTAGAAGAGATTCAATTTGATCTCAGCCAGCCTCACCCTATGCTGCGACTGGTACAAGGCGATGTTGGCTCCGGTAAAACCTTAGTCGCCGCGCTGACCGCAGCTCCGATGGTAGATGAAGGTTATCAAGTTGCCATCATGGCGCCTACCGAAATTCTAGCGGAGCAGCACCTGCTTAATTTCACTCAATGGTTTGAGCCATTATTCAAACAGCAGGATAGCGGTAAGAAAATCGCTTGGTTAACCGGCAAGGTGAAAGGCAAGGCGCGAGAAAAAGTCTTAGCTGAAATTGCTAGTGGTGAAGCCAAGCTGATCATCGGAACCCATGCGCTATTTCAAGAGGAGGTCGATTTCCACCAGCTAGGCTTAGCCATTATTGATGAGCAGCATCGCTTTGGTGTCCATCAGCGCTTAGCATTACGCGGTAAAGGCAAAGAGCTAGCACCGCATCAGTTAATTATGACCGCCACCCCTATTCCGCGCACATTGGCGATGAGCGCCTATGCCGACCTTGATGTGTCGGTGATCGATGAACTCCCCCCTGGCCGAATCCCAATCAATACCTCGGTGATCAGTAATCAGAGACGTAGCGAAATAGTTCATCGTATTAACGAAGTCTGTCAGGGAGGTACGCAAGCTTATTGGGTTTGCACTCTAATTGAAGAAAGCGAAAGCCTGCAGTGCCAAGCCGCGGAAGTTACCGCCCAGCAGCTCACCGAGGCGCTACCCAAATTACGCATCGGCCTGATTCATGGACGGATGAAGGGGCAAGAAAAAGTCGACATCATGCAGCGCTTTAAAAATCATGAGCTGGATTTATTGGTTGCCACCACCGTAATTGAAGTCGGCGTCGACGTGCCCAACTCAAACCTGATCATCATTGAAAATCCCGAGCGTCTAGGGCTTGCGCAGCTGCACCAGTTGCGCGGGCGAGTCGGGCGTGGCAATCAGCAGTCTCATTGCGTATTACTCTATCAAGCGCCATTAGGAGACGTTAGTAAGCAACGCTTAGGCGTCATGCGTCATAGCACTGATGGCTTTTATATCGCCGAACAAGACTTGTTAATTCGCGGTCCTGGTGAACTGCTGGGGAGTCGTCAAACCGGACTGCAACAACTAACAGTGGCTGACCTTGAGCGTGATGGGCACTTATTACCGCAAGTTAAAACCATGGCGGAACAACTGGTAAATGAGCACCCGCAATACGTCGACGCCATCATCAAACGCTGGATGGGAAATGTAGAGCAATTTGCACAGGCATAAATTGAATTCTGATCTATATTTAATGGATAAAGATTTATTAATGAAGGCCCAACAATGACCATTCCAGCCACAGTATTAAAAGTGTTAGATGACTGGCAAGTTGACTATCAATTAACTGACGACGAGGATACCTTTCAGCTTATGCAAGGCAATCCAATGACAGATTATTCGAGCAAGCTCGCTCGAGTCATCTTCCTGAAAGACAGTATTGGCCAAGTGCAGGTGGTCATCCCGAGTAATCGTATTCTTGACCTAAATCGATTATCGCAGCAGTGCGGCCGTCAATTTAACGCCTTAAGTATTGATGAGCTAACTCGCCTTAAAAATAAGTTTGGCATTGAAGACTTCCCTGCCCTGCCGCAAGTGACGCAAATTGATAGTCTGGTCGATGTTAATTTACTGGATGAAGAGCAGCTCTTTATCACCAGCGGTGATAATCATGAGTGGATCAAGCTACCGGTCGATTGCTTTAAATCACTTACCACTAGCTCGACAATGGGTGAGTTTACGGTTCCGCTTCCCATTCCTAGCTACCAGCAAAGTCCAACCCAAGATCTAGACGATGTGCATGCAGCCATCAAGCAGTTCACTCCCTTGCGCATTAAACAGCGTTTAGAAGAAACCTTAGATTTGCCCCCCTTACCGGAAACTGCCCGTAAAATTATCGAACTGCGGGTCGACCCTAATGCAGATACCACGGCACTCGCCAATGTGATTGAAATGGATCCGGGCATGGCGGCACAAGTCGTTAGCTGGGCTCGCTCACCTTATTATGGGGTAAAGGGTGAAATTAAATCTGTGGAAGATGCCGTGATTCGTGTGCTGGGCTTTGACTTAGTCATTAATCTAGCGCTAGGTTTGGCCTTAGGTAGAACTCTAACGGTGCCTAAAGAAGGTCCAAACGGCTATACACCGTTCTGGCAGCAAGCCGTTATGACGGCAGCGTTAATGGGTGAGCTCGCGCGCTTAATGCCCGCGAAAGAACGACCTAATACCGGTACCGCTTATCTTTGTGGTTTACTGCACAATTTTGGCTACCTGATTCTGGGACATGTTTTTCCACCACAATTCTCTTTGGTGAATCGCCATATAGAAGCGAATCCCCATATCAATCGAAGTCTGATTGAAAAACACTTAATCGGTTTAAGCCGCGAACAGGTCAGTAGCTTATTGATGCAGCAGTGGCGCATGCCTGAAGAAGTGGTCGTCGCGCTGCGCAGTCAACATAACCCAGATTACGCCGGTGAATTTAATACCTGTGCAAACTTACTCTATGTTGCAACACGATCATTGCGCAGTCTGGGTTTTGGCGATGGTGCAGCGGAAGAGCCCCAGAAGGAAGTATTTGAACGCTTAGGCATTAGTGCGGAGGCCGCTCATGCGGTCACTGAGAGTCTATTAGAAAAGTTAGATGATCTCAGTGAGCTGGTGCAGATGCTTAATAAGTAGATCTAAAATTTAGAGAACAGGACGGCTAATGAACAGCATTACGCACGTCCTTATAAAACTGATTCAATTCTCGCTGATTAAAGCTATCAGCAATATGCTTTAACTTGGTATTGGGTGTTGTTCGGTAAGCATAAAATAGAAACTCGAGTACTTCCTGGCGACTTTGTTTCTGCCACGTATCTTGTGGCTGCCAGCCCTTTACCTGCAGCTGAATTTGTTTAATCACTGTCGATCGAGCTTGAATGATCATTTGTGAAAACCCCGACTGCCTATCTAAACTCTCAACTAGTTGCCAGCGTAATGCGGCCGGTGGCTGTTGTCTTAATTTATTGATGTAAAGCTGGTATGCCGGTGTATCTTGCACACCAATTGCGGCTCGCTCTTTGCGCTGCGCCGCCTTTAACATGGGGTGAGCCAGCTGCTGTTGAATTAATTTTTGCGTCGCCACCGGCATATCATGAATGAGTTCTAATAGACGCTGCTGCCACTGATCTTCGGTCCAGCGCTTAGCAAGGTGTTTCGCAATAGCAAAATGCTGAGCATGATTTATAAGTACTTTATCAGCCGACAATTCTGCTGAAGACGTATTGGTATCAGCATTGATAGTACTATCGGCTTCAGGCTGCTCGATGGAAAGTGCGATTAATCGTTGAGCGCTGTATTTAACTTGTTGTGACAAGCTCAACAACCCAGAGGCTTCAACAAGTTGATGCTCCAGCTCTGTGAACTCTATCAGTTCATCTATGGTTGCACTCTGCTCCAAACCCGATTCGGCGGCTAGTGAGTTCTGCGAACTGTTATTAAGCGCTAGAGTATAAGGCGTAAAAGCAAAAGTACTCGCTAATACCAATAGAGATAAACGTAACATTAAGATTGAGTTTCCACGTTGTCCGCTCGTGGATCTGTTAGACCCGAGTTGCGATCATTAAAAATTGTTTTATCCATGGCATCTTCTGAATCAGCCACGATACAAGATACTGTTGCATCACCGGTGACGTTCACTGCCGTGCGTACCATGTCCAAGATCCTATCGACACCAATAATCAAAGCAATACCTTCAACAGGCAAGCCAACTTGCTGCAGAACCATCGCGAGAGTCACTAGACCGACACCAGGAACACCGGCGGTGCCTACGGACGCTAGGGTTGCCGTCGCAATTACTAAAAGATAATCGGTTAGCCCCAGCTCTAAACCAAAAGCTTGAGCGATAAATACCGTCGCGACCCCTTGCATAATCGCCGTACCATCCATGTTGATAGTTGCGCCAAGCGGTACTGTAAAAGATGCTATACGATTACTTACTCCTAAACGCTGTTCAACGGCACGCAAGGTAACAGGAATGGTTGCCGAGCTGGAAGCAGTGCTAAAGGCAAATAATTGGGTATTGCGCATTTTGCGTAAAAATATAATTGGATTCAGCCCAGAAAAGACTTTCAGTAATAACGGGTATACACCAAAAGCATGTATTCCCAAGACCAATAAGACCGTCACCATATACAAGGCAAGATCACCAATCACGCCTAAGCCTTGTTTCGCGAAGAGACTAAACAATAAGCAAAAAACACCATAAGGGGCTAACTTCATGAGCAGTGTGACAAGCGTCATCATAATCTCATTCCAGTCGTTAAAGTGCTGAGTCAGTCTTTCACCCGGAGCACCGCTGCGGCTAATCGCCAAGCCAATCAAGATTGCAAATACAATGACTTGCAACATATTGCCTTCAGCCATCGCTTTCACTGGATTATTGGGAAATATATTAATAAATACTTGGCTCAAAGGCTGGGATGCAGGGGCGATAAAATCGGCGGCGGTGGTCATTTCAATGCCTACGCCAGGTTGCAAAAGCTCAGCTACGAAAATGGCAATGGAGATAGCAATGGCCGTGGTTAGAAGATACAAGCCAATCGCTTTTAAACTTAAACGCCCAAGAGAACTTTGCCCCTGTAACTGGCAAGTACCACAGACTAAAGAAATGAATACCAGAGGAACAACCAGAACTTTTAAACTGGCGACAAAAATTTGTCCGCCAACATAAAATAAACCACCTGCCAGGCCGTCACTTAATGTCGTAGCTAGCCAGGAAGGTATTTCGGGCCATAATAATAACTGCTGAGTCGCACTGCCTAACAAGATGGCCGTTGCCATCGCCAATAAAATCCGTTGAGTAAGATTCATCTGGCTATCCTTATGTTGTGAGTCTAGCGGGTATTATTATCGCCCAATGAAGGCCTAGTGAAAGAACACTAAGACTTCTTCTTTTTACTTTTAGGTTTAACGTGTTTCACAATGCCTTGGAACCACATAACTAAGGATAGATCACCATCGATCTTGATGTCTTTTTCTTGAATACCCTTCATAAAAGCATTTTTGTCTTTAGCCGTCATGATGTAAAGACCGGTATCAGCGTCTTTAAAAGAAATGCTGAAAGCAGGATCAGTTGCCGCGCCGCCTTTTGATTTAACACGTTCATCTTTAACGATAAAGTGACGGGCAATTTTGCCGTCTTGAGTTTGAATCTGAAAAGCAAAGTCTTTACCCGTCAGCTGCTTTTTAAACTCAGGGTTGTTCTTGCTAGCTTTTTTCATCATTAGGCCAAGGGCCCAAAGCAACATACGGAATTTCATAACATCTTTACCTTGTTTCTAATCGGTTAGTTTCTGATCGGATTGCTTCTAATAATCGGCAAGCTATTGAATCCACCTTGCTTACTTTTTCACAAAAATTGCGCTGTCAGCCAACTCTGGCATCAATTGCAATAATCCTTCTTTGCCTAAACGCTCCATATGGCGTTTATTACGCTCAGGAATCGCTTCCGGCTTAGTCACCGTTTTTAACGCTTCACTAATATGATTTTCTCGAATGAAGTGAATCATAGGAAACGGCGAGCGATTTGAATAGTTCGTCATCGCCTCCGCGTCTTCACCTTCAAACTCATAGTGAGGATGAAAACTAGCCAACTGAATATCGCCTTCAAGGCCCGCTTGCTCTAACAAGTCTTCGCACAAGAATAACCAATCTAGATATTCATCAAAATCAGCTAAAGCCGCCGTTACAATAAACAATGCGGTCGGCAGATCGTCATCATCAGCCAGCTGCATTTCATTTAATAATGATAAAAATGCGCGGGTGATTTGCTCTAAATCTTGGCTTGTTGTCTCTTCGATATGGAGTTTCTCCATAACGGGATGAGCGAAAGGACAAAGTCCTTCCCCCACCACCAGCTTTTCTACCCATAGTCGGGTTAAAGCTTTATTCGACAGCGCTTCATCAGCCACTGCGTCATTCAATACAGATTCAGTCACGATTATTGAACTTTTTCCTTCAAGCCTTTACCCGGCTTAAATGCAGCCGTATTGCTCGCAGGGATAATTAGCTCAGCACCCGTTTGAGGATTTTTGCCTTTACGCTCAGCACGTGAACGACGGCTAAAAGTACCAAAGCCAATCAAGCTTACAGTATCATCTTCACTCAACGTCTTGCCGATTAGATCAGTAATTACAGTGATAACTTCACTTGATTTTTCTTTTGTTAGACCAGTTGTTTCAGCAATTGCCGCGGCTAATTCAGGTTTACGCATGTCTTTTTCCTTGATTTTTGTTTTCTTTTATAAGCTATTTAAAAATAGCTGGAAGCTCTTTGTTAAGCGCTAACTTATCAGCAACGCAAGCTCCGGTGAGAGCATACCCTAATAATGTGCCGTCATCATCACGACATAAGGCTTTTACATCGACGCCATTGCTTTCAATGACCCACTCGCCTTCTTTCGCAGGAGGTGAAACAACAACAGGAACCACAGGGGTTTTAACCGCTACTGGCATTACGCCATAGATTACGTCCGTTGGCTGGCCCGCTAAGGTTTTAGCTAAGGCACGTGCGCTTGCCATCAAAGGCATCACATACAAAAGAACCTTGCCATCCACTTCGGCGCAATCGCCTAAAGCATAAATATCGGCTTCACTAGACTGCAGTGAACGATCAACGCAAATACCTTGGTTCACTTGTAAACCGGCTTTAACCGCCAAGTCTAAGCGAGGACGAAGACCAATGGCCGAGACAATAATATCGGTTTCAATGTTTTCGCCATTAGAGAGGTCAGCGACTAAGCCGTTCTCTACTTGATTAACGCGAGTCACCAAAGGCCCCAAATGGAACTTAACCCCTAAACCTTCTAGCCCATGCTGCACAGCCGTTGCCGCTTTTTCAGGTAATAAGTTCGGTAAAATCTGACTGCTTGGCGCAACGACTTCAACTTCATAACCACCGTTGGTTAAATCGTTGGCGTATTCACACCCAATAAGACCAGCACCCATCATCAATACACGCTTTTTCCCGTCTAACTCAGCACGAAAGTTGGCGTAATCTTGGAGATCATTGATGGCAAAAATATGCTCGCCAGCATTGCCTTCAATACGTACAGCAACCGGCTCTGCACCCCAAGCCAATACAAGCTTACTGTATGCAACCGGCTCTTCTCCAACAAAGACTTTATGTCCTTCAGCATCAATGCCCGTTACGCGGGTATTGGTGCGGATGGTGACATTCAGCTGATCAGCCATTTTGCCAGCATCTGCCATTGCCAAATCGCTGGCACTTTTACCTTTGGTAAAGCCTGTGGATAACATCGGCTTTGAATAATTACGGCCATCGTCAGCAGTAATCATTAAAACAGGGGTTTCAGCATCATGCTTACGGAATTCTTTAACGAGGTTATAACCCGCTAAACCTGTTCCGATTACAATCACAGGGGCGTTGGCTTGAGACATAATTTGTTATCTTCGTATCGATGGAATGGTTTACTGGAAAAAGCCGAGATTAAATCTCGACCATTTCAAAATCGTCTTTACCTACGCCACAGTCTGGGCAGATAAAATCATCTGGCACATCAGCCCAAGCAGTACCTGGCGCTAAACCTTCTTCTGGGCAACCTTCTTCTTCATCGTATACCCAACCACAAACTACACATTCCCACTTTTTCATCAGAACAACTCTCTTCTGTTTATAATATCGCTGTTAAAGCAGGCGTAACCTACTGTTCATCGGCTAAAAAATCAACCCAAATGATTAGTCATCTTGCCTTTAGCTCAGTTTTCGTACATGCTCCGCGCCATGAAACATCAGTCAATTATCAGCCAATATTTATCACAATCTTTGCCATCGTGGTCTGCGCGGAATAAGCGTGAATACTTCACTGTTCCACTGGTTTGGCGTAAAACATTATTTGATACTGGCTCTTTAACCGCTCAGCTCATCGCCATAAGCGATGGCGATTTCTCGGTACAAGTCTTATGGCAGGGTTGGCGAAAAATGAGCCAGCAAGAAACCCTGCTATTAAACGGCAAAGGTAAGCAAAATATCGCTTGGTGCCGGGATGTCGTCTTAAAGGTGAAAGGTGAAGCTTGGGTTTATGCCCGTACCTGCATGCCTAAAAGCACGTTAACAGGCCACGAAAGTCAGTTAAAAACATTAGGCAATAAGCCTCTTGGTGCCTATTTATTCAAGCACCCTCATATGCGCCGTGGCGAAATGAGTGCTTATCGAATCCCCAATAATGAACTATCTTTGTCATGGGCTCGGCGCTCGGTATTCTATTTACAACAGAAACCCATATTGGTAACTGAAGCTTTTACGCAGCCGCTGCCAACCGCATAACTAAACTCACTGAATAACTAAAAAGAACTACCATGACATCTATTCAGAGCTTGCTACAACAACCTGCCATTGCCAAATATTGGCCAAAAATCAAACCCTTTATTGAATTGATGCGCCTAAATAAACCGGTCGGCATCTACCTTTTATTGTGGCCAACCTTGTGGGCGCTGTGGATTGCAGCGAAAGGTATTCCAGATTTTTCGGTACTCGTTATCTTTACACTCGGGGTGATTTTTATGCGTTCTGCGGGCTGTGTTATTAATGATTACGCCGATCGTAAAGTTGATGGCCACGTTGAGCGCACTCAGAATCGTCCTCTGATCACAGGGGCGGTGACTAACAAACAAGCTCTTATCTTGTTCTTTGGCTTATTAGCCAGCTCTTTTATGCTCGTATTATTCACCAATACTCTAACCATTCAACTGTCTTTTGCCGGCGCTGCGTTGGCCGCTATTTATCCTTATATGAAGCGCCATACTCACCTGCCTCAAGTCTTCTTAGGCGCCGCTTTTTCTTGGGCAATCCCCATGGCTTTTGCTGCTCAAGCCGATGAATTACCCAAGTATGTTTGGCTTATTTACATGGCTAATCTGAGCTGGACCGTCGCTTACGATACGATGTACGCCATGGTCGACCGTGATGATGATATAAAGATTGGGGTTAAATCAACGGCTATCTTATTTGCCGATGCCGACAAGTTAATGATCGGAATTCTTCAAGGCCTCAGCCTTTTCTGTCTATTATTATTGGGGTCTGAATTGGCGCTCAATGCCTTTTATTATCTGGGATTATTGATCGCTGCTGGCTTGATGATTTATCAGCAATGGCTAATCCGCGCTCGTGATAGAGCAGGCTCCTTTGCCGGATTTATTAATAGTCACTGGGTGGGTGTAGCGGTATGGCTAGGTCTTATACTCGCCTATTTGTAGCACCAAGCTATAACGGCAGCAGACGCATATATCGATAGAAATATTATTTACTCTGACTTTGTCACATAGCTGTAACAAAGTTCAGTTGTAATAAAGCTCTCTATTTATGACAGCAATGTGACGACCAGCCTATGACTGCACCTGGCAAGACCGTATTAATCGTTGATGATGAAGCCGCAATTCGTGAAATGATCGCCGTTGCCTTAGAAATGGCAGGCTATCATTGTATCGAAGCGAGTAACTGTCAGGACGCGCATGCCTGCATAATTGATAGCAAGCCCGATATGATTCTACTCGACTGGATGTTACCGGGCACGACGGGCCTGGAATTCACTCGCCGCTTAAAGCGTGATGATTTAACCAAAGAAATGCCGATTATTTTATTAACCGCCAAAGGTGAAGAAGATAATAAGATCCAAGGTTTAGATTCTGGTGCTGACGATTACATCACCAAGCCTTTCTCGCCTCGTGAACTTGTTTCGCGCTTAAAAGCGGTATTACGAAGAGCGACTCCCCTAGGTATTGAAGAAGCCATTGAAGTCGAAGGCTTAATTCTTGATCCTGCCTGTCATCGTGTGACGGCCAGTCAAAACCCGGTGGATATCGGTCCGACTGAATACCGGTTATTGCAATTTTTTATGACGCATCAAGAGCGCGCTTATTCTCGCACACAGCTGTTAGACCAAGTATGGGGTGGTAATGTGTATGTTGAAGAAAGAACCGTTGATGTACACATTAGAAGATTGCGTAAGGCGTTAGGCAGTGCTCACGAACACCTGATCCAAACTGTTCGTGGCACCGGTTATCGCTTTTCTACTAAAATTGCTTAATCGCTAACCCAGCTTGCGTAAGACAAGCCAACGTCTAAGTTAAACAGGCTAACGTACCTTGGCGATAAAACGCGACAAGGTATCCAGTTTGACAGGATCATCATCGACATAGCGGATGACGATCTTGATCGTCTCCGCATCGGCATTATTTTCAATAGCTTGTAGCATGCGGACATAACAATTAATTCGCGCAACCTGACCCGCATCCTGATCGACAATGTCTAATACAGCTTGCTCCAGTAGCTGAGGAATGTCTCCATCACGTTTAAAAACCCCAGACATTTCCTGCAAGTTAATATCTTTAATAACACATCTAGCACTGCCACCCGACCCAAACCTTAGCTCAGCAATGCCTTTAGCTTTTGCCCCACTCTTAGCACCACTGGGGCCAGAGGCTTTTGTCACCGGGTCAGCCTGAGCGACCAGCGGATTACTCATAAGAGCTGATGCCGAGCCTTGATTTGAAGAGCTTTGACTTGCAGACTTGGCAGTAGGTTTTACCGGCGCAGAGCCACCCGTCAATGCAGAAACACTGGCATCTTGTGGCTGCGCAGAAACTTGATGAGCATCTTTAGCAGACATTCCTAAATGCTTGGACAATAATTTATTCACCTTCGTGAGAAAATTATCTCGCGTGAAAGGCTTACCAATGTAATCACTCACCCCCGCGGTTACGGCTTTAATCACATGATCACGCTCACCACGACTGGTGATCATCATAAAGGGGGTATTGGCATAACGCTCTTCTGTGCGCATCCAGGTAATCAACTCTAGACCCGACATCTCAGGCATTTCCCAGTCACATAAAACCAGGTCAATGGGATGAGTTTTTAGAACTGTTTGAGCTTTGCGTCCATCATTAGCTTCATGAATTTTAAAGCTAGGATAGCTGTCACGCATGGCTTTTTTGATTAGGTCGCGGATAAATGCAGCATCATCGACAACCAAAACGTTGAGCGCCTTCATCGGCCCCCCCTAAAATTTAAACGAGTACTTTTTCAAGCATAGCTTAGTGTCGTTATTAGGCAGGTTTGAATTCAGCTTTTATTTGTTCACTCCAATAGAGTGTTGCACCACAGACTGCGGCAGGCATCACCAACAAATTTACGACTGGGATCATAAAGCCAACCGCCACTATAAAGCCAAATCCCAAGGTCGTTAATGGCTGCAGTTTCAACGCTTGATGCAAGTCTTGAAAGCTATGGCCGTTATTATCCAAAGCATAATCAAGATATTGCAAGGTTAAGACCCAAGCACCAAACACGAACCACAATACCGGACTGACGATATTGATAACGGGAATAAAACTGATCACCAACAAACCTATATAGCGTGGAATGAAATATCCCAGTTTCTTCAACTCACGCTGCAACGTGCGAGATACTTGCTCGCCGACGGATTCTTCTGGGATTTCTGCACCGACTATCTTCGTTTCAACGGCTTCACTTAATAGACCATTAAACGGACCCGCGACAAAATTCAAAACGGCACTGAAAAAATACAAGGTCATGGAAATAATTGTCAGCGCTGCGACCGGAGTAATGATCCAGGTTAACCAAGATAACCAGCTGGGAAACAAATCAACCAGCCACTCCACTTTATCCAACAGCCAGCCACCGCCAAAATATATCAGCGCCGTCATCAGTATTGCATTGATCAAAATCGGAATAGCGACGAAGCGTTTTAAGCCCTTATTTGATAATAATGAAAACCCTCGGCCAAAATACTGAATGCCAAGTAGGGGGTTGCCGCGCATATTCATTTCCTTTTTATTGCTCTAATCGCTAAAATCGCGCTCTTTTATACAATACCTGCCGTAATGATGGCTAGCGAAAAGGCTTATTTCATGACTCCAGAACGCTATGCGCGCCTAAAAGATACCTTGAATCGTCGTCAGCCGGACTTAACCGTAGTGACCGATGAAGTTCATAAGGCCCATAATTTATCGGCAATTATTCGCACCTGCGACGCATTTGCCGTGCCCAAAGTTCATGCAATTTGGCCTTATGATGATTACCGCACCTTTCGCGGAAAAGCGAAAGGCAGCCAGCAGTGGGTGGATGTGGAGACGTATCGCACCACAGAAGATGCCATTAGCCAGCTTCAGGGGCAGGGATTTAAAGTGTGCATCGCTAACTTCAGTGAGCGCGCGATTGATTTTCGAGCCTACGACTTTACCCAACCGACCGCCATTATGATGGGCAATGAATTGACGGGGGTTACCGATGTTGCCGCTGAAATGGCCGATGAGCATCTGACAATTCCGATGTTAGGCATGGTGCAATCTTTCAATGTCTCCGTCGCGGCTGCTTTATTATTAAGCGAAGCGGAACGCCAGCGCTCATTGAAAGGCATGTTCGATCAGTGCCGCATCCCAAATGATGAATATGAACATTTATTGTTCAAATGGAGCCACCCGCTTTATGCCCGTATCTGTAAGGAGCTAGGCTGGGAATATCCGGAAACCGATGAAGAAGGTGAACTGGCTGATCCGCAAGAATTTTCAAGAAGGGTTAATGCCTCAGGAAAGCGCTTTCGGTAGCGAGAGAGATAATTAGCCAATAGCTAAATAGCGACCTGCTGTAAGCGCAGAGTACTTGGGTCCAATTGCGCTTGCAGGCACTCGACATGACGATAATTTATATCTTTACTCAGGTAGCCCTTTACCTCTAAGCAATACTCGGCTGAGCAACGGTAACCCAAGATGATGCGCTTAACCGCTTTTGCTGGTAACCGGTACATTGCCCGTTCTGCCTTTTGCACCGCAATAATGCGATCCGCAGCCTTAACCGCGCGTAATAAACGCCACTCTACTTCGGTAGTTTTCATCTCGCTCGCTTCAGGACGATTAAAAAAGTAATACAGATCATCCATAGGTTGCCAGTTAACCGTTTGCTGAACGGCGGCTAGATGCTGAGCTTGATCATTATAGGACGATGTTTGAAAGCCACTCTTAGCAACATCAAATTCAATCACCAAACCTTTGCCCGCGGCTGCACTTTGATGCCACAACGGCAGGTTATCCCAGCCACTAAATAACGATAATATGCGCCAATCTTTAACTCTCTCCAATTGGAAAGGCTTAGCAGCTTGCAGTGGTTGCTTTTGCGTTCGCATGGCCAGCTCAATTTTTTCACGCTGGCCTTGAGACTGCTTTTCAAAATATTCAAAATTTACCATTTCTCGTAAATGATCGGGCAACTTTTTATACTGCTGTTGTAGATACTGGCGAAAGTCTTGCGCTGATAAACTCGGCTTACTGATGGATTTATAGCAACTGCTATCCTGCAGCCAAGGTTCAGGCAACTGCTGTGGCATTAAGAACGGCAAATAGCCTCGTTTAAGGAAAACGAGGCCTTCAGATGCTAAATAACAATATAATGAATTCACTCAGTAGTGCCTTAAATACATTCAGTTACTACATTATGGTCAATTTTCGTCAAATAGTCGTTTTATACGTGTGCGACATAACCCACCTCGCGTGTGAGATATATCGCACACGCGAGGTGGGAATATACCGCTAATCACCTATATCTATTCGCCGAATTTTACTGATACATTAGTTAAGATGTTGATTATAAAGGATATTATTAATGATAGAAGTAATTACCTCATTGGCGTCGAATAATAACCTCTTTTCACTTTTTTACATTCTGCTAACTTTAATCCCACAAGGACGGCAGCGTTACAGGATGTAACGGTTAAGGATAACAACATTGCCAAGGACTGCTTCAAGGAAGAATGTTAGCCATGGATGGCTGCTAGGGTGCTGAGACGGGTTGAACAGGATGTTCTCCCCGTCTTATTTTCTAACGGATTAGAAAAGTGCACTGCTTCCTCTTTTTCTCTTTCCCTATCTAGTCTTCATTATTTCGATTTCTGAAAACGTTCAGCTAAAATCCCTACGATTAAAAAACTCAAGACGACTGTTGCGACATAAGCCATCGAACTTTGACTGTGCAAAAAATCAGATAATATCGGCGTTAGCCATACCGATAACGTACCGTAGCCGAACGCGCATAAAGCAATAAATGCCAATATCCTCAACCAGAGTGGCTGCTTACTGACTAAACGCCTAAGCGTTCCATTGATAACGTCTCCGAATATAACCAATAGGGTCGCCACCATCGCTAAAGCAATCTCTTTATTATGCGGGCGCATGTTTTCGGCCAACCATATTATCGGCTGCTGCCAGCTTATAGATACCATCGCTGCTTCCCCCTTAGTCCTATTTCTCTTAGCATTGTTCCAGTCACAGAAGCAATCGCTACACAACCAAGCCTAGCGTCCCAATTAGGGCTTTGCCATTACATTGAGTTACTAATTGTTAAGCAAAGCAACTGGCTAATATTTCAGCCTGTGCCAGTCTGTAGGAAGAAGGATTTTACTCAACTCACAAAGGGGCCCCTAATGGCTGATACACCCATACGCCTAGGCCAAATATTACTAGCGCGTCAGGTCATTACCGAACAGCAACTAGAGCTCGCATTAGAGTATCAAGTTCTGCATGCTCAACCCGTAGGTCATTGTTTACTGGCATTAGGCTTTATTGAGCAAAAAGATCTTAATAGAGCCCTGCGTCGTCAAACCTGGTTAAAACCTTGTGCCGCTTGTCTAACCTGCTTATGCGCGCCCTTTACCTTCTCTCCTTGCTTTGCCAATGAACTCGCTGAAGATAACTTTCATCAGCAATGGAGCGAGCAACATGATCCTTATAGTCATTGGGCCGGCAGCATTAATTTAAGTATGAATCATCTAGATAGTATTGATGTATTAAAAATCGCAGCAGAAGCCGCTTGGGGAATTTATCAAGGCGAGCCAGAAGCAGGTGAATGGCAATATGCGCTATCAAAGCAAGGAGCTGATGATGGCTATTCAGTTTCAATGCAAATGCATTTTTAGCAGCGCAGACTAACAACAGCAAAAAACGATCCTGTACGTCGAAAAAACAGGTGGCTAAGCTTAGAGCCAAACGATAGACATAAAAAAACCCCGTTATCTTACGATAACGAGGTTTTTAGATTTGGTGCCGACACCAAGACGTTATGGTTGATTAATTAATCCGATTTTAGTTTTTATACCTTTACGCCACTGAATTCCATCCACTGATTTCCAAGGTTCCGGTGATATTCTGGACTCAGACCACTGGCCGCCTCCTTGCTTATAAGTAACTAAACCTCCCGACAGCCATATTTCATCATTAAATAGAGTAAAGCTCCCCTCTGTAGTACTAAAGTTAACTTCATCAGGAATGACTTCCTCAATCCAATCAGTACCGTTAGCAGATGACAATACTAGGGATTTTTCATTGATATAATAGTCTCCGAAAATAATTAACAATTTGTCTTTATGCTCTAAAAAGTACCAACCTTTACTGCCTCCAAGCATCCATAAAGGAACACTAGCAACTTCCTTTTTCCAGTTAATACCATCAGAGGTCGACCAATAATCCTTTAAAGTGTGCTTTCCTCTAACGGACTCAATTCGGTCACCCACCATCCACATTTTATTATCGAAAACAGCAAGCTGAGGTCTATTACCTTCAAACCACCCCGCATTGGATACTTCTAAGTGCCAATTAATCCCATCAGCTGATGACCAGATATCCTTTTTGTTGACTTCACTGGCGTCCTTATAGTCATCAATGAGCCATAGCTTTTCATTGAACTCAATAATGCTGTATCTATTTTGCTTTGAAAAAGGCACGTTTTTAACTTCTTGCACCCAGTTAATACCATCGGTAGAAGACCAGATATCCTCTCTATGCGTATACCCACTCTCTTCTCGATAATATGCCCCAGCAACAACCCAGAGCTGATCTTTAAATGAAAACATTCTGTGGTTAAATCTAGATGTGAACTTAGCATCCGATATTTCTTTCTGCCAATTAATGCCATCACTAGAGCTCCAAGTATCATTATTATTTAGCAAAGAATATTCAGAAACAGAAACATATTTAAGCTCTTCGCTGCCGAACCCACCTGAAAACCATAGCTTCCCATTGAACTCGGCTACTTTAAATCCATTTCGTGAGAGCATGCTTTCATCTTCTTTGCGTGGCTTCCAGTTAATGCCATCAGGGCTAGACCATGCTTCATTTTGATAACGGTATTTATGATTACCGATCACCCATAATTGGCCCTGATAAAGCACTGTCGCAGACCAGTCTGAAACCCCAACACTTCCGTTATCACCATTCCTCTCTTGTCTCCAATTAACTCCATCATCAGAAGACCAAGAATTCCTACTATCAAAAATTATTAATTTATTGTTAATAACAGCAATATTGAACCTTGTAGAGAGAGAATCAAATTCCAGTCGAAATGCTAGCTCATTCTTTTCCCAGTCAATACCATTGCTAGATGACCAAATATGTTCTCTTGTGCTTAGTCCGGAGTCACCAAGACTCCATAGTTTATGGTTAAATGCGATTACCGATTGCTCGAAGTGAGGGGCAGGATTAAATTCCGATGAATGGGGTGCCCAAGCTATCCCATCTTCGGAAGACCAAATATTTGTCGTTCCATCCCTATCATCAAACAACCACAACTTTTGATTAAACACTGTAATTTGAAAACTATGATAACGTGCACCAAATGAAGCTACACTTGTTTCTTCTACCCAATTAATACCATCAATCGATGACCAAATGCTTTTTCTATCTTCTCTATTTTCCCAAGAAGAATAGCCACCGACAACCCACAATTTATCTTTGAAAACGATTACCTTAAAACCGTCTAAGTATTCAAATGGTAAAGCCTTTACTTCTTTGATCCAATGAATGCCATCCTGTGAAGACCACACATCACTTTTAGGGATATACGGGCTTTCATAATCAGTTCCGCCCATTAACCAAAGCTTATTATTAAAAGCAATAACCTGATGTCCCTTTCGGGCAGGCAAGTTTTCTGGAGGAAACGAAGTATTAAAACTGGATGATTGATCGCTTTTGGTAAATTGATATAACGCTTTTTGGTTAAGTGTTGCGGCGGAGTCAACGATTGCATCACCCGCTAACACATCCATCAAACCTGATTCACAAGCACCGTAATTTATGAAATCGCAGTTGAAATTTGTACTACGGTAAAACTCTAAGCCCTGTGCTCCTTCTGAAAAGCTCAGTTTTGAATCTTGCTCACCGATCCATGCATATGCAGAAAAAGTAATACTGACGTTATAGTGACTACGTGCCTCGCTATACATTTCATCAGCTGATTTAGTCGCTGTGATAGTCGTATTTCCTATCGCCACAACGGTCACTCGACCACTTGAGTCAACGGTTGCCACACTGCTATCGCTACTCTGATAAGAGATATCACCCCGACCAAGACCAGTAGCAGGATTATCTAAGCTAGATCCCATCGTTAAAAATATTGGCCCAACATCGTCAAACTGTAATTGCTGCTCAGATAACGTTATATCAGATGGGTTGGAGGGTTCTGATTTATCAAAATCACATGCAGACAAGGAAATCATACAAAGGCTAAAACTAAGCCAACGTAGAAAAAAGAGGGGCATAAATACTTCCTGTATTAAGATTTTGTTGATCCATTCTATATTATGGTGAAATGATAGCCATGATTGAAGGCTATATTATAGACATAAAAAAACCCCGTTATCTTACGATAACGAGGTTTTTAGATTTGGTGCCGACACCAAGAGTCGAACTCGGGACCTACTGATTACAAGTCAGTTGCTCTACCAGCTGAGCTATGTCGGCTAACTGGGACGAGATAGTATAGAGCATCTCCGATTCCGTCAATGCCTTTTTTGATTATTTTCTATTATTTATTTAATTGGCTCAGATCGCTAAGCTATTGATTCCATTATTGTTATCGTAAACATTGACAAAAAATCAGTAAATTTCGCGTTATCACTGGGATACAGGGCCAGCTTAGGTATAATTCCGCCCATTCAATAATAAGATTTATTAATTCACATCATGTCTCTGTCTATGCACTCTTTTGTTTCAGTCTTACAAGCCTTCACTCTGCTTGTCGGTAAAACCTGCCGTTGGTTTTCGCTGGCAATGGTTATCGTGACCTGCCTAGTCGTCATCCTGCGCTATGTTTTCGATTATTCCTCCATTGCTATGCAAGAGACGGTAATGTACTTGCACGCCTCTCTCTTCATGCTGGGGGCTGCTTATACTTGGCAACAACAAGGTCACGTTCGTGTCGACGTGCTTTACCACAAGTGGCCAGCGGCCATTCAGCAACGCATTGATCTATTGGGCACCTTGTTCTTATTACTCCCCACCTGCCTATTTTTAATCTATATCAGCTGGGATTACGTATTAATGGCCTGGGCTAATGGTGAGAAATCCCATGAAGCCGGCGGCCTACCTTTTGTCTATCTGCTTAAGACTCTGATTGTCTTGTTACCGATCTTGTTACTAGTACAAGCGACGACCAATGTGCTGGCTAGCCTTTTTAATATTCCCCTGTCGACTCCCAATGACTCTGATCCAGATGACTCAATGGCCGATCACTCTGGAGATAATTCATAATGGAATGGATGCCTCTGGTTTTATTCGTCGCAGTTTGTTTGGTTTTAATGCTGGGCTTTCCCGTTGCTTTCTCATTGGCCGGTACATCGCTGATTATCGCTGGAATTGGTTATTTAGCGGGGTCCTTTGATGGTGCCTTTTTGAGCGCCTTACCTAATCGTATTTTTGGCATTTTGGGTAATCAAATTTTAATCGCAGTGCCGCTCTTTGTCTTCATGGGCATTATGTTAGAGAAGTCACGCATTGCCGAGCGTCTACTGCACAACATGGCGCTGTTATTTGGTCCTATGCGCGGCGGTCTTGGTATATCGGTGATTCTGGTAGGCATGCTGATGGCTGCTAGCACGGGGATCATTGGTGCGACTGTTGTCACGATGGGACTTATCTCTTTACCCGCCATGCTGAAGAATGGCTATCGCCCCTCTTTAGCGGCGGGGAATATCTGTGCGACCGGTACTTTAGGACAGATTATTCCACCGTCTACAGCGCTGATTCTGCTCGGTGACGTTTTATCGAATGCCTATCAACAAGCTCAACTCAGCATGGGTATTTTCAGCCCTAAGACTATTTCAGTCGCCGATTTATTTGTCGGTGCCTTAATTCCAGGCCTGCTGTTAGTTGTATTTTACATGCTTTATATGATCGTCACTGCTTGGCGTGATCCTCAAGCGGCGCCTGCGCTGGTTGATCGCCCACCTCTCGATGTTAAATTTGCTAAGCAATTACTCGCCGGTTTACTGCCTCCTCTGGCGTTAATGCTGGCTGTTTTAGGGTCCATTTTATCCGGTATCGCGACGCCTACTGAAGCCGCCGCTGTCGGTGCAGCAGGCGCCACTCTACTCGCGCTGATCTATGGCCAGTTGTCTTTGTCGCGTTTGAAAGAAGTCATGGATGGCACCCTAAAAGTTACCAGTATGATTTTTATGATCTTTATCGGTGCCGCTGTTTTCTCGCTGGTCTTCCGCGGCTTTGGTGGTGATGAACAAGTTCAGGCATTATTCGAAGCGATGCCCGGTGGCAAAGTCGGCGCCATGATGGTGGTGATGCTAGTAATATTCTTACTCGGTTTCATTCTCGACTTCATCGAAATTACTTTTGTGGTGGTACCGATTGTTGCCCCTATTTTGTTAGCTATGGGCATCGATCCCGTTTGGCTAGGCATCATGATTGCGATCAATCTACAGACGTCGTTTTTAACACCCCCCTTTGGTTTTGCTCTCTTTTATTTACGCGGTGTTGCACCGAAAGAGCTGCCTACCAGTGCCATTTATCGCGGAGTCATTCCGTTTATTGCCATTCAAGTGGGTATGTTGGTGCTATTAAGTTTTATACCGGAGTTGGCAACCTGGTTGCCAGATCAAATTTACGGATAACCTCTAAAAATAATCTTCTATGGATAATGTCCTAGGAATAATAAAAAATGACCATTTTCGCCAGTAACAGTAGCAATAAACAAGATGCGATTTCTGCCAGCATGGGGGATCAATCTTCAGAAGATCAGGAGCCAGCGCCCAGTGGAGAACTTAGCTTACGTTTGATTCCTGGACGCCAAGATACCAATATTCATGGTGGCATCTCAGGCGGCTGGGTCGCCGCCCGCATGGACGAAGCCGCTGAAAGCGTCGCCAGTAAGATCGCTCATGGCCGCGTTGCCAATGTTTCGATGGATTCGATGGTATTCATGTCGCCAATTCGCGTCGGAGCCGCTGTATGTGTTTACACAACACTAGAGGACATCGGCAAGTCGTCGATTAAGATTAATGTAGAAATGTGGACACGTAATCTCGGTGAGCAGGAAAGACGTAAGGTGGTTGATGCTACGTTTGTTTATGTCGCTATTGATGAACACGGTCGCATCAGAAGCGTACCGCGCTAGCAAACTAGACTAACTCGTCTTCGATGAGTAAAGCTGCCATAGGCGAGCCGCATAATAAACAATGGCGGCTGCCGCTAAGCCTGCACACATCAAACGTACATCACCAATGGTACTGATTTCTGGGAAATCAGCAGGTGCCGTGAGACTACCAATCAACGCCGCTAATGCTAAAAACGCCGCAGCGAAATAGCTCCCCTTAATGGGAAACGGTTTCAAACTCAGCAAGCAGCCCACATACGCGATCAGCAAGCCCAATACCGCACCGGCTAATATATCTTCCGGCCAATGCGCGCCAACAGAAATACGTGAAACTCCGGCAAGTACCGCTAGCAGTAAGACAAAAATCCTTAACGGCAAACTCGCAAACGTCAGCATGATAAACCCGGCCATGGCAAAGGACGTCGTCGCATGCCCCGAAGGAAAACTGTATTGCTTAAGTACATCACCAATAATATGAAAGTCTGTTTGCGCTAAAACACCCGCAGGCCTAGGGTCAGCAAAAAATTGCTTAAAGCCTGCGATCAAAATACCCGCCATCAGCGTAATAAACAAAAATCGCTTAGCAATCGCCGGATACTTCACTGTTAACCCTAAGGCTAAAATCCCGACAATAGAACCATTACCCAGCTCGGTTAAATGAGCCGCTAACGCATCAGGAATAAGATCTTTAGAGGCTTCATTGATAGCAAAAAATAATACTTGGTTAAGATCGAAAGCTTGCAACAAGATAAAGGCGATCACGATCACAGCGATCATTATTAAATATGAGCGTAGAGCAATCAATTTATCTGTTTCAATCGGATGTTCTGTAATAGGTAACATGGCGTGAGTACTTAGCAGGGTTAGCAAATTAAGGATAATAAGCTAAGAATCATACCACCAATCTTCGAAAGATTGACACACTGAAGAAGGGAACAAAGAAAGGAAGTGTCAACCACAGTCGCGTAACTTCAACGACTGTAGTTTTAGATTTATCCTAGCGCGAATATCAGTCAGTGTATTAACGAGCGTTAATAAAAGACTGCTCGCTTATTGCGTGATACTTCACCACACCATCACGGAATTTTTTATAAGAGTCATAAATTTTCTGTGATGCTGGATCTTGCGCTGCCACTTCTGCCACAACTTCCTCTGACAATTCACGTAGCTTGCTTATAACATCGGCTGGCAGCTCACGTAGATCAACACCGTGCTTCTCAACCAACTCAGTCAATGCGGCATTATTACGCGCGGTATATTCCGCTAACATATCAGCGTTAATCGCTTGCGCGGCAACGGTTACAATCGCTTGTAAATCTTTTGGCAACGACTCAAACGCTGGCTTATTAACTGTTAATTCCATCATGGAACCCGGCTCATGCCAGCCTGGGTAATAATAATGTTTGGCGGCTTTATACAAACCAAACGCCAGATCGTTATAAGGACCTACCCATTCAGTCGCATCGATCGCGCCCGTTTGCAGCGAAGTAAATAACTCTCCACCCGGTAACGTTACTGGCGTACCACCGGCACGTTTCAGAACTTCGCCACCCAAACCAGGAATACGCATTTTCAGACCTTTAAGGTCATCCACTGAATTGATTTCTTTGTTAAACCAACCTGCCATTTGTACGCCGGTATTACCCGCGGCCAATGGGATCAAGTTAAACGGAGCATACAATTCTTGCCACAGTTCAAGGCCACCACCGTGATAAATCCAACCGTTCATTTCTTGTGCGGTTAAGCCAAAAGGCACGGAGGTGAAAAATTGCGCGGCGGCCATTTTTCCTTTCCAGTAATACGCGCCGCTATGGCCCATCTCCGCGGTACCTTGAGAGACCGCATCAAATACCTGTAAGGCAGGTACCAGTTCACCCGCACCATAGACTTTCACTTTTAAGCGACCGGCAGACATTTCATCAACCATTTTAGAGAAGCGCTCTGGTGCCGTTCCTAGGCCCGGAAAGTTCTTTGGCCAAGAGGTAACCATTTTCCACTTAAAAGTCTGCTGAGACGCAACATCCCCCGTTGAGGTCGTTGCTTTCTCGGGTCCACACGCGATCAAAGTCGTCGCGACTAAGCTGATTAAACCCAGCTTAATCATTGAAAAGGCATTCTTTGCCAGCATTAGATTGTTCCTTTATTATTTTAATCTTTAAGAATCGTCGTCCATCGACTGCAGTTTGGCATAAGCCACTACCAGCCACTTAGTACCTTCCCATTCAAAGTTCACTTGAATACGTGCACTGGCACCACCACCTTCGAACTGTAAAACCTGGCCTTCACCAAACTTCGCATGAAAGACCCGCTCGCCTAACTTAAATGGCACACCTTCAGGGGCATCCTCAGCAAAACTTAAGCTGGGGGATTTTGATGCTGTCAGCGGACGAGTAATGGTATTCTTTAAGCGAACTTCCTGAACATACTCAGTAGGGATTTCACGAATAAAGCGTGACTTCGTGCTGAAATTTTCCTGCCCGTGTAAGCGACGATTCTCGGCACAGGTAATCACCAAGCGTTCCATTGCACGCGTAATACCCACGTACGCTAAACGGCGCTCTTCTTCTAAACCATCGGCACTGTCCATCGACATTTTATGCGGAAATAAACCTTCTTCCAAGCCGGTTAAGAAAACCAGTGGAAACTCCAAACCTTTGGCCGAGTGCAACGTCATTAACTGCACCGCATCATCATGCTCACTGGCTTGAGTATCACCCGCATCGAGCGCAGCGGTATCTAAGAAAACAGCCAAGTCATAAAGACTATCAACTGCACCTGCCATCAAGGCTTCTGGATCTTCACCGGTTTCAGCCGCGGCTTCTTCTGCCATCATCGCCATATCGACCCCGTCTTGGGTGACGAACTGACGTGCAGCATTGATTAATTCGTCGAGGTTATCCAAACGCGCTTGCGCCTTTTCACCCTTCTCTTTTTTGTGATGCTCAATCAAACCCGATTGGGTGATGACTTGATCAATTATTTCATGCAGCTCTAACTCGCTAGCACCACCCGACATAGTTTCAATTAAATCAACAAACCCTTGGGCTGCGGCACTGGCACGCTTGGGTAAAATACCGAGAGTGGCCGATTCGCAGACTGCCTGCCACATCGAGCAACCTTGCTCACGAGCATGGGCTCGAATAGTGGCGACTGTTTTATCACCTAAGGCACGCGCGGGAACATTAATAACGCGCTCGACCGCGGCATCGTCATGGCGATTCAATAGCAGACGTAAATACGCCAACGCATTTTTGATTTCTAAACGATCATAGAAGCGCTGACCGCCATAAATTCGATAAGGAATGCCTTGGCGAATTAAGGATTCTTCTAACGTACGCGATTGCGCATTTGAACGATACAGAATGGCGATGTCTTTACGGGCTCGGCCGGTATTAAAAAACGTCTCTATCTGATCGGCGATATAACGCGCTTCGTCTTGTTCGTTAAACGCCGAATAAAGAGCGATCTTCTCACCCAACTCACCGTCCGTTTTTAACTCTTTACCCATACGACCGGTATTGTTTTCAATCACCGCATTGGCTGCAGCTAGAATGGTCGCGGTAGAACGGTAATTTTGCTCAAGCTTAATCAGCTCGGCACCGGGATAATCAGTTTGAAAATTTCGAATATTGGCAATCTTGGCACCACGCCAGCCGTAGATAGACTGATCGTCATCACCTACCGCCATCACAGAAATTTGATCACCGGCCAGCATACGAATCCAAGCATATTGAATATCGTTGGTATCCTGAAACTCGTCGACTAGGATGTTGCGGAAGCGACCTTGGTAATGCGCTAATAAATCAGGGTGGTGTAACCACAGCTCATGAGCGCGCAATAGAATCTCACCAAAGTCGACCATGCCGCCTTGCTGACACGCTTGCTCGTAGGCTTGATACACTTGCAGCTGAGTACGACTGAAATGATCGGCAGAAGGAACAACATGAGCGGCACGACGACCTTCGTCTTTTTGACCGTTGATATACCACTGCAGCTGCTTAGGCGGGAATTTCGTTTCATCCACCCCCGTCGCTCTTAAAATACGCTTAACCAGTCGTAACTGATCGTCGCTATCAAGAATCTGAAAGTTCTGCGGAAGATTGGCTTCGCGCCAGTGCTGCTTTAATAAGCGGTGCGCAAGACCGTGGAAAGTCCCAACCCAAAGACCGTTAACCGGCACTTGAATAAGGTTTTCCAAACGTGCACGCATTTCTTTCGCGGCTTTATTGGTGAAGGTCACTGCCATTATCGAAAATGGCGAGATATTCTCCACCTGCAAAAGCCAGGCGATACGGTGCACGAGCACTCGAGTTTTACCCGTTCCGGCTCCGGCGAGAACCATTTGATGCTTGCTATTAGCGGCAACGGCGTTGCGTTGCGGATCATTTAAATGATCTAAAATACTTGATACGTCCATGGCGGGGAGTTTACCAGAAAAAAGGGAAAAGATATTTCACCACCGAGGCCCAGAGGCGCTTCGCTACACAGAGCAGAGCACAAGACGTAAAGTCTAAAAATTTAAATAAATCCACTCTCAACTCTCCCTTTTCTCCTCCGCTTTTCTCGGTGTCCTCTGAGCCTCTGTGGTTAACCGCTTTTGATCTTGCTATAGGGTGTATTCTTCGAAGCCCCTGTTATACTGAGACCATCTCTAAAATGGACAATACAGTGTCAAACTCAGCTAGTAACGGTCACGGAGTCTTAGCGGCCATTGAGAAATATCGCAGCAGCATGCGAAAATCAGAAGTGAAGGTAGCGAATTACGTTATTCTTAACTCGGCCTCGGTTATCCACATGCGCATTGTCGACCTTGCTCAAGAAGCCTTGGTCAGTGAGCCTACTATTGTGCGTTTCTGTCGTGCCATTCACTGCAACGGCTTTCAAGAATTCAAAGTTAAGCTCGCACAAGATCTCGCGGTCGCCAATAGCATTGGTCAATTCGCGATTGCTGAAGATGATTCGATTGAAGATATCTGTAAAAAAGTCGCTGATACCACCATTCAACGTTTGCACGAAGTTAAAGACCAACTTCTTCCCCATCAAGTTGCAAAAGCCTCTTCTGTTATCAGCAAAGCACGGCGTTTAGAATTTTATGGTTACGGCGCTTCCGCTGCCGTTGCGACTGATGCTTTGCATAAATTTTTCCGTTTACAGATTGCTACGGCCACTTATAGCGACCCACATATGCAATCCATGTCGGCGGTAACACTGAATGAACAGGACGTCGTTGTTGCGATTTCGCAAAGCGGTCGCACGAAAGATTTATTACATTCAATCAAATTGGCTCAGACCTATGGCGCCACTGTTATTTCACTGGCGCCAAAAGATACTTCGATTAGTAACGCTGCTGATATACCGATTCACATTAATATCGACGAAGATACTGACCAATTTACGCCAATGACATCCCGTATCGCGCACTTAATGGTTATTGATATGCTTGCTATCTCTGTGACTCAGCGCCGTGGCCCTGATTTCATCGAACACTTAAAAGCCATTAAGGATAGTATTAAGTCCTTAAGATTAGACAATTGACCTATTGCAATTAATATTGAAAGTGTCATGATTTTGCAAAGAATAAAAATAACAATCGTAGCTTGGATCTTAAGTATCTAATACTACGAATCAGTAAAACCAAGGAGATGAATATGGCTAGGGCAGCTAAAAGCACATTGAGTGCACATGAAAAATCTGTAGAGCAGGTTGTTTCTTTTGATAAAGAAGGCAACGTGGTCGTTAATAAAAAATCTTCAGCATCCAACAAATTAATGGCTCGGCGCGCAATTGAAGCACATCTCGAGCGAAAATCATTAGAAAAGCATTTAGACGAATATTCTTTCGAAGGTATCTAACCGATACTTGCTAATGATTACATCATTCTGATTTTATACTGCGGCTTTTAAACGGCTGCTTTATAAATAAGAAATATAAAAAAGCCCAGTCATTGAACTGGGCTTTTGCGTTTCTGCGGATAAGAAAGTTGATTGAATATTCAATCAACTTTTATCTAACTCACTCGACGGTAACTGATTTCGCTAAATTACGCGGCTGATCAACATCAGTGCCCTTCAGAACCGCCACGTGATAAGACAACAACTGTAATGGCACGATATAAACAATCGGTTCAAGACAACTTGGCACTGTCGGCAAAGGCACTAAATGCTGATCATCTAGATCATGTAAGTTCACCGATTCGTCAGCAAACACAAACAACTCTCCACCACGAGCCTTCACTTCTTCCAAATTAGAAATCAGTTTTTCTAATAAGTCATTCTTTGGCGCGACCGTCACAATCGGCATGTCTTCATCAACCAAGGCTAATGGACCATGCTTCAGTTCACCAGCTGGATAAGCTTCAGCATGAATGTAAGAAATCTCTTTTAACTTCAAAGCGCCTTCTTGGGCGATCGGGAACATGGGCCCGCGACCTAAAAACAAACTGTGATGCTTGTCAGCAAATAACTGGCTCATTGTCTCAATCACAGGATCCAATAAAAGAGCCTGTTCAACAAAACCAGGTAATTGGTGCAGCGCTTCAACTATTTCAGCTTCAGCCGCTTCCGTCATGCCATTACGTTTCGCTAATGCAACTGTAAGCATTAACAAAGATGTTAGCTGAGTCGTGAAAGCTTTAGTCGAAGCAACACCGATCTCAGGACCGGCATTGGTCATTAGGCAAAGGTCAGATTCACGTACCAAAGAAGAGCCTGGTACATTACAAACCACCATACTGGCTAATATACCTTTCTCTTTTGCCTTACGTAAAGCGGCCAGCGTATCAGCAGTTTCCCCTGATTGAGATATGGTAATCAACAGCGTATTTTTAGCGATTACCGTATGGCGATAGCGAAATTCACTAGCCACTTCAACCTGACAAGGAATACCGACATATTTTTCAATCCAGTATTTCGCTACCATGCCTGAATGGTAACTGGTACCACAAGCAATAATTTGTACCGCTTCAACCTTATCTAATAATTCTCCTGCATCAACGCCAAAAGCTTGATCTAAAACTTTGGTTGCTGAAATACGACCTTCCAAACATTGCTTAATCACGGTTGGCTGCTCGAAGGTTTCTTTCAGCATAAAGTGCTTATATTCACCTTTATCAGCGGTACCGATTTTGTGATCAAATACTGTAATTTCACGATCAACAATATTATGATCTTTATCTAGAATCGTAAGTTTTTCACGAGTGATGTGGGCCAAGTCGCCTTCATCAAGATAAATAAAACGGTCAGTGACTTGTAATAAGGCTAATGGATCTGAGCCAACATAAAACTCGCCCATACCGACGCCGATGACTAGTGGTGATCCTTGGCGAGCAACCCAAAGTTCGTCTTGATTGCCTTTTTGCATAATCGCTAAGGCATAAGCGCCTTCAAGATGCGTGATAGCATTCTTTACCGCTTGAGCAAAATCGTGCTGCTGCAATTCTCTATGAATTAAATGAATAACAACTTCTGAATCGGTTTCAGAATTAAACACATAACCTTGTGCTTTAAGCTCTGTTTTTAAGTCTTGGTAATTTTCAATGATGCCGTTATGAACAAGAACCACATCGTCAGAAGACATATGTGGATGCGCATTGGCTTCACTTGGCACTCCGTGGGTTGCCCAGCGAGTATGAGCAATACCAATAGTGCCCGCTAAGCCTTTACCGTCTGTTTCGGCGATAATAGCTTTTTCTAATTCAATTACTTTGCCTAAAGCACGGGTGCGCTGAATATCACCCTCTGCATTTAAGATGGCCAAGCCCGCAGAATCATAACCACGGTATTCAAGGCGACGTAGGCCTTCTAATAAAATTTCACTAACATTACGCTGTGCAATAGCACCAACAATTCCGCACATTCTTTTATCTTCCGTTTTATATAACGCGTATTTCTATTTATTTGCCAGCTTTCATTGGACGCTGCCAGCCACTGATATTTCTTTGCTTGCCGCGTGCTACTGCAAGTTCTTCAGCCGCCACTTCTTTAGTGACTGTGGAGCCTGCTGCGACCGTTGCATTAGCACCGATTGTTACTGGGGCTACTAACGAAGAGTTGGAACCGATAAAGGCATTCTCACCAATTTCTGTTTTGAATTTATTCACGCCATCGTAATTACAGGTAATGGTTCCCGCACCGATATTGGCATTAGCACCAATTGTCGCATCACCAATATAGGTTAAGTGGTTTACTTTGGCACCGGCACCGATTTGAGATTTTTTAACTTCGCAGAAATTGCCAACCTTAGCACCATCAGCCAAATCCGCACCTGGGCGCAAACGTGCGTAAGGGCCAACCACACAGGATTGAGCAACTGTCGCATCTTCGATATGAGAGAACGCTTCTACTTTAGTGCCTGCGGCTAAAGTAGAGTTTTTAATGATGCAATTTGGACCAATTTCTACGCCATCGCCGAGCACGACATTGCCTTCCAAAATGACGTTCACATCGATAACCACATCATTACCCACGCTTAAACCCGTATTACAATGTGCGCCCAAACGAATATCCAAGCGCGCAGGATCTAAAACAGTCACGCCATTAGCCATTAACTTATTCACTTGCTGCGTTTGATACCAACGCTCAAGTTCAGCTTGCTGCTGACGGTTATTCACACCGTAGGTTTCTTGTTCATTAGTAGGCTGCAGTGTTTCTACTGTGAGGCCGTTTTCAACCGCCATCGCAATGATGTCAGTTAAATAATATTCGCCCTGAGCATTTTCATTGCTCAACGTTGGCAGCCACTGATGCAATTTCGCCGTTGGTACCGCCAGAATGCCAGTATTCACTTCTTTAATTAAAAGCTGCTCTGCATTGGCATCTTTGTGCTCAACAATCGCCGTCACTTTATGATCAGCATTACGCACAATACGACCGTAGCCAGTGCTATCTGCCATGCTAACGGTTAATAGGCCCAGCTGTTGATCGTTCGACAGTTCAATCAGTGCCTGTAGAGTCGTGGGCTGAGTTAAAGGTACGTCGCCATATAAGATTAGCGTCGTGCCTTCTGCTGCCAGACTATCCAAAGCCATCATCACTGCATGGCCTGTGCCTTTTTGCTCTGCTTGTAACGCCCATGTTAAATTTTCTTCACCAGCAAAAGCGGTTTTTACTTTCTCTGCACCATGACCAATAACCACATGCATCGCATCAGCCTGTACGGCTTTTGCGCTGTCTAATACGTGGGCTAACATGGGCTTGCCAGCGATAGGATGTAAAACTTTAGGCAATTGTGATTTCATGCGCGAGCCTTGGCCGGCTGCGAGTACTACGACATCAATAGTCATTATTATTGTTTGCTTCCCTGTAACTTAATTTAGATGTTGGTTGTTTATTTGGAGTCATAAAAAACACAACAAATATCGTATGATTTTGATAACGGATTATTTTATTGTGTTTCTTTATATTTACAATGTGTTTTGTCACAAATAAAATGACAATGATTTCTGATTAGTGATATATCTATTTAACATAGACTATCCGCGATTATTTTTTGAACACTTACCGGACACCCAATGAACTTATCTTCTCTAAAATCACTTGATCTCACAGATCGAGAAATTGCTATTTACCTTGCACTATTAGAGTTAGGCCCTGCTTCTATCCGTGATTTAGCTGAAAAAGCGAATATCAATCGCGGCAGCAGCTATGAAACGCTAAAAGTTTTAGTGAAAAAAGGCATTGTTAACTACCTACCCAAAGGCAAACGAAGGATCTTCCAAGCGGAAGATCCTTCGCGCTTATTAGCACTCGCTGAAGAAAAGCAGCAAGAGCTTGAAGCCGTACTCAGCAGTTTGAAAACTGAAATCATTCCTGCCCTTCGTCACCTGAAGCCCGAATTTGCCACCAGTAATGTTCGCTTCTACGAAGGGGATGAAGGTGTTGAATATGTATTAAAAGACATTCTAAACTCGACTGATAAAACTGAAAAATCCTATTCAGTTATCTCCACCCAAGCATTGCGTGAGCATCTTTATCGCCCCTTTCCGACTTTCACTAAACAACGTATTGCGAAAGGCATTTTTGTTCGCGTACTGGCCATTGGTGAAGGCGGTGATGAAGCCGAGCTAGCAGAACGTAAGTGGATGAAAGGCGAAGGTGACGCTTCCTATATTGCCATTTATCCGCCGAAAGTTGCCATGATTAGCCTGACAAAAAACGATTTTCCCGTCGCCGTTGTGATTGATAGTGAAGCCATCTCTGGGACCCATCAGATGATGTTTGATACTCTTTGGAAGGCTCTTTAGAAAAAATCAACTATGCTAAATCGAAAGGATATTTGTTTTAAGAGCAGAGTTTTGGAGAGTGTTGTGGCAGAGCAAAAATTTCGTTTAGTAACGCGTAGTGATTTTGATGGCCTAGTCTGTGCCGTTCTTTTCAAAGACTTAGATATGATCGATGACATACTCTTTGTTCACCCCAAAGATATGCAAGACGGCATTATTGATATTGGCCCCAACGACATCACGACCAACCTACCTTATGTACCAGGTTGTCATCTTAGCTTTGACCACCACGCTTCAGAAGTAAAACGTCGTGGTGATAACGACCCAGATAATCATATTATTGATGTTGATGCACCGTCAGCTGCACGGGTTGTGTATGACTATTATGGTGGAGGAACACGCTTTCCTGAAATTTCAGTAGAGATGATGGAGGCCGTGGACAAAGCCGATTCAGCTCAATTTAGCCAAAATGAAATTCTTCATCCGCAGGACTGGGTATTACTCAATTTCTTGATGGATTCTCGTACTGGCCTGGGTCGATTCCGTGAATTCCGCGTCAGTAATTATCAGCTGATGATGGAACTCATCGATTATTGCCGCGATCACAATATCGCACAAATCTTAGAGCTTGAAGATGTCAAAGAACGAGTCGAACTCTACAACAGTCATAGGCAACAGTTTGAAAACCAGTTAAAGCGCTGTACTTCTGTACATAACAACTTAGTCGTCTTGGATTTACGCGATGAAGAAATCATCTACGCGGGTAACCGCTTTATGATTTATGCACTCTTTCCCGAGCAGAATATTTCAATTCACGTGCTGTGGGGTTTGAAGAAACAGAATACCGTGTTTGCTATAGGTGGTTCTATTATTAACCGCAGTCATAAAACACACATTGGTGAACTTTGCTTAGAGCATGACGGTGGCGGTCATAGAAATGCGGGGACGTGTCAGGTAGATAATGACAAGTATGCTGAAGTTTTAGCCGAGTTAACTCAGCGAATTAACCAAGACGGGTAACGCCACGCTTTGTGATGTTAACAATCCTGGTAATGCAGTTCAGATACCTCATTAGCGTCTGGGCTGCTTTACTAATCTGTTTCCTGACTCAGCTGTTTAACAACCAACGTCCCAGTCACCTCTGGGATTCTTCGAATCCGCGTCGCTAGAACCTAACAGCTTGATAAGTTGCATATCGGGCAATGCCTTTTAAATATCATCTATATTTCTTCAGACTGATTCAGATATCCCTACTAAACTATCTAAATAATAAAGGATGTTAATGATCCGGCATCATAAGAAGCGTACATAAAAAACCGAATTTCATATATTGAAATTCAGTTGTTAAATCTCAAACTTTTACAGATATGATATTATCTAAAACTGATATGCGAGATCAAAGCTTGGTACATTTCTTTCTAGATCATAGTTAAACCCTAGGGACAAAGGCTCCTCGGGCAAGATTCTATTATGATGATTGATTACATTACGAATATCATTTCTATCAGGATGTAGCCAAATAGATATCGCTGCTCCTGCCGCCAAAACTACACCACTGGCAATGAGTACATCAAAATTCATCACTTTTCTTTTTTTATAATCTGCAATGAATTCATGTTTGGGTAATCCTTCAGGGGTTTCACCCACCTGCTCTAGGTGATATGTGGTATCTGTTTTCTCTTTCTGAAGAAACGTATTTGCACCTATAACTAATACAGCGGCCGTTGCCCACGATCCATACTTAACCGCATTGGCATTAAATTTTTGATCTTCTAATTTAATAACCTGTGTATCTAGCTCTGCATGTACCTGCGGATATTGAAGCTCAATACTATTAAGATAATCACGCAGCCCCCGTACGGAGCTTTCATAATATTGAGTACTTTTGACTGTTGAATTTTGGCTATCAACTCTTAACATAGGGCTTGTCGAAGAAGGTGCTGAATTATGAGTCGGTAATGTAGCATTAGCACTGTGATGCATTGTATGTACCGCAGCAGGATTAATTGCTGGTGCCATAGGAGGCATGGCCATAATCGCGGTGGCGAAACATGTTAATAAAATGAAAATGATGGCGCGCATATAAAGTTTCCTTAACTACTTTTTTATCAGGAATATATTAGGTACAAAAAAAAGCCGAACCCCATTACTGGGATTCGGCTTTTTTAGAAGCAAGATCTCTAGTTAAACTAGATTATCTGCTCATTTTACTACGAATCTGCTGGATAGTACGCAACTGAGCTGCGGCTTCTGCCAACTGGGTCATAGCGCGTGAGTAGTCAAAGTCTGCACTCTGATTCTCTAACGCTTTCTGAGCATGTTTCTGTGCTTCTAATGCTGCGGCCTCATCGAGGTCTGCAGCACGCAAGGCGGTATCAGCCAGAACAGATATATTGTTCGGCTGAACTTCTAAATAACCGCCTGAAACGTAGATCACTTCTTCCTCACCACCTTGTTTGATGATGCGGACCGGACCTGGCTTCAATGCAGTAAGCAAAGGAGCGTGACCACGGGAAATACCCAGGTCACCCAACTCACCGGCTGCTACTACCATTTCTACCAACCCAGAGAAAAGACTTTCCTCTGCGCTGACGATGTCACAATGGACAGATATCATGGTCATAGTATTGGCCTCTTTGATTACAGGTTCTTAGCCTTCTCAACGGCTTCATCAATAGTGCCTACCATGTAGAACGCCTGTTCAGGCAGATCATCATAGTCACCGTTTAGAAGACCTTGGAAACCTTTGATGGTTTCTTTCAGAGAAACGTATTTACCAGGTGCGCCTGTGAAGATCTCTGCAACGTGGAAAGGCTGAGACAAGAAACGCTCAATCTTACGTGCACGGTTAACAGACTGCTTATCTTCGTCAGACAATTCGTCCATACCAAGAATAGCGATGATGTCTTTCAGCTCTTTATAACGCTGAAGAACACCCTGAACGCCACGAGCGATGTCGTAGTGCTCTTGTCCGATAACTAGAGGATCTAGCTGACGAGAAGTACTGTCTAGAGGATCGATCGCTGGATAAATACCCTTAGATGCGATGTCACGAGAAAGTACAACAGTGGAATCCAAGTGAGCAAACGTAGTTGCTGGGGATGGATCCGTCAAATCATCTGCTGGTACGTATACTGCTTGAACGGAAGTAATAGAACCGCTCTTAGTAGAAGTAATACGTTCCTGTAGAACACCCATCTCTTCTGCAAGAGTTGGCTGATAACCTACGGCAGAAGGCATACGACCTAATAGTGCAGATACTTCAGTTCCGGCCAAAGTGTAACGATAGATATTATCTACGAACAATAATACATCTTTACCTTCGTCACGGAATTTCTCAGCCATGGTCAAACCAGTCAAAGCAACGCGTAAACGGTTACCTGGAGGCTCATTCATCTGGCCGTATACCATTGCTACTTTCGATTTAACTTTATCATCTAGGTTTACAACACCAGATTCAGCCATTTCGTAGTAGAAATCGTTACCTTCACGAGTACGCTCACCAACACCTGCGAATACAGACAAACCGGAGTGTGCCTTTGCAATGTTGTTAATAAGTTCCATCATGTTTACTGTTTTACCAACACCAGCACCACCGAAAAGACCTACTTTACCACCCTTAGCGAATGGGCAGATCAAATCGATAACTTTGATACCAGTTTCTAACAAATCGTTAGAGCTAGCTTGCTCATCGAATGATGGAGCGTCACGGTGGATAGAAGCAACTTCTTTCGCACCAATCTCGCCACATTCATCGATTGGACGGCCAAGCACGTCCATAATGCGACCCAAAGTTTCAATACCAACCGGTACAGAAATTGGGAAGCCAGTATTAGTTACCGTAAGACCACGTTTAAGGCCTTCAGTAGAACCCATCGCAATAGTACGAACGATTCCGTCACCCAGCTGCTGCTGAACTTCTAGAGTCGTTTCTGTACCATTAACTGTAAGGGCGTCATATACCTTCGGTACTGCATCACGAGGGCATTCTACGTCGATAACGGCGCCAATGATCTGAACAATAGTTCCGCTCATATCCGTCTTCCTCTTAATTTATAAGCCTGCGTTGCTCAGCGTTATACCGCTGCAGCACCGCTGACGATTTCTGAAATTTCTTGGGTAATCGCTGATTGACGTGCTTTGTTATAAAGCATGTTCAAATCATCAATGATGTCACCGGCATTGTCTGTTGCGTTTTTCATCGCAAACATACGAGCTGCTTGTTCACATGCATTGTTTTCAACGACACTTTGATAAACTTGAGATTCTACGTAACGCAATAAAAGACCTTCTAAAATCTCTTGTGCATCAGGTTCGTAGATGTAATCCCAATGTCCTTTCAGTTCTTCGTCTGATTGAGCCTGTAGTGGTAACAATTGTGCCACTTCAGGTGCTTGTGTCATGGTGTTCACGAAACGGTTGCGCACTATGTATAAACGATCGATATCACCTGCATCGTATGCGTCTAACATGGCCTTTACCGAACCGATAAGGCTAGCCAGTTCTGGTGCATCGCCTAAATGGCTTGTTGATGCTAGAACGTTGCCGCCAAAGCTATTGAAGAAATTGATGGCTTTAGAGCCAACAGCACAGAAGCTCGCTTCTACGCCTTTTTCTTGCCAAGCTTTAACATCTTTTACGAGGTGTTTGAACGCGTTATTGTTCAAGCCACCACAAAGGCCTCGGTCGGAAGACACCACGATATAGCCAACACGCTTAACTTCGCGGTCTTGCAAATAACGATGACGGTACTCAGAGTTTGCATTAGCCAAGTGACCAATCACAACACGGATACGATCCGCGTATGGACGACCATGGGCCATACGAGCCTGAGCACGACGCATCTTACTTACAGCAACTTTTTCCATTGCTGAAGTAATCTTCTGTGTACTTTGTACACTCGTTATTTGCTCTTTAATCTCTTTGCCGACTGCCATAAAAGCTGCCTCATTAACGTTGAATTTAAAGCCGAGTCGAAACCCGGCTTCAGCTCACATAACTGTTAAGCTCGATTTACCAGGCTTGAGTGGCTTTGAATTTCTCAACCAACTCTTTAAGACCAGCAGCAATATCTTTGCTGTAGTCGCCTTTAACATTGATCTTAGCCATTAATTCAGCGAATTCGCTGTTAGCGTAAGAAAGCAATGCGGCTTCGAAATCACCAATTTTGGATACTTCAACGTCGTCTAGGAAGCCTTCGTTAGCAGCAAAAATCGACAGACCCATTTCAGCCGTAGACATAGGAGCATATTGCTTCTGCTTCATTAACTCTGTAACGCGCTGACCGAACTCAAGTTGAGCACGAGTAGCATCGTCAAGGTCAGAAGCAAACTGAGCAAATGCTGCTAGTTCACGGTACTGAGCCAAAGCAAGACGAATACCACCGCCTAGCTTCTTAATAATTTTTGTTTGCGCTGCACCACCAACACGAGAAACCGAAATACCTGCGTTCATTGCTGGACGTACGCCGGCATTGAATAGGCTAGTTTCAAGGAAGATCTGACCATCAGTAATCGAAATTACGTTAGTCGGTACGAAAGCAGAAACGTCTCCGCCCTGTGTTTCAATGATCGGTAGAGCAGTTAAAGAACCAGTCTGACCTTTCACGCCACTTTCTCTCTCAACGTAGATTGGGTTTACACGACAAGCGCGTTCCAATAGACGAGAGTGAAGGTAGAAAACATCACCAGGGTATGCTTCACGGCCCGGAGGACGTTTCAACAATAGGGAGATCTGACGATATGCCCAAGCTTGCTTGGTTAAATCATCATATACGATCAAGGCGTCTTCGCCTTTATCGAGGAAATATTCACCCATTGCACAACCAGAGTACGGAGAAAGATACAACATAGATGCTGGATCTGACGCGCCTGCGGCTACGATAATTGTGTGTTCCATCGCGCCATGCTCTTCTAATTTACGAACAACGTTCGCAATAGAAGATTGCTTCTGGCCGATAGCAACGTATACACATTTAACGCCGGTGCCTTTCTGGTTAATAATGGCATCGATAGCCATTGAAGATTTACCAGTCTGACGGTCACCAATGATCAGCTCGCGCTGACCACGGCCAACTGGCACCATGGAATCTACAGATTTATAACCAGTCTCAAGCGGCTGATCTACGCCTTGACGTGAAATTACACCAGGTGCAACACGTTCAACAGGAGCAGTCTTTTCCGCGTTAAGAGGACCTTTACCGTCAATTGGAGTACCAAGTGCGTCTACAACGCGACCAAGCAAAGCTTCGCCTACTGGTACTTCAAGAATACGGCCGGTACATTTAGCGGTTTGGCCTTCAGCGATAGTCTTGTAATCACCAAGGATTACTGCGCCTACAGAGTCACGCTCTAAGTTAAGCGCAAGACCGTATTTACCGCCTTCAAATTCAATCATCTCACCGTACATTACGTCGGCAAGACCATGGATACGAACGATACCGTCAAATACTGATACAACGGTGCCCTCATTCTGGGCTTGAGAAGTTACATCAAGGTTATCGATGCGCTTCTTAATGATTTCGCTGATCTCAGATGGATTCAGTTGCTGCATGCTAATTCATCCCTCAACTAGGTGTCCATTGCTTCGGCTAGCTTAGCTAGCTTACCGCGAACAGATCCGTCGATGACTAAGTCTCCAGCACGAATAATAGCGCCGCCAACCAAAGAATGGTCAACCTCGCCTGTTAAACGTACGTCGCACTGTAATTTATTTTTCAGTGCTAGAGACAATGTTTCTTGTTGTGCGTCTGTTAGTTCAAAAGCAGAAATCACAGTCACGTCAATCGCGTGTTCCTGTGCTGCTTTTAAATCTTCAAAGGCTTCAACAATTTGTGGTAACAAAGTTAGACGTTTATTTTCGCCTAGAATCATCAGGAAGTTTTTACCTGATTGATTTAACTTGTCACCGCACAAGTCGGTTAATGCCGTAGCTTGTTGCTCTGCAGTAAGAGACGGATGTACTAGTACTTGTGCTAACGTGTCATCGGCTGCGAACTCTGTCGCAATCGATAACATGTCAGACCACTGTACTAGAGCATTCTGCTCTACTGCTTCTGCAAAAGCTGCTTTGGCATAAGGCCGCGCAAGAGTGGTTAATTCAGCCATGGCTTCCTCGCTTAAAGCTCGTTAGCCAACTGATCAAGCAATTCGCTATGAACTGATTCATCAACTGATTTTGCCAAGATTTTGGATGCACCAGCTACTGCAAGAGCAGAAACCTGTTGACGCAATCCTTCTTTAGCACGATTCACATCTTGCTCAATTTCAGCTTGAGCTGCAGCTTGCAAACGAGAACCTTCTTCACGAGCAGCGTCTTTCGCTTCATCGATAATTTGGTTAGCGCGCTTGTTAGCTTGCTCAATGATTTCTGCAGCTTTCTCTTTGCTTTCACGTAACTGTTCGCCTGCTTTTTGTTGAGCAAGTTCCAGGTCACGAGTAGCGCGATTAGCGGCATCTAGGCCGTCAGCAATCTTCTTTTCGCGTTCAACCATTGCACCGATTAGGTGAGGCCAAACAAACTTCATGCAAAACGCCACGAAGATCGCGAAAGTTATGATCTGGCCGATCAAAGTTGCATTAATGTTCATGCCAGAGCCCTCTTAAATAAAATGAAATTAGGCTTTGGTGAACATTAAGAACAAACCAAGACCAACACCGATCATTGGAACTGCATCCAATAGACCTGCGATAAGGAACATCTTACCTTGTAGCATAGGACCAAGCTCTGGCTGGCGAGCTGTACCTTCAAGAAGGCGTCCACCAAGTAAACCAAAACCGATAGCAGTACCAAGGGCACCAAAACCGATCATTAGAGCTGCTGCGATATAAACTAGACCTGCGTCCATAATTATCTCCAAGTATTAAAAGTTAGTGAGTAAAAAGGTTAAAAAATTAATGATCTTCGTGCGCCATGCTCAAATACACGATGGTTAACATCATGAAAATGAACGCTTGCAGTGTGATCACTAGAATATGGAATACTGCCCAAGCCCATTGTAAGACACCACCCAATAGAGCCAACGCCATACCGCCAGAGAACATTAATGCGATCAAGATGAAGATCATCTCCCCTGCATACATGTTTCCGAACAAACGAAGAGCTAGTGAGATAGGCTTAGCCAGTAGAGCAACAGATTCCAAGAAGAAGTTCACAGGAATAAATAATGCCTGAATGAACATATTTTTTGAGTTGAACGGATGAAGCGTCAACTCGCTAACAAAGCCAGTAATGCCTTTGATTTTAATGCTGTAGAAGATCATCAGTGCGAACACTGTAATCGACATACCTAAGGTAATGTTTACATCCGTAGAAGGTACAACCTTCATGAAGTGAACACCAAATGCTCCAAAGATAGACGGTAAAACGTCAACTGGAATTAAATCCATGGCGTTCATCATAAATACCCAAGCGAAGATAGTCAGTGCCAAAGGCGCTACTAACTTACTGCTGCCATGAAAAGCTTCTTTAACAGTGTTATTAATAAATTCTAATAACAATTCAACAAAGCTTTGCAGACCTGTTGGCGTCGCGGTTGATGCTTTTTTAGCCGCACGGCCAAAAATGAACATCAATAACAAGGCCAAACCTGCAGACCAACCTAATGAATCCACGTGGAATGCCCAAAAACCCATTTCAGCGGCTTGTTCGCCACTTTGGGCAAGCATCCAGGTCGCTTCAGTCAACTCACTCACACTACCTTCTGCAGTAGTATATTCAGTACCGGCTGGTAACTGTCCATACGTCAGATTGGTAAGGTGGTGTTGGATGTAACTAGTAGCATCAGTCGCCATCTTTCACTCTCAATTTTAAGTTTAAAAACGTGTTTAAAGCTCTGATCAATTCATTCTTAGAATGAACTCATCACAACTTCGCAATTTTTGCTGCCATCACATGGCTAAACTGCACTGTGATGAACGCCCCAAACAATGCCCAGGGATTCAAAGGCTCTACTCGGGAAAAAATCACAGCAAAACTAATTGCGGTGAGCACAAATTTCCACGACTGCCCTTGATAAAACGACTGCAGAACTTGATCAACTGATCGAGCACCGCTGTATTTAAACGCACGCCAAATAAAGTACCCACTGGGTACTGCACAAGTTAAGCCGCCTAATAAGGCTGAATAACCGGCTTCAAAGCTATAAATCAAGGCGAATAACGCGATAATTATGCTTAAAGAAAACTGCATTATGGCAATACGGTAAACTGGAGGTCTAGCTATCGATGTCACGGAAGACCTCTCTTTCGCCTACATTTTAGGCGCATGGATTATATTGATTTACAGCACAATCTTCAACCTAAAGCTGGCCTTTAGGTCGATTTAATTGTCTGGAAGTGTATTTTCATAGACCTTTTCAAGGGCCTAAATTATTGGATATGAGCCAATATGCCGTCTAATTCATCCAGACTAGTGTAATTAATTACTAACTTGCCCTTACCTTTAGCCGAGTGCTGGATCGCAACATTGGCGCCTAAACGTTCACCTAAAGTACGTTCTAATCGTTGAATATCAGGATTAGGACGCGCTTTTTCTTTCGCTTGGCCGCCTAATTTAGCTTCGTCTTGAACATTACGCACATACGCTTCGGTCTGACGAACTGTCATCTCTTTCGCCACGACATGACGAGCCGCTTCGCTTTGCTGTTGATCTTGTAAGCCTAATAGCGCCTTAGCATGCCCCATTTCGATATCGCCACGCTCTAGCATGATTTTTACATCATCATTGAGCTGCATTAAACGTAATAGGTTAGCCACAGTCGCGCGAGACTTACCCACCGCATCGCCGACTTCTTGCTGAGTTAGCTCAAATTCTTGTTGTAAACGGTAAAGCGCTTGCGCTTCTTCCATCGAATTTAAGTTTTCACGCTGAATGTTCTCGATCAACGCCATCGCGATTGCGGCGTCGTCAGGCACATCTTTAATGATCACAGGAACCGTATCAAGACCTGCAAGCTGCGTAGCACGCCAGCGGCGCTCACCCGCAATAATTTCATAACGAGCGTCTTTACCCGGCTCTTGATTAGAGATTGGACGAACGACAATAGGCTGCATTAACCCTTGCGCTTTAATAGACGCAGCAAGTTCTTCTAATGCTTCTTGATGCATGTCTTTGCGCGGCTGATATTGCCCAGGCTGAATAAATTCAACCGGCAAATGTTTAATGCCACCCATGTGCTGGCTCGATTCAACTTCCGTCGGCTGAATACTCACTGTTTGAACTTCAGAAGTACCCGCGGCATCCGTTGCCGGTTTATTTTGCGCTAATGCATCACCTAATAATGCATCGAGGCCACGACCTAGGCCACGTTTCTTTGACATGCGTATTTCCAAGCGTTACTAGAATAGTAAAATTCTAGAGTTTCAAATTATTATAGTGCTAACAAATCTTATACTTTGCTGGCGACTTTTTTGTTAACGGCTTTTTGCGTTACAGTTTTTTTCGCTACCGGCTTTTTGCTTTTCGTACGGCGATTCATTTCACCGGCTAAGGCTAAATAAGCAATCGCACCGCGAGAATTCTTATCATACGCTAACGCCGGTAGGCCATAGCTTGGCGCTTCAGCCAAACGCACATTACGCGGAATAACAGTACCATAGACCTTGTCACCAAAATGCGTGATTAACTGAGTCGACACATCCACGGTTAAGCTATTACGCGGGTCATACATAGTGCGTAAAATGCCTTCGATCTCTAATCCTGGATTGAGATTCGACTTAATTTTTTCAATGGTTTGCATCAATGCAGACAAACCTTCCAGCGCGTAATACTCGCACTGCATCGGAATTAACACACCTTCCGCCGCAACCATAGCATTAACCGTCAGCATGCTTAATGCAGGCGGGCAATCAATAATGATGTAATCGTAGTTAGCACTGACTTCGCCTAAAGCAGAACGCAGACGCGTTTCTTTTTCAGGAAGATTCATCAGCTCAACTTCAGCTGCGGTTAAATCTGAGTTGGTAGGCACGACATCAAAGCCTGCATTTTCGGCTGTTATGATCACTTCAGCAATACTGCACTGGCCGGTTAATACATCGTATAGAGACAGCTCTAGATCGTGCTTATCAATACCACAACCCATCGTCGCATTACCTTGTGGATCAAGGTCGACCATCAGCACTTTGCGCTTAGTCGCGGCAAGTGAAGCAGATAAGTTAACTGCTGTGGTGGTTTTACCCACACCACCCTTTTGATTGGCTACAACTAAAATTTTGCTCATTTTGCTATCCTGCAGCCCAGACAATAAGGGATTTTAAATTATTTTGGTTTAAAGGCTAAAAGATGACGTTCACCGTCAACGCCAGGAACATTGAGTTCGTGGCTCTCAATTAGCTCATATTTATCTGCAACCGCGGCAAATTCTTCCGTTGGGTATTGACCCTTCATGGCTAAGAAAATGCCATTTTCCGCGAGTAAATGCGTACACCAGAAAGTCATGTCGGTAATAGAAGCAAAAGCGCGGGATATGATCATATCGAAACCTTGCTCAGGTTGATAGGCTTCTACACGCTCATTAATAATGGTGATGTTATCCAGCTTTAACGCGAGTTTCGCTTGGAATAAGAAGCGTGTTTTTTTACCGTTGCTATCTAGTAAGGTGAACTTCTTTTCAGGATTCATAATCGCCAGCACGATACCCGGTAAACCCGGCCCAGTGCCCACATCGATAATGTTATCCACAGACTGAATATAAGAATTCACTATAAGGCTATCTAATAGATGCAGTGGAATCATTTGTTCAGGATCGCGGATCGCTGACAAGTTATAGGCTTTGTTCCACTTGATGAACAATTCTAGGTATTCAACTAGAAGTTCAAGTTGCTGGTCGCTTAAAGCAACACCCATCTGGGTAGCGCCAAAGGAAATAGAAGTAGAGTAATTAGCCATAATTTGCCGAATCTGAATCTGTGATTTTTAAGATGAGGAGATTCTAACATAAAAGATGAAAAGCACTTTAAAAGCATTTAACCACAGAGATCACAGAGCCGCTGCGCTACACAGAGAAAGTAAAGGTTTACAGGTAATTAACCTCAAGAAAACAAGAAGATCTGTGATAAGCCCTTACTGAGCCATAGGTAATTCAATTTGAACCTACCTAATTTATCTTTCGCTCTTATCTTTTCCTCTGTGATCTCTGTGTAGCAAAGCGGCTCTGTGGTTAACCGTTTTTGGCTTTATCCTAAAAACCGAGAATCAGCCGCCACATCCTTCGTTACTACAGCATTAGCACCGATAATGGCATTTTCACCAATCGTCACTCCTGGCAGTATTTTCGCGCCACCCCCAATCCAAACCCCGTTACCAATCACCACAGGTTTTGCGATACAGCCGCCAGCTCTTCGTGTCAGGGCATCCCGTGGATGATCGACGGTATAAATATGCACGCCTGGTCCAAGCATCACGTCATCACCAATGGTGATCGCCGCGCTATCGAGGAAGACGCAATTGAAGTTGGCGTAGAAGTTATCCCCCAAGGAGATTTGACCGCCATAATCACACTGGAAGCCGGGTTCGATTACCGCTGTGGATAACTTGTTGAATAAACGGCTGATATGCTTGAAATTGCCTTTGCTTGGATGAGCATTGTATTTGCCACAGGCAAGACGAGATTTTTCGCGTAGTAGCCTCAATTCGATATCGAGGCTATTAAAAGACAGGCCTGAGCGCATTTTCATACGCTCAGTGATTAGCTGATCTTCTTCTGAAGTTTGATCAACATCCTTGTGTATAACCATTGTGATTACGCACTCTTACGGGCTAGTTTTATCTTTTTCATGTGCACAAGAATCTGGCTAATCGCCGCAGGTGTTACCCCTTGAATACGAGAAGCACTACCCAAAGTTTCTGGCTTCATGGTATCGAGCTTCTGTATAACTTCGTTAGACAGGCCGCCAATCACGGTGTAATCAAAGTTCTCAGGTAACGGCATTGCTTCATAACGACGCATTTGCTCGATTTCATCTTTCTGACGAGTGATATAACCGTCGTATTTGGCTTGAATCTCTACCTGCTCGGCAACTCGAGGATCCGTAACGACTTCGCCTTTAAGTCCTGCAATATCGGCATAGTTCAAACCTGGGCGTTTCAATAAATCCTTTAAGCTGTATTCTCGGCTTAGTGGACTTTCGATCATGGCATTTACCGCATCGCCTTCTGGTGTTTTAGGCTGTATCCATGTGGTATTTAAACGCTGATTCTCTTTTTCGATGGCTTCTTTCTTTTCGCAGAAAGCCGCCCAACGTTCATCACCAACGAGACCAATATTACGGCCAATTTCGGTTAAACGTAGATCGGCGTTATCTTCACGCAGAATTAAGCGATATTCCGCACGACTGGTGAACATGCGATAGGGTTCTTTGGTGCCCATGGTAATTAGATCATCGACTAATACACCCATATACGCTTCATCACGACGTGGGCTCCAAGCTTCTTTATCAAACGCCCGTAATGCGGCGTTGGCTCCCGCTAATAGACCTTGCGCACCCGCTTCTTCATAACCGGTAGTACCGTTGATCTGGCCAGCAAAGAACAAATTAGGCACGAACTTGGTTTCTAAGTTGTGCTTCAAATCTTGTGGATTAAAATAATCGTATTCAATCGCATAACCTGGACGGGTGATGTGAGCTTTCTCAAAACCAACCATGCTGTGGATAAGTTGAAGCTGCACATCAAACGGCAAGCTTGTTGAGATACCATTCGGGTATAACTCGTGAGTTCTTAGACCTTCTGGTTCGACAAAAATCTGGTGACTGGTTTTATCAGCAAAACGCATCACCTTATCTTCAATCGATGGGCAATAACGTGGGCCAATCCCTTCAATCACACCGGCATACATAGGCGAGCGATCTAGGTTGGCGCGAATAATATCGTGGGTACGTTCATTGGTATGGGTAATGTAGCAGTTTACTTGTTCAGGGTGCTCGTTCACGTTGCCCATATAGGACATGACGGGCAAGGGTAAATCACCTGGCTGAACTTGCATTACCGAGAAGTCGACAGAACGTGCATCGATACGCGCTGGCGTTCCGGTTTTTAAACGCCCAATGTTAAATGGCATTTCACGTAAGCGATGAGCCAGTGCAATAGACGCTGGATCGCCCGCACGGCCACCTTTGTGGTTTTCCATTCCAATGTGGATGGTTCCGCCCAAGAATGTACCCGCTGTTAACACAACCGTCGTCGCGTGAATGCGCATATTGGTATTGGTAACGATACCCGCGACTTTTTCACCCTGCATGATGAGGTCATCGCAGGATGCTTGGAAAATATCGAGGTTCTTTTGGTTTTCAACAATGTCACGAATCGCACCACGGTATAACTGGCGATCGGCTTGTGCACGGGTTGCACGAACGGCTGGGCCTTTACGCGCATTCAAAGTACGGAATTGAATGCCGCCCTTATCAGTAGCACGCGCCATTGCACCATCTAGGGCATCAATTTCTTTTACTAGATGGCTTTTACCAATGCCACCAATCGCCGGGTTGCAGGACATTACACCAATGGTATCGGTATTGTGGGTAAGTAGTAGGGTTTTGGCTCCCATACGAGCTGAAGCAAGCGCTGCCTCTGTTCCCGCATGGCCACCACCAACAACAATCACATCATAACGAACTGGATAATCCACAAGCACAACCTCAAAACGGCTCTTTGGCGTAATAGCCTGAGCAAAAGATTCAGTGGCATTAAAGAAACACACCAACAAAAACAGCGCGCTGAGAAAGCACTTCCAAAGGCACCAATCCCGTTAATACGTCAACAAAAGATACACG
>JBALXI010000026.1:0-69694 GCA_036960605.1 Oleispira sp. | reverse complement strand
TTGAAGTGATAGAAAACGATCAAGCAGATATTGGCTTAACGTTTGTAGAATTTGATTTCAATCGTGAAGGTGAGCTGCTCTTTATTTACGCACTGCGTCACCACATAAAGCATGGCAAGAACTTGTGCTTTCTAAACTTATTTATTCACCAAGAATTACAACCTGCCATTAACAGCATTAAAAACAATCCAGAAAAAAACTGGACGTTAGAAACATTGGCGCAAGCTTGTGCAATGTCACGCACTAAATTTTCTCAACTGTTTAAAAAAGTCAGCGGAAAAACAGTCAATGAATATCTCACTTGGTGGCGAATGCAACTGGCTTATAAATATTTAATGAAGGGGATCAGAATTTCACAGGTCGCCGATAATGTGGGCTATCAATCAGAAGCGGCTTTCAGTCGTGTCTTTAAAAAACACTACGGCATCAGCCCGGGGAAAATTAATATAGGTGCGCTTGGCACCGTTAGTTGCTCGCGCTGAAGTACTGAGTATAAAAATCGCTTAACCCCTTCTCCTGCCGATAGTTCCACCATGGGCTTGGGTTCTACCGCCGTGCTGACTTTATTTGGCCAAAGCACATATTTAGTAACAGAAAAAATTAGCTAGCATATGATTAAGATGAAAGGCCAGCCTATGTATGCACTGGCCTTTTTAAAAAGGCCACAATAAACTTATTTAGTAACAAGAAAACTTATACTCATATAAAAACATAAGATATCAGGCATTAATAACGAACTTTAACTTTCTTACTTCTCCTTTCCTCCAGCCTAGTTTTCATGGCCTGGGTAAGAGGATTACCTTCTAAGCGAATTACATTAAAATATTTAGCTATTGGGATATAAAATTCCATTAACTTATTATTTTCTACTTGCAATTTATTCCAATTCTTTGATTCTGGTAAAATTATTTTTCCGATATTATTATTATCCGCAACCACTACAGATATTTTATTTTGATTTGAAATATCTAGCTCTGTGATAGATGTATTAGATATATACAGCTCACTTAAGCTAACAGAGCTATAATCAAGAGACTCGACTGGGTTGCCATTCAAATTAACTATTCTCAACTTACTAAGATTATCGAACGAGAACCTCTTAAGTTGATTAGTATGAAGGTCAACCTCCCTTAGATCTGCATTTTTTGATAGGTCAACAATATCAATACTATTATCATTCGCTCTCAACTTTTTCAACTTCGCCACATTAGATAAATCTAAAGCAGATATTCTATTTTTAGATATATTTAAATAGTTTAAATTATTGAGATTTTCAGCCGGAAAATATTCAAAGTCATTACCTTCAAGATATAATGTATTAATGTTATTATTATTATTAAAATATATTTCATTAATTTTATTGAACGCTAAATATATCTTTTCTATTTTTTCCAGACCTGACAAATCTACTTTAGTAAGATAGTTATCGCTCAACCTGAGGGTTTCAAGATTATAAAATTGTTGAATACCTTCTACTGACGTAATCCCCTTACCCATGCAGTCAATATGGACTACTGTACTCACCGTGGTTATTCCATTGTTTTTAAGATTATGAATACAGCGATTTAAGGATTCATTACTTACTACTGTATCCTCCAAAGAATCATCAATTACTATCGTTAATAATTCTTGAGTTCCCCCCTGGCTCATCAACAGCTGAACTTCAATAGTTTCACCAAAAGGGATTAAAGAAGTTAAAGGTTTAATATAAATATTATTATTGAACCAAGAAGTCTCTGTTACATTGTTTTTATCCCTAATAACTTCTAGATTTGTAATAACAAAATCAGAAAAGGAATAACCAACATTATCAACAAAATATCTAGCTATTCTTTCAGGCGTTATCGCTATCTTCTTGTTATTTTTAATGACGTACATTGTTTCATCTGCAACTGTCGTTGCCGCAAATAAGAATAGAAACATCAACACACTATTTTTCATACATATACCACTCCATAGTTTATAAGTATCGTCTTCGTAAGATACAGTGACTCTTTCAATCGTTCAATTACTACCTTTTCTAACAAAGCCATGCACACTATAACTGACATATTTTAAATATCTCCGATACTGAATGTCAAAGGAGTAATATTTAGTATCATACATGCCAAGAATAAAATCCCTTACGTGTATTCTGTAACGACCAGTCGAGTTCTTAAGTAAAGTCTAGGATTAAGTTAGCATTCATTAAAGAACCGGTAATCATTGATTAATATAGAAATTAATCAGAGTAACCAGGTGATTTTCTTGTATATATTAGGCTAATTTTCCAGAGAAAAATCCAAGTAAGAGGATTACCGCACGCGAGACATCTGCGTCGTTCAGAGAAGTATATTTGAAAAAAACTTACAACACTAATTCGATTTACAATTCAAACACCGATCCAGCATACTCGATCGTTATCCTGACACATTTAATTTAATTGAAAATTACTCAACCTATACCTTATGAAAAATCATAGCCTGTAATGGCCTAACCGTTGAAACTATTTCCCACTGCCTATTATTAACGTAAAAATTACGCAGTAGTTATAAACTACTGATTTTTCAATTATCCGATTCAGCCACTTGCCACGCCTTCACTCGCCTACCCCCATGATATGCCCTAGTCGATAGCCTTAAATCCGCTATACGTAAAATAAAACAAGTAACACGGGAAGTTTTTCACCAACTTCTAGCAGTCCGCTTTTCTAAAAATATAAAAAGTTATCGGAGGTGAATACGCACCTATAGCACGCTGGTGAAAAGCAATGCCCTTCCATTCTACTGACAGCCAATTACTTAATGACAACATTCTAATGTGAAGTCTACTTCTCGCTAAAAATGCGTTGCACAAACTTGATTACGGCCCTGTTTTTTAGCCTGATAAAGCGCCGCATCAGCTGCCGTCAATAGACTCACCGCATCACACTGTACATCTGCCGCGTTACACTGACTCACACCAATACTAATGGTAAGCGGCACAGCTACGTTATTAACAAGAATCTGAGTATCCTCAACTGCAGTACGAATACGCTCAGCAATTTTTAAACAATCCGCTGCATCGGTATTCGCTATAATGATTGCAAACTCTTCCCCACCATAGCGCGCTACCGTATCACTGATACGCTGCACTGAATTTTTTAAGCAGCTCGCGACAGCTATTAAACATTGATCACCTGTTACATGGCCATAGTCATCGTTCACTTTTTTAAAATTATCAATATCAAGAATTAATAATGCAATACGCCCTTCTGTACGCCTTGCACGCTGTAGTTCTTCTTCCAGTTGTAAATCGAAATAGCGGCGATTTTGTACCCCCGTTAAACCATCCGTATTACTCATTTCTAACAGCTGAATATTACTCACTCGCGCCGACATATATTCTTTTGACGAATTAACAGTCACCCATAACAAACCAATAATATAAATAACAACCGTTGTAACCTTCTCAGAAATTATCCGCTCAGCGATAAAGAATTCGACAATCAAAATTGGCATCAGCATGCACAGAACATAAACATAGGTATAAAACCGAGAAGCGGAAAAAGAAACAGCACCGCCCGCACTTAAACCGACAGTGGCAAAAAGAATAAGATCTTGATGAGCAAATAAAGGCGTTTCAAGATAAGAGCAGGCCGCCATCACGCCCCAAGCAAGACAACCAATCGATAAACCTAGAGTAATATACAAACGACACACTTTAGTATTCGCAATATGTTTACTGGCAACATAAACAAAATACGCACGTAGTCCAACAGAGGTGACAAGAACAATGCTGATATTCACCAACCACTGAGCCGTTGCAGCATCACCATTTCGGCTACCAATAAGCCAAGCGACACATGCCCATAGCAGTAATACCAGCAAGGACCCTGGCATTGACCGAGCAATTAAGTCTTCACTAATCTGCATCTCACATTGATTTTTCTGGCTCTCACTCAGATCATCAAAAGAAGACATATTGAGGTCTTTATTCTTCAATTCTAATCATATCCAAACGGTTATATCGAAAGGCTATAACGTGTTATCCACACAAGCCACACAGGTATACAAAGTGTAGTCGATTTACAAACTCTGAAATTCTACTCAGTATTAAAAATACCCTGCAACCACAAAAACAAACACTGATAGCTTTCCGACTTACTCTCATTGCCTTTAGTCACTAGATACAGACCTTCTTTCAACCGAGTGCTGCGATCAAATAACAAAGACAAGCCTCCTGATTTCAACTTATGCTGTGATAAAGGTAAGCCTGCTATCGCGATCCCCAACCCCTCTTCCGCTGCACGCATAGCGCCATCGTACGAATCAAAATACAACTCCTGCTGTGGCTCAAAATCAAGGCCAATATCCTGCCGATAACGCTGCCAATCATCCACCTGCCGGCGGCTATGAATTAACGTTTGATGCTTCCAATAATCAGGGCTATGAATTGAGTGAGCCTGAAAAGGATGGTGCCGAATATAATTGTCACTCGCCACCAACCCTGATCGGACAGGGGAAATTAACTGAGTCTGCAAGTCACCCCAAGGGGGAACACCAAAACGAATGGCGGCATCCAATTCAGTGGTATGCAGATATTCAAGCCGAGCACTGGTTTCGATGACGAGATCAATATGAGGGTAAGCTTGCTGAAACTCATGCAGATGAGGAATCACCACCTCATTCGCCATATAAGGAATCATGCTGACTTTAAGAGAAGGTGATAGATACTGGTCAGAAAACTCACTAAAACCCCGTTCGTATTGCCGTAATGTACGCTCAGCCACCTTATAGAACCCCTCTCCGGCAGTGGTCAGCTCTAATACGCGTTTTTCACGACTAAATAACGCTAGCCCCATCTGGCTTTCTAACGATTTAATCTGCTGACTGACCGCCGAAGGGGTCACATTCAATTCTTCAGCCGCCAATTTAAAACTGCACAATTTAGCCGCAGCAGCAAAGACGACGAGATATTGAATTGGTGGCAAGCGTTGCAATTTAGACATTAAGCATACTCGTATCAGCACTGGTCAGATTAGATTTTCTAATCTAATAGTAAGATATTATCGTTTGTACACAAGCCCTTTTTTCTAGACACTCATACCAACATAAACATTCAGCAATGCTTCAACAATTCTTAACCCATGGGCTAAATCATGTCGAGCCAAGTAATTAATTATCTAGACTTTGACCAAACCAAACAACAATCTGGCTTACGGATGGTGGTCGTTAAAGGACTGCCTAGCCCTTGGGGTGAAGCGGCTAAAGGCATTTTTCATGTAAAGCAGCTTGAATGGTCAGCTTGCTACCACGACCCGCGTAGCCGAGATATGTCAGCCTGGACAGGCTCACGCAGCGCTCCTGTGGCGATTTATAACGATGAAGCCCCGGTTGAAAGCTGGTTAGATATTCTATTGCTCGCCGAGCGACTAGCGCCACAACCTGCCTTGTTACCTCAAGACCCAGAACAAAGAGTACTCGCGCTCAGCTTATGCAAAGACCTGTGTGGCGAAATGGGCTTAGGTTGGACGCGTCGCTTAGACGGCGTGCAGAAAGGACTGAACGGAAAAAGCCTAACAGAAGGCGGATATCCAGAACCGATTGCGCAATACCTCGCGCATAAATACGGCTATGAGGCCGATAAAGGGCCGGACTACAGCAAGCTCACGATTACATTATTGAATGCTCTGACCCGTCGCTTAAAAGATCAACGCGAGGCTGGGCAACCGTATTATTTAGGAGACTCAATCAGCGCCGTCGATATCTACAGCGCTGCGTTTATGGCGTATTTCAAACCGCTACCAGCAGAGCAATGCCCAATGCATGAGCCAATGCGAGCCGTATTTGAAGCCTTAGACGAAGAAACCCAAGCCGCGCTAGACCCTATTTTATTGGAACATAGAGACTTCATTTATAAGCAATACCTAGCCCTGCCACTTTCGCTCTAGCATAAAAAAAGGATAGATCACCGAGTGAACTATCCTTTTTTATCAAACGCTCTGTATTAAAACAAAGAAGCCTTAGTACTTATGCACGGCTAATGAACTTGCGCTCTTCAACGTTCACTTTAATCTTTTCACCCATCGAAATATGCTCAGGCACCTGAACCGTCAAACCGGTAGAAAGCAGTGCTGGCTTAGTACGAGCAGTAGCAGAACCCCCCTTCAAAGAAGGATCCGTTTCAGTAATTTCAAGATCAACGGTCGCAGGAAGCTGCAAGCCTACTGGCGCGTCATCAACAATAACGATCAACAAACCTTCCGTTGACTCACTGATAAACAGCAACTCATCTTCAATATTTTCTTTGTTCAAACTGAACGATGTATAGTCTTCGCTATCCATGAAAACATATTCATTACCATCAGAATAAGAAAACGCAACGGGGCGGCGAACCAAATCAGCCAAGTTCAACATGTCAGAATCTTTGAACGCCTCATCAATCTTATTACCGGTAACCACATCGTACATACGCATGCGATAAATACTACCGCCAGAACGACCTTGCGGAACTGAGCGCTCGATGTCTTTTACCATGTATACGTTACCGTTATATTCAACGGCTGCGTTCTTTTTAATATCGCTCGCTTTAGGCATTTTGTAATAACTCTAAAAATCAAAAATAAAAGGGTACTATAATCGGCTGCTTAATCAATAGGTAATCGATTGGAAGTGCCCACCAAGGGATCAATACAGTCACTCTGATCAATGCATTGCTGATTTAACTGAGCTTGTTGCTGAATCTCAGTGATATTTGGCAAGGCATCAACAAACAACTTAAACGCTTTTTCTCTTAAACCATCGTCCAACAGCGCATTAATAGCCGTGATAATCTTTCGCCCCTCGACCGTATTCGGACAACTGGCTCTGATAGGCGCAAAACTAACTCCTTCAGAGAGCGCTAAATACTCTAAAGAGTGATGAGGATGAGCCTTCTCAAAAACGACAAATTCTTCAGGAAACATTAAAACACTATCAACGCCTCGATTACCCGCATCGGCCATTTTCAACATACTCACAGGCCCTTCGGAAGCCGTCATCGCGGTAATATGCGTACCCGGCTCTAACTTCCCTAGAGCAATAAGCTCACCCATTTCAGCAAAAATCGGGCGCCCTGCAAGCATCAGCAGCTCTTTACCCGACTGAGTGGCCTTAATGACATCAATGATCGAGGTTACCCGGGTTTTGCCGCTTTCAGAGAGTTTTTCATACAGCTCAGGACGTACCGCGACCCCATAATCGACTGTATTAATAATAGAATTAGAATAGACACGATGATCTGTATTCGGCAGCTTCCAACTCCCCGTTGCACAAAACAAGACATTATTAGAATCCAGCATCTCTCGATACCAGCGCTCGACATTGACCATCACAATTGGGCTTTCAAAGCCTGCATCAATATAAGCAGCGGCTAAAACATAACCAATACCGGTGCCAGATTCAGAACCAAACGGGGGGATATTAAAGGTATACCAAGAATAAGAGGTATCGCTGTAAGACTTAGCAGATACAGACAGCAGCAAAAAAGCAGAAAGGAAATACCATGCTATCTGTCTAAACATTTCAAACCTAGTCTACGAATTGAGTACTCTAGACTAGATGAATCAGATGCGGATTACTACTAAGTAACCCGCCAGTAGCCAATTAGCTACTTCTTCACACAAACATAAACAGAATTGGTCGAAACCTTACTTTGAAACGGATTATAAAAAGAAACCACATGCGATTCGACATGCTCAAACACCGTTTTCAATAACGTTTCAAAACTCTCTTCGGGAAGATTTTGAGACCACATGGCAAATACGCCCTGGGATTTAAGCTGCTCAGCCATCAGCCCTAGGTTCTCCGTGGTATAAAAACTGGCATTGGCAACATTGAGGAATTCAGTCGGGGAATGATCGATGTCTAACAAAATAGCATCGAATTTTTTACCATCATTACTTGGATCAAAACCGGTATTCGGGTCTTTAGCAAGATCAAAAAAGCTGCCATAGACATAATTATTGCGACTATCGGCGTTGAGTATTTTCCCTAGAGGAACCAACTCATCTTTATGCCAACCGATAACCGTGTCCAAAGCATCAACCACATACAACTCTGAAATTCGTGCGTCTTCTAAAGCGGTCACAGCGGTGTAACCCAACCCCAACCCTCCGACAACAACACTCAGGTTATCGCCCTTCACAGCCGCTAAGCCAAGCGTAGAGAGGGCCTCTTCAGCCTCAACAAACATGCTCGACATTAAAAACTCGTCACCTAGCTTAACTTCATAGATATCACGATCACCAAAGGCCGGTATACGGCGTCGACGCAGTGAGATCTGACCGATAGAAGAGGCTTGGCTATCAATTTCTTTGAATAACAGAGACATGGTTGAATTTTCCTAACGAGGTAACGCGATGAAGAGACTAACTGAAGGACTGAATATAGCTTGGAGGAACAGAACACCAAGCTAAAGCGACGGCATGGCCGGTCGCTTATAACGCCTGATCAACGTACTACAAGTCTAAGTTACGCTTTAGAACCTTTGACGACGTAATGATACGAGTCGTACGGTACAACTCAGGATGCTTCTCAGTGTCGGCATAGCGCATAGGCTCACCTGACGTAGGACTAACAAACCAAGATACTTCTGGACGTGCATCGCCTAATTCTTTTTTAAGCGCTTGCGGAGTAATACCCAACGCTTCAGCAGCTGCATTGAAAGTACAACGTGTTTTTACTTGGTTTAGGTAATCAACTACTACGGTTATTTTCTCTTGCACTGGGAAAATGCTCCTCGTTTATTTAACACAAATATTATCGAACGTGCGTCAAGCACACTCAATGGTGGCTGTTTTCTGGCAGATACGCATTTAAGCGTATTAATATGCACTTTGACCACAAAGCTTACGTGACTTACAGGCATATAGAAATAGAGTGATATGAAAACATCTAGAAAGACACTATCTGCCAAAATTACTTCACGCCAATGGCTGTATTATACGCATAACCATGAAATGAGATACAAAGAAGATATCCCGCGCAGTAATAATAGGCCTTGAAATAGGCATTGGCGCCAGAATACTGATGATATGCCGCCAAAAGCACACAGAATAGTCGAATAACAGGCTAGTCGTTCTCTCTATATTTGAGATCATTAACCTCTCGATCTATTGGTATAAAACGATGTGCCTGTAGCATTATTGAATTAAATAAGCCCGCCGCCCCAAACATGCGCTTGGAAACTCACAATAGCCGCAGGGAAAAACCACATTGCCGTTAGCACTAGACTCAACAGTATTGACTTAAGTACGCGAAGAAAAAATACAGGCTCAGAACTATTGGAATAAGCTACGTATAAAAATCCAATGGGAGTAATCGACCAAACAAATCCAGATAAAATTGAACTTGATAGAAGTCCGCCTGAATTTTCAGCGCCGGCATAGCTCAACGCAAAAATAATAGAAGTCCCTATTAACATGATAATTAGGTATGGCTTAGCAAACTTCATAATGCCCCCAGCAATATAATAACAACCGACGCTTAAACGATGACTAATGTTTTAGTTTCAAAAACAGCAATAGCAAGAATAACGTAACCACTAATACTAATCACACTTAAAATTTGATTCATATGCAGCTACCTTTTGATTAAGATAGGCGTCTACTTTAATGGGGGAGCCTTCGGCTGCGATCATGATGCGCTTGTTAACTGCTTTTTTCATTCTGGACATCCATTTCTAATTCAAACCTATCAGCTGTAACAAACCACTCATACCATGCAATTGTCTCTTTAAAACCATCGAAGTGAAAAACTCCATTCTCGAATTTGGCATGCATAATTTCATCTAATGGCATATCCGGCTCCGGATGTACTTTAGGTGATTTAGTATCATCCCAGAACGTTGCCTCTTCGCCAGAAACACCAAGAAGCCTCAGAGTAGCAATATCAAAAGCCCAATCCTTTCCTTGTGCCCACGGATGCTCTCGACTCACGAAAACACCGCATAGCTTAACAATAATACTATCGTTCTTTCTCTCGATGCTTTCGATACTCGCATCATGAAAGCTAAGGTTCTCAAAATTTGTAGAAATCATAATTAGGCAGTTAACGCTTTTGTTGTGGGGCGGAGAAACGTAGTGAGGAACGAACGAAGTTTAACCGTCCCAGCACCGTAGGTGCGAACACCAACTTTTTGTTATGAGTTCTTCTCATACTCGAAGCTCTCCATTAATAATAAAAGCACCTTTCTTGTTATTCTCTGGGCATATAAAGTAGTGATCTGTACTAGTTATGCCTTTAATTTTTTCTAAAATTTCAAGAAGAGCTATTAGCTTTTTCTCTTCGTTAACTTCAGACGGTGATACATCACATTCTAATTCAGACGCCTCGTAAAACCTTAGAATTATTGTCATACCTTCGACTAGCAGTGAAACAAAACAATAAAACCCGCTGCTTTCGATATACCTATCCACATTATGAGGTAGCCTATCTAAATTTTCACCAGTTTCCGGAACATAACAATTAACAGAGGAAACATCAGGATTGCTTGATAGCCAAACGAATAATTTCAGCCAACCATCGGTGCTCATATTCTCATAGTAAATATCAATAAGCATTCCGTCGGCATCAAAGTACTCTTTCGCTAGATTCCAATTCATTGCTTAAGACTCATAACGCCTTTGTAATGGGCGTAGCTCGCGGAGGTCCAGCCGAAGGCGACATTCACAAACTTGTTATATGTTGTTATTTGCACGATGTTTCCAATCAAATGTAGGTATGCCGATTTTCTTATTTGCGGTGCCATCCCAGTCTAACGTAAAGCCAGCAGTCTCTAATTCTTTTTTTATTAAGAGAGCGACACTTAATTTTTCTGGTACGTCTCCATTAACATGGTCAAATGCGAGATATAAACCTCCGCCGATCATAGCTGTTTCAAGGCCTTGTCTATGGTAAAAGCAATACCCGATAAATTTATTTTTAGGGTATTCATCTAAAGCTTCAGATGCATCGTAATGACCGTCAGACATAGTGTAGCCTGCATCATGCAAGCAAAGTACGCCTTGATTGTAAAGGGCAGCAAATGCATTTTTGAGTAGATCGAGGTCAGTTATTTTTGGCCAAGTTTTTTCTTCATTTAATTTTTTTTGGAATTCTTCATTAGCTAATTTATTTAGTAGATCTTCATCGCCACCTTCATCTTCAGCAAGGTCCGTTATTGTTTCTTGGATATCATCTTTATTATCAAAACCGCTCCAAACACTAATCTTTATTTGATCGAATATGTATTGGTTTTCTTCATTCATTGAACTCTCCTCCGAGTATGTGTTTGTACTCAGCAAAATAGAAATTGCGATCATTAGAGCTTTCATTTCATATAACGCCAAGCTAAACGGCAAAAGGTTCTGGCGGTTTTTTTGCGTGTTTTTGCAAAAAAGGTGACAGCACCTTTTGTCCGATTTGAGCTTTTTGTTATAACAAAATTCATTGACGAGACTCAATTATTTCTATGGCTTCTTTTGCTTCTTTAAGGCCTGCGCCTGAGAACGCTCTATACAATTTAATAGCCTTGATTTTATTACCTAACTTCAACTCATCAAGAATGTTTGAAGGGAGATTTTTATACGGGTCGAAGCTAATACCAAGATGCTCTATTATTGCGTCTACTTTTTTATCTAGAATTTTTCCGCTTCGGTTTGCCGCTCCGGTTAATGATTGACCAATAGCAAAACCAACAGCTAACATAAACATCATTTGAATAAGCAAATTGATATCACTCATGATTTTTTCCTATTCTGTTATAACGCTTGCATATGGGGTGGATTAAATGGAGCGAGGAACGAGCGCAGTTTAAGCCGTCCCAGCAGCCGAAGGCTGCGATCATGATGCACTTGTTAACTGTTTTTCCATTCATTAACGATCAGCTTTTTTAGGTTATTTGGGTAAGCTTCTGGGTCAGATGGGATATACCCGTCATTCACATTTTCATATAAAGCTTCTCGGTATGGATATCTAGCTATGCTTTCTTCGATTGAAGAAAAGAAAGCTACACGCTTATTCCATTGCGAACCACACTCACCGCATCCCCAAATATCTTTGCCATAGTCAATACATATGGCAATATAACTGCAAGCTTTTGAAGGACAATGATAGATATATTCTGTGCCATCTGATAAGGCAGACAATACATCGTCAGGCGTAATACTGTCATTTCTACTATCACAAAAGTCACTTAATCGCTTCTCTTGAATGAACCTGAGATCGTATTTATCCTCTGAAATTCTTCTTAGTTTATCTTTAAATTTTTGATATTTCTCATGCCCACAAAATGATATGAACTGATCCTTGATCTCTCTATCTTCCATACTTCTCAATCCGTGATTACAGTTAACGCTTAGCTAATAGGCGCGTCTTTTTGCGCGTCCTAGTGGAGGCCGTCTTTTGGGCCGTAACGTAATTCAGCGTATTGTTATGTTTATTTGGTCTTGTGCCAAACACCATTTCTTTTAATTTTCCCACTTACAGACGTGAATAAACTTCCATTAATCATTTCAAAACCATCCGCCTCTAACCTCGCTTTATGATTTTCAAAATCACTTTCAGATTGCCCATACCACCAATACCACCAGTAGTATTTGTCCGTTGGAGCTTTATCAGTCGTAACTCTATAAACATCGCTTGTCTCAGTAACTTTGCCTTCTACATTAACAATCCAGAAACCTAGATCCCAAAACTTTTCTTTATTCTTATTAGAAAACCATTCCTTAAGTGCCTCTGGTGATAGCCAATTAGTTCTCTCGTAATTCATCATTGCTATATTCAATGCATTTTCATAAGAGGTTAACTGCTTTAATCTACTTATCTTATTTGTCTTCGTCAGTAATCCTCTAGATTCTTTAAAAATTAATTGGGCATTTTTAAATTTTTTCAATTTAGTGAGGGATCGTCCTATTTCCATTTTAGCCATACCAGCTCCACCAGAGGAACCACTTTCCATATAATGAAATGATGCTAATTCAAAAACATCAATCGACTGCTCCCAGCTATTACTTTTTTTAAGTATAAGCCCAAGATTAAAATAACAATTAGCTAAACCATGGTTGTCTTTTATTTTTTTATAATAAGTAATAGCTGCCGTGTAACTTTCCTGTGCTTTTTTAAGCTCGCCTCTTCCTAAATAAGAATTCCCTAAAGCTTTCTTAGCATGACCTAGTCCTTTATTGTCGTTCAATTTCAAATATAATTTATATGATTTTTTTGCTGCATTCTCTGCATTCACATGCTGGCTAAGTTTGTAGCTTGATTCAGATATAGAGAAATATGTTTCTGCTTTTAATTTAGTATTCGAAGGTTCTTCGAGTACAGTAAGTAAATCCTGTGCTATTTTAAGAGAATTATCAAATTCACCTATTGTGTAATATGCATCACTTAAGCTGATCATAATTTTAAAAAGTCTAGAGTGAGAGATACCATCAGACTTTTTCATTTGTGATAATGTTTTTTTCCCATATTCAATAATACTAGTATTATCATTGTTTTTTATGGCAACAACCATCTTCAGCGTATTGGTACTAATTGAACCATTATCTTTTCCTTTTCTCGCCAATTCTTCATTAGCGATCTTCAAAAAAGCTTCACCTTTAGTTATTTCATTGTGTCTATAAATAAGTAATTGAGCCATTAATAATGCGTAATTTTCACGATCTTCTTTCATTACTAATTTAGGGAATTCGTTTTTGATGTCTTCATCAGTCAGAATCATTAATGCACTAATTATATCTCTCTTTGGTTGCCACTTTTCATTTGCTAATAAGTTAGTAGGTAGAACTAATACGCTTACAATTAGACATAACAATAATGTAAATCTTTTAAGCATCTAAATATTCCTTTATTAATTAGTTATCACAAGCTGAAATCTTTGAGATATAACGCCTTTCTTCACCGGCGAAAAAACGCGCAGCGGTTTTGAGTCCTTGCCCGGCTGGGCGTAGCCCAGGGCCTTTAGGGCATCTGGTGCAAGAATTTGTTATATTTCACTCCGCTGTAAAGCTAAAACTACCATCAGGAAGTATCACTACCTTAGACTTAACCATTTTACTTCCGTATTTTGGGGCGGCACGAGCCATACCAAACACAACTGCTTTAGTATTATCTATTGTAGCTTTCTCATCTGAAAATAGAACAAGAGAGAATAGCCCAAATTCCCTACTAATTAACTCACCACTTTCAGTTAATATTGAAAACCTAGGGACCGAGCTATCATTATCAGGTAAAAAAATCGCCCATTTCCTGTCAGGTGATTCTAAACGTATACCTCCAAATATATTTGTTTCATTAGGTTTAACAATGATTATTTTTTTCTTACCACAATATATTTCTACGGCTCCATATGTTGTATATCGGGCCTCATCTCCAGCATCCTGCCCAATATAATGAACCATACAGTTAGCCATCAATGCAGGCTGATCTCTAGTGGATCTAGGGTTGTCATGTTTAACTGTCGCGACTATTTCTCCGTTATAGGAGTATTCATAAGTCGCGCCAGAAAGTTCCTGAATTAATACATCACTAGAAAATACATTTACCGAAAGTGCTATCAATACAATTAAAACAGCCTTACTCATTTTAAACTCCAAGAATATAACGTCTGCATATGGGGCGGATGATACGTAGTGAGGAACGAACGTAGTTTAAGCCGTCCCAGCCACGAAGTGGCGACATGATGCACTTGTTAAGCCCAGTCTTCATCATGTGCTTCGAATTCACTTGGGTCACTAATATACCCCATTTCTAGGTCTGTGTTTTTTTGCGTTTCAAGTTCGATAGATCGCCAGAACTTAAAGCAGCCAAGTAATTCTTCAGGTGCTAATTGCTCTTGCTCACCAGAATCAGTATTAATTACCACAAATGGAACATTCTGATTGGAGGAATATAGATGATAGATTAAAACGAGTTCCACTCTCTGTTTTTCCCAGTCACTTCCAAATATTTCAAAGCTTTTTATCGGAAGGTGTTTTTTAGACGCATTCTTTATCTGAGAAATACTAAGCGCTGAAATTCCCCTGAGAATTTTAATCTCAGCAGCTCCAACCTTATTTGTAGGTACTATTTCAATCATATATAGGGCTTAACGCTTTTGTTGTGGGGCGCTGAAAGCGTCCAAGCCCCAGAGGGGCTGAACCACCAACTTTTTGTTATGAAATCCATTCACTTTCATTGGTGACCAACCACCCTTCGTCTTTCTTTTCGATCGTATATCGTATTCCTGAACCTTGCTTAGGCCCAGATACTCGTCCTGTATTGATACTAATACAAGAGCTATCGAAAACAGTAATATTGAGAATATTCCTATTCCCAATTTTAGGGAGGATTTCTTCAAATACTTTAAGTAGCTCTACTTTATCTGTACCAACTACAGGATAAACAGGAACAATTCGATTTCCTTCTTGAGTTTCTCCGCAAGCCAAAGCAAGAGAAGATATAAGCAGGGTCAAATTAAATACAAGTAATTTAATAATATTCATACAGATCACTTTCATAACGCTTTTGTTGTGGGGCGCTGAAAGCGTCCAAGCCCCGCAGGGGCTGAACCACCAACTTTTTGTTATGCATTTTTGACTTCACCGTTGCTATTCGCAATAAAGTTAGTCTTGCTGTTTTTTAATCTTGATGCTGATGTTGGTGCTCTTAATAATTTCCAATCTTCATCTTGAACATACTCTTCGACATCGACGGATTCCTCTAAGAACTCATACTGAGCTTCCCTAAGACAGATTCCATTAGCACCACCTTCATAATCTGGATCGCCACTTTGAACAGGATCGTCTTCCCAGCCACAAAGCTCACAAATATCATAAGTGCCTGTAGCAGGTTCATCTAAAGTTTTATAACCGCAACACGGACATGCAAACTTCATAAAACTCTCCATATTGCATAACGCTCGGCTCAGCGAGTGAATTTTTGATGGCTGTTTTTGTGCGTATTGTTTGCACAAAAGGAGACAGATAAAATTTATCCGATGCAGCCGTTTGTTAAACCAGATTATACTCATTAAGTTTGAATCTCTCTATGAGCTGATGAGCACTAGGCCGTTTCTCTGTTGTTAAGTCAGGATCTGCACCTGCTTCAAGCAATATGCGAAATAACTTCTTATATTGTAAATAGACGACACTTGCTTCTTGTTTAGTAAACTCTCTTTTAATTATTTGCCTAGTATCCAAGATGGCTCTCACCAAGCAATTATTACCATAAGAATCTTCAGCATTGACACTTGCACCATTATCAATAATATTCTCAAGTGCTTTTAAAGCAATATCAAAATCGTTTTCATTACCCACCAAGCTATATGTATTGAATGCTACACCTTTTATACAGGCATGAATGACTGGAGCGTTCCATTCATTAATAGAAGATTCATCAATGAAATTAACATCTGCTCCTTGAGAAATAAGATAATTGGCTATTTCATAGTTTCCAGTTTTATAGGCTACATGAAGTGGCGATTGACCATCATCTTTTTTGGGGGGAGAGAAACTGCATACATTAACCAGCTCAGGGATCGTATTCTGTAGTTCTTTCACTAACGCTACATCAGCAGCTCTGATAGCTTTAAAAAATCGGTTGATATCCTTTTTTAACATATTCTATTTCTTCGATAGATGATGGCTAGGGTTTAACAGCGTGCTATGCGAACAGGTGCCGCATAACCCCTTATAAACGGGAAAGGCGAACGAAGAGAAATTTTCTTTGAAATCATACGACTATCCCTGTTATTGATACCGCCAACACTATATTCAACGTTCGCTTTTGTCAATTCATTACCACATTGCCAGCCTGTTCGCTTAACTAACGAATATTACAAATCATTGATATTTCACTTATATTTCAACAACTTACAAATAACCCACTTTTATTGTTATACGAACGTTAATTATTAACTACACTGTATAAAAACCCAGCTAAAGGTGTTATTTATGCGCTTACAGCAGCAATTCATTGAAACCGTTCGACGTGCCAACTATTCCCTAGCGACAGAAAGAACTTACTGGGGTTGGATTAGGCAATTTTTACATTTTCATAAGATGAGACATCCAACCGAGATGGGGGCGACTGAAATAGTTCAATTCTTAAGTCACCTAGTTCTGCAAAAAAATGTGGCTATCAGCACTCAGCAACTGGCTTTAAACTCATTAATTTTCTTATACAAACGCGTACTACTTGTTGAAGATATTAATCTTGATGATTGGGTTAAGGCTAGAAAGCCTAAAAAGCTGCCTGTCGTTTTTAGCCGTGAAGAAGCTAACTGTGTCATTGCCAATCTTACTAGCTCTCCTCTACTCGCATCCCTGCTCATGTATGGTGCCGGCCTTAGATTACAAGAAACGTTGCGCTTAAGGGTTAAGGATGTCGATTTTGGCCGTGGTGAGATTTTGGTAAGAGAAGGAAAAGGCAATAAAGACAGAGTCACTATGCTACCTGAGCGAGCGGTTCCTCTGCTTCATTCTCATATTGAAGAATGTCAGCGTTTACATGATAAAGCACTCACAGAAAATATTTGCTTTGTTCACTTACCTGGCGCTTTAGCCAAAAAATACCCCAATGCTAGCAAGGAACTTGCTTGGCAATATATCTTTGCCAGCGAGACCATCAGTAAAGATCCAAGATCAGGTAAAATGGGGCGACACCATTTAAATCCTAGAACGATTCAAAAAGCGGTAAAGGTTGCGATTCGTAAAGCCGGTATTCATAAGCATGCGAGTTGCCACACATTGCGGCATTCTTTTGCGACGCATTTATTAGAAAGGGGATATGATATTAGAACGGTACAGGAGCTTTTGGGACACGCAAACGTCAATACAACGATGATTTATACCCATGTATTAAACAAAGGTGGTCGCGGGGTGATTAGCCCCGCGGATGGATAGATTACTTAAATTCCCCATGCGCCTGTTGGTCGGCATGGTAAGAAGATCGAACCATTGGGCCACTGGCTACGTGTTTGAAGCCTAGCTCTTTTGCGATTCTACCCAGCTCGTCAAACGCGGCTGGCGTTACAAAGCGATGCACTGGTAAGTGGTTTTTACTTGGCTGTAAGTATTGCCCTAGCGTGATCATGTCGACGTTATGCTCGCGAAGGTCTTTCATCACTTCGATCACTTCTTCGTCGGTTTCACCTAGGCCTAGCATGATGCCAGATTTGGTTTTTACGTCAGGGCAGCGCTCTTTGTATTTTTCTAGTAGATCAAGCGACCAGTTGTAATCGGAACCTGGACGCGATTCTTTATACAAGCGAGGCACTGTTTCTAGATTGTGGTTGAATACATCTGGTACATTGTTTTCCATAATGGCGACGGCAACATCCATACGGCCACGGAAATCGGGTACTAATACTTCAATTTCAATCTCTGGGCTTAGGGCACGCGTTTCACGAATACAATCGACAAAATGCTGTGCACCACCGTCGCGTAAATCATCTCGGTCTACTGAGGTAATTACGACGTACTTTAGTTTCATGTCAGCGATGGCGATGGCTAAGCTTTTCGGCTCGTCTTTATTCAGTTCGTTCGGGCGGCCGTGGGCCACGTCACAGAACGGACAACGACGAGTACAGATGTCACCCATGATCATGAAGGTTGCGGTTCCGCCACCAAAGCATTCGCCTAGGTTCGGACAGTTCGCTTCTTCACAGACGGTGTGTAAACCGTGCTTACGCAGCTTTTGTTTGATTTCACTAATTTTTGGCGACGCCGGAATACGCACACGAATCCAATCGGGCTTACGCGGCATAGTTTCGGTAGGGATCACTTTTATCGGGATGCGAGCTACTTTTTCTGCCCCCCTAAGTTTTTCACCTTGTACCGCGCGCTTTGGTTTTGGTTTTTCGGTTGGCTGCTCTGTTGTAACATCTGTTATAACAATGGCAGCTGGATTCTCTAAATCTGTCATAAACACCTAGTACGGCTAGTGGCTCTTGAGCGAGCGTTTTATGCGGGAAGTTCGATGTGGCTAGTATACTGCAAGCATTGGCTTAAGTGATGCCTTAACTTGGTACTAACGTCCAAAAAAGTCACTTTTTGTGCCTCTTTGCCGGCTAGTTCAGTTGCCATTTGTGTCATTGCCAGACCTGCGTAACCACAAGGGTTGATGCGCAGGAAGGGTTCCATGTCCATATCGATGTTTAATGCCAATCCATGAAAGGATCGACCTTGCTTAATTCGTAAACCTAATGAGGCGATCTTCGCATCACTTTTTATACTGTCGGTGAGATAATTTACGTACACGCCGGGCGCATCTTTTTTCGGCGAGCTATCAATATCGTAGTCTTTGAGCGTGGCTACTAGTGCATTTTCAATCGCGCTTACCAGTTGCCTTGGCCCCCAGTTTTTGCGCTTGATATCGATCATCAAGTAAACCACCAATTGGCCTGGGCCATGGTAGGTTACTTGTCCGCCGCGATCACTTTGTACAACGGGAATATCGCCAGCAAATAGAACGTGTTCTGGCTTGCCTGCTTGGCCTTGGGTAAAGACTCTTTGATGTTGCAGCAGCCAAATTTCGTCGGCCGTATCTTCATTTCTATTTTGGGTGAAATGAAGCATTTTCTCGTGCGTTTGGTGATAGTCCAACAGGCCTTGCTCATAAAAGTCCCGCACGATGAGTACTGAGTCGGTCATTACATCACCATTTTTACGCATTCCAGCGACTTTAACTCTACGTGCAGTTTTTCTAGCTGATCGGCACCCGTTGCGACGATGTAAAGAGTGATCGATCGAAAGCTGCCTTTCGCACTGTCTTTCGCGTGGACTTTACTAATGTCCAGACTCGGGTCATAGCGGCGCATCACTTCGATGATGATGGTATCGTAACCCGCAATACTCTGACCAATAACCTTAATGGGGTAATCGGCACAGGGGAATTCAATTTTTGGCGCGTCTTCCGCCTTCTTTCCAGCAAGAGCACCCTTTGGTAGGGTACTTTTAATTGGCATTTTCATGACTACTTACCTATCTCTGTTCTAAGGCGTTAAGCTTTAACTAACCTTCGCCACCTAGCAACTTTATAAAGAATAGCTTAATTCCATCCCATAGGCGGCTGAAGAAGCCTGCCTCGGTCACATCAGTTAATGCAACCAGTGGACGTTCTGCTAATACTTTGTCGTTTAAGCGAATGGTCAAAGACCCTTGGCTTTCGCTTGTTTTAAGTGGCGCTTCAATGAATTCGTTGGTCAGAGTTTCAACCTGCAGTTGTTCTTTAGCGCCACGTGCAATGGTGATGTAAAGGTCGTCTGTGATGCCGACGTCAAACTGAGTTTCTTCACCGTACCATACCGGTAAGGTTTTAATGCTGGCACCGGCTTCGTATAGACGATGCGTTTCAAAGTAGCGGAAGCCGTAAGTTAATAATTTTTGTGTTTCTGTAGCGCGAGCATTTTCACTGTTGGTGCCCATAACAACGGCGATTAAGCGCATGCCATTACGTTTAGCAGAAGCGGTTAAACAAAAACCGGCTTCGTCGGTATGCCCTGTTTTTAAACCATCGACACTCGGGTCACGCCATAAAAGCTTATTGCGATTGGGTTGGCGAATCTTATTAAATTCGAAATATTTTTCTTTATACAGTGAGTAGTATTCTGGATGATCGTTGATGATCGCTTGCGCTAGAATGGCCATATCGTGGGCACTTGAAAAGTGATTTTTTGCCGGCCAGCCAGTGGCATTTTGAAATTGAGTATTATCCATTCCCATGCGTTGAGTATGTTGATTCATAAGATCGACAAAGGCGTCTTCTGAACCGGCAACGTATTCTGATACGGCGATACTGGCATCATTTCCTGATTGGATGATGACGCCTTTAATAAGATCAATCAGTGCGACATCGCGACCTTCGCGGATGAACATTTTGGAACCGCCCATTTTCCAGGCTTTTATACTGACAGGCACTTGGTCTTGTTCGTTTAAGTTACCCAAGGCAAGTTCGTGCGTCGCTAAGTAGCTGGTCATCATCTTGGTCATACTAGCCGGCGGTAAACGCTTATCGGCATTCTTTTGAACAAGTATTGCACCGCTTGCCGCGTCCATTAATACGTAGGCTGTGGCGTTAAGAACAGGAGGCTTTGGAATAATAACGGAGTCGGCTTGAGCGACTGAAAGTGCGCAGGTAAAGCTGATTACTGCGGCGATACTGGCTTTAAAAATTTGGCGAATCATCATAAGAATATAATTTGAATATTAGATCGGTGAATAGGATGAAAATAGAATGGCGCATTGTAACAGCTCCATCACTATTGTGCTAAATCTGAACAGCTATCGCCTTTATAACCAGCATCATAGCTGATGTGCGGCTAGCTCAAGCGGATTCGGCAATTCATTTTTTTGCAAAATGGTAATGACTTTTTCGGTGGCCTGCCCTGCTGGAATAGGTCCGATTCGTACCTTGTGTAAGCTGCGCTTTTCATTACTGGTAACCGCGACTGGCCACTGCTGCAATGTTTGTAGCTTTTGCTGCAGTATCTTGGCGGATTGTTCGTTGCTTAGCGCGGTAACTTGCAGCCATTTCTCAGGGCCTTGTGTCGGCGTTGAGATCACTTCCATTGTCACTGCAGCGGTTCCTGACTTATGAATTCCGAGCTTAACCGCGGCTGAGTATGAGAGGTCAATGATGCGGCCTTCATGGAATGGCCCACGATCGTTCACGCGCACCACCACGGATTCTTGGGTATCAGTGCGGGTGACTTTTACGTAGCTGGGTAGCGGTAATGTTTTATGTGCGGCGGTCATTTGATAGACGTCGTAGATTTCACCATTCGAGGTGGCATGGCCGTGAAATTTCATGCCGTACCAAGAGGCAAAACCTTGTTGTTTAAAGCCCGCGGCCTCGGTCATCACTGCATATTCTTTGCCCAATACGGTATAGCGTTTTGGGTTTCCCATTGAGCTCAGTGGCTCTATTTTTACTTCGGCATCTTTTAGCGCCGCAGGATCCAGTATCGGGTTGGGAATGAAGTCTTGATCGTGCTGATAGCGGCCTGTACTGCAGCCGCTCAATTGCACTAAGCTGATAATAAAAAGACTGATCAGTGCGATCAGCCTAGGGGAAATAACACGATTCATAATGGTTTAATAAACGATTTATAAAGGGCTTAATGAATTATTTAATGGCTTGGCTCAGCTGGTGAACGGCCATGGCGTACATACGACTGTGGTTGTAGCGAGTAATAACGTAAAAGTTATGATTACCCAGCCAGAACTCAGCGCCGTTTTCACCGATCAATTTCACCAGTGTTGCACTTGCGTCATCCGCAACGTCTTTGGTTGGGGTAACCCCTAGGGCTTTTAATTCACTGACGTTCCATTTTGGCTTTAGTCGATCATTCACAGCGTCTTGATACTTATCACCAGTAACGCGAACACGCTGAGTCACGGCTTGATCTTTTTTCCAGCCATGACGTTTAAAGTAATTTGCCACACTGCCAATGGCATCGGCCTTATTGGTCCATAAGTCTTTTAAGCCATCGTTATCATAATCAATGGCATAGGCACGGTAGCTACTAGGAATGAACTGGCCATAACCCATTGCGCCGGCATACGATCCTTTTACTTCACCTGGCTTAACATGTTGTTCTTGGCTCATGACAAAGAAGTGTTTTAGCTCACGCCAGAAAAGAGAACGCTTTGGATAATCGAACGCTAGCGTCGACAGTGAATCTAATACTCGGTAGCTACCTTGGCGCTTACCATAAAAAGTTTCGACACCAATAATTGCACCGATAACTTCTTTTGGCACACCGAATTCTTGTTCTGCTTTTTCTAACAGTTCGGCATTATCAATTAAGAACTGCTTACCTTGGCTAATGCGCTTTTCTGTTAAGAAAATTTTGCGATAGTCAGCCCAGGTTTTAGTTTTTTCAGCAGGACGAGAAATGGCTTTTAATACAGACTCTAAACGGACTGACTGCTCTAACCAGATTTTAGTTTGTGCCGGCTTAATGCCGTGTTCGGCTTCAAGTTCGCTGGCGAACTCATCAAAACGTTCATGCTCGGCATAGTTTGCGCTGATACTGTAGCTGGCCAATAAAGAGCAACCGGCTAGCAATATAGCCAGGCCACTTTTCTTTGTTTTTTGCTTAATTCTGTCTATCACTCTGCTTTCCCTAAATCTGGTAACAATTATCTAACGTGGCATTGTCTAAAAAATTAAAATATATACATCTAAAATACTGCGATCTAAGTTAAACCGAAAGCACTGACTTCTCTATTCGATTTACCCTTCTTTTCAATCGCATGTTTCAAAATCTATTTGAGCTTATGCGTATGCATCGACATCATGATGCCGAAACCGGCTAATAAACTGACCACCGATGTACCGCCCCAGCTTACCAGAGGTAAGGGCACTCCGACCACAGGCAATAAGCCACTAACCATACCTATATTCACAAATACATAAATAAAGAAGGTTACGATTAAACTGCCTGATAACAAGCGACCAAATAACGACGGACAAACCGACGCTAAATATAAGCCGCGCATGATGATTAGAAAGTACACGGTTAATAAAAACAATACGCCAATAAGACCCAACTCTTCCGCTAATACCGCAATAATAAAATCGGTATGGCTCTCGGGTAGAAACTCGAGTTGCGATTGAGTTCCTTGCAGCCAACCTTTTCCTTCAATGCCACCCGAGCCAATCGCTGTTTTTGATTGAATGATGTTCCAACCCGACCCTAGCGGATCACTCTCAGGATTTATAAAGGTTAATACGCGCTGCTTCTGATAAGCATGCATGACGAAAAACCACATCAGTGGTGCACAGGCGGCAACGATGCTAATCATAGAAAAGATCAGCCACCAAGGCATACCGGCAAAAAATAATACCAGAATACCCGAGGCTCCGATTAAAATAGACGTTCCTAAATCAGGCTGCTTTAAGATAAGCACCAAAGGAATGGCAATTAAAATCATGGCTTTGGCTAAGGTAAATAATTTAGGCGGTGAACCTTTGGTTGCGAGGTACCAGGCAATCAATAACGGCAGCGCTAATTTCATTAATTCTGAAGGCTGAAATCTAGGCAGTCCAGGAATGGCTAACCAGCGTTGAGCACCCTTGCCCGATACTCCCAGCACCAGCACACCTATGAGTGCGAGCACCCCTAAAAGATAAGCCCAAGGCGCCAACAATTGATAAAGTCGCGGCGGTATTTGTGCCGCAACCAAGAGCGCGGTGAAACCGATTAGATAATGAAGTGCTTGCTTTTGTACCATGGCCAACCCCTGACCACTCGCACTGTAGAGAATCAGTAAGCCACTACCACACAACAGTAATAACAATAAAAACAGCGGCAAGTCGATATGAAAACGCTTGGAAAGAAATTGACTGAACTGAAAACCATCTTGGTCTCCGTTATCATTCATTTGACGACTAAAATCTGTTCCTGCCATTAGCCTTGTGCTCCTGACAAGTATTCTTGCATAACCGCTTTCGCAACGGGCCCTGCGGTGCGCCCTGCTGACTCGCCGTTTTCGACAACAACGGCAATAGCGATACTGGGGTTTTCAAGTGGGGCAAAAGCAATGAACAAAGCATGATCGCGGTTTCGCTCTGCCAAGGTTTCTGAATCGTATTCTTCATGCTGAGCAATACTGACAACTTGCGAGGTTCCGGTTTTTGCTGCCATGCTGAAATTCAAATTACGACGCAGGCCTCGTGCCGTTCCTCTGCGTCCGGTGACTACGGCCGCCATGGCTTTGAACATGCCATCCCAATCTTTTGGATCTTTTAAGATGATATCGTCAAGCGCGTTGCTATCATCGATTTGGCTTTCTCCAGCTAAGGTATCCATTAAGCGTGGGGTATGCCATTTTCCTTTGGACGCTAACACCGCGGTGGCGGTCGCCAGTTGCATCGGGGTGGCTAACATGAAGCCCTGACCAATACCCAAATTTAAGGTATCACCGGCGTACCAAGAGCGGCGGCGTTTTTTCTTTTTCCATTCGCGATCAGGTAACAAGCCGGATAACGCATTCGGTACGTCATACGTCATGTTTCGACCAAAACCAAATTTCGCTAAAAAAGGTGAGATGTTATCCACCGTGGTTTTAAACGCCGCATCATAAAAATAGGTATCACACGATTCCATAATGGCGTCATGAAGATTTACGTGACCATGGCCTGTGCGCTTCCAGTCGCGGTATAAACGATCATCATTTTCTAGTTTATACCAACCGTTATCATCAACCTTGTCTTGCCAAGTAACCGCATTCGCGTCTAAAAAAGATAAACCAAGAAAGGGCTTTAAAGTCGAGGCCGGGGGGTATTGGCCGCGTATCGCGCGATTAAATAAAGGCAGGTCGGGATTATTACGCAAGCCCGAGTATTCTTTATGAGAGATGCCGGTAACGAACGAATTAGGATCATAACTGGGGTTGCTGTACTGAGCTAAAATGCCCCCGGTAGCGACATCGATCGCGACCACAGCGCCGCGATAACCTTTCATGGCTTTTGCGGCGGCTTGCTGCAAACGCTGATCAAGATGTAAAACTAAGTCTTTGCCTGGTACAGGATCGACTTGTTCGATAATCCGTAAAATTCGACCGCGGGCATTGGTCTCGACTTTTTGATAACCCACTTGGCCATGCAATTCAGTTTCATAGCGACGCTCTATACCCAGCTTGCCAACATGCTCGGTCGCTCGATATTGTTTTTTATCTAAGCGTTGGGCTTCTTTTTCATTAATTCTACCGACATACCCTACGGCATGAACGGAGGTTTCGGCTTCTGGATAATGACGCACTAAGCGTGCTTCCACATCGATACCGGGCAGATAAAAGCGATTAACCATGACTTGGGCAATTTCTTCTTCATCTAATTTATATTTAACGACGATAGGGGCATACGGACGGCGGCTGTATTTCAAACGTTTGCGAAACTGTTCTTCATCACGTTCGCTGATATCAATTAACGTTTTTAAATAGTCGATGGTTTGATCAATATCATTAACCCGTTCTTTAACTAAGGTTAGGCTGTAGCTGGGAATATTTTCGGCCAATAAAATGCCGTTACGATCGTAGATTAAGCCACGAGTCGGCGCAATGGGCCTTAATTGGATACGGTTATTTTCGGAGAGATCTTGGTATTTTTGATGTTCGACGATTTGTAAAAAAGCGATACGACTGCCAAGTATACAAAGCAAAACGAAGATGAAGATCGTCATGAATATGGCACGACTGCGAAACAGTCTCTGCTCTGCCATTCTATCCCTGAACGAATTACCCCACATTCAATGACTCTCGCTTAGTTATTATTATTAGCGCTTAAATTTAGTAGCAACTTATTTATGATACGGATGATTTTGCAGTATCGTCCATGCGCGATAAACCTGCTCTGCCATTACAATACGGACGAGGGGATGTGGCAAGGTTAAATTTGATAATGACCAACGCTGATTCGCGCGCGCCATTACTTCATCACTCATACCATCTGGACCACCAATCAATAAACAGATGTCTTTACCATCCATTCTCCAGCCGGCTAATTGCTCGCTCAGCTGTTCGGTGCTCCAAGGTTTGCCTTTTACGTCTAAAGCAACCACCCACTCTTGTGGTTTGATTGCTTTTAACAGCATTTCGCCTTCTTGCTGCTTAACCTTGGTGACTGAGGTACTTTTACCTCGGTGACCACTGGCTAGCTCCACCAGCTCTAAGTTGCAATCAGAAGGTAGGCGCTTGGCATATTCTTTATAGCCTTGCTCTACCCACGATGGCATCTTTTGACCGACGGCTAATAAACGCAATTTCATAGTAATCTTTCTCTCTAAAGAGCTTTAAGAGTTATTGGCTATGAATTATTTTGCGCCTAATTCTGCACTTAGATCGGTATTCTTCTCAGTGCTAGGCTCGCCCCATAGGCGTTCTAGGTCGTAGAAGTGACGTGCTTGTTCAGTCATTACATGAACGATTACATCGCCTAGATCCAATAGCATCCAGTCAGATGAATCACGACCTTCTGCACCTAATGGCTTTAGGCCTTGGGCTTTTGCGTCGGTAGAAGCATTATCACATACAGCTTGTGCGTGCTTTTTTGACGTACCAGTCGCTAAGATCATGTAATCAGTTACCGAAGAACGGCCTTTTACATCAATTACTGTGATGTCTTTAGCCTTCATGTTTTCTAGGGCGTTGATAACTAATTTTTTAATTTCTTCAGTTTGCATTGAGTCTTCGCTATGGCTTTCAGTCAAGTTGATAAAGTTGGTGCTCTGCGATGTAGTTTAAAACGACATCTGGGGTCAATAACTGAGCCCCTTGGCCCTGCGCTAATAAGCTGCGCAAATAGGTTGCAGATACATCTAATAAGCGCCAATTGAGGCGAATTAGACTTCCATTTGTGCATTCTAACAAATTATCCAGCTCTGTGGCGTGTTCTTTCAGCCATTGGGCTTGTAATGTATCGACCAAGAACTGATTTTCATGACCTCGGTTGATAATTACTAGGTTTGCTAGCGGTAAAAATTCGTTAATTCGATGCCAGCTGTGGATCGATTCCCACGCATCATCGCCAATCACCCAGCTTAACGCGGTCTCTTTGGGTAACGACTGACGAAGCAATTCTAAGGTCGCGATACTGTAGCTCGGCTGTTCACGCTTGAGTTCAATATCGTCGGCTACAATGCCCGCCATCCCTTGCTGTGCAAGCTGTTCACAAGCAAGTTCCACCATCGCCAGACGCTGTTGCGCACTGGCTTTTGGTTGTTCACGATGCGGCGGTACACTATTAGGAATGAGGCGAACTTCATCAAATCCTGCTAACCGCAATTCGACGGCTATTCTTAAATGCCCGATATGAATGGGATCGAAGGTGCCGCCTAATAGTGCAATGTGCTTGCTCATAAATAAATCGTCATAAATAGATAGTCATCAGTAAATAGTGCAACAGTACGGCTACTTACGTATTTCACCATCACCTAAGACGACATATTTCTGTGACGTTAGACCATCAAGGCCTACCGGACCACGGGCGTGAATTTTATCAGTAGAGATACCAATTTCAGCACCTAAACCATATTCAAAGCCATCAGCAAAGCGAGTTGAGGCGTTAATCATCACTGAGCTTGAGTCCACTTCTACTAAGAAGCGACGCGACTTGGTGTAGTTTTCGCTGACGATGGTATCAGTATGGTGTGAACCGTGAGCATTGATGTGCTCAATCGCCTCGTCTAAATCTGCGACGATCTTAATCGCTAAAATAGGCGCTAGGTATTCAGTATCCCAATCTTCGGCAGTCGCGGCGATCGCAACCGGCAAGATCGCCATTGTTTTTTCACAGCCGCGTAGTTCAACGCCAATCGCGGTATAGGCCGACGCTAGGTCAGGCAATATCTGCTCGGCAATGTCCTGATGTACCAATAAGGTTTCCATCGTATTACACGTGCCGTAGCGATGCGTCTTTGAGTTGATCGCAATGTTGGTTGCTTTGGCGAAGTCGGCTTGATCATCAATATAAACGTGGCAAATGCCATCAAGGTGTTTGATCACGGCGACTTTCGCATCGCGACTGATACGCTCGATTAGACCCTTGCCACCACGCGGTACGATCACATCGACATATTCAGGCATGGTGATCATTTCACCCACCGCAGCGCGATCGGTGGTTTCGATAACTTGAACGGCTTCGGCTGGCAAACCAGCTTCTTCCAACCCTTTAGCGATACACGCGGCAAGCGCTTGGTTAGATTCAATCGCTTCTGAGCCACCGCGTAAGATGGTTGCGTTACCTGATTTTAAGCACAAGCTGGCGGCTTCAATAGTAACGTTTGGACGTGATTCATAGATGATGCCGATCACGCCCAAAGGCACGCGCATTTTGCCGACTTGAATACCACTTGGGCGATAATTCAAATCTGTAATGCCGCCCACAGGATCTGCTAAACCAGCAACCTGCTTTAAACCTTCAAGCATGGTATTGATCGTGCCATCGGTTAATTCTAAACGATCAAGCAATGCGGCATCTAGACCGTTTGCTTCGCCACGTGCCATGTCTTTTGCATTGGCTTGCTTTAATGCTTCGCGGCTGGCTTCGATTTGCGCTGCGATGTTCAATAATGCTTGGTTTTTAATCCCTGTCGTCGCACGAGCCATCGCTCGAGACGCTTGGCGCGCTTGCTGACCTAGGGTTTGCATATATTGTTTGATTTCCATCATCGTTCTCTTTGCATGTGGACTAATTTCAGTGTTCTTTTTTCTGCAATCAGTATACAGGGTAGGAAAGCTTTGTTCATCCACTCTATTGCAACTACACTTAAGGCAATTGAAATTACAAGTTGTCCCGTCGTTTATGGAAAAACCTGCCCTTCAGCAAGTTATCATTTTGCAAGTTAAAGTCGTTTATTGCCTATTAGCCGCCTTTGCCCTTAGCATCATTGCGCTATTAGATTATTTGAAACAGGAAAAAACGTTCGCCTTAGTCGCGGCCAGTTTCAGTGCTTTGCTCGTGGTTTATGCCAGCTACCTGCTACTGAGAAGAAAAAAGCGGACTGCTCCTTATATTGAGTGGACGCTGACTATTTTACTCGGTTTCTTTACCATTTTTGGTATGCAACAAGAAAGCTATGTCGCGCAATGGGTTTATTTCTTTCCTATTTATGTGTTCTTTCTCTTCCCTTTTAATATAGCCAACTACATTACACTGACGTATAGCGCGGTGATTTTTTTAGTGGTGCTAAACAATTTCGACAGCTATGTACGCTTGCAGTTATTGTTTACGTATACCGCTTGTTACGCATTTTCTTTGGTTTATGCCCTGGTCAATGAGCGCAGTAATATGATGCTCTCCAATTTAATTAATACAGACCCGCTTACCCAGGTTTATAACGAGCATCAGTTTCATCACAATATGGGCAAAGAGATTACGCGTGCCGATCGACAACGAACAGGCTTGGTTTTGATCACCATTCGCTTACCGTCAACCTGGCAGGAATTAAAAGCAGAAGAGTATGAAAATAGAATTGCCAATGCCGGCCACCGCTTACAGTCGAGCATTCGTGAGTTCGACACTTGTTATCGCTTAAATAGTGATGATTTTGTTGTGATGTTACCTAATAGTAACCGTGAAGATGGCGAAGGTTTATGCGAGGCATTATTTGCACACATTAGTAAGACCCGCCACGCCGCGCAAAATAATTTCATTATTAAAATGGCAACGTATCGCCCTGAGGATGATAGTTACAGCTTATTAAAACGTGCGACGGCTCAATTTGAGGAGTCAAACTAATGCAACAACAACAGCTCACCCTACGCATTCAAATTATTTTATATACTCTTGCGGCTTTTGCGATTTGCATTTTGATGGTTGATCAATACCGCCAAGGGTTATATTCACTGGTTTTATCCAACGCGATTGGGGTTCCCGCTTTTTTATTCAGCGCCATTTATTTGTATATTAATCGTGATCACAGCCCATCACTCTGGGTGCATCATGTTTTAATAATTTTGCTCGCAACCTTAGCGCTGTATCAGTTCATGGATTACCCGGCGTTGATGACGCATTACTTGTATGCGCTGCCACTGTTTAGTTTCTTTTGCCTGCCCATTCTTAACGCCACTATTATTAATATTACAATTGCAGCCATTACGTCACTGATGATGTGGAATGCACAGGGTTGGGAAGAAGGTCTTCGCTCAGGCACGAATTATTGTTTATTTTTGGGTTCCGCCTGGTGTTACGCTTATTTAACTCAGATCAAGCAGAATTCATTACGTCGCTTGGCTTTAACCGATCAAGTAAGTAGCGCTTATAACAAGCGTCATTTTTACCATACACTTGATCGTGAGATCAGCCGTAGTGAAAACTCTAATGATCCAATCAGCTTGATTGCATTAACGGTGGATGATTATCACCAGATGATGGACATTCATGGCCGTCGCTCAATTAATACATTCTTAGCGTTATTCACGGAGCGATCGCGCAATATTATTCGCGCTGGGGATGAGGTTTTTCGCTTAGAAGAAGATTTATTTATCTTACTGCTACCTCACTGCCCGAACGATGGTGCGATTGTATTGATGGAGCGTATTAAGCGTAATCTGCAGCAACAGTCTTGGGATCCAATTCCTGAACTTAACTTGTCCACCAGCGCTGCGACGTGGTCGACAGGAGAAACGTCGAAGGAATTACAGAAGCGTTTATTGCAGAGTTTAACTAAGCAGCAGAAAACGACACTGCAATTGGCTGCGTTTTCTGAGCAGTGATGTTCTTGAAGAGTGATTGCCTGAGCCGTTACTGAATGGCGCTTTGAATATTTTTTGAAGCGCCGTCACTACAAGGTTTATTAAACATCGCATCAGGTAATTCCTTTCTGGGTACGCTGTGAATACGTCGCTTCGCTCTCCCTGTAAGCTCGGCCCCCGCATCCATGCGGCGTGAACGCCCCTGAAACAAATCACCTGATACTCTGCCACTAAATAGCAATCTAGATTCATAAACGTATTATCAACTGAGAGATGACGGCTTTAAATTAGTAATTACTGAATTTTTTTACTTTTAACGAAGCAAAGCTATTTCAAATTTATAGCGGTGTAGTGAGCTGCGGTGAAGTATGGGGTTTGTTGTTGAAGGCCATCCGATCGCAGGGAAGCGATCGTTGAGCTTACAGGGATGTACTTGCAGCGTGCCGCACAACGACAAGCCCCATGCTGAGCGCAAGCAGATCACGGTAAAACAAAAGGCTCGTGCTTTTGATCTTGCTTTGGCTTGCTTAAACGTCAGCAACAACCAAACGCACGAGACTCTGGCGTGAGCTAGTCGGCATGTCGAGCTTGTCGTAATAATCTTCCGGTGCGGTGACCGCGACTTTAGCAAAGCCATCTTCCAAAAAACCTTGCTGCATGGTTTCGTTAGAATTGTAATGCAATGGGTATTCACCTTGCGTAAAGAAGCCTACAACCTTTTGTGCAACCTTCACATACTTGTACGACGGGTGCTGCTCTAGCTTAGGATATACCTCAGTAACATAGCGCGCCTGTGGAAAATCTTTCATCGCTACCGCCATGCGTGCCCACACTTTACGGATCGTCGGTAAATCAAAATAATTAACCAAACCTTCGGTAATAATTAACGTCTTCTTAGTTTTATCCAAACTTCCTAATAGCGCTTCAATCGAGTGCGAACCGGACTCATCAAGAATATTGCACGGCTGAGTAATATGACCCGATTGGCGGCCTAACTGATCTAAAAGCTTCGCTTTATGCGCCGACATGCCCGGCAGATCACCTTCAACATAATGAACAGCGGGATGAACCTGCTTCACTAAATAACCCCGAGAAGAAAGACCGGCGGCCAACTCAACAACCTGCTCGTAACCCTCAGCGATCGCCTGCTCAACAAGATGGTCTAATACAAAATGTCGCTGCAATAAGAAGGTATCAATGCTCGCCCCAATCATCGACTGCATAAAGAAATTCATCGGCTTTAATGCCCAATAAGCCGCACGCCCCATCGGCGTTACAAATTGCTTATGAGATAAACCGTTTTTGTACCAGATATAACCGGTGTAATGCGCACTGATGCTGATGCGTGAAGTATCCGTTGCTGAATCGATTTCGCTGATATGTTCCATTATTTCTAAACCTGTATCCCTTGCGCGGATGAGTGTACGCGGGTAATTATATTTCTTATTATTATCTCTATGTACGTATGTATCATAACCAGGCCGAGTATAGCCTTGTTACAGGCAATAAAAAAGCGCGTCACCTTTCGGTGCGCGCCCACCAGGGTGCAGTGTTTATCCTTAAAGATAACTATAGACGAATATCTCAGGTTAGCAGAACATTTGTTATATTAAACTGCCATAGATAACCGCTTCTTTAGACAAACACTCCTGCTCTCAAAAACTACTCGTCACTCGTGACCTGAACACTCAATGGTGGCGAGCTAATAGTTCGAGAACTTTTATTACCCGCCTTATCTTCTAAGATTAACGACAAGTCGCCTTGAATGTCACCCTCAACCCTCACCTTAAAGTGAGTAGCATAAAGAAAGCTGCCTGGCCAAATCTGCCCCGCTGCATCTTTTACCCAAACCTTGCTGATACCCATGCCATCATCGTATGCCATGCCAACAAGATGGGTCGCACTCTGCCAACTTACTTTTTCAGCAACAGGCTTAATATGATCTGGGAAACTAAAGAAATCTGACGGGTTTGTTTTTTCAATCACTTCATAGCGATTATTATAGCCGTCACCATCTCTATCTTTATCGCTATTATCACCGGTGCCATCAGAGTCTAGATCAGCCCACTCTTTTATATTATCGGGAAATAGATCGGCTACATCGTCAATATTATCGCCGTCGCGATCGTTATCTAACGCATCTGGAATGCCATCTCCATCCGAATCAGTGGGGGTTGAGCGAGCATCACTAGGATCAAAATTTAGAGTTAATTCATAATCATTGCTAATGCGATCACCGTCACGATCAAGATCTGAGTTATCCCCAGTGCCGTCAGTATCCATGTCGGCCCACTCTGATGAGTCCATAGGGAATATGTCGCCTGTATTCGCAACATCGTCACCGTCTTTATCACTGTCTAAAGCATCCGGCAGCGTATCGTCATCCATATCGGGAGGAGTCGATGTCGCATCCAGATGATTAAAGCCAAGCTGAATTTCGAATTGATTGCTGATGCGATCACCATCGACATCTAGGTCAGAGTTATCGCCGCGACCATCGCTGTCCATATCGGCCCATTCCAGCTTATTATCTGGAAAAGCATCATCACTGTTTAAGAAGTCATCGCCATCGCGGTTACTATCAAGGCTGTCTGGAATACCATCATTATCAAGATCTGCAGGTTTATCCTTGGCATCAAGGTCGTTGGTACCTACCAGTCTCTCGTATTCATTGCTGATGTTATCGCCATCACGATCGAGATCGCCATTATTACCTTGGCCATCGGCATCAAAATCTAGCCATTCATTTTTGTTCAGCGGGAATACATCTAAGGCATTAGCAATGAAGTCACCATCAATGTCTTCATCTAACGCATCTGGAATAGCATCTTTATCTAAATCGGTCGGTACACTTAATGCGGAGTCAGGATCAAAGCCTAAGCGCAGTTCGTAGTCATTATTAATGGTATCGCCATCGCGGTCACCATCGGCATTATCGCCGACACCGTCTTTATCAAGATCAGCCCAGTCGATTTTATTACGCGGAAAAACATCCACTGTATTTAAATGGCCATCGCCATCGATGTCGTCATCGGCAACATCGGCAATGCCATCTTCATCCAAATCGCCAGGCACACTTTTAGGATCTTTATCGTTACTGCGAGCCGCTATTTCATCATCATTCGGGAAGCCATCATTATCACGATCGGTATCGGCATTATCGCCAATACCATCACCGTCATAGTCACTCCACTCTGTGCCATCATCCGGGTAAACATCTAGATTATTGGCAAAACCATCGCCGTCACGATCGGTATCAAACGCATCCGGCATCGAGTCGCCATCAGTATCTATCGGGTGGCTACTGGCATCCAATGGGTCTGTGCCTAAATGTAATTCAAATACGTTCGGCACGCCATCACCGTCAGCGTCTTGGTCTTGACGATCCGGTATGCCGTCGTTATCCGTATCTGCCCAGTCACGCGGGTCATCAGGGTAAAGATCGTCAATATCAGCTACGCCATCACCATCACGGTCGCTATCGTTCTGGTCGGGTATGCCATCGCCGTCTAAATCGATGGGGAAACTAGAAGCATCGCGCGCATTAGTGCCTAGTTTTAGTTCCCACTCATTACTGATGCTATCGCCGTCCCAATCGTCATCACTATTATCACCTTCTCCATCTTCATCAAGGTCGCTCCATTCAGAAGCTAATAAAGGGAAGGCATCTTGGGCATTTTCATAGCCATCGTTATCCATGTCTGGATCGAGTACATCAGGCCAGCCATCTTTATCGTAATCATTCGGCGTTTTATTAGCGTCATAACTGGCAAAACCAAGCTGTTGCTCGTAGTCATTACTAATATTGTCACCATCGATATCCTCATCACGATGATCTGGAATACCGTCACCATCGGTATCCCTTGTCGATGCAGCATCGCGTGGAAAGTCATCATTTTTATCCAGTACGCCATCGCCGTCTTGATCGGAGTCAATCGAGTCTGGAATACCGTCACCATCAATATCGTATTGATCAGCCACATTGGGATTGGTACCGCTGGCGTTTTCCATAAAATTTGAAAGGCCATCACCATCGCGGTCGGTATCGACGCTATCAGCAATACCGTCATTATCGATATCGTCTATTCCCGCTGAGGCCAATGGAGTGCCTAGCGCTAGCAGAAACGCACTTCCCAATAAAATTAAATGTGGTGATTTCATAGTTATTATCTTTATAAATCAGGTCGGTATGAATCGGATCCGTATAAATCGAATCATTATAATTATTATGTTTTGATCATATGGCGTAGGAGGCGCTAATCAAAGCGCCTCCCTTTTATTACATTTTCTTGTTATCACAGTTAATGATACGGCCTTTCTTATCGACTAAAATCCCACTAACACCCGGAGTTTTATCCGCGCGCATTAATAAACTACCACCGGAACAAAATGCTGTTTTTCCAGAAGGTTTAGCAGAAGTTTTCACGTCATAACCCGGCTTTAAGGTTAATAATTTGAAGTCTTCAATCATGGCGGAATCGACTTCTCTGGAATGACGCAGGTAGCCATAATATTCCAGTGAAATAACGGTAATCATAATCCCCGCTACTAGGCCCATGACAATGTGCTTAACTTTATCGCCATCTTTCGATACACGTTTTTCTACTTTGCTCATACGACTTCCAAAAATTACTGAGTTTTAAATACTGATTCTAAATATGTCTTATTACTCGCCCCAGCGAGGTAATAAATCATGTTCGATGTTTAATTGATTAAGAATTCGCGCAACGACAAAGTCGATGAGGTCTTCTATTTTTTCTGGCTTACGATAAAAGCCTGGGCTGGCGGGTAAAATCACCGCGCCCATTTGGCTTAGCGTTAACATATTTTGTAAGTGCAAGGTTGAAAACGGGGTTTCTCTAGGCACTAAGATTAATTGTCGACGTTCTTTTAAAGCAACATCCGCCGCGCGTTCAATTAAATTATTACTCGCTCCGGTAGCGACTGCCGATAATGTGCCTGTGCTGCAAGGACAAATCACCAGCGCGCCATTTCGACCCGAACCAGAAGCCCAAGGCGACATCCAATCTTCACGCCCATAAACTTTCAATTGCTCTTCATTGGCGCTGAAGTGTTCACGTAAATATTCTGTTTGGCCGCGCACCTGACCCGGTATTTTAAATTCAGTTTCTGTCGCCATCACCAACTGTGCCGCTTTAGAAATTATGACCGAGACAGTGCAGCCACTTTTTAATAAAACGTCGATCAAGCGCATCGCATACGGCGAACCTGATGCGCCCGTAATGGCTACACAAACATTTTCATTCGAGCTGCTCATGACAACTCGCTCTCTTTCTGTGCTGACGCTTGCTCCAACAGCTTACTCAATAACGATCGATGAATGCCTGAGAAGCTGCCGTTCGACATCATCACGACATCATCGCCATACTGAATGTCGGTTAATAATTGCTGTTCTAATGCTTCTACTGTCGAGAAAACTTGTTGGTTCTTCATGCTCGCAACCACGTCGGTTAACGACCACGATAAACCTTCCGGTTCAAGCCAGTACGTATGATCAGCATCTTCAACACTGGCCGCTAACGTGGCTTTGTGTTCGCCTAGCTTCATGGTATTTGATCGAGGTTCTAATACCGCGATTAAACGCCCACTGCGCCCTTGTACTTGTTGCGCGGCTTTCGCCCCAGACAAGGTCAATTTGATCGCGGTAGGATGGTGAGCAAAATCGTCATAAATACGAATACTATCGCGCTCACCTGCCGTACCGACTTCGCCTACTAATTCCATCCGACGCTTAACCGATTGGAATTGCGCGAGAGCTTCGGCGGCGGTTTTAGGTTCAATGCCGACATGACGCGCAGCAATAATGGCGGCCAAGGCGTTATACATGTTGTGCTCACCACTAAGTGACCACGTAACTTCGCACGCTAATTGCCCGTTATGATAAACATTGAACTGACTAAAGTCGGCTAATACGGCTTCCGCCGCCCAGCCTTTAGCTTGATTTTTATCCGCACGACTCTTATCAGATTGAATGTGCGCTTGCTCACTCCAACAACCTTGCGCAATAACACGCTGTAATGCTTCATTCTCGCTAGGGAAGATGATTTGCCCAGTAGAAGGAACGGTACGCACAAGGTGATGGAACTGACGCTCAATCGCCGCAAGATCATCAAAAATATCAGCGTGATCAAATTCAAGATTGTTCATCACCAGTGTTCTAGGATGGTAATGCACAAATTTAGAACGCTTATCAAAGAAAGCGGTATCGTATTCGTCGGCTTCTATAATGAAAAAATTCGAATCAGTAAGCCGAGCTGAGGTGGAGAAATTTTCCGGTACGCCACCAATTAAGTAACTAGGGTTCATACCGCCAAATTCCAACAACCACGCCAGCATGCTGGAGGTCGTCGTTTTACCATGGGTACCGGCAACGGCCATTACCCACTTGTCTGCGAGTAAGTACTTACCCATCCAGTCAGGGCCGGAAATATAAGGCAGGCCTCGATCGAGTACGTATTCAACCGCAGGATTGCCACGACTCATGGCATTACCAATAATCACATAATCGGGGGCAGGGTCGAGCTGTGCAGGATCAAAACCCGCTATCACGTCAATCCCAGCCAGAGCGAGCTGATCGCTCATGGGTGGATAAATACCTTGATCTGAACCGGTCACTTTGTGACCTTGAGCCTTAGCCAATTGGGCCAAGCTACCCATAAAAGTGCCACAGATACCTAAAATATGAAGATGCATGCTCAACTACCACAATAATCGTATGGGGCTAGTGTACTTGCTCTTGCCTTTCGTCGCCAGTGAGGTAGGTCAAGGCGCAATAGACCTTACTCGATTGCTACCTTAGGTCGTTGTTCAATCTTTAGGCATTCAAACTAAGGCCAATTTCAGGTAAGATGCAGCACTTTTTCATATTCATCGACTCTTTCGTCTAATCACTTCGAGAACCAGATATGCAATCTTTGCCCTCTTTCCTGCAAGCGCACAATACTCCTAGTGATATTGCCGCCATTCTTAATGGTCTTATGACTTCTTGTGTAGATATTTCCAACAAACTACAACAAGGTGCTTTAGCGGGTATCTTAGGCTGCGCTGGCGAAGAGAATATCCAAGGTGAAACTCAGAAGAAGTTAGACGTTATCTCTAACGACATCATCAAAGACCAGTTAGCCAGCATGAGCATGGTTAAAGGTATGGCCAGCGAAGAAGAAGACTTTCCGGTTGCCTGTAATGAAGATGGCGAATATCTAGTATTGTTTGATCCACTTGATGGTTCTTCTAATATCGATGTGAACGTTACCGTCGGTACTATTTTCTCTATTTTGAAAACCACTAAAGACGTTGATGCTGCTAAAGCGGATGCTTATTTACAAGCCGGTACTGAGCAAGTTTCTGCCGGTTATGTTCTTTATGGCCCATCGACTATCTTGATGCTAACCACAGGCGAAGGTGTTCATTCTTTCGCGATGGACCCTGCAACCGGTGAATTCCTGTTGATGCGTGAAAACGTTCAGATTCCTACACAGACTCAAGAGTTCGCGATCAACATGTCTAACCAGCGTTTTTGGTTACCTGAGATGCAGAACTACGTAGCCGATTTACTGAAAGGCGAAGAAGGCCCATTAGGTAAGCGTTATAACATGCGCTGGGTTGCTGCGATGGTTGCTGAAGTTCATCGTATTCTTACGCGTGGTGGTATCTTCATGTACCCATACGATAACCGCGATCCTTCGAAGCCAGGTAAGCTACGTTTGATGTACGAAGGAAATCCAATGAGCATGCTGATCGAGCAAGCCGGTGGTAAAGCCAGTACTGCTTATGCACCGATTATGGAAGTAACGCCGACTGACATTCACCAGCGTGTTTCTGTGGTGATGGGTTCTACTGATGAAGTTGATACGGCACTTTCTTACCATAAGAAATAAGCACACGAAATAAGTCATTAACTTGACTGCAATTTCAAATAAAAAACGGAGCTCATTAGCTCCGTTTTTTTATGCCTAAATTTTATCTTTTCTCTTTTCTCTTTTCTCTTTTCTCTTCCTCTGTGAAGCGCAGCGCTCTGTGTCCTCTGTGGTAAATTATCTTTTCTGGCTGCCTACTAATGAGTAAGCGCCTGAAAAATATTTACCACAGAGGGCACAGAGAACACAGAGGAAGATCCAAAAAACAAACTCTAAAAAACGATTGTTTTGTTTCCATGCAGAAGGACTCTGTCTTCTACGTGACTACGCACACCGCGCGCTAAAACCTGCTTCTCGACGTCTTTACCCAAGCGCACAGTATCTTCAATACTGTCTCTATGGCTAATGCGCATCACGTCTTGGTCGATAATCGGGCCTGCATCCAATTCTTCTGTCACATAGTGACAAGTAGCACCAATCAACTTAACGCCGCGCTGTGCAGCTTGATGATAAGGTCTAGCACCGGCAAACGAAGGTAAGAAGCTGTGATGAATATTAATCACCTGACCTGCATATTGCTGGCAAATTTCAGCCGGTAAAATCTGCATGTAACGCGCGAGCACGATGCTATCGGCTTTGTGTTCAGCAATGATGCTGTTCACTCGGTCGAAATGCTCTTGTTTATTTTCTTTATCAACCGGCACATGGAAAAAAGGAATACCGTGCCACTCGACCATAGAACGCAGGTCGTCATGATTAGAGATCACACAAGGGATTTCACAGAACAATTCTTTGCTGTGTACGCGGTGTAGCAAATCGCTTAAACAATGGCTTTCTTTACTCGCCATTAGAATGATTTTCTTGGCTTGCGCGCTATCGTTAATTTGCCAATCCATCGCAAACTCTTCTGCAATCGGCGCGAACTTTTCTTTAAACTCGCCTAAGCCAAACGGCAATGAGCTTGCTTTGATGCAATGACGCATGAAAAACCAGCCACTCACTGGATCGGCGTAGTGGTTAGCTTCAACAATCCAACCACCTTGAGAAGATAAAAACTCTCCCACTTTGGCAACGATTCCTACACGATCTGGGCAGGATATGGTTAATCTATACACTTGTTCCATTTTTCACTCGATACATTCTAAAAACACTATTCAACTAGGCTATAGCACTGATACTAAACCATTATACTTGCACTAGAATATAGATAGTGGTCTTATGAAGAAAGCAGTGATTTAGATATTTAAACAAAGGTGGGAGGTTACGTTGGCACTGATTGTTGTCGAAATGGGTAGACGAGTTATTACGCCGCAAAATAATAAGCGTCGCGGAACGATTAAAACTCAAGCAACAAAAAATTCAGCGGCGATTGATCAGTATCATCAGTCTACTTCTGATGCTCTTATCCCCCAAGCCGATAGTATTTCTATCGGCCAAGGCGATGATCCCTACAGCGTAATGAAGCAACGCCGAGCACAACAAAACCCGAGCAGGGTATCGTTGCTCGCTGAAATTATGACTAACCAAACAATCACCCTCTCTGCCGACGCCAATGTTAATGATGCTTGGCAGCTTTTTCAACAGCACGGTTTTCATCACATTCCTATTATCGATGAAAATAACATCGTCTTGGCGATGCTTTCTGAACGCGATATTTTGCAAGGACCTGGAGTACAGAAAAACATCAGCCTTGAGAATATTATGCCGTTCGCCAGTAGCCAAGTATTTTGTTTTTCTGCGGATACCGATATTCGTCAAGCCACTCGTATACTGTATGAATACGATCTGGGAGCATTACCCATAATATCTGAAGACCATCAATTATTAGGCATCGTTAGCCGTACCGATATCATCAAGGTAGTCAGCCACTATGGCCCCCTAGAGCTTTGGGCATAGAGAGAAGCTTTGGGCATAAAACGCAGTCTATTCTGACAAGGAAGCAATATGTATACAATCAACGCTCATATAAACCCAAAGCAAAATCTACGGGTTTTATCCAGACGTGAAGTCTCACAGATTTGTGATGTCAGTAGCCATACTTACGAGTTATTTCGGCGCTGTGCTTTTGCTGTTTTAAATTGCGGCAGTAATTCTGATGATTACTTGTCGACAGTTGAACAATTCAAAGACTTTAAAATTCGCGTTAACCAAGAAGATCGTGGCATTACTTTAGACCTTAAAGGTGCTCCGTCCCATGCCTTCGTCGATGGCGAAATGATTAAAGGGATTCGTGAACATTTATTTTCAGTACTTCGAGATATTCTGTATACCGAAGACTCTGTTATTCAAAGCCAGCGTTTTGATTTAAATAATAGTGAAGATATTACCAATGCGGCGTTTCACATTCTGCGTAATGCCAACATTTTACAACCGGACTACATACCTAAATTAGTCGTTTGCTGGGGTGGCCACTCAATCCCCCGTCATGAATATGAATACACCAAAAAGGTCGGCTATGAATTAGGCTTACGTGGCTTAGACGTGGGCACGGGTTGTGGCCCAGGTGCCATGAAAGGCCCAATGAAAGGGGCAACGATTGGTCATGCCAAGCAACATATAAAAACGGGTCGCTATATTGGTATTACCGAGCCAGGCATTATTGCGGCTGAAGCACCGAACCCTATCGTCAATGAATTGGTTATTTTACCGGATATTGAAAAGCGTCTTGAAAGCTTTATTCGCTTATCGCATGGCATCATCGTTTTTCCAGGCGGCCCCGGCACCTTAGAAGAAATTCTCTATCTATTAGGAATTTTATTGCACCCTGATAATATCGAAATCCCCTTCCCCGTAATATTAACGGGCCCAGCTGATAGCGCAGAATATTTTGCTCAGGTAAATGATTTTATTGGTTTAACTCTGGGGAAAAAAGCACAGCAACGATACGATATTGTTATCGATGATCCTGTCAGAGTTGCCAAGAAAATGAAATCTGGATTGGTCGATGTTTTAGAATATAGAAAACTGACCAACGATGCTTTCTTCTATAATTGGGGCATTACGATTGCTAAAAGTTTTCAGCAGCCTTTTGCACCGACCCATGAAAACATGGCCTCATTAGAAATTTCTAAATCAATGCCCATTCATGAACTTGCGGCTAATTTACGCCGAGCCTTTTCTGGCATCGTTGCCGGCAACGTGAAAAAAGAAGGGGTTATGGCGGTTAAAAAACACGGCGTTTTTCAGATCAATGGTGATGATGAAATAATGCATGCCATGGATAAGTTATTAGGCAAGATGGCAGAGCAAGGACGAATGAAAATTAACGGCGATTATATTCCCTGTTATGAGATTGTTAAGTAACAATCTCACTACTCACACTTAAACGAGATATCTAATCGTTCATCTATATTTCCTAAGTAGGCAGTTTGGTTTTTGGGCTGCCTATATTAGGTATTTTCATTCGCATTAAACACATGGCGATTATTACACTCGAGACAAACAAAACTTGCCATTCAACTACTTCAAATTGAAAGGTATAACGTAGTAACGCTAACAAACCAAAATAGCTAACGACTGACAACTGTAACCAGGGACCCAATTCAAAAGGAAGCCAACTCAGTTTTATATAATCTACCCTCACCCTTTTAGCCAACCATAAACTAAAACTGGCGAATATGAGCACCACCAAACCAACAATTAAAAACGATACCCAGACCCAATATTCTGACCAACCGACTACCTGTGCAGACTTAGCGGGGCCAGACCATAGTGCATCCCAGCTAACCGCCAAAATCAAAGCAAAGTTCACCATCAAACTGGGGGAGGAGGCATCATTCATCGTCTGCAGCTCTTCTTTAACAAAATAAGCAATAAAAAGAAATGCGATAATGCCTACCAAGGGAGTGATGAACGGCAGGACACTAATACTAAAATAGGCAATTAAATATCCTGCCATCGGAAATAACGTATGAGTGAGTGTCACGCCTAGCAGCCACAAGGTGATCGTTCTAATATCTTTCATACTAGAGGCGCGGATAAAGGTCGCTAACGCAACATCGATTCCGATGCCTAACCCCATTAACAGACAAGCTAGAAAAACATCAATCATTGAGAGTTCCAGTTAAGACGTATATCCCAGGAATAACGATGCTTTTCTTTAAGTGGCATTGTCTTCTCTACCTGCTTTAGTACATTTTTAGCCGGTGTTAGCACGGCATCACGACCGAAAATGTAACTTTGCTCAGCGACGATTAATTTGTAGGCTTTATTGAGTGCTAAGGCTCTTTCTTTGGAAGGTGTAATCAATGGGTAGATAGAGTGAACTTCCTCGACTGCCTGTGTATTGACTTGGCCATCATCATGAAACCAACGCTTTATCATCTCGCTGTTTTGTCTAAATTCATCACCACCGCCTACGCGTTGAAAGTAGGTCAAATATTCTCCCTGTTGATTCTCTTTTCCAGAAGGATCTATATTAGGTACATCCTGTATTTTTGATAAATCAATATAGCCCCAGCCGCCACTGCCTTCGAGTTTTCGTGAGAATGAAAAAACTTGATCGATGGTACTGCCTAACGTTTTATGACAACCATTACAGAAAGCCATTTCTTGTTTATTTTGCTGACGTAACTCACCCTGTTTATTTTCGATATAGCCATTAATAATCCAGCCAAAACCATTATCAATGCCACGATCGCCAATATTAATCGTTTGCGGAAGCTGGCCCATTATTTTTTCTTTAGCTTCGACAAGATAAGAACTTTTTAATGATGAAATAGATTTCAGTTTTACTTTTTTCATATAGCGAACTTCTTTCATTCTTGGTGCGTTGAATATACTGCCATCATCATTAATTCCTAAATAACGTACGGTATGTAAAAACTCGGTACCTTGCGGGTATAACATGTACTCTATACGAACAGTGCTTGCGTCACCTCGATAGAAGTTCTGGCCGTTAATTTTTTCTTTGTTATTAGATTGAGAAACGGATGGTGAAACAGACTGTTTAATGGACTGCTCCAGCAAAGCCAGATTCTGTAAATAGACAATTTCTGAATATTGACCTTTCAGCTCTCGAAACTCTTTGGGTAGCCGTATCATTGCATCCCCTGTAGAACCGTTGGTCGGCCAAAAGCTGCTTGGTAGTGGTTTGTAGTTATATGCAATCCAGTGAGAGCCATCTTTAGCAAGACCATTCTCATGAAATGCTTTTTTAGGAAATGCCAGATTCGTTATTTTAGGCATCTCGCCTTGCCACTGCGTATCATTACTTAATCGCTGAATAAAAGGAGCGTAGTTATCTTGAGAAACCCATTCCATTATTTCTTTGTCATCTATAGCATCAATTTCTTTACTACGATCTTTGAAGAGGTTTTTCCAGCTATTCGTCATCCCTTCATCAGAAAATTCATAATTACCTTGCAGGCTCGCGTCTTTGACAAAATTAGGCCTTAATGGATCGGTATAACTTTGATGGCAGACATAGCAGGGGTTTTTGTCACCGTCTGTTTTTGTATAGCACTGTGGAGGAATAACAGATTCAGGATTGTAAATTTCGTTATGCTCTAAGTAGGCGAGTGCAGGAGTTGAATCCTGTGGTAAGGAGCTTTCCTTGAGCTCACTGACTTGCGCCTGATCAGTAGCTTCAGAGCAGCCACTAAGGCAATAAAGGGCGGTGATGGCTATAAATATTACGTTGACGAAAAATGATCTACTCTTCACGGATTTCATACTACTTCTCAGTCATAATTTTTAATTACTACTGGTATAAAGCATTTATATGACAGAAATGTATCAGTGAATGTTTTTAGTAAATAATTACTATCGATGTTTAATCATCGGGCATAAAAAAAGGAAGAAGGTAACCCTTCTTCCTTTTAGTGACTACTTACTTAGCCGCCAAAGCGACTCGGCCATTAACGTGGATCGTACATCCATAATGTATTATTTTCTTGGAAACCATCTTCACCCAAAAGAATACGACCGTCTTTCATGACTACAACGTTATCTGGCTGAGACAAATTGTTCACATCACAACGCTCGGCACCATCTAAAGAGCTACGGTAAGTAGCACCCATAATGACAGGCTCGATACGAGTGAGGCTATAATCATTTTCAATTTTAGCGCGATAGACGCCACCACAGTCTTTAACGCGACTGGATAATTGCATATCACCTTCATCATCAATCATCGTCTTATCTAGATCAGCAATAGCCATATACATATAGGCAGCAGTCACGGTTTCATCTGCAACCATATCAGCACCTGTTACGGCTTCTTTAACACGGTCTTGATGAATTGATATCCCTTCAAGCTTACGCCATTCTGCAGTAGCGCCTAATTGACGAGCGGCTTGGCGAGATTCTAGGAAAGCAGCACGATCATCCATGGCTTGATCAGCAGTAATTTTACCACCCCCATTTGCGAGCGTTGGATACTTAGTCCCCGCTGGACGACCAGCTTTAACCCAAACTGCCCAAGCTTCGACATCAGCCAAGGTCATGTAGTTTGATTCGTCTTCAACATACTGATCTGTGCCGATGCCATCGAACTCGTTAATCCAAGTATCAATTTGGGCATTATTACCAGAGGCTAATTCAACCCAAGTAACGTCAAAACCTGTGACTGCCGGATCGTTAAGACCCGCATCTTGCTTAAGCTTGGCACCGAATAAAGTACCGACGGTTAGATCTTCAGCCGTATCGGCTACAAACTTAAATAACACACCACCGGTATCATCTTGTGATGAGTAAACAGTTTTGCGATCAGGCATAACGATAGAGTTTTCGTGCTCATAGCGACCGATAGTAAAATGTTTTACCGGTACTGGTGCAGCCGACTCAGGATCTGTTATTTCAACGATATAACCATAATCATAAGGGTTGCTCGCATTATCTGATAATGCCCACATGCCTGCTAATAAAGCATCATCAGCAATCTCTTCAGGGTTATTCCAACCAGGATTTGTAGTTGAATCAACCGAAGTATTCACAACCCATTCTTCTGAAGTTAGTGGTGTATTCCAAGGTGATACTGAACCAAAGCAATTCGCCCCAGTACCATTAACCCCTGCAAAATCAACCATCATTGCATCTAAGACACCCCAATTACCTTGCGCATCTTTTTCGATATTCATGCGGCTCATACCACCTGGGAATAGTTCCCAGTTAGTAAATAGATAGCCCTTGCCTTCACCTGTTGAAATAAAGCCATTAAAATCTGGCATATGGTTTTCAAAGATTTTGGTATCACCTGCCAGGTTATAAATAGTACCTAAACCTTTTTCTAACTTACCGCCCAAGGTAGAAGCCGTTTGCCCCAATACTTTATATTGTCCATAAGCAGTTTGAACGGTTTGTCGCTCGTAATCACTTTTAGGAACAGGTAAGTTGATTAGCGCTTTCGGTAAATTATTGAAGTTAATACCTTCAACAACGCCAACGGTTCCTGTGTTATAAGCAACGGCATTGCCGTCAGTTTCTATATTACTATCTGCAGGATGCTGGGCATTGAAGAATAAATCACCTTCTGCGGTTAAGAAAATGCCAGTGACTTCAGCCCCTGCTGGTACCGTGGCGATCCGTGTTAGGACACCTGCTCCGGCACCTTTTTCACCATCAGTACCATTTAAGCCATCAGTACCGTTTAAGCCATCAGTACCGCCTTCACCTGGAGATCCAGAAGAACCTGCTGTACCAACCTCACCAGAATCACCATCACTTGAGCTGCCACCACAAGCTACTAACATCGTAGTTGTCATAGCAAGAAGCATTGCCTTATATAGGCCATTTCGCTGTAGGAGTTTCATAACGATCTCTCTTTCGATATATTTAAATAATCATTGGAGAGCACAGGCTAGATTAGAAAAGTGACAGTTGTGATAAAAATAAATGACATTTATATGTCATTTATATGAAAGAAAAAATAATGCTAAAGAATAATAAACTAAGGTCAATAACGCCTGACAAAAATAACAACTCTTCGGTTTGCTTCGCGTTGCTGAGCTATAGACGCGGTTACTGATTTTTCTTTAGGTCGGCTATCAGCATATCCGGCGGCTTTTAAACGCTCTTTTTCTATCCCTTGTGCTAATAGATACTTCACCACATTCGTCGCGCGCACCGAAGAAAGCTCCCAGTTTGAAGGGAATTTTTCGGTGTGTATCGGCACGTCGTCAGTATGCCCCTCGACTTCAACCATATGGGTTTTATGACTGGTTTCACGAATAACTTGAGTAACTTCTTTTAATGTTGAAATCGCATTTTGTTTAATGTCGGCCGAGCCAGACTGATACAACGCTACGTTGGCGAATTCTATCTTCACGCCTTTGGTATCTAACGTGACTGAGACTTGGTCTTGCAAATCATTTTGTGTAATTAATTCTTCTAGCCCATCTTTTATATCGGTAAAAGGTGTTGGCGGCGCTTCACCCGTCATCATTTCAGAAAGCCCTTCCTTTAGAGCTTCAACCTTACCTTGGTTTAAATCTGATACCGATAGAATCATCACAAAAAATGCCAGCAATAAAGTAATCGCATCAGAATATGTGATGAGCCAAGAGCTCGAAGAATCTTCGAAGTTGGGGCGACGACGCCTTAGACCTCGGTGTTTATTGGATACCGATTCTGTCATTACAGATCTTCTTCTATCGGTTGATAACGCGCACTCGGTTTAAGATAAGCATTCAAGCGATCTTGCATAAATAATCCATCACGCTTTTCTGCCAACAAAACAAATCCTTCGACGATCATTTGATCACGAAAATAAAGTGACTCTTGCTTTTCTGTTACTTGGTTCGCTGCCGGTTTGAAAAGAATATTAGCCAGTACCACACCGTACAGGGTCGTTATTAAGGCAAGTGCCAAACCTTTGCCCAAGGCTGCCATATCACCATTCATATTATCCAACATAATAATCAAGCCAATGATGGTACCGACCATGCCAAAACCAGGGGAGTAAACCGCCATGGTATTTAAGACTTTTGACTCTATGGTCATTCGTTGCCAAAAAGCATCCATATCATCGGTTAAAATAGTTCGAATATCATGATTTTTATAGCCACTGCTTAATAACTCCATACCGTGCGCTAAAAATGGGTCCTTGCGTTCTTTGTCGGTTAACGAAGCTTCTAACCCAGCAATACCTTGCTGGCGGTAAATCTGTCCCCATTCAATAAATCTTTCTACATGGCCACGTAAATACTTTGTACTCGTTGGCGTATGAAATAACGTTTCAAAAAGCGCTTTAATCGCGGTCAAAACATCCATCGTTGTATAACTAATTAATGACGCTGCAAAAGTGCTGCCTGCCACTAAAGCAAAACTAGATAAGCTAATAAACATCATGTAGTTATTCGTGCTAGAAACGATAGCAAAAATAAACAGACTGATAGCAACAGTAATACCCACTAGGGTGCTAAACGAAAATCGATTCATACTAGATCCTTAATTTGGATTCGCGACTGCGATTAATTCTTCCATAGAGAAACGTCCCGCTTTTAATACTTCTCGCATTTTAGCAACCACTTGATTTCGAGCCTGCTCTGTTTGTTCTTGTGCTGCTTGCCCTTCCTGTATTTTCAATTCAGCAATAACAGAAGAACGTAATTTTACGGGCAAGCCACTTAATATATGACGCTTAAATTCGGTAGGGGTATTGCACAACGAAAGTGCCATCACGGTGCGATCAATATCTCTTAGCTCATTCGCAATTACTCGCTCAGGCGTTCGCATTAAGTCAGCATAGGTATAATAAACCTGACGTAAACGATAATAGGTTTCTGGTTTATCAGCTTTCAAGGTTTTCAGCAAGCGTGTTTCTTCTCCACTGCTCATGGTATCGAGCATATTAATTAATACTGACAAACCATTAGCCGATACATTTTCAAAGCTTGGAACATTCAGTGATTTTTGCGCGAGTCGATCAGCAACATCTTTAAACGTTGAAACCGGCAATGTTTCAAATTCACCCAGTTCATAGGCCACCGCCGATTGCTCATGCCCTTCTAAGCGTTGAACCAAACTCGCACCTCTTTTCGCCGGCATCTGCGATAAGACCAAGGCTTTAATTCGAGTTTCTTCTTCTTTAATTAGATAAAGTACTTGGGAGTCATTTAGTTTTTCTAAAAATGCAAAAGGGGCATTACCGTTGTCGTCATCCCCTAGCGCCTTTAACATCTCATGGCGAAGGTTATTCAGGCTGGTGATTCTTTGCTCGTCATCTAAAGATTGGCGCTCTGCCTGATCGGCTAATGCTTCAGAGTCGGCACTGGCTATCTTTGGACAAAGGCTGCGGAATAGGCCTTTTCCTAAGACGTCGTATAACGCAGCTACGTTCTGACTATTACCGCTATTTAATTGTTCATTAATACGTTGCTGAAATAATTGTGGCTGCCCCAGCCCTATGGTTACCAACTCTTGGCGCATTTCATTCAACTGACGACGTTTATCATTGGCGCTATCAAGTGAGCTGTCTTTCGAATTAGCGATGGGTGCCATTTCAACAGCCGCCGGCACGGTCAGATTATCGAAATTATCGCTTCTACGTTGATTTTCTCTGAGACTATCGCTTAAGCGCTTATTGAATAAGTATAAGGCGAACAACAGCAGTAACATCATAAAACCAAAGCAGGCTAACATGATCCAACCTTGATATTGCTGCCACCAATCGAGTACCTCATTTTTCTTTTCGACATCTTTAAAGACGGTGCGTACAATTTTTAATGAGTCTCCTCGCAGCTCATCTAAGCGTGCTTTACGCGTAATTAAGTTACGAATAAATTCAACCTGTTCATCCATTAAGTTCTTATCCAATACGATCGTAATGGTTAACTTGTTAATTGAATTTCGGTAGCCTAATGTTTTTTCTTTGATTTTTTCTATTTGCTTTTCAGCTTCTATACGTAATTTCTCGGCATAACCTAATGCTTGCTGGCGTTCATTTTCTAACTGTTGGACTCGCCCTTTTAATGCATTAACTTCCACACTATTGTCTTCAAAAATCGGTAAGTCACTAGTGGGAAGTCCGGGTAAGGTTTCTTCGACTTCTACTGGACGACTTCCGATCGAGGCCGGTAATGGTTGCGAAGTAAACACAGGTCGTTCAGGTATATTTTTAGCGTCTGAATTCGAGCCTTCTTGAACCACAGTACGGGTCTTTTTTAATTCAGCTTCAACATGAATAATAAAGCGGTTATTACCGAGGTACGCTTGTAAATCACGATTCAGTCGTGCTTCCATTTCATCTTTAAAACGTACTTCTTCAATTTCATCTTTTTTAGCTGGCACTTCAAATGTCTTCCCCGTCTCGGCAAAAGAATATACGGCGGGACAAATCACTGAGCAGGCTAAGCACAGCTTAAGGACACTCTGTAGTATTATTTTCATCTTCCTTGCTCCTACCTTAAGCGCGCCAAACTGGTTTTGACTTGTTCCATATCAGGATCGATTGCCAGTGCTTGCTGCCAACTCGCTTTTGCCTCAGCACTCAATCCCATCTTGTAATAAATACTGCCTTTCAATGCATGCGCTTGAGCAGAATCAGGAACAAGCTCTAAGGCTTTATTCGTTTCATCTAACGATTGCCAATATTGTTTTTTATAGAACAAAGACTGGGCACTAAAAATATGTTTTGTGGAGGCCTGAAAATCCTGAATTTTCTTTTGTTCAATCAATTCACTACGTTGGTCTAGCTCTTCATGATGCAATTCTGCTTTGTCATCATCTAAACTGGCCAATACTTGTTTATTCTGCGCAGCAATTTCTTCGGCACTTTTTTGCAGAGCGCCTTGCATAGCATCTTGCTCAGAACCAGGGGCAGCAGGTAGTTTCATGCTGAAGCTAACATCACTATCACCGGCATCTAGGGTCATTAATACATCGAATCCTGGGCCGTAGCGATGGATATGCATCAAGCCATGATTCTTTTTCGCGAGATCAGCAACCTGCTTACGTTTCTCTATCGTTGCTAAAGAAATTTCTGCTGTTGCTTCTGTACTCTCTTCACCTATTCCCATCAATTCGGGTGGTTCACCCCCATATTGGGTTAAGGTGCGATTGGTTCTTTCCATGGCACAAGCACTAAGAAAAACTACCAATAATGTAATCGTTAAGTATTTCATCATATTCCCTTAGAAACGCACACCGAGCGTTAAGTCATAACTTGCACCACCGAAAGTGCCCGTCTCTTCAAAATCAGAATCATCTTTCCATTTTACGTCGGCTTCTTGCATATAGATCACACCAAAATCCATAAAACCGTCTTTGAAGAAAGGAAACTCGAAGCCAAAACGAAAAATCAAACTATTGGCGTTATTAAAAAATGATTGGCCAATACCTAAATAGACATTGCTATCGATAAAGCCATCTAGCGCTGGAATATCAGCAATAATTCGACCTTCAAGGTTATAACCACTTAGATCAAATAATTCTCCGGATGAATAATTAGTAAAATATTCAAAGCCTAAGGTATATTCAATATCTTCATTTAATTCTGTACTCTCACGACGGCGTATGCCAAAAACAGTCGCGCCATCCAGCTCAACATCATCTGCTGCGGTCGTGCTTTTACGCTTACCGCCCACCCCCCAAGCACCGACGATAAATTCATATTGAACTTTATCAAAATCTTCTTCTTCAGCTTCTTTTGTGGTTTTCTTTGAATATTCTTTCAGCCATAACAATTCATTATTTTGACCATCAACTAATCGCAGATTAATGGTGAATTTATTTTCGTGAACAGAAGCACTCCAAAACATAAAGGCATCGGCGCGCACCTGTTTAGACAAGGCTCTTAACTGTTGATTACTTTCTGCAGCCTGAGATATTTTCAATTCGTCGGCGGCCATCATCACCTTCGTCGTACGGCATTCAATGCACTGTATAACCTCAAAACGTCCATTTGCAATTAAGCGACGCATGAGCTTATTCTCGACCATTTGATGGACTTGCTTAGGAATTAAACGATGAAGGCGATCACCGTTATGATAAAGTGCAATACGCTGAATCCCTTCATCCAGATCCATTAGTTCTTCTAGAACCAATGTTTTATCGTCATCTAATAATTGACCAAAACCGGTATAAAGTGTCGGTGGTGGCTCGGCTATTTGGGGGAGTGTTTGTTCTGCCGCAAGTACGCCATTGATAGATAGCAATAAACTGATACATAGTATTTTAATATTTCGAACAACCATCAATAATCCTTAACCCTGATGTCTTTTCCAGATTCCTGATGTCAGCATAGTTCAGATAATCAGGTTAGATGAAAGTTTGCGAAACTTTGCTATGCTTTTTTGTAACGGAGGATTTATGAAGTCATTGATTCAAATAGCTTTTTTAATTTTGCTCAGCCAATTAGGCAGTCAGTTCCTTTTTGCAGAAGACAGTAAAATAAAGAATAACCTAAAGATCATTTCTCTTTATCAGATTGAGGATGATAGTCGTGCAGGGTTTGACTTTTTTACGTCGCAAAAAATACATAAATGCGGTGGGAAATTGTCTAATCGTTATCGGTCTTACAGTGATCATAAAGATGTAGCCGCACGAAAATTTCAGCTGGCTCTCGCGGCAATGAATTTTCAACATAAAGTGAGCATCAAGTCGTTAGGTTGTGAAGGACGCTCAATGCTGATCGACTATATGGGTATTAGCCTTTGAAGCTGCCAAGTCTCTGTTCAATAAAGACCTGCTCAATAAAGGCGCGGCTAGAAAGCGCTTAGTTCATTCGAAAGCTGAGCTAGCTTAATATCGAGGGCACTGATGCCTTTCGCGGTATGGGTCCACCAATGCAGTGTCACCTTACCCCACTCGGTAATGATCATCGGGTGATGGTTGTGCAATTCCGCTAGCTCGCCAATCTCATTACTAAAATGCATCGCTGTCACAAAATTGTTAAATTTAAATTCTTTAACCAGTCGTCCTATTCCCTCAATCTCGTTGACTTGCCAGCCTTCAGGAATGTCTTCGATAGGAAGGTTATTTAGTTTTTCAGCATCACAAGCCATGATTGATTCCTAAGAGAAAATGATTGTTCGGATAGAATCAGTATAGCTGTTCTATTTCTGTCTAAGACCTCGCATTAATGAGCAGGTATAAAAAAGCCGAACTTATGTCACCACAAGTTCGGCTTTCTAAAATGATTAAAGCCGTTACGGCCAATCAGTTAGAGCTAGTCAGTTAAAGCTAGTCAATTTGCTTAGCAGCAATTTTAGCTTTCCACTCTTGTGGGCCAGTGATGTGCACTGAAGAACCACGACAATCTACGGCAACTGTTACCGGCATATCGACGACGTCAAATTCGTAGATAGCTTCCATACCTAAGTCAGCGAAACCTACCACTTCAGCGCCTTTAATGGCTTGTGATACTAAATAAGCAGCACCGCCAACAGCCATCAGATAAACCGCTTCGTTATCACGAATCGCTTCAATCCCCATTGGGCCACGCTCGGCTTTACCAATCATGCCTAAAAGGCCAGTTTCTTCTAATACGGTACGAGTAAACTTATCCATACGGGTCGCCGTTGTAGGGCCTGCAGGACCTACTACTTCGTCACGTACTGGATCAACAGGTCCGACGTAATAGATGAAGCGACCTCTTAGATCAACCGGAAGCTCTTCACCCTTGTTAATCATATCTACCATGCGCTTATGCGCGGCATCACGACCGGTAAGCATTTTGCCGGACAATAATACGGTTTCACCGGGTAGCCAATCTTTAACCATCTCAGGAGTGACTTCGTTCAGATTAACGCGACGAACACCTTCACCTACTTCCCAAGTAATGTCAGGCCAGTCTTCGATTTTAGGCACGGGCAATACGGCTGGGCCGGAACCGTCTAATTCGAAATGAACGTGGCGAGTAGCCGCACAGTTTGGAATAATGGCAACCGGCTTGTTGGCAGCATGTGTCGGGAAATCAGCTACTTTAATATCAACAACCGTCGTAAGACCGCCAAGGCCTTGTGCGCCGATGCCTAGTTTGTTCACTTTATCGAACAATTCTAGACGCAGCTCTTCCGCACGAGTTTGTGCGCCACGCGCTTGCAGCTCTTGAATATTAACCGGCTCTAATAATGATTCTTTGGCAATCATCATGGCTTTTTCAGCCGTGCCGCCGATGCCTATTCCCAACATGCCTGGTGGACACCAACCAGCACCCATTTTTGGAATTTGCTCTAATACCCAATCAACAACAGAATCCGAAGGATTCAACATGGCAAATTTAGACTTGGCTTCTGAACCGCCGCCTTTTGCTGCAACGTGAACGTCTACGGTATTACCCTGAACTAATTTAACGTGGACAATCGCCGGGGTATTATCTTTAGTATTGCTACGCGCGCCATCAGGATCAGCCAAAATAGAAGCACGTAAAACGTTATCTGGATTCAGATACGCACGACGTACACCTTCATTGGCGATGTCTTCGATGTTCATCGTCGCATCTTCAAAACGTATATCCATGCCGATTTCTAAGAATATGGTAACAATACCGGTATCTTGGCAAATGGGACGGTGGCCTTGGGCACACATACGAGAGTTAATCAGAATCTGAGCCATGGCATCTTTAGCCGCTTTTGATTCTTCTCTTAGATACGCTTCATGAACCGCGTCGATGAAATCTTTTGGGTGGTAATACGAAATATATTGCAGTGCGTCCGCGATGCTCTCTATCAGATCATCTTGGCGAACAACTGTGACGGCATTAGCCATGGGTCACGTCCTCATCAAGTTACTAGCGTTATAAAAACCGGTGCGCTAAAAAAGCAATACCCACTGGGAGGTGGGTATCTAGTTATAGCTTATTGTAACTCAATTCAAACAGAGCGTCAGGCAATTGCTACCTTTGCTGCCAATCACAGAGCGCGGGTATGCTGGACATTTCGCTCGTATTAGCAGGGTTAAAAAGGACTCCAGCTTTTATTTTCTTCTGCCTTCGTTTCTACTTTCTCTACAGCCGTAGAGTCATTGTCGGTACTGGATTTCTCAGCACTCACTGTCGCCGAAGCTAACGTTACCTTCTTTTTCTCAACCACAGGGATTGCTGCGATTAAGCCACGACCTTCACCCAACATATTCGTTTGTTGAATTTCAGCTAAGGCCACATCCGGTGTAACGACTTGCAAGGGATTATCAAGGAAAGTCATATCTGAAAATTTGGCCGCGTCTTTATCGACTTCTGAATATCTCAAATAATAGACATGACCCGCTTTCGCATTCAGACTTAATTCAGTCACCATTTTCAAGGTGAAATCAACAACATCCGTGACATCGATTCCTTCCAAACCCATTAAAGGTCGGCGAATTTTGACTTCATGATTTCCAGGTTTTAATTCATACCAGGTATAACCATTGCCTTTTATATTGAACAAGCGCTCGTCATTCAAATAGAAACTTGGGGCTTCTAGCTCATCATTAGCCCAAGTCGATGCTGGGCGATAAACATAGACCAAAGCCGTATGTTCATAATCCCAACGATAACCTACTGGTTGAAAATCTTGTCCGTTAGGGGCAGAAACAAAGCTTCCGAAGTTATGACCAATAGATTGGTAAATTGTACAGCTCGGTAACATTAAAACCGATAACAGCAATAATCCGATTCTTATCATTATTATGTCCTATCCACAAAGGGATCATTTGCATCATTTTGTTGTCACTTGTATGATGCCACGCATAACAAAAAATAACAAAAAACAGGGATTTTGAAAAATGAAAACCCGATTTCTCATCACCTCACTATTAATGCTTAGCGGCGGTTTGCTGCCTACCTTTGCTCTAGCAAGTGACAACCCTTACTTCTCTAACGATTTAGATGCTGCTGTTCAGGACGCCGAAAGAAATCCTAGCAACATGAAATACGTAGGCAGTCGCTGGTATAACCGCAGCACATCAAAGAGCTTTAATTTCCCTAAATTGATGAATACAGAAATGTCTTCTGAGATTGTTGATGGTGCCCTCGACGCTACTGCGGCGGGTCCTGGTGATGTTGCACCAGAGCGTACATCACCTTTGGAACTGAACGCTGAAGAGGTCATTGCTAATAAGCAGGATGACTCTGAATTAGATTTTTTAGCCGATACTAAAACCGCTGAAATTGATATTTCAATTCAGCCAACGGCTAGTATCGATGAGCTAGCGCCTTCGATATACACGGTTGATAAAATTGAATATAGTACCGATAGTTTCTCTGGAAGCGCTAAAAATATCCGCTCTGAAGCCAGCTCAAGAGCGTATGTCACACCAGAACCTTGATACTATGGTGATGTAATGATGAAAGCCCTATTGAAGGTCCTAGCCTTAACCGTTGCGAGTCTTACCCCTGTCTTAAGCTGGGGTGTAAACCCTCATGATGAATATTATACCGATGATATTTTCACCGCGATTAATGAAGCGAAGAAACGCCCCCATCATTACGACTATAGCAATGCTAAACGTTACAACCGCTCTACAACGCAAAGCCTTGATATTCCTAGACTTTTAAACAAAGAGATGGGAGTTACAAGTATTGATAGCCGAGACGAGAACAGCATTTCGGCGGAAGATACTCCTGTTGGAAAACAGCAACCAAATCAGTATAAAGTCAAAGATAATAATGTTGCTGGAAATAGTGTATTACCAATCAATACGGTCACTCCTACAATCGGTAACCCTAACGTACAATCCCCCAATATCACGACAAATATCATTGCTCGTTAAATATTTACAAAGGTTTTACAAGTCCTCCTAAACGTATCTTAGCTGGACATTTTCAGCCTTATTAGATGGCGAATTTTCTGCCCCATCTGTAATAATAATTTGTCTTTTAGCCATAATTTTTTCGAACTTTCTGATAACCCTTGAGCGTATTCTTCCATCAATTTATGGCTTTTATCCAATAAAGGAAAGCTATCAAGGGAGTAATAGTCAGGCTGTTCTTCGAACTTTTCGATTAACTGACAGATTGATTGTACAAGATCATCCCGTTGAGCTAACGATTGTCCATTATCAATCAGCTCTCTTAACACCCAAGCCATCATTGCTAACGCGACATGAATATCTTCCCAATAGCGGAATGGCTTATTGGCTTGTTGATGGCCATCGATATCAAACAACGACTCAGCAGGTATTAGTACCTGATCAAAGCGCACTCTAGCATGGGGAATATCTTCAACAAAAGGCGCCAATAACGTTTCAGTCGCTGATATACCTGAGCTACTCGCCGGTAAATAGAGGCAACGAAGCTGACCTTCAGCATTCTTGGCCACGACATACATACGATCTAATTCATCAGGTAAAAGCATCACATAGCCTTTCTGCCCATTCAGGTAACAGCCTTCTTCAGACGATGAAATACAGGTCTCCATATCCCAAGGCTTCTTAATTCCTTTTTCTGATACACAAAAAGCGGCCAGCTCATCGTCGGGACAATTTGGATCCAAACAGCGAATAGCATTTTGGTAGCCCGCAAGAAAGGCCATACCCGGAGTTGCTGCTTGAGCACCTAAATATAAGGCGTTATACACAGTTGTATATTGCTGAAAACCAGACGCGAGATGCTGACGAAATGTCTGTATGTTAGAAAATTGCAGCTGAGGGGATGCGAAGGCGTGCTGCAATGTTGCGAGCACACCTTGTTTATTCGCTAAATAAGGCAATGAACTAAAGTGTGCCTGTCATTGCATTTTGCATACGATCTAAACGAATTTGAATATCTTCGATTTCCAATTTCATCTCATTAAATTGTGATTCAACTTCGGCCATTGAACTATTTAACTTCTTACGAGTAGCATCGATAGATCGAATAGATTGCTCATTATTACCAATACGCTTTTCAGTCGCAGCAGGTAATGCATTTACAGATGATTTAACTTCGGCCAGCTTCGCTTCCAAAGATTTTTGACTCTTACTTAAGCTCGTTTTTAACGCAGAAATGCTTTTTTTATTGCCTGAAATATTACTATTAGCAGAGACTACTTTTTTATCGATCCCTGTCGCTTTTTTATTCACCTTAGACACCGAGGATTTCACGCCAGAAATAGCCTTAGTATTTTTATCGATTCTAGGCTTATTCGTTTTATTGGTCAGGTCCCAAAGCTTGCGGATTTCTTTGGCGTTATCTTTTAATAATATTTTAAGCGCGCCTACCGATAAATTTGAATTTTCATCAGAAGCCGATAACTTATCATTCAGGACACTTAGATTTGTAGCATGCCCATTTAGAATACCTTCCGCTTTACTCAACTGAGCATTGGCTTCTTGTAATTGCATGAATAAGAAACCAGCAAAACCAGCCATCGCCAAACTTAAAACGAGTGCAATAATAGCGACTGTTTGCTTCGGGGCTGGGGCTGCTAGTTGAGGGGCTACCGTATTGCTTTTAGCCGCACGCTGCGCCGCTAAACGACGTTGCTGCAACTGCTTTTGGCGCATCGCCATGTCTTCTTGTGACGCTTGCATCTTTGGTATGGATTCTTGATCGTTTGACATAGGTGCCCCGAGTGACTGGTTCATTATTAGGTATTTTTTATGCCGATAGTATAGCGGATAAGCTGGTTAAACTAAAACCACACATTTTACATGCGTAGCGGATAATTTAAGGTGTGCTATTATTCACCCAGATTGCGGAAGTAGGCCTCAACTCCCATTTGAAGCTTGCAAATTATCCGTATCATTCAGCTAATATTGGAGAGAAAACATGGCGTTTGAATTACCAGCATTGCCTTATGCACAAGATGCATTAGAGCCACACATTTCTGCAGAAACTTTGTCATTTCACTATGGTAAGCACCACAATACTTACGTTGTTAAGTTAAATGGTCTTATCGGTGGTACTGCTGATGAAAACAAATCTCTAGAAGAGATCGTTAAATCTTCTACTGGTCCTGTTTTCAATAACGCTGCACAAATCTGGAACCATACGTTCTACTGGAACAGCTTAAGCCCTACTGGCGGCGGCGAACCTACTGGCGCTATCGCTGATGCAATCAATACTTCTTTCGGTTCTTTCGAAGCGCTTAAAGAAAAGTTGAACGACAAAGCTGTAAACAACTTCGGCGCAAGCTGGACTTGGTTGGTACAACTAGCTGACGGTTCTTTAGACATCGTTAATACGTCTAACGCTGGCACACCAATTACAGAAGAAGGTGTTACACCGCTTATTACTGTTGATTTGTGGGAACACGCTTATTACATTGATTACCGCAATGTACGCCCTGACTACCTAAAAGCTTTCTGGGCTTTGGTTAACTGGGAATTCGCTAACGCTAACCTAGCGTAAGTGATCCGTTGTTATAGTCAGTAAGAAAAAGGAGCTTCGGCTCCTTTTTTTTGCTTTGCATTTTTTGCCAATCATTTATTTTAGGCTGCTATTGTATGTCTTTACCTCTTTTATTAGCCTCTAGCTCTGTTTACCGTAAGCAGCTATTAGAAAAATTGCAGTTACCTTTTGCTTGCGCCAGCCCTGATATCGATGAGTCGATATTGAAGGGCGAAAATCCAAGCAATTATGTGCAGCGCTTGGCGATAAGCAAAGCCAAAGCATTGGCTGCTGAATACCCCAACCACATCATTATCGGCAGTGATCAATGTGCAGTATTAAAGCAGGAAGGACAGCAAGTTGTTTTAGGAAAACCCCATTCGATTGAAAATGCGATTAAGCAACTTAGCCAAGCCAGTGGCCAAGCGGTAACATTTTTGACCGGTCTATGTGTTTATAATAGCGCAACCCAGCAGCAGGTAAGCTTGGTTGAACCCTTTACGGTTCACTTTCGCGACCTTACCTTGCAACAAATTGAACGCTACGTAGAGCAAGAGAAACCATTGGACTGCGCCGGTAGCTTCAAATCTGAAGGCTTAGGTATTCGCTTATTTACCGCCCTAGAAGGTAGAGATCCGAATAGTTTAATTGGCCTACCGCTGATAGCCTTGGTAAATTTATTAGAGCAGCAAGGTATTCAGGTGCTGTAGATGTTTTAAGTATGTTAAATATTATAAGTACTTAGGCACTATAAAATAGAAAAGCAGACATAAAAAAGGCCAGCAAAGCTGGCCTTTCATTATTCAATTTTTAAATCGACCTTAACGATCAGTTATTTAATTGAACACCTTTGAACAAACGATTCATACGCTGATCAACAGAATCAACTTCTATATCGCCAGACAGCTCGAATTCCCAGATACCATTATATTTGTCATGCGTTAAGGCAAGAGCCTTCTGTTTATCCAGCACAATCGTTGGGCGTAAGAAAACCATCAAATTACGCTTCACATGCTGCGTGCTCCTACTCTTGAATAACCAACCTATTAATGGGATATCACCTAAAATCGGCACCTTACTTTCGGTTTCGGTAATGTCATCGCTAATCAAGCCGCCCAATACAATCGTTTCTTGATCTGCCGCTAAAATCATTGTTTTCAATGAACGCTTATTGGTAATCAAATCCGCTTGTCCTTGCACAGTAGTATTGGCTACAGATTCTGCGCTGACTTCAACTTCTAAGCGGACTTCATTACCTTCATGAATATGCGGTTTAATTTTTAACGTAACACCAATATCTTCACGAGAGATGGTGGTAAATGGATTGCTATTAGCGCTAGAAGACGTTGACCCCGTTAAGAAAGGCACGTTCTGACCCACAACAATTTCTGCTTCCTGGTTATCCAAAGTCATGATGCTAGGCGTTGATAGCAAGTTGGTATTGCTTTGGCTTTCCAAAGCTTGAATGATCACACCAAAATCAACCTGGCCATTGGTTTCCTTAAAACCACCTAAGGTTAAACCATTACCTAAGGTGGGTGTTCCAGCGGCTATGCCAGTAGCAATTGATGATAAAGATTGTCCTGCGTTGCCGAAGTTAGTTCCTGCAACCGGGTTATCGGTATCACCCACAGCCCACTGAAAACCTAATGAATCAGTGACGTCACCTGTTACTTCAACAATCGCAGATTCAATTAATACTTGTGCACGTCTAACATCGAGCTCATTTATGATTTCATCAATCTCTTTTAAGATCGAAGGCTCAGCGCGAACAACTAACGCGTTTAACTCTTCATCCGCATGAATGCTCGCTTCTCCTTTAGCCTTATTTCCGTCTTTGCCGCCCGAACTAGATTCCGACATCACGCCCTTTAATAATTCGGCTAACTTCTTCGAATCGGCGTATTTAAGACGAATCACTTTCGCACTGCCGGAGAAATAAGAAGGTTTATCGAGCTGTTCGATTAGCTTACGTATTCGTTCGCGGGATGTTTTTTCACCCTTGATAATTAAACGATTGCTACGCTCATCAGCAACCACTCGAATACTACCGGCACCGCTACTCTTAGAACCTTTACCCTGAGCAACTCTCGTTGGATCTAGGCTTTGCAACATAGTCACGACATTACCGACCCAAGCTTCTTTTAACTGAATAACTTCAATCTCTTCCGAGCCTGATTTATCGAGACGATCAATAATCTGCTGAATGCGTGTGATGTTCGATGCATGATCAGAGATGATCAAGGCATTAGCCGACTTAACGCCCGCAAGATGTCCATACTTAGCCACCAGCGGACGTAAAATAGGCACAAGATCCAAAGCCGGTGTATTTTTAATAGTGATCACTTTTGTGATCATCTCTTGGCTTTGGTTTTTGAATTTAGATTCTAAATCTCGGCCTTGTTGCTTCACCGAGTTTTGCTGAACCACCATAATGACATCACCTGCGGGAACTGCCGCATAGCCATGTACTTTTAATACGGATAAAAAAAGCTCATACACAGCCTCAGTATTCATAGTCTCCGTAGAAAGAACGGTTACCTTACCTTTCACCCTCGGGTCGATAACAAAGCTCTTCCCAGTGATATCAGCAATCTGCCCAATAAAGGCCGATATATCGGCATCCTTAAGGTTTACTTGCCAGTTCTGATCTTCTGCATGAGTGGTCAATACAGGCATACAAATGGCAATAGACATAGCCAAGAGTGCTACTTTACAAAAACGCTTAAACACCGATTAAGTCCTTATTTAATGGTATGGTTAACGACAAAACGACGATTGCCACGCTGAATTTCCAAACGCGCTTGCCCGCTACTAGTCACTTGCTCTAATAGCATTTGATCATCATCTAAATTGCCCAATGTCTGTCCATTGACAGACAAAATCACATCGCCCGGTTGCAAGCCTAACTGAGTAAGCATTGAACCCGAACTGGAAACTTTATAGCCTGAGCCATTTTCTGCGGTCTCTAATCCCAACTGTTTTAACGCACCCGCTGGATTATTGGCAACCTCATCTCTTAATAGGCTCACGGCATCTGAAGCATTGCGAACTTTCTTAAAACGATCTTTTAAACTGCCACGGCTTTGCGCTTTTCTTTGTGCTGCCGTTGGCTTCCCAGACTTTTGAATACCTTGTTTACGGGCTAGATCAAACTTCAACGTTTCTAACTTGCCGTTACTATCTAAGATCACTTTATCCTGATGAACCGCCGCTAACTTAGTACGCCCTTGAACGACATCCCCTACGCGGTAGTTCTCACCAGCACCGCCCTTAGGCGCAATAATCGCACTAGAATTTTCAGCAATGCTCGCAGCCATCACACCTAATAACTCTAAACGTAATCGCGTTTTGGGTGCATTGACCTCTTGCGGTACTTCTGTAAGTTCTACTGCGGCATCACCAAAAATATGTAAATCAGCAATGCTATTATTTTGTGCAATCGCCGCGGAGCCTTTAGCTCTGCTCGGTTCTGACAATACCAAGGTTTTTGGCGATAATATCATCCAAGTGAAAATAGCTAATTGGCTAGCAATCAATACACTGAATATTAGCTTTCCGAGCACTAAACTCACTCGTTGCCAGGGCAACATAATTACGGCTTGTTCAGTCACTCTTCACCTCTAACAAAATCCCTATTCCAAACATGTCTATCCGTCGCTTTATATTCACTTGAAGCTCGCTTAATGTTGGTTGGCTAGAACTTTCACAATAACTTCTGTGAAACTTCAAAAATAACCGTTTCTTCATCAACATCCGCAGGCCATTTTTGACCTAATATATCTAAGAAGCGGCGTCGAATAGCCATGCCACTCCAACCATCCGGCTGCACATAACCACTGCCTATACTTTGGCCATCGGTATTTGTAATCGCTAATTCTACATTGTCACCGGGCTTATTAAACACCCCGATCAATATCGGCAATGTGGCATTTATCTTTTTACCATCAATAGGGAAGCTCACATCGCCACCATTGAATAGTATTCGTCCATCTGCCGCTAAAATTTGTTTGTCTTTCAGTGAAAAAATTGCGTTAAATTTATTTAATTCAAAATCACCGCTTAAAGATGATTTTCCTTGGCGTAATAAAGGTGCCAAATAACGTGAAGACATAAAGGCTTCACTTTCTATCACTTCAACTTGATCAGCACTGCCGCGAACGAGACCTTTAAATTTAAGTGCATCTCCTGAAATATCGACCTTAGCCGCCAACTGTCCGATAAATAATTCACTTAGCTGAATATCCCAATGCCCGGTCACTTTACCCACATTTGGAATATTGATGCGTGCCTGACCTTGCCAGACAGTACCACTGACCAATTCAACCTGAACCGGCAAGCGGCCCATATGAGGCTGAACCTTAGGCCATATAAACTCTAAGGGGGCCGTGATGCCCAAAAACACAATAAAACTAAACAGCCCGATTAATAAATACCATTTAGCGGACCATGCGCCTGTCAAAAGTACCTTCAAAATTATCTCTTTTAATTATTTTTAAACAATAAGACCAGCATTCTACTGAATGCGGGGCAAAGTGTAATGGAGTTTTATGTCAGTTTGTTAAAACAACGGCAGATTCGTCAATTTTCCTGCCTTCTAGCGTAATTGTAGACGTAATTAACCAGAGCGCTGTTTATTTATTAACCAACTACTGGTTATTAAGTACTAGCTTGTGTAAATCCTGCATTACCGTCCGTTCAATTACTCCTGCTCTATCTTGGCCCCACAAAACCACGTCACCATAGTGGAAGGTGGGAACTCCCCAAGATCCTAAAGCAATCATTTCCTGTCGATTCTCTTCTGCCCAAATCTGCCATTGCCTATCACAATTATCGTATTGTAATAACTGCCTTGCATGACCCCAATCTAAGCCCGAGCGTTCAACAATTATCTTTAACCCCGCGTCGGTATCAGAACGAATACCTTGAGCATTGACGGCTTGTGCATAATTCAGTAAATAATCGCTTTCTTTTCCGAGTGCTTGCGCATATTTGAAAAGTGAGTAGCAGCGATTTACCCCCTCCCCCAATGGGTCTGCCACAAAGCCATAATCGATGTTTAACTTTTCCGCTTCACGCTTGGTATCATGAAAAATGTACATTTTTTTCGTATCAGGCACCGACAAACCCCGCATGACCATCGGCAATACCGGCTTAACTTCCAATACTAGCTGATAGTGCTGAGCCAGCTTTATCGCTTGCTGCAACCCTAAGTGGGAATAAGGACTACGAATAGAAAAATATAGGGTTAGTTTTTTAAGATTGGAGTTGGGTATAAGTAAAGGTTCAGATTTACAAAAGTTACTATAGGTTTTATCGAACTGAACGTCAGTATCACGCCCCAAACCAAGCTGCATTAAGCGCTTTTCTAAATGATCTAAACGATCCAAGCCCCAATACCACTCTCCGGCATAATTGAGCATGGCGCTCATGTAATGCCCTTGATTGGCTAGTGCTTGTTCGTTGGCCAATAACTTCTGCCCAGCAAGAGACTCATCGAATTGATGATCAGCTGGCTGACGATTAATTATCGGGTCTTCCATTGAAGTGCTGCAAGGCTGTTGGAACCAATACTGCTCAAATACTTGCTCGACCGCAGCCCAATCACAACGATCACTGCCTTTGCTGTTATTTTCGAGCTCTAATAACCGTTGGCTAGCGTATTGTATTCGTGCAGTTACTTTTTCAGGAGCCTTTTCTGGCCATTTTAATTGATACAAATCCGCTAGGTGAGTCGCATCGTAAAAACCGTTTTCATGCCACATCTCCGCTTCAGGATACATATCTTGCTGAAGGTTTAAGATAGTCTTAAATGTCATGTGAACGCCATAGCGCTGCTCAAAATCAGCTAAGACTTGAACCAATAAATAGCTATAAGGATCGTTTATTCGTAAATAGAGTTCGATACCATGCGGGCGCGCGCACAACTTACGTTTAGTCTCATGTAATTGACGCTTATACTTCAGCACCGTATTACTTGAGATCAAACGCGCAGCATGGGGCTGAATTATTTTTTGTAGAATTTCTTTCATGTTTGATCTTTTATTATTATCAATGGCCTATCTTCATACTACTAGGTCGTTACTTTGTGATCTCCTCAATCAAAGTTCGTTCAATCGGTAACTGAACATAGCCCGTTTCCACACTCCAGAAATAGTAATAACCAATCGCTCGCCCTTGATCGTCTCGACCTGTGGTGATTTTCCCATCCTTAACTGTCCACGATTTCACCACCTGGCCACCATCAACATAGGATACTTTCAAATCTTCACCTAACAGGTTATCCGCTTGACGTGACCACTTATTCATTACCTCTTCGGTACAAGCTGTCATCATTAGCGTGCTCACCACAATCAAGGCAATATTACGCACTGTGTGTGATTTGCTAAGGTATTCTTTCATCTTTAATTCTCGAATTACTGGAATGGTTTAACGTTAAACTAACAAGATTAGGCATCAAGTGGTAGAGTGAGTTTTGCCATCTATACTTTCACCATTAATAATTAAAAGCTAAAAGCCGACGCATCTATGATTACTATCCATGAATAAACGCCCAACCAAACGTGAAATCCGCCAGCAAATGACCAATGAGGTTGATCAATACCTTAACAAAGGTGGAGAAGTGCGTGAATTTCAACGCGGAGAGAGTGGTTTAGTCAATGGTAAAATTGATGATCGCAGTAGCGGCTTCGAGCAGGGAAAACAGCAAAGAACACCGCTTTTAGAAGAGTTAAAAGCGGTCGATGATCGAAAGAAACCAGCAAGTAGTCCATCACCACCCAAGAGCAATCGACCGAGAAAGAAAATCATCTATGATGATTTTGGTGAGCCTGTACGTGAAGTTTGGATAGACTAGTTCAAACGCTTAAGTTTCTTCTCTCTCAGCTCGCTCAAGTTTTTGGCATCATCTAACTTATCGTTATACACATCCAACCAAGTACGAGAACCTTGCACCATTTTAGCGAGGTCAAACATGCCTAACTTTAACGCTGACAAAAAATCCTGATAACTCTGCTCTTGCTCAATCAAAGTTTGCTGAAACGTCGCCGCTTCGCTTTGTTGATACGTCAGGGACATCGCAGCAATCGTCTCTTTTTGCTCTTTCAGGTCTTCCTGCAATGACAGAATCACCATTTTTTGCTCTTCAAAGTTGCTGCTTGAAACATAGGGTTCATCGACCCGCAGTAGCTTAAGCAGCAATACGGTTAAAGAGACCGAAAGAATAACAATCATGGTTAGCGCTACGATTGTAATCACCGTACGGTTTTTACCCACCTTACCCTCAAGCAAACTAATGCGCTGCTCATCACTTAACTGTTCAATATCTGACATAACCTAATCTCTGTCCTTTTCGACACAACTAAAATATTTATATACTTATTCCAGTGTAGACAGTAATGACAGATTCGAACAATTTGACAGTGATTTAGTGCCTCAACTACTGAGCTTTTAGAGCGCTAAGCCTCCGCGATTAGTGTTGCGCGCAAAGGAGCAGGATAACCTTCCGCCGTTTTGCTCTTATCTTCGACGTCCAAGAAATCCGTCAACGACTGATATTGCATCCAATCCGTAGAACGCTGCTCGTCTAAGCTAGTGACATTTTTTTCTACAATTCGAGGATTTTTAAAGCCTGCTCGTCTTGCCCAAAGTAGCAACGTATCACAACTGGGTAAAAACCAAACATTACGCATTTGTGCATAACGATCTTCAGGCATTAATACTTCACCCAACTCACCTTCAATTACCAAAGTTTCTAATACCAATTGGCCACCCGGTTTCAGGGTATCTTTGAGTTCTGCTAAATGATCGATTGGAGATTTTCTATGATACAAAACTCCCATCGAGAAGGTGGTATCAAACGCTTTCAATGGGCGAGGAACATCTTCCATTTTGAGCGGTAATAAATCGATTTTCAGCGGTTGCTCTTCACTAGTCTGGGCTAAACCAGACTGAGCATACTGTTTGAACGCTTGAAACTGAGCCAGAAATAAACGCGAAGGATCAATCCCCACAACGCGATGAGCACCGGCGCCCAACATGCGCCACATGTGATAACCGGAACCACAGCCGACATCGAGTATGGTTCGGCCTTCTAACGGCGCTAGATGCGCAGCAATACGCTGCCATTTCCAATCACTGCGCCACTCGGTATCAATGTGTGTATCAAAGAACTGAAAAGGGCCTTTACGCCAAGGGCCGAGCTGCTGTAAAGCCGCTTTTATCTCAGCATCAATGTCAGCCGTAATGTTGTCGCTGCTTAATTGAAGTCGATCTTGCTGTATATCTGTGGTGACATTCTCAACCGCTGGCAAGCCTTCTAATGCATCTAACCAACGTTGCTGATCTCCATGAACCTTTTCATTGAAAAGCGCATGCAGCTGCTGCGGCAAAATCTTGGCCCAAGGTTTTAATAAGCTGCCTTCTTGTTCCATAGCAGCTTGAATATCATCAAACCAAGAAAATACATCTACGTTCATATTGGAATTCTATTTGTTAAAAATTAGTTAAAAATTGACTGCAGATTCTGAATCTATTTTATCGCAAGGTAAGACACAAAATTAAAGCACTGATACCAGCGAATAACACGGCTAAATCCTGCTTGCTTTAAACGCTCAATATGAACACTCTCTGTTTCTGGAATAAGGACATTTTCAATGGCGCTGCGTTTTTGCGCGATCTCTAATTCACTATAACCATTGGCGCGCTTAAAATCTAAATGCAGCTTATCTTGTAGTGGTTGCTCATCATCATCGAAACAAATCTTCTCCGATAAAATCAAAGCGCCACCCGGATTAAGGCCCTTAGCAATGTGCGTTAATAGATCCAAACGCTGATCCTGCGCGATGAACTGCAGCACATAATTTAACGCGACCACAGAGGCATTTTCGATCGGCTGAGTCGTAATATCCGCACACATTAATTCGACTGCAACCGAGCCTTCATCAAGGGCTAAATAGTGCCCCGCTTGCTCGATCATGGCACTGGAATTATCAATGCCGATTATCTTACAGTTCTCAACTTTAACCCCATGACGCATCGCTAAAGTTACCGCGCCTAATGAGCAGCCCAAATCGTACAAGTTGGTATTATCACGGGCATATTCACCCGCAATCACTCCCGACATCGCGACAGTTTCAGCATAACCCGGTACTGAGCGCTTAATCATATCGGGGAAAACACGGGCAACGGCGCTATCAAAGGTAAACTGACCGGCGACTTCTATACCCGAGCTGTTGGCGAATATGTCATCCGCTGCGCTTAGGGAATTGCTGTTATTTAGGCTGGAAGGCTTATCTGTCATGCTGGATATCGTATGAAATTAAGAGAGTATTTTAATGCTGCTATTCGATGGCTCTATTCTAACGCATAGGGCTAACGACTGGCTATTTCTTGTGTCTGACTATTTAACGGCAGATGATTTCTTTTTACTAGGAGCCGCTGGCGCTAAGCCCATATCATCTAAGCGTAATAATATTTCGTACTTTTGCGTACGAGCCACTTCTTGCCAATGAACATCTTGCTGGGCACCCAGAATCGCGTAAATTGAATTTAAGCCGGTACCTTTCACCGTCTTTTTTAAATCAGCGTATAACTCAAAGGCATCAACCTGCATAAACTGCGCTACCGACTCAATGCCGACTTGAGCGAGTATTTCTTCGCTTTTCGGCCCAAAGCCTTTTAAATCACGCAGTCTGGACAAGACGTACTTCCTCAAAATGATTATTAAGGTGCAGCACATGCGCTAACGCATATTCTTGCTTGCTCAAAACACCATAAGCAAAATGAGGCTGCAAAGTACCTTGATACTGATCAAACTTGATCATGGCTTGTTCTAATCTGGCGAGTGCGAGTCGAGGTGGCTGCGTCGCTAAAACCAGCGGCGCACCCGGAATATCTTCTGCCAAGCCATGCGTCATCTTTCCCCATGCAGAGAAAGCCTTGAAGGCTAACGGCCCGATGGTCTCTTTAAAAAACTCAGGCTTGTGCAATGGATAGCCGTCGATAGAGTATTCAATACTTTGCGCGGTATGATTGAATATTTGCGCGAGATTCCACTCACCCTCAGTGACTAAACTTTCTAGCGGTAGAGATTGCAAGAACGAAGTCAGCTTCTTAAAATCAAGCCCTTGATTTTCAATATCAAGAGGCAACATTTCAGCGCCAATACCCTTGGCATTTATAGCATCAGCACTGCTCGCACTCACATGAGGCACTTGCAGCGCTACTGCAGATAACAGCGAAAAAGATAAAAATTCACGACGTTTCATTATTATGTTCCTTTCTTCCTTGAGGAATTTTCTTTTTGATACGCACACCGAGTTCGACAAATTGATTGGCCGTATTCACTAGGTTGCCCCGCCCTTGCGCTAACGAGCTGTACGTTTCGTCATACGTCTTTTGAGCGCTATGCCTAAGTTGATGGTAATCGTTTTACTTTCTGAATAGTTAACAGGCGTTTGAAGTCTTAACTGGAGAGTTTGGTTA
>JBALXI010000025.1:0-70136 GCA_036960605.1 Oleispira sp. | reverse complement strand
TTTTTAGTCGGTTCTTTCGATTTCTCTTCAGCTTCAAGTCGATCTAATGCTTCGAAATCAGTTGCTTGTATATTTGTCATTTTGGTCACCGGGCAGTGGGAGTATCATCCTGGACGGATAAACCATTTCGTTTGCATTCTTTAACGTCATTCAACGAAGAAAACACAAGTGAAATGGCACAGATTCTGGGCTGTATAGTATTGCTGTAAAACTAAGAAAGCAGCGTGCAGTCAAAGATTGCACGCTGCTTTCAAAGTAGGTATTAGTTAAAATACCTTCTAACTAAAACTTAACCGCGTGGGCAAAGTTCTGCGTCAGAGAAGAAATACGCAATTTCACGAGCAGCAGATTCTACAGAATCAGAACCGTGAGCAGCGTTAGCATCGATGCTTTCAGCGAAATCAGCGCGGATAGTACCGGCTTCAGCTTCTTTAGGGTTAGTTGCGCCCATTAGGTCACGGTTCTTAAGAACAGCGCCTTCGCCTTCTAAAACCTGAACCATAACAGGACCAGAAGTCATGAAAGCAACCAAGTCTTTGAAGAAACCACGTTCAGCGTGCTCAGCGTAAAAACCGCCAGCTTTTTCGTCATCCAACTGGATCATTTTAGAAGCAATTACTTGCAAACCAGCTTTTTCGAAACGGCTGTAGATTTCGCCGATTACGTTTTTAGCAACTGCGTCAGGCTTAACAATAGAAAAAGTGCGTTCGATCGCCATGATAATTCTCCAATATAGGATTAATAGGGTATAAAAAACCTGCGGAGTATACGCAGGTTTTGACTAAATTAGAATGGAATTTATAACTATTCCTGCGGCCACCGGCAAGCCAGTTCGTATAGACAGTTTGATTGCTTAACTTTCGCTCTCTCAAGCACTAACGTAAAGCGGTCAATACCCGTTCAATTTCAGTCAGCGCAAAATCAATATCAGCCTCTGTAGTATAACGCCCCACACTGAAACGAATACCGGCATGCGCTAACTCATCTGCTAGGCCTAAGGCCTTTAGCACGAATGAAGGCGCCACACTGGCCGAGTTACAGGCCGAACCTGAAGAAACAGCCAGCTGAGCAAGAGATGCCAACAATATTTCGCCATCGACCCCAGAGAAGCTCACATTAAGATGATTCGGGCTGCATTGGCTTAAGTGGCTATTGCGCTGCACATCCCCCAGCAACTCTAGACCTGCCCATAATTTGTCACGCAATTTTGCATTATGCTCAATTTCAGCCTCTAAGTTAGCAATCACTAACTCGGCGGCTTTAGCAAACCCAACTATTTGATGAGTCGCCAAGGTACCCGAGCGCATTCCACGCTCATGCCCTCCGCCGTGAATCTGTTGGTACACCTTTACTTCAGGGGCCCTACGCACATACAAAGCGCCAATACCTTTAGGGCCATACATTTTATGCGCACAAATAGACATTAAGTCGACGCCCAACTCCGCTACATCAATCGCTAGCTTGCCAGTGCCTTGCGCCGCATCGCAGTGCAGCAAGGCGGCATGACCTGACAATGCTTGTGAAATTGATTTTATATCGGTGATATTGCCAATTTCATTATTAACCAGCATTAAGCTCACTAGCCGCGTATCTGGACGCAAAGCTTCTTTCACTTGCGCTGCCGTAATAAGGCCTTCTGCATTGGGTGCTAAATAAGTGACATCAAAACCCCCATGCTTAGCGGACGACTCTTGCATATAGGCGCAGGTATCTAAGGTCGCCTTATGCTCTATAGAAGAGGTAATAACATGACCCGACTCAAAACCTTCTAATACGCCTTTAATGGCTAAATTATTAGATTCTGTCGCCCCACTGGTCCAGACAATTTCACGATTACTGGCACCAATGAGCTTTGCCACTGTGATACGAGCACTCTCTACAGCCTCTTCAGCTTGCCAGCCAAAGCGATGAGAACGAGATGCAGGGTTGGCAAAATTGCCTTCAAGGGTAAGGTGTTGCGCCATCGTAGCGGCAACTTCAGCAGCAACAGGAGTCGTTGCTGCATAATCTAGATATACAAGTTTCATGCGGTACCTGAGCAACCTCTGAATGAGGCACTAAAAAATTAATTACTTAATGCAGGTAGTTTAACATAATCAGGCTGAACCTAATCAAAGCTGAACCTAATCAAAGCTGAACCTAATCAAAGCTGAACCTAATCAAAGCTGAACCTAATTAAAATTGAATCTATAAACCGTCAACTACATTAATGCGGTTTTTTTGATAGCTATCCTGACGCTCAGAAATATCACGAATTTCCTGACGGTCGACCAAGCTTTGCAAGCTAATGCCTTCCAAGAAAGAATGAATTTGATCGCTAAGATCGCACCACAAATAGTGTGTTAAGCATGCTTCACCGCGCTGACAGTTACCCTTGCCTTCGCATCGAGTAACGTCCATCGATTCACTCACAGCATCCACAACTTGAGCAACGTTAATTTCCAAGCCAGCTCGGCTCAAACGGTAGCCACCACCTGGGCCGCGAACACTTGTGACCAAGCCATTACGACGCAACTTGGCAAATAATTGCTCTAAATACGACAAAGATATTTCTTGTCGACCGGAAATATCACTTAGGCTAACAGGCCCTTGCTTGGCATGAATTGCCAAATCTAACATCGCAGTAACTGCGTAGCGTCCTTTAGTGGTTAAGCGCACAGATTGGCCTCCAAAAATAGTCATCGTAATTACTCAGATTCACATTATGCGTAAATCCGACTAATTTAGTCAACTACTCAGCCGATTTATTCTCTTCAGTACTGACGTTAACCGTCGCATCCTCGGCGCTAACGCTAGCTGAACTCGTAGGATCACCGTCGGCCAAGGATTCAACATGAGAAGCTTTTAATTCAGGCATAGCCTCATCACAAGACGTATCACCTAACTTATGCAGCGACTTGCAAATATTATTGATTTTGTCATCCACAGCCAGCATATGGTCCATCAGATTATTCACTGAGCGAGCTATCGGATCGGGCATTTCATCGACCATACCGTAAGCATCAAAACCTATTTTATCGGCAATATCTTTACGGCGTTTATCCAGTTCTGGGTCTGGCTTACGCACAATGCGACCAGGAATCCCGACCACACTGACACCCGCAGGCACCTCTTTAGTCACAACCGCGTTGGAACCAATACGCGCACCTTCATTTACAATGATTGGCCCAAGTACTTTAGCACCCGCACCAACAACAACGCCGTCACAGAGTGTTGGGTGTCGTTTACCTTTATTCCAACTGGTGCCACCGAGGGTAACGCCATGGTAAAGGGTACAATCATTACCAATTTCAGCCGTTTCGCCGATTACCACACCCATGCCGTGATCGATAAAGAAACGATCACCAATAGTTGCCCCTGGGTGAATTTCAATCCCAGTCACCCAGCGACTAAAAGTTGATAGCAAGCGCGCGAGCCATTTCATGCCCTTACACCATAACCAGTTCGCGAGACGGTAATGTATTATGGCGTGCACCCCAGGATACGTCGTTAACACCTCAAAGGTATTACGCGCCGCAGGGTCTCGATCAAATACACACGCTACGTCTTGCCGAATTCGTCGCAACATTATTCTTTAACCTTCTTTCTTTCCATTTTCATCACTTCCGTCGAGATCATTGGCAACCTTAGCCTTGCGTTGAACCGCGGCTAAAATGCCACGCATCATGCTCACCTCCATCGTATCCAAAGCGGTTCTTTGGAACATACGACGTAAACGCGTCATTAGCTGTTTAGGAGTATTGGGATCAAGGAAGCCAATATCAACCAAGGATTCTTTTAAATGATCAAAAAATCGCTCCATATCGCCATGAGGAGCCATTTCATAATCCCACTCAACGCCCCACTGGCCGATCTTACTGACAGCAGCACCTTCAACAGCCTCTTGCTCTAGAGACGCCATACGCATTTCATAGCACAATACCTGCACGGCAGCGGCTATGTTTAAGGAACTAAAATCTGGATTGGTTGGAATATGCACGTGCGCATTACACTTATGCAATTCCTCATTGGTTAGACCGCGAGACTCACGACCAAAGACCAATGCGACACTGTTATTATTCGCTACGGCTTGCTTTGCTTTAGCCGCACTCTCACGCGGAGAACATAACGGCCACGGTATATGACGGCCACGCGCACTGGTTCCAATAACCAAGCCACAACCAGCAACCGCTTCATCTAAACTCGAGACGATGATACAGCTGTCTAGAATCTCAGCCGCTCCGGACGCACGAACAATGGCATCGCCATCAATCACAGCAATAGGATCAACAAGGACCAACTGAGTGACCCCCATATTTTTCATCGCTCGGGCCGCAGCACCGATATTGCCGGAATGGGTAGTATTTACTAAAACAATTCTAATTTGATCTAACATGAGGCTCTTCTACTAAACATGAGCAGCCCCTTTAAAGTAAGGAGCGCTTTCTAAATAAGGCCAGTATTCTAGCAGCCCAAATGCCTTGAAGATACGAAAAAGCCGACAAGGAATTCTTTTCACGCAATTTTTTTGGTATACTCGCGCGTTCACCGTTCTTTAAGAGATTAGTAGCCCTATGCAACCGCTTGTAAACCTTGCGCTGCGTGCTGCACGTAATGCAGGACAAGACTTAGTCCGTAGCTTGGACCGTTTCGATCCCTACCAAAGTAGCGATCAAGAAAAATCAAAATTCGTAGCTGACTGCGCTATTGGCCTTGAAAAGAGCATTATTTTCGAGCTCAAGAACGCCTGTCCAGAAGATAGCTATCAAGGCCGTGAAACTGGTTTTCACAGCCCTGCTGAAGGTACTCCAAGAAATCAATGGCAAGTATGTGTCATCGACGACCTGGTTAACTTTCGCGTAGGCCTACCTGATTTCGCTATTATTGTTAGCTGCCTAGTTAACGGTAAAACCGAACATACGGTTGTAATCAACCCTATGAATGGTGACGAATTTAGCGCTAGCCGTGGCCGTGGTGCTCAGCTAAACAACCGCCGCTTACGCTGTGGTCAATTGCGTGAAATCAACCAAGCATTGATTGGCTTTAAAACGCCGAATCATAGCGAAGGCGAGAGCGCTTTTGAAAACCGCAAGAAGATCACCAACATCATGGGCCAAGCCAATGACGTTCGTGCTTTAGGTAGCAGCGTATTAATGATGGCTTATACCGCAGCAGACCGCCTACACGGCGCCATGCTTTGCGATATGGATGAGTTTTCATTGAATGCCGGTAGCTTAATCGCTCATGAAGCAGGTTGCTTAACCGCTAGTGTCACAGGCGAGCCTTTAATTAAAGCCCCTGCAGACATTTACGTGGCCAACCCACGTTTATTAAAAGAGCTAATTCAGAAAGTTTAAGACCTCGCTTTAGGTTCAAAACCTAAGCGCTGCGTACTTTTTGTAACAAAGCTTTTAAACAAGCTCATATTTGCTGACTATACTTCAAGTATAACCAGCAAATATGGGCTTTTTTTATGTCGCCATGGAACCAAACTAGACTGCTACTGATCGATTTTTTTAATCGCCTAGCTCAAATGCAAACACCCGACAGTGATGTCACACTAACCTGCCCGCTGCGTAAACTCCCCAGAATGGTCACTATCCAAAATACTCAATGCCCTAGAACTCACGCACCCAAAAAGAACTAAAGAATATAACCACAGAGGACACAGAGAGCACAGAGAAGAGCGAAAAGACTCGCTATTAAACAACAGCCCTAGCCAGCAACTTATAACCACACCCCTTTTACTGCCCTTTATTTTCTGCCCCTTGCTTTTCTCCGTGTCGCGCAGCGGCTCTGTGCACTCTGTGGTAAAACCGCTTTTCGCCCTTTATTTTCTGCCCCTTGCTTTTCTCCGTGTAGCGCAGCGACTCCGCGCCCTCCGTGGTAAAACCGCTTTTCGCTCTATCTTTTCTCTACCTATTCACTCAGCCAACATTTTCTAGCAGGCACAAAAAAAGGCGGATAATCCGCCTTTCTTATCTTTCCAATTAATCTCTTCTAATTAAGAGATCAATTAACCACGAACAACTGAAACATCTTCAGCTTGTGGTCCTTTCTGGCCGCGAACAACCATAAATTTAACACGTTGACCTTCAGTCAAAGAACGATGACCTTGCCCACGAATCGAACGGAAGTGAACAAATACATCTTCACCGTCATCCCACGTAATAAAACCAAAACCTTTCTTCACGTTAAACCACTTAACCATACCGCGCTCACGACCATCATCAACATCGCTTTCTACAACGGTGCCACTTGAACGATTACGACGACGACGAGATGGGACAGCTAAAGCCGCTGCAAACGTAATGGCAAAAAAGATCAACGCCACAATAGTGTAGATAGCACCAACATTCGGAAGAGTAGCAAGACTGCTCGCTAACGTACCTCCTGCTGCTAATTCGATGCTTAGCAATACTTTATTCAAAGCCAATTTTAAAATAAACGGAGCAATTAGTGCGAGCACCAAGCTCACAAGAATTTTTTTAATCATAATACCTTTCATGTTCTCTCTCTCTTCGATGCAAATTTTTGTCTGTTTTTCTTTTGCTTAAGACCAAATAAAAGCCATTAGGCACAGCTATCAAAGCCTAATTCATTACAAAAATCAACATGATAGAAAAGCAAAGCGGTTGCAATGCGATTATAATGACAAATTGATTAAATAATATACAGATCTGGTATTTAAAATACGGTATTTCTTTACCCGAAACCGATTGCCTGCAACAATCCAAAAAAATGGATCGAGATCATCATGTCTTCTGAAAAAAATAATGCACAACAGCAACAAATAGAACAGCTTGAAACCAAGCTTGCGTATTTAGAACATCACGTCGAACAGCTCAATGATGCCTTGGTTGAACTACAACTCGACAACAAGACGGCAAAAGATGCGCTTAAATATCTTTACCAGCAAGTTCAAAGCATCGGTGGTGGTCAGGGATCACAAAACACGGGCAGCTTTATCGAGCCACCTCCTCCACATTATTGAACAAGTGATCGTTTATAATAACAATACAAACCGCTTCACTAATTCAGTAAATAAGCGTAACTGACGGTGATTAATAGCGTCAAAGCCATTTAACCCAATGTCTTGAGCAGGTAAACTGACCTCGCATTTACATTGGAATTGTTAATATGAATTTAATCACCATGATTAAAAATGGATTATTTCGCTTAAACCAGCGTTTAATTCACACCCTAGTTACCACTAAAATTATTGGCCCTACCGCCAAAGACCTTAATCTCGATAGCAGCAAACCTATCGTTTATGCTCTTCAATACCAATCATTCGGGCAAGAGCTTGTTATTGACAGAGTCATTACTGATGCAGGCCTGCCCAGCACTTCAAATACCCTTATCGGTGACCAAGAAAAAAGAATCAATCCATTTTTTTCCAGCTACAAACGCGCGGGAGCACCTTTCCGTAAACGTGGCGTACCGTTAGTTTCCAAACGGCTCACGCGCTGGATCGATTTTATTAAAGATCAGCCAGAGCAAGATATTCAAATTGTACCCGTCGTCGTTTACTGGGGACGTAGCCCAGATAAAGAACGCTCATTTGTTAAAATCTGGTCACAGAGCAGCGGTAAGCTGGGGGGGCGTTTATCAACGCTATTCGCGGTCATTCTTAATGGTCGTGAAACAGCCATACGCTTTAGCCAGCCTATCTCTTTACGACAACTCATTAACGAAGGCAAAGATACGGAAATTACGGCACGAAAATTATCCCGTGTTTTACGTGTTCACTTCCGTCACGTTAACGCGACCGTACTGGGCCCTGATTTATCACACCGCAGCACGCTAGTGCATCAGATCCCTCGTAAACCGTTGGTGCTTGAAGCCATCGAAGAGGAAATGAAAATTAAAAACATCAGTCGTAAAAAAGCCAATTCCCTGGCTCTTAAATACGCCGATGAAATAGCGGCCCATATGACTCATGGCGCGATTCGATTTCTGGATGTGGTCCTGACCTGGGTTTGGAATAAAATCTATAACGGCGTCAACGTTTACAATATCGAACGCCTGCAAAATACTAACAAAGATAACGAAATCATTTACGTCCCCTGCCATCGCAGTCATATCGATTATTTACTACTGTCTTATGTGCTTTATCATAACGGCTTACAAGTACCGCACATTGCTGCGGGCATAAACTTAAACATGCCGGTTGTTGGTCCAATCTTACGCCGTGGCGGCGCGTTCTTTATGCGCCGTACATTTAAAGGTAACAAGCTGTACGCCGCTGTATTTGATGAATACCTTCACTCTGTTTTTAGTAACGGTTATTCAACCGAGTATTTTGTCGAAGGCGGTCGCAGTCGTACAGGTCGAACATTGAATCCTAAGGCAGGCATGCTGGCGATGACTTTACGCAGCTATTTACGTGACTCACGCAAACCTATTATCTTTATGCCGGTTTACGTTGGCTACGAAAAAGTATTCGAGTCCAGCAGTTACCAAGGTGAATTAAAAGGTAAAAAGAAGAAGAAAGAAGGCCTTGGCAGTATCTTTTCTTCCATTCGCAGCATGAAGCGCTCATTCGGTAAAGTGCGCGTGACGTTTGGCGATCCGATTAACTTTGATACGCTTTTAGATAACGAGCAACCTAACTGGCGCGAGCAAAGAAGCGACAACAATTTTAAGCCTGAATGGGGGCCAAAAGTTGTTAATAAGCTAGCCCTTGAAGTTGCCACGCAAATTAACAATGCAGCCTCTGTGAACCCAATCAATATGGTTGCCATGGGTTTATTAGCAACGCGCCATCTGGCGATGGATGCTCAATTACTAGCAAATCAACTAGACGACTATAAGCGCTTATTACAATCACTACCGTATACTGATCTGGTTGAAATCCCTGAAGGCAATGGTAAAGACTGGATTGAGTACGCTGAAAATATGGGCATGGTTTCGATTGCCAAGCACAGCCTCGGCGATATTATTCAAGCAGATGATCACCAGGCGGTTTCGCTAAGTTATTACCGTAATAACGTCTTTCATATTTTTGCCATGCCATCTCTATTGGCGAGCTTGTTTGTTAATAACCGCGAACATAAGCTGGAAGAAATACAGACATTATGTACGTTCTTATATCCTTTCTTTAAAGCTGAACTATTTTTACGCTGGGACCTAGAAGAGCTCCCTGAAGTGATTACGACTTGGCTTGAGGCATTGACAGGACTTGGGCTTTTAGAACGCCAAGGCGATCTATTTAGCCGCCCTGCTGCCAGTTCAAATGAATACGTTAAGCTTTCAGGCATCGCGAGTGTTGCTATGCAAACCCAAGAGCGTTATTTCCTAACCTTATCGTTATTAAATAAAGTCGGTAGTGGCCATATCAACGCGAAGGAGCTCGAAGAGCAATCAGCAGTGCTGGCATCGCGTATTTCTGTTTTACACGGAATCAGCACGCCAGAGTTCTTTGATAAAAACCTGTTCCGCACCTTGATTGAACAGCTCACGGTACAAGGCTTAATAATATCTGACGAAGAAGGTCAGCTGACCTTTGATGAAAGTTTAACGGCAATGACGGGAGAGCTTGAGCGCGTACTGGATGCCAGCTTGCGCCAAAGCATTTTACAAATTACGTGGCAGCAATAGTCGCCAGTGCTATTTTGGCGACCCTACGCTTTAACAACTTTCGCTTTGACATAGATGTCAAAGCGATTGGCTTTACCCGCAAGCACATAACTCGGCGTCCTTCCGGCTAACGGAGGCGCCTTCGCGGGTCGTTTCACGACAATGCGGCAACGCGCGATCGCGTCTGCTTGAGCCCATAATTCATCTTCATCAACATCTGCCCCAACCAAAGAACGAAACAGCTTCATTTCTTTTTTGGCTTCTGCCGTCGCAGTGGTATGCGGGAACATCGGATCTAAATAAACAATATCAGGCTGCTCATAACCGCGTGCCGACCAATCAGCTAACAACTCAATAGAATTGCCTTCTAACAGCTTCATACGCGACATTATGTCAGCAATTTCAATTTCACCCTGCGCACACTGCAATCCGCTCATTAACAACAAGTACACAACCGGATGACGCTCAATCAAGGTAACATCACAGCCTAACGTCGCCAACACAAACGCATCACGCCCCAAGCCCGCCGTTGCATCCAATACCGTCGGTTTATAAGCACCACTAAGACCCACTGCTTTAGCAATACTCTGCCCGTTGCCACCGCCATATTTGCGGCGATGCGCACTGGCACCACTAACAAAATCAACCGATACCGGACCTGGTGCTTTTTTACCGCCCTGCTGCAAACTTAATTGATCACCATCGACAATCAAATAAAGACCTTCACTCGCCAGTAATTCCTCACCCACAAGATCGAGCTGCCAACGCTGTGACCAAGCATTCAAATCAATCAGCTCTGTTGGGGAGCGCTGTATAATGCCATCCAGAATTTTCATTAGACGAACCAGATCAACAAGATGGCTCCAAGCAATAATCGATAAACCACGAAGGGTGCCATACCAATGCGGTTGATTAACGCTAAGAAGAAGTAAATACACACATAGGCGCTGACGGCAGACAACAAGGCTGCCAAGCCTATTGTTGCCCAATCAACCTGCGCTGCTTGTTCAACTAAATCTTTGGTTTTTAATAAGCCTGCTGCAAGAATTAACGGAATCGAAATTAAGAATGAAAAGCGCGCGGCTGCGTCACGTTGAAAGCCCAGAAACAAGGCTGCGGTTATCGTAATACCTGAGCGAGAGGTTCCTGGTATTAACGCCAGTGCTTGGAATAAACCAATAATCACCGCGGCCAATAAAGTCATCTGTAAAATATTCTTATGTTCATTCGCTTTATGATCAGCAGCAAGCAGTAGCACACCAAAGCCAATCGTCGCGTAAGCAATAACTTCACTGGAGCGTAAGTTAGCCTCAATCCAATCGCCGTATATTACCCCCACTAAACCCGCAGGAATGGTCGCAATAACAATGGCCCAGGCTAAACGAGCATTATCATTCATCTGCTTAGAAAAGCCTGTCGTTAACCAGCCTTGAGTAATGGCAAAGACATCACGACGGAAATAAACAATCACTGCAACCAAGGTGCCGATATGAGTGGCTACATCAAATGCTAAACCCTGATCAGGCCAACCCAACATTTTTGAAGGCAAAATCAAATGAGCCGAACTTGAGATAGGCAGAAATTCGGTAAAACCCTGCAATAATGCCAATACGATAATTTGGATCAAATCCATTGCTTACTACTTCCTAAATGATATGTCTGATAAATACTAAAACTACTGAGCCATGAGCGGGTATGGGTGAAACAAATACCAACGCATGAATCAATAGCGTTATTTTTTAAGTAAAGAAGGCTGCTCTGCTAGTTTTTTCCACGCGACCGTATCGCGTAGATAAACAGGCTCTTGAAACTCAGCGGTGGTAAAACGGTCAGTATTCCAAGCTGCCATTGCAAGATCCATCATCGATTCCGCCATCGGGGAAGTTTCTTGATGAATACCGTCAAGGTCGGCAATACTTTCAGGGAGTTCAGCTGAAAATTGAAATCCATCCCCAGCCCCTGTCCATTGCGGCATATCTAACTCGCTAAAATCAACCTGACCTGGCTTTCCCAGACTATCAGCAATAACAGCAACCAGCCCTTGCTCGGTATTACGATAAGCGCCGTAAAACACTTCTCCCATATGAGCATTCATAATGACGAACATTTGCTGAATAGAAAGCTGCTTCATACCTTCCCAGGCCAAAGCCTCTAAAGAAGAAATACCGAACAAGCGCGCGCCGGTTGCTAAAGATAAACCCTGAGCGACAGAAATAGCGATACGTAAGCCGGTAAAAGACCCTGGGCCTTTACCAAACGCGATGCCATCAAGCTCGCGCGGCTTAATACCTGCTTGCTGACAAATATCATCAATCATCGGCATAATTAGCTGGGCATGCTTGCGTGGCTGCATTTCAGCAGCTGAATAAAGAGTTCCCTTCGCACTAAGGGCGACTGAACACCAAGCTGAAGAAGCATCGAGGACTAGAATATTGCTCATTGAATTTACTGACATGAATGAAATCGCCAGCAGTATAGCAAAACAAGCCGCAGAGATAAAAACCCCTGAGCAGAAAGGTTTCAAACGAACGCTAAAACCTAAAACAAGCAGGTATAAAAAAGCCCCAGACATCTGAGGCTTGCAGACCAACGCCGACCGACATAAATTAGAGCCTGGCTAGAGTTAATCTCTTGCCAGGGTCAATTATGCCTTTTTCTTCTTAGTCACTGCTTTTTTCTTAGCAGCTACTTTCTTTTTAGGCGCTACTTTTTTTGCCGCTACTTTCTTAGCAACAGGTTTCTTAGCAACAGGTTTTTTAGCGACTGGCTTAACCGCTACTTTTGACGCCTTTTTAGCGGCTTTCTTTGGTGCGGTTAAGGATTTAGCTTTAGCGGCTAGCTTCTTAGCCGCTGCTTTAGCTTTCTTAGTTTCTTTCGCAGTACGTGCTTTAACTTTTGCAGCAACTTGGCGCTCGCGAGCGTTAGTCCACGTTTTTTCGAAGTCAGCCAACGCTTTCTTCAAATCAGCTTCAGTCTTAGCCTGTAAAGATGCTTCAAACTCAGCAACAACCGCTTTCGCTTTTGCTTCAACTTCTGCTGTCTTCGCTTGAACTTCAGTTACTTTCAAAGCAACTTTAGCATCACGTAACTTAGCTTTAACCGGTGCCAGCTTAACTTTTTCTGCGCGAACCTTATTACCGGCAGTAGCAGCAGCACGCTTTAGCGCAGCCGTTGCTTTTGGTTTACCAGCTTTCGTCTTTGCTTCCGCCTGCTTTTTCGCTGCAACGGCAACTTTTGCCAACTGAGCATCAACAGCACTTGTTACTTTTTCAACAGCGGCTTGTGCTTTAGCGACTGCTGGTGAAATTGCGACAACGGCTTTCACAGCTTTCTTCGCAACGGTCTTTTTAGCGCCACGTTTTGCTGGGGATTTTTTAGCTGCTACTTTCTTTGCAGGAGCTGCCGCAGGATTCTTTTTAGGTCTGCCCATTATAATTTCCTCAATTAGCCAAGTAAGTTATTCTTATTAAAATTAGCACATATATTATTGTGCGGAAGCTGACAGCGTCAATAATAGTGTTTTTAATTACAAAAACCAAAAAAAACGACCTTATTTTGTTAAATAATCAATATATCGATTGAATATTTTTATATTTATTCAATTTTCATCGAATTATTTAAATTACAAAGCGTTAACCATATAAATTAAAATGAATAGGATTTTAATGCAATACGTTGTTTTATTTGAATCGTTACGAGTTCCATAAATATTGCATTAAGCCTAATGAGTATTTATAGCGGAGTAAATCACAGTAAAATGATTCATAGAGGAGAAGTTATTCGTTAAAACACGAGCAGCTTAAACGGCATACCCTATTTTATTAATGAAATGACGGCAGAAAGGTTATTTAATAGAATATATGAACCCAACAATAAATAATAAGATAAATATGAGCAATAGAGTGACGTCAATAACGAACAGGTTGTGAGATAAACAGTAAAGATAATCGAATAAATAAACACCAAGATCCATTAGATTGTATATGCCGACTTCGACTTAAAAGATAAACCATAATGTATTTTTCAAATATCCTCGGGTACTAAACTAAACCGCTAGAGCAGTTCTATTTTTCAGAGACTACATTCTCAACAGCCACCTCATTCGGTTGAGCAAAAAAAAAGACCCTTACGGGTCTTTTATATTTATTCTATTTATCCGTTAAGGATTAACTAGAATAATCAAGCACCTATAGATGCCATCAACTTATCAGTAATTTCTTTTAAGCTACCAACACCCGGTACATGCACATAACGAGTCGTAGGATTTTTAGCTTCAAACTGCTTATAAAAAGCAACCAAAGGTTTAGTTTGATCATGGTAAATGCCTAAGCGCTTACGAACAGTTTCTTCTGAATCATCAGCACGCTGAATAAGATCTTCACCGCTTTCATCGTCTTTACCTGCCACTTTAGGTGGATTGTAAATAACGTGATAAATACGGCCCGATTCAGCATGAACACGACGCCCACTTAAACGACCTACAATTTCTTCGTCATCAACATCAATTTCAATCACATAATCAATATCAACACCGGCAGAAACCATCGCTTCAGCTTGTGGAATTGTGCGAGGGAAACCGTCAAACAAGAAACCGTTAGCACAATCACTTTCAGTAATGCGCTCTTTTACCAAGGCAATAATAGTATCGTCTGATACTAAACCGCCTGATGCCATAAGATCTTTAACCTGCAAACCCAACGGAGATTCTGCTTTCACAGCCGCGCGAAGCATATCGCCGGTTGAAATTTGTGGAATACTGTACTTTTCACAAATAAATTGAGCTTGTGTACCTTTACCTGCACCTGGGGCGCCCAATAAGATTACGCGCATGCGCACTCTCCTCATGATTCTTAAATCGATGTCGAGCCTAGCTGTACAAAAAGCAACCAGACCATAAAAAAAATAGGCCTAACTCTACTCCGCTAGCCGTTAATAATCAAGAAATTAGCCTGTATTACGCATACCTGCGGCAATCCCCGCCATTGAAACCATCAATGCCCGCTCAACTTCCGGATCATGCTCCTCTGTACGCGCTCGCTGTAAAAGCTCAGCCTGTAGATAGTGCAACGGATCAGTGTAAGTGCCTCTCACCTGCATAATTTTTGACTGAGCTTGATCATCATCCTTCGGCTTGATGACTCTAAGGGAATCATTAATGGTGGACAATCGTTGTCGCAGCTGACGGCCAATACCCTGAAGGTCCTCGGTGACTAATTGCTGATCATAATAGCTGGCGATATCAATATCCGTTTTGCCGATTATCATATCCAGCATATCGATATACGTCGCAAAAAATGGCCACTGCTGATACATCTCTTGCAGCAATGTCATTGTCTTTTTATCGCTTTGACTGGTCAGAGCTAAAGCTTCATCAGCGCCCAACCAAGCAGGCACCATCAGACGAATTTGCATCCACGCAAAAATCCAAGGTATCGCCCGCAACGATTCAATACCGCCACTGCCTTTTCTTCGCGCTGGCCTGCTACCCAATGCCAATTTACCCAACTCCTGCTCTGGCGTTGCTGATCTAAAATACGCCACAAAGTCTTTATTCTCACGCACCATCGCACGGTAAGACGCCACACTCTGCTGAGCCATAGACTCCATCAATTGGCGCCATTCATCTTCGGCAGCTTTCGGTGGTAATAAAGTTGCTTCCAATACCGCCGCTAAATATATTTTCAAACTGCGTAATGCCACCGCCGGGAAACCAAATTTGAAGCGTATCATTTCACCCTGTTCGGTAACTCGCAAACGCCCCTTAACGGATCCTGGAGGCTGCGCCAAAATTGCACGCTGTGCAGGACCGCCGCCACGACCAACGGTGCCACCACGACCGTGAAATAAGGTAAGCTCGACGCCATGGCGCTGCGCACAATCCACCAGCTCTTCTTGGGTTTTATATTGCGCCCAAGCGGCGGCCATATTGCCCGCGTCTTTAGCTGAATCTGAATAGCCGATCATGACTTGCTGGCTTAACCCACAATATTTTTTATACCAAGGCAAAGAGAACAGCTTATCCATTCGCTCGTTGGCAAACTGTAAATCTTCTAAGGTTTCAAATAGCGGTACAATCGGTAAGCGACGCTCGACCCCGCATGCTTTCAAAAGCAGCGCTACCGATAAAATATCGGAGGGTTCACTGGCCATCGAAATAATGTAATTGCCAATACCCTTCTCTCCTTGTTCGGCAATAACCCGCATTGTTTTCAGTACTTCATTGCACTCACTACTGGGTTGCCAATATTCCTCTTCCATTTCTTTATTTTCTGACAACTCACAGGTTTCTGCTTGCGGAGGCAGTAACGGACGCTTACTGTGTAATTCTTTTAATAGAAATATTTGCTTTTGCTCTTCATCCCAATTGAGATAATCACCCAGCTGATAATATTCACATAACTCAGCCACGACTTGGCTATGACGATCAGACTCTTGACGTATATCCAACCGCGTTAAAGTTAATCCAAAGCAAGAAAGGCGGCGAATAACATCGAGCAAGTCACCCTTTGCAATGCCTTCCATTCCAGTTTCACATAACGAGGAATAACACAGCATCAACGGCTTAAACAGGGTTTCTAACTCTGAAATATGCGGCAAGCTACTGTGCGTTTTTAAACGGGCACTTTCGCCAGCCCACGTTTTCGTTTGCTGTAGCTTTTTCTTCAGTTGATTTAAGCATTCTCGATAGGGTTCGTTACAATCCCCGACCCAGGCTTTTAATTCAGCCGACGCCTGCACCATCGATAACTGACTGCTTAAGCTGGCTAAGTCGCGTAAATAAAGATCGGCAGCCATCCAGCGGGCAAGATAGAGTACTTCACCCGTCACATTCGCAGTGACATTCGGGTTGCCATCGCGATCGCCGCCCATCCAAGAAGCAAAATGAATGGGGCACACATCCAAGGGTAATGATTTTTCACCCTGAAGCAGTAACTTGTCATCCAGCTCACGCATCAAATTTGGAAGCGCTTGCCATAACGAGTTTTCAATCACTGCAAAACCCCATTTAGCCTCTTCAACGGCACTGGGTCTTTGTTGGCGAATTTCATCTGAACGCCAAATTTCAGTAATTAAATTATTCAGTTGTTGGTTATATTCGTCGCGCTTAGGGTGGTCGTCACGGATATCATCCAGGACTTGTAATATTTCAACAATTTCATCGTATTTTTTAATCAAGGTACGGCGAATAATTTCAGTAGGATGCGCCGTTAATACCAGTTCAATATCTAGATTACACAACTCTTTATTGAGCTTCGCGCCTTTAACCTGGTCAACTACCGCAGCAAAGACATCATCTAACATCGTCTCCACGCTATCGTCATCGGCATCTTGGCGACGCCAACTTAGGGTATGTTGTTGCTCTGCGATATTGGCAAGATTTAAGAATTGACTAAAGCCCCGTGCAACAGGCACCAATTCATTATCTTTGAGGCCTTTTAATAAAGCGATTAATTCTGCTTTATCTTCTGGACTACCGTTATGAGCCCGCTTCGATAGATTACGAATATTTTCAATTAGCTCAAAAATATCATCACCACAATCATCAGCAATCGTTTGCCCTAATAACTGCCCCAAATTACGCACTTTATCTCGCAATAATGGATCCAAACCTGACATATCAATTCCCTCGTTATGACGCTGTTGGTTAAGCATAAAACATCTTCGATCATACCACTGCTTTAACCGGCGATTGTCCACTTTCAAAGTATCACGGTATCACTACCGAACTGATTACATCTCTTTAAAATAGTGCCTTCTTTAATTTATACAATAATTTAGTAACACTTTGTTATTACTAAACATAAGTTAAGGTTTAGCGTCTAAACTTAACTTTATCACGGCATAAAGAATATAAGGTCTTACTATGAAGCTGAATAAGTTAATGAAATATTGGGAAAAAGAATTCTCTGGGCAACTAAACGAGGAGGGGTATCAAATAAAACTGTCTGTTGAAGATGCTGCCCGGCTGGAAGCGCTGTGTGAAATGTTTCCCAAGTATCCCTTAGAAAACTTATTACGTGACTTGATCAGCAGTGCATTAACAGAAGTCACCAGCAGCTTCCCCTATGTCGCCGGTAAGGAAGTGGTTGCCCGTGATGAAGAAGGTGATCCTATGTACGCGGATATTGGCCCTACGCCAAAATTTTTAAACTTAACCCGTAAGCACTTAAAGCAAATTCATGAATCAAAGAAAGCCTCGGCGCATTAGCCGTGGCTTACTCTGTAAGATTCATTCTAGTAAGACTCTTACTATGAGGCATCATTCGCAGCGGCAAGGTCCGCTAGCAGCTGTGGATGAAGCTTCTTCGCCTCAACCCAGGCTTGCTCCATTTCTCCGCTGCTAACGTGATTACTATTACCCAATTCCAAGCTGCGGCCTTTATCTGCCAAACTCTCTGCAACCAAGCTATAACGTTCACTGAACCGACGATTTGCCTGTGCCAGTGCTTGCTCAGGATTAATGCCTAAATGACGCGCAACATTCACTGAAGCAAATAATAAATCTCCGACTTCATGCTGTAAACGCTGCACATCAGCTTCTTCGATCTCGTCTTCAACTTCCTGCAGCTCTTCTCGAACCTTATCCAGTACCCCTTGTATTTCAGTCCAATCAAAGCCGCGCATCGAGACCGCTTGCTGAATTTTATCTGCCCGCGTCAAAGCAGGCAGTGAAGTTGGAATATCATTTAAGTATGCCACCAGAGCCAGTGAGCTAGGACTCTTCAATACCGAGGCGACTGCTGACGGCGAAGCAGCCTTTAGGGCTTTTTCTTGCTGTTTAATGATTTGCCATTGTGCCTTAATTTCAGCATCACTTGGGCAACTATTAGGATCTCGCTGCGCCTGTAAGTTGCCGTTAGGAAAAACATGTGGGTGACGACGAATGAGCTTAGTGACCAAGATATCGATCACCGAGGAGAAATCAAACAAAGCTTGCTCATCCCCGAGCTGGCTGTAAAAAATCACTTGAAATAATAAATCTCCAAGCTCCTCTTCTACATGTGGCCAGTCTTGAGATTCTATCGCTTCAGCGACTTCATGGGCTTCTTCCAATGTATGAGGAACAATGGAACTGAAGGTTTGCTTAATATCCCAAGGGCAGCCGCTCTCAGGATCACGTAAGCGCTGCATTAAATAGATAAGGTCTGATAGACCGTAAGTTTTAGCCATGAGTATTTTATCCATGGTTGCGAGAACGACGCACGGTTAATACATTAGGCAGCTGGTTAAGCTTATTAAGAACACGGCCTAATTTCGATAAACTATCGATCTCTACCGTAATTTGCATATTGGCCAAATGATCTTTTTGATCCGAGCGCGTATTCACGGCCACGACATTAACCCCACTATCAGCCAATACTAAACTGACATCCCGTAATAAACCGGTACGATCATAAGCACTAATATCGATATCAACCGGATACATCTGGCTGACTTTCCCACCCCAGCTGACTTCAAGAATCCTCTGCGGCTCGGTCATATCATGATGCATTAGATTTTCACAATCTTGGCGGTGCACACTCACACCACGTCCAAGCGTCACATAACCCGAGATATCATCTCCAGGCACCGGCTTACAACACTGCGCTATTTGAGTCAGTAAGTGGCCAACACCTTGAATCGATATGTCATTATTGCTGGCGACGCTAGGGGTTTTTAATAACGGTAATTCTTGTTGTGATTGTTTGATATCGGTTTGACGCGAGAGATAACTGACGACTTGCCCAAGGCGTACATCTCCAGCACCGATTGCGGCAAATAAATCTTCCGCATTTTTCATATTCATGGCCGTCGCGACATCGGATAACGGCATACGCGCCAAATCCAGACGATCCAATTCACGCATTAGCAGCTGACGCCCTTCTTCTTGATTGGTATCTTTCGCTTGTAATTTAAACCAGTGCGCTACTTTTGCACGCGCTCGAGCAGTATTAATGTAGCCTGAATCTTGATTCATCCAATCACGACTAGGACGGGCTTCTTTACTGGTTAAAATTTCTACCTGCTCACCCGTCTTTAACTTATACGTTAGCGGTACGATGCGGCCATTGACTTTGGCTCCGCGGGTACGGTGTCCAATTTCAGTATGAACACGGTAAGCAAAATCAACCGACGTCGCACTCGGCGGTAAATCAACCACATGGCCTTCTGGGGTAAAGACATAAATACGATCAGGATTAATATCCGAACGTAAGTCGCTCATTAATTCAGGCAAGTCTCCAATTTCTTCATGCCACTCAACAACCTGGCGTAACCAAGCAATTTTTTGTTCGTAAGCCTGATCTTTTTCATTGGTATCGGTGCCTTTGTACTTCCAATGCGCACAAACGCCAAGCTCTGCATCTTCATGCATTTCTTGGGTCCGTATTTGCACCTCCATGCCCTTACCCTCAGGCCCAATCACTGCCGTATGCAAAGACTGATAACCATTTTCTTTCGGGTTGGCAATGTAGTCATCAAACTCATGAGGAATATGTCGCCATAACGAATGTATGATGCCTAAAGCGCCATAACAATCACGTAACGTAGGCACCAAAACTCGCACAGCGCGCACATCATACACTTGCGAGAATTCAATATTCTTCCGTTTCATTTTGCGGCAAATACTGTAAATATGCTTAGCACGACCGTTCACTTCGCACTCAATGCCGGCTTTTTCTAATTCACCGGTGAGCGTCTTAACCACGTCAGCAATATAATCCTGACGCGCTAAGCGTTTTTCATCCAATAAGGTGGCGATTTTTTGATAAGGAAGCGGCTCTAAGTAGCGAAAAGAAACATCTTCTAATTCCCATTTTAAATGCCCAATGCCTAAGCGATGCGCCAATGGGGCATAAATATTGAAAACTTCACGAGCAACTTTTATGCGCTTTTCTTCAGGTGCATCTTTTACTGCTCGAATCGCGGCTGTTCTTTCCGCTAATTTAATCAGCGCGACACGCACATCATCAATCATGGAAACCAGCATTTTGCGCAGGTTATCGACTTGTGCTTCGCGCTGGCCTAAGACGGCCTCTTCAGAAGGGTTCTGAATTGCGCTTATCGCAGCCATACGCAACACCCCTTCAATTAGGGTCGCAACTTCATCATCAAAGTCTTTACGAACTTGGGCTAAAGATAAACGCCCTTCTCGCACCGCTCGGTATAAAATAGCGGCTAATATCGACGCTTCATCCAACTGCAATTCAGCCAGAATCTGGGCCATTTCAAGCCCCATCTGAGCGCTATCGATGGTCCAGAACGTGCTATTTTCTACCGCATCCTCGGCAATAATCTTAGCAACGACGAGGGCATGACGCAGTTTCTCAGGCTCAAGAATATCCGCTTCAGTGCATATTTTGTCCAACCAGGCATCGACGTTTACTTTACCGTCATGCTTTAAAGGTTGATCATCTCTTACTTTTACCACGAGATGCTCCTTTCTCTTTGGCTTTGCTCTGAGTATTTGCTCGGGTTTTCAACTTGTCGTTCATCAACTTCTTACGGCCCTGTGTACTTTTACTGACCGGCACTAATAACACCATAGTTTCGATATGATGGGTATGAGGGAACATGTCTAGAATTGTAATTCGTGACACCTCAAAATCATCGCTAAGTGTTTTCAAGTCTCGTGCCAACGTTGCTGGATCGCATGATACATAAACCATACGCTTGGCTTTTCGCTTAATTAGCTCATCCATGCAGGCACTTGCACCCGCACGGGGTGGGTCTAATAAGACATAGTCAGGATCAGGCAATTTACTGAGACTGTCGCTATTCGACAAATCAACTTTGTGCGCAATAAGCCCACGTTCGCTTTTGCTGGTCGAGGTATCCGTTGCGGTGCACAATTGCTGTGCATGCAGCTCAATGGCACGCACCATCTCATCACTGACTTCTACCGCATCGACAATGGCATTTTCGGCTAACGGCACCGAAAAATTACCATGGCCGGCAAACAGATCCCAAACATGAGAACCCGGCTCCGGCGCTAACCAAGCTTTGGCTTCAGCCACCATTAATTGATTGATTGTATTATTCACCTGGACAAAATAATCAGGATGAATGGTCAAGTCATGTCCCAGCACATTATGAGTTAGTGGACTGATCACTTCATTCACAGCCTCTACTGGCTGCTCATCGTCGGGACGAATATAGATGTCGATCTCTAATTCCGTCGCCCAACCTTGCAGTCTCTGGCGATCGTTTTCAGTGAGCTTTTTCAATACCCGAAAGACTAAAACCAAACGCTCGCTGGCTTGTAATACTTCAATATGAGTAAAGCGGGCAATGCCTTCAAGCTGAATCAAGCGCTGACGCCAAGCCTTCCAGTCTAATGCGCGGTGCTCTACTAAGACTGGGCAGACATCAATATTGGTTAAGTGTTTACTGCTGTTTTCACGAAAACCGACAGAGACCTCTTGATTTGATTTATTGTAATGAATGCCTAAGCGCGCACGGCGACGGTAATGCCATTGCTGGTCTTCAGCGATAAGAGGGGCATCCCACTGAGCCACTTCAATACCTTGGCGGCTCAATTCTCGGGCGACTCGCTGCTGTTTAAGCACAACTTGTTGCGGATAATCAAGGTGCTGTAAATCACAACCACCACAGCGTTTATAATGAGGGCAAGCCGGTTCTATACGATGTTCACTGACTTGTTCAATTGATACTAGGCGGCAAAACCATATTTTACGCTTACGCTCGAGCATTTGTGCGACGACGGTTTCCCCAGGTAAAGCTCCCGGGATAAAATAGACGTCGCGCCCAGAGCGCGCTATGCCGTGTCCATCCGATGCAAGGTCATGCACGGTTAAAGTCAGTGTTTTATTCACGTTGGCCTACAAAATTAAGCGTTTGCGGTTAGATGGGGGCAATTATAATGAATTCAATCGCCCTTACATTTTTTAACATAGCTTATCAGTAGACTCGCTTAATAAGCGACCCAGCTTAAGTAACTAATAGCCGCTAAGAAAATACACCGGTCGATAGATAGCGATCACCCCGGTCACAGATAATCGCAACAATTGTGGCATTTTCGACCTGCGCACTCAGTTGCAAGGCACCGGCAACCGAACCTCCCGAAGAGACGCCACAAAAAATACCTTCCTTCGTCGCCAACGCCTTCATCGTTTGCTCGGCGTCTTGCTGACTGATATCAATAACCTGATCGACACGACTGGCATCAAAAATAGTGGGCATATACTCTTTAGGCCAACGGCGAATACCAGGAATGCTCGCGCCTTCTTGAGGCTGCAAGCCGATAATTTGAATATCGTCACGTTGCTCTTTTAAGAAACGCGATGTCCCCATAATGGTTCCCGTAGTACCCATAGCACTGACAAAATGCGTTATCTGGCCCTGTGTTTGCTGCCAGATTTCAGGCCCTGTGGTCTCGAAGTGGGCTAGTGGGTTATCATCGTTACCAAATTGATTGAGTACCTTGCCCTTTGCTTCGGCTTCCATACTCAGCGCTAGATCTCTTGCGCCTTCCATACCTTGTTCTTTGGTCACTAAAATTAACTCAGCACCGTAAGCTAGCATCGCCCAGCGACGTTCCATACTGAGGTTATCAGGCATTATCAGAACCATTCGATAGCCTTTAATCGCGGCAACCATCGCTAATGCAATACCGGTATTACCACTGGTCGCTTCGATGAGCGTATCACCTGGGTGGATAAGGCCCCTTTGTTCAGCCTTTACAATCATGCTCAACGCAGCACGATCTTTTACTGAACCCGCAGGGTTATTCCCTTCTAGCTTCAACAAAATCGTGTTGCTACTGCCTTCATTTAAGCGCTGTAAGCGAACTAAAGGCGTCTGACCGATGCATGCATCAATAGTTGGGTATACAATGTGGGTCACAAGTGCGTCCTATTGTTAACAAATAATGGCAATAATAATATTACATATAATAAAGCAATGGATTCTAATCCTGATTCTATCTGAATTGTAATATCGATTCGAAATTTACTTATACTCAATCGTTTATTTCGCATTTGTGAAAGTTTTACTAAGACACCTGTCGATAAACCTGACAAAAATAAGAAATATTGTTTAAGAATGGATAAAGCATGAAAAACTGGAAGTTACAAAATCGAATTCTTGGCTTGGTACTATTACCCGGCCTTATTGTATCGATATTTTTAGGCGGTTTCTTCATCATTCAGCGCATGAGTGATCTTGACCTTTTATTGCAAGAGCGAGGCTTAGCCATTGCTAAACAAGCCGCGCCTACCAGTGAATACAGTGTCATATCGGGCAATAACCGACTACTACAAAACCTCGCCAACAACTTATTAGAAGAGCGGGACATGCGCGCGGCTAGAATCCTGAATAAAGACGGCATCGTATTAGCCCACGCAGGACCTAAAATGATTACCAATTTTATTGGTAATACTCAATTCAAGAACGGCCAACTACAGCTTTCTACCACCAATACCAGCATCCGTATTCGAGCGCCTATTTTTACACAGAATATTGATTTAACCGAAGGCATTGCTGAGCCTCTCTATCAGCAACAAAACATTGATAACAATTTATTAGGCTGGGTTGAAATTGAGCTATCACTTTCTAATACTCAAATTGATAAATATCAACACCTAGCAACCAGTATTGCAACGGTACTGGCAACGCTTATTTTATGCCTAATTCTGGCGATTCGAATGAGCCGTAATATATCCAACCCGATCCAAGACATGGTGGACTGCGTTGATGCGATTAGTGATGGAAAGATTGATACTCGAGTCCATGTTAATAGCGGAGATGAATTTCAAACGTTAGCGTCTGGCATCAATGCGATGGCGATTGCGATTCAACGTACAAAAACAGAACATCAGCAAAATATTGAGCAAGCGACCCATGACATTAGAGAAACGCTAGACAACATTGAAATTCAAAATATTGAATTAAACATAGCCCGCAAAGAAGCTTTGGAAGTAAGCCGTATAAAATCGGAATTTTTAACCAATATCAGTCACGAAATCCGCACCCCCCTAAATGGTATATTAGGCTTCACTCGCATTCTATTAAAAGACCAAAGTGATCAGCGTAAAACAGACCACCTAAATACCATTGAAAAATCGGCTAACGGCCTACTGACAATCATTAATGACATTCTCGATTTATCAAAAATTGATGCCGGAAAGCTGGTATTAGAAAATATTGATTTTAATGTTCGCGAAGTACTCGAAGATGTATTAACGATCAATGCCCCTGAAGCGCATAAAAAGTCCCTCGAGCTTGTTAGCTTAATTTATTCAGACGTACCGCAGTTTTTAAGCGGCGACCCACTGCGTATAAAACAAGTACTTACTAACTTAATCTCTAATGCGATTAAATTTACGCCTCGCGGAAATATTACCGTACGCGTTCTCATCGAAGATGAAAATATTAATCAAGCGAGTGTGAAGTTTGAGATTACAGATACTGGCATTGGTTTAAACGACGAACAAAAAGATAAGCTCTTTCGAGCCTTTAGCCAAGCAGACTCCAGTACAACTCGTCAGTATGGCGGCACCGGTTTAGGTCTTGTTATTAGCCAACACCTGGTGAAAGCAATGCAAGGAGATATTGGCGTACAAAGCGCTGAAGGAGAAGGCGCCACTTTTTCTTTTTCTGTTACGCTGAAGAAATCACCACAGCAAACGCTGTCAATGCTGGAGCTCAAAGGTCAGCAAATACTGATCATGGAATCCTCGTCTTCTACCCGCTTAAGCATTACCCACTTATTAGAACAATGGCATGTGCGTTATAGCGATACCGATAATAGCGATATATTACTGCAGTCATTGTTGCGTAAACATCAAAATGGCGATCCTGCTAGCGCGGTCATTATTGGCTTGAGCCGTAAAGAGCTGTACCAAGATAAGACGGCTAAGTTATTTAAGCAGGTTAATAGCTATAACATTCCTATCATTGCGTTGGTAAACAGTGCCATTTCAGAAGAGCTAGAATACGCCCAAACGCTTGGGGCCTACCAATGTTTAGCCAAGCCTCTACAAGGAAGAAAATTATTCTCTACGCTATGTACAAGCCTAGATATTGAATTAAGCTCCGCCAACAGTAATGACAATCGTATTCAAATGCCTGCACCCACAATTTTGGCGGTCGATGATAACGAAGCAAACCTTAAACTGGTGACGGTGTTATTAGAAGACATGGGGATTAAAGTCATCGCTGCTGATTCGGGCCCTCAAGCGCTATTAGAACTTGAACAGCATGATATCGATATGATTTTTATGGACATCCAAATGCCGGGCATGAGCGGCCTAGAAGCTACCCAATTAATTCGCTTGAAAAAGACGTCTAAAGAGCTGCCAATTATCGCGCTAACCGCCCACGCTATTTCTGATGAGAAAGATAATATTTTAAAAGTGGGCATGAACGATTATCAAACCAAGCCCATTAATAATGACCAATTAATGCAGTGTATTGAACGCTGGACAGGATTTCATTGTGAGAGCAATAGCCATCCTATACTCGCCAATAAAATAAAACCCTATGCGAAACGAATATCAACCGACGCTACTGTCGAGCTAGAAGATCAAGATAGCGACTGCCTAACCTTCGATTCTAGATATGCAATGCGCATGGCGAACAACAAGCTCGACCTCGCCATTGATATGTTTAGTATGCTACTTGAAGGCTTAACCGATGATCTTCCACAAATACAGAGCCTGTGGCAAGGACAGCAACAAGAACTGTTGCTTGAAAGTATCCACAAAATTCACGGAGCTACTCGTTATTGCGGCACACCGTGCTTAATGCATACGTTAGAACAACTAGAAACAGGCCTTAAGAACCAACCGCTTGTGGATTGCGAAATTCTTTATCAACAAGCGATTGAATCGATCATTCGCTTGCAGCAGTGGGCACAAGAAAATTCATGGCAAGAAAAGTTAAGAGCCCAGGTCTCGGAAATAGCCTAAGGAACCTCTAGCAAGTGATACTTAAGTTAAGACAGCAAAGGCGAGAATCATTTCGCCTTCATCACTCAAACTTAATAAGACCTGATCACCAGCCAAAGCATTAGCCCTAACTAAAGCCTCCCCCGAAAGCTCTACCACCGGTTTGCCCAAGCTATCAGAATAAATATTCATTTGTTGAAATCCTATTCCTTGAGCAATACCTGTCCCGAGGGCTTTTGAAATAGCTTCTTTGGCGGCAAAGCGCTTGGCTAAGAAATTAACGCTACGACCTTTTTCACCCCAAAGCAGTAATTCTTGGGGTGTTAAAATCCTTTGCGAAAAACGCTCATTATTCTTCTCGACAAGCTTAGCAATACGTCTCTGGTCAAGTAGATCAGTGCCTATTCCTTTAACGATGCCTTTAACGATGCCTTTATCCATAGCCTTAACTATTGCACCTTCAGTGACCGCATTATCAAACACTACGATTGAGCTAATCGAATTAACTCACGCATTTCTTTAACGGCATTTTTAAGGCCAACAAAAACAGCTCGAGCGATAATGCTGTGACCAATATTTAATTCATTGATACCTGGAATCGCCGCAATGGCTTCTACGTTATGATAATGCAGACCATGCCCAGCATTAACAATTAAACCCTGCTCAAGCGCGTAAGCAATGCCTTCTTTTAATATCTCTAGCTCAACCGCTTGCTGTTGACGTGTTTCCGCATCAGCATAAGCGCCAGTATGAATTTCAATCGCCGGTGCACCACAACGAACAGACGCATCGATTTGAGCTTTATCAGCATCAATAAATAATGAGGCTTCGCTATTAATCGCCGCTAAACGATCACATGCAGCTTTAATCGCTGTTTCGTTACCGACGACATCAAGACCCCCTTCGGTCGTCAACTCTTCGCGCTTTTCAGGCACTAAACAGCAATGCTCAGGCTTGATCTCTTCAGCCAATTCCAGCATGGCTTCGGTCACAGCCATTTCTAAATTCATCCGTGTATTCAATGTTTCTTTTAATACATACACATCACGGGTTTGAATATGACGTCGATCTTCTCGCGGATGAATGGTAATACCATCAGCTCCAGCTTCTTCTGCCATTAAAGCCGCCTGAACGGGGTCTGGGTAGCGAGTTCCACGCGCTTGACGCAGTGTTGCTACATGATCAATATTAACACCCAATAAAACCCGTGCTTTAGCCACAATAGCCACCTTTGAAAATTATAATTAGCTGAATGAAAAATTTATCGTATTTGTTATTGTATTCATAACGTTTGAAAAAGTGCGCGACTCATTAGGGGTTTATGCCCTAATAATGGCTGCAAGGCTAGTCTAGCGATTTGCTTGGCAACTTTCCAACTCATTGTATGCTGCCAGTCATCTGCCGCAATGGCTAAGATTGTCTCACCCGAAAAAACAGTATTAGAACGAGTGCTGGGGATATGGAGACCATAGTTTGCCACATTGAGTGCTTTGAATCCCGCCGCCGGATCAAAATTATAATATTGTGCTGGCTGAATATCATGACAGTCGGTATCTTGCAGCCAGTTATATTGATAGCCAAGAATGGTTAATAAATGAAATTCAAAACGACGCAAGAAAGGCTCTGATTGCTGGTCACTTTCTAATAGTAATAAGCCCTGTAACGTTTGCTGATAGACGGTAAACAAACCCTGTTGCGGCTCATCCTTCCAAGTTAAACGCATGATCAATTCATTAAGATAAAAACCACAATAAAGATTCTTACCTTGCAGGCACTTGCCCCGCAAACGATTACCGCTAAAGAATTCGCCTTCATCTATTTGGAAGTCAGGATAGTGTATTTCAACATGCTGGCAATACTTTAAGTCGCCGCGACCCGAGAATTGCATCTGATAAGGAATGAAAGGTTGTAACTCAGGCTGTTTTTTACTGACTCGATAAAGTGCTGAAAAACGTCCTTGTTTTTCACACAATAAATCGATTATTTGACTATTTTCTCGATAAGGCTTGCGGTGTAAAACGTAATAGCTCTGTTTCAAATCAGTAGGTATTGTCATATTCAACGACACTGCAAGTCACTTCCAAGATAGTACGGGTTTAATCTAGACCGTCATAACCCAGACTTTTAAGAGCACGCTCACTGTCTGCCCAACCGGATTTCACTTTAACCCAGGTATTCAGCATAACTTTGCACTCAAACATTTCTTCCATATCCAAACGGGCATCGCGGCCAATTTGTTTGAGACGACTGCCTTTTTCACCAATGATAATATGCTTTTGGCTTTGACGATCAATCAGGATGGCCGCACTGATAACCAGCAGGCTATCTTCGTAACGAAACTCTTCAATTTCTACCGTCATTGAGTACGGTAATTCGTCACCGAGCTGGCGCATAATTTTTTCACGTACCAATTCTGCGGCTAAAAAACGCGAGCTGCGATCAGTAATCTGATCTTCAGGGAAGAGGTGCACCCCTTGCGAAATAAAGCTGGTAATAATATTTTCTAAGCGATCGATATTATGACCTGTTTTAGCACTCATCGGAACGATATGGGCAAAGTTACCCTTCGCATCCAACTTCTGCAACGTTGGTAATAAAGCTTCTTTATCCGCTAAGAAATCAACTTTATTGACCGCTAAAATAACCGGGCACTTAACGTACTGCAAAGATTTTAAAACCAACTCATCTTCACTGGTCCATTTCGTACGATCGATCATGAAGACAATAACATCAACATCTTTAACCGCACTTTGCGCGGCCTTATTCATATAACGGTTCAGAGCTTTATCATGATTTTCATGCATGCCTGGGGTATCAACGTATACCACTTGCACATCATTTTCGGTTTTAATGCCCATGATCTTATGTCGAGTCGTTTGCGGCTTACGCGACGTAATACTCAGCTTTTGACCCAAGATATAATTCAATAATGTGGATTTACCCACATTAGGACGACCAATAATGGCAACATAGCCCGAACGTTCACTCATTTCATTTTCCATCGAATCTATTCCTCACCAAGTTCTAGGCTAATGCCTAATAACTTCAAAGCTTGTGCCGCTGCTTCTTGCTCGGCGATACGTCGGCTGCCACCCTGCCCAACGATTGAATTTTCCAAATCTTTTACTTTGCAACTTACTTTAAATAATTGCTCATGAGCACTGCCTTCAATGCTCAATACATCGTATTTAGGCAAAGGTAATTGCTTAGCTTGTAAATATTCTTGTAAGCGAGTTTTTGGATCTTTTAATGGGTCATCAATGCTTAAAGCCGATAGGCGCGAATCATACCACTGCAAAATCTTAGTCTTCACGGTTGCGTTATCTGAATCCAGATAAATAGCACCGATAATCGCTTCAACCGTATCCGCTAGAATCGATTCACGTCGATGACCACCGCTTTTCATCTCTCCCGACCCTAGATGTAAAAAATCACCGAGGCCAAAATCTCGAGCAAGTTCGGCCAGGGTAACCCCTTTCACCATCCGTGCACGCAAACGGCTCAATTTTCCTTCTTTCGCTTCAGGAAACTTTAAAAATAAAGCTTCTGCAATCACAAGGTTCACAATGGAATCGCCTAGAAACTCAAGGCGTTCGTTATTTTTACCACCACAGCTACGATGAGTTAACGCTAACTCAATTAATGACGTATCGGTAAAGGTGTAGTCAATGCGCTGACTTAGCTTTAATAAAGGATTGTTCACGGCTTAGTAACTGTACTCGTGATTAAAAGTTAACGCGATATCAACATTCGACATCACATGTTCGCGACGCTCATACTGCCAGATCAACGTGATCTCGCCTTTATGCTTAGTAATCACCAACTCATTGGTCGGTATGCGCAATCGATTAATATCTAAGCGGCTGCGGAGTAATTTCCGCACGTCTTTTTCACTGGTATCTCGATTAATCACTTCAGGTAAATCATCAAGAATACTCACTAGTAAGCGATCATCCCAATGCATACCGAAAATGCGTACAACAAAATTGAGTGAAAAACCTAATAAAACTAAAAAGGCGAGTACCGCAATAAACGATGCCCCAGCCTGCTTCGATTTTAAATTTTGTTTAATCATTATTAATCATCCACTTTTAGTACCGCTAAGAAAGCAGACTGTGGGATTTCCACATTACCAATCTGCTTCATGCGTTTTTTACCGTCTTTCTGTTTCTGCAGCAATTTCTTCTTACGGCTAATATCACCACCATAACATTTAGCCGTTACGTTTTTACGCATCGCCTTAATGTTAGTACGAGCAACGACGTTCGCACCCATAGCGGCTTGAATTGCCACGTCGAACATCTGACGAGGAATAAGCTCTTTCATTTTATCGGTTAAAGCGCGGCCACGGCTGCGAACATTATCGGTATGCAAGATAACGGCTAACGCATCAACGCGCTCGCCATTAATAAGAATATCCAAACGCGTTAATGACGCCGGAGAAAAATGACTGAAACTGTAATCTAACGAGGCAAATCCACGGCTTACTGATTTTAAGCGATCGAAGAAATCCATCACGACTTCGGCCATCGGAATTTGATAGGTTAAGGAAACTTGATTCCCTACGTACTGCATATCTTTTTGCAGGCCGCGTCGACCAACACACAAGGAAATCACATTGCCTAAAAATTCTTGCGGAACGAGAATACTGACATCAGCAATCGGTTCGTGCATTTCTTCAATCGTGCCTGGATCTGGCAATTTAGACGGATTATCAATTTCAAAGGTTTCGCCTTTGCGATTCACTACCTGATAAATCACCGTTGGCGCGGTGGTAATTAAATCAAGGTTGTATTCACGCTCTAAACGTTCTTGAATAATTTCCATGTGCAGCATGCCTAAGAAGCCACAACGGAAACCGAAACCTAACGCATCGGAGCTTTCAGGTTCATAAAATAAAGACGCATCATTCAGAGATAGTTTGGCAAGAGCATCACGGAAGCTTTCAAAATCGTCGGAACTAATTGGGAATAGACCGGCATAGACTTGTGGCTTAACTTTTTGGAAGCCCGGTAACGTTGCAACATCTGGAGTTTTAGTATGGGCAATAGTATCGCCCACTGGCGCGCCATGAATATCTTTAATGCCGGCAACCATATAGCCTACTTCGCCGGCTCGTAAAACACCCGTTGGGGTACGTTTAGGCGTAAAAATACCAATACCATCTGCGCCGTGATCACGACCCGTCGATAGCATACGTACTTTATCGCCTTTGCGTAACGTACCATTTTTAATTCGTACTAATGATACCACTCCTAAGTAAGAGTCGAACCAAGAATCAATAATTAACGCTTGTAATGGGCCATCAGGATCGCCTTCAGGAGCTGGAATCAACTTAATGATTTCTTCCAAAACACCTTCGACATTCAAGCCACTCTTGGCAGAACAACGAACCGCTTCAGACGCATCGATGCCGATAATTTCTTCAATTTCTGCAGCAACACGGTCTGGATCTGCTTGTGGCAAATCCATTTTATTTAATACCGGGACCACTTCTAGGCCCTGCTCAATCGCCGTATAGCAGTTAGCCACCGATTGCGCTTCTACACCCTGAGCGGCATCAACGACTAATAAGGCACCTTCACAAGCGGCTAAAGAACGAGACACTTCATAACTGAAATCTACATGACCAGGAGTATCAATAAAATTGAGCTGGTAAGTTTCACCGTCTAGAGACTTATAATCCAAGGTAACGCTTTGCGCTTTAATGGTAATACCGCGTTCGCGCTCGATATCCATTGAATCCAATACTTGGGCTTGCATTTCACGCTCAGCCAAGCCTTCACAGTGCTGAATAAAACGGTCAGCTAGAGTGGATTTGCCATGATCAATATGGGCAATAATAGAGAAGTTACGAATATGGTTAAGCTTACTCACCAAAGAATACCTGTCACAGATAGCGATTAAATAGCGCTGGAGTCTACTAGAAGTGGGGATATAAGGCTACGAAGATCGCTCTATAGCCTTATATTTTCTGTCATTTTCAAAGCATTACCTGACTTAATTGACCAATCTACTCGTCAGTTAGGCGTAAAGGTATGAACATGGCGGCACCACGACGCACTATTTGCATCGGTACCGAGCGATCTTTAGGCAAGGATTCTACGATACGGTTAAAGTCATCGACCGAGCGAATACGTTCACCATATATTATAGAAATCACATCCCCGCGCACGATACCCGCCATTGATCCCGCTTGACCACTCGTGACTTTCTGAACAAGTACCCCATCACCATACGAACGCTGCTGCTTTTCACTCAGCTTGCTCACGACTATTCCCAAGCGATTGATTTTATACTCAGGCTTGGTATTTAACGGCCCCATTTTTTGCGAACCATGATCGGGGAGCGCGCCTATTTCGAGATAAACAACCTTCACTTTACCATTACGAACGATGTGTAATTTAGCCTTAGTGCCTGGCTTTACGCGCCCAACACGATGTGGAAGATCAGTAGACATATCGATTTCTTGATCGTTAAACGCAGTAATAATATCACCACTGATTAAGCCGCCTAATTCCGCTGGGCTACCCGGCACTAGCTGCGCTACCAGGGCGCCTTTTGCCTGCTTTAAGCCAAAGGATTCTGCCAATTCTTTACTGACTTCTTGAATAACAACTCCTAACCAGCCGCGACTTACCTTACCTTTTTCTTTTAACTGCTCGACAACATCAATCGCCACACTGATCGGAATCGCAAATGAGACGCCCATAAAACCACCCGAGCGAGTATAAATTTGCGAATTGATACCCACCACCTCGCCCTTCAAATTAAACAAAGGGCCACCTGAATTTCCGGGATTAATCGCCACATCCGTTTGAATAAACGGCACATAACTCTCATTCGGTAAACTACGGCCTTTAGCACTCACAATGCCTGCGGTCACAGAATAATCAAAACCAAAAGGAGAGCCTATTGCTAATACCCATTCGCCGACTTTCAAGGTATCTGAATTGCCCAAATCAACTTCAGGTAAGCCAGAACCTTTTACTTTCAAAAGCGCAAGGTCTGCACGCTCATCAGCACCGATTAATTGCGCTGTTAATTCACGACGATCACTGAGCCGCACGATAATTTCATCGGCGCCTTGAACAACATGATTATTGGTTAAAATATAGCCATCAGATGAAATAATAAAACCAGATCCCAGCGAGGATTTTTCTTGCTGGGATTGTGGCCCTTGATTAGGCCCTTGATTAGGCCCTTGGGGTCCGAAGAACTGACGAAAAATATCCGGCATATCTTTCGGTAAGTTATATTGCTCTGCTAAGCCGCCGTATGAATTTGCATGTTTAATCGTTGCAATATTCACCACCGAGGGTGAAGTTGCTTGCACCAGTTCGGTAAAGTCAGGTAACGATGATGCCTGACTCGAAGCGCTGAAAAAACTCAGGCAAAATAATAAAGTAATAGCAATGGAGGGCATGAACTTATAACGCTGGATTGATTTCATCATTATTAAAAGACTCTCTTCTATGCCAGTTACTATCTAGATATTTATTAATAATAGCGTTTATTTTAGACTTTGAATGATGTTATCAGCATTATGAATACTCATCGGGGGGAAGCAATGGCGAATAAACTGAGGTTGCCAATGCTGTTTGTTTTTCAGCGACCAATGACGTGCCAACATAAAGCCAAGTAACATCGCCAATACCGACATAAGAATAGAACCTAGCTCTCCCCAAGCAAAATGCCCGACGATCGCGCCAAAGACTAATGCAATTAATGGTGATCCATAAAGCACTAAAGTACTGCGGAGAATAGCCCCTTCAGGTAATCCGACAACGACTTGCTGACCGACCTTAAACTCCTCTGCCGCCTGCAGCGGTAACCAAAGAGTCACTTTACGCCCTAGCTGACTCATCGTATGTTGGCCACAACCGGCTTTTGCACTGCAACTGCCACAAGCGCTTTGTTGCATACCTTCAACCCAAGCACCACTGTCCGTTATCGAGGCAATCACTACCTGCTCTTCAATCATATCTCTACGCTCTTTATCGCCACCAGCTTCAACTCGACTCTCAAGTTAAAGCTCAAATTGAAAAGATTATACGCGATTTCAGCCTAGATTATTTACCTTGAGTCTGGAACTCAACGACACGGGCAAAAGGTAGTACACCTTTATCATCTTCATTCGCATCAGAAGAGTGCTGTAAAACATATTCTTGCAACTGTTGTTGAGCGCTTTCCAACTGCTGCTGCTCTTCAAGCGATAACGTAGAAGCGGTTAATTCACCCTGCTGCGACTGCAGTGAATTCAAATTCGCATTTGCCAAACCTAAACCATCATTCGGTTCAATTGATTGCACACCTAATAACACAGCCAGAGTAACAGAAGCCGCGACAGCAACTGAAGTTAACGGTTTATACCAAGCACTACGCTGATCCTTAGCTGTTGAACCCTCAAGAGATTTCAACGCACTCGCATCGACAGTACCACTGGGCACCAGCTCGCCATCTAAAACGCTATTAATACCCTGAGTCAGATCAATACTATCAAAACCCTCATCTCGCATTAGCGAACCCATTAGGTGATAGTTTTTCCAGCTGTCACTTAATTCATCATCTTTATCTAGCTGATTAAGCACACGTCGAATTTCTAACTCGTCCGCTTCGCCATCCATCAATGCCGATAACGACTCTTTATTTCTATCATTCATTTACATTCTCCAATTTCTTCAATAGCGATTGATCGTCAATCTCTACTTGCTAGCCACGGCTAAACTAGGCGCTACTAATGAGTTAGGCACTGGCTTCTAGATAAGGTTGCATTTTCTTTTCAATCGCTTCTCGAGCACGAAAAATTCGTGAGCGCACGGTTCCGATGGGGCAGTCCATCACCTCTGCAATTTCGTCATAACTCATGCCATCGAGCTCTCTTAATGACACCGCGATGCGTAATTCTTCGGGTAAATCAGCGATTGCCGCAAAGACCACTTCTTTCAAACGGTCACGCTGTAAAATTCGCTCTGGGGTCGCGTTATCACGAAATGACGCGTCTTCAGAAAAATGCTCTGCATCTTCCGGATCAATTCCCTGAGTCGGTGTTTTACGCCCACGACTGACTAAATAGTTTTTTGCCGTATTCACTGCGATTCGATACAACCAGGTATAAAACTGGCTATCTCCGCGAAAATTCGGCAGGGCTCGGTATGCTTTAATAAATGCTTCTTGCGATACGTCTTGGCATTCAGACGTATCAAATACAAAACGCCCTATTAACGAGAGGATTTTTGGCTGATATTTAATCACCAATAAATCAAATGCCCGTCGATCCCCTTTCTGAACTCGACTAACCAGTTGCTGATCAGTTTGTTGGTTGTCACTCATTCGGTGATCCATTATTGTTGGTTGCTGCAGCGCGAATGCTACGTTGCTCATAACTCATCCCCTTGGCACCTAAATAAGGCTGACTCAAAGACTGGCTCATAGTTTTGGTTACCAAAATCATGCATACCAGAATATGGCCTAATGGATAAATAGAGTATTGAGACGAATAAAAGTTCCACGTTAATTAATGACAGATTGATATTTTAAATAATATTTAAACCGACCTTGTCTTAGCTCAACGCTAAAATAGATAATCACTGCCATTTAACGGCACATTACATTATAGTGCGAATAATCATGTAATGAACAATCACATAAGTAATCTTAGATGAACAATCATAATGAGTCGTAAGCATACATTTGATGTTTTAATCATCGGCAGCGGCGCTGCTGGCCTGACACTGGGCTTATCCCTGCCGGACCACCTAACCGCAGCTATTGTTAGCAAAGACAGCCTAGATGCTGGCTCTACTCGTTGGGCACAAGGCGGCGTCGCCGCCGTTCTTGACCAAGAAGACAGCATTGAAGCTCATGTCAGCGATACACTCATTGCCGGCGCAGGCCTATGCCACGAACCTAGCGTTCGTCATACTATTGCCCATAGCACCGCGGCTATTCAGTGGTTGATTGACCTTGGCGTCCCTTTCGACGAAGGAGAAAATGGCGAGGACTTCCACCTTACCCGCGAAGGTGGCCACAGTGTTCGCCGTATTATTCATGCCGCTGATGCCACGGGCGTCGCAATCTCGAATACCTTACTAAAAGCCGCCAAAGCTAAGAAAAACCTGCATTTATTAACCGATTACATTGCGGTTGATCTTATTACGGGTGAAAAACTCGGTCAAAAAGAACAAGGTTGCTTTGGTGCTTACTTTTTAAACAAAGCCACTGGCGAAGTTGAGGTCATTACCGCGAGTTCCGTCGTATTAGCGACAGGCGGCGCCAGTAAGGCGTACCTATATACCAGTAATCCCGATGGCGCGTCTGGTGATGGCATCGCCATGGCATGGCGTGCGGGCTGTCGTGTTGCCAATATGGAATTCAATCAATTCCATCCGACCTGTTTATATCACCCGCAAGCAAAATCCTTTTTGATTACTGAAGCGGTGCGCGGTGAAGGCGGTCATTTGTTATTGCCTAATGGCAAACGCTTTATGCACAAGTTTGATGAACGCGGTGAATTAGCACCGCGCGATATCGTTGCTCGCGCTATCGATCATGAGATGAAACGCTTAGGCGCTGACTGTTTATATCTAGACATCAGCCATAAAGACAAAGACTTCATCATCGCGCATTTTCCAAATATTTATGAGCGCTGCCTAGAGCTTGGCATCGACATTACTAAGAATCCTATTCCCGTCGTTCCTGCTGCGCATTATACCTGCGGTGGCGTGGTAACAGACATGTTCGGCCGGACCGATATCCCAGGCTTATATGCCATTGGTGAAACCGCTCATACCGGTTTACACGGGGCTAACCGCCTAGCCAGTAACTCATTATTAGAGTGCTTAGTATTTGCCCGCCAAGCGGCCATTGAAATTGCTAATTCAGTCACCCCCGGTGCGAAGCTACCGGATATTCCTGATTGGGATGACTCGCAAGTAACCGACTCTGATGAAGCCGTCGTCATCGCCCATAACTGGGACGAACTACGTCGCTTCATGTGGGATTACGTCGGCATCGTACGCACGACTAAGCGCTTGGTCCGCGCCAAGCACAGGGTGACGTTATTACGTGAAGAGATTCAAGAATTTTACGGAAATTATCGAGTGAGCAATGACTTATTGGAGCTGCGTAACTTGGTCGATGTTGCCGATGTCATCATTCGCTCTGCGCTATTACGCAAAGAAAGCCGTGGCTTGCACTACTCGTTGGATTATCCAGAAGCACTGCCGCGTGCATTTGATACTGTGTTAACGCCTAAGTATCTGAAAGAACTGGGTGAGCTTTAAGCTCATCCTATTTACTCAACCTATTCACCTTTATTAACTGCGCAACATTTATCAACTTCGCAACATTCGCTTCAAGCGTTGAAAGTCTTTTGGCTCTTCAACGCTATCGCGGGCGATCAATACCGCCTGACCCAGCTGCCAAGGCCAGCGACTAAAATCCATCGCTACCCAATCAGCCCATACACGGCTATTCGAAGATAATTCAGCGTATATTTTATCGCCCCCAGATCGGCGCTGGTACCACCAGCATATTTCACTGACATTACCTTCATTATCAGCAATGCCACCATCACACCCCAGACGTATAATGCTACTAGGACTGGTAAGAAATACCTTCGTGCGCAGCTCCATCAGAATACCAATCGACATCACTGTGAATAGTAGCAATTTATAAACATATTCAAGAGGAATACTGAACAAGAGCAATGAACAGCTTAAAGCAAAGAACACACTAAGAATGATCAACCGTTTGGACGGCTGTAGAAAAATATCGAGGGGGCGGTTCTCATCCATGAGAGTCCTGCTTTAAAGCGTTAATTAATAAAACTTTTGATACTAAATTTTAATTTTACCGGCTTTTAAAATCATCTCGACCATATACGCATGATTAGGATTTTCGGCCACAGTATGCTGCATAAACCAACCAAATAAATCAGGATCTTCACACTCGATTAAATCAACAAACTTAGCCTGATCGTCAGTGCTTAACGTTAAAAACATTTCACGGCAAAAAGGTAATAACAATACGTCAAGTTCTAGCATGCCTCGACGGCAATGCCACATTACACGCTTATACTCGATATTTTCACTCACACCGACTCTCCCAATATTGAATGGAGGCATTATACATAAGCCCAAGCACAAGACACAGGACACAGGAGTGATTTATCGCGTAAAATGCAAATGCTTGCGCCAAAGCAATTATTTAGCCGTATTATCGCAATACTAGGACAACACTCATGGTTTCACGCTCTGCACTTGAACACACTGGTCAACTCGACAACTGGGGAGATTATACACCTCAGCCAAAGGCAGACGCTGCTGCGGCAAGCGATCTGAAAACCTGCTGGCTAAATCAGTTTTCAGCTCTCAAAATCAGTGGCCCAGATGCTGAACGCTTTCTGCAAGGACAGCTCACTTGCAACATCACAGATATAACCACCAGCACTGTCCACTATGGCGCTTGCTGTACGGCTAAAGGACGTATCGTTGCCAACTTCAACATTAGCTTCGACGGCGATAACTATTGGCTCGTTCTACCCACGACCAGTGCTGATATTCTAGAAAAGTACTTACAGAAATATAAAGTTTTCTTTAAGGCCAGTATAGAGAATTGCCAGCAAAGCCATTTAATTCTTGGGCAATGGCATACCGCAGAGGCTAGCACGGCAGAATCAGGAACAGCCATTCATAGCGCAGACCAACATCAGTTAACGCTAACCGCTAATCGTAGTTTTATTATCGTAAGCGATAATAGCTCACAAGAATATTCGCTAAGCCCTGCGCTTGATTGGCGCCTCGCCGATATCAACGATGGCATCTATTACGTGGAAGGTGCTCAAATAGAGCAGTGGATTCCTCAGCATATTAACTGGCACCTTATCGACGGCATTAGTTTTAGCAAAGGCTGCTATACCGGCCAAGAAATCATTGCGCGCTTGCAGTATTTAGGCAAAGCCAAGAAGGCGCTTTATCACTACCAAGGACTTGCCACAGAAACCGTAACGGACGAGTCGCTATTAGCCAAGCAACTGTTTGATGAAAATGGCAAGAACCAGGCTGAAGTTTTAATCCTTCGTAGCCACCCAAAGACACAAGGCACCCTTGATTTATTAGTCGTTACCCACGGCGAAAAACCACTTCAGACCTTGTATTTAACTGAATCTTTGGATTTTCCTCTCACCTTGCAGAACCTGCCCTATACTATTGAAAAGGATGCATAAAAGGTTCATACATTACGATGGCTATTCCACTCGTTCAGCAAGTAAAACAAGACATTATTCAGGCTTTAGAAAATGATACGCTCGTGCTTCCTACCTTACCGGAGATTGCGCTGCAGGTTCGCGATATCGCAGAAGATGTAACCTCCAGCATTTCAGACCTAACGACTATCCTAGGTCGAGATGCTGCACTCAGCGCGCGTATGATTAAAGTTGCCAATAGCCCACTGATCCGTGCCAGCATTCCCGTATCTGACCTTAATACGGCAGTATCTCGCCTTGGCATAGACCTAACCAGTAATCTGGCGATGGGGCTTGCGATGGAGCAAATGTTTCAAGCGACCAGCGATATCGTCGATAAGCGCATGCGCGCTTGTTGGTCAAAAAGTGTTGAAATTGCTGCTAGCAGCCAAGTATTAGCACGCCATTTTACCAATTTACAGCCTGATCAAGCGCTGCTCGCAGGCTTAACTCACCAAATTGGCAAACTGCCGATTTTAGCCTTTGCTGAAAATAACGATTCCTTATTAAATGATTCCTTTGCCTTAGGGAAAGTACTGACCGTATTGCACCCCTCACTTGGCAGTTACATTTTAAAAATGTGGGATTTTCCTGCAGACTTGGTCTGCGTTTCAAAAAACTACCTGCAATTTGATCGCAAGGTCGATAAAGTCGATTACGCCGATATTGTGCAAGTCGCAACTCTGCAAAGCTATGCAGGAACTGACCACCCTTATACCAAACTCGACTGGACAGAAATTTCCTCTTTTGATCGCTTAGGGCTTGATCCAACCACCCTGATTAGTGAGATGGAAGGCATTAGCGAAGAAGTGACTGAAACCCAAGGCGCTCTGGGAGGTTAATGAAGAATGAAGTCCCTTGCAGCCGAAATCATGCGCGCCGTTGAAAGTGGCAGCTTGAACTTACCTACATTGCCAGAAATCGCATTACGTATTCGTAAATGTGAAAATGATCCTAATCTCGATACTTTCGCGCTAGCTCGTATTATTGAACATGACCCGGCTACGACGGCTCAGCTTTTACGCATCGCCAACAGCCCTTTAGTACGACGAGAAGTGAAAGTCGCTGACTTAAGCAAGGCGATTAGTTTACTCGGTTTAAATTACTGCGCCCGAGTCGCCATAAGCTTGTCGACCAAACAGCTCTTCAACAGTAAAAACCCTTCTTCAGAAGTGAAGATGAGAGAGATTTGGCAACACAGTTTGAATGTTGCTTGCCACTGCTACGTATTGGCGGATAAAGCGAAGCTGGTCCCTGAAGAAGCTTTTTTAGCGGGTCTATTGCATAAGATAGGCGCACTGCCTGTTATCTCTATGGCCGATAAAGAAGACTGCTACTCCTTAGGGGAATTAAATAAGACCATCGAAGAAATTCATCCGATGCTCGGTGAGAATATTTTAAGCCACTGGCAATTTCCACGCTCGATTGCCGACATTCCTCAAAACTACCTAAATCAAAGCCGTCACATGAGCAGTATTGATTTATGCGACCTAGTGAACATTGCCAACAACCGAGTCTGCTCTGAAGATCAGCACTTACCTTGGAGTGATGTCGTTTCGATTCAACGACTAGGCTGGCATAGCAATACGGTCGATGAAGAGTTCAATTTACTTGCGCCGCAAATCGAACTCGCTCATGACATCTTTGAATGTTAGAAATTCAAAGACCGCCCCAGGATAACTAGTCGACAAGATCCTATTACAGCGCCTCAAAAGGGTGCTCTGTCGCAGGCCAAAGCGGCGTCAGCATTTCCTCAACCCATTCACTCGGTACATTACTCACTGAACCGTGCTGCCATTTAGGTTGAAAGTCTTTATCGACCACCATCGCGCGAATACCTTCAGCAAAATCAGGATGGCGAACAGACTGCAAGGCCAGAATTAACTCCCACTGCACGACTTCTTTCAACGTCATATTTGGGCCTAACTGTAACTGGCGCATAATAATATGCGCGGTCGCTGGACAACCCGCATTAAAGTTATCACGCCCTTGATTAAACCAAGTATTATCACTGTCTACCGCGTTGATTTTTGCCGCTATGTCTTCCAAAGCAAATTTGTTATCCGCTAGCGATATAAAGTGTTCTTCTGACATTGCTCCAAATAGTTGCTCAATATCTTTTTGATTATCCACCAGCTTAGATTCTGGAAATACTGCTTCTGGATGTGCTTCGCTTTGCTGCTCAAAAGCGGTTAACAGTTCTCGTACATATTGATTATTCATAGCCTTATTTTCTTGCCAAGACTGATGACGTAACTGTTCAATTAAGTTTTTCAATTCACCATTAGCTACGCAATAATCGACTAAGCCTGCCTGCTTGCAATCAACGGCGTTCATCTGACTACCCGTGAGTGCCATCCAGTGACCTAAAGGGAAAGGTAAACGGCTTAAATAATAACTGCCCGCCACATCCGGAAATAAACCGATTCGAATTTCAGGCCAAGCCAACTTTAAGGTTTCGGTTCCGACTTTGTGGCTAGCACCAATAAATAAACCTAATCCGCCCCCCATTACAAAACCATGGCCCCAAGCGATTAGAGGTTTACCAAAACGGTGAACTCGATAGTTTTTACTGTACTCACCGGTAAAAAAAGCATCAGCATATTTTAGATGCTCATCACCCTCCGCTTGCATACTGTCATATAGCTGACGAATATCGCCACCCGCACAAAAAGCCTTATCGCCAGCCCCACACATCACCATCGCGACAATGCCATCATCCGCTTGCCAGCGCGCTAAAATGTCATCAATGAGGTTGACCATATCAAGATCAACCGCATTCATCGTTTTCGCCGAGTTCAATGTCATAATACCAATGCGATGCTTACCATCATGACTGAGCACTTCTTCGGCTAATACCGCAGCGTCTTTTTCCTGAGCAGGCGCTGCTGATTTAGTTTTTTTACTGACCGGCTTTTTAGGCATGGTAGACTCTTCAACAGACAATATTATTAATTCTCATAGTACATGTTAAGAGGCCACAATTGCAGCTGATATTAACCTTTATCATCCTTAGTATTATCACTCTCACTGCGGTGTTATTGATTATGCTAAGCAAAAACACTCGCAGTGGGAAAATCCGCCAAATTGCCCAAAATAATAATTGGCAATATCAAGAGTTCATCGATTTTAGCGACGCCATCAAACAGGCAAATTTTGGCATTTTAAACTACAGCCAGAATGCCATATTCCGACACGTCATTCAGGCCGATGGCACGCACGACAATCTAGGTTTCAATACCTTTGATTGCCGGGCGATTGAGCCTACTGGCATTCACAATAGCAGCATGATTTTATTCAATCTCAAGCTGCCCCCACAGTTTAATAATCTACATTTCTGTATCGATAGGCATAATCAAGAGAGCGATGCCTTTACTGATGTGAGTAAACAGCAGGCGATAAAGAACCAATATCGAATGCAAAAATTAACCCCTCTAGCGACTCACCAAATACCCAAAGTATTCGACTCTTTGTACTGCGAACAAAACAATGAACAGACGGTCGGCGCAGCAAAAATTGATATTTACGCGAATGAACCCGCACAGGCTTATCGCTTTTTGCACGAGGTCGCGGCTGACACAGAGAATGAAACGTCATTAATGAACTGGCTTTTGGCGCATCCGCACCTTCACATAGAAATTAGTAGTGGCATGCTCTTGGTCTATCAAAAGAATCACCTGATTCAGGAAGTTTCGCTTATCGCCGCTATTACAGTGGTAGCGGAACTCGCCAAAATACTCAGTCAGGCTGAACTAAAATTAGACTTATAGATGCGAATAATAATAATGAACAATAGACTCAAGCGTAATCAACGATCTACTTGCAAGAAGCTGGGCACGAGTGCTCTCATTTTCACCAGCCTATTATTTGGGGGCTGTACCGCTAGCCAACAAGATAGTTTATTTACTGAAGTTATCTCCCTCGCACGAGATAGCGTCGGCCTAGAGGTTAAAACAGCACCGGCTGGCGATGTAAACCTTACCTATATGGAACGCCAGAGTGCAAATATAGCCAATGCCGAGAGCATTATTCTCGTGCATGGTTTTTCGGCTAATAAAGATAATTGGATTCGCTTCACCAAAGCCTTAGATGAAAAATATCATGTCATCGCGGTTGATTTAGCAGGACATGGAGATTCAGAAAAATTACTGACGACAGATTATGGCCTAATCAAGCAAGCAGAGCGTCTAGATGCATTGGTAACAGGCTTAGGAATCAATCAGTTTCATATTGCAGGCAACTCTATGGGCGGAGCCATTAGTGCAATTTATAGCTTAAATCACCCCAAAAAGGTTAAAAGCTTAACCTTAATTGACGCAGCGGGTATTGAAGGTGCACAGGTCAGTGAATTTTATAAGGCGTTGCAAAAAGGCAGTAACCCTCTGATTGCAACGGATGAAGAAAGTTTTGAGTATCGCATGAATTTCACCATGAGCCAGCCACCGTTTCTGCCTTGGCCTCTACGCCCAGCACTTTATCGCCAAACCCTTGCTCGAGCCGAGATCAATACAAAAATATTCAGTGATATGCTCACGACGAAACAACGCTTGATCGAAAACAATTTTCATCAGTCGATACAAGCAACCATCGCTGAACATCAGCTGCCGACGCTCATTATGTGGGGTAAAGAAGATCGTGTATTAGATGTTTCGGCCGCCACTGCGTTTAAAGAAATAATCCCTAATGCGAGGATGCATATTTTTGAAGGTGTGGGTCATTTACCGATGGTCGAAATCCCGAATGAGAGCGCTGAGGTCTATCAGCAATTTTTATCAACGGTTGAATAACGGCCAGTGAATCGCTTTAGCTAACGTTAAAAGCCCTATTTGATAATGACTTAGCTTGCAGCAGTGCAAATTAAACCGCTATTAAATAGGGCTCTTGCCCTTTTTTATAATCTGGTTTTTCGTTCCTCTTATCTTTGCGGATATAAGCCCCCTTTCCTTTCTTCGCTTTCACTATTTGCTGACGATAGACTTTCGATGTCACCAATGCGGCAAGATGATTGTGCTTCACCTGCCCACGGCCAGTCTCTATTGAGCTCTTATTACTCATATTCATTCCTCATAATTATTCCTCTGCCTATGAATAACTCAGTATAAGCCGATGTCGATCCGTTTCAATATTAAAACTTCGTATTGAGACTCAACAAGTCAGCTCAATTTCGTACGGAACCTTCCTTAAATTGCCCCTTATGCCCTATCGTGGCGCAAATACGCTGGCTTAACTCCTTTTTCATATATTAGGAGGAAGCTCATAACATCCCGCTATAACCATACATTAGATAAGTCTATTGTTTGCATCTATGCTCAATAGATCACTACTGCATGATCTTCTTTACACTAGGTATCAGCATGAATAAACAGGGCATTAATACGATCATTGTGGATGACTCAAAGTCCATCCGAGTTGTCCTGGATGCTATTTTAAATCAGCTTGGCGTCAGCAATATTGCCCATTGCGGTACGGGCGTCGAAGCGCTAGCCATGATCAATGGCCGCCCAAATTATTATCAACTTCTTTTTGTTGATTTAAATATGCCAGAGATGGATGGTATGGAACTCATACGGCATTTAGGTAATCAAGATTTCAAAGGCAGTATCGTCATCATTTCGGGCATGGAAATTAGAGTAATCAACCTTGCATCCGAGATTGCCCGCCAAAACAAAGTCCATTTAATCGGTAATATTGTTAAACCCATAAGTGCCAATGAATTACAGCGTATTATCACTAAGTTCCATTATTTTAATGAACATATGGGCACACCCCAAATCCCCCTGAGTAAAACAGAACTTGAATTGGCTATTAGCGAACAACGTATCATCCCGTATTACCAACCTAAAATTGATAGTCATACAAACCAAGTTCACAGCATTGAGGTATTAGCCCGAATTGATAACCCTGGACACGGTGATAGCATCCTTCCCGTGCGCTTTATTAAGTGCGCTGAAGATAATAATTTAATCGATGAAGTTACCTTCCAACTACTCGCCAAATCGATTACAGACTACAAAGAAATGCGAGCATGTTTTGGCAATTCACTGACCCTAGCCTTTAATCTTTCACCACTGCAATTAGACGATTTAGAAACACCAGAGAAACTTGATGCATTGTTCAGCCAACATGATATTAGCCCTAAACAAGTTGTTGTCGAGGTCACTGAAGAATGGGCACTACAGTCGTCTAATCAGCTAGAGACATTAAATCGCTTACGCATGAAGGAGTATGGTGTATCGTTGGATGATTTTGGTACCGGATTTACCAATGTGACCCAACTAAGGAACTTGCCCTTTAGTGAGATTAAAATTGATCGCAGCTTTATTACTGACATCCATCAAGATCACTTTTCACAAGTGATCGTTAATACCTTGGTAGATATTACTAAAAAATACAGTTACGAGCTGGTCGCTGAAGGTATTGAGTCACATGAAGAATATCAATATCTAAAAAGTTTAAATACTAGAATGCTGCTTCAAGGCTATCTAATATCTAAACCCAAGCCTAAGAATGAATTAATCCGCTGGTTTCATAATTGGAAGAAAATGTCTGATACAGAAATTAAGAATAAAACCGATACCGCCCCTATAAAAAGTAAACACTAACAACGATCTGCTGCTAATCCTAAATCACATTTTTTACATTCGAGCTCGAAACCTAACATAGAATGGCGGCCTTCTTCGGTGGTCACCCAGAGCCTATTTACCCAGGGTGGATCATGGCGGACATGCTGAAAGTGAGCACACGCAAGTTCAGCCACCCAATGATCCTCCTCATCTTTATGATAACCCGCAATGGCTTGCTTCATACAGTGAAGCTCTCTCGTAAAGCACCCTCGCTGTCGCTGATTAATAATTCTAAGCTCTGCTGTAACTCAATAAAACTAGGTCTTTTATTCAAGTCAGGCTGCATACAATTAACTGCCAGTTCAGATATTTGTTTGAGGTTATGCTGCTGATGAATATCCGCTGCCTCGATGTCGACTTGAGTTAATACATCCTCTAATAAACAGCCGAGTGCCCGTACTTCGATCTTTGCCATAGCATCACGTTGCATTAACGGTAACGAGGCTAAATTCGTTGCCGCACCAAAGTCTCCTAGCAAGGTACTCGCCTGATCGTTAATCATCGTATTATGCGCATACACATCGCCATGACTTATGCCTTTTTCATGCAAGTGCTTCAACGTGCCTGTAATGGCTAAAACAATTTTACCGACTTGCTTAATACTAAAACGCGTTTCCTCATGAAAAGTATCTCGAGTGCAGGTTTTTAATGACGGCGGTAAACCCAAATTAAAATATTCTGTTGAGATAAGTTCCATTACCAGACCCAGTTTTTCATCTTTGTCAGACTGATCAAGCTGGGCTAATACCTTAATCAAATTTTCATGTTCGCCTGCCGTTAAACAACAATCCAATTCATCTTGAGGATAACCATCACTGGTAATACTGCCCTTGAATATTTTCACCGCAATATCTAGATCTGTATTTAACAGAGCTTCAGGCTGTTTTTTCCATTGAGCGCGGTGAATAAAGCCCGAAGCCCCTTCACCAATTAACTCTCCAATTATAATATCGTCTAGTGCAACGGCCTCAACAGAAGCCGGTTTTTTGTCAGCGACCGACAAATCAATTTCAGCTGATTTATTGTCAGTGAATCGATTAAAGTCGTTTCCGGAAAATGCTAACCAAGCTAATTTTGGCAATTGAAATAGCCAGTCAGGCATTTCAGTCAAATCATTCGCCGATAAACGCGCAAGCTCCAAATTTTTACAGGCAGACATGCTCGCGGGCAGGTCCGTTAAACGGTTGCCGGCTAAGGCTAATTTCTGTAAGCGATGCAACTTGCCCATAGAGTCTGGTAACTGAGCAATTTTGTTATCGGTTAAAATCAACCAACGAGTAGCAAGCGGTAAGACATTCTCAGCAACTTGGACCAGCTGATTAGACTTGAAACTGATCATTTCAAGTTTAGGGCAGCGCGCGAGCACCTCAGGAATGGCCGTAAACAAATTATTGGATAGAAACAGAATTCGCATATTAAGCAAGCGATCGAGATCATCCGGCAAGTCTGTTAATTGATTATTGGATAAATCCAGTATCTCTAGGCTTTCTGCCTGCTCAAATACGTGTCGAGGAAACTCAGTTAAGTTCTTCGAGATCTGAACTCGAAGAACAGGTTCTAGCGATTGACAATTTTGGGCTGAAATAGACGATAATGACTGCATAGAAATGATGATTAAAACCTGAACGAATAAAGATGCGAATATGATAGCTCGTCGACCGCTTAAATGCTTCCTTTGACGCGATTTATACAGTAATCGTTCTTTATCGCCTGCAATGATACGAATTACCTATAATAATCAAACCTTGCCCTCAATAGTCATTGGCGCAAGCGCTGAAAAGCTTTAGAATTCGGCCATCAGATATACCTACCAAGAGTCCCAATTATGCGCGCTACCCAATTCCTAATCGCCACCGTAAAAGAAACCCCTACGGATGCCGTTGTTGTCAGCCACCAGCTGATGCTTCGTGCAGGCATGATTCGTAAACTGGCCTCAGGTTTATACACTTGGTTGCCACTAGGTTTACGTACTTTGCGCAAGGTTGAAGGAATTGTTCGAGAAGAGATGAATAGAGCCAATGCGCTTGAAGTCTTAATGCCTGCGGTGCAGCCTGCCGAGCTATGGCAAGAAACCGGTCGCTGGTTCCAGTACGGTGGTGAATTGTTACGTATGAAAGACCGCCACGGCCGTGATTTCTGCGTTGGACCGACCCATGAAGAAGTCATCACGGACCTAGCGCGCAATGAGCTGTCTAGCTACAAGCAGCTACCGATCACCTTCTATCAGGTGCAGACTAAATTCCGCGATGAGACTCGTCCTCGCTTTGGTGTGATGCGCTCTCGTGAATTTATCATGAAAGATGCTTACTCTTTCCACGCCGACCAAGACTGCTTGGATGCGACCTACGATAAGATGCATACCGCCTATACCAACATTTTCAATCGCTTTGGTTTGGATTTCCGCCCTGTCGATGCCGATTCAGGTTCTATTGGCGGCGCTAAGTCTCACGAATTCCACGTATTAGCCGAATCTGGCGAAGACGATATCGCGTTCTCTGATAGCTCTGATTTTGCCGCTAACGTAGAAATGGCCGAAGCATTGGCGCCGACTGGCGCTCGCCCTGCGCCTACCGCAACATTAGCGAACATCGATACCCCAGAGACTCATAGCATCGAAGATGTCTGCACGTTATTAAACGTTGATGCCAAAACCGTGATTAAAACCTTAATCGTTTTAGGCGCTCAGACCGAAAAGCAGATTAAAGCAGAAGAAGCTGCGCCACTAGTCGCGCTTGTTCTTCGTGGTGATCACGAGTTGAATGAAATTAAAGCCGAGAAATTGGCCCAAGTTGCTGAGCCATTGGCCTTCGCCAGCGAAGCTCAGATTCGCGATATTATCGGTGCAGGCACAGGCTCTCTTGGCCCTATTGGTTTAGCAGACAAAGGCATCGCCGTTATCGTTGATCGCTCGGCCGCTCATTGTGCTGATTTCGTTTGTGGTGCAAACCAAGATGGTCAGCATTCAACCGGTGCCAACTGGGAACGTGACGCAGCGATTTCAGAAGTAGCCGACCTACGTAATGTTATTGCGGGCGACCCAAGCCCTTGTGGCCAAGGTAACATCGATATCAAGCGTGGTATTGAAGTCGGCCATATCTTCCAGCTAGGCACCAAGTATTCTGCCGCGCTGAAAGCGTCTGTATTGGACCAAAACGGTAAAGATCGCACGCTGACCATGGGTTGCTACGGTATCGGTATCAGCCGTGTTGTTGCCGCTGCGATCGAACAAAATAACGATGATAATGGCATCATCTGGCCAGATGCGATTGCCCCGTTCACTTTGGGTATTGTACCGATGGGAGCGCACAAGTCTGAAGCTGTCCGTGAGAAGTCAGAAGCCTTATATGCTGAACTGACCGGTTTAGGCATCGATGTGTTCTTTGACGACCGCGACAAGAAAACCAGCCCAGGTGTTAAATTTGCCGACATGGAATTGATGGGCTTGCCTCATCGTATCGTTATCAGTGACCGTGGTTTAGAAGCGGGCACGATTGAATATAAGAATCGCCGTGAAGCTGATAAGCAAGAGATTGCTGTTGGTGACATCGTTGAGTTCTTAAACAATGCGATTCAGGCATAAATGATGATAAAGCGACTGCACAAGATAAAACTTTTAACTCTATTGATACTGGTTTTATCTTCGGTCGCGTTCTTTGCTCCGACAACTTACGCAAACAGCACAGCACCTGCTAATAAAGTAGACCAAATATTAAAACAAGCCCTGGCCAATGCCGTCGCTGATGCCGATAGTTTTGATGATAAATTTGAGGCTGAAGTTTGGTTGGTTGATATGTCCGCAAGGTTAAAGCGTTTTATTAAGAGTCCTGAAAAGCGCTTGAAACTATTACGCATGGTTCACCAAGAAGCGACTCGCGCTGATATTTCGCCAGAATTAGTCATCTCTGTTATACATGTTGAAAGTGCCTTTAATCCTTACGCGGTTTCTTATGTCGGCGCACAGGGTTTAATGCAAGTCATGCCTTTTTGGAAAAAAGAGCTGGGCCGTGGTGACGATAACTTAATAAATTCAGCAACCAATTTGCGCTATGGCTGTACCATTTTAAAACATTATTTAAAACGCGAAAAAGGTGATTGGATTCGAGCGCTAGCCCGTTATAACGGTAGTTTAGGACGCACTAAATATCCGGAAAAAGTAATGGATTTTTGGCAAAAATATTGGTTCGTCGACCATCAATAATTTCAAGAACACTAGGCAACTCTGTTCTCCATCAGCAACGACACATCCGCTACAATATTTACCTTTTCATGACTTTCATACATAGACATCAAGCAAGACTCTAAAGCAACTTGGCTTGAGTTCAATGCATTGCTCGCAAGGTTCGTTGCCTCCATCGCTTCCATACCATACACAGCTTCACCGTCAGGTGATTCAACCACATAAAGCCAGTTGAATTCATTGGCATAATGCTCCAAGGCACGACGCATGATTTCCTTTTCTGGATCGGCATCCAATAAATCTCTAAGGCAGCTTGAGATGTTACGTTTTTCTGCCTCAGATAACCTAGGATGTATAGCAACAAATTCAGCAAACGCATCGAATAAATTAATCATGAAATGCCCTCATATAAAAATAGATGCCAATGCTGCAAGACTGGAGTGTTATTAGTTTAAGCCATAATTCAAAAAACTTTAGCGAAAACTTATGTGTTTTAAGGCTGTTTTCTCATATTATCGCGCGGCTTAAATCATTAGGTTTTAAAGCAAGATTGGCGATAGGATTCTCAAACAGTTGGCACATTTCTATCCTTCATCATTATCCATTATAGCTTTTTTCGCATTCTCAACCCCGTCGCGTAGACTGGTTAGATTCTGTGGGCCCCATAAAATATCTATTATTTCATCATCGGGCGATAAAATAATAGACGCAGGTAAGCCTTTAATTTCAGGCTTTTCCCACTCACTGGGCCACTGCGTCAAAACGGGGAATTGAATCGACATTTTTTCTTTTAATAACAGTAATTCGCCTTGCTCTAGTTCATCAAAATTAAAGCCCAGTAATTTAACATCGTTATCACCCTGTAAGGCAAAAAACTGATTGAGTTCCGGCATTTCTTGCCAGCAAGGTTTACACCATTCAGCCCAAACATTTATTATCCGCCACTGTCCTGACCAATGATCTTTAGGCGCATAATCACCTTCGACTAACTCTGTTCCTTGACCCACCATTCCTGCAATGAATTCGTGTTCTAATAACGGTTTACACGCGACCAGAAACAAACAGCTCATCAGCAATATACATTTAATTTGGCTAATCATTTTTCGGCCTCCGAGTGACAGCGCCTTTAACGTCTTTAACTCGAGTTGGCGCTGCTAAATAAAATTGCAGCGCTGTCGATGTATTCTTTTTCAAATCACCTTGCTGACGCACTAGCACTTGTTCCAATTCGAATAAATCCAACGTCGCTAACGATAAATCGGTATTGATCAATTCAAACCATTTCTTCGGCGCTACATGTTGTAAATAGTCGTATAAAAAATATTGACTCAAATCTCGAATTAAAAAATATTGCTCGTCTTCTTTCTTAATAATTAATTTTAGTTCTTCTAAATAAATTAAGGTTTTTCGCAAGCTGCCATAACCCATGCTTGTTGCATTATTACTGGCCAAAGACTGCTTTAACTCAGATAGATACACACCCTCGCCTTTACCTTGCTGAACATGCAATAGGGATAATAAACGTAAACCTAAGGCATCATCGACACTGGCCGACTCATCCTCTTCATTCAAGCGTCCTGCCCCTAGCAGATACACTATTTCTGCACCCAGCAAAATAACCAGCCAAGAAATATAAAGCCACAATAAGAACAGCGGAACAGCGGCAAAGGCCCCATAGATAAGCTGGTAAGAAGGAAAGAAGGTCGTCGCTTCGGCAAAAATCTCTTGGCCTATTTCAAAGAACAAGGCAACCACGCCACCACCGATCGCCGCATGCTTTAAAGGCACATTGCAGTTAGGCACCGCCCAATAAATTAAGGTGAACGCTAGAAAACTGCTTAAGTAGGGAATAAATAACCCTAAAGCCAAGGTGCCGTAAGTGGGCACCCAATCTTCTTTCCACAAGCTAAACGATGCAATATAAGAACTGAAGGCTAGACCGGCACTGAGCATTAAAGGGCCTAAACTCAATATCGCCCAATACAATAGAAAACTCGACAGCCCTTTTCTGCCCTGTTTAAGCTGCCATACCTGGTTAAAGGTATTTTCAATGCTGCGCAGCATCATGAAAGCCGTTAACGCTAATAAGACAATACCGACAGCGGTTAATTGCTGCGCTTGCTGGGAAAATTGATGCAGGTAACCCATTAACGCGTCACCGGATGAAGGCACCAGGTTCCCTAACATTAGCTGTTCGATATCACTGCGATTCTCCTGTAAGGAAGGGATCATCGACAACACGGAGTAGGTCACCGTTAATAAGGGAACCAAAGCAAATAAGGTGGTATAGGTTAACGCCGCCGCATCGGTAGTATGACCCAACGAGTTGAATCGTTTGATCGCAGCAATCATTAGCGCAATGCCTGCTTGCTGTTGTATTTTAATGGAAATTTTCTGAAATATTGCTTTCACGCAAGAGTCCTTCGGTTAAATTCTCAATCAGCTTCACTGTTTGCGGTGAATGATAACGATCTTTTCGCTACAATGCTGCTATTAGCCCTTTTAAACATTAGCATGAGCGAATCAATTATGGATGTCACCATCTACCACAACCCGCGTTGTTCTAAATCTCGTCAAACGCTGCAGCTTTTGCAAGAACAAGGCATCGAGCCTACGATTCGCCTGTACCTAGAAGACAGCCCAAGCGCGAAAGAATTGAAAGAGGTGATCGCTAAGCTCGATATCAGCCCTCGCGAACTATTGCGTAAAGGCGAAGAGGCTTACAAAGAAAACCAGCTCAGCAATAAAGAACTCAGCGATGCGGCGTTAATAAAAGCGATGGTTGAATTTCCTAAATTAATTGAGCGCCCCATCGTCATTAAAGGCGATCACGCTAAGCTGGGTCGTCCACCCGAGCAAGTATTGGAAATTTTATAATGACTCAATCAAGCGCCAACCCTTATGTATTAGTGCTTTATTATAGCCGGGGTGGAACGACCGCTAAAATGGCTCAAGCCATTGCTCAAGGTGTAGAGAAAGTCGCCGGCATCGAAGCACGCCTTCGCACCGTGCCTGCTATCTCTGCCAACTGTGAAGCAACAGAAGCCAGTATCCCAAGCGCAGGCGCTGTTTATTGCAGCGAAGACGACTTGAAACATTGCTCAGGCTTAGTCATGGGTAGCCCGACCCGCTTTGGTAATATGGCTGCGCCCCTTAAGTACTTTATCGATAGCACGAGTAATCTTTGGCTTACCGGCAAGTTGGTAAATAAACCGGCCGGGGTCTTTACCGCAACGTCGAGTTTACATGGCGGCCAAGAAACAACACTGATGTCGATGGCGCTGCCATTAATTCACCATGGTATGGTTTTCTGTGGCATTCCCTATACCGAGTCGGCATTGCTTCACACAGCAGCAGGAGGAACGCCGTATGGCGCTTCTCATTGGTCTGGCAGTGAAGGTGAACGCGCACTCTCTGAGCACGAATTAAATCTCTGCCAAGCTCAAGGCAAACGTATTGCAACTCTTGGCTTAGCCTTGATTTCAGGATTAACGAAATGAACAAACTGTTGATAAGCCGCATCGTACTGTTAACCAGCTACCTCGGTTTAATGCTTGTTTTACTGGCCAGTACGTTGGCCAGTGGTGGCGAACATACCGCTGGTACGAGCATTGCCGCGCCGATTATTTTATGGCTATTTAAATGCCTGCCATTATTAATATTCATTCCTGGGCTGATCAGTGGCAGCCATAAAACAGCGTCTTGGTTATCGTATGTCACCATGATCTATTTTGTATTAGCGATACTGCTAATGTTTACTTCTGGCTCTGATATTTGGGGTCGTTTGATGCCGGTATTCACCTTAGTATTATTTACTGCAACGATGCTCTATACCCGTTGGAAAAAAGAAGAAGAGAAAGCCTAATGAAATTAAAAGTCTATTTATCCGGTGAGATTCATTCTGACTGGCGCGCAACGATTGCCAAAGGTATTAAAACGGCGGGATTAGAGATCGAATTATCCGGTCCTAATACCACACACTCTGCTAGCGATGATTGCGGTGAGAGTATTCTGGGCGCTGAAGACAAGCCGTTTTGGAAAGATCATAAGGCTTCCAAGATTAATGCCTTGCGCACCCGAAAATTGATCAACGATGCCGACATTGTGGTGGTTCGTTTTGGAGATAAGTACAAACAGTGGAATGCTGCATTTGATGCCGGTTATGCCGCCGCATTGAATAAATCATTGATCGTAATGCACAGCCCAGAGATTACTCACCCACTTAAAGAAGTCGATGCCGCTGCGCAAGCGGTCTGTGAAACCCCTGATCAGGTGGTCGAAATTTTTAAGTATATTGTTAGAGATAGCTAGGCTCCCCTGCCTATCACCTGATAAGTCAGCGCTTCGGCAACTGTAAATTTCAGGCATAAAAAAAGCGCCCTGCTTAGTTTAAAAACTTAGCAGCTGCGCTTTTTTACATAATCAGACTGAAATAATTTCTATTTCTCGTCTTCCCACTCGCCATCAGTGCTTTCATCAGCCACTTCAGTCAAGCTCACTTCGCCACACTTCTTGCACTTACCTTCAACGATGATAGCACCGTTAAGCTCATATTCTTTTGGCTCAACCATACCTAAATCAGCAGCTTGGCAAGCATTACACCAAGTTTGAGTTAGGAAGGCTTCTTTATCTTCTTCCGTACGCTCTTCAAAGTTGCGTTCTACGATTTCATCTTCGTTTATTTCAGTCGTATTTGTATCAGTCATGTTTCTTCACTTTTTTACATCATTTGGGTTTATTAAATCATTCTAACAGAACAAGTGCTTATATATTAAACACTGACGCTAACTTTCTATTAATCCCCCCTTTTTATTAAGGATTCTCGTCTAGAATTATTCTAGCGATAAATAAATAAGACGGAATCCTGTCATGAACTTAAAAGTAAAGCAGCAGCTAATCATAGCATTCATTGCAATATCAGCCGTTTCAATCTTAATTTCTTCGGCATTAATTGGTAATAACTCAATTACAGAATCAGAAATTGCCATTAAACAGCAGGTCGAGCAACAGCTTATTGCCGCTCGTGATTTAAAGAAAAGCCAGATTGAAGATTATTTCACCCTAATCGGTAATCAGGTCAAAGTTGCTTCGTCAGCCCCTTGGATCATCGATGCCGCTGACTACATGAAAGCAGCCTTCTTTGATTACCCTCTGCAAACGGGTGGTAAGATAGATATTTCGTCAATAAAAAACTATTACGACAACGATTTTAATCGCGTCTATAAAGAAAATAACGATGGCAATAGCGCGAATACCAGCCAATTATTATCCAGTATCAGTGATAATGCTTTGTTCTTACAACAAGACTATATTGCTAAAAATTCTAACCCGCTAGGCAGTAAAGACAGCTTAATAAAAACTAACAATAATTCAGCCTATGATTTATTGCACCAAGAATACCACCCCACTTTACGTAAATATTTACAGACGTATGGCTTTTACGACATATTCATTGTTGAACCTGATACTGGCCATATCATATATTCCGTATTTAAAGAGCTAGACTTCGCGACTTCACTATTAACCGGCCCTTATAAAGACTCAGGCTTAGGCCAAGCCTTTAAGCAAGGTTTGCTGCTGCAAAATGTTGACGATACCGTATTGATCGATTTTGCACCTTACTTGCCCTCCTATGATTCAGCGGCTTCGTTTATAGCCTCTCCGATCATGCGAGACGGTGAACGCTTTGGCATTTTAATTTACCAAATGCCCATCGATGGTATCAACAGCATCATGACCAATAAGCAATCCTGGAAAGATACCGGCTTTGGCGAATCCGGTGAGACCTATTTAGTCGGTGGTGATAGCCTTTTACGCAGTCAAAGCCGATTTTTAGTAGAAGATAAAGCCGGTTATTTACAAGCTATGAGTGGCTCCTTAGACAGCAAAACATTGGCTAAAATTGAAGCAACAGGATCGGCTATTGGATTACAAAAGGTCGATAATGCGAGCAGCCAAGGGGCACTTGCTGGCAATTCAGATATTACATATTTGAATGACTATCGTAATGAACCGGTTATTTCTGCTTATACCCCGATTCAAGTCCTCGGTTTAGCCTGGGCTTTACTCAGTGAAATTGACCAGCAAGAAGCCTTTGCACACTTAGAGCAATTACGTAATTCAATCATCACAACCACCATAATGATTGCCATCGTATTGATTATTATAATGGGGATAATCGGTGCCTATTTCACCCGCATTGTTGTTCGCCCCATAGAAACTTTTTCAGCTAAAGTAAGCCAAATCACCAGCCAACAAGATCTCACTATCCGCCTCCCGACACTGGGTAATAATGAATTTTCTGCGCTAGGTACCGAGCTTAACGCCATGTTAGAGAGCCTCGCTATTTTCGTTTCCAATATGAGAGATAGCGCTGAAAACCTGGCCAGCAATTCTCAACAACTAAACGACGCTTCTAGTAATGCAGCCGAACAAGTGAACCAGCAAAACCTAGAAGTGAATGCAGCGGCTACCGCGACAACCGAATTGAGTGCTTCCATAACAGAAGTTGCCTCAAGTGCAGAACAAGCCGCCAGCCAAATGCGCACAACACGAGACCAAGTTAATACCAGCATGGCAGTGGCTAATGATACTCAAACCGATATTTATCAGTTGCAAGAGAATATGAACGCAGCCATTACGGCTATGGGGCAACTAGAAACTGAAAGCCAAGGCATTGGAGCGGTACTGGATGTGATTCAAAATATCGCCGAGCAAACCAACTTATTAGCGTTAAACGCGGCCATTGAAGCAGCTCGCGCCGGGGAACAAGGTCGTGGCTTTGCGGTTGTAGCGGATGAAGTAAGAACGCTTGCAAGCCGCACCGCAGCCTCAACCGGAGAAATTCGCACTAAAATTGAGTCGCTGCAAAAAGGCGTCGAAAATGCGCTAATGTCAGTACAGGCTTCACAAGATAAAACATCGAGCAGTATAGAAAAAGTTGAATCAACTGTGAGCTCAATGCAAGAAGTGACGGGCTATGTTGATCAAGTGGATCAGATGAATGCGCATATCGCTACAGCTGCCGAAGAGCAAAGCCAAGTTACCGAGGAAATTAATCGCAACGTTCTATTAATAAAAGACTTATCGGATAACATACTCGAACTGGCCACCAGCATAACTAATTCGAGCAATGATGTTAGCACGGTCTCGGTAGATATTCATCGCCAGGTAGATCAGTTTAAAGTCTAGTTTTTCACTTTTCTCTGTGACCTCTGTGTTCTCTGTGGTAAATAGCTCTTCTAAACGCTGGCATAATCTCAGGCGCTAAAACAAAAAGAAGGTTACCACAGAGGACACAGAGCGCTTCGCTTCACAGAGGAGAGAGAAAAAGCAGTGAAGATAAACAGACAGACACAAAAAAACCGCTGCTCCCTTTAATTTCTTAAAGAGAACAGCGGCTTTTCGTTACAACTATTTAGAAAGCTTGAATTACTTCAAACGTTCCCAGTCAGCAGCGATATATTGACTCAAGAGCCCCATGCCGATACTGATTAGGAACATTAAGAAATCACTTCAAACGCTCCCAAACTGTTGCAATACCCTGACCCATGCCAATACACATAGTAGAAACACCGAACTGAGCGTCTTGCTGCTCAAGTACGTTGATCAAAGTAGTAGAGATACGAGCACCAGAACAACCTAGTGGGTGACCAAGAGCAATGGCACCACCGTGGATGTTAACGATTTCGTCAGCTTTGTCTTTAAGACCAAGGTCTTTAACACAAGGAAGAGACTGAGCAGCGAATGCTTCGTTCAATTCCCAGAAATCGATGTCTGCTGCAGTAAGGCCAGCACGCTTAAGTGCTTTCTTAGTAGCAGGAACAGGACCGTAACCCATGATCGCAGCATCACAACCCGCAACTGCCATACCGACAATACGTGCACGAGGCTTAAGACCCAATTCTTTAGCTTTCTTGCCGCTCATAAGCAACATAGCAGCCGCGCCATCAGTGATCTGAGAAGAAGTAGCTGCCGTAACAGTACCGCCTGCAGGATCGAAAGCTGGACGTAGCTTGCCTAAAGTTTCAAGAGTCGTTTCTGGACGAATAGTTTCATCCTGAGTTACCATGATCTGCTTACCAGCTGCATCGTGACCTAACATAGGAACGATTTCATTTTTGAAATCGCCTTCGTCAGTCGCTTTCTGTGCAAGACGGTGAGAACGTTCAGCAAAAGCATCCTGTTGTGCACGAGTAATACCGTGCATCTTACCTAACATTTCAGCCGTAAGGCCCATCATGTTAGATGCTTTAGCAGAGTACTTAGAAGACGCAGGATTATGGTCGAAACCATGCTGCATATTCACGTGACCCATGTGCTCAACACCACCAACAACGAATACATCGCCGTTACCAGTTGCAATAGCTTGTGCCGCAGTGTGGATTGCAGACATAGCTGAACCACATAGACGGTTAACAGTTTGTGCAGCCGCTTCTTTTGGAATTGCTGTCATCAAAGAAATTTGACGAGCAACGTTAAAGCCTTGTTCCAAAGTTTGGTTTACACAACCCCAGATCACATCTTCAACTTCAGATGCTTTAGCGCCAGGGTTACGCTCAAAAAGAGCGTTAATTAGGTTTGCAGAAATGTCTTCAGCACGCACGTTACGGAATACGCCGTTCTTAGAACGACCCATTGGTGAACGTACTGCATCAATTACAACTACATCATTATCTTCGTAGTTCATAAGTATTCTCCTAGTCTCGTTCGTCAATTAACCGAAGTAGCTTTCGCCATTAGCAGCCATTTCACGCATCTTGTCAGTCACGTGGTATAGAGGGCTAATGTCTTTGTACTTGTCAGCAAGTTCAACGAAGTTAGCAAGACCCACTGTATCGATGTAACGTAAAGCACCACCACGGAATGGAGGGAAACCTACGCCAAATACCAAAGCCATATCGGCTTCAGCAGCTGTATCTACGATGCCTTCTTCAAGACAACGAACAACTTCGTTACACATTGGAATCATGCAGCGAGCAATGATTTCTTCAGCGCTGAATTCACGTGCTTCACCCAATACTGGTGCAAGCAACTCAAGAATAGACTCATCGAAAACTTTCTTCGGCTTGCCCTTCTTATCTTCAACGTAGGTATAGAAACCCTTGTTATTTTTCTGACCGTAGAAACCGTTTTCGTACAATACATCCATAGCAGATGTAAAGTCAGCTTTCATGCGCTCAGGGAAACCTTCAGCCATAACATCGTTGGCGTGCTTGCCGGTATCAATACCAACAACATCCATCAAGTAAGCAGGACCCATTGGGAAACCGAACTTCTCCATAACCTTATCGATTTGACGGAAATCAGCACCGTCTTTCATAAGGCCAGCGAAACCGCCGAAGTATGGGAACAATACACGGTTAACCAAGAAACCTGGGCAATCGTTAACAACTACTGGGGTTTTACCCATTTTCTTAGCATAAGCTACAGTCGTTGCAACAGCTTCTTCAGACGTCTTCTCACCACGGATGATTTCTACAAGAGGCATCATGTGTACTGGGTTAAAGAAGTGCATACCCAAGAAGTTTTCAGGACGCTTAACACTCTTAGCTAAAAGATCGATAGAGATAGTAGATGTGTTAGAAGCAACGATAGCGTTTTCGCTTACGTGACTTTCAACTTCAGCTAATACCATCGCTTTAACTTTAGGGTTTTCAACAACCGCTTCAACAACGATATCAACGTCACCAAACTCTGCATAAGACAAAGTAGGACGGATACGGTTAAGGGCTTCACCCATCGCAAGAGGCTTCATTTTCTTACGCTCAACGCGCTTAGAAAGAAGTTTGTTTGCTTCGTTCAAACCTAACTCGATACCCGCTTCTGCGATATCTTTCATTAGGATTGGTGTGCCTTTAAGTGCAGAAATATAAGCGATACCACCGCCCATAATACCAGCACCCAATACTGCAGCCTTGTTTGTAGGCTTAGCAATGGCATCATATTCTTTGGCTTTTTTCTTCAACAACTGGTCGTTATTGAACAAACCGATAAGTGCAGCAGACTCAGTTGTCTTAGCTAACTTAGCGAAACCTTTTGCTTCAACAGCTTGCGCTTTATCACGAGTAAGGTTGTGATGCTTTTGCATAACCTTGATCGCTTCGATTGGAGCAGGGTAATGACCCTTAGTCTGACCTTTAACGAAACCTTTAGCAGTTTCGAAAACCATCATGCATTCCATCGAGTTCAAAAGACCTTTGCCAGTCTTAACAGCGCGACGTGCTTCAAAGTCCAACTCGCCAGCAATTGCAGATTGCAACATAGCGATAGACTGTTCACGAACAGCTTCAGGAGCAACAACAGCGTCAACAGCGCCCATTTTCAGAGCTTTGTCAGCACGGTTCTCAGCGCCCATGCAGATCCATTCGATCGCATTATCGGCACCAATTACACGAGACAGACGAACTGTACCGCCGAAACCAGGCATAAGGCCTAGCTTAACTTCTGGCAAACCTACTTTGGCTTTCGAAGACATCACACGGAAGTCAGTAGAAAGACACATTTCGAAACCGCCACCCAACGCAATACCGTTGATAGCTGTAAGAGTAGGAACTGGCAAATCTTCAATCGCGTTGAAAATCTGGTTGCCTTCAACGATCCACTCAACGATTTCTTCTTCAGGAAGCTTGAACGCTTCGCCGAATTCAGTGATATCAGCACCTACGATAAAGCAATCTTTACCTGAGGTTACTAAAACACCTTTAACATCGCTGTTGCCTTTAATAGCATCAGTAGCCGCTTTTAAATTTTCAAGAGTCACTCGGTTAAACTTGTTAACAGACTCTCCATCTAGATTGAAGTTAAGTTCGGCGATGCCGTCTTCAATCATTTTCACCGTGATGGCTGTACCGTCGTAAATCATCAAATGATCTCCACGTAGGGTTAGCTAAATAACTGCAGAAGCGAATACAAAAGTAGCTTCTTGCACTGAGATAACGATCGATTGCTCAAAAAACAGGCAATTCATACGACCGTTTGAATCTTGTCGAACACAATCCGCGAAAGGCCTTAAAAAGTCAAGAGTCAGTCGTCATTGCCCTGAGAAGAATAGTCTTTTATTAAGCATTTGAAGGATATAAATGATGCCGATACCGAAGAAATTGAAAAACTGTTCTGAATTAGCCGATCAACTCCAAAACATAGTTACAGATCCATAGTCACTTCTGCCTTTCTTGTACATTCGGCTTATTTTTCGATCTTTTTTGTTACCGTTTGTAATAGCCCCTATTGATTAACAGGTCTTTTCCTTAGTATGGGTGTAGATCAAAATACGAAATAACAATAAAACAAATGATGTAGGTGCTATGAAAACGATACTAGCTTTTAAAAGTTTACTCCTGATTACCCTTACGCTGTTTACTATGCAGGCGTTTGCGACACCTCAACAACTACTAACTAACGTTCATAAATTACGTTTACTTTCTACCGAATCTCTAACCAATTTTTATATGTATTCTGGTTTGGATGCCGATTCTAAATATGGCAAGAAAATCATCAAGAACTTGAATCAATTCGAGAACACATTGGAAGTAACGCGCTCCTTACCCGCATCCGATGGCATCGCAGATTCAATGAACAAGGTCAATATTGCTTGGATTGAGTTCAACGATCTCATTCGTGTGAATTATCAAGACATGGAAACTCAAGGTTTTCCTAACGTGCGTCTTGTTGATGAAATGGGAAAGCTGAATACCGTCTTACTAAAAAGCTTATCGAAGGCCTACCACGACGCTCAAATCAGTACCGGAACAAAGCCACCCGCGGTGGTTGAAACTGCCCGTACGCTATCAATTACCATGGAAGAGATTACGTCACAATATGCTGCACGCGGCACATCTAACTTAGGGCAAGTGTTCATGGGTTCTTATGAACGTTCGTTAGATCAAATGGCGGATGCTTTTCGTACAGACTTGGTTAATTTGAAAGCCCAGGTCGATCCTAATAACAGCAAAAAGATCTTACGCGCCATTGATAGCAAGTGGAATTTCATGGAACGTTCTATCAAAAACTATAACGAGAATACCGTGCCTTTCTTAGTCACGAGTTATAGCGAACGCATCATTATGAATTTAGAAGAAATAGTGGCTATGCACAATTTTTAATCGTGCATAGCGCCATTAAGAAGATGCAATAGACATTACAACTGCTGGGCTGACTCAATCCAAGCATTGATCAGCTCAGCGGTACTGGCCTTACTCTCAATCGTCATAAGACTTGCTCGATTGTCATACACCTCGATCATTTGTACGTCATCCCCGACTTCAGACAATAACTTAGACAGTTCATCTAGATTAGGTTGCTGTGCGACACTATTCCAACTCCAACCTTCCGCTAGACCTTCCTGCTCCCAACCAGCCTGACGAACAATACACCAACGCAGCGTCTGACTTTTAATAGCAGGATTAAAACGCTGAAAACGGGTGGCGGTAATATCATCCCGCACCCCCATTTTCTTACTATCCGTCTTAAATGTTTCTAACTTAACCTGTAACCCTAACTTAATTGCGTCTAGACGTAGCTCAGCTAAGCGCTGCTGACGCGGACTTGGTTTCAACATATACACCGAACCAAACACCGCTAAAACGATAAAGACTACAATTATTAAAGGGCTCATCCTGCCATTTCCTCTAACTCTAACCAACGCTCTTCAAGCGCTTCTAATTGCTTTTCAATACTTTGCAGCTCATCAAGCTTAGCTGTGACATGATCATTATCTTTTTGATAAAAGTCAGCACTGCCCGTCTCAATGCCCAACTCAGTTTGCTTAGCTTCTAAGGCTTCGATTTTTTTCGGTAATTCATCCAACTCAAACTGCAGCTTGTAACTGAGTTTTTTAGCCGGCGCTTTACTCGCTTCAACGACTGCAGGTTTTGCTTTTGAACCTTTTGATTGCGAAGGTGCTTTTGCCTTTTTAGAACCTGACTTAACGGTGGCATCAAACTTCGCTTTAGTTTCTTTGTCGCGGGCTTCCCACTCAGAATAACCACCGACCTGCTCGTCGATATTACCCTTGCCATCAAAGACCCAAAGCTGAGTAACAACATTATCTAGGAAAGCACGATCGTGACTTACCAATAATAAGGTTGCGTCGTATTCAACCAATTTTTCTTCCAGCAGCTCTAGCGTCTCTACATCCAAGTCGTTAGTCGGCTCATCCATAATCAACAGATTGCACGGTTTAAGGAATAACTTAGCCAATAGCACGCGGTTACGCTCACCACCGGATAACGACTTAACCGGAGTACGCGCACGCGCAGGTTCGAATAAGAAGTCTTGAAGGTAACCAAGAATATGGCGAGAACGGCCATCAACTTCAACTTCATCCTTGCCATCACCGACGTTCTCAGCCACTGACTTTTCAAGATCAAGCAAGCTGCGTGACTGATCAAAATAAGCAACGTCCAGCTTAGTACCGACTTTAACGGTACCCGCTTCTGGCTTGAGCTGCTCTAATAGCAACTTCATTACCGTACTCTTACCCGCACCATTAGGACCGACTAAACCAATACGATCACCCCGCATCACAACACTGGTGAAATTGCGTACAATTTCTTTACGCAAGCCATTGGCAATATCGAAACCAAACGACACATTTTCAAGTTCGAATACATTCTTACCTGAACTATCAGCAGAATTCATAGACAGTGATACATTGCCTTGACGGTCACGTCGATCACTGCGCTGATTACGCATTTCTTTTAAACGCTCAACACGGCCTTCGTTACGAGTACGACGCGCCTTAACACCCTGACGAATCCATACTTCTTCTTCGGCTAAACGCTTATCAAATAACGCGTTCTGAACTTCCTCAGCGGCAAGACGGTGCTCTTGGTGCTCAATAAATCCCTGATAAGTGCCTTTCCAAGAATAAATACTGCCTCGATCGAGCTCAATAATACGAGTCGATAACGCTTGTACAAACGCGCGATCGTGACTAATAAAGAGCAAGGTGCCTTTGAACTGCACCAACTGTTCTTCTAACCAACGAATGGTCGCAATGTCCATGTGGTTGGTTGGCTCATCAAGAATCAGCAAATCAGGTTCTGAAACCATTGCTTGTGCCAACATCACACGGCGCTGCCAACCACCCGACATAGAATCAAACGCGGCATCACCGGGTAAGTCTAAGCGGTCTAAAATAGAATCGACTTTCTGCTGCCATAACCAGCCGTCATTCGCTTCAATCACATGCTGCAAGCGCTCAAGCTTAACCAGGTCAACATGCTCACCTCGTAAAATTTCTTCGTGGTAGGCAGAAATCGTCTTGCCTAGATCCCCTAAGCCAGAAGCCACAACTTCATACACAGTCTGCGGATCAGTAACGGGTAATTCTTGCTGCAACGCCGCAATTCTAATGGTATCACTGTGCTGCACAGAGCCTTCGTCGGGTGTAATTTCCCGATTAAGAATTTTTAATAAGGTCGACTTACCTTCGCCATTACGCCCAAGCACACACACTCGTTCGCCAGCATTAACATCAAAATCGACTTTATTCAGTAATACTTGATTACCAAATGCTAAAGAAACGCCTTTTAATCGAACCAAAACCATATAATTTTCTACTCAGGAAGAATGAGGTATAAAGATTGGCGCCAGTATACGCACTTTGGCGAACAATCCGAAGCTAAGCCCCATAAAACCTTTATTTGTCCTATTTTTGATAACAGTTTGTTTGGCCTAAATTGCGTAAAAATTCTTGTGACCCTGTCCAATAGCTGTAATTATTGTTTCACTCAGCAAAAACTGACTCATCGATAATGTTGCGGAAATAAATATAATGACTATCCACCTTAATCGAGGGCACATTTTAGCCCTGCTTTTGACCTTCATTCTTGCTAGCTGGCTAATTATCGGCCTTAGCAGCGAAACAGAAGAATATATCAATCCTCGCCCACTCGTTATGGATCACGGCCTACGTAAGGTTCAAGTAGAGCGCATGCAAGGCGCATTAACCGAACGCTTAATTACTGTTTCAGGTAAAACAGCCGCTAATCGTAGTGTTGAATTGAAATCTGAGATTCGCAGCAAGGTAAAATTCGTACATAAGCAAAAAGGTGAACGGGTTAAAAAAGGCGATTTAATCGTTGAGCTTGACGCTCGCGACTGGCCAGCACGAGTAAACCAAACGAAAGCCAGCTTACGTCAATTTACGCTCGAATTTGAAAGCGCTAAGAAGCTGATTAAAAAAGGCTTATATAATGAGGCTCAGTTAGCCCAAGCCGAAACCGCACTTGCCAATGCTAGAGCCGATTTAACCAATGCTCAGATTAATCTTGCTGCGAGCCGTATTACCGCACCTTTCGATGGCATTGTTGACCAGCGCTATGTTGAGCTAGGTGATTATGTGAAAGAAAATACAGCCATTGTTAAAATATTAGATTTCTCCCCCTACTTAGTGACCGGCCACGTTGCTGAAAAAGACGCCTCCTTTATCAATATAGGTGATCGTGCTCAAGCGACCTTGATTACCGGGGATATCATTAAAGGGGTTATTCGTTTTATCGCGGCAGAAGCCGATGCTCAAACTCGAACCTTCCCTATTGAAATGGAAGTTGTGAATCCATCAGGCTCGATGACCAGTGGCTTAACCGCTAAATTACAAATTCCACAGCCAAAACAGTTTGCTCATAAGATCTCTCCTGCGTTATTGATTCTGGATGACCAAGGGCACCTGGGGCTAAAAGGCATTACCCCAGACAATAAAGTAATCTTCCATGGCATTGATATATTAAAAGCTGAGAATACCGGCATTTGGATTACAGGGTTAGAAGAACAGACCCAGGTAATTACAGTTGGCCAAGGCTTTGTTGATTATGGTGAAGAAGTGACTCCCGTTTATAAAGAAGCAGAAGCGCAACAGAAAGATTCTGCGGCAAATATTGCTGAGACGGGGCAAGATTAATGAATAATTTAATCGACGCACTCTTGCACCGCTCACGCACTATTTTAATGTTATTTTCATTAATTATGATCATAGGGCTAGTCACTATGATCACTATCCCTAAAGAAAGTAGCCCTGATATCCAAGTACCGATTGTTTATGTCTCTGTCAATCATGAAGGTATTTCTCCTGAAGATGCTGACCGTCTAATTTACAAGCCTCTTGAAGGTGAACTTAAGTCTTTAGATGGCTTAAAAGAAATGATCAGCACGGCCTCTCAAGGCCACTTATCGGTCATGCTTGAGTTTTATGGTGACATTAATATCGACCAAGCACTCATCGATGTGCGCGAGCGCGTTGATACAGCCAAAAAAGACCTGCCGAAAGACAGTGACGAGCCGCTAGTCAAAGAAATTAACGTCGCTCTCTTTCCAGTAATGATTGTAACGCTTTCGGGAGACGTAGATGAAAGCCTGCTTTACGCCAGCGCAACTCGTTTACAAGACGCGATTGAAACATTACCCGGTGTATTGAGCGCCGATATCGTCGGTAAGCGCGAAGAACTGGCTGAAATTATTGTCGACCCGGCTCGTATGGACAATTACAACCTATCTTTTGCTCAACTAGCGACACTTGTTAGCAATAACAATCAACTGGTTGCCGCGGGTGATCTCGATACCGGCTCTGGGCGTTTCTCCGTTAAAGTACCGGGTTTAATCGAAGACGTTAACGATATTCTAAACATGCCGGTAAAGGTGGTCGGTGATGATGTGGTGAAATTCCGCGATATCGCCGTCGGCCGCCTAACCTATAAAGATCGCAAAGACATTGCGCGTATAAATGGCAAAAGCGCCGTCGTATTAGAAATTAAAAAGCGTATTGGTTCCAACATTATTGAAACCCTCGACCAAGTAAAATACATACTCGAACAAGCTGAAGATAAACTACCCGCCGGCATTGAAATCAGTTATAGCCAAGATGAATCCAGCAAGATTAAAGACATGCTGAACGATTTATTCAATAACGTGCTCGTGGCAACCATCTTAGTAATGATTATTGTATTAGGCAGCCTAGGCTTACGCTCAGCAACCATGGTTGGCTTGGCAATTCCCGGCTCTTTCTTAATTGGTATCCTGCTATTAGATGCGATGGGCTACACCCTCAATATGGTTGTTTTGTTTTCTCTAATTTTAAGTGTCGGCATGCTCGTTGATGGCGCCATTGTAGTCACCGAATATGCCGATAGACGCATGGCTGAAGGTGCGCATAAGTTTTACGCCTATAGCGAAGCGGCCAAGAGGATGGCCTGGCCGATTATTGCCTCTACCGCAACCACTCTCGCAGTATTCTTTCCGTTGCTATTTTGGCCGGGCACTACGGGGGATTTCATGATGTTCCTGCCTTTAACCCTGCTATTCACATTGTCGGCGTCTCTTATTATGGCGTTAATCGTGGTCCCGACTATCGGTACCGTCATTGGCAAAAGTGGCGATCATAATGAAGCGAGCCTAGCCACAATGAAAGCAGCGGAAGCGGGTCATTTTGACGACATCCCTGGTTTTACCGGCCGCTACATTCATTATTTAAAACTTGCCCTCGATCGTCCACGCCAGATATTTATGGGGGCTGTTGCCGCTCTATTTTTGACTTTGATCGTTTATGGTCAACTAGGCAATGGGGTTGAGTTCTTTCCGGATGTCGATTCTGATATTGGCCTGGTCGATATTAGAGCACGAGGAAATTTATCCCTTGTCGAGCGTGATGACCTTGTTGCACAAGTTGAACGTAAGATCTTTGATATGGCCGAAGTGGAGTCGATCTATACCTCTACTTTCATTAAAGCGCCGAATGATTCCGCACCCGACTTGATTGGTCGCATTCAAATAGAGCTCTCTAACTGGGAACACAGACGCCTTGCCGATGACATACTGGCCGATATTGAGGTCCGTACTGCCGATCTTGCGGGCATTATTGTTGAGACTCAAAAGAAAGCCGGTGGCCCTGCCGCAGGCGCAGACATTCAGCTACAAATTACTTCTGATAGCGATACTGATTTGATTAAAGCCATCAGCATCGCCAATGCGGTATTCCAGCAAGACCCTGAGCTAAAAGATATTCGTGATGACTTACCCCTTGCCGGTATCTCATGGGAATTGGATATCAATCGCGAAAGCGCTAGCCGTTATGGTGCTGATATCGCAACCGCCGGCTCGATGATTCGCATGGTGACTGGCGGTTTAAAGGTCGGCAGTTTCCGCCCTGACTATACCGATGAAGAAGTCGACATCAGCCTACGCTACCCTGCTGAAAACCGTACCATCGATCAATTTGATGGCATTAACCTCAGTACCTCATCAGGTTTAACGCCGATTTCAAACTTTATGCAACGCAATGCCGTGCAGCAAGTTAATAATTTAGTCCGTATCGATGGCAAGCGTCGTTATCGCTTATTAGCCAACGTCACTGACGATGTTAATAAAATGGCTAAAATTGAACAGCTAGGTGCTCTCTTGAAGGAAGAGCAATGGGCTGACGGTATCGAGATGAAATTCCGCGGTGACTTCGAGAAAATGGGTGAAACGGGGGGCTTCTTAGTAAAAGCTTTCTTTATCGCCATTTTCTTAATGTTGACGATTCTCGTGACCCAATTTAATAGCTTCTATCATGCCGGCCTCATTCTGAGCGCAATCATTCTTTCGATCGTTGGCGTTCTGATTGGCCTATTACTGCTAGGAGAACCTTTTGGCGTGGTAATGAGTGGAATGGGGGTGATCGCACTGGCGGGAATTGTGGTGAATAATAATATTGTTCTCATCGATACCTTCAATCAATTGATTAAAGAAGGTGTCCCTGCCATTGATGCAGCCCTTAGAACCGGCGCCCAGCGTTTACGCCCGGTACTACTAACGGCAGTCACTACAGTGCTCGGCTTGATCCCTATGGTTTTCCAATGGAATATTGATTTGATTCATAATCATGTCACTGCGGGAGCACCCTCCTCACAATGGTGGACCCAGCTTTCGACGGCGATTGCAGGCGGACTCACCTTTGCAACGATCCTGACACTGGTCCTAACACCTTGCTTATTAGTAATAGGTGAACAAAAGAAAGAGAAGAAGCTAGCGAAGAAAAAAGAGAAGCAACTAGCCAAGCAGCAGGTGATTACAGAAAAAGCAGCGGTTTAAACCCTGCTTTTCACGCAAGTGACTGAAAAAGATAAAGTTTTTTTAAATAAGTGTTTGACATACCCTAGGGAAAATGTAGAATGCAACTCGCTGAAACAAGAACGACGCAGGGTGATTAGCTCAGCTGGGAGAGCGCCACCCTTACAAGGTGGATGTCGGCGGTTCGATCCCGTCATCACCCACCAATCATTTCTACTAGTAATAGTGTGACGAATTGATTGGTAGGATTTGTTGAAGCAAAGGTAGAATTAAATTGGACTGGTAGTTCAGTTGGTTAGAATACTGGCCTGTCACGCCAGGGGTCGCGAGTTCGAGTCTCGTCCAGTCCGCCATTTAATTTTGCACGTAGTACCTGATTTATAAGTTGGGTGATTAGCTCAGCTGGGAGAGCGCCACCCTTACAAGGTGGATGTCGGCGGTTCGATCCCGTCATCACCCACCAATCTTTTTGTGACGAATTGATTGGACTGACTTATAAAGATTGCTTTAAGTGGACTGGTAGTTCAGTTGGTTAGAATACTGGCCTGTCACGCCAGGGGTCGCGAGTTCGAGTCTCGTCCAGTCCGCCATTT
>JBALXI010000024.1:0-70145 GCA_036960605.1 Oleispira sp. | reverse complement strand
CTTGCCACATTTTAGAAAGCGCCCCTGATCTGAATGTTACCGCGATCGATCTAGAAGAAAAACGCTTAGTCCGCGTGTACAGCAGTTCCTGAGTACGACCAATCGAAAAAGCAGGAATCAACACCGTGCCTTTATTCGCCAAACAACGCTCCAGCGTATCTTGTAATAATTGTCGGCGGTCATGGCGGCTCTCGTGACAACGATCACCATAAGTACTTTCAATCACCAATTCATCACAGCGATACGGCGACTTCGGTGCTGGTAATAATGGCGAATACGGCGCGCCTAGATCCCCAGAGAAAACCACGCGTTTTTTATTGTGCTTACCCGCCAATACATCAAATTCAATATAAGCCGATCCAATAATATGCCCCGCGACTTTGAATTTAGCTTTTAACGTTTCCCGCTTACTATCAGATAAGTCGTCACGAAAACCCTCGACACAAAACCACTGATCATAATCAATCGCCACCAATTGGCTTTTAAAGCGTTTCATCACAGAACGAATAATCGAACGATTACGCGTAACCCCCACCTTAATCGCATCCTCGATCACCAACGGCAAAAGCAAAGCCGTCGCCTTCGTCGCATAAATTGGCCCAGTAAAACCCGCCGCCAACAAATAAGGAATACGACCGACATGATCAATATGGCAATGCGTCACCAGCAAAGCCTTCACGTCATCAATAGGAAAATCAATTTGCTTCAAATGCGCAGCATGCGCATGACTATGGGAGTCAGCTTGAGAGTGAGTTTGAGAGTCATCATCGATCTCACGATCAAACGACTCATCACCTTGAAACAAGCCGCAATCAATCAATACAGAACGACCCAGCAGCGAAAGCTGATGGCAAGAACCCGTCACGCCATTAACCGCGCCATGATGTTCTATTTTATAAAGTTGTTTATCTTCAGATTGAATAGCATCGTACATCCGTGTACTCCAAGCAAAAACAGCAGCATCCCACCAACCAGAAGCAGTGAAAACCCTTAACGCTCAGAAACAACTCTTTAAGACTACTTCTTCCAGCTACTTTAGCAATATAGTTAACCCGCCAACCTAGCCTCAGCAAAATCAAGCAATGCCTGATAATGCTTATTTTTAATAACTTCCATAACACGATCAGGGTCCAAATTTAGATAGTCGTGAACCAACGCATTCCGCATGCCAATGATCTTATTCCAGTCTGCTCCGGTAGGGTCCATGCCAAGCATTCGCAACTTAGAAAATGTCTTGCGCGCATCAGCAGGAACTTCTTTGCCAGCGCCTTTTAAAGACTGCTTTGCTATACCAATGCAAGCTTCAGTCAATAATTGCAAACTACGCTCAGCAGAACGATAGACCATTCGACTAGTAACAGCCTCGCGCTCAATATGCGCTAGAATCTCTTCCAATTCTTCTGCAAGTTCCGCTACCTGAGCCTTCATTGCTACTCGATATATATTATCCATAATTTTGCTGATGCCAACCGTAATCAATATCCCACATTGAGGAAATCCTCCCCTCTTCCTTTATTAAACGCATAGAATCTCTGCAGAACATAACTTTCCCTTGCTGAATAATACTGAACGCCAACGGCAAAGGTATAAAATTAATATCTACTACAGAAATCGATGCGTTTTCAAACTCATCCTGCCATTTTTGACACAGCAACTCAGGCTGTAAGCGACGCTGCCAGTCATCCTCAGGAAACTGATTAAACGCGATAGCGAAATCGTAATCACTATCGGCTTGCTGAGTGCCTTTGGCACGAGATCCATATAGCCATAAAACAGCAATATTACTGTCTTGCTCTGCCAATCTAACAACCTGCTGAAATACTTCTTTTTCATTTTTCATAACGATAAGATAGCACGAGCACTATATTTATAGTAAATGCCTAGTGCCCTTCTCCGTCCTAAGCCCGACCATACTTATCCTCAAACCGAACAATATCATCCTCACCCAAATAAGAACCCGACTGCACCTCAATCATCTCCAAAGGTAATACCCCAGGGTTCTCAAGCGCATGCACCTGCCCAATAGGAATATAAGTAGACTCATTCTCAGTCACCAAAAACGTCTTATCGCCATTAGTCACCTTCGCCGTACCCGAAACAACAATCCAATGCTCAGCGCGGTGATGATGCATCTGTACAGACAACTTAGCCCCAGGCTTCACCGTAATACGCTTCACCTGATAACGCTCACCATTATCAATCGAATCATAAATCCCCCAAGGGCGATAAACCTTACGATGTTGGTGATGCTGAGTGCGGCCAGATGCTTTAATCTGCGCCACGATCTTTTTAATATCTTGCACCTTATCTTTATTGGCAACCAACAAAGCATCCGGCGTATCAACAATCACCAAATTATCGACACCCAAGGTCGTAATCAGTTTTTTATTGCCTTCACCGCTAGAGCTATACGCATAACAATTAGTAGAACCCTGCAAAATAAAGTTCTCTTCATCTTGGCCAGCAACCACATTACCCTGCTCGTCTTTATCAGCAATTTCCCACAAAGCAGACCAGCTGCCGACATCATTCCAACCAGCATCTAACGGCGCAACAATCACTTCGCCTTTCGCTGCCAACGGCTCCATTACGGCATAATCAATAGACTCATCTGGGCAAGCTTCAAACGCTTCTTTATCAATACGGACAAAATCTAAATCTTGCTGCGTATTCGCCATCGACTTAACACAAGCATCATAAATATCAGCGCAGCAATTCTTAAGCTCTTCTAAATAACGATCAGCACGAATCAAAAACATGCCACTGTTCCACAAATAACCATCAGCTACATATTTAGCCGCAGTCTCTGCGTCAGGCTTTTCAACAAACTCACTGACTGTTTTTGTGGTATTGGTACCATCAGCTTTAGTCACTGACTGAATGTAACCATAACCCGTCGCTGCATCAGTCGGCACAATACCCAAAGTACCAAACTTACCCGCCTGTACTTCTGGCAATAACTTTTTCACACACTGTTGAAACGCCTCAACATCTTCAATCACATGATCAGCCGCTAAAACCAACAGCACTGGCGCTTCTTTAGAAGAACTCGCCTTAGCATCCGCAACCGCTTTAATAGCAGCAAGAGCAATCGCCGGAGCAGTATTACGACCGACAGGCTCAAGCAAAATAGAAGGATGAAGATTCTGCTGACGCATCTGCTCAGCCACTAAAAAACGATGCTCTTCATTACAAATAACCATCGGCGCAGCACCGGCTAAACCGTTAATGCGGGCAGCGGTTTCTTGCAACATAGTTAAACTGGAAGTAAGGGCAATAAACTGCTTTGGAAAAGCTGTACGAGATAACGGCCATAAACGAGTACCGGAACCGCCGGCCATAATCACAGGGATAATCATAATAATCCTTTATTTATAAAAATTTGGGGGTAAATTTGGCCGCAGTTTACCACGGCCTCCGCTATGTAGTAATATGAGCACATCATAAAACACAAGAATTACCGCTATGACACTCAACCCACTACGCTGGAAACAACGTTTAGAAAACCTAACAAAAGCTAGCAGAATGCAGTCAAGATGAATACAACGATTTAGAACGAGCTGGACTAGTGCAAACATTCCAATTTTCTTTTGAATTAACTTGGAAAACGCTGAAAGAATTGGTCGAATACGAAGGCTACGAAGCAGCATCACCCCGTAATGCCATTCGAACTGCACTAGAAGCAACCCACATATCTGCAGAAGATTGCGAAACACTACTAGATGCCCTAAGTAAGCTTAATTTATTAACCCATACTTACGATGAGCCAATGCTTTAGAAGCACAAAATTTAATCATAAAAGATTTCAGCCCTATCATTAGCAAAATCGTCATAGCACTGAACAAAAAGGCCACTCCCAAATCCATTCGCTCCCCAGCCAGCGAGTTACCACCGAATTCACATCAATTCGCCCATAAACAGACCACGGCAACGCAGCACAACAAGCTACCGAACAAGCAGGATTCGCCGCCATCCACCCAAAGCTTAATATGACGCCTTCAACATAATGCGATTCAAAACAACCCGACAACTGTCAATGGCCATCATCACGAACAGCCATAGCCACAGGAATAACCCGACTTCGAAGACCAATATTCAACACATTGCCCACCTCATATTCCTCAACCAGCACCAAAGTCGAATCAAGGCCAGCAGCATCACCGTCTGCAACATCAGCTGACAACACTCAGCCCGCTAAAGATCAACCCCCACAGCTTCAAAACCACCCTTAAAGGTAGAACCCGCAAGAAACTGCTCTGCAATCTCCATCCAACAGCACATCTTTTCGTTAGCCACAATCTGCTCACACAAAGCCGCAATAAACTAAACCAGCATACCGCCTTCCTCCGCAGGCAAGCAGGCGGCAGGCAGCAGGCAGGCAGGCAGGCAAGCAGGCAAGCATGAATAACCCACAGACCCTCGTCCTGATAATAATGAAGCTTACGATCAGCACCTTGGTTAATGTGCTCTGCCTGCCCAGAATCATATTCCTGCTGCACCCTATCGCAAACCGCACCTACCGCATTTTTAACATGCTGCTCACAAGAACAAAACCATAACCCGCTCAAGCCTCCGTGATACTTATATGAATAATCTAGACTTCAATAGCCAAAACTGTATTATCGCTACTTTTTAAAATAGATAGAACACAAATAGGAAGTAGAATGAGTAAAGGATTTAGACAAGATATCAACGGCTTACGCGCTTGGGCCGTTGTCGCTGTAATTCTGTTCCATTTCGGTGTTCCTGGCTTTAGTGGTGGCTTTGTAGGTGTAGATATCTTCTTTGTGATTTCTGGCTTCTTAATGACAGGAATAATATACAAAGGTCTAGTAGACCAATCATTTTCTATATTAAAATTCTATCTCGCGCGCGCAAAAAGAATCATTCCAGCTCTGCTTGTCTTGTGCACAGTACTATTGGCATTGGGCTGGGTCTACCTACCGGCAGTTGAATATGAACAGTTAGGGAAGCATGTCTTTGGTGCAATTACGTTTTTATCAAATTTTATATTTCGAAGTGAAAGTGGATATTTTCACCCTACCTCAGATGAAACCTGGCTATTACATACATGGTCCTTATCCGTTGAATGGCAGTTCTATATACTATTGCCTCTAGTATTAGCAGTAATTTGGAGAATATTCCCTAGTCGCAACACACTTCTACTAAGCTATATCGCAGGTATTATTATTTCCCTATACCTTTCAATAATATACACAAATATAAAGCCAACAGCAGCATATTACTACCTGCCCACTAGAGCATGGGAAATGTTAGCAGGAGGCTTTGTGTTTTTAATCGCAAAGAACAAACCCCGTCACTCAAAAGCTTATGAAATTGCAGGATTTTCGTGCATAATTTTGGCTATATGTGTTTTCAATACTCAAACCCCGTGGCCTGGCTGGGAAGCCCTCTTACCTGTCATAGGCACATGTCTCGTGCTTTACGCCAAAGAAGAAAACTCTTATTTTAGTGCAACTAGAGCCCACAATGTAATTGGTAGCCTTTCTTACTCCCTATACTTATGGCACTGGCCAATTGTTGTAGGTTTGACTTATGCAGGTCACAAAGATACTCCCGCACTAATAGCTGCTGGGATTGCAGTATCCATCATTCTCGGCTGGGCATCCTATCGCTTTGTCGAGATGAAATCAGTCGCTATATATTCAAAATCGACAAAATCAACAACACTAATCTCCATCACATCCGCAGTCGCGCTTATTGCTTTGGCAGGGCTATCCATAAACCACCTCAAAGGTGTTTATGGAAGGTTACCGACCGAGATTGAAAACATATTTGACACACAAAGAGATAGCGCAATACCTCACAACTGTCAAAAAGGATGCAGTTATGGAGGATCTGACGTCGCATTGGTTTTATTTGGGGACAGCCATGCGGAATCAATCATTCACTCACTCGAACACTCAATGCCAAGAAAAGACCTAGGTTTCATTGCAATAACAGCCACAGGCTGCCCGCCTATAAGCGGTACTTTCATAAAAAACAAGAAACGCTGTGATAATCACCATCAAAATCTAATCATACAACTGGATAAACTACCTGCTAAAACACCGGTACTGATAACAGCAAGCCTATCTTCCTATATACACGATGGGACGGTTGAAATAAATAATGAAGTAAGTGTAGGAAACAAAGCAGAGTATCAATCTAAAATAGCTTCCAAGTTAAAACACACACTGTGCCAACTGGCACAGTCCAGGCCAGTATATATTACAACTCCAACTCCAGAAATGCTGGTAAATGTGCCTAAATTCATAGGTCGATCAACCTTCTATTATAATAACAGTATCACCGACATACTATTAGATATGGAAGTTCATACAGAAAGAAACAGAATTGCACTTTCAGCCCTAGCCAAAGCCAAAGCCGAGTGTGGGATTAACATATTAGAAACCACTCCTTATCTATGCAAAAAAACACACTGTACCGGCATGCGCGATGGGGCTGCCCTATATTTCGATGATGACCACCTTAGCCAGACAGGTGCCTTACTGCTGATTCCGTTATTTACAAAGATATTTAAAGATAACATCAGTAATTAAGCAGCCACTCAAGAGATAACATTTTTTATTCATTTTGTGAGCTAGCTGATTACATCGGGTAATTTCACTACTAGCTTTCACGAACCTAAATCAAACAATAATTGCACACAGCAATAAACCTCGCAAGCTAATTTCCAATTTACCCAGCTTATAGCTTGAGGGCAATGTCAGGGACGAACAACGGAGTTTAGTTGGCGTTTTAGAGGACCATCACAGTGAAAATCCTAAGCACACTTGAGACTTAATGAATAATCTAGACTTCAATAGCCAAAACTGTATTATCGCTATTTTTTTAAATAGACAGAACACAAACAGGAAGTAGAATGAATAAAGAATTTAGACAAGATATCAATGGTTTACGAGCCTGGGCCGTTGTTGCTGTAATTCTATTCCATTTCGGCGTTCCTGGTTTTAGTGGTGGCTTTGTAGGTGTAGATATCTTCTTTGTAATTTCTGGCTTCTTAATGACAGGAATAATATACAAAGGTTTAGTAGAGCAATCATTTTCTTTACTAAATTTTTATCTTGCACGTGCCAAAAGAATCATTCCTGCACTCCTAGCTCTTTGCATTGTATTATTAGCTCTCGGCTGGCAATTCTTACCCTCGATAGAATATAAAGAGCTAGGTAAACATGTTTTTGGTGCAGCTACGTTTTTATCTAATATTATTTTTTGGCAAGATGTTGGGTACTTCGATAGCGCGTCACACGAAAAATGGTTATTGCATACCTGGTCACTATCAGTAGAATGGCAATTTTACATCATATTGCCCCTTGTTTTACTGGCAATATGGGAAGTTTCTCAAAAGAAAAGTACTATTATAACACTCTGTATTTTGAGCATATTTATATCACTGGGCTTATCTGGATATGCTGTTACCTGGAAACCAAGTGCAGCGTTTTACTTATTACCGACTCGCGCTTGGGAGATGCTTGCAGGAGGACTTGTCTTTCTTCTACAGAAGAATATAACGAAAAACACCACCCAACTAAAAGCTTTAGAAATCTTAGGCTTTAGTTGCATTATTACGTCAATCATACTTTTTGATAGCCAAACTTTATGGCCTGGCTGGAAGGCTCTACTGCCTACGATCGGCACATGTTTAGTGATTATGTCTAAGCAAAGTAGGTCAATATTTAGCACAACAAAAACTCACAACACTCTTGGTAAATGGTCTTATTCTCTATATTTATGGCACTGGCCGTTAGTGGTATTTCTTAACTACACAAACAACCAGAACAATAATGTTTGGATCATTATCGGCCTACTTGCAACCATTATACTAGGAGGGCTTTCATATAGATTTATCGAATCACTCTCAGTTAATATAATGAACCGCTACTCTCGTAAAACTATTATCACAACATTAATACTTATTACTTTACTTGTTGCTATAACCGGATTGGAAATCATTAACAGTAATGGGCACCCTGGAAGGGTGCCTGCACATATCGAAGCGGTGTTTGATGAGCAAAACAACAAAAACACCGATTTCTCTAGCTGTGAATATAACGATAATGGAAACGTCTGTGCCTACGGGGGCAAGAAAGTAGCCCTAATATTAATTGGGGATAGTCACGCAAATACTATGATAGATGCACTCAAAACAGTGATGCCCAGCTCCAACCATGGATTTATTACGCTTACTCAGACAGGCTGCCCTCCTATTGAAGGAATAATGCTGAACAGCAACCCAAGATGTAAGTTTCAATTTGAATATGCTAAGGAAACAATTAATAAGTTAAATAAAAACATTCCGCTATTGATAACAAGCCGTATGTCTGGCTACATGCTAGGAGGGAATGAAAATCAAAATCAGCGTCCATACTTACACTTCGGAACACCGTTCTCAAAGAGAGACAAGGGCTATTTCCGTGAGTACGCTGATAGATCTGTAGACTCAATTTGTAAGTTAGCAGCGAGAAATCCAGTATACATTACAACCCCAACCCCCGAGTTTGGCTATAGCGTACCCAAAACAATGGGGAGACAACTTCTCCTTGGACGAGAGGTTGAAGCATATATTGATCTTAGCGAATATGAATCCAGAAATAAGATAGCTAAAGATATTTTAAACACCGCTAAAATAAAATGCTCAGCCCATATATTGAATACTGAGAAGTATCTTTGTAATGATAAATTTTGCTTTGGTTCGAAGGAAGGCCTGCCCATCTATGCTGATGATGATCATCTTAGTCGCAAAGGCGCAAGTTTATTAATACCTATGCTTCAAATGGTACTAGAGAAAGAGATCTGATTACCAATCCTTATATCTAAGTTAAGAGTCCATTTTCATCATCGAGAATGGCTCTTACATGAGTTTCTAACCAAAGATACATAGTCGGAAGTAAATCATCAATAGAGCACAGTTGTAATATTATTATTTAATCCAGTGTCCAAGACACACTCACCACCTGGAGCATAACGACTACTATCGAGTAGAAAACGTGAGGTGTAAGCTTATAGCGACCAAGGGAGTGGTACGTGCTTCCCTAGTCGCTTACAAATACTTCCTCAGAAAGACATCTATAGGCTTTTCAATTAGCAAGTGAAAATACCAACTCACAATAATCGAACTTGAACAAAGAACCACCATGAACAAATATAATGATTCAACACTAACATATAACCAATAAGCCTTCGCGAAAAGCACCAAAGTAAATGTATGAACCAAATAAAGAGAGTAAGAAGATGCACCAATTCTCTCTAACAACAACAAACCCTCATATCGGACTACATCTACCCTCGACAACTCAACTCGACTACAGAGGGAAACAATTACAAATGCAGCAACACCATAACTACCTGCTCGACTATCTACAGTCCATAGAAGAAACAATGAGAAAGTAGTTATTAGGAAAAGTGAGACGAAATTATTTCTACTCAGCTTGATAATATAGAAACCTATAATTCCATAAGTAAACTCATATACAATTGTATTCGTAAGAAATCCATCAGCCCAGTTAAAGCCCATATAACTAAATATCATAGGTAGTATTAAGATTAAGATACATGAATAAAAGAAATGACCAAACAATAAACTAGCAAAACCAAAGATCAAATAGAAATAAAATTCATAAGAAAGAGTCCACCCATTTTGTATAAGAAACTTGCCATCCACGGGCCATAATATAAACGACTCTAATATATACGTGTGACCACCACTAGAATTAACTAGTCCAGGTAGAGTTAAATACGCAACATAGGCTACACTGGTTAAAACAAGGTATATTGGCATTATTCGGCGAAAGCGATCATTTAAAAAATCAGCGAGGATAAGAGTCTTTTTCGAATAAATCATGCACATGATATAACCAGATATCACAAAAAATATATCGACTCCTATAATGCCTAACTCAAAGGAATACCCTCCACCATAATATTGATCGTATTTTATAGCTGAGTGGTATACAACAACCAATATAGCTGCAATGCCTCTTAATATTTGAATTGAATAATTCATATCCTTTCGTTCCCAAACATAACGTGGCAAGAAAAGACAGGAAGCATATAAAGTAATAAAACCGCTTGCCCATCTGACATAAACGCAGCTACGAACAAGCAATACAGAACAAATACACCAGCAACCTTGTTTACTTCATGCTTAAGAACCAAAAACTGAAGAGTAATCAGAAATACGGCCCCAACAACCCCATACTTAATAAGACTGTCTAAATAAAAGTTATGGGTACCTCCAGCCAAATTTGAATCTAAATAAAACTGCCCCATTTCCCTTCTAATATTATCTGCTCCAATACCGAACGCAGTATTTTCAGAAAAAATACTCCAACCGTTAATTAGAAGACTTTCACGATGAATATTTGAGGTATAAATGGCAATGGATTCATCAAGAAAATTCTCCATATAAAGCTTATTATCAATAAGGTTGTTTATATCCCCTAGAAAAATTAAGAACAATAAAACCAATATACAACCTAAAAGAAGAAGCAAATGTTTAGATTTAATACGAAGATATTCTAGAAAAATAAATCCTGCGTAAGACACCAACACTAATAAAAAACCAAACATTCCCTTGCGCTCCAAAGAAAGCACCAAAGGGAGCAAGCTAAAGATGAAATAAAGCTTATATTTTTTATCGTCTGTTATTTTCCAATTAAGAAATGCCAAAACGGTAAATAAACCGAAGGCATATTTACCGTCCCCTGCCAGCTTGTAACGGAAAAACTGCCCACTCAGAACATGAAATAAAACGGTATATATTATTGAAATACAAAGAAAAAACAGTAACCAATCAATATACTTCTTTCGATTGAATGACATCAACCACATATTGATACTTAAAAAAACACCAACAAATAGCAACTGTATTATTTCTTTCAGTGAGTTTAAATAGTTTTCAAAAAATAAAGATTGTAAACAAATAAATCCTGCCAGCCCATAAATGGGCAACATTCGCACATTAATCAGCTGCCTTCTCGATACTGGAAATAATACAAGTGCAGAAAGGATAACTGCGACAGCCACAAAATCAGCAATACGAATAATCCCCCCGCCTAATTTAAAGCGGAACATTGATAAGTACAAAGGTATAACTGCGGCCGATAAAATCGTAAGCCGACTTAACCACAACTCATTTCTCAAATGAATATTCACTTTACTTAATCAACCCTGCGTATACATCATGAAAATTACTGTTCATATTTTGTAATGAAAATCGATTGCATGTATCAATTCCAATACTTAGTAACTCATCCTTAAAATTTTTATTTTCATTAATGGTAAGGATTTTTTTGGCAAGTACTTGACTATTCCCCTGAGGAAATAAGTTTAGCTCACTACCTGTTAGCTCTTTAAGCCCCGGGACATCTGCGCATAACGTTGGCAATCCTGCCGCCATAGCCTCAACGGCGGCAAGTCCAAAACCCTCAAACTTTGAAGACTGGATATAAATGTCCATGTCGGAAAGAAAGCTGGGGATATCATTAATTAAGCCATGAAATATAACTCTGTCTGCAACCTCTAATTCAATCGCAATATTCATTAGCTCTTTTTTCCGCTCCCCATTTCCAGCCAGATGCAAAACTGTGTTCTTATCTAGATGCGTTAAGGCCTCAATAATAGTTTCCTGATCCTTCTTAGCTGTTAGGCTTCCTATCATGGCTAAATTACAGGCATCATCACCTCTTATTTTCTTCTTTCGATTCGCAAAAGCATCGGTATCTACGCCATTATAAACAACCGTTGTATTATTTAATTCTTCTTGCTTTAAAAATTTACAAAGACTGTTTTTTACTTCGGGGGTAATACAGGTGACTGATTGGAAGCGACTATAGATGAATGCTTCCATTATAAAAGCCAGAGGTAAATTCCGGCGATTATTATTTGTATTATGCTCAGTATAAACTTTCCTGTTCGCAAACAGCCCGACTAAGTATAAAGCCGGAAATAAATGTGCATGAACAATGTCAAATTGTCTATAGAGTCTAAAGTGAGCTAGTATATTCCAGCGGGAAATTATATGCACCACGATACCATTACAACTAAGTTCATCAATATAGTCTTCACCAGCTTCTCTATTAGTAACGAGAACAGTTATATCTAATTTCGATTCACTTGACATAGCCATATCAAAGACAAGTCGTTGAACACCTCCATTTCGAGATAAATCTCTTAAGACATGAAGAACTTTTATCATGATCGAATACCTATGAAACACAGCCCGAAACAAAAAAACAATAACAGTTTAGATTTCCTGCTCATTCTTATACCTTTCGCTTTTGTAAGTTCAGGTAAGGAAAGCTTATAAAAAAGATTACGATCGGTTTTGATTTTGATTTTTGATCCTTTTAGTAATGTTATAAAAACAGATTTTATTACTTGATCACCAGTAGCAATCGGATTGTCAAAAGAAGCGTAACTATCAAAATAACCAGCGATGAAGTTTTTAACTAAGCTGGAATAAGTCGAAGTTCTTGTAGATGTAATTGCACCATCTCTTTGTCTATATCCTACAAGTTCTGAGTTCGTCCTAAATATCTTGTTAGCTTTAGCATAAGCAGACATCACAAATGGTACATCTTCATAAAGCACGCCAGCTGGGAAGTAGCTTTTAGCAATAAAAGACCTATTAAATATTCTACTCCATGCGAAGAAACCGTTATGAAATGGAGATAGCTCATCAGTGATCCTAATTTCATTCCGGTTGGTGAGTATTGGTGGGAATACAATGAATTCTGAATACCCATACTCTAGAATGTCAAACTCTTCATCCATAATAATATTTTTAATTGTAGAGTAGTATTCCGAGGAAATAACATCATCCGAGTCAATAAAACCAACATAGTCACCAGTTGCTTTGGCCAAACCGGCATTTCTTGCGCCTGACAACCCCTGATTTTCACAGAGCGTAATAATTTCATGTGAAAATAGTATCTTTCCCAGGCTGTTAGCTAATAACTGAAAACACTTCTCACCTGAACCATCTGGGCAAGCGTCATCGACAAATATCACCTCTACCTCTTTGTTATTAGCTCCTGTAATCAAGCTGTCTATAAGTTCGGGCAAAAACTCTGTAACTTTAAACATGGGGCATACAATTGAAAGTTTATTTGACATATTGCTGCTCTCCAGTAACTATCCCATATTCTCGACAATAAGCTTCTTGCATAACGCCTAAAGTATATTTCTCTTCATAATACTGTAGTGAAGATACACCATGATTTTTAATACTTTCAGGGCTTTGAATATAGCTCTTCATTGCCTCGTACATTACATCGCTATTTCTAATAGGTACTAAGAAACCATTTTCACCATGCACAATAAGCTCACTGCATCCGCCTACATCCGATGCGATTAGAGGCTTTTCACATGCCATGGCTTCGATAATGCTTCTTGGCAAACCTTCCCAAAAACTTGAAAGAACAAAGACATCTGCAGTAGCTAGGCGTGTCGCAAAGTCGCTAACCACACCCATAAAATTGATTGTCCCCTGGGGTAGGTCTGAAAACAAAGATTTAACGTCTGCCTCCATGAAGCCATCCCCATATATATCTAATTTAAAGCTAAAACCATCAGAGATTAATCGATGACAGGCTTTTGACAATGTCACATAATCCTTTTGAGCTTCAAATCTAGCCGCTGTAATGAAGCTCACATTTTTATTTTTGATGACTTCAATATTATCATCACCTGCCATGCCTTCCATTCCATTAGGTATTACTAAAAGACGCTTGTCATTAACGCCTATTCTTAAATATTCATTACGATCAAACTCACAAACGCCAATAATTTTTGATGGTAAAAAAGCAAGTACCCGCTCTATCACCTCATACTTTTTATACCCTTTATTTTCAGGTGTATTTACAAAAGGCACTCCATGGGGAACATAGTAGGATTTGCGCCCCGTTAAAAATGTCGCAATTCGTCCTAACGCACCAATTTTAGCCGTATGCCAAGAACAAACATCAGGCCGCTCTTTTATAATCAACCATAATAATACCAATAGAGACCAGATATCCCATAACGGATTGAGTTCTCTTTTTAACGATACCGAGGAATAAACCTTGAAACCTTGATTTAAAAGAACATCAACTGCCGCCCCGTTTCCTCCAAGGAAATACACTACCTCGGCCCCATTTTTTCTATACGCATCGCCAATTTGACAAATATGTTTAAAAGATCCAGATACGATCGTATCTGATCTTGTCATACCAATAAAAACTTTCATTTTTTACATCTCTGCATACAGTTCGCGATATTTATTTGCTATTACAGTGGATTCAAACTTATCAGCAATTAAAGCTTTAGAGTATTCAGCGACCCCATCAGAATCGCATTCATGAAGTTTAAGTGCAGCTAATATTGCATTCGCAATGTGGATCGTTTCATGTGATTCACTCACAAATCCGTTTATGCCCTTTTTAATCGCGTCATTAGCGCCACTAACAGGGGTACTAACCAGAACTTTACCTAAAAGCAATGCTTCTAAAAGAGAGTTGGAAAACCCCTCTGCTTGCGACGAATTCACAAATACATCAAAATCATTAATATATGAAATCACGTCATTAACTTTCCCGTGAAACACAACTGAATCAATTACGCCCAACTTCTCTGCATAAGCTTTACTTGCCGACAATTCAGCACCATCGCCAATAATATTGAGAATTAATGATTTATTTTTATTTGCGAGAGAAAAAGCCTCAATCAATAACGGAATATCTTTGATTTTTTCAATACGGCCGTGATAGAAAAGATTGATGTAACCACTAGGCAAGTCTACGCGGCTCTCAATGACCTTTAACTCTGAGCTTATTGAATTATGTATTACTACTACATTATTCAAACCATATTCTCGCAGCTCTTTTTCTATCTGTTTAGTAATGGCAACCAATACAGGTTGATGCTTCACCACAAAACCTGCCAGCAAAGGTCCAATTACCTTTTTCGCTTCTAAGCATTTCAAATCCAGGTGCAGTCCTGAGTTTCCGACTTTAATTAATACGGGCTTTCTTAATATCCATCCCATAAATGTCCCAACAAAAGCTCCAAACTTACCTTGATGGCAATGAATTACATTAAAAGACTTTCTGTTTTTAATACTCCAAAGCAAAACCAAGAAAAACCACAGAAAAGAAAATGGTAACCATCTACCTAGCAAATCAGGTGGGAATATACTGTACAGTCGCCTTACACTGACGCTGCCTTCCGTTCGACTACCGCTGTCTGCATATCGCTGACAGGATGTTAGAATTGTCACCGAGTGGTCTTTCGACAACTCTTGAGATATGCGCTGACACTGTTTTTCTGCGCCACCGTAGACATCTGGCATATACTGACATGTTAGCATCAGCACCCTATTTAGCGCACTCATACATTAACCTTTGCTGATCTTTCAAAGTAAAGACCAGACTGTTTATTTAAGTACATTATTAGGGGCTGCTCAACTTTTTTATAAAACAGAAGAGCAAAGCACACACAGCAAAGAACCGAGATAACAACAGATAAAAACTCAAACCCGGGCCAAGCTATTAAATACCCCCTTTTCCATAATCCCGAGAAAAACAATAGCGCTATCGAATGAGATAAATACAATGTATATGATGCATCACCTATATCAGCAAATAGATGATACTTTTTTAACGATTGGTTGATGAGCAAAAACACAATTAATAAATAAACAGAAAAACAGGCTTTCGCAAAAGGACCGCCTTCATCTATCAGGCAAACGATAAACACCAACATACTCCCTCCCAGCACCACAATCGTTCTCACATTTGAAATCGTCATCCATACTTTTGAGTTATATAAAACATAAATTACACACCCAATAAAAAACTCAAAAACCAAATTGCTTTGAAGTAGGAACTTAAGAGGAAGGTATGAGAGGTGGTCAGCAAGCATTGACAATATGACCAATGAAGAAAGTAGTGAAAGCATCATCACTTTAGGAGATTTATGATAGGTCATCATAAATAACAAATAAAAGTACAATTCAAATACTAATGACCAACCAACAAATAAAAACGGATAAAATTCAGAGTTGTGGTTAAACACTGGTATTAAAAAAAAAGATTTCAATACGTAGCTAAAACTCCCAATGTTAGCTGAAACTATAGGCAAGCTTAACACAGCAAGTAGAGTTATAAAAAAAATCCAATACGTAGGATAAACTCGTATCAATCTACTCAAAAAAAAACGTTTTCTACTGAATGGTACATTTTTTTTACCAAACACGCTTAGTGAGATAATAAAACCACTAAGAACAAAGAATATATCCACTCCAACAGACAAGAAATCATCAAGCTTTGAGACCCAGGGATACCATACTCCTTGGAAGACACTACTATTCATGAAATGATAAAAGACGACCATTAACGCTGCTATCGCACGTAAATATTGTATACAGTAAAGCAATGTTAACCTCCTTTAATTTAAGAATAAAACCCGTTCAAATATTTTCTTTACTTTACCACTAAGTAGCGGCTGCAGTTTAGAAGTAAGCTGATTCTTGAAAATAAGACGGAATACCAGAACATAGCTGACTATCCCAAGTATGATTTTCAAGATAATACTTATCACACTATTAACTTCAAGTGGGATGAATATATAAGTATTTGATACGAAGATAATTACAGACATCTGCATTGTTGCAATAATGCTTGGCATTATATCCATACCTAACTGAACAAGACTAAGCCCAGCCACCTTTTTAACTTTCAATAATCCGTACAAACTAGCAATAATCACAGCAAATATATCGACCCAGAGAACTATTTCAATATCATTTTGTGCAAAAGCGATCATCAAAGCATTCAGCGTCAAACAATACAACATTACTATTTTGATCAACTCATACCCTTGGCCTAGCGCACCGAGAATGGGTTTAAACATGAAAAATACTTGTGAAAATATTCCAAACAAACATAAAATAATGAGTAACTCAGAAGCGGGCTGCCATTCATCAGAAAAAACAACACTAATAAAGTCATGCGCTACCGCAGCCATCCCTGCATACATAGGAGTAACAATTAGTACTGTAGTAAAAAGAATGCGGGCCAATACATCATTAAAATCACTTCTGTTTGTTTGCGCCAAATATGGAAGGAGTACGACTGACACAGGAGAAAAGATGAGCTTGTTAAGCATATCTTGTATTTTCAATGCTAAACGGAAGTAACCTAAAATTATTGGGCCAAAAAATACGCCAATAAATACATCTTTACTTTTATAGCTCGCCAGCGTGACGAACCCAGAACCCAGAAAAGGGAGGCCATTTTTTAATTGCGAAAGCGCTAGTGAGGGGTAGAATTTAAGCCTTGGCCGCCATTCAATATTTAACCAAAAGAACAGTAGCGTAAAGGCTTCGGTTACAATTCTCTGCAGGACAAGTGCAAAAAAACCCATATCCAAAAAGTATGCTGCGGACAACGCTATTACACCAGAAAGAGTATTGGCTGATAACTTAGCGACAGCGAGATTCTTATGCCGAAACTCTCGCTGATAAATCGCATCAGGTATACAATTCAATGAATATATAATCGGTATAATAGCTGCAACAACTAAGCATTCAGCCAGCCCTCCAAAACCCAGTAGGTCTTGCCAGAACTCGGCACTAGTAGCAATAGACGCAGATAGTAAAACCCCCGCGCTCAGCGTTAGCCAGAAAGCATTGAGATATTTCCCTTCCTTCTCTTCATTGCTAGAAATCAATTCAATCGATAGACCAAGGCGTGAAAGTTGATTGCATATTTCGATAAATACCAAACATAAGGCATAGACGCCAAAATCCTCTGGCACCAGTAGATAGCTCAAGAGTAGAAAAACAAGAAACCCTAGCCCCTGCTGACCTCCACTACCCAGCAGCACCCATTTGGCACTGTTTAAAAATTTCAAGGACATAATCGTTTTAATTTAATTTTTCTAAAAACCTTAGAAAATATAAGCAACTCTATGTAATAAAAATAATACTTCAACTTCTGCCCACTTTTAAAAGCCACCGATTTTTTGGCCATTAATTTAGCGATGAAGACACTTTCAGTGAGGACAGAGGAATGCTTTTCAATAAGCAAGGAACGGTATAACAATTCTTTTTCAAAACCTTTATCTGCTGATGATGTTTCATGCTGTACAATTACAGCCTGGGGTACGCCAACGCAAGCACCACCATTTAAGCAATGCCGTATAACTAAATCTAAGTCACCGCACCTTCTAAATCGATCATCTAAACCATTTAGCTGCCTAATTACATTGAGCTCTGCAAACAAACTACTTGTCCCGGCAGTCCCGACCTCCTTCATTCCTGAACGATAACCTTCAAGAAAATAGCGTTCAATAACAGGGGATGATACTACTCCCGAATTAGCAACTGGAGGAATAAGCTCACTACCACCGCGCAAATACATTCTTTTTCTAGCTCCATAGCATATAAGAGGTCGCTTATTATCTTTATTGGCTAGTATTTTATCTTTCTGTAATTGGTAACGATCAGGCAACCATTCATCATCATCATCTAAAAAGGCAAGATATGTACCTTTAGCCTCCGAAATAATTACATTTCTGGCGCCAGCAACACCTACATTTTTTTGTAGTTGGATTAGTTTGAATTTATTTATTTTTATATCTGAATTCAAACTTGTAATATAGTCATTAACAACTTGAACAGAGTCATCCGTCGATTGATCATCAACAATGATAACCTCGTACTCTACGTCAGGTAGATCGACGACAGACTGCAGTGCCCTAACAATACTGTCGCTTGCATTAAAACAAGTAACCCCGATAGATAAATCCATAGTTAACTTCCAGCCTGTTCGTTTTCATAATACTCATTGAACCAGTTTACAAAATCCTGAACTCCCGAAGCTAGTTCAGTTGCAGGCTTATACCCCACTCGTTCTTCCAGATCACTTACATCCGCAAACGTTCTAACTACATCACCGTCTTGCATTGGCAAGTATTGCTTCACTGCTGTTTTCCCTAATGCATTTTCGATACAACCAATAAATTCCTCTAATTCAACAGGCTGGTTATTGCCTATATTGAAAACCTTATATAAAGGTGAGCCTTCTGATACTGGGTTATTCTCTTTATTGGGAATTACATTTTGTATGCGAATTACGCCTTCAACGATATCGTCAATGTAGGTGAAGTCGCGCTGCATCTTGCCATTATTGAATACTTTAATTGAGCGGTCATTGGCGATGGCATCGGTAAATAAGAAAGGCGCCATATCAGGGCGGCCCCATGGGCCATATACGGTGAAAAATCTTAGCCCTGTTGTAGGTAGGTCATAAAGATGACTGTACGAGTGGGCCATTAGCTCATTGGATTTTTTTGTTGCTGCGTACAAAGAAACAGGATGATCTACGCTATCTTCTGTGGAAAAAGGAATTTTCTTGTTTGCGCCATATACAGAACTAGATGAGGCGTATACCAAATGCTCTACCTTATTGTGACGGCAGCCTTCTAATATGGTTGCGAAACCGACCATATTAGAGTCGATATAAGCCATTGGATTTTCAATTGAATATCGGACTCCTGCTTGTGCGGCTAGGTGAATCACACGATTGAATTTTTCTTTTGCAAATAAATCTGCAATGGCATCACGATCTGATATGTCCATTTTCACAAAGCGAAAACCTTCTAAATGTTTAATTCGCTCAAGACGCGCAAGTTTTAGCGCAGGATCGTAATAGTCGTTAAGATTATCTAACCCAACAACTTCATGCCCATCATTACATAAACGTTCAGCAACGAAATTACCGATAAAGCCGGCTGCGCCGGTGACAAGATATTTCAAGATAAAATCCCTGTGCCCTAGAAAGCACTCGCTTAAATGTTAGGCTTTAGCCTGCATCCTATTGATGCGGCGCACTTTACGTGATTTCCGTCACAAAATAAACCCAGAACGATGATTTACTTAAAGTAACAACCTGTCTCCAACACAAAGGTAGACTTTTGCGCTTCTCGACCTTATTCTTCGCGGATAATTTAATACATTAATAACGTCTACATCCAATTTCAGGGATTATTTACATGAAAATCGCTATTGCAGGGACTGGCTATGTCGGTTTGTCGAATGCCGTATTACTTGCGCAACATAATACCGTTGTCGCTTTAGACTTAATTGCGGATAAGGTTGCGATGCTCAATAATCGCCAATCCCCTATTCAAGATACTGAGATTGAGCACTTCTTACAGCATAAAGAGCTTGATCTAAAGGCCACACTGGACAAAGAAGAAGCTTATAAAGACGCTGACTTTGTGATTATCGCTACGCCAACTGATTACGACAGTGAAAAGAACTTCTTTAATACGTCTTCTGTTGAGTCGGTGATTAAAGACGTTATGGCAATTAACCCAAGCGCAGTGATGATTATTAAATCTACCGTGCCGGTGGGCTTTACTGCGAACCTTAAGCAAGAGCTGGGCTGTGACAATATCATTTTCTCGCCTGAATTTTTACGTGAAGGCAAGGCACTGTACGATAACTTGCACCCTTCTCGTATTATTGTTGGCGAGCAGTCTGAGCGTGCGCAAACCTTTGCTAATTTATTGCAGCAAGGCGCGATCAAGACCGATATTGAAGTTTTGCTAACCAACTCGACCGAAGCTGAAGCGGTTAAGTTGTTTTCAAATACCTATTTAGCCATGCGCGTTTCTTACTTCAACGAGCTTGATTCGTATGCTGAAAGCCATAATTTAGACAGTGGTCAGATTATTAAAGGTGTTTCGCTTGATCCTCGTATTGGCGACCACTACAACAATCCGTCGTTTGGCTATGGCGGTTATTGCTTGCCTAAAGATACTAAGCAGCTGCGCGCTAACTTCAATGCTGTGCCTAATAATATTATTAGTGCCATTGTCGACGCCAATACGACGCGTAAAGACTTTATCGCCAATGCGATCCTTAAGCGTTCACCTAAAGTTGTGGGGATTTATCGCCTGGTAATGAAAACGGGCTCTGACAATTTCAGAGCGTCGGCCATTCAGGGCATTATGAAGCGTATTAAAGCTAAAGGTGTTGAAGTTGTTATTTATGAACCTACCTTTGAGGGCGATGACTTCTTTAATTCTCGTGTCATTAGTGATTTGGCCGAATTTAAAGCGCTATCTGATGTGATTGTGGCTAACCGTCTATCTGATGATATTAGTGACGTTACCGATAAAATTTATACTCGCGACCTCTTCGGTCAAGACTAATCATCGATAAATCAGCAGTTAATCTTAATGTTTTTTAATAGATAGCTGCTATTTTCACTTTTCTTCTTGGCAAACTCATCATCTAGACTATACAATGCCCGAATTATTTTCAAACTAACTCAAATGGAATTATATAATTATGTTACGTAACCTACTTGCATCCGCTATTATCCTTGCCGCTAGTACTTCTGCATTCGCTGGTATTGCTGAAGATTTAAAAGTTGAAGGCGCTACAAGCGACAGTGTTGTTACTGCTGCAATGTCTGCTTGTGCTGACGCTGATTGTAAAACTGCAGTTCTTGAAGAAGCTATTGCAGCAGGTGTTGATGCAAACTCAATCATGACTCTCGGCCTTGCTGCTGGTATTGATGCTCAAGCTATTTCAACTAGCTTACGTACTGCTAATGTACCCGAGTCTGAAATTGTTGCTGCTGCCATTGCCAACAACATTGATCCAACTACTATCACAGCTTCTACCGCTGGCGGTCCAGTAACTCAAGGCAACAATGCAGACGAAGGTCTTGAAGGCGCTACTGAAGTACCTGGCATCAGCCCTGGCGCTTAATATTAAGAATTCAGCTAGTTAGCTGATCTTATCGCTCCAAAAAAAATACCCAGTCTAAACTTTGTTTAACTGGGTATTTTTTTGCTTATCTTCTTTTCATAATCACAGCAGTTTCAGGCTATCTATGCTCAGTTGGCGACTCTATCAAGTTTTACTCTTTATCTTACCGCTGCCTTTTGCAGGTGTTTACGGCTGGGGTTGGGGTTTATTTTCGCTTTTAAGTTTCTTATCTCTCGCGCTAAAAGCCTACGAACTGCAATCGCTTTCAGATGTCACTGTTAAAAAATCAGCGCCCGTTATTGGTTTATTGTTGGCCGCCCCTATTGTCGCTTTTATTCAGTGGTTATCCTCCTCATCCCTTTCGCCACACGACAGTTATTTAGATGTTATTCAAGGCTTTGCCTTAGTCAGTTTTTTTACCTTAACCGTCTTATTACTAAATTCACGCGCCCGCGTAGAGCGGGCTATTTGGCTGGTGATTATTGCAGCCGCTTTTCAGGCACTGTACGGTTCTTTTATGGTAATGACCGGCTTAGAATGGGGCTTCTTTTCTGAGAAATGGGCCTATCTGGGCAAGGCGACCGGCACCTTTGTTAATCGCAATCATCTGGCTGGATATTTAGAGATGTCATTAGCGCTGGGCATCGGCTTTTTACTGGCCTCTTCTACTCGCTACTCGGGCAACTGGCAACAAAAATTACGCCAGCTGATTGAAGTACTACTGAGCCCTAAAATCATTATGCGCCTCTTGCTCGCGGTTATGGTTATTGGCCTGGTTATGACCCGTTCGCGCATGGGCAATACGGCCTTCTTCGCCAGCTTAATGATTGCCGGCGGATTGGCATTATTGCTAATGAAAAACAAATCCGCTTCGACGACGATGTTATTAGCTAGCTTATTGATTATTGATATCGCCATTGTCGGAACTTTTTTTGGCGTTGAAAAGATCGCCGATCGCCTGCAAGGCACTAGCATCGAAAAAGAAAGTCGTGATGAAGTGAGCCGCGATACGTTTAATATGTGGCTTGACCACCCTATTCTTGGCACAGGTGCAGGTAGTTATAAATACACTTATCCGCATTTTAAGAGTGACGATGTCACTTCTACTCTACTATACGATTATGCCCATAATGATTACCTTGAGTTTTTGGCGGAGTTTGGTGTTATCGCCTTCATGCTGCTGGCTATTGCGGTGGCGCTTTGTTTTTATTGGGGCTTGCAGGCTATGCGCTTGCGACGACGACCTATTAACCAGGGCTTAGGGTTTTCTAGCTGCATGGGGATTATCGCCATTATGATTCACTCTACTGTCGACTTTAACCTGCAAATTCCTGCTAATGCGTTTATGTTTGTCTTTATGCTGGCAATTGCCTGCATCGCACGCTGGGCGGATTTGCACTCTGATTCACGTTCTGGCTCGCAGAAAAGCAGCTCAAGTAAAAGCAGATCTCGTAGCCGGAATAGGAGCGCATAATAATGCAGTTATTTAATACCCCTCATAGTGAACTGGTTCGCTTTGCGAAAAACACAACCGGCACTGATTTTGTTATTGGCGATATCCATGGACAGCATTCTCGCTTAATGAACTTGCTTGAGGATCGCGGCTTTGATTTTGAACACGACCGTTTATTTTGTGTGGGTGATTTAATTGATCGCGGGCCGGATTCTGCCAAGGTACTTGCCCTACTTTCTGAATCTTGGTTTTTTTCGCTGTTGGGTAATCACGAATACTTTATGTTGAGCGGCCTTAAGCATAATAACAGCAAGCATAAGATGTTGTGGTTACAGCATGGTGGTGAATGGATCGCGAGCTCTGACCCTAGCTTGTGGGCGGGCTGGTTTGAACAAATAAGCCAGCTGCCGCTGGCAATGCAATTAGAAGGTAAAGACGGTAAGCAATATGGTTTATTGCATGCTGATTTTCCGACGGATAACTGGGCAGATTTTGCTGATTTTGATCAGGAAGATTTAGAGACTTGCCTTTGGTCGCGTTCGAGCTTTAGCCAGCGCTTGGATCATACCGTTGCCGGCATTGATTTCTTGGTGCATGGCCACAATTCTACTGGGCATACGGTGGATGGTATTAGCTCGGCTTTGTTATTGGGCAATCGATATTATATTGAGCCTGGGGCTTATAAGGGTGAAGAATTTATTTTACTGGCGATTTAACGCTAGCACTCATCAACCTATCCACTCAGCCACTTACACAATCAACATTGGCAAGTTCATTTTTTAGTCTATAATGGTTTGATTATTCACTATTCGGGCTGAGTTTTATGATACGAAATCTATTGGCTTCTGCTATTTTGATCGCTGCGAGCACAGCTGCATTTGCTGGCGATATTTCTGACAGCTTAAACGTTGAAGGTGCAGTAAGTTCTGTTGTCATTAGCGCTGCCCTGGCAAAATGCCCTGATAGCGCTTGTGAAGCCGATGTTATTATTGAAGCTATTGAGGCCGATATTGATGCCACTTCCGTGATGAGCATGGCTCTGGCCGCTGGTATTGATACCGATACGATTTCTTCCGCCCTGCGTACGGCTAAGGTTTCTGAATCTGATATTGTTGCCGCTGCCATTGTGAACAATCAAAACCCTGAGAATTTTACTGACGCAACTGCGACGGGTAATACGACGACTCGAACTAATACCAGCACTAGAAATCGTATTCCTGCTGCTAGTGTTCCTGATGGTATTAGCCCTGCTGTGGGTGAACAGCGAGCTGTTGTTACTGATTTCGATATCCCGGGGATTTCAATTGGTAATGATAATAGTATTCAGTTTGATTGATACAAAGTCCTGATTAGCACATAAGAATGCCTAGCTTTTGCTGGGTATTTTTTTGTCTTGGATTTATGGAGTGGAAAGAAAACAGGTAGTTTGGCTGGCGGGGCTTTGATTTAATATTAAGTCTGGGTCGAACAAAGGTGATAGTTTTGTTACTATGCAGCCTAAATTTCCCAAATGGAATTGAGTCCTTATGTTTCAACCCTTACTCACTAAAGCGGCCTTAGCGTTGCTAGCCGGTGCGCTACTTACAGCTTGCTCTGGCGGCGGCTCTTCATCAGGTGGTAACCCCCCACCCCCATCAACTGACACTGTATCGATTAGTGGTTTTGCCGTAAAAGGAATTTTGGCGGGGGCGGATGTCGAAGCTTTCGACATCACTGGTACTACTTTACTTGCATCCACCACAACCAATAGTGAAGGTAAATATACCTTACCCGCGATAGAGCACACTGGGCCAATACTAGTGAAGCTCAAAACGTCTGCAGCAACGAAAGCAACGTGTGATTCTGCTGTTGGCTGTAGCGATGCCAGTGGCAATAAAGTTGCCTTTGGTGATATTTACGATTTCAACGACAGTGATTTTAGCTTATCTACTGTTTTACCAGACGCCGCAGCCGCCGCTGAGCAAGGCTTAATGGTTACTCCTGTTACGCATTTAGCGGCAGTCCGCGCGATTGCAAGCGGTGCTACCACGAGTGAGGAAATTGCAGCGACGAATCGCGCAACGGCTACCTTGCTTGGCCTTGATGGTATTGATATCAATTCCATAGCGCCCGTTGATATTACGGACCCTGCAAAAACCAATGCCGGTTCTGCAGAGCAGCAACTTTATGCCACCTTGGTCGCCTCTATTCAAACCATCGCCGAGCAAGATCCAGCGTCGTCTATTACTGACGTTATTAATAATCTGGCTGATGATTATTCTGCTGATGGTGGCTTGGTCGGTAATTCTAGCGACGAGAGTAAAATCACCCTAGAAAACATATTCACCGCTGCCTCTGAGGTGGTTACTGCCGCTGAAGCGAATGCGGCAGACGCTGGCATCCCTGTAGATTTGGACGCCGCTGAAACAACCATTGGTCTTGCTGAAAATGAAGCTGCTAATGCGGAGCCAGATGCTGAAGTTATTATTACTCCAGAATTAGAGCCAACACCCGATACGACAGATGCATTGGTAGAAGCTACTGCAAAAGGCATTGCTTTATTAAACGATTTGAATACGTGGCAAGATGCTTTAACTGAAGATAATCAACAGCTGGTTCAGCCTTTTGAAGACCAGATAATGGGTACTGAGGCTATTTTAATCAGCCTGCAAGATCATTCAAAAGTTTTGCAGAGCAGCTACACACTGATCGGCGAAAATAAAACGATTACTGAATGCGTTTACTTTAATGAGCAAGCTCAGGAATGTGGTTATTCCGAAGAATCCTCTGAATTTGTTCCAGGGCCGTTATTGGAAGCATTAGCGACTACTGCAGATCTTGTTTCTTTAACTGCACAATTGCAAAGTACTCTTGCTGAAAATGTTAGTGATAGCACAGGCAATACTTTTGATTACAATAGTCAGTTTGACGCAACAACTGGCGCAGGCTTCGAACACATACATAACCTACTTTCATATGATGGCATCTTTATTCGTTCGCTAACCTCAATCTATTCCATCAAAGAGGGGAAAATTAGCCATATAATCTACACAATGGAAGACCTTCCTGATGGGTATGAGCTTTCTGAAAGCTTCACATTAACATTAACTCAAACTAATTATGATGATGCCGGTGTAAATATCACGTTCAACATACTGAACTCTACACTTTATGTTCCTGGGCTAGACTTGGCGATAACCAACCAAGGCAGTGAAGCGTCTATTACGTTTAATTCGGCTGCTGATCGCCTTGCATACTCCGACCCTACTTCTGAGCTTGCGCCTTCTTTGGCCGCCGTTGCTGCGATTGATATTCATTTAAATGTTCAAGCAATAGAAACGCTTGCCGTAGATGGCGGAGATCAGATTACGACGACTAACCTAGCGGTTAATTTAGATTTTGATAAGGCGGCTGATAATAGCACTACGAGCATTGTGAATTTGGCGCTTGGAGTTTCTAATAATCAGAGCGAAAATATCAATGGCGATTTAACTCTGACGGTTAACGGCGACTTTAGCGAAACAAATGTCGAAGGCCTAGGTTTCGAACCTGCCTTAGACCTTGCTAATGCTACGGCTCAGTTTAATGGTGATATTTCCATTGCTACAATCAATACAACCAATGCTAGCAACGTGCAGCAATCTGCTAGCTTTACCGGCCAGATTAACGCAGCGGCTTCTTTCTTGTCAGGCAATCAAAACGAAGAACTTGTTGCCGAAACCGGGAGTGCGGATTTTGAAGGTACGCTTACTATTACTGAAGGTGACGAAAGCCTAGTATTTAAAGGCAGCGCTGAAGTGCATATGGAAGCGGTTAAAACAATTCAGGGCATTCCTTTTAAATTAAAAGACGGCACCGAGTATCATGCTAATAAAGCTGTTTTATTTGGTAAGCTTACGGCCAATCAAGGCAACGGCAATTCAGCTTCTTTAGAAATTAACGCGGTAGTAACAGCGGATATTGCAGGTATTGATTTTGTTGCACCCACTTCGATTAATGAGGGTGATATTGCTGCAACTCTTGATTTTGGCATTAGCTCAAACGATGAAAACCATGCACGTTATTATGTTAATAAAGGCGATACCCATGACGACGTAATCAGTTACTTCAATGACAGAGGTTTTAATGCGGTTTCTACTCGAACTAAAGATGAAAATTTCACATTAGATTATAATGCATCTAACTGTACACCCACTGAGAATGGCACATTTAGACTTTGTGATATTACTAAGATCTATACCAGTAAAGTATCCCGTGAATTCCCTATAGCCCTTAGTGATGCTGAAAAAATTGACTTAATGAATGCCGACTCAGATGCAGTCAGTGGCAATCAAAATGATGATGCTAACCGTGTCCTTCCTAATGCTCCTGAGTCTTTATTGTCTTTGTCTGCTGCGGATTACAGTATTAGTGAAGGCTGCAACGAACAGGATTCAGGTGACTATTGCTTAGTGGATGCAGTTTATACTGCAACTGCTGATGTACCTGCTGACATTAGCAATGCCAATAACCGCATTCGTTATATAAAAGGGCTTGATGCCGCAGCTAACCCTAAGAATGATACCGCTTACTCTGCTAATTGCGGTGTAGCTGACGGCGAGACTAAAGAGTGCGACATCACTACAGTCAGTCAGAATAGCTTCAATATTCTTAGCTCTCTTTCTGCTGCCGATAAGCAAATTATGTTAATTGCCAATGAAAACACCTTATCTCGCCACGCTGACAATGTTAGTTGCATTGAGGCTCCTGATGATAGCTCAAGCTGTACATTCAGTTTTCCTGAAGTAAGTGATACGAACATCTATATTCAAGATGGCGCTGCTTTAGATGATGCGAGTCTCCTTTTGCAAGCTATGGAAAATAGCAACATTCCTGACTACTTCAGCGGGTTACCTGGCAATCAAATCACACTCGGCATTTGTGATGAGCAACCTGGCTTTTTATACTGCACTCTTAATTACGCTGCCATAACGCTTATCAAAAACGTTCCTGCGGGCTTGGTTGATTATCATGTTGATGGGAGTCAATATACTGATAGAGCAAAAAGATACCTAACCGGCTTATACGCGACTCCAAGTAACGAGTTACTTTTAGGTGCATGTAATGAGTCAGAGTGCGAATACAGTGTAACCATTTCGCACAGTGAGCTTTTTGCTGCGAGCATGAGCGAGGATTCAATCACCACGATTGCACAAGGTAATAATCATCATTCTGACTACGCTTACGATCTGGGCAATTGTACTGGTAATAGCTGCGAACTTATCTTAACAGCGTATAAACACGTTCAGTTTCCTAAAGGCTTAACGGTTGCTGAGCGCAATGCTTACTTGCCTCGCATTACTGAGGGTCTGAATCTGAATAAAACTATTCATACTCTTGATCGCTGTGAAGCCTTTAATGAAACGCTTGAATACTGCTACTTTACGGCAGCCGTTGACTACACCAAAATTGCTCAGGTTATTGCTGTAAATGAGCAAGGAATGATTGAATATGCTATGAATGATGCTCAATCAAACTACAACATTCCTCAGCCTTATTTCTGGATCGATTTGGATACCCAGTTTGGCAGCGTTTACCTGCATCACACCTACCCTCTTCCAGAGCCAGAGCCAGAGCCAGAACCAGGACCAGGACCAGGACCTGAATCAGTGTCTGAACCTGAACCTGAGAGCATGGTTACTGAAATGCAATTTGATATTATTATTAGCGACTACTCGCCTAACTTTGATGCCTTCGATTTTGAAACCGATGCTGCCTATATTGAAGTGAGTGCAGCGTTGTCTGTAAAAGCACAGCTAACAGGTCTGGATGATGCTGAACTGGTTGTATTTGTTGATCGCTTAGGTCTTGATGATGCAAAAAGTACAGTTAAGTTAATTAACGGCACTCGTGCAATCATTCTGAATATGGATTCGACTAAGGGATTTTCTGATCCAGATGGCTTGAATTTAATGATCAGTAATGCGGATACGGAAATGACGATTACCGCTAAGTGTGCGACCGATAAAAATGACGATGGTATTCATGATAACGATTCCATTGAAGCCTGCGAAGATGACTTTAATTTCAAGGGCGAGATTTTCGTTAATGACCTTAAAGTAGCTGATTTAGAAGATCGTAATGGACTTCCTGTGTTTAGGTTTTCTGACGGCAGTGGCATGGATTTAGTGGCAACGCCTAATCTTTTAATTGCACCCAGTGCGCAATAAAATTTAAGCTCGGTTAATTTACGTATGAAGATGGGCAGCTTAGGCTGCCCTTTTTTATGTTAAAATATTGGCCTCGTTTTATGCTTACCTCCTAGGAATAACATTTTGCTATTTCGCTGCTTGCTTTTCCCCACCCTCTTTTTGCTTTCGCTTTTTAGCAACGCCGAAGATAAGATCACCTATTCTCTTGATCATTTTAGCTATGCTGGGCCAATGGCTATTTTACAGCTGGCGAATGACTGGCACGGCGACATGAAGCCTGGCAAAGACGCGATATCGTTTTTAGAAAATAAAGTCCAAGTTACATCGGGAAATTTTAGATTTTCAATTTTGTCACGCACCTACCATGAGTTTTTAATTAGCAATGATCTAGCCCGTGGATTCTATTATTACAATAACGATGTAGAGCTGGATGAAGAACTAAGAATACACTCAGCTCTGCAAGCAAAGTCTTACTCTGGTGAAGGAATTCAATTGGGCTACACCTTTGAAATCTCACCCACCCAAACTAGTTTCCTTATCATGACACCCACCCTAACCGCCCTAAGGTTGACTGATATTATCTGGGGGGATTTAGAGGGTGAGTTGTTTTATAGTAATACGCAGGACTGGGGAGGCACTCTGGACTTGGATTATCACTATACAAAAGACCATGTTGTTCGACGCCCGCTAAATGGCGATTATATAGGTCAGCTCTACGGACTGGATTTTGAAGCGACTTACCAATCAGAATATATCACCGCCTATTACCAAGGCATTAATATCGCCAGCCGAGTATATTGGGATGGACTGCCGACTACGACGGCTCAAATTTCAACTCAAACTGCTTTTTTGTTATTTGGTTATGAATACTATGATGATGTGGTATTAACTGTCCCTGCGTTTCATTACGGACGGATTGCCCTACCTTTAGGAGGGAGCTTTGCGAGCAAAGGGATTTCCTTTCGCAGTGATGGCTATTTTACTGCGATAAGAGAGTTTTATTTTCATGGTATTGAGTGGGTAAATACTGTTAGTTGGTTTTCTAAAGCTGAAGAAGTAATTTATTCAGTTCAATACGACCCTACTCATTCGAGCAGCAAAGTTTCTTTTAGCCACCCCAACTTCTCTACGACTTTAGCGTCACAAACGCTTGATCTTTCAAAAAGCCAGCAGTTAATTGTGAACTTTGCATTTAATTACACGTTCTAAGTATTGTTAATAGTATCGGTATGTTTAATAATTAATGCACTTTTTGGGCTACCCCTTTCTTGGCATTATTGCCAATGGGTTAGCCTTTGCGGTGAGTGCACCGATTGCCATATGGAGAAATAGACTGCTCCGGCCTTGCCGAGTTATCGAAAGATGCTCGGTATTTTTTTGTCTTGGATTTGTGATTGGGAAGAAAAGATTAAAGCGATTGATCACAGAGGACACAGAGCGCTTCGCTTACAGAGGGGGGGGTGGGAGATACTACAAAAGTGGGGTGAAGAGAAAGAGAAAATACTGAACTACAGGCATAAAAAAACCGAATCATAATTGCTTATGTTCGGTTGATTTATCTTAGTGTTTACTGCTCTTCTCAAAAGAGAGTAAATGGTATCCCCAAGGGGATTCGAACCCCTGTTACCGCCGTGAAAGGGCGGTGTCCTAGGCCTCTAGACGATGGGGACACTAAGACAATACGTTTTGAAATTTGGTGGAGCCTAACGGGATCGAACCGTTGACCTCAACACTGCCAGTGTTGCGCTCTCCCAGCTGAGCTAAGGCCCCGTCTCAAAACGTGTGCGTATAATATGCCCGAGAACCAATACTGTCAACAACTTTTCTTAGTTTTTTCAATGAGTTAGGTGAAAAAACTAAAAGATACGGGATAAGAGCTATTTCACCACGGAGTACACGGAGACGCTGCGCTACACAGAGGTAGAGCAAGGGAAAGAAAGGCAAAATATAAGGCGGTGCCGCGGGACTAACCCTTGCTTCTCTCCCCTATTTTTCACTCCGTGTAGCGCAGCGCCTCCGTGCCCTCCGTGGTGAACTTCTTATCTCTTCTACTACGCTTTTAAGCTTCTATTAAAGCGGCGTCAACGGCGGCTTCGTGGCTGCGGTAGGACTTTTCCATTTTCTTCAGTTTCTTCTTCCCTACTCCGCCCAAGATATTAATGGCGTGACGTAAGCGTGCGCGGCTCATGTCTGGGCCTAGCAATGCCATGCTGTCGAGTACTGAGATGGTTTCGCTGGTGCCGGCGATGGCGATGAACAAAGGATTCAAGAAATCTTTTGGTTTGATTTCCATGTTCTTGGCCAAAGCGAACATGCGCTTTTGCAGCTGATCGCGATCCCAGTGGCGTACGGCTTCTAGTTGCCATAGTGCGAACTGTAGAATTTCTACTTGCTGTTCTTGCTCTAGGTTTTTATGGGTGAAGCTTTCTTCTGTTAGTTCGGTCATGCCGGCTAAGAAGTGCCCTGCTAAACCCACCACATCAGCGAAGGTATCTACGCGTGTTTGGATGTGCGGTACTAGAGGCATTAGGCGTTCTTTAGTTAAGCCCCAGGCGGCGAATTTTTCAGCAAAGTTTTCTGCGTCTAATTCACGTAACCATACGCCGTTTAACCAGCTTAGCTTTTCGGTATCGAAAATCGGGCCGCCCAGTGATACGCGCTGAATGTCGAAGTTGTCGAACATTTCCTGGCGCGTGAACTTTTCGCTTTCGTCCGGCATTGACCAACCCATACGTCCTAGGTAGTTCAATAGTGCTTCTGGCAGGTAGCCCATACGCTGGTAGAACATGATAGACGTTGGGTTTTTACGCTTACTCAACTTGCTCTTGTCGGCGTTGCGCAATAACGGCATGTGGCAAAGCGCTGGCATTTCCCAACCGAAGAATTCATACAGCAGTTTGTGCTTAGGCGCGGAGTTGATCCACTCTTCACCACGTATTACGTGAGTGATTTTCATTAGGTGATCGTCTACCACGTTAGCTAGGTGGTAGGTTGGCATGCCGTCTGATTTTAGTAGAATTTGTGCATCTACAATTTTCCAATCCATTTCGATGCGGCCGCGTAGCATGTCGTCGATTGGGCAGATGCCTTCTTCTGGTACGTTCATGCGTACAACAAACGAGTCGCCATTAGCTGCGCGCTTAGCAACTTCTTCTTCAGCAAGCTTTAGATCGCTTGGCTTTAGGGCACGGCCTAGATCGGCGATACCTTCACGCAATTCTGTGAGTTCTTCGCTGGTACGGTAGCAACGGAAAGCATGACCTTTCTCTATTAGCTGTTCGGCATATTGAGCGTAGTCATCTTTGCGCTCGCTTTGACGGTATGGACCGTACTCTCCACCTACATCTGGACCTTCATCCCAATCCAGACCCAACCAGCGCATGCTGTCTAGAATCGCTTTTTCTGATTCTGGCGTGCTGCGGCTTTGATCGGTATCTTCGATGCGAAGAATGAACTTGCCGCCATGCTTACGAGCAAAAGCCAGGTTGAAAAGTGCGATGTAAGCGGTGCCTACGTGTGGATCACCGGTTGGGGATGGCGCGACGCGAGTACGTACGGTCATGATGACTCTCTAATTCTGTTGATTAAAAGGTATAAGGTTAATTGGCGGGCATTATAAAGCACGTGGGCTGATTAGCGAATAGTTAAAGCGATTCACCACAAGGGGGACGGTACACGGCGAAGAGCGGTTAACCACCGAGCCACCGAGGTCACCGAGAAGAGCGGAGGAAAAGATAACTGGGGGTTATGATAATGGGTGGTTACACAATTTTATTTACAGCCTCACAATAGATGATTAACCAGCTCTTAGAATTGGGTTCTACCACCCCAATACTCGCGCTCACTTAACTCCTTTTGCCCTTCTTCTCCTTCTTCTTCTCCGCCCTTCTCGGTGACCTCGGTGCCTCGGTGGTGAAATTTCTTTCCTGTCTTTTGTTAACTTCTGTAAGTTTTAGGATCGCAATGTCGGCAGAGGCTATAGACCAAAAGCAGCGTCTCGCTTAATATAGGCTAATGATTCACGGATGATCCAGCAGCGCTGTTTTAAAAGGATTTTATGTATGTCGAATATCTCTGGCAAAGCCTATGCCATTAACGTAATTACGCCTATTCCTTGGTGGAAAGCCCTTTGGCAATACATTGCCTTTAAATTTGTGGTGCTGTTTCCGTCTAACCTCAAAGGTCTGATTAATCTGTCGCTGATTCATTATGCGCGCTGGACGGTTATTGGTCGCGATAGCTTCCCTCACCTAGCCCCAAGCCAGCCGAAAGAAGATTTGCATTACAGCTATATGATGTTCGAAAGTAACTTCAATGGCAGTTGGGATCAGTATATTGATTCTTTTTCTTTTGCCATTCCTGAGGGGCTGGATTTATTCTGGCGTTTTAACGTGGGCTACCCGAAGTCGATTCCGCTGCATGATTTTTATGATTACATTCGTTTTAATCAGGTTGAGAATGATCATTTCTACAATGCATACCCGTGTGCAGCGTCTAATGATGTTAAGTCGGCCAGTGCTTTGTTCGATAATTTGAAAGCTTTTAGTGAATCGAAATTAGAGCTGGAAGATGACGAATTTCTTGCCGCGTACAATGCGTTATTGCGCGATAATCAGCAGCACTTGGGCAGCATGGATGTGGGCCCTGCATTTTCTCCGTCACCTTTTTCAAACGCCAAGGAGGCTTAGGTTATGGCAAATACTTCTGGCCAAGCTTATGGCTTAACAACGTTATGCCCGATTATTAATGGCTACGCGTCTGTGTTTAATTCTAATTTGAATTCAAATACTGACTCGGCACCGATAAATCAGAACCAGTCTCACGATAAAGAAATCCGCCGCTTGCTGCAGGCTTTGCCTTCTGACGAAGGCAGTTTATTTGCTAAAACAGACAATACTTATTTTGCCCGCTTGTTTGTTTTGAACGATGTGTTTTTCCAGCAAGGTAATGATTTTAAACGTGACCAGCTTAAATCTAAGTATCTTTGTTTTAACAGTAACTTCCACGGTGAGCTTGAGCCTTATTTAACCGGCATGTGGAATAACAACGAAAGCTTAGTGCGTGAAATTTGGCAACACTGCGTCGCGTTTGAGCAGGTTAATCATGCTGAGGATTTTGTTGCTTATATAAAGTCGTGTCAGATAGATACTACCTTGTTCTTCAATGGCTCTAACGACAAGCCGCTAGCCGAACAATTAAAAGCGCTGTATGTAAAGCATATGTTTTCGGAGTTCGTATTAACTCAACAAGGCAAGTCTGCTGCGGAGACTAAGCAAGGCTTTAAATACTTTCTGCAACGGGTTCAGCTGAATAATATCGACAGCCCAAGCTGGAAGCCCGGCCAATCGCAAATACAAGCAAACTAAAAATATAATGAACAATTCTGAAGATGTTAAGCAGTTAGATTTATACGATATTCAAGGCAATATCTGCAAAGGCTATGGCCGTTATGGCTTTCCGAAAGCACGCTATTGTTTTTTAAACTTTCAACAGTCCAGCTCAGCGCAAGCTTTCTTATTACAGCTGATCGATAAAATTACCACGTCTGAAGTCTGGCCGGTAAGTGATAACGATGATCACCACAGCATTAAACCGAGCACGACACTGAATATAGGTTTTACTTATTCGGGCCTTGCTAAGCTGGAGTTGCCTGAGCGCAGCTTAAAAGGCTTTCCGGTAGATTTCACCATGGGCATGAAAGCTCGCAGTAGTCTGCTGGGTGATACCGGTATTAGTAGCCCCGAGCATTGGGATGCGATTTGGCAAGGTGATCAAGTTCATGCCTGGGTCGCGATCAATGGCCGCGACCAAGATGCTATTGAACTTGAATACAATAATTTAGAAGATCTAGTCAGCCAGTATGCCGATGGTGTGCAGTTGCTTAGCGGCATTAAAGGGCCTAATAACGCTACTCTGAACTATCAAGATGCTTCGGCGGTATTTGAAAATGACAAGCCGACGGCGAAAGAGCATTTTGGTTTTACTGATGGTATTGGCAATCCGTATTTTGATGGCTGCGGTAATAGCCGCAGCCGTATTCCTGGCCGTGGCAAGTTGATGCGTGATGACAGCTGGCAGCCTCTGGCGACGGGCGAATTTATTCTCGGCCATGTGGATGAGGCGCGCGAATATCCGCTAGCTCCTGAGCCTAAATTACTCGCCCGCAATGGCACGTTTATGGTGTATCGCAAGCTGCACGAGAACGTTGATACGTTTAATGGCTACATTGACGAACTGGCGAAAGACTTTGATGGCAGCCGCGACTTGTTGATGGCTAAGATGTCTGGGCGCTGGCCGGATAATGGCGCCCCGCTTACTCTGGCCGCGACCGATGGCGAGAAAGCTTGCCTTGATGCCCGCATGATAGCGCTAGAGCAGCGCATCAGCGAGGGTGATATTTCAGCCAGCGCAGAGCGCACAGCCTTACGTAAGCAATGGCTCGATTTCACCTTCAATGACGATAAATCGGGCAGCAAGTGCCCTATTGGCGCGCACATTCGCCGCACCAATACTCGTGGCTCTTTAGAGACCGAAAAGGAAGCCTTTCATCGCCCCGGAGCCTTGGTAGATCGCCGACGTTTAATGCGCCGTGGCCTGCCTTATGGCGGTATTAATGAAGCGATAAGTGATGAGGCCGAGCAAGGTATTATCTTTATGTCGATAGGCGCGAGTATTGAACGCCAATTCGAATTTGTGCAGCAGCAATGGGTTAATTATTCCAATGACTTCAAGCTGGGTAATGATAAAGACCCGCTGATTGGCAGCCACAATGGAAAGCTATCCGATAAACACATCATTCAAGCCAACTGCCCTAACGTGGACAGCCATGATAGCGCTAACTCGAACGCCGCTAACTCGGACAGCCATCGTAGCGCGAACCACAACTTGGACAGCCATGATAGTAAGCCGCCTTTCTTTTGTGCCCAGATGCCTCGCTTTGTTGAAACCCGCGGTGGTGATTATTTTTTCATCCCAAGCATTAGTGCGCTAAGAATGATTGCAGAAAGAATGATTGATCCGTCTTAAGTCTGAGTTTGCTGGCTAGTTTGCGTCAATTTCCTGCTAACTAATCATGACTTCCGTACCAACTTCTATAATTGTAAGTTCTTCTTTCAGTTACAGTTTGCACGGAGGCCATATGACTTTACTCGCTCTAGAAGTCGCATTTAATCACAGCGATCAATACGCCGAACTAAAGAAAGCTCAATCAAGCCTGGAAGAGGCGCGCTGTCATTATGAGCTTGGGGAAATTACACGCGCTGAGTACATCTCAGCCACAGAGAAATGCATTCATACCATTCGGACTTGCTCGCCGCCTTACATTGATAATGCTAAATAAGCCCTAGTATTCAAAAGGGCTTCTGCGATAATGGCGCTCCTTTTATATTTCCGCTGATTCTTTATGCCTACCACACCCATTCCTACTGCTAGTCTTTCTGCTACCTATTCAGCCGCTAAAGATGTTGATCCTCAAGACTTGGCTGAGCTGATTGACTTTTTGCCGTGTGAAACCCCAGATCAATGGGTCGAAGTCGCTTTGCAGCGCCAAGATATCTTGCTAATCAATCATGCGTATTTGGAAAAATGTGCCGCCCGCACCGCGCTGAACTTGATGTTCACCTACCCGGATAAGCCTGAGCTACAGCGGAAGATGTCACGTTTAGCGCGTGAAGAATTGGTGCATTTTGAGCAAGTAATAAAAATCATCAATAAGCGTGATTTGGTTTATCGCGGCCTGAAGCCTTCTCGCTATGCTGGCTTGCTGAATAAAGAAGTCCGTAAGCCATCGGATGAGAAACTGGTCGATTATTTGATCATCGGTGCATTTATTGAAGCACGGTCGTGCGAACGCTTCGCTAAAATAGCCCCTCACTTGGATGCTGAACTGGCTAAGTTTTATACATCGCTACTTCGATCTGAAGCCCGCCACTACAAAGATTATTTAACATTGGCGCAGAGCTATTCTAAAACACCACTTGATGAACGGATTGCTTTCTTCCGTGAGATAGAGCGCAATGCCATTGAGAGCGAAGATGAGCAGTTTCGTTTCCATAGTGGCGTACCGGCTGCACATTTGGTGCGACGCTAAAGCTCTACTTTTTAGTGAGTTTTTGCTACCTTTTTAATAGTTTCTTAATAGAGTTTCTTAATAGGACAGCCATCCTATAAGCCTTATGTGGACAGCCTTATCTGGACAGCCTTATCTGGACAGCCTTATCTGGACAGCCATCTTAGTGCTTTTCAATATGTGGGCTTTAAAATGGCCACGCATTTGCTTTTGATTGATAAACTTAGAATTAAACTTGGGATTTTTCAAGATAGATGAACTTCAGGGTTGAAATTGCACTTCATTAGGCAAGTTTAATCCTCAGAATGTTTCTGATATGAGCTTAGATATTAAGCAATTGGGATTAATGAAACATTAATTTACAGGTAGCCAGTCCAGGTGGTCGCTGGTAGTGAAGATTTTTACAAGCCGTGCGCAAGCTGCCTTCCCCGCCCACAAATGAACTAAATCGACCTTCGAAATTAGACGTCATTTCCAACCATTGATCTTCATCAATATCGAGTCTATTTAGTACACTGTCATAACTTATATTTATAGAGCCACGTTTATCATTCCTCAGAATTCTGCCCGTGTTATCGACTAACTCTAGGTAATCACTCAGTTTCATTTGTATGCCTTCGGGCTGATCCTGCTTTGGATTCCCCACAAATGGATAGAGCGATTGCACTTGCTGACTTACCTGGTTAAGGCTTTTACTTTTCTGTGCTTTTTCACAGCGTATTTTGATCGAGGTATGTTCAGATTTCTCTGGAGTTTTAGCTAAACCTGCGCGAATTGGATTTAAATCAACATAAGCCATGCAGGCTATTAGAGCTGCTTCATCTAGCAAGGCTTGGGATTTGAAACGACCTTCCCAGAACCGACCAGTGCATTCATCCTCGGCATTAGCTTCGCGCGCAATCGCTTCGTTCAATATGCGCATAAACCAGCTAATGTCCTGCAATCTCAACCGCCACATATCAATATATTTCTGGAAAACCATCATTTCAACTTTCGATAGCTGACCTTCATTTTTCAGATACTTTTGCGAGAGTACGGTGCCATTAAACAGCTGGTGCCAGCGCTCTACAACCTCAAAATCAGACCAATCTTTGGCACGAGCGGTATTGATATGAAGAATGACATGATAGTGATTATTCATTATGGCATAAGCGGCAATATCGATGGCAAAGACCCTTGGCAGCTGGAGCAGCCTATCTTCAAGCCATGCTCGGCGATGTTCATAATTATGGCCCGTTACGGAATCCACCCCACACAAAAACGCCCTGCGCACACAGCGAGCAACGCAATGGTAGTAAGGAGTACTTTCGATAGAAATGAGTGTTTTTCTAGGTTTAGGCATCATGATCACCAAGCTAAAAAGAGGCTTGATTTAACTTTAGATCATGATTGATACTTTTCAACTAAGCGGCCAACTATGATGGATGTCCGAGTTAGGGGACTCAAGTTAGGAGGCCGTCACTGTGATGGGTGTCTTGGTTAGAAGATGTATATGAAGGGGTAGAGGGTTAGGCCCAATACTGCTGTGAGTCCTAGCAGTGTGATCATGAATTGGTTTGGGTCTTGTTTGAATTTTACGTATAGGCCTTCGGTTATGCTTAGCCCTTGTATTTTTTCTCTGTCTTCTTGGGCGTTGTGATATCTAGCTTGCTGGTATTCATTGAGTATGGCTTTGGCGGCTGGAAGTTGTTCGTCATCGCTTAGCCAGATGGCGGCTAGGCCGATTCCCCAGCGCCCTACTTCTGTTTCGTAAACTGCGAACTCATGGGTTTCGCACAGTTCGCGAACGTCTTGAATTTCATCTTCTGGCACGCCGTGCATGTTAAACAGTAATTTAGTCATATTTCTTTATATAGCTTTTATAAGGGTGTTCAAGTTAGTGCTGCAATTTGATAAATAATTAAATCACTCAAATCTGCTTTTAAGTTGGCTTTAATCTAAGTTTAAATTGCCAAACAGTATAATTTCAATTAGTCACAAACGCATGTCATTGAGGTTAATGCCCAGCGGTAAGTCTGTCACTAATCTCGCTAATTTTCTGGTCAGTAGTGCATTGCGCCATTGTGTTTCTAGCGCTTCTTTTAGTTTCGGTTTTAATTCCAGCTTAGGCAGTTCAATCAACAAGGTATCCAGGTCTTGATGCTGAGTTAGTAAGTCGGTGGCTGTTTTAATGCCGATGCCTTTTATGCCTGGCAGGTGATTAGTGGTATCTCCGGTTAATGCCAGCAAGTCGACTAGCTGCGTTGCTTCGACGCCGTAACGTGCGCGGACTTCTTCTTCGTTAAACAGCTGGCGATCAAAATGATTGAGTATTTGAACGCGCTGATCAACTAACTGAAAGAAGCCTTTGTCGGTTGAGATAATCGTACTGGAGAGTCCGTTATACGCCGACTTCACCGCAAGACTGGCGATAACATCGTCGGCTTCCCAGTGTTGAAATTCGAAACAATAAAAGCCGGCAGTTTTGAATCCTTTGATGAATTGCTCTAGCGCTTTTTCTAAGGCTTCCGGCATCGGGCCACGACCGAGTTTATAATCTGGCCATACTGCATGGCGCCAGGTGGGCTCTTTGCGTTCAAAAATTACCGCACAATGGCTGGCGTCTAGACGCTTGGCATTATCGGCGATGGTATTGATGCAGCGGTTCATGCACGCTTCTTCTTTATTGTCATGATCTGGCATCGCCGCGTACATACGGCGAATGAGATTCATGGCATCAATGATCAGTAGGTGCATGGTCTTTCTGTGCCTGCCAAAGTTGATAGTAGTGCCCTTCTTGGGCTAATAGATCTGCATGTTTACCCTGCTCGACGACGATACCGTCATCGACGACGACGATTTTGTCGGCATCAATAATGGTTGATAGTCGGTGGGCAATAATCAAGCTGGTATGCCCTGCAGAGACTTGTTTAATGGCTTGATTTATGTTTTTTTCGGTGCGCGAATCTAACGATGAGGTGGCTTCATCGAATACCATAATCGCAGGTCGCTTGAGTAGCATGCGCGCAATGGCTAGGCGTTGCTTTTCGCCGCCTGACAATTTTAATCCACGCTCCCCCACCACCGTTGCTAAGCCGTCGGGGCACTGGCTAATGAAATGATCGAGCTGAGCCATTTCTATCACACGGGCAACATCGTCATCGCTCGCTGCCGGTGATGCATAGAGGATGTTATTTTTTAAGGTGTCGTTAAATAGAATGGTATCTTGCGGCACAACGCCAATATGCTCACGTAAGCTGGCCAGTGAATATTGGTAGATGGATTGATTGTTAATTAAAATATCGCCAGCGGTTTTATCGTAAAAACGGAATAATAATTTCGTCAGTGTTGATTTTCCTGCACCGCTACTGCCCACCACGGCAACCCGCTCTCCGGCTTCTATGGTAAAGCTTAAGCCTTTCAATATTGGGCGTTCAGGCTGATAGTTAAACTCTAAACCTTTGAATTCTATGCTGGCTTTTTTACTGCTAAGTGTTTGTTCGCCGGAGTCTTTCACGCTCGACTCTTGCTTCAATAAACCGAGCATCTGTTCAATACTGGCCAGTGATGCTTTGACTTCGCGGTAAACGAAGCCTAAGAAGCTTAACGGTAAAAATAACTGAAACATAAAGGCATTCATTAAAGTGAAGTCGCCGAGTGTCATTGTACCTTGCAGTACGTAATAAGCAGATAAGCACAACATCAGAGTCATCGCGACACTAATAATCGTTGCTTGGCCGGAGTTTAACGCGAACAAGGTTAAGCGGTTTTTACGTCGTGCTTGTTCCCAGCGCCAGAGTGAATCATCGTAGTCTGCGGCTTCGCGCTCTTCGGCGGAAAAGTATTTTACGGTCTCGTAGTTCAATAAACTGTCTAAAGCACGGGCGTGAGTTTTAGAGTCCATCTTATTGGCTTCGCGCACATACATTGTGCGCCACTCGGTAATGCGCGCGGTATACATTACATACATGACCACGGCGACTAAGGTAATTAAGGCAAACCACGGTGGGTAGTTATAAAGCAGCAAGCCGATGACTAGGCATAGTTCAAAAATAGTCGGCAATATATTGAAAATCACAAAGCGCATTAAGAAACTAATGCCGTTGGTGCCACGTTCGATATCTCGTTGTAAGGCACCGGTTTGGCGCGACAGATGAAAATCTAAACTTAAGTGATGCAAATGGCGAAATACTTTTAAGGCCATGCGGCGCATTGCGCGTTCGGTTACGCGACCGAATAACACATCGCGTATTTCTCCCAGCAATACGTTTAATAATCGCGCTGAACCATAGGCAAGTAATAACGCCAACGGGAACCACATCCATATTTGTTCGGTCGATATCGTTTCATCAGCAGAGGTGGATAAGCCATCGACTAAATATTTCAGTAAAAAAGGAATGCAGACGCTGGCAAGTTTGGCCCCGACTAGGCATAACGCGGCAAACATGACTCGGCCTTTGTATTCCATTAAATACGGCCAGAGGGTTTTTAACCACGCTGTATTTTTTAAACTAACTTCCGGAGCATCGCTCCATTGTGAAGATCTCATGACAGGCCTTGTTCTTGCTGTGACTGTGGCGCCAGCTTGGTTACACTGTGAAGATGAAAGATAAACTTTACCATAGCAAGCGTCATTTACCTGAGTTAATCGAGCTGGAACAGTTAATTGCTTTCGGCAAGGATCACATTCGGCCGGCGATTATCGGGCAGATTGAACATAAATCAATCAAACTGCCGTTTTATCGGCTCGAGCTAGGTTCCAATGAACCGATCGCACCGACGCTCGTTTTGGTGGGTGGCATTCATGGTATTGAACGTATTGGCACTCAGGTTATCTTAGCTTTTTTACGCACGCTGATTAAGCGTTTGGCTTGGGATCCATGGATTCATGAGCAGCTACAGCAGGTACGTCTGGTAATTTATCCCATGGTTAATCCCGTAGGGATGTGGGACAACCAGCGCTGCAATGGTAATGGTATTGATCTGATGCGCAATGCGCCGATTGACGCTGATCAGAGTCCGGCTTTTTTAGTCGGCGGTCATCGACTCAGCCGTCACCTGCCTTGGTATCGCGGTAAAAAGAACGCGCCGATGGAGATGGAAGCGCAACTATTGGTCGACGACATTGCACGCACATTTAAAGACCAACAGCATTGTATTAGTCTCGATTGCCATTCTGGCTTTGGTAGTCGCGACCGCATTTGGTTTCCTTACGCGCGTTCAAAGCAACCCTGGCCGAACATTGCTAATGCGCTGGCGTTAACTAAATTATTTGAGTCGACCTATAATCATCACGAGTTCTATTTATTTGAACCGCAAGCTAATAGCTACACCACTCACGGTGATCTTTGGGATTATATGTATGACGATTTTAGTCAATACAACCCAACTGGGCAGTATATTCCACTAACTCTAGAGATGGGTTCTTGGTTATGGGTTAAGAAGAACCCCCGTCACTTGTTTAATTATTCATCACTTTTTAATCCTATCCTGCCTCATCGTCACGCCAGAATTATGCGCCGGCATTTGACCCTTTTTGAATTTTTGTTGTCTGCTGTTAGGTCAATGCCAAATTGGCAGTGCTCAGATGGCCGCTTTAATCCTCTTTACCATGCAGCCCTTGACCGCTGGTATCAAAACAATGGTTAAAGTAAGCGCGAGCGGTTATTATGTCGTCGTTTCGTTTGTTTATTATTTGAATGGTTAGGTTGTATTTATGCGCTCCAGTTTTACCTCCGGTATTTTATTAGCTGTTTTTCTTTCTGTCACCAGCGCGAGCCAGGCTGATGTCCAACTTGATGTTGGCTTTGCATCAGAATACGTTCGTGATGGTATAAAACAAAGCAACGCCAAACCTGTTATCCAACTGGGTGGTCTTTACTCCTCCGACTGGGGACTTTATGGCGGCACTTGGTTATCGGGCATCGAACGCGGCACACCTGATAGCACCCGTTTTGAAATTGATGGCTTTGTGGGTTGGTACATTCCATTCACATCTTTCTTGGCGGTTGATCTAGGCTATACCCGCGCTACGTTTGTCGGCGATGCTGAAACGAGCAAAGATACTTATGGTGAAGGCTTTCTTAATCTTCTACTTAACGATGAAACGACATTCGGCTATCGCTTGGCTAATAACTACATGGGTTCAGGCCAAGCTTTGCAGACACTTGAACTTGCTCATACGGTTAATGCAGGTGAGTTTGGCTTTGAGTTTTCAAGCCGCCAGTACCGTTATTTAAAAACGACCGAGGACGTAAACTGGGGCAGCGAAAACAATAATAATTATTTCCATTTTCGCGCCGGTATTGCCCGCAGTTATTTCGATCACAACTTAAGCTTAGCGTTTGAGAAAACCAACCTATCCAGTCAGTTTGATGGCAGCACCCAGATTATTTTCACCTATAACCGCTCATTCGGCTTTTAGCTATTATGAATAAAAAAGTAATACAGCAGGATAACCCCGCTCACTATTACTTTTTTATTCGTGGTTTAATTCGCAGCCAGTTTCATTGGTATCAGTTCCCCGCTATTTTCGAGCAAGTAGCCCAACAGCAAGATACTGAAGTTAAAGCGGTATTGTTTGATATTCCTGGCAATGGCGAGCGCTATCAGCAAGCAACCCCTTTTTCTATTGCGGCAATGGCTGATGATATTAGCCAGCAAATCCAACATTTTTTAAGCACGCACTCTATTAGCCCCGACAGCAAGTTGCACTTAGTCGGTATTTCTATGGGCGGTATGATCGCCGCGGCATTAGCTGAAAAGAATACAATCAATCTCGCCAGCGTGCATATTATCAATTCTAGCTTCGCCAACCTTTCACCTTTTTGGCAACGTATGCGTCTGCCGGCCGTTATTAATTTATTGCCTAATTTATGGCGAACGGATAAACGTGAAAGGACGATTTTGAAGTGGACGTCGAACAAAACCTCATCAATGGCTCTAACCCCTAAATGGGTTGAAGAAGCCAAGCAACATCCACTTTCGCTACGTAATGCTAGCGCTCAACTTTGGGCCGCGTCACATTATTTTGTCGGTAAAAAACCAGCCATTAATAGCTTTGTTTATTGCTGTCAGGAAGATCGCTTAGTCAGTTGGAAGTGCTCACAGAGACTGGCTCTACATTGGCAGGTTTCATTAGACTGTGAGCAAACAGCCGGTCATGATTTACCGTTAGACAATCCTAACTGGCTGGCTGAAAAAATACTTCAACGCCGCTAGTATCGAATGTTTTAGGAAGCTAAGGCTTTAAGTTTATATAATGCGAGGCTGTTTCGAGCTGTTGGTTAAAGATAATCGACGGATATTGGCTATTAGCCAAATCGATAGTCTCTGCCACTGAGCGATTAGCAGGAAAAAACACCTGACCTAGCGCCGATACGCCTGCGGGAAATACAATTAAATCGGGGTAGTAGCCTTGCAGCACCGAATCTTTGAAGATCAGTACCGTATGATGAGGCTCATAATCATCACCCATCACCCGCTCCATTCCCATAATTGTAAAATCTTCAAAGCTACCAAAATAATAGAAGGCTAAGACGTGATCGGTATGGCTATTTTTCAATAACTTGGGGATGTGTTTAAACAAATAGCGCTCAGTCCATTGCGGACTGAGTTTGATTTCGGCATAGCTGTTGGCACTAATACTCAGACTAATACAGAAGCTTAGTGCGAGTATTAATAGGCTCTTATTCAACATAACGTAACAGCCTACTTAGGCTGTTCTAATTTTAGCTTGGTGCCTAGGTAGGCTTCCAATGCCGGCAATTCAAAGGCATCGTCTTCAGAGATCAATGCAATCGAAGTCCCCTTAGTTCCTGCACGACCGGTACGACCAATACGGTGAACATAATCTTCAGATTCATCTGGCAGGTTGTAGTTAAATACATGAGAGACACCATCAACGTGAATACCACGGCCTGCTACATCGGTTGCGACCAACAAAGGAAGCGAGCCATCACGAAAACGCTCTAGAGTTTTAATCCGTTTTTGCTGATTGACTTCACCGGATAATAAGCCAGCCACTAAACCTTTTTTATTCAAGCGGTCACATAGCTTACGAGTGATATCTCGACGGTTGGCGAAAATAATCGCTCGCTCAATTTTCTCTTCGCGCAAATATTTGCACAGCACATCAAACTTTTCGTCACCGGCGACCATTAAGAACTTCTGATCGATATTATCGGTAGCCACTTGTTCTGGCTCAATGGTGACTTCTACTGGCTCATGCGTCCATTGATCGATTAAGCGACGAATAGCATCAGTGAAGGTAGCCGAGAAGAATAATGTCTGGCGATCACCTTTAGTCGGCGTCGCACGTTCAATGCGGCGAACGTCTGGAATAAAGCCCATATCTAACATGCGATCGGCTTCATCCAATACCAGCACATCGACTTCATCGAGGTAGACATCTTGGCTGCCCATAAAATCGATTAGGCGTCCTGGTGTTGCGACTAAGATATCAACTACGTGGTCACGCAATTGACGGCGCTGTTCTTCATAGTCCATACCGCCAACAATCGTAACGACTTTTAGGCCGGTATATTTAGCAAGTTCGCGGGCATCTTTACCAATTTGCATAACCAATTCACGCGTTGGCGCAACGATGAGTGCCCGCGGCTCACTGGCAAAACGTTCTTCTACTGGCTGAGTCAATAGACGGTTAATGACGGCGGTTAAAAACGCGGCTGACTTACCCGTACCCGTTTGTGCTTGGCCTAAAATATCACTGCCTTTTAGCGCAGCCGGTAACGATTGCGCTTGAATCGGTGTGCAGTATTTGAAACCTGATTCATGAATACCTTGCATTAGGCTATCGGGTAGCTGCATATCATGAAAGCGAGTTTCGCCTTCGGCGGGCTCAACGACAAAATCTTCGATCTTCCAAGGCTTAACCGCTGGCAGATTTTGAGCCTGATGTTTTTGATTGCCTTTAGCCGATGGCTTAAACGTTTCTTTTTGTGCGGCTTTATGAGGTTTTTTCTCATGCTTGCTGCGATCATGTGGTTTGTTTTTAGTATCTTGGCTGCTGCTGTCTTGTTTTTTATTAGGCTGGTTTTTCGTGTTTTTCGCTTTATTACCCTGGCTTTGCTCTTTTGCTGAGCCAGTGATTGCTGATATTATTTTTTTAAACAAAATGTAACCTTTTGGTTTTAACTTCTAATTTGAACTTCAGGGTGCGGTCGCCATAGTGGGCAACTCATTCACGCCGATCAATTCACTTAGTCTAAACTGATCGCTATCTAATAATGTATTAGGTTGATAATAATCCAATAGTGCTTGCTTTAATATGGCCGCGCGCTCAGGAAGGCCATTTAGCAGGTATATTTTCACTTGTTTTACTACATTATTGGCAAACTGCTGTCGACCTGCGGCAATTGCCTGTGCATCGCCGTTGAGGTTGTCAGTACTGATGTTAAAACTGCGGCCGCTGGCCTTGGTCAGAATCCACTCTATTGCTTGCGGCTTAACCTCAACCTGTTCAAATTCGCGCTGTTTTTCTTCACTGCGACCATCGGGCTCGTACCAGTAACCAAAATCAACCAGTAACCTTCTCTCTTCCCCTGCGATGCACCAATGGCTAATTTCATGCAGTGCACTGGCAAAGAAACCATGGGCAAATAGAATTCGATGATGGCTGTTTTGCTGATCCGCAGGCAGATAGATGGGTTCGTCACTACTGTGTTCTAAGCAGGTTTTATTGCGATCCATGAATAATCGATTGAAAATCTGAATTAATTGATCAGGATTGTAGTCATTCATGCAGTCACTTCTATACTCAGCCAACGTTAACGGGCAAAATGCGCAGCTTACTGATAATTGACTGCTATGACAAATACCAAATCCAATTCCAATACCGCTCTTTCTAGACTGCACCTGAAACAGCTCGCGGCTTTAACCGCGCCGATTCTAATAACTCAGCTTGCACAAATCGGCATGGCGACGATCGATACGATCATGTCTGGCCATGTGGGCACCGCAGATCTGGCGGCAATTGCCATTGGCTCTAGCTTATGGACACCTATTTGGCTGTTTGTTGCGGGCGTGATGGTGGCCTTTACGCCTCAAGTTGCGAAATTGGTGGGCGCTAATCAGACCGATAAAGTCGGTGATATTTTAGGCTCAGCGGTTATGACCGGGATTATTCTTGGTTTCATTATTGGTGTCTTACTCTATATCTTTGGGCCTTTGCTCAGTTATTTATTACCCGATCCCAAAAGCGAGTTATTAATGCGCCAATATGTTCAAGCCGTTGCTTTAGGCTTACCGGCTGCTGGTGGCTTTTTAGCGTTGCGCTTTCACGCTGAGGCATTGAATCAGCCCGGCGCGGTTACCCGAATCATGCTGGCGGGGCTGGTATTGAATATCCCGGCGAATGGTTTATTCGTCTATGGCTGGCTCGGGCTCGAACCTATGGGAGGAGCCGGTTGTGGTTATGGCACTGCGATTGTTTTCCACTTCTTGTTCTTTGCCCTATTGATTAATTGCTATAAACACAGACTGCCAGAGCATCAGCGCAAATTGGCGACCTTTTTTACCATGAAGCGCGAGTCTGTTATTAGCCTACTAACGCTGGGCATACCTATTGGCAGTGCAATTTTCTTTGAGGTCAGCTTTTTCTCTGTGATCGCCTTGTTTTTAACGCCACTGGGTACTGATGTCGTTGCTGGGCATCAAGTTGCGATCAATATGTCGTCGCTTACATTTATGGTGCCGTTAAGTGTTGGCATGGCGATTACTGTGATGGTTAGTCAGCAACTCGGACGAGAGCAGCCTGAGGCTGCCAAAAGTATTTCGTGGCTGGGTGTGCGGGTAAATCTTGGTCTGGCCATTGTGAATGCCAGTTTGATTTTCTTGCTTGCCCCGTATATTGCCCAACTTTATTCTTCTGACCCTAAGGTGGTTGAGATTGGTGCAGCACTACTGGTCTTTGCCGCATTATTTCAGTTCAGCGATGCCATACAGATCGCGGCCGCGGGGGCATTACGCGGCTATCAAGATACCATTATTGTGATGTTGATTACCTTTTTTGCTTATTGGCTATGCGGTTTAGGGCTAGGATATTATTTAGCCTTTGAAGCCCACGAGCCGCTAGGAGCGAAAGGTTTTTGGTTAGGAATTATCGTCGGTTTAACAGCAGCCGCAATCATGTTGAGCTATCGTTTGTATAGGGTTAGTCAGAAAGCTCTAAGATAAAACAGACATATTTAACCAAAAGAAAAGGCTTGGGGGCTGTCATTGATTAAGTCATTTATTCAACATGAGCCCTCAACTGATACGCAGTCTCGTTTAAAGCGAGCATTACTCAGCCCTCTAATAGCAATTCGTCGCTTAATTTTTTTTACTGGCATTGTTGTTTGGCTGTGTATTGGTGGCTTAGGCCTGTATGCCTTTCAGATTTTTAAAGTTGTTCCTGAAGCAGAAGATTTAAAATTTTATCTCGTGCGTAGTCATGCCCAATCGATACATTTAACCCATACCATTACTTCTCAGCAAGCCAAACCGAATAACTGGGTCGACCTTAAGAATGTTCATCGTGATCTGTTATACGCCATTGTTTTAAGCGAAGATGCTCATTTCTTTAGCCATACCGGTATTGATTATGACGCCCTCATTGCTGCACTGGCTGAAAATATCAAGAGCCAAGAATGGCGTTTTGGTGCCAGCACCATCAGCCAGCAAACGGCTAAAAACTTGTACCTAACTAACAATAAAACGGTTACTAGGAAACTTCAGGAGCTGTTGATTACCTATCGTTTAGAAGACGCGTTAGCTAAAAATGAAATTCTCGAGCTGTACCTTAATTTAATTGAATTTGGCCCAGAATTATTCGGCATTGGCAATGCCTGCGCGTATTATTTTAATAAATCTCCAGCGAATATCAATGCAGCGGAAGGCGCTTACCTGGCTCTGCTAATGCCTTCTCCTAGAAAATATCACTATACGCTTTTCCAAAATGGCAACTGGTCTCCTGCTTTGATGAAGAAGCACCAGCGAATTTTACGCGACATGCGATTTAAGGAATTAATCAGCACGGATCAATACCAGCACTACCAGCAATGGCGTTACCAAAAATCTGATTATTTCAGTGACTAAATTTTACAAGAGAAACATCAACATTTGTACGGTTTTTAGTTATTATAGCGGCACCCTATTACGCCCTATTGATTGAACGTTTCCGGTTATCTAAGCATGTACCAAAATGATAAAACCCTGCCTAACTGGCTAATAATTAGCCTTTTCAGCTTTTGGATAGCTGCAACCTTGTTAGGCTTGTGGTGGTTTCAACAATCAAATTTGAAGAGTTTTATTGATGCCGAAGACGATGCTCGGTTTTATCAAGCTCGGGCGATCGAAGATTTACTGTCTCCCTACCTCGACCAATTTCCTGCTACGGATACGACACCGCAAACCCTACTGCACTTCTGGCGCCCTGACTGTTTATGTAATCGAGTTAGCCAGCGTCACTTCAGTCGTTTATTAACTAATTTCAATGCCGACCAATTACGTATTATTATTGTTGCCCACCCAATGAGCAGTGATGAAGAAATCGACCGTTTACAAGCGTTAAATGGTGATCGACTAACCATTATTCGAGCGCATAACGATTTACTCCCGCTACCCTCAAGCCCTTCTTTAGCCTTGATGAACAGTGATAATAAATTAGGCTATTTTGGCCCTTATGGTTTTGGTGCTTTTTGCACCAGTAATGACGATGGATTTTTAACCAGCATTGTTAATCAAATGGCCAGCGGCCAGCCCCTAACAACCTTTACCAATGTGATTGGCGAAGGTTGCTTTTGTAGTTGGTAGCTTTTGTGTAGCTTTTGTATAGCCGTTCAGTTGGTTTTAAAAACGATCCATGACTGGGCATTTATTCCACAAAACGGCGTGAATACTTCCATGTAGCCTTAGTTCGGCTTCCTGCCTCGCATATTTGCTCCACAAACGCCCAACAATGGATCTTGCTCTGTATTAATTTGAACGACCGGAATAGTTACGATGATTGGGTATTTATTGTCGTAGGTTGCGACCTAGCTTCATTAATTGTTTGGCTAATTGACGTTCTTTTTGCTGCTTCGCTTTCTCAGCATCATGAATACTGCCAGCGCCTACGTCAGGCTTAGAGAAGTAATGATTTTGTAGCTGTCCGAATAGGCGCTGTATTGATTCACGATATTGCGGGTAGCTCATTTGCAAGCGCTGGCTGTAATCTGCCAGGCCCTCATTATCTTTACGCTGTAGCGCCTGATCGTTTAATTTATTATCAAATTGACGTAGGGTTTTAACCAATACAGATTCTTTAGCGCTCGGTTTACGCCATAACACCACAAGCGCAATGAAGAAAAACAGTGAGCAAAATAGCGTCGCTAATGCGTATAAACTTTTCTTTAAGAAGCCATTACCAAACCATTCTTTTAATAAACTGCCTTGTTTATCTTTATTAAAACTCAGTACCGTCTTGTGCCAGTAATAATTCAATTCGTCTAACTGAAAGCGCAGGTCATTCAACCAAGGAAAATGCGACAGTTTCAATAATGAAAAGTTACTGCCGATGAGAGCGCCTTCTGCTTCGGTCAATGCTTGGCGTATGCCCTGACTGATTCTATCCGGTGCTACTTCAGCAGTTGGATCAACCGAGACCCAGCCTTGTCCTTGCAGCCAAACTTCAACCCAAGCATGAGCGTCATATTGTCTGACGGTAATGTGACCACTGTCTGGATTCAGCTCGCCACCTTGATAGCCAGCGACGATTCGCGCTGGTATGTTCATTGAGCGCATTAAGAAGACAAAGCTGCTGGAAAAATGCGCACAAAACCCCGCACGTTTTTCAAACAAGAATTTATCGATGTCATTTTCTAACATCACATCCGGCTTTAAGGTATAGCTAAAATTATTCTGCTGATAATAATTCAAAGCAAACTGCATACGCTCGGCATCAGTATCGTTGTCTAAAAAGATCTGCTGCGCCAATAGCCTAGCTTTTGGATTACCTCGACCGGCAGGTGACGACGGCAGCTGCGTGCTTTGCTGGCGGACAAAAGAACGTAAACCTTGCGCTGCAATTTTTAAATCCAGTTGCGAGCGTACTGAATACTCCTTTCTCTGCCGCAACTTTTTCTTACTAATAATACGATCGTCTTCTGTCATACCAATGCCCGCTTCCAAGGCTGCAACACCGCGCAAACCAAACAACCATTTGTTATCACTGGCTTCCTGGATAATTCGATAGTCTACGATGCCCTCTGCACTCGCTTCAGGTAGCCAGCTCTGCGGATACCAATCTACTTGATCTAGCTGACCACTCATTGACCATGTTGCTCTACCATTAACCTCTTGATAATAATCTAAGACCAGACCACGCCAGTACCATTGATCGGGCGTCGGTATTTCACTATCAAACTTCACCCGAAAAACCAATTCATCGGAGTTTGATAGCTCGGCAATATCCCCTGGGCTCATCTGGTCTGACAATCCTGTTTTCGCTTTATTGGATTGTAAATTTAACGACCAAAGAGGCCCTAAGCGGGGAAATAATAAAAACAAAACCAGCATGATCGGTAGCGATAATAATAAGACCTGGCTGCTCGTTTTTCCTGCTCGGCGTAAGTTCTTTGTTAGCTGCTGATCTGAATATAACGTTTGGTGCAAACCTACCAGAGCCGCTAATAATAACCAGACTGCAATTAGGCTATATAAGGCTGTAAAAAGTCCTTGTTCAAAAAGGAAATTCACCGCCAGTAGAAATAACGATAAGAAGATAACGATATAGCCATCGCGTTGATTTTTAATTTCCAGCACTTTTAATAAACTGGCCACTAAAATGAACGTGGTGGCGCTTTCGAGATGAAAGCGTCCTTTTGCTGAAATAATTACTGCTGCGATCGCCAATACCACGACCACAATTTTCACTGGCGTATTAGGAAAAGGCCAGCGCCCTAAATGCATCATCCAGCGCCAAATAACGACACTAAAAAAGACCAGGCTGGTCCATAAGGGTAACTGCAGCTGCAGCGGTAAATAGACACTGGTGATGGCCAGTATTAACCAGATTAAAGCGCTGCGAGGAAAGTTAACCACACTCATCGGCTTTCACCTTCTGGTTCTAGCCCATATAACGCCAAGTGCTTTAAACACAGGTCTCGATGTACATCACCCAGATTAGGTTTGATTTCTAATTGCGGCAGTTTAATACCATAAGCGCGGCCTTCTTGCTCGGCTTGCAATACCCAACCGGTGAGGTGAGACAGTCGCTCTTCTATCCCCATACCCTGCAAACTAAACCAATCAAGCCACTGCATGCTTAGCTGTTGATTATCGTACTCTTTGGTTAATAACCCCTTTCCTTTGGCGAGGTATTTCCAAGCGACATGCTTTAAAGAATCACCACTGCGATAATTACGTAACCCTATAAATTCGTCATTACCTATTTGTAGATTGGCATCCGTTGGCATTTCATCACCGGCGCCCAAGCTGGCGATAAATGGCGTCATTATCGGTTTCGGGTAAACAATGCCGGGCGTATTCAAGCGTAACCAGGTCCAGCTTTTATAAAAGCCAAAGGGGAAGCGCGTTTCTATGCGCAACCTAGGCGTGGTTAAGTAGCCACGTTGGTGTAATTGAAAAGGGATTCGGATTTCTTTTTCTTCTCCGCCCTCGACATCACTGATCACTTGATTTAAGTCTTCTGCTGGCCAATGAATCATCAGGCCTTGGTGATCTCTTTTGCTATCACTTAAACGAATTGGCACTTCTACAAAACTGCCACTATAGCCTTTAATGCTCTGACTGGTTTTGATGATTAAGCCGGATAGATTTCTGTAGGTAAAGAGCAACGCGCTCATAGCGACTGAAAACAACCAAAATGTCAGGCCGTATATCAAACTGTTTTGATAATTAATCGCCGTGACTAAGAGCAAGATCAAAAGCAATACGAAAGCCCAACCCACTTTAGAGGGCACGATAAAGATAGTGCGCTGAGTGAGGGTAATTTCATCGGTTGCCGGAATACGTCGATCAAGCCAAGCCTGCCAACGCTTTTTTGAACTCGCTTTTAAGCGTTGCAGGAAATTGTTGTTGGAGAGTTCCATGAATTAACTTAATACCGCAATGCGCTGTAATATTTGGCTAGATACGCCATGTTCACCCTGCTGCGCTGCATCTGCCAGTCGATGATCGATCACCGCGGGTAATACCGCCTGCACGTCTTCTGGAATTAAATGCTCACGTGCATGCAATAACGCCCACGCTTTTGCCGCGCGCAATAATGCCAAACCACCACGCGGGGATAAACCATAACTGTAGCCACCCTCATACCGGGTGAAATGAATAATGCGCTGAATGTATTCTAATACGGTAGAAGACGCATGCACGGCTTCAACTTTTTGCTGTAAATACTTCAGTTCATCTAGCTTAATCACTTGCTCAAGTTGGTCGGCAAGCTGGCGGCGATCAACCCCAGTTAATAATTCCATCTCAGATTTAGCATCTGGGTAACCAATGCTAATGCGCATTAAGAATCTATCTAGTTGCGACTCAGGTAAAGGAAAGGTGCCTGATTGAGATACTGGATTTTGGGTGGCGATAACAAAAAATGGGGAAGGTAGCTTGCGGGTCTCCCCTTCAATAGTTACTTGCCCTTCTTCCATGGCTTCTAGTAACGCACTTTGAGCCTTAGGTGTGGCGCGGTTTATTTCATCGGCCAATACCAGCTGGCTAAAAATAGGCCCTTGATGGAAACGGAACGTACCGTGCTGCTCACCGTTGCTACTGGCTTCTTTTTCAAAGATGCTCACGCCCAAAATGTCGGCAGGCAGAATATCACTGGTGAATTGTATGCGGTTGTAACTGAGGCCCAATGCTTTCGCTAAAGCATGCGATAGCGTGGTTTTACCCATGCCCGGCAAGTCTTCTATGAGTAAGTGGCCTTTGGCTAATAAACAGGCAATGGCGAGTTTGATTTGCGGTTCTTTGCCTAGAATGATGGTATTTAAAACATCGAGGGCTTTTTTGATTGTTTTTTCGGGGGCTGGCGCTGATGGCATTGGGCTTGGCTCGTTGTCGATTCTATTTGTAGATTCCACCACCGTAGCAAGGTTCCGCTGCTGTGAACAGAAAAGAGCACAAGAATGATTAACCACCGAGGCACCGAGCCGCTTCGCTACACCGAGAAAAGCGGAGGAAGAGCAAAAGATAAATATTAAGTGAAGGGCCAAAGGTAGGCTATTGCATAAACCAATATGAGGCTGCCGTTATATTTTTAGCTCTCATATATTCTCTTTGTTTTTTCCCTTCCCGCACGTCTCCCTTTTTGCTTTTCTCGGTGTCCTCGGTGTCTCGGTGGTTAATCGTTTTAATCTTTTGTCTTTAGCTGATAGCAGCCAAACCCAAAGCAATATCCTTCTGGACATCCTCAACAGACTCGAGCCCTACCGCAATACGTACCAGGCCATCATTGATCCCTGCTCGCGCCCTATCTTCAGGCGTTAAACGGCTGTGAGTCGTCGATGCCGGATGCGTTACCGTGGTTTTGGTATCGCCAAGGTTTGCTGTAATCGAGATCATGCGCGTGCCATCAATCAGTTGCCATGCCGCTTCTTGACCACCTGCAACTTCAAACGATAACACGCCGCCGAAGCCTGTCTGCTGCTTTTTAGCCAACTCATGACCGGGATGATCTTCTAAGCCGGCATAGTTAACTTTTACAATTTGCGGTTGTTGCTGTAACCATCTTGCTAATACCATGGCATTTTCGCTGTGCGCTTTCATACGCAACGGTAAGGTTTCTAAACCTTTCAAAAACACCCAAGCATTGAATGGGCTAAGTGTTGGCCCTGCTGAGCGCAGGACGCCAATCACGGGCTCAATTAATTCTTTACTGCCTACTACCGCGCCACCTAAACAGCGGCCTTGACCATCAATATATTTTGTTGCCGAATGAACGATTAGGTCAGCTCCAAAACGCAGTGGTTTTTGTAGCGCTGGGGTGCAGAAGCAGTTATCAACCACCAGTAATGCATCATGGGCATGAGCTAGATCAGCCAGTGCGGTTAGATCTGCTACTTCGCTCATGGGGTTGGAGGGTGATTCTAAAAACAACATGCGCGTAGTGCTGTCTATTGCGTCAGCCCAAGCTTTTAAGTCGAGTAAGTCGACATAGCGCACATCGATGTTGAATTTGCGCACGAATTTTTCGAATAATACATTGGTGCTGCCAAAGACATTGCGCGAGACGATGATGCTATCCCCTGCTTTTAGGTGAGCAATGACCACCGAGTAAATAGCCGCCATGCCCGATGCCGTTGCTGCACAATCTTCGCCGCCTTCTAGCGCCGCTAGGCGCTCTTCAAACGTTCGCACCGTTGGATTGGTATAGCGTGAATAAACATTTCCTTCTTCATCACCCGAGAAACGTGCCGCGGCTTCTGCTGCCGAGTTGAACACATAACTACTGGTAAGATAGATGGCTTCGCTATGTTCACCATGAGCGCTGCGAACTTGTCCAGCTCGTACAGCCAAGGTTTCAAAATCAGCATCGGTTAGATCAGATTGATAACGAAAATCTCTATCGGAAAATTTACCCATATTGGTTTTTTTATACACCTAAAATTTTGTAAGTTTACTATTTTTAACTCAAATAAAAACGGCCAGTTGAACTGGCCGTTTTTATTGTTCTAATCGCTTAGAGTAACCCGTATTAAGTTACCCTAGTTCCAAATTACTCTTGATCGTTGTGCAAATCAATTGCAACATCTTCAGCAGAGCTAACTGATGCTTTAGATGCATCACTGCGCGCAGCTTCTAGGCGTTTGAAGTAAGCTTCGTTAATGTCGCCAGTAACGTACTCAGAGTCAAATACTGAGCAATCAAACTCTTCAACATCGGTCACTGCACCGCTTAAGCAAGAACGCTGTAAGTCTTCAAGATCTTGATAAATTAACCAATCGGCACCAATCGCCGTTTCGATTTCTTTAACTGTACGATCGTGAGCAATTAACTCTGTTACCGCAGGCATGTCGATGCCATAAACGTTCGGATAGCGAACTTCAGGTGCGGCGGATGCGAAGTACACATTCTTAGCGCCGGCGTCACGAGCCATTTCAATAATTTGATTACACGTCGTTCCACGCACAATAGAATCATCGACTAACAATACATTCTTACCGGTGAATTCTAACGCAATCGCATTCAATTTTTGCTTAACCGATTTCTTACGCTGTTGTTGACCCGGCATGATGAAAGTTCGGCCAATGTAGCGGTTCTTCATGAAGCCTTCGCGATACTTAACCCCTAGGCGATTTGCCAACTGCAAGGCAGAAGTACGGCTAGTATCAGGAATCGGAATAACCACATCAATATCATGATCTGGACGTTCTTTCATGATCTTGCCAGCAAGATATTCGCCCATTTTCAAACGTGCTTTGTAAACTGAGATGCCATCCATAATAGAATCAGGACGAGCAAAGTAGACATGTTCAAAAATACATGGGGCTAGCTTAGGATTCTCAGCACATTGCTGACTAAAGAATTCACCTTCTTTAGTGATAACAATCGCTTCACCCGGTGCAATATCGCGCTCAAGCTTAAAACCTAGGCCGTCAAGAGCAACACTCTCCGACGAGACCATATATTCTTTGCCTTCGCCTTTATCGCGAACGCCGAAGACTGCTGGGCGAATACCATTAGGATCACGGAATGCGACCAAGCCATAGCCGTTAATCATGGCAACTACTGAATAGCCGCCACGAATACGCTTATGAACACCCGCAACTGCTTTAAAAATAGATTCTGGGGTTGGAATAAGTTCGGCTTGTTTTTGCATTTCATGAGCAAATACGTTTAACAATACTTCAGAGTCAGAAGAGGTATTGATATGACGTAAGTCTGCTTTATACAAGTCGTCAGCAACATCAGCAGCATTGGTTAAATTGCCGTTGTGAGCCAAGGTTATGCCATATGGAGAATTTACATAAAATGGCTGGGCTTCTGCTGAACTTGAACTACCCGCTGTTGGGTAGCGAACGTGACCTATACCAATATTACCGACAAGGCGCTTCATGTGGCGAGTACGAAAAACGTCACTCACCAAGCCGTTATCCTTACGTAGAAATAACTTATCTTTATGCCACGTTACGATTCCGGCAGCATCTTGTCCACGATGTTGAAGGATCGTCAGGGCATCATAGATACTCTGATTGACATGAGACTTCGCAACTATACCCACTATTCCGCACATGCGTAATAAACCCTAATTAAGTTATAAGTTAAGCTATAAATTATTTGTATATGACATCACATGATCAGTGGCTGTGGGCAAAACGATCCTTGCCCAATCCGCTAATATTTCTAAGTGTGGCATGAGTGTCGAATCTTGCCACCATGGATCTTTAGGCACTGCGGTATATTGCAGACCGTAGACAACGGCAACGAGAATAAGTAAACCTCGTACAAACCCGAATACCATGCCAAAGACACGATCGGTGCTCGATAAACCGGTAATTCTAATCATTTCTACAACGAGATGATTGATCATGGCACCTATAGTGACCGTACCGGCAAATAAGATAATAAAGGCGACAACCCAGCGGGCTGAAGGTGTGTCGATATAATCGACTAATAGGGTTGCAAGATTGCCACTAAATATACGGGCAATAACGAATGCCGCTATCCAACTGACTAAGGATAGCGCTTCTTTAACAAAACCACGTCGTAAACTCAGGGCAGCAGAGACGATTAATACTGCTAATATGCCCCAGTCAATACTTGTCATGGTACTTCTCAACTCGTTGACTGCATCGGAAAGACGCGGATTCTAACAAAGCCATGCAGTAACTGCCACTACTATTCTGGCGTATACTGACGCAACCGAATGTCTTTTATCTTAGTTTCTTTAATTAACTCGACCTTTAAACGCTCAGCTTTTGAGCGCTGTAGCATAGGGCCAACGTAAACACGATCATAGGTGCCTATGCCATTTTTAAGAATGTAGGCCTTATAACCCTTAACTCGTAACGAATCCCTTAGTTCTATGGCATTCTTGCTGTTTTTAAATGCACCCAACTGAATAGTCCAAGCAATGGCTGCGCCCTCTCCCGTTAAGCTGGCTCGCTCGCCAGCAACACCTGAGTCTTTAGGGTCATCTTGCAATACGTAGCGCGGCTCAGGAGCCGTTATCTTTTGCTCAAAACTGCCCGTTGCTAAAGCATTCAATTCGATGCGTACACGGCTGCTTTGCTTTTCATCGACCCACTCTGGCGTCGCTGGTTTGTCAGGAATGGCCATCATTGCTTCTTCACCCAAACGCGGCCCTTTCAATATATTGGGCAATACTAAGGCTAGGGCTAAAACAGTGACGACAGCACCGATAATTCGCGCCTTAAGGTTTACTTCCATTATTCGGCTACCTGTATTAATCCATCAATATTAGCGAGTGCCTGCTCGGCGGCGGCTACCGTTAAGAACGAACCGATAACTAGCACTTCGTGATGCCCTGCTAGTAAGCAAACCATCATGGCGGACTCTACCGAGTCATTGTAATGCAGTATTTTATCGTGGTAAGAAGCCAATATTCGAGAGCCTAGGGCATTACTTTGCTGGCCACGATAACCTTGCAAACTGGCTAATTGCCAACACGTTATCTGCGGCAAAGCCTCAACGACGGCGACAGCATCTTTATCTGCCAACATAGCCAATACTGCCACGGTACAGCTACTCACCTGCTGCGCTAAAAAATCCGCGGCTTGTGCATTATGGGCGACGTCGAGAATAAAGGTAACTTTCTGACCGTTATATTCACAAGGGTAAGACGTTAAACGCCCCGCCACCCGAGTATCATTAACCGCCTGCTTTATACCGACATCATCGGGAAGAAGATTAAGTATTCTCAAACCGGCGATACTGCTGGCGATATTGTAATAAGGGATATGACCATGAGGTAGCTCAATGGTTTCATCACCCTGCACCATCAGCCAATTTTGGCCGTGAGCGCTAATTGAAAAATCGATACCTTGATATAAGGTATTAGCCTGCAGACTATTGGCGGCATCGATAAATCCTTGTGGCGCATTAGGTTGGCCGCAAATAAGCGGTTTGCCTTGGCGAGCAATGCCCGCCTTTTCCATGCCAATAAGGTCTAGGGTATCTCCGAGCCAATCTTGATGATCAAGACCGACACTGCTCACAATGGCTAGATCAGTATCAACAATATTGACCGCATCCAAGCGACCACCCAAGCCTACTTCTAACAAAGCCACGTCAACCTGCCATTGCTTGATTTGCCATAGCGCAGCCAGGGTGCCAAATTCAAAGTAGGTCAGCGGAATGTCGCCACGGCCTTCTTCTATGGCGGTAAACGCAATACACAACTCATCATCGCTACTTAAACGGGCACTCGTTACCGAGTCGCGACGATTAATGCGCTCATTATATTGGTGAATATGGGGAGAGTTATAACCGGCTGAGGTTAAGCCTTTTTGCGCTAACAACTGCCCTAAAAGGGCCGTTGTGGTGCCTTTACCGTTCGTGCCACCCACCACAATTACCACAGGGGCAGGTTTTAATAGATCTAGGGCCAGTGCAACTTTAGTCACTCGCCCTAAACCCATTTCAATATCCGCAGGATGAGTTGACTCTATATAAGCCAACCATTGATCTTTAGTCGCGCCTGCGATTTTCATGATTGAGTAGCACTCACTTTGGCTAACATCGGTAATACTTTAGTTAACATCGGTAGTTAATTGGCATCCATTGCTTTACGCATTTCAGACAAAACAGCCTGCACTTCAGCAATCGCCTTGGTTGGATTATCAGCATTCGCTGCAATTTTATTAACCAAAGCAGATCCTACGATAACGCCATCGGCAACAGTAGCAACGGCGGCCGCTGCTTTACCATTATTAATGCCAAAGCCAACACCGACTGGAATATCAACACGGCTACGGATGCGCTCTAAGTTACGGCTAACATCGGCAACATCAATTTCAGCACTGCCGGTAACGCCCTTAATAGAGACGTAATACACATAGCCTGTGCTGAACTTAGCAATTTCACTAATGCGCGCATCGGTTGTGGTCGGTGCGATTAGGTAGATAATGTCCAGCTCGTGCTCAGCGAAAATCTCAGCGTTATCACCGGATTCTTCCGGCGGCATATCAACCATCAATACACCATCGATACCGGCTTCTTGAGCGGCTTCAGCAAAGGTTTTATAACCCATCGCTTCAACTGGATTCAAATAACCCATCAATACCACAGGCGTATTGGCATCCGTAGTACGGAATTCCGTCACCATCGCGATCACATCACGCAGCGAGGTATTGTGCGCAAGAGCACGCTCACACGCTAATTGGATTGTTGGGCCATCGGCCATCGGATCAGAGAAAGGCACACCCAATTCAATAAGATCTGCCCCCGCTTCAACCAAGCCATGCATCATCGCCACGGTCACTGAAGGATTTGGGTCACCTGCAGTTACATAGGGGATTAATGCTTTTTTGCCTGTTTTCTTTAATTCTGAAAATAAAGCAGCAATACGACTCATAATAATTTCTCTCTACTTTATTTAAACTTCTAAACCGTCGATTTCAGCGACCGTATGAATATCTTTATCGCCACGACCCGACAGGTTAACTACCAAAATCTGATCTGAGCTCATCTCTTTTGCCATCTTCATCGCGTGAGCAACGGCATGACTCGATTCAAGCGCCGGCATAATACCTTCGATGCGAGTTAATGCTCTGAAGGCATCTAGGGCTTCTTCGTCGGTTGCCGCAACATATTCTGCACGACCAATATCTTTCAACCAAGAATGCTCAGGACCTACACCCGGATAATCTAAACCAGCAGAAACAGAGTGTGTCCCCATAATCTGGCCGTTTTCATCTTCCATTAAATAAGTACGGTTACCGTGTAATACACCAGGGCGACCCTTGCATAAAGGTGCTGCGTGATCATCACCGGCTAAACCTAGACCACCGGCCTCAACACCAATCATGCGCACATCGTGCATATTTAAATACGGATAGAACATACCAATAGCATTTGAACCACCACCAATACAAGCAATCACTGCATCAGGTTGGCGACCAATTTGCGCTTCGCACTGACGAATCGTTTCACGACCGATAATGCTTTGGAAATCACGTACTAGCATAGGATAAGGATGCGGGCCTGCTGCGGTACCTAGAATATAAAAGGTATCATCAACATTTGTTACCCAGCTACGCATTGCTTCGTTCATGGCATCTTTCAGTGTCTTGGTGCCAGAGTTGACGGCAATCACCTCTGCACCTAACAATCGCATACGGTATACATTGAGCTTCTGACGTTCAATATCGACAGCGCCCATAAAGACCTTACATTCCATACCCAGGCGTGCAGCAACCGTTGCTGTCGCAACACCGTGCTGACCTGCGCCGGTTTCAGCAATGATCTTTTTCTTGCCAGAATACTTAGCCAATAAGGCTTGGCCAATCGTATTATTAATCTTGTGTGCGCCAGTATGGTTAAGATCTTCACGTTTTAGATAGATCTTAGCGCCACCACAATGATTGGTTAGCTGCTCTGCAAAATATAACGGTGATGGACGACCAACATAGTGGGCTAAATCTTCATCAAATTCTTTTTGGAAAGCTGGATCTTTGGAAAGCGTATTGTATAAAGTTTCCAATTCATCGAGCGCAGCACTTAATGTTTCAGAAACAAAACGGCCACCGTAAATACCAAAATGCCCCTTGGCATCCGGTAAGATAGGTAAATCTGGAATACTGTTCTTATCGTTCGACATTGCGAACCTCGCTTATAAAATCTTTAATTTTTTGTGCGTCTTTGATGCCTTTACTGGCCTCAACTCCACCACTTATATCTACGGCGAAAGGCTGTACTTGGTTTATCGCATCAGCAACATTTTTTGCATTCAAGCCCCCAGCTAAAACCCAGGGAATTGATAATTGAGGTATTAATCGCCAATCGAACGCCTGGCCAGTCCCACCAGGCAAGTTCTCCACGTATGCATCCAATAACAAAGCCTTGGCATCCGGATACTGCTGTACTGCGCGATGAATATCGTCGGCGCTGCGTACACGAATGGCTTTCATATAGGGATGATTAAATTGGCGGCAGAATTCAGGGCTTTCATCGCCGTGAAACTGCAGTAAATCAAAAGGACATACGGTCAGTGCCCGTTGTATTTCTTCGGCACTTTCGTTGACGAATAACGCGACAGTAGTGACGAACGCAGGTACTTTCTGAATGAGTTGCGCGGCGCGCTCTGCACTCACGGCCCTTGGGCTCGGCGCATACAAAACAAAGCCAAGGGCATCAGCACCTTCGACTACGGCATTATGTACATCTTGATCGCGGGTTAAACCGCATATTTTGATTCGTACTTTACTCACGAGAGCATACTTTTATTGGCTGAATTTTAATAAGGTAGGAGTCTAACAGAAATTACACAAGCTGTGAAAATACGTTAACCGTCAATAGCTTAAGTCCACTATGACTTAAGCTATTGACGGTTAACGTAGTCTAGCTAAGAAAACCAGGGCTCAACAAATACGGGCCCCCAAGCCTGCGAAGGAACTTCAAATTTCGCAGGGTATTCAACCCCGACAAAATACAAGCCGGCCGAAGGTGCGGTCACCCCACCTAACGCCCTATCTTTTTGTGCTAATAATCCAGCACTCCATTCTACCGGCTTGCGCCCCATCCCAATCGGCATAAGCACGCCAGCAATATTACGAATCATGTGATAGAGAAAAGCATTGGCTTGAACTTCTATCATCACGATATCGCCATAGCGACGAACAGAGATATCCTGAATGGTTCTTACCGGCGTATTGGCTTGACAATCTTTAGCGCGATAAGAGGTAAAGTCATGCTCTCCTAATAGCGATTGCGCCGCGGCATGCATTTTATCTTCATCAAGCGGGAATCGACACCAGGTAAGCTGATCATGCATTAGCCCCTGCTTGATCTCCTTATTAAAAATCAGATAACGATAGCGGCGACTGGTGGCGGAGAAGCGAGCATGAAAAGACTCATCTACTTCGTTTATCCAGCGAATAGCAATGCCATCTGGAAGATAAGTATTCACACCCATCATCCAATTATGCGGTCTTCTAATAGCTTGGGTATCAAAATGAATAACCTGGGTAGAAGCATGAACACCCGCATCCGTGCGTCCTGCACACATAACACTGATAGGTTCATTCGCTACCCGGCTAAGAGCATCTTCCAAAGCCGCCTGAATAGTCGGCTCTGGGTGATGCTTCTGCCGCTGCCAACCATGGAAATTTGCACCATGGTATTCGACAATTGCGGCATTCCTTACGATTACTTTGTCTTGCGTACTAACGACTTCTTTACTGTCAATTTGCATATTTAACTGTGTTTTAACCAATGCTGTCTATCAAGGCTCGAGCATCCTGCTTTTGTTGATCGCTACCTTCAGCCACCACTTCTTGCAATAACTCTTTAGCACCTTCGCCATCTTCCATATCAAGATAAGCGCGGGCTAAGTCTAGTTTCGTTGCGCATTCATCGGTGCCGGCTAAGAAATCGAATTCATCATCAGCAGCCGCTAACTGCTCAAGATCAATCTCTTGCCCAGAAGTCTTGGCAGCATCCTCTTCAGCAACATCAGCTTCAGCGATTTCTGTGGTGAAATCGGGAAGATCTTCAAGCTCATTTAAATCGAATTCTGAATTCTCTTCAAACTCAGAAAACCCTTCTAATTCAGCAGGCTCTTCGATAGCAGGAACTTCTTCCACGGTGGCGAAATCTTCAATGATCGGAACATCTTCTGCAACATCCGTTGTTAGATCATTAAGTTCTGCTTCAAGTGCCTCTAAATCATCACCTAATGAATCACCTTCAAAACCGGTTTCATCTAGATCAAAATCTAAATCAGGAAGGCCATCAATAGAGCCTTCCGTATCCAACAAGTTTTCTAATGCCGAAACATCATCTAATGACTCGTCTGCTGCCATTGCTGCAAGGTCAACAATCGTATCATCTACTGATATTTCATCTTGCTCAGCAGCCGCTAGGTCAGACAGCTCGGACAAGTCAAAGGACACGTCCACTTCATCTTCTAAGCTTGGAATGTCTTCTAAAGTAGGAATATCTTCTAATTCAGCAGCAGTATCTAATAAAGCTAGGTCGTCTTCTGAATCCAATACAGGAATATCATCAAAATCAGTATCCAGCGTAGGAATATCATCAAGCGACAACTCGCCTGATAAATCATCTAAGGTCGGAATGTCTTCTTCAGCATCAAGGCTAAATTCTAAGCCCAAATCGTCGCCCACATCTAACTCGCTGCCTAAATCTAATTCACTATCTAGATCTAATTCACCACCTAGATCAATTTCGCTGCCTAAATCCAGTTCACTGTCTAAGTCGCTGCTTAGATCTATCTCACTTTCATCATCGAGCGCATCAAGTGAAGCAGAAAACTCATCAGCATCGCTTAAATCTAAGGCCGCTTCAAAGTCGATACCTCCAGAGAACTCATCATCAGAGTCCGCCAAAGCTTCCATATCGATAGAGAAATCAGTTTCATCTGCCAGGATGTCTTCCATGGTAGGTGTTTCATCTTGGCCAGAGATAGGTGAGCTTAAGCGACTGCGCATGGCAGCAGCTTTCTCGTCAGCTTCGAAATCACCAATAGAATTTAGTGAAAGCTCTGCTTCTGCATAGGAATCTGCATCATCTGTTTCCAGATAGACTTCAAGCAGCTTCATGCGTAGATCAATTCGGCTAGGTTCTGAATCGATAGAATTTTTCAATAGGTCAGCTGCTTGATCAAAACGACCATAGGCAATGTAAATCTCAGCTTCACCAATAATGTCGGCTGTTTGAGCAACAGTCTCTGTTTCTTCTACTTCAGCATCTAGATCTTCTGAACCACCAATGCCTTCTAACAAATCATCATTCAATTCGCCATGAGCAGAGACCGCTGGATCATTCTCATCAAATTCGAAATCATCGAGTGATGACTCATCAAGCTCACCTTCGGTGAACTCAAAATCTTCATCAAAGCCTGCTAGTTCAGGATCTTCAATTTCACCTTCTTTCGCCGCATTCCGCTTTTTAAGAGCCAGACCAATAAGACCTAGCAGCAATGCGATTCCGCCAGCAATGCCACCCATAAGTGCAGGTTTCGCCATAACTTCAGCAACAAAGCCTTTTGGCTTATAGCGATCTTCAGTTTGCTGCTGAATTTGAGTAGCGGCTAATGCAGGATCTATCTCTACTTCAGCAGCTATCTCCGTGGCAGGAACTATGTCAGCAGTAATCGCCGCTTCCTCAGCAGCTGTTTCCGCGAGATCATCAGCATAATTGAAATCTTCAGCAGCCTCATCAGTGACCACTGTTTCTTCAGCAACCTCGTCAACGATACCTGCTACTTCAACAGCCTCATCAGCGACGGCATCTGTAATAGGTTGTTCTTCAAGTTGAGCTTCTTTTTGAAGTTCTAATGTTTGTATACTGGCTAGCTGGTCATCCTTTAAAGATACCAAGCGCTGCAGCGTGGCAATTTGTTCTTCTAAAGACGACAAACGTGATTTTAAATCTTCATTTTCTAAACTGCTAGTATCAAGGCTTTCTAGCGCGATGGCTAAATCGTTTTGAATATCTTCTTGGCGACCATTGCCAGCAACTCCACTTTCAGAGTCACCGCTAGCGCCCGCAGATTCAGCAACATCATTTTGCTTAGAAAGCAGCTTTAGTTCACCACCGTCATTAAGCTGCTCTGCTTTATTAGTTTGAGCAGCATTTGCGGTTGCATCAATCTGAGCACCTGCAGATTGCAGCTCTCGATTCTGACGCATCACTTCGTTAACGGCTTGGCTATCATTACGCGCAGCCATTTGCTGCTTATTTGGAATGCGTAATACCTGATGCGTTTTTAAGCGATTAATATTACCGCTAATAAAAGCACCTGGATTACTATCTTGAATAGCCAGCATCATTTGCTGAGGTGATACCTGACGACTTGGGCGCGTATTAATCGCAATTTCCCATAAGGTATCGTTAGGCTGTACTTTATAAGTGCCTGGGGCAGCGTCTTCACTCTCCCAGCGATTAGCAGGCTGAACTTCAGCCGCAACAACCGCTTGCGCTTCTACGCGCTGAGAAGGTTGTTGCGATGCCAGCGGCTGTATCTGCTCGTCAAAAACAGGCGGATCAAGCAGCAACGTATACTCTCGTAATACGCGACCTGATGGCCAATTCACTTGCACTAAGAAATTTAGGAAAGGTTCAGTAACTGTTTTGTCACTGCTTAAAACAATACGATTTCCTTTAACTTCAAAATCGATATCACTTAGAAAAAATATTTTCTCAACACCTGCGCGATCAAAATCGCCGTCAGAAGCTAAAGATGGCTTGATTTCCCACTCAGTAAGATCAGCAATATTGGTAAGTTCAATTTCTGCTTGTAGAGGCTGATTGAGTGTGGACTTTAATTCAAGCTCACCCATACCTAGCGCAAACACATTGGCGCTTAGGCCAAGGGTGCTGGTAATCACTAGAGTACTTAAAAGCGTGCGCTTCATTCTCTGCTTCCTTGTTGTTATTAGGCTGCTTGATGCCGGTTTTGCAAACAATAAAATCAAATTAAATTCATGAATCTTTATTTCATATCAAATGAAATTTATAGATTCCTTTCAATAACAGTCGTAAGTATCAATTATAAATAGAGTTTTCGCAATGTTTGTACGCTGATATCTCACGTTTGACGCGGCTTTCAGCCTATCTTTTGACCAGATTTTAAAACTAAAGTGTGAGCTTATTCACAAAATGAAACATCATGTCTCAAAATGTCCAGTGCTTCATTTTGCGAATTTCACTTTTTTACCCGCTATCGACCAACAATTAGTCTTCTAACAAGATACGCAGCATGCGGCGTAAAGGCTCTGCAGCCCCCCACAATAATTGATCGCCAACCGAAAAGGCGTTCAAGTATTCAGGCCCCATACTCATCTTGCGTAGACGACCGACTGGAACATTCAAAGTCCCCGTCACTGCTGTAGGCGTTAGGCCTGCAATCGTTGCCGCTTTCGTATTAGGAACAACGCCAGACCACTGACTATGTTCATTTAACATAGCTGTAATTTCATCCATCGGTACATCTTTTTTCAGTTTGATGGTGAACGCCTGACTATGGCAACGCATTGAACCGATGCGTACACAATTACCATCAACAGGAATAATGTCACTACCCGTTGCTAGAATTTTGTTGGTTTCTGCCTGCCCTTTCCATTCTTCACGGCTCTGACCATTTTCAACTTCAGAGTCGATATAAGGAATTAAGCTACCGCCTAATGGCACGCCAAAATTAGCCGTATCCATGGTGCCGTTACGCTGAGTTTCAGCAACGATGCGGTCAATATCTAGGATAGCACTGCGTGGATCGGCAAGTTTATCGGCAACCGCGGAATTCAGCTGACCCATTTGAGTCAATAATTCACGCATGTGCTTAGCACCGCCGCCAGAAGCTGCTTGATACGTTTGCGAGCTTAACCACTCAACCAAACCATTTTCAAACAAACCGCCAAGGCCCATCAACATAAGAGAAACTGTACAGTTGCCGCCTACGAAAGTTTTGGTACCGTTATGCAGTGCGTCAGTAATTACGTTTTTATTCACTGGATCCAATACGATCACAGCGCTATCGTCCATACGCAAACTAGACGCAGCGTCGATCCAATACCCTTTCCAGCCAGCAGCCATCAGTTTTGGATACACGGCTTTGGTATAATCACCACCTTGGCAGGTGATAATAACGTCCATAGTTTTAAGCTCGCCAATATTGAACGCATCTTTAAGCGCTGGCGCTTCTTTGCCACCCAATACCGGTGCAGCCTGACCCGCTTGTGAGGTAGTAAAATACACTGGATTGATATCAGCAAAATCATTCTCTGCTTCCATGCGTTGCATTAGCACAGAACCAACCATGCCACGCCAGCCTACTAGACCTACAGTTTTCATCTTTATATCCCAACCTAATAAAGCCCTGCAGGCCATATAGGCACACAAGGCTATTTAAAATTTCATCAACTAACGGCTAAAGTACTCTAAAACGTAGAGAGCTCTATAAACTATAGTGCTTTAACAACCGCCGCACCCATTTCTGCAGTGCTTACTTTTGTCATACCAGCAGAATAAATATCTGGCGTACGCAAGTTTAGATCCAATACATCACTTACCGCTTTTTCAATCGCTTCAGCAGCGGCATTCTCACCTAGAGAATAACGCAACATCATCGCAGCAGAAAGGATTGTTGCCAATGGATTGGCAATACCTTGACCAGCAATGTCAGGTGCGCTGCCGTGGCAAGGCTCGTACATGCCTTTATTGTCCTTATCTAAAGACGCAGAAGGTAGCATGCCGATTGAACCAGTTAGCATGGCTGCTGTATCCGAAAGAATATCGCCAAACATGTTGCCCGTCACAATTACATCAAACTGTTTAGGTGCACGCACTAGCTGCATTGCGGCATTATCAACGTACATGTGCGTAAGCTCTACTTCAGGGTAGTCCTTCGCCATTTCAGTCATAATTTCACGCCACAAAACAGTAACTTCTAGTACGTTTGCTTTGTCGATTGAACATAGCTTGCCGCCACGTTTCTTCGCCGCTTCAAAAGCAACGCGACCGATACGACGTATTTCAGACTCGCAATAGACGTAAGTATTATAACCCTGACGTTCGCCATTTTCTAATGTGCGAATGCCGCGTGGCTGGCCGAAATAAATGCCACCGGTTAATTCACGTACGATTAAGATATCTAGACCCGAAACAATTTCAGGCTTCAATGAAGAAGCATCTGCAAGCTGCGGGTACAAGATAGCTGGACGCAAGTTGCCAAACAATTCAAGACCAGAGCGCAAACCCAAAAGACCTTTCTCTGGACGCATTTCGCGATCTTCAAGCGTATCCCACTTAGGCCCACCTACTGCGCCTAAAAGAATGGCATCAGCGGCTTTCGCTTTTTCCATCGTCTCTGCAGGCAATGGAGATCCGTGTGCATCAAAACCTGCGCCACCGACTAGACCATGATCAAACTCAAGACCTAGGTTGAATTTTTCATTCACAGCAACCAATACGTTTTCTGCTTCGGTTACGATCTCTGGACCAATACCATCACCCGGTAAAATTAATACTTTCTTAGACATTTCAATTCCAACTTAACTATTTAAATAATTTTGTTTTGGGTATTTGCGAAACGGATTACTGGGTGATGGGTAATTCGTCTTTGGGGACGCGGTAAATACATCCATGTACGCTCGGACCCCGCATCCCTGCGGCGTGACGCCCCTTTAACGAACCACCCAAAACCCAGCAATCCTTCAATTTAATTCTACAAATACTCCATTAATAAAACGGGCGCTTAAATTACACAGGCTTTTTTAAAACAACCAAGGCGAAGATGCTTTGCGCGTTACTTCATACGCAGTAATGTCATCAGCATCTTGTAGCGTCAAACCGATATCATCCAATCCGTTTAATAAGCAATGCTTGCGGAAGGCATCGACTTCAAATGGGATTGCATCACCATTCGATTTAATAATTTGCTGATTCTCTAAATCAATCGTCAATTCATAACCTTCAAGCGACCATTCATTAAATGGATAATATCATTGCAAATCGTTAAGCCAATTCCCAAGCCATCAAACT
>JBALXI010000023.1:0-71238 GCA_036960605.1 Oleispira sp. | reverse complement strand
TAATATTATTTTGCTTTCACCACGAATTAAAAGTTCGCTACCGAGTGCTAGGCCAACTTGCTCGGCGACCTCTGGTGCGTTTAAAGGTGGCTGAGCAGCAGCTTGAGAATATCGAATTATTGCACGGCGACTGCCAACTGGCCTTAGACCAGCATATAAAGGCTGATCTAGTGACCTGCAATATGGTGCTGCACCATGTGCCTGCACCAAAAGAGATTTTTAACCACAGCGCTCAGTTATTAAAGCCTGGCGGTTGTTTATTAATTACTGATTTATGCGCCCACGACCAAGCCTGGGCACGTGAATCTTGTGGTGACCTGTGGTTAGGGTTTGCTCCCGAAGACTTAACAAGCTGGGCCAAAGAAGCTCAGTTAGCTGAAGAGCAAACACAGTTTTTAGCTTTACGAAATGGATTCCAAATCCAGTTCAGAACATTCCGTCGCGCTGTGGCATGACGCTGCGGCTACTATATAAAGAAAAATAGGAGACACTATGAGCGAATATTCAATTTTTACTTCTGAGTCAGTTTCAGAAGGACACCCAGACAAAGTAGCCGATCAGATTTCTGATGCGGTTCTGGATGCCATTATTGCCCGTGACCCACATGCCCGCGTTGCCGTGGAAACCATGGTTAAAACCGGTATGGCGATTGTTGCTGGTGAAGTCACAACGTCTTGCTATGTCGACCTTGAAGACATCGTCCGTAATGTAATTACCGGCATTGGCTATAACAGTTCTGATGTTGGTTTTGACGGCGCGACTTGCGCCGTTCTTAACGGTATTGGTAAGCAGTCTGTTGATATTAACCAAGGTGTTGACCGTGCTAAGCCAGAAGATCAAGGCGCTGGCGATCAAGGTTTAATGTTTGGTTATGCTACTAACGAAACTGAATCGTTAATGCCTGCACCTGTTTTTTACGCGCACTTATTGGTTCAACGCCAAGCTGAATTACGTCGTAATGGCACGCTTCCTTGGTTACGCCCAGACGCTAAGTCTCAGGTAACCATTAACTACGAAGGCGATCAGCCTAAAGTAGATGCAGTAGTTCTTTCTACTCAGCACGATCCAAGCATCTCTTTAGATGATTTACGTGAAGCTGTATTAGAAAATATCATCAAGCCTATTTTCCCAGCGGAATGGTTAACTGAAGATACGCTTTACCACATCAACCCAACCGGCAATTTCGTTATTGGCGGCCCTGTGGGTGATGCAGGTCTTACCGGTCGTAAGATTATTGTTGATACGTATGGCGGCATGGCTCGTCACGGTGGTGGCGCTTTCTCGGGTAAAGATCCTTCAAAAGTAGATCGCTCTGCGGCGTACATGGGTCGTTATGTGGCGAAGAATATCGTTGCCGCTGAATTGGCTGAACGTTGTGAGATTCAAGTATCTTATGCGATTGGTGTTGCTCAACCAACGTCGATTTCTGTGAATACTTTTGGTACCGGCAAGCTGGGTGCTGGAAAAGACGGTGATATCGCATTAGCGAAAGTGATTCGTGAAGTTTTCGATTTACGTCCGTACGCGATTCAAAACCAGCTAGAATTATTGAACCCTATGTATCAGATTACTGCTGCCTATGGTCACTTTGGTCGCGAGCCGTTTGAGCATACCTACGAATATGAAGATCGTGGTGAGAAGAAGTCTAAAACCTTCACTGCTTTCACATGGGAACGTACTGATAAAATTGATGCGCTTAAAGCTGCAGCAAACGTTTAATAGAATACGAACTAATAGATTTTAAGAGAAAGAATATGACTACCTTTACAGATTATAGTGTTGCAGCAAAAACCCCTGAAGCATTCAAAGCGGATGCAGATTGGGGCCGCATGGAAATTGATATCGCTGAAGGCGAAATGCCAGCATTGATGGCATTGCGTACTAAGTATAAAGCAGCTCAACCTTTAGCCGGCGCGAAGATCATGGGTTGTATCCACATGACGATTCAGACCGCTGTTCTAATTGAAACTTTAGTAGACCTTGGCGCTGAAGTTCGCTGGTCTTCTTGCAACATTTTCTCTACTCAAGACCACGCTGCTGCTGCCGTTGCTGCTGCTGGCGTTCCTGTTTTTGCTTGGAAAGGCGAAACCGAAGAAGAGTTCTTATGGTGTATTGAACAGACTATCCTGGCTGAAACAGGTTCTGATAAAGTTTGGGATGCCAACATCATTCTTGATGATGGTGGTGATTTGACTGAAATGGTTCATAACAAGTTCCCTCAGATGCTTCCGGCTATCCACGGTATTTCGGAAGAAACGACTACCGGTGTTCACCGTCTTCTCGAGATGATGGAAAAAGGCGAGCTTAAAGTTCCAGCCATCAACGTAAACGATGCAGTAACAAAATCTAAGAACGATAACAAGTACGGCTGTCGTCATTCTTTGAACGATGCGATCAAGCGTGGTACTGACCACCTTCTTGCGGGTAAGAAAGCTTTGGTTATCGGTTATGGCGATGTGGGTAAAGGTTCTGCTCAATCACTAAACCAAGAAGGCATGATTGTTCGTGTTTCTGAAATCGATCCTATCTGTGCGATGCAGGCTTGCATGGATGGCTTTGAAGTTGTTTCTCCATTCATCGACGGTATTAATACTGGCACTATGGAAGGCATCAACAAAGATCTTTTATCTAAAACTGATTTGATTGTTACAACTACCGGCAACGCTGACGTATGTGATAAGAACATGCTACAAGCGCTTAAGTCTCGCGCCGTTGTTTGTAATATCGGTCACTTCGATAACGAAATCGATACCGCGTTCATGCGTGAAAACTGGGAATGGCAAGAAATTAAGCCACAGGTTCACAAGGTTATCCGTGATGCTGACACCAATGATCACTTGATTCTTCTTTCTGAAGGTCGCTTAGTTAACCTAGGGAACGCAACAGGTCACCCAAGCCGTATTATGGATGGCTCTTTTGCTAACCAAGTATTGGCTCAGATGTACCTTTGGGATGCTAAGTTTGCTGATCTTACCGAAGCTGAAAAAGCTGAAAACATCTACGTTAAAGTACTTCCTAAGAAGTTAGACGAAGAAGTTGCTGCTGACATGGTTGCTGGTTTTGGGGGTGTATTAACGACACTGACTAAAGAGCAAGCGGCTTACATCAACGTTCCTGTTGAAGGTCCTTATAAGCCTGAGTCTTATAAGTACTAAAGAGAAGCCTGAGTCTTATAAGTACTAAGTAACAATTTTGGTGCTGCTAAAGCAGCACCAAAATGCACTTGGTTATGCTCAGATATCATTATACGCTGAGCTATCCAAGTCTGTTTTCCTTCGGTTTATCTGCTTCAATGACTATTACTAGCCTGCCTGATGATTTGAAATCACATTAAATAGTCAAAAACAGTCAATAAGTTTGAAACTTAACAAACAGAAGTGAATAATGGAGCCCGATAAGGGGACTTCATGAATATCGTATTTTTCGCCGCACGCCAATTGCACAAAGACTATTTCAGTAAGCTAGCTCAACAACTGACTTTGCATCTAAACCCGCAATTAAATCCCCAACTCCCACTGCAAGATCCACACTACTCAGCTTCTGTTTTATGGCATAAATCTCTTTGGAAAAACGTTGCTTGGCTGCGCTGCTTAATCCCCGCCTTTAAAGCGAACCTTGGTCAGATAGTAGATGGGCACGTTAGGGAAAAACAAAATAGCCGCAAAGGCCGCTTACGCCAAGACAACTACTGGCCCATCTTTCGTATCATTAAAACAATGGAAGCCCGACTGTTATTTGCTATTTATTACTCCGCGCTCAAGCAAGGTAATGCTCAACAGATGGTCATCTGGAATGGGCTAAAGTTTCGTCAATGTATCGCGATTGCTGCCGCAGAAGCACAAGGTATTAAGTGTCTCTATATGGAAAATGGCTTACTTCCGGGCATGACCACACTAGATGCCAAAGGCATAAACTTCCGTAATTCAGTCCCGAGATCAGCCGCTTTTTTTAACCAGCTCGATCAACAGTCATTCCAGCCTGAATTAATCAAACAACTGGCTCAACCACTAAAAAATCAGTTTTCTGATAAACCAGCTTCACTGCCAGACAACTACATTTTTGTACCCTTCCAAGTGAATACCGACAGTCAGATCATACTTTTCTCACCCTGGATTAAAGACATGCTCGATTTGGTGAGTCAGTTCGATCAGGTTAACCAACTGCTCGGAGGAGATATGCCACATATTGTATTCAAACCCCACCCTGCTTGTGACCAGAAATATGATGTATTGATGAAGCAATATCAGCACCATGAGAAATTACACTTTGATACTGAAACGCCGACGCCTGTTCTGATACAGCATGCCGCAGCGGTCGCGACCATAAACTCAACCGTCGGCATTGAATCTTTATTACTCGATAAAAAGCTAATCACTCTAGGGCAAGCTTTCTATCAATTAAACGGGCTGTGTTTATCAGTAAAAGATCAATCGTCCCTAGCTGAGTGCCTGAAAGAAGTGAGTAACTGGGAAAGTGATCAGCTTTTACGTACCGCTTTCTTCAACTACTTAGCCTCTGAATATCAAGTCGCTGGGCGTTGGCAGGAGGCCTCCGGTGAGCACCTGCAGGTCTGTGCTATGAAGTTAGCGACTCTGCTAGAAGATACTAATTCACACAAGGCACTGCATTAATGGCGACTCATTTATTCCTAGCCTCGACGCCGTTTAATATGCTGACTTCAGCCATGGTTGCTTTTGAGCTACCGCCAGGAGATGTCGCTTATTTAGGGCTCATTGATCAGCCTGACATGCAGCGACCTTTTGTCGCAGCCCTACATGAATGGCCAGAATCCCCATTTGCACAAACGCTTCTTCTATCTCAGCAAGCCAAAGGTAAAGGCAAGCGCCAGCAACGACAGTCTGCTTTCGAGAAGATAGCCCAATTAGTCGATGAGGTAAAACCGGACAAAATATATACAGGTAACGATAGGCGCATTGAATTTCAATATGCCATGCAGCACATTAGAAAATCCAATAAGGGCAGTATTGGAATCTATATTGACGATGGTACTTATAGCTATTTGGGCCGTGAGACTCATTGGCTAAAAGATAAGATACTCGATAACCTGGTTAAAAAACTGAGCTATGGCCTCTGGTGGCAGCAACCTTCTACGATTGGTGCTTCGAATTGGATTTGTCAGGCTATCTTGGCATTCCCAGAATCTGCGGTGCCTGAACTACAACAAAAAACCTGCACCGCCTTGCCGGAGAATTTACAAAGAGTTGAGTTCGAGCACTTAGCTCAACTATGTCTAAATATATTCGATTACTCAGTGGATAAGCTGATGGATATCGATGCTTTAGTCTTATTGCCCCACACATCCGTTGCTACTGATCAAACAAAAAATAAATTGAGCTATTGGTTAGCTAATCGAGGTGCTAAAATTAGTTTCAAGCACCACCCCAGAACAGTGTTAACAAATGACTGGGGTGATAAGGAAGCTTGGTTGATTCCACAGCAGGCATTACAAATCCCCGCTGGAATCCCTATGGAAGTTTTACTGCCCCTACTTCAACCAACTTGCCAATTAGCCGGTGATGTATCTACCGCCCTGCTAACCGCCAAGTGGCTTAGACCTGAACTTGAGGTCACCGCTTTTGCCACCGCCAATACATCGACTCATTGGCTAGACTTACTCAATTTATTAAAGATAAAAATTGAGAGCGTTTGATCGTTAATAATAATGTTTAGATCAAACGAATGATAAAGATTATAGAGAATTTACATGCTACATAAAATTTTACGTTACTGGTGGCGCCGCCTATCCCACAAAGCACCAGTACGCCTAGCCATGACGTTATTAGTTAAGAATGAAGTGGATCTTATCGAAGACAACATCCGCTTTCATGCCAAGCAAGGCGTTGACTGCTTTGCCGTGATGGATAATGGCTCGAATGATGGAACCCGTGAATTATTAGAGCAACTGAAAGCTGAGTTCGATCTAGATGTTATTGATCAACCTGAGCAAAACTATCAGCAAGCCAAGTGGATGACCGAACTTGCCTTCTATGCTCGCGATAAAATGGGGGCTGACTTAGTTATTAGTAATGATGCTGATGAATTCTGGCAAAGTAATACTGGTGGTTCGTTAAAAGAACATCTAAACCTGAATGAATCTGTTGTCACGGTGAAGCGTCATAACATGGCTTTGTCAGAAGATGCTTTAAAACTGGACTACCACTATTTAGATACCGACCTTGTTGTTAAAAACCCCATTTTCTACGACTCAAGTGCACAAATAAACGATACTGCCGTTGCCATGCTATTGGTAAAAATTAGCCCAAAAACCATCGTTAATCCCTATGGATTGATAGAATTAAAAGGTGGCAACCACCGAGCTAAGCATGGCTGGCGCTTAATTAATAAACGCGACGAAGCAGGCATTACAGTTTATCACTACCCCATTCGGAATTATGAGCAATTCAAAGCCAATATTGAAAATCGAAAACGATTATTAGAAACGACCAATGCGCGTATGGGGGATCACTATCGTCGCTGGGTTCGTATTTTAGATGAAGGCGGGCTTGAAGAGGAGTTTAAGCGCTTTATTTTGTCGCCAAATGAGGTGAATGTTTTAGAAAAACTAGGGGTACTTAGCCGCTTCAATGGGGTGATACTATGACTATTAGCCTTATGCAACGTTTCATCGATATGGATAATAAGCTAATAAATTTATTAGTATTTCCATTAATTTGCATCGTCTTTATCTTATTGCATACAAATCAAAACTCCAGCCAATCAATGGCAAGTTTTCTATTAATGCTCAGCCCTATTGTTTTTCTTTACCCTGGCGCAAGGCAAGTTATTGAATATAAAGAACTACGGATTATGTTCGCGTTGATATTTACATACTTTCTTTATAATTTTCTAATATTAACTCAACATTCATTTAACCCATTATCATTATCATATTACAGGGCTTTATTTTTTTGGTTACTTCTACCTTTTGTTCTTGTCTTCTTATTTATTAAAAAGCCCTCAATTCAAAGCATTGCCTTATTATTCGTATTCGCCGCAATATGCAGTACCTACCCAATTATTACTGATCACATTAATGGCGGTAGTAGAGGTGATTCATCAATGCATTCGATTTTCTGGGGGAATATATCACTCTGTAGCGCAATGATAGCATTCACTCTGCGTAAGTCTTTTAACAACAGGTACTTACACCTAATTAGTTATATTGCTCTTGCCTTTGGCTTGACCGCCTCCTTTTGGTCTTTAACACGCGGAGGATGGGTCAGTATTCCGTTATCATTATTTTGCTTATTTCTTTGCAAAGGTATTACTAAAAAGCACCTTGCTGTATTTACTGCATTACTTATTCTAATCATCACAACAGTGCCAAAGGTAAGTGATCGAATCAATGTGACGTTCCAATCTGTGAACATATCCTGGAGTGGTTTTTCTATTGCACTTGATAATTCCACACAGGTGCGATTAGACATGTGGGAAACTTCAGCAATGCTTATCAAAGAACATCCAATTGTAGGTAATGGTTTTTCGGCTTACCAGGATGGTGTACAAAAAATGCTAACAGACGGGGTAAAACTCGGCGGTGAAAAACACTACAAAATGCCTCACAATGAATACATTCACATTCTTATAAATGGTGGTTTAGTATCTTTGACACTCCTCATTTCAATTTTAACAATTTTAATAAAAATATTTCATGGATTTATTTCCAGGTCAGCCTTTAAGACAGCAGGTTATTTACTAGTTCTTCAATTTTGTATCTTTTCAATGTCAGAAATCTTTTTTTCTACCAAATTGCCCATCGTTTATTTTTGTATTGCGTCCGCTCTTATAATTTATGCTGGCTTAACCGAGAAAACTTCTTATTTAAAAACAATGCAGCAGATTAAAGATAAAGAAGTCTCGAAATCAAGTGCGAGCAGTCTATAACATTGATTTAATGCCTTGGCAGCTACTGTTTTTAAAAAAACAGCTTTCGAGGCTCATTACAGTATAAATACTGTATTTATAATTTGTCATCAGGAAAACACTAATATGAGATTTTGGTTAAGAACAAAAAAGATTCACAGAAAAATCACTGAAAACCGAAGCAAGCTTCATTATTTTATGAAAAAAGAAGAAGCTCAAGGCCTTTCTGTATCCAAAATGCTTCCATATAAATCCTCTAAAACTCTATGTGTTCTTGCTAGCGGTAAAAGTATTAATGATATTACTAGCAGCCAATGGGATTTCATTAATAGTTGTGACAGTGTCAGTCTAAACAATACAATTTTGCATAAGCATATTCCTACCTTCTTATTTTATGAAACTGATACAGATGAAGAACGCCATAGAGCATTAAGCATTCTGAAATTTGACAACCTAGCTCAACGAGCAGACGACTTTAAAGATGTACCAATAATTTGGCACTATCAAGAAAAAAGATACTTTGATTTAGATAAATTAAGGGATAATGATTTACTTAAAAATAGCTACTTTCAAACTAGCTATAGCCTCCCTGGTGATACAACTGAAGATTTTGCACGCTCATTAGAATATGCTAAAAAGAAAGAATTGAATAAAAGCATCGACGTTGGCCTATATCGAAGAGGCTCCCTCGCTAGAATTCTTCACTTTGCTCTTGCGCTAGAATATGAAGAAGTCGTGTTTTTCGGTGCAGACCTTATTGGTGCAGATTACTTTTTCGATTCATATACAGAGCAAGATCTTCCCAAGGGGTGCAAGCACCCCAACATGAGAGACTATACCTACAATAGTAAAGAAGGCCTAAAGACACAGCAGGCTCTTCACATGACTGTCGATACGTCCGTACACCCGGTTACCATGATTGATGTAATTAATGAGATTAATGAACATTGGCTTAAACCTAACAACTTATTACTGCAAATTGCTCATGAAAGTTCTGCCTTGAAGAGCATACTACCCATTAAAAAGTGGCAATAGATCTAACGAATACAGGGGGGTGTGACATGTTCCCTATATTCTTTTATCCTGAACATTTGCACCTTCGAAATCCAAATTATTTATTTGCAGTATATCGAACGTATTCGCTGGATTTTCGTTAGATAACGCTATTTTTACTAGTAGGTGAAGAATCTATCCAAAGTACGCCGGTAAAAAGGTTGAATATTTCATCACTCCACCCTTTCTTGTTATTAAATCTTAAGCAATAATAACTATTATTAACTAGGAACATATTCATGTATAAAGATTATGATTTGGCAGCAGTGATTCCTGTCCGTCTTGGTAGCTCTCGCGTATCGCAAAAAGCACTACTAGAAGTGGGTGAGGATAATATCTCTCTTTTAGCTTGGAAAATAAGACAGCTAAAAAAAGTAATGCCTAGACAAAATATCTATGTCAGTACAGAAGCTGAAGTATTAAAAAATATTGCGGCTCAAGAAGGTGTTAATATTCACCATCGAGCCGAATATTTAGCAGACGGGCACAAGGCTTCTTTTAGTGAAGTTATTACCGGTGTAGTAAAGGATATTCCTCATGAACATATTGCATGGATAACCTGCGTGGTTCCGCTAATGAGCCCTCAAGAATATTTACAAGGTTTCAGAGAATACAAGCAACATGTCATTCCAAAAAACAGTAAATATGATAGTTTAGTATCTGCCAACCTACTGAAAGAATACTTTTGGGATGACGATAAAGCTATAAATTACTCTGCGACTAAAGAGCATACAATTAGTCAAGAGTTGCCAAATATATATAGAGTTACCAATGGCCTATATATGGCTCCGAAAGAACTAATGTTAGAAAAAGAATACTTATTAGGGCTTACTCCGTTTAAATCCTGCGTTTCTAAAATTGCTGGTATTGACATTGATGAATATGAAGATTACGAAATGGCTCGTGATTTAATTGGCATCTATAAATCAAAAGAAGAAAAACACCTTTCGGATAGTGTTGTGTTTTTAGACTTTGATGGTGTGATTTTTGATTCCGCAAAAGAAGCATATGCCATAGCAATGTTAACCTCACTTAGAATAAAGAACTTATCTGAATTAGACTTAACATCTGAACATGCGACCCGCTTTCTTGCTCAGCGATATTTGATTGGTCCAGCCTGGAACTATCATTATTTGTTAACAGCAATTGATGATAATAATGATTTGAATTTTGACAGTTATCTACCTGATGAAGCTGGACATGATGCTAAGGTTTTTCAAAGTGCATTTTTTGCAACTCGCCAAGTTATCCGCAACCATTTTTGGGATGAATGGCTGTCATTAAATACACTATATGACTGTTCAAATGAATTCATTGACCTAATAAATAACAATATCAATATTGTTATTGTAACAACAAAAGATGCAGAGACTGTTCTGGCATTATTAGAGACTAATGGCTTAAGCCGATCGATTGATATTTTTGATACTGCAAGCTATGAAGAGTTTGGGTGTAAATCCTATTTCATGGATGATTACATTAGAAAGAACTCAATAACTAGAGCTATATTCATTGATGATTCCAAAAAGCATATTTCTAAATGCTCATGGGTAAACAACTTAAAAACTGTTCAAGCCGGCTGGGGATATGTATCACCTGAAGATTATATCGATAATAAGAGTGACGTTATAAGCGCTATTATTGAAACTATTAGAGGTTGATTCATAACAAACATCTAGATAATGAAGCACTCACTATCTAGATGCAAAAATAATCAATAGCTGTATGAGGAACTAGTTCAAATATCATTTAATGGTGTAGGAACGAGAAACAAGATTTATTGTAGTTCAAGGTCGTCGATTATTTATATTTTAACTAACTGCTTACGTATGTAACCCACTGTTTTGGAAACAGCAAATGGCGCTGAACGCTCGTTATAAGCTAGCAAGGTACCTTTAATAAATCTCCAGCGTAGGGCTATTTTCTTAATGGCCTTCAATTTACTGGCATCTTCACTATATAACTTATTCAGTTCACTAATGACCCGTTCAAAAGCTTCACTTCGTACTTCAATTTGAATCGCCTGCTCACTCCCCGCAAATCCAAAAGCGCCAAAAGTAGCGGCTGACATTTCTAAATATTCAGATGCGAGCTGTTCAATAAGTAGTACGCCATTAACTCTATAAAGATCTTTGGCTGGCAATAAGTCACTATTAACTTTCTTTTTCACACCCGAAATAATAGTTAATAATTCTTTATGTAAAGCGCGCATATCATTGAACACATAGGTATCACCACTTTGATGCTTATGTTTTTCCCATGCGAAACTTCTATATTTCGACCAACTCGGCGCTAACTCATTTGATTGATCTGCGAAAAGGGCGCTTAACTTATCGCCCTTTGCTAATACATCAAACAGACGCTGCTCTGAGGAATTATCTTTTTGCATCACATAGACGTTAAATTCAGTGACGACCCGATAACTATTCGCTTCGAACAATATGATTTCTTTCGCAAGATTTACATCTTCGCTGGCATCTGCTGAAGACACCGAGGAAAGTGTAACAAAAGAGAAAAGCATAACTACATGGGCTAATAAACGTTTCATTAGGTTATCCAATATATCTTAACAGTTCATTTTCGATCATTTCTAAATTTGGAATCATGGCTTGCTCATCGTATAAGCTTACGGCCACTTCGTCATACTTCCCAGAATGCATCGCTTCTACCGTTACGATATCATCTTCTTTAACGTGTGTAAGCTTTGGAATACCTTGAATTAATATGGCATAGAAAGGAAGGTTTACATTTGAACCCGTGCCGTTAATTACTGCCAATCTAGCCCCATCGATAGAAGGCATCGCCGAACCATTAAGCATTTCATAAGACAGCACTGGAATATGAACATTCCGCCATTCCAACTGACCCAGTAACCAGCCAGCATGATCACTAATGACCGTAGGGGCGCGATAAGGAATAATTTCTGCCACGGTTACGTTAGGTAAAAGAAGCTGTTTTTCATTCAAAGGGATAAGCAAGCTTGCGACTTCACTGATACCATCTTGGGTTACTAATTCTGCACTCATAACTACTTCATCCACCGTGTTTGAAGATAATTTACCAGCTGTAAGGCCAATTGTCTCGGACTTCCTGTATAAGAAATATGACCTGTTGCAACAGCACTATCAGGCATTGAACTATTGGCACAACTCTCACTATTTTGAGCCCAAATGACTGCTGGCCTCTGGCATATTTTAATGGCGGCTTCTGCCCCATCATTACCCATACCGCTAAATAAAATGTAACGTGCGCGATTACCAAAATGTTGAGCAACGTTAAGCATTACTTGATCTACTGAGGGACCATAGGGTCCAGGCCAAGGTGTGTTTTTACTCACGGTTCGCCCTTCGTAGTCAAAACTAAACTCATGCTCTACTGGCGCTAGCATGACTTCACCCGTATTAATGTGACAGCCTTCTTTATAAGGCACCATGGTAATACCGGCATGTCGGCCTAACGTCTGAATTAATGCTTTTTGGAAGCGCGAATCAATATGTTGTGCATAAATGAACCCAACCGGTAGCCCTTCAGGAAGAGTATCTAAAAACTCTTTCACCGCATCGGGGCCACCTAAGCTCGCGCCTAAAACCCACACATGCTCTGCGGGTCGGCCCAGTTCGACATTGTTGAATACATTAGGTAAAGCAAGGGGGAAATTTTCAGTCGTAGCTAATTCAAATTCAGCAATATTACTTGAGTCAGCCATCGTTAATGAATGATCGGCTAATAATTCTTTCATTTTTGCGAAGAGCCGTTTTTCCCAACGCGGATAACTTTCACAATTTCTTTGCGGAGCTTCTCCCATGCCAAATAACACAGGAACATCACCATCAAATAAATCATCTAGCCAACAGTGTTCAGCATCCTCATCCACAATATCCACCACCCAAGCATCGACTTCAGCCGTTAATCTCGGGTTGTCGTTCATTCGACTAGGCTCAGTTGTCAATATCACCTTAAAGCCAAAATGTATTAACGCAGTTTTTAATAGGTGCTGCTGTAATAAATTATCAGCAATAATACCGACGTTAGCAGCAGCCTTCGCGTGAGGCATACTAGTTCTCCGCGCTACCTGCTAATAACTTTTCTATATTGGCTAATAGCTTGTCTTCCTGGAATGGCTTGCCTAAATATTCATTTACTCCAATAGATAAAGCTCTATTGCGGTGTTTATCACCTGTACGAGATGTAATCATAATAATAGGCAAATGCTTCAAGCGAGAATCATGTCGTACCACTGACGCAACCTCAAATCCATCCATACGCGGCATTTCAATATCCAGCAGCATCAAATCAGGAACATGATCCTGTAATGTCGCAATGGCATCAACACCATCTTTCGCAGTAAACACTTCAAAGCCATTACGCTCTAACAAACGCGTTGTTACTTTGCGAACGGTTACTGAGTCATCAACCACGAGAATACGCTTGGTGCGCAATTCCTGATCATGACGTTTTTCAGCTTCTATGGCATCCAATGCAATCGCTTGCTGGTATTCGATATTGCTTTGGCTACGAATCATTGCTGGTAAATCAAGAATGATTACAACGCTACCATCACCTAAGATAGTACCGCCCGAAACACCCATGACACTACTGAACTGAGGGCCCAAAGTTTTTACAACAATTTCACGACTGCCTAATAGCGAATCAACTTGTAACGCGTAGGGAGTATCACCTTTAATAAGTAATACAGGCGTCGGCATTTTTTGGCCCGCTAGTTTTGGCTGTGCTTCGGTGCCGAGCATTGTGCCTAAATATTCTAATCGGTGCTCTGCTCCGCCGTATTCGAATGTACGCTCAGTAATAGGTTGCTGATAAAGTGCTTCTAATTGATTGACCGGCACTCGAACAATACCTTGAATACTGTCTAGAGGTACTGCGTATAAGTCATCGCCAACACTAACCATCAATGCTCGGTTTACCGATACCGTAAACGGTAAGCGTACTTGGAATTCAGTACCCTGCCCAGGTATTGAATTAATAAATAGCGTTCCGCCCATTTGCTTGATTTCGCTATTTACTACATCCATGCCAACACCACGGCCTGAAATCTGAGTCACTTTCTGCGCCGTAGAGAAACCTGCATGCAAGATAAATTGCATGATTTCAATGTCGGTTAATTTACTGTCTTGCGTAATTAAGCCACGTTCTAGTGCTTTTGCACGCACTGCCTCTATATTAATACCATGGCCATCATCTTTTAGGATAACCAGCACATCACCGCCTTCGCGTGAGATGCTTAGCTCAACAGATCCTTGAGCCGCTTTATTGGTTTTTGCTCGTGCATCTTTATCTTCAATACCGTGATCAACAGCATTTCGCAGCATGTGCTCTAATGGCGAGATCAAACGTTCAAGAATCGTTCGATCCATTTCGCCATCGGCATTGAACACTTTAAATTCAATTTGCTTGTCTAGCTCTTGGCCAACTTGACGAACGATACGGCGTAGACGCGGTACTAAGCGCTGGAAAGGCACCATGCGCGTTTCCATCAAGCCTTCTTGTAGCTCGGTATTAACTCGGCTTTGCTGTAATAATAATGTTTCGGCATCGCGTGTTTTATTACTAAGCGACTCTCGAATATCCAATAGATCGGATGCTGATTCGACCAATGAACGCGCAAGCTGCTGCATCTGAGAATAACGGTCCATTTCTAATGGGTCGAAATCATCGTAGCTTGGAGTTTGACGCTCTTGTCTGAATAGAACCTGCGCCTCTGTCTCGATATCTAATCGGCGTAGCTGATCTCGTAAACGCTCAAGTGTCGAATCCATTTCCTCTAAGGAATATGAGAAGTCAGTAACTTGTTGCTCTAAGCGACCACGAGATATGGATGTTTCACCCGCAAGATTAACCAGGTTATCTAATAAGTCTGCAGAAACCTTGACCATTTCTTGCGGACCACGACGACCCTGTTGAGGCTTATCTGCCTCTTCTTGATCAAGCTGGGTTAATTGCTTAACCGCTACCGGAAGACTTGCAACTTTTACAGTTTCGTCAGCATCTATTTCATTCCGCTTAAACGGAACAACATTGGTATCCCCTGTATCATTTACCTTGGCTGCCACAGGGGCTGTGCTTATTAGCTCAGGTTCTAAAAGCTGATTAACTTGCGGTTCGGATAACGATTTTGCTACCCGATCAACACTGCTGGCTAATGCATCCTGTCGCTGAAATACTTCGCTAAAAAAGGCATCATCGACTTCGATTTCACCTTGTTGCGCTTTAACCATCCAAGCTTCAAATTCATGGGCTAGATCACCCACTTCGGTTAACCCTCCCATGCGCGCGCCACCCTTTAAGGTGTGCATAATTCGCTGAACTTCTTCTGTCGGTCTTAAGTTTTCAGGGGTTTTCTGCCATTCTTGCAACACAGCATCTAGCTCTTCTTGAAGCTCTAGGGCTTCTTCAATGAAGATTTCTAGAATTTCACGATCGCTTTCATCTAGATCCAATGAAACCACATCGTTATTAACCACTTCCACTGGGATATCAACAGCAGTCGGTTCCACCCCCTTATCTGCGGAGGCATCAATCGCATTCACATCTAACGGATCAGCACCCTTTGCAACCGCGTGAATTTTGACCACGACTTGTGGGTCTAATTCCAGTTCGCGACCGTTGCGAATATGTTCCAGCATGTCATCTAGAATATCGTGATAGCTGCTTAATAATGGAATTAAGCCGTCTCTTAATTGCACACGACCATCATGTAGACCTTCGTATATTGATTCAAGCTCATGACAAAGATCGGCAACATCTGCCATCTCTGCCATTCGCGCGCCGCCTTTTAAGGTATGAAGTTCACGTTGTAACTCAGCCACATCTCTTAAGTTCTCAGGCTCAGACTGCCAGCGCTGTAACGCAACGCCTGCAGCTTCCATAATTTCTTGAGCTTCTTCTAAAAATATTTCTAATAACTCAGCATCGATTTCATCATCAGCATCAATTTCAGCCGCCGTATTCTCGATCGCTAATGTCGGCAAGTCATCAATCGCTAATGTCGGCAACTCATCAATCGCTAGCTGGGGTAACTCATCGACCGCTAGCAACTCAGCGACGTCTAGAGACGGAAAATCTTGGGAATCATCAAGCAGTAATTCGAGTTCAGGCACATCATCAGAATCAAGCCCTAAATCTAATATAGGTACCGACTCATCTTCGTCTTCAATAGCGATTACGAGTTCTGAGACTTCTTCAATTAATATTTCTTCGTCTAGAAATGACAACTCAGCAAGCTCAGCAAGTTCTGGCTCTGCTGTCGCACTCACTAAAACTACAACCGTATCTCTTACTCGCAATAAGACGTCATTATCAACCGACAGGCTTTGTCCAGCCGCTAAATAATCCATCATGTTTAATAAACATTCATGAGCTGCCAACAAACACTCAACTAACTCTGGAACATTTGAAATCGTAGGCGATGCCAGTATCTGGCGATACAGCTCATTCAATACGGTGGCCAGTTCTATGACTTCAGAAATGTCCGCTTTTTCTGCACTTTCGATTAACTGAACCAGCTCGTCATTCAACTGAGATAAGGCAACTGTATTTTCTGGCTCAAGTGACCATTGCTTAACAATGTCATCTGCATCTAACAGTACATCCATCCCTTGAGTTAAAAATTGTGCCAATTGCTGAGGATCAGGCAATGCTCTATCTCTGCCACCGGCTGAAATAGGTGCCAAAAATAGCTGTTCCATTGCAGCCACTTTTATTAGAAATTCACCTTCATTTGGCAAAGGAGCAATAGGGTTTGTTTCCAGCTGCTCCATTCCTAATTGAATGAGCGCGCTACCTTCAACCAGCAGGCTAATCAAACCCGGAGTATTTTTTATTTGATAGGCACGTAATTCTTTGACCAGTTTTTCTAATGGCGAGGCAATCAAGGCTATCGGTGAAATACCTGCCATATGCGCACTACCTTTTAAGGTATGCAATGCACGCTGTAATTGATCTGAAAGTTCATTATTGAAATCTGTTGTTTGCGACTCTGTTATAAAATCACTCACAGCCTCAAGGTGAGTCGCGACCTCTGAACGGAAAATTTCCAATAGAGTATCGTCAAGCAAGCTGTCTTCTGAATCATCACTCAATTCTTCGACTTCTAGCGTTTCGACTTCTAGCGCTACTGCTTCGACTTCAACCGCTGGTACAGAAGTAGAAAATTGCGACTTAAAGTTATTAACATCTTCGCCTTGCGATAACGACTCTGCGTAGCTCATAAGCGATGCAGTATCAATACTAACCGCACTACGTAGACGGAAATTTTCAATCAGCTTAGGGATATGAATAATAACCTGATCAATCAACGCACAGGCATTTTCGTCTAGATTAATGGTCTGCTCAATCACTCGATTAAGCATATTTTCAATGGACCATGCTAGCTCGCCAAGCACTTCAGCCTTGACCATGCGGCCACTGCCTTTTAGTGTATGAAAGGCACGACGAACGGTTGATTGCGCTTCAGTATTGGTATTTTCTTGGCGATATTCAGGCCAAGATTCTTGTAATGTTTCTAGTACTTCTTCTGCTTCTTCTAGGAAAATCTCAATGATTTCATCATCAATTAAATCATCCTCTTCAATATCTGCAGCAACCGGAACAACTTCAACTATTGAATCATGCTCAACTACAGGCTCAACGCTGACAGTATCAAGCAAATTAATATCTAAAAGATCATCAAGAGATGCGTCTTCTACTGCAATTTCTTCAGCCTGAATTTCCGCTACCGGTAAAACTGTTTCGATTTCATTAACTTCAGGCTCAACGGCTTCGTCTAAAGTGGCTGCTAAATCAACTTCAGCATTTAAGCCGATATCATCGGTGATATCTATTTGGTCTAGTGCAGTAGCAAGATCATCACTTGTGTTAGTGGCAGAAACTTCTAAAATTTCATCTTGCGTAACTGTTTGGCCAGGTAAGTTGGACAAAGCAATCTCTGCGCGATGGAGTAAATTTTCATCTGCTTCTTGCGGACTATTACTATAACGTTCAATGTAATACTCGACACTGGTGAGGATATCTGCAAAGTTATCCATCACACTCCACTGAGCTTTCAAACCCTCAGCGATTAACTGTTTTTCAACAAAATCGGCGGCGCCTTCAAGAATCTTAGCCGCTCGAGGAAGTGGAATCATATTGATTGAGCCTTCTATAGACCTCAACCAGTGCGGAGCTTCTTCTAGTTCAGTGGCATCCCATTGCTTTGCGATATATTCAACAACTGAATCTTTAACTTGTTCTAAGACATTGCGCGCTTCATGTAATACGGCTTTTTGTGCACTACTAACAGAGACATCTTCTGGCCTGGTTTCTACCAGCGTACCTTCCGCCTGCATACCATTTAAGGTGGCTTCTACATAGAGTAAGGCACCCGCGGTATCCATCAATTCAGCATCAGACACACTTCCCTGATCAATCAAGCGGGCAACGTTACTTTGTTGTTCTTGTAATACTCGGCGGGGCATACCTAGCCCCAGCATGCCCATGGTATCGGACAGCTGCTTAAACGTTGGCATTAGAGATGCCAGTGATTGCTCACGGTCATCGTCACCACGAACCAACTGATCAAATTGTTCTTTTAGCCCTGCAATTTCTTCTATTAATGCAGTAACAACACTGCCAACGGTCTCCTTATCAGGACCCGAAAGCGCATCGCGCTGTGCCTGTAATTCTTGATCATTAGGCAAAGCTGCTGCTAAATTAAATTGCTTTTTAACCGCTGCAATAGCACCCGTATCCAAAGGTGACTTGGCAATATAATAAAGAATATTTTTAAGTAGTTCATCGGGTACTGGGGTATTTAATACTTCAATACCCTGATCCTGAATTTGCTTTAGTTGCGCATCTAATTGTCGCAATAATGGCTTAGCACTTTTCGGAATACTTTCTTCTGTTTTAAGGTATTCAACAAATGCCAGCGCAGGCAGCCAGACTAAACCTTGGGGAGTTTTTCCTAATGACTTATAAAGGCGAGTAAATACTTTATGTAGATAATCGATCGCTAGTGCTTCTTGCTCACCGCGAAGAACATGCAAGATAGCCGTCTGTTGCATTTGGCGTAATTTTTTCAACCAAGGAGCAAAGCCAGGATCATTAAATTTATTTAATTCGTCAGTAGATAGAGCTGCAGGAGCTTCTATATTCGGAGTGAATAATGCCGTTTCAGACATTAAGCTTTCACCACGAGCAGCGCGTAATTCATTAAGAATCGGCAGCAAAACAACTGGCAAGTCTCTTCGACCGACCTTAATATGCTCCAGATAGCTTGGCAGCTGCAGAATTGCCTGCATTAATACTTCAAGCACATCCATTTCATTAGCAACATCACCTTCAGCCAAAACCTTAGCCAAAGCTTCCATTTCTTCTGCTAACAATGCCGCGCCGTAAAACTCGACCATCTGCAAAGTGCCTTGCACTTGATGAAGATAACTCAAACAAAATTTAAGGCGAGTACGATCCTGCGTATTTTCTACGTAGGCTTCTAATGCTTGTTGCGCCTGCTGAAGGGTCTCTTCAATTTCGCCTTTGACCCATTCTAGGGCGATGTAATCGTGGCTCATCGCCTAGCGCCCTCTCATCTGATTATTATTATCACGTCGTATATAAATCGATAATTTATTACTATCAACCTGAACTAAATTTGGATGCTGCCAATCTACCATTTCACCTAAACCTGTTACTAAAATCCCACCATCAACTAAACGATCAGCCAACGCATTAAGAATTTCACGGCGACGCCACCGACGAAAATATATTAATAAATTCTGACAGTAGATAATACTTAACCCTGAAACAGGGAAAGCGTCTAAATTTAAAGCATTTACTTGCGAGAAACACGTACGATCTCGCAATTCAGATATGACCTGGTACTCGTGTTTTTCTACAGCGACGCAATAGCGTTGACGATACGAAACCGGAAGCGTTTCCAACTTACGGATAGGATATTTTCCCTGGCGTGCTTTACGCAATACCACTGTTGATAAATCCGTCCCCGTAACAGAATACTTATACCCTAAGGGTGACAAGCATTCGTCCGCCAGCATAGCCAAACTATAAACCTCTTCGCCAGAAGAACAGCCCATACTCCAAATATCAAAAGATCGATTTAACGAAGCTGTTTTAACCATTTCTAACAAATGGTTTTTAACGAACATCATGGCATCAGGGTCACGAAAAAATCGCGTTTCCTGAACCGTTAATCGATCAGAGAGTATTGCCCATTCAATAGCACCGGCTGAACCAACCGTCACCTTCTGGTAATAATCCTCATAGTCATCACAGCCTAGCTCGCGCATGCGAATACCTAAGCTAGTTTGAAGAAAGGATTTGCGCTGAGGAGCCAGGCACATGCCTGTCCGCTCCTCAAGCAAGTTCTGCCAAAGCAGAAATTGCCCTTCTTCCATATCTGGCATCATGCCAAAACCGGAGCGCTTATTAGAAAAAAAATCTGACGAGTTAGTCATTTTAAGCCTATAGAGTTTGTTCACTCTCAGGAAGCTTAAAGCCAGCTACTGATTCACGTAACTTGTTCGCCATATCGGCAAGGTTACCAATCGATTTCGCTGTTGCCGTCGTACCCGCAGATGTCTGCGACGTAATTTCTTGAATAACGTTCATCGTATTCGAAATATGACCAGCAGAAGATGCCTGCTGACGTGCAGCGTTGGAGATGTTCTGAATCAAGTCAGCCAAGTTTTTCGATACATTCTCAATTTCTTCCAAGGCGACACCAGCATCCTGTGCTAAACGTGCGCCTCGTACCACTTCTGAAGTTGTGGTTTCCATCGAGATAACAGCTTCGTTAGTATCATTCTGAATCGTTTTAACCAACGCTTCAATCTGCTTGGTTGCCGCGGCAGAACGTTCTGCTAGTCGCTGTACTTCATCGGCAACAACTGCGAAGCCTCGACCTGCATCACCTGCCATGGAAGCCTGAATTGCAGCGTTAAGCGATAGAATGTTTGTTTGATCGGCAATATCGGTAATAAGAGATACGATATCCCCAATTTCCTGCGACGACTCACCCAGACGCTTAATACGCTTAGACGTTTCTTGAATCTGTTCACGAATGTTATCCATGCCGTGAATCGTAGCCTGTACCACTTCAGCACCTTTATTGGCGATCGCAACCGATCGCTCTGCTACCGCAGATGATTCGGAGGCGTTTGCCGATACTTGGTCAATCGATACGGCCATTTCGTTAATTGCCGCTGATGCCCCAGCAATTTCCTGAGCCTGATGCTCAGATGCCTCAGCAAGATGCATTGCTGTTGCCTGCGTTTCTTGTGCAGCAGACGATACTTGTACCGCTGTTTCGTTAATTGCCGATACCAACGAGCGCATCTGATCGATTGCGTAGTTAATGGAGTCAGCAATCGCACCAGTAAAGTCTTCCGTTACCGTTGCCTGCGTTGTTAAATCACCATCGGCCAAATCGGCAATTTCATCCAGTAGACGTAAAATTGCAATCTGGTTTTGCTCATTTTTATACGCTGTTTCAGATAAATCTTTACGCGTATTTTGATAAGAGATAACACCCAAACCAACCATACCGACAACGGCCATAAGGGCAGATAGATAAGCGATGATCTGTAAAATACCTAAGCCTTCAGTATTCGTCTGAAAGCCGTTGGTCAAAGAAGAGGTTTCATTCAGTAATAGTTGAGAATCGGCGAAAATCGCATCCGATGCTTCACGTACTTGGAATAACTCAGGAGAGGTTTCAAGAATTTCATCAACCGAACCCGATACGAATTCAAACAATTCAGCAATTTCTGCCAAAGCAAAGATCGCTTCCTCATCACTCACCTGACTCAGGTTCATCGCGACGTTACCTTCGATCATACCGTTAAGTACACGACCGAAAAGAGAAGCATCTCGTCCGAATGCATCGGCTGCCATTACTGCATCTTCACCACCGCCGAGCACCTTGTTTACCGAGCGAACAATACGCTCTGCTAACCATGACTGACGCTGAGCAACAGCAACCTGCTCTGCAGGAGCACCACTATCAAGTAAAATTTCTACAATTTCATCGTATTCGACTTGAAGCTGAGGAATCGTTTCCGCCAAGGTTGCAGCAACCTCGTGCAAAGAAAGAATAATATCTTGAGCTTGTACAATTTGATCGGCGTTATTGGAAACCTTGTTCCAAATACCCTGCACATTGGTCATCGCAGCAATTTCTGCTGGCGGAAGGCCAGTCTCTGCATTACCTAGAGTCAAATAACCCCAACGAGTTTCAAAGCTATTACGTGCTGTACGCAATAACGCGAAAGCTTCTGCTTTACCGCCCGCAGCTTCCACCGCGTTCTTTGCTAGTTCCTGAGAAAGAACTCGAAGCTCACCAGCGTGGCTAATATATTCTTTATCTTGGTTTGCTTGAGTGTTTACAAAAATCGTCACACCCAAGAATGCCAGAATTGAAACAATTAGCATCACAGTAAAGAAACCTGCTCTTGGGTTTCCAAATACCGTGGACCAAACGCTTCCCGTTGCTTTGCTCATTCCGCTACTCCGTACTGTTTGCACGTTTGTTATTCTTAGTGATTCAGCGCAATTCATGAAGTGAATCGCAACAAACTTATTTTATTATACTGCTACCTGCAGAAATTCATCTGCTTGCATCAGGTCGGTAAAACTAAAGATGGGCCAATTAGACCCGTCACGCTCAAAGCCACCACGCACATAAGGTGCATAATTTGCTTCAACGTACATTTGATTACTTATTTGGTGAGAAGGGAACTGCTGCATCCCGAGCACAGCATCAACTAATAAACCATGCTGATGCTGACCCTCACCAATGACTAGTACTCGGCGAGTACGCCAACTAGCCTTTGAAGGCACATCCAACAAACCGGCCAAATCCAAAACAGGGACTAAACGGCCTCGAATATTGGACACCCCAAGCATCCAATTCCGCACTCCTGGCACCTTAGTTACTCGTGGAGTCTGTAAAATCTCACCCACGTCACCCATAGGCGCCACAAATCGCTGCCCTGCCAACATAAAACCAATGCCACGCCAATAGGTCACCGCTTCCGTTTTTTGCGGTAACTCACTAGCATTACTTCGGCTTTTTTGTGCAATTTCAACTAACAGGGCAAAAGGTTGCATATTAACTAGCCATTACTGATTCAATTTCTTCCATTAAACGAGCCGCTGGAACAGGCTTAACAAGATAACCACTAGCACCTTGTCGCTTACCCCAAACTCGATCAGTTTCTTGATCTTTCGTCGTCACAATAATCACAGGAATATGCTGCGTTCCCGGATCCTTAGTTAATTGACGAGTTGCCTGAAAACCGTTAAGTCCAGGCATAACAATATCCATTAAAACTACGTCAGGCTTTTCTTGACGAGCAAGCGCTACACCATCAGCACCATTTTCAGCAGTCAAGACTTCATGTCCATGCTGTTCCAGCATCGTTTTAAACGAATGCGTTTCCGTCGGAGAATCGTCAACTACAAGTACACGAGCCATTCTCAAATTACCTCTAAATTATAATTCTATCTACAAACTACTTAACAAAGTTTCGAATTGCACCAAGCAACTCATCTTTACTAAACGGCTTGGTTAAATATTGATCCGAACCCACAATACGACCCTTTGCCTTATCGAATAAACCATCTTTACTCGACAACATAATCACTGGCGTATCTTTAAACTTAGAGTTGTTTTTAATTAGTGCACACGTCTGGTAGCCATCTAATCGAGGCATCATAATGTCCACAAAGATAATATTTGGGTGGGTATCTGCGATTTTTGCCAACGCATCAAAACCATCAGTTGCAGTTATCACCTCACAACCGACCTTCTTTAAAAGGGTCTCGGCGGTACGACGAATAGTTTTACTATCGTCAATAACCATAACTTTCAGGTTATCAAAGTTATCGTCCATATATTTGCCTTCAACCATCCAAATTATTTTTTGCTAGGATAGCGGCCTCAATGTCTGAGGAACGCTGATTACAACCTTTGTAACATATAATTGTAGGCCTTAACAACGCAAACTACTAAAAGTAAGAACTGGTTGGAACAATTAATTCCACTGCAAGTCTGAATAGTTAGGGTAAAATGTCTTCATTATATTCGTTTATACCTTCAGGAGCAGTCATGAGCATCAAAGTTGGCATCGTTATGGATCCCATTGAACAAATTTCTTTTCACAAAGATACCTCACTCGCTTTGATGTTTGCCGCCCAGCAACGTGATTGCGAACTGTTCTACATGGAGCAGCAAGACCTCTCCATACAAAACGGCGAAGCGTATGGTCGAATGGCTCCCATCAAGGTCGCTATGGATCCTGATAATTGGTTCCAAAAAGAAGAAGCCGTCGATAGACCGTTAAGTGATTTGCAGCTGATTTTAATGCGCAAAGATCCTCCGTTCGATAGTGAATTCATCTACAGCACCTATATATTAGAGCGTGCTGCGCAGCAAGGCGTACTCGTGGCGAACAATCCACAAAGCTTACGTGACTGTAATGAAAAGGTTTTTGCCACCGAGTTCGCTGAATTAATGAGTCCAACAACGGTTACTCGCCGCCCCGACTTACTAAAGGCTTTTCATGCTGAGCACGGCGACGTCATTTTCAAACCTCTAGACGGCATGGGCGGCTCGTCTATCTTCCGTCTAAAGAAAGATGATCCTAATGTCAGCGTTATTATTGAAACGTTAACCGATCACGGCAAACAACAGATTATGGCGCAACGCTTTATTCCTGAAATTACTCAAGGCGATAAGCGTATTCTGATCATTGATGGTGAAGCCGTGCCGTTTACCCTGGCGCGAATTCCAGCCGATGGCGAAACACGCGGCAACCTAGCCGCTGGCGGATCAGGCATCACAATGCCACTATCTGACAAAGAAAAAGCCATTGCCGATAAAATTGGCCCTAAACTAAAAGAGAAGGGTTTATATTTTGTGGGTCTAGATGTCATTGGTGATTACGTCACTGAAATTAACGTCACCAGCCCAACCTGTGTTCGTGAAATCAGTCGTGATTCTGGTATTGATGTCGCAGACCAGCTAATCGACTGTTTACTACAGAAGGTGCGCTGTTAAACTAGGGTTACTTTTTAATTAATATCAATGTGAGATCGCCCATGAGTAGCTCCGCTACAGTTACCAGTGCTGACCGCTTAACCTTTACTGGTTTCTTGGCCACCTTGTTACATGCGGCGCTCATATTGGGCATCAGCTTTACGACTACGGACCAAAGCCAAACTTCACAAACCTTAGAGGTTACGTTGGCAGGCTACAAGAGCGAGCAAGCTCCGGAAAAAGCTGATTTTCTCGCCCAAGAAAACCAACAAGGTAGTGGCACGCTAGACGAAGCTAAGATGCTGACTACCGACGTTGATGCCGACTTTAATGCCAATAGCATTCAACAAACCTCCCCTCTTGAACAGCAAGCTAGCGCCCCACAAGTTAAACCCGAACAAGCTGCCTTAATTTCCAGTAATAATGAAAGTCGCTTTAAAACTCAGCTAAAACCAGAGCCGGAAGCGATTGAATTAATTGATCTGCCTAATGGGCCGAAGAAAACTTTATTAGAACGCAGCTTAGAAATGGCCAGCTTAGAAGCGAAGCTTGATACTATGCGCCAAATCTATGCCAAGGCACCTCGAATCCAACGCCTGACAGCGGCATCGACAATGAAGGCCAATGACGCGTATTACGTGAATAGCTGGCGTCGTAAAATTGAAAAAATGGGAACCATCAATTACCCGCGTGAAGCAGAGAGCTGCTACAACGATTGTTCATTACGCTTATTGGTTTCCATCAATCCAAATGGAACCATTAACAACCTACGTATTTTAAAATCTTCTGGCAAAAAAGTGCTTGATGATGCGGCTATTCGTATCGTTCGCCGCTCAGCCCCTTTCGCTCCCTTTACCGAAGAGATGAAACGAGATATAGATTTACTCGAAATTATTCGAACTTGGCAATTTAAAGGTAACCGCTACATGACGGACGTAAACTAATGGCTGCAACTGATTCTTTCAGCAGTTTGAAGCACCATTTTTTAATCGCTATGCCATCCCTCAAAGATTCCTCTTTTGAACACAGCATTACTTATATCTGCAACCATGATGGCGATGGTGCGATGGGGATCGTTCTTAATCAGCCTACCGACCTCAATCTTCATGAAGTCTTAGATCAATTAGAGATCGAAGGCGCCTACGGTCATGATCATCCTGTTTTATTAGGCGGGCCGGTCCATCAAGATCATGGCTTCATCCTGCATTTAGAAAAAGGCGACTGGCGCTCCACTTTGTCGGTTAGTGACGACATTCACGTCAGTACTTCGAAAGATATTCTGACGTCACTCGCTCAAGGCACTGGGCCGAAGAAATACAAGGTCGCGCTAGGATATGCTGGCTGGGATCCTGGTCAGTTAGAACAAGAACTCTTGGATAACTCTTGGATAACCGTCGCAGCCGATGCCAACATAATTTTTAATACTCCCGAAGATGAGATGTATCAAGCCGCACTTAAACTGCTCGGTATTGATGAAGGTTTTCTCAGCTCAGATGCAGGTCACGCATAATGGCACAAGTTTATGATCACTGGATGGCCTTCGATTTTGGCACCCAGCGCATCGGCATCGCAGTGGGGCAGCGCATTACGGGCAAAGCCACACCGATTGAACCGATCAATGCCCGCGATGGCATTCCTAACTGGGAACAGCTAGGAAAAATTATAGAAGAGTGGCAACCCCAAGCCTTTTTAACGGGCCTGCCGTTAAATATGGACGGAACCCCCAGCGATCTTAGCCGCCGCGCCAATAAATTTGCCAATCGCTTAGAAGGCCGTTTCCATCGCCCTTCATTTACTCATGACGAGCGCCTCACCAGTTACGAAGCAAAAGGCATCGTCATCGAAATGGGCGGTAATCGCAATTTCGGCGAAAACTCGGTAGATGGCATCGCCGCACAACTCATTTTAGAAAGCTTTCTGACTCAGTATCAATCTGAGCAAAGCGAATAAGGATATCGGTATATGACCACATCGGCCTTTGAACTGCCTGATGCAGAAGCCCTTTGCCAGCAACTGGTGCTTGATGTTAAGCAAATGATTGTTGAAAAAGATTTACAGCAACCGCTCTTGATTGGTATTCGTACCGGTGGCGCATGGCTAGCACAGCGCTTGCAGCTGGCGCTAGAATTACCCGAACTCGGTATCTTGGACATCAGTTTTTATCGCGATGACTTTGATGAACGTGGCCTAAGCACACAAGCCAAAGGCTCAGAGCTACCGGATTCAATCGAAGATCGCGCCATCATCTTAGTCGATGATGTGTTAATGAGTGGTCGTACAATTCGCGCGGCGATGAACGAGATTTTCGATCATGGTCGACCGACCAGTATTCACCTTGTCAGCTTATTGGATATTGGCCAGCGCCAACTGCCTATTCAAGCAGACCTAGTCGGTGCAAAACTTGAGTTATCCACAGATCAAAAAATCAAATTATCGGGGCCTAACCCGCTAGCACTGACCCTGGGTTAACCGTTTGTCATTATGCTTCCGCTGAAGCTTTAGAAATCATGAGTTATTAATTATGACCCGCCATTCCGATCCAACCCAAGTTCAGCTCACCGCCGACGGTCGCCTAAAACACTTCTTAACCACAGAAGGATTAAGCAAAGCGCTACTGACTGAAATTTTAGACCTCGCCGATTCTTTTATTAGCACTCAAGAGCGAGCCGTTAAAAAGGTACCGCTGCTACGCGGGAAGACGGTTGTTAACCTATTTTTTGAAAACTCGACGCGTACTCGCTCGACCTTCGAACTCGCCGCCAAGCGCTTAAGTGCCGACATCCTTAACTTAGACATCGCCAGCTCCGCAACCTCCAAGGGTGAAACCTTAATGGATACCTTGTGGAATTTGGAAGCCATGTACAGCGACATGTTTGTCGTCCGTCATGCCGACAGCGGTGCAGCACACTTCATCGCAGAACAAGTGACGCCAGGCGTTGCCATTATTAATGCGGGTGATGGTCGCCATGCACACCCTACTCAAGCCATGTTGGATATGCTGACTATTCGCCGCCATAAAGGCACGATCGAAGGTCAGACCGTGGCGATTGTGGGTGACATTTTGCATTCCCGTGTTGCCCGCTCGCAGATTCACGCACTAATTACTTTAGGCGCTAAAGAAATTCGAGTGATTGGTCCGGCGACTCTCGTGCCTAAAGAAATGGCTGATCTAGGCGCTAAAATCTATTTTGATATCGAGCAGGGTTTAGCCGATGTCGACGTCGTTATCATGCTGCGCTTACAAAAAGAACGCATGTCTGATGCCTTACTTCCTAGCGAAGGTGAGTATTTTAAACTGTATGGGCTGACTGAAGCCAAACTCGCGTTAGCCAAACCGGATGCCATTGTTATGCACCCCGGCCCTATCAATCGTGGCGTTGAGATCGATTCCGCCGTTGCTGATGGCGAGCAATCCGTTATTTTAAATCAAGTAAGTTACGGTATTGCCGTCCGTATGGCTGTTATGGCGATGGCGATGAGCGGCCAAGCATCTGAGCAATCCGCTGTAGATAAGACCCTACCCAACCCGACTTCTGGAGAGAACGCATGAGTACTTTAACCCTAACCCATGCGCAAATATTAGATCCAAGCCAGCAGTTAAAGCAGTTTAGTGATGTCGTTATTGTCGATGGCCTGATTACTGCTATCACCGCCGCGGGCCAAGCTGCAGATTCGGCCAATGTATTTAACGCCAATCAAGCCCTATTATTGCCTGGCTTAATCGACCTCAGCGCCCACGTTAATAATGTTGCCAGTGAAACCCTCGCCGCTGCCCAAGGCGGTGTTAGCTTGTTATGCACACAGCCAAACAGCAAGCCGATTGTTGATACCCCAGCCGATGTGAGCCTACTTCAGCTAGCGTCGGTAAAAGCCAATAATAGTCAGCTCCTGCCGATGGGGGCTCTTACCCAAGGCCTCGAAGGCGATCAGCTCGCCAATATGTATAGCCTCAAGCAAGCAGGCTGTATTGCGTTATCGAATGCGCGTGCGCCGATTAAGAATGCTTTAGTCCTTCGCCGCATCATGGAATACGCAACCACTCATGACATGCTTATCATGCTCACGGCAGAAGACTTTGATCTCAGCGCTAACGGCAAAATGCATGAAGGTCCAACGGCAAACCGCTTAGGTCTTACAGGCATTGCAGAAATTGCAGAAACGACTTCACTAGCTCAACAACTGCTATTAGTAGAATTAACCGGTTGTCGCGTTCATTTCAGTCAGCTTAGTTGTGGCCGTTCGGTGGATATGATTCGCCAAGCCCAAGCTCAGGGTTTGCCCGTCACCGCCGATGTCGCCATTGCTAATTTGATGTTCACTGACCTTGATGTGAATGGCTTTGACAGTACTTTTAACGTGCAACCTCCATTACGCAGTGAACAAGACCGCCAAGCACTGCTTGCGGGGATAAATGATGGCACTCTAGCAATTTGCTCGAACCATAAAGCACAAGATATTGCGGCCAAGAAAGCACCTTTTGCCGCCGCAGAAGCCGGTATGAGTATTTTGGATACCTGGTTATCAATGATGCTGACATTGGTCAATAAAGGCGAGCTAACACTAGACGCGACGGTTAACGCGAGCTCAATTATGCCAGCAAAGATTTTGGGGTTGAAGGCAGGCCTACAATTAAAGCAGCTGGCTAATCTTGTGGTCGTGAATCAAAATGCAGAAGTTTGCTATAGCGCAGACTCACTCGCCTCGGCTGGAAAAAATAGCCCAGTGCTGGGTGAACCTCTCGTCGGTGAAGTGCAACTTACCTTCAGTGCAGGTCGTGAAGTCTACCGAGCATAGTGGTTCGATCATGGTCATTAGAAAAAGGAAGCTTACTTTAAGGGAGCTTATTTAAAGGTAAGCTCCTTTTTCTGCCAGCGCTCAAATAATTCATCTGCAGGAATCGGCTTACAATATAAGTATCCCTGCACGTAATCACAGCCTTGGCTTTGCAAAAATGCCTGGTGCTCTACCGTTTCAACACCTTCAGCCAAGACATCGATATCCAACTGCTGAGCCATCGCAATAATGGCACTCACTATCGCCTTATCACTGGCATCGGTGGTGATATCACGAATAAAAGATTGATCAATCTTCAAGATATCAATCGGAAATTGCTTCAAATAACTCAGCGAAGAATAACCCGTACCAAAGTCATCAATGGCTAAAGTAATACCCAAGCTGCGCATGCTATTTAGAATATTAAGCGTTTCTTTAATATCATCAATTAAAATACTTTCGGTTAGCTCAAGCGCCAATAGCTCTGCTGGATATTGATATTTTTCTAACGTCTTAGCAATAACTTCAGTCAAGTGCTTACCATGGCGAAACTGAAAGGCCGACACATTAATGGCGACTTTAAGCTGAGGAAAGCCTTTCGCATGCAAGGCTTTCATATCGCGGCACGCGGCCTCGATGACCCAATCACCAATTTGACCAATCAAGCCAGTATCTTCTGCTAACGGAATAAATTCGGCTGGAGAAATCATCCCCTGCTCTGGATCGAACCAACGGATTAACGCTTCCGTTCCAATAAGTTCGCCGGTTTTTAAATCGAGCTGCGGCTGATAAAAAAGCTGAAAATGGTTTTGTTCGATCGCGTTACGTAATTTATTTTCGAGTAATAATCGATTATGCGCTTGCTTGTTCATGGCCGGCATAAAGAACTGGAAGTTATTCTTACCTTCTTCTTTCGCGTGATACATCGCCATGTCAGCATTGCGTAATAGCTCGTCATAACTATCAGCATCATTAGGATATACAGCAATACCGATACTGGTTCCGATCACAACCTGATGTCCGGAAAGATTAATCGGCTGGGAAAGCTTTTGCAAAATAGTATCCGCAATATCGGCAATCTTCTCGATCTGCTTCATGCCTGAAAGAATGATGGTAAATTCATCACCACCCTGGCGAGAAACCGTATCTTCGCTGCGCACTTGCGCCTGAAATATTTGCGCAACATGCTTTAATAAATCATCGCCGTAGTTATGACCCAATGAATCATTTACTGTTTTAAAATTATCCAAATCAAATACTAGCGCTGCCACAATTTGGCCTGGATTACGCTGCGCATGCTCTAGTGCTTGCTGTAATCGATCCGATAATAAACGGCGATTAGGCAAGTTGGTTAACGGATCATAAAACGCCAGCTGCTCAATAGTCTGCTGAGCGTCATGCAGATCAGTATTATCTTCCGAGGTAGAAACATAATGCGTGACCTCGCCCTCATCATTCTTAATCGGCGTAATCGATTGTAATGCCCAATATAAGGATCCATCTTTTCGCTGGTTGCGGACTTGCCCACTCCATTCACGGCCCGCTTTAAGTGTGCGGCTAATATCATTATAAGTATCACTGTCGGTATAATGACTCTGCAAAATTGCCGGCGTTTTATTGATTAATTCTTGCTGGAGGTATCCCGTTAAAACCGTAAAGGCTCTATTGGCATATTCGATTTTGAAATAGATGTCAGTAATCAATATGGCATGCGCGCTCTGCTCAACGACTTGCGATAACTGTTGGATTTTAGCTTCGGCTTGCTCTCGCTTCTGACGCTCCTGTAAGCGCAACATCGCAGCGCTAATATCACGTCCTAATGAATCCAGTAGGGATAGCATTTTTTCATCAAAAGCGTCTGGCAGCTCAGAGTAAATCGCATATATGCCTACTACCTTACTTTTGATACTTAAAGGAACAGCCGCTAAAGCCGCATAACCTCGCTGTTCCGCAGCCTCACTCCAAGGCGTAAAATCGGGGTCTGACTTAGTATTATTAACACACCGAACTTGATTACTCTTCGCCGCTTGTCCTACCGGGCCTCGCGCTAGTGCTGAATCATCAACACGAATTTCCATAGCTTTTAAATAACCCGATTCGTCCCCGGCATGCACTTGAGGTTTAACCACATGATTATTAATCAAACCAATCCAAGACATTTTAAAGCCGCCATAACGTACGGCGATTTCACAAATATCAGTAAACATCATTTGCCGCGAATTCGCACCGGCAATCGCTTTATTGGTATGACTCAATACCGTATATAAACGATTAAATACTTCCGAACGAGCTTGAGCTTCTTTCGCTACCGTTATATTTCTACGGACATGTACCATGGCTAACGATTTATCCCCATGACTTATCGGCGATAGTGTTACTTCAAACCACTGTTGCTGCTTCTCTATTAAAAATTCGCTACTAGTAAGAATTTCCCCTGCACTGATACTGCGACAGATTTGGCAACTTTCTTCACTAATTCTGGGGTCATGCTGCAACTCGTGGCAACGGCTACCAAGCGCATTTTCTGGATGACTCATATTACGTCGAACCGCTTCATTTACTTGACGAACATAGCCTTCTCTATCGACAACCAAGGTTTCATCAGGCACGGCATCATACGTATTGGCATCACGCGCAAGGCTAAGAAATGGCTGACGCAAGCTGGATTCAATCAATACCACATAAATAGCCCAATACGAGAGCAGCTTCAACATGTGCCCAAGGATGATCATCACGCCACTGAATTCGCTATAAAGGGTGAATGAGTACTCGGCAAAAATCGTTAATATGATGGATATATTAATGAGAATGAAATTACTTTTTTCAATATCTTGTCTTGCTTGCCAGAAAGTAAAGAGCGCACCCAAAAGCAATATAATAATCACATATTCGGAGATGACTTTGGTTATCGTGAGCCCTTTGCCATCCAGATAAAAGGCAGGCAACCAGTTCTGTACGATGGCCCAGCAGAGCAATAACATAATGCTGGCGAGTGTCACAATGAGGTTGCGAGGTCGTAGCTCAGTATGGATAAATAACGGCGCCACTAATAACAGAGTCGCCTCAAAAAAGCGGGCAATAATCCAAAACTGCAGGCTCTTATTACCAGAGTCATGCTCTAGAAAAGGCAGCCCCGTAAAAGTCAGCGTATGGGCAAGATCGAGCCCACCAATAAAGAAATATCCACAACCTAACAGCAATAAGAACTGATTTTTCGCCAAGGCGTAAGTATGCCACGCCACAATTGCGCTAATAATCGCAACCGTAATGGCAAAGAATTCAACCAAGGTATGAAAAAGCAAAAAGTTACTTTGACTTAACGGTATTAGAATCAACACCATTATTGTTGGCACCCACCAATAACGTGAATAGCCACTCGCCAGCCTTGTTAATATCCTATGTGATAGCCCCAAACTACGCTCTACTCATACAAAGGTCTTTTCCATATTGGTTAATGTTAGCGTTAATCCTGCAAGGTTAACCCTTTAGATGCTGCATCTAACTGATCTGCATCCGCTTCCGAACCCAATTTAATCATCAAGCGTAAATCATTAGGTGAATCTGCATGAGCAATAGCTTCTTCATAGGTGATCTCACCCGACTCGTACAAGGCATAAAGCGCTTGGTCAAAAGTCTGCATACCTTCATCATTGTTACGGCTCATTAAGCCTTTCAACTCATGCACTTCACCTTTGCGAATCATATCGGACACTAAAGGCGTATTAACTAATACTTCAACAACAGCGCGTCGCCCTTTACCATCAGGTGTTGGTATCAACTGCTGAGCAACAATCGCACGTAAGTTCAGCGACAAATCCATCCAGGTTTGTGCATGACGCTCTGGTGGGAAAAAATGCAGTACTCGATCCAACGCTTGGTTCGCGTTGTTGGCATGTAGCGTCGCCAATGCTAGGTGACCGGTTTCAGCAAAGGTCAGTGCATGCGACATAACGTCCGAGCTACGCACTTCACCAATCATAATGACATCGGGAGCCTGGCGCAGAGCATTTTTCAAACCAATTTCAAAGCTTTCAGTATCCAATCCCACTTCACGCTGAGTAACAATACAGCCCTGATGCTGATGAATAAATTCAATAGGATCTTCAACGCTTAGAATGTGCCCTTTACTATTACAATTGCGGTGACCAATCATCGCCGCCAAAGAAGTCGATTTACCCGCGCCTGTCGCACCCACAAAAAGAATCAGCCCACGCTTTGCCATGGCCAGCTCTTTCACTACATCGGGCAAGCCCAACTCATCAAGTGAGGGGATTTTAGTTTCGATGCGTCGAAGAACCATGCCAATCACATTACGCTGATAAAAAGCACTGGCACGAAAACGTCCGATACCGGTGGCGTTAATCGCAAAGTTACATTCTTTATGCTCTTCGAATTCCTCACGCTGTCGCTGATTCATCAAGCCCAGAACAATGTCTCGACTCTGCTCTGCCGCTAACGGACTCTTGGTTAAGGGCATGACTCGTCCATGCACTTTAATAGAAGCTGGTACTCCCGCGGTAATAAATAAGTCTGAGGCGTTTTTGTCCACCATGACCCGCAAGAATTTTTCCATCGACATGAGTTATAACTCCAAGCGCATAAATGTCTAATTATAGTTTTAGATTAAAAGTTTTCTGGCATTTTAGCTTTATCACGTGCGATTTCACGCGTGATCAAACCTTTACTCAACATAGTCTGTAAGCACTGATCCATCGTCTGCATGCCTAAAGAACCACCGGTTTGAATCGCTGAATACATCTGAGCAATTTTAGATTCACGAATTAGGTTACGAATAGCCGGCGTACCAATCATGATTTCATGAGCCGCTATTCGACCGCCGCCTGTCTTCTTCAATAGAGTTTGAGAAACAACACCCTGCAAAGATTCAGAAAGCATCGAGCGCACCATCGATTTTTCTTCTGCTGGAAATACATCAACAATACGGTCAATGGTCTTCGCCGCTGAACTAGTATGAAGCGTACCGAATACTACGTGGCCGGTTTCTGCTGCTGACAGTGCCAAGCGAATGGTTTCCAAATCTCGCAGCTCACCAACCAAAATAACATCGGGATCTTCTCGTAACGCAGAGCGCAGTGCTTCATTGAAACCCAGAGTATCGCGATGAACTTCACGCTGATTAATGAGGCTCTTTTTCGACTCATGAACGAATTCGATCGGATCTTCTACGGTTAAAATATGATCATATTTGGTATCATTAATATAATCGACCATCGCCGCAAGCGTGGTTGATTTACCCGAACCTGTTGGCCCAGTAACTAAAACCAAGCCTCGCGGGGTCATGGCGAGATCTTTAAAAATCTGCCCCATACCCAAATCATCCATACTCAAAATCTTTGAGGGAATGGTACGGAATACGGCACCGGCACCGCGATTATGGTTAAAAGCGTTGACACGAAAACGGGCAACGCCAGGCACTTCAAACGAGAAGTCGGTTTCTAAGAATTCTTCAAAATCCTTACGCTGCTTATCGTTCATGATTTCATAGACTAAAGAATGAACTTCTTTATGATCCAATGCCGGCAAATTAATACGGCGAACATCACCATCAACTCGAATCATCGGTGGCATTTCAGCGGATAAATGTAGATCCGAAGCGCCTTGTTTCGCACTAAATGCCAATAACTCAGTAATATCCATACTTGTTCCTCAACCTGACTGGGGATTTCGCTTATACTATTTATGTCGCTTATTATGGACACCTAAGTTCAGTATAGAGAATGATCCGGCGCTGTAACTAATACCTTACTACTAATCCTAAAGCAGTTATTAAGAATGTCCACACTAGAGCAACGATATCAATCAGTTAGAGCGCATATTTACTCGGCTTGTGAACAAACTCACCGTTCTCAAGAAGAAGTGCAGCTGCTCGCGGTGAGTAAAACAAAACCTGCTCATATGATTGAAACATTGTATCAATTGGGACAACGCGCTTTTGGTGAAAATTACTTGCAGGACGCCGTAGAAAAAATAACCGAATTACAGCATTTAACCAATATTGAATGGCATTTCATCGGCCCTATCCAATCAAACAAAACCCGAATCATAGCTGAACACTTTCAATGGGTCGAAACGTTAGATCGAGACAAGATTGCTCAACGCTTAAACGATCAGCGCCCTGATGATTTACCACCCTTAAACGTTTTAATTCAGGTCAACATCAGCCGCGAACAACAAAAAAGCGGTATTGCCCCAGAAAGCGTTGAAAACTTTGCTACGTTTATAAAGCAATTACCTCAATTATCGTTGCGCGGTTTAATGTGCATTCCAGAAGCGACCGCTGATGAAACTAAACTGGCGACCCAATTTGATGAGATGCAAAGACTATTGAAACAACTCGCTAACAATCATCCACAATGCACCGTATTATCCATGGGCATGTCGAATGATTTACAATTAGCAATACAGCACGGCAGCAGCCAAGTAAGAATTGGTACTGATATTTTTGGCGCCCGTGATTAGGTCTATTTTAAAATTAGTGATATTGAAGGAATTTCCATGAGCAACATTTGTTTTATTGGTGGTGGCAATATGGCCACCAGCCTCATCGGCGGTTTAATCGCCCAAGGCCATTCAGCAGACTCCATCAGCGTCAGTGATCCTAATGAGTCGCAGCGCGATCAGCTAGCCCAACAATATTCTATCAAAGCATTCTCAGATTGCGGTCCGGCAATGCTAGATGCTGATATCGTGGTACTGGCAGTAAAACCTCAAGTAATGAAAGAAGTGGCTAGCCATATTGCCTCGACAATTTCGGCAGATACTAAGCAGCCGTTATTCGTTTCCATCGCGGCGGGTATCAACTTATTTTCATTACAAAGCTGGTTAGGACAAACACAAGCTATTGTACGTTGCATGCCGAATACGCCTTCCCTTATTCAGTTAGGCGCCAGCGGTTTGTTCGCCAACGAGCACACCTCAATCGTACAAAAAAATCTTGCGGAAACGGTTCTTAAAGCTGCCGGGATTGTGCAATGGGTGCAAAGCGAAGCAGAAATTGATGCCGTAACCGCCGTTTCAGGCAGCGGCCCAGCGTATTACTTCCTATTAATGGAAGCCATGATCGATACCGGTGTTGAGCTAGGTTTGAGCCGTGAAACCGCCAGTGAACTGACCATTCAAACGGCAATTGGTGCGGCACAAATGGCCAAAGAAAGTGATGTTGATGTGGCTGAATTACGTCGTCGTGTGACCTCTCCGGGTGGCACAACCGAACAAGCCATCAATACCTTTGAAAGCGCTCATTTACGCGACATTGTAAAAGCGGCCCTCAATGCGGCAAATCGTCGCTCGGGTGAGCTAGCGGAGCTGTTAGGCGAAGTTAAACCCAGTTAAAGGTAAGAATTTGTAAGAATAGAGTGACCTATGGCTGCTAGGGGTAGAAAATCACCCTTATCGGCTTTATCTTGATTACATCGTTTATCGCACTATTTTATAACCCAATTTCAACATCATTTTCGGAGATGTCTATGGACTCCCTTACCCAAGTGGGCATGTTAGTAATCAATACCCTAGTGGGCCTGTACCTATTACTCGTGGTTCTGCGTTTTTTGCTACAGCTAGTACGGGCAGATTTTTATAACCCTATTTCACAGTTCATAGTTAAAGCAACAAATCCGCCACTGATTCCATTACGTAAAATGATTCCGGGCTGGGGTGGCATCGATATCGCGTCTCTCGTATTGGCATTATTGGTTCAAGCCATCGCCATCGTATTGATTTTATTGCTCAATGGTATACAACCGCCGCTACAGGCCGCTTTATGGGCTGGTATTGGTGTAATGAGCCTGCTATTAAAAGTCTATTTTTGGGGATTATTGATTACCGTGATTGCCTCTTGGGTTGCACCCAACTCGTATAACCCGGTATTAATTTTGATCAATCAGATTTTAGAGCCGGCAATAAAACCGATTCGTAAAGCCATGCCTGACATGGGTGGCATTGATATATCTCCCATCGTTGCTTTCTTATTAATCCAGGTTCTAGAAATTTTAGTCATCAAAGGACTCGCTCAAGCCAGCGGTATGCCACCTGGCCTAGTTCTGGGTATTTAATTAGCACAATCTATCAGGGGCACATTGTCCCTGAATTTCTCTTCAATTCTCGCTATAATCCCCCTCATTCAAACTGTCTTAAGTGTATAAGCATCCATGCCAGCACAAATTCCAGACGATAGCGTCGGTATCATCACTCCTAAAACTCAACGTTTTGATGAGCCTTTAATACTACGCAGCGGCCGCATCCTCGAATCTTATGAATTAATTTATGAGACCTACGGTGAACTCAATGCTGATGCCAGTAATGCCATTCTAATTTGCCACGCCTTAAGTGGTGACCACCATGCTGCGGGCTTCCACAGCATGGACGATAAACGTCCAGGTTGGTGGGATAGCTGTATTGGACCCGGTAAATCGATTGATACTAATAAGTTTTTTGTTGTCTGCTTGAACAACCTCGGTGGTTGTTCCGGCTCGACCGGGCCTACCAGCATCAATCCAGAAACGGGCAAGGCCTATGGCCCTGACTTCCCGATCGTCGCTGTTCGTGACTGGGTAAGAAGCCAAAAACGTTTAGCCGATTTCCTCAATATTCAACAATGGGCTGCCGTTGTCGGTGGATCATTAGGCGGCATGCAAGTATTGCGCTGGTCGATTCAATACCCAGAGCGTTTACGTCATGCTCTAGTCATCGCTTCTGCTCCTAAGCTATCGGCACAGAACATTGCCTTTAACGAAGTCGCACGCCAAGCGATCAGTAAAGATCCTGATTTTCACCAAGGTCGCTACATGGATCATGGTGTTGTGCCTAAGGCAGGCTTATCGCAAGCTCGCATGCTTGGTCATCTAACCTATATGTCGGGTGATGCCATGAAAGCGAAGTTTGGTCGTGACCTAAAAGCCGACGAACTGAGCTTTAGTTTCGCCCCTGAATTCCAAGTCGAAAGCTATTTGCATTATCAAGGGCAAAAATTCAGCACCCAGTTTGATGCCAATACTTATATGTTGATGACCAAAGCATTGGACTATTTTGACCCAACCATCGACCACGACGGTGATTTGGTTAAGTGCTTAAGTCTGGCTAAATGCAAATTCTTCGTCGCATCCTTCACCACCGACTGGCGCTTTGCTCCGGATCGCTCAGAAGAGATCGTCAATGCGCTAATACAAGCGGATAAAGATGTAAGCTATGCCTGCATCGAATCAGAGAATGGTCACGATGCCTTCTTATTGCCGATCCCACGTTATCTCGATGTCTTTGGTGCTTACATGCAACGAGTAGAAAGTGATATTCCTGCCGCTACGACAGAAGTAGCAATAGCTGCCGTAATAGGAGGACAATCATGAGCCAAGCATTGAACAACCTGCGTCCAGATCTATCCATTATCCAGCAGTGGGTTAAGCCTAATAGCCAAGTACTCGATCTAGGGTGCGGTAAAGGCGAATTACTGAGTTTTTTGAAGGCAGAAAAAGGCGTACGCGGTTATGGCTTAGAAATCAGCCCAGACAAAATAACTCACTGCATTAAAAACGGCATCAATGTGATCGAGCAAAATCTCGACGCGGGCTTAAGCAATTTTAAAGATAACAGCATCGATACGGTCATCATGGCGCAAGCGTTACAAGCCGTGCAAAGTCCTGATGTTTTGGTCGATGAAATGTTACGCATTGGTAACCAAGCAATCGTTACATTCCCTAACTTCGGTTACTGGCGAACACGCCTATACTTGTTATTGAAAGGCCGCATGCCGATGTCTGAATCGCTACCTTATAATTGGTACGATACACCGAACATCCATTTGTGTACTTTTAAAGATTTTGAACAACTTTGCCACAGTAAAGGCATCCGCATCTTGAATAAGACGGTAGTGGATGACCAACATAACGAGCACTGGAGCATTGGCTTATGGCCTTCCATGCTGGGTGAAACTGCGGTTTATCATATCAGCCGATAGGAGGCTTACTAATGCTTAAGTTTAACAAGGGTGCGCTTGCTTCCCGTTTGTCTTATCTGATCGGCGCATTGTTACTGTGCTTAATCTCCGTCAGTGCCAGCGCTGAACAGAAGATAGTTTTTGGTGAATACGAAGTTCACTACATGGGTTTAAACAGTAGCTTCTTAACCCCGGAAGTCTCGAAAATTTATGATATTCCTCGCTCACGTTCATTAGGCTTTTTGAATATTTCGGTATTACAAAAAACCAAAGGTGGCCAAGTACCCGCCGCTCTTGATGCGAGTGTAAAAGGCTCTATTCGAAATTTAATCGGCCAAAGTCGTGAATTAGAGTTTCGCCGTGTACGTGAGGGCCAAGCGATTTATTACATCAGCACCTTCAGCTTCGACGATGGTGATATGTATAACTTCGATTTGGATGTTATACCAAGCAATGCCAAGCAGAAAAATTTCGATGTAAAATTCAGCCAACGCTTCTACGAAGAAGAATAAATCGAAGAATAGAACTTAAAAGACCCAAAACAATATGATTGAAAAACTCGTTCTAGCCAGTGGCAACCAAGGTAAGCTGCGTGAATTCTCGCAGCTATTTTCTGATAAAAGCATTCAAGTCATTCCGCAGAATGAATTTGATACGATTGAAGCGGAAGAAACCGGCTTAAGCTTTGTTGAAAACGCGATTATTAAAGCCCGCAATGCGTGTAAATTCTCTGGCCTGCCAGCGTTAGCCGATGACTCGGGTTTAGAAGTTGATGCCCTGCAAGGTGCTCCTGGTATTTATAGTGCGCGCTACGCAGCTGATGACAGTGGTAATACCAGTGACGAAGCTAACTACCTTAAGTTGTTAGAAGCCCTTAAAGATGTTCCAGCAGAACAGCGTTCGGCTCGCTTTCAATGCGTCTTGGTTTATATGCGTCATGAAAATGATCCAACGCCTCAGGTATTCCAAGGCAGTTGGGAAGGTCAGATTTTAACCGAGCCTTCAGGCGTCCAAGGCTTTGGTTACGACCCCGTATTCCTAGTCCCTAACGAAGCCTGCAGCTCAGCCGAACTGAGCAAAGAACGAAAGAATATTATCAGCCATCGAGGCCAAGCTATTCAAGAATTACTTCGAAACTGGCGCCCCTGATTTCTATTAAGCTTTCCTTTGCTACTATTAAAATTATGCAATTTTAGATACCTGAAGACCTATGACTGGGTGTTTGTGGAGCAAATATGCGAGGCAGGGATTGCCGAACTAAGGCTACACGGAAGTATTTACGCCGTTTTGTGGAATAAATACCCAGTCATAGGTCGCCTTATAAAACCTGCTTTCTAGCTACAGTAATTCAAACTTATAGCCGACCCCGTAAACGGAGTGAATAATTTCGCTTTCGGGGCACTTCTCACTGATGCGTTTTCTTAACTTCCGAATATGACTATCAATGGTACGATCACTCACTACTCGATGATCTTGATAGCCACCATCCATTAATTGCTGACGACTAAAAATACGCCCCGGCTCTTTCGCTAAGATGGCTAATAGTTGAAATTCTACCGCCGTTAAATCCAATACCTTACCGTTTAAAGTCGCCTTATATTTCTCTTCTTCCAATACTAGGCCAGCCAATAGTTCTGCTACTTGCTGGCCCGCATTATTATTAACATTTGCTTGAAAAGACTTTACCAACTGGCTGCGACGCAAGATCGCCTTCACCCGAGCAACCACTTCTCTTGGGCTATAGGGCTTACACAAATAATCATCAGCCCCTAGCTCTAAGCCAATTAAGCGATCTATTTCTTCCACTTTTGCCGTCGCCATAAGAATTGGGAGCGTGGAAAACTGACGTACCGCCTTACAGATTTCCATGCCATCAAGATTCGGTAACATAAGATCCAAAATCATCAGATCAATCGTTTGATGATTCAAATTGATCCATTCCAGCGCTTGTAGACCATCGCCGATTACGTGGGTTTCAAACCCACTTTGCTTTAAATAATCAACCAGCAGTTGTGCCAGCTTAGGTTCATCTTCAACAATTAAAATAGTATCCGTCATGCTTTTCTCTATTGCTCCTAGATGCCCAACATTACCGCCAGAATTTTTAGCTGCGCGGCAAACACAGCGTCATTTTAATTCCGCCTAAATCCGACAGACTCGCGGTCAATTCACCGTCATGGCTTTGCGCTATTTTCTTACAAATGGCTAACCCCAGCCCAGAGCCACCCGTTTTTCGATTGCGTGATTGCTCAGCTCGATATAAATGATCAAATATTTTATCCAATTCAGCCTCTTTAACGCTGGGCGCTGAATCCATTAAGGTGAAAATAATGACGTCGTTCTTCACGATTAATTCGGCAACGAGTTTGCCGGGAGCCTGGGTATATTTGATGCTGTTATTGACTAGATTATGAATCAATTGTGATAGCCGGCTCGAATCTCCCCTTACCCACGCCTCTTCATTTAAAGATTGAGCGCTATTTATAAAACTGAAACTCAAACCTGCCTTATCGATTAAAGGCTGAAAACGCTCCAAGTCATCTTCGACTAAAGCAGAGAAATCCAGTTCTTGCTTCTGATAACTCATCTGCGCGACGTTATCATTACCCAGCTCACTGCTCGTCAGCTGATATAAATCTTCCACCAAGCGCTGTAAATGCAACGCTTCTTGATGAGCCGAGCCGAGATTGTCTTTATTTAATTCTCGAATACCATCAAGCATGGCCTCTAACTCCCCTCTCATCACGGCTAACGGTGTGCGTAGCTCATGTGAAATATTCGCTAGCCAAGTCTTTCGGCTGGTATCCACCTCTTCTAACTGCTGGGCCAGATGATTAACATCTTTCGCCACGCGGCCAATTTCATCTTGATTGACGACCTCAACTCTACGGCTGAAATCACCCTTCGCTAAAGCATGTATCGAATCAACAATGGGCCGAAGTGGGCTCAATAGCAATTTGGAGAACGGCAAAGCCAGTGATGCCGAAAGCAAAATCATTAACGCCGCAATCCACCATAAGTTGCTACTTAATTGTGAGGCTAAATCCAGATCATAATCATCTAATAAACGCTCACGATTGGCATAAACAACATAGCCAATAATACTGCCTGCTTGGCTAAGCGCTAGATATTGACGATGCTCTGGCTTTACCAAATCACCTATCAGTAATTGTTTATTGGCATCCAATAGGGCTAAAGGATCCTTCTTAGAATTTTTTCTAGGAGGCGGCGGCGGTCTATCGTCCCTATCCATTCCTCTGCTATCCATTCCATCTCGATCTAATCTAGGGCGATGATCAAAATCACGAGGAGGCGGTCGATGTTCCCGCGGGGGGCGGTGCTCGCGTGGCGGTCTCCGCCCTTGTTCATCAAATCGATGTTGACGCTTCTCGTGGCGGTTATTTGATTGCAGGCCTGAAGAACGCTGAGTTGAATCTTGACGCGCACGCTGCAACGCTTTCGGATCAACATCGATCCCAGCATCATTCTGTAATTGAAGCCAAGCATAACGAGAGTCGCTCAAAGCCTGCCAATTTCCTTTTTCCTGATAATGGCTCACAAGCGCTTCCGACAAACTTGTATATTGCTGCAATGCTCGCTTATTCACATGTTCTAAAAGACCACGATCAAAACTCCACTGGGCAAGGGCCAGCATTGAGGCTACCAGAATAAAAGAAGCGAATAATGTAATCGCGAATAACTTGTATTGAACACGCACAATAAAAACCTGAACAAGAAGATCATCTTACTATACGAGAAGCTCATCACATTTTCTGCCTTTGTTAGCAGAAAAAGGCTCACTTACACATTGCCTGCACATTTGCTCCATCCAGCTTGCACATTCCCTCTCTATTCTAAAACTCAGCATCACATAATGATCACTAGTCAGAAAGAGGCGAAGAATCTCATGACACTATCAATAATGAAATCCAGCATAACAATAGGCATAGCCGTCGCATTAAGCGGTTGCAACCTGCCTTCAAAAGATGACGTTGCAGAACAGCTACCCGAAGACCCACGAAACGAAGAGCCGCAAAATGAAGATCCTCAAGCAGAAGATCCTCAAGCAGAAGATCCTCAAGTAGAAAACCCAATCGCCACTGCGCTGGATAATCAGCTAAGCCAAATGATCGCCCAGCTAAACCTTAATCAGCATCCGCAGCGCGACTTACCCGATATTAGTGAAGCTTTACCCCAGCTGGGTAAAAAGTTGTTCTTCACCAAGGGCCTAGGCGGGGACTTTGATAGCGCCTGCGTAACGTGCCACCACCCAGCCTTAGGTGGCGCCGATCAACTCTCACTATCCGTGGGTGTTGATGCAGAAAATCCTGAGCTATTAGGCGAAGGCCGCGTTCATAATAATGGTCTACCCGAAGTCCCTAGAAATGCTCCAACGGTCTTTAATGTCGGTTTCTGGGATCGAGGCATGTTTCATGACTCACGAGTTGCTTCCCTCAATATTGTTGCAGGTACTAACGGCAGCAACGGCAACATTCGCACTCCGGATGTTGCTTTCAATACCTCCGATAGCAACGCAGGCCAAAACATGGCCGCAGCACAAGCTCGCTTCCCAGTGACCTCTGCGGAAGAAATGCGCGGCACAAGTTTTGAATCTGGTAATTCCAATGAAGATGTTCGCAACCACTTGGCGGCACGTATCGGTGACTACGGCGAAGGTGAAAACGAGTTAGGCAATAACGATTGGCTGCTAGAATTCCAGCAAGCCTACGCCAGCAACGCGAGCGCCGAGAACTTAATCAGTTTTGATAATATTGCTCACGCCATCGGTGAATATGAACGCTCGATGCAATTCGCTAATCATTCATGGCAGAACTATATGGACGGTGATTTAGCCGCGATGACAAATGACCAAAAAGAAGGCGCTGTTTTATTCTTTAATACACCGCAAGACGGTGGCGCTGGTTGCGTAGCATGCCATAGCGGCCAACTCTTTAGTGACGAACAGCATCACGTCGTTGCTTTCCCACAAGTAGGCCCAGGCAAAGGTGATGGCAGCACTGGTGATGATGACTTTGGTCTTGCTCGTGAAACCAGTAATGACAGCGACCGTTATCACTTCCGTACAGCCTCACTTCTGAATTTAAAAGTAACGGCTCCTTATGGCCACTCGGGCAGCTTTGATTCTTTAGAGCGCACTGTTCGTCACTACATCAATCCGCAAAATTCAGTTGAAGGCTATTTTGATCGTAATGATCACTGTCAGCTTGATCAATTCGAAAACCTTATTGATAGTGGAGCGACTAATTGTGCCAGCTTATATCCGAATGCTGAAACCAATAGCCTACTAGCAGTAGCCAAGCTGAACCAAGAGCAACAAGCGCAAACCAGTCGCTTAGGACGTATTCGAATCAATGATAATGAGGTAAACCAGCTGGTTAGCTTCTTAGAAGCTTTAACCGATCCCTGCGTAGAAAGCAGCGCTTGTTTAAGCGATTGGATCCCAGCAGCCGACGAAGCAGCCGATAATCATCAACTCAATGCTATTAACCAGAACGGCCAAGCACTTTAGATATAGCGAGGTCTTTAAATAAACGCAGAACGGTAAGCAGACTCACTTATCGTTCTCATGAAAAATCCTGATGCTGATCGACCCTTTGCCGATATTATCGACTGCCATCGATAAGTCGGCGTTTTTTTACCAACTTTGGCGCTTTCTTGAACTATCCCTTTGATCAAAACCGCTCTAGACTATTCCTGTACATATGTACCACCTATAAAAATAACAGTGTACTGCTCAGACTCACCGTCGGCACATAGCCCAAAGGAATTCGCATGAAATTCAATAGCACCTTGCTCGCCACATTAGTGGCAAGCTCATCCATATTTTCATCATGGCAAGCACAAGCCATGAGCGAAGCGCCCGTTCCGATTTCCGACGACTATAAGGCCATGACCTTTAATATTCGTGATAAAGAACCTGAGACAGATACGGGTAATGAGATTTGGAAAAACCGCTTTGGTTCTGTGATTCGCAGCATCGAAACCAATAAACCAGATTTTGTGGGAACCCAAGAAGGTTATCACTCACAGCTGCAATCCCTTGATACTGGCTACCACCATGTTGGCGGTAAGATTGGCGTTTCAATCATCGAGCTTTGGAATAATACTGAAACCAAATTGGGTGATGATTATTCTCGTATTGGCCAAGGAGATGATGGTCTAACCATCGGTAAATTTAATGCTATTTATTACAATAAGGCCCGCTTTGAAGTATTAGAAAAAGGTAATCGCTGGTACAGCTTCAAAGGCTTAAAAGATAATGCACTGGCTGCTGCGGTAGAAAAAGGGATTGCAGAGATCGCCATTAACATCGGCACTAAAATTGTTCCTGTTCTGAAGTCCGTTGCCATTGATTTTGGTGAGTTTGAAAACCGCATGTTTACCTATGCAAAAGTACGCGACAAAGGAACAAATCGCGAACTGTGGTTATTCAATACTCAGATGTATGAAAACAAGCGTCCTGAAGACCTTGGCCATGCATTAGTGGTGACGGCTGCACGCACATTTGCTATCGACCAATTACGCAACTTTATGTTTGAAAAAGCGATGGTTGACGGTCAACTACAACCGGTTGTTCTGATGGGTAACTTTGGCGCTAATTACTTAAACTTGCCAATGTCTATTACGCTGTCTGCTTTAAAAAATGGCCAAGCAATCAACGATGATTATTTCCGTTTGAATGCCCGTTGGTGGGCCCTAGGAACCTTGCCTGATGAGTCAGAAAGCTATCATGGTTTTGGTACAATCGAAGGCAAGTTTGGTAAGCCTGTTTATCCCGTTGATTGGACTTACAGCGGTGGTAAAGACGCTTCTGGGACAGACTTCCGTAGAGTTAAGTCGGCTATCGATAAGAACAAGTATCAGGGTTATTCGAATAGTGAAGAAGTTTTCCCATCGGACCATTACCCGATTGTCAGTGAATATACTTTTAAAGCTGAATAACTTTTGTGTTTAATTTGCCTAGCATTCAACGCTAGCGCCTAATAAAGACAGCACTTAAGAAGTAAAAGAAAAGGCGACTAGCCCTCTGTGTCAGAGTGCTGTCGCCTTTTTTATTTCTCAACGCTTCGTTAACTCAACAGTGACTGTTAGTTTTTCATCGCTTCAATTAACTGTGCGCCGACTTCAACATGATTCATCAAACCTTTGAAACGCTCTTGGGCATCTTTAGGTCCCCAAGCAATTACTTGAACCGGAGTATGGGTATGAGTACCGGTAGACCATACGGTGTTTTGGTGCTTAGCAAGAGCGCGGCCCATAAGATCTAAGTGAACCTCTTCGCCATACACATAGAACTCTTCAAAATCATCAACCTTAGGGAACGTAGCAACATCTAAGTATTTATGATCATCAACTTGGTGTTCATTGGTTTCATGTTCCAAAATACGATCGGCATCGGCTTGAGTCAGAGGAAATTCTGTATTGCTATTAATGGCGGCCAATAAATCAACTGCAGTAGGTTCTACATCGCCTAAATCACCGCCCGCTTCATACCAGATATTATAAAAATCTTTTTTCTGAGCGTACAATTTATCCAGTAAATCAGGGTTAGCAAAATTGAAGTTTGGCTTGTATTCACGATTTGATTCAACGAAGGCATCACCGACAATAGAAGAATCTGCTTCAGGAATATCCTTACGGCTATAAGAGAAACTAAAACCGCCGGTTTCATGATCCGCCGTAATCACAACTAATGTGTCATCACGATCTTTCACCCAGTCATAAACCGCTTGAATCGATTCATCAAACTTTAATAACTGGTGCAGCATGTCACCCGCATCGTTATTATGAGCCGCCCAATCAATCTGGCCACCTTCAACCATTAAGAAGAAGCCGTCTTCGTCTTTAGACAAAATATCCAATGCCTTTGTCGTCATCTCGGCTAGGCTAGGCTGCACACAATCACCGGCTTTTTTACACGTGCTATAAGAAATACCATCGAGCATCGCGCTGTAGCTGAACAAGCCTAAAACTTTTTGGCCTTCTACTGCATCCAACTGATCAGCGTTAAATGCTAACGAATAACCTGCTGTTTGCGCTTCGGTTAATAGATTACGATCATCCTTACGCTTAGATTTGATTTTAACGCTTGGCTCATTGATGAGCGTTACCAAGTCTGCATTAGCAGACGTCGATCCTTCAGGAATCCAATATCGCAAACCACCGCCTAATAATACATCGACGTTATTCTCCAACATATCCACAGCGATTTCGTTCTCCATAGAACGATGCGCTTGGTGGGCAGCAAATGCGGCCGGGGTGGCATGAGTAATACGCGTATCAGAAATTAAGCCGGTAGATTTACCCGCAGCTTTCGCCATTTCCAAAATAGTATCCGTACTATTACCTTCAATATCTAAACCAACCACTTCACTCAGTGATGGCTTACCGGTCGCTAATTGAGTTGCTGAACAAGCAGAATCAACCACCAAACCGCCGACAGGCGTTGTGCTAGACAAAGCCAGCTGACCAGAATTAGCAAACAGCTCTAATGCCGTTTCACGATTTTTATAGATATCTGTTTTAGAATGAGTCGCAAAGTCTTGCAACAAACCGACTTGCTGTGGACCCATGCCATCGCCAATCATCATGATGACGTTTTTAATCTGACCAGAAGCGGCGGCTTTATCAGAATTCGAGCTAGAGCTGTCACCGCCACAAGCAGTCAACAAGCTAGCCGTTAGTACCGCTGAAGATAATTTTATTAATGGTCGCATTGTTATGCCCTTTTGTTTTGACGTCGCTCTCGTAACTTAAAAAGTTAACTTGGCGTTTTGTTGTATTTATAAATAGGTGTATTAACAACGCGCATCTTAGATCTGATTTATGACAATTTGGTGACATACGATCATTTACTGACTAGCACGCCCCCAAAACAAGCCATGGCCCTAGAACCCGCTATGCTGTAAGCTGCACCACCGCTAAAACATGTGAGATATCTATGAGTTTTGCCTCTTTGGGCCTTTCCGCTGCCCTTCTTGAAGCTGTAGCCGAGCAAGGCTATACAATACCGTCACCAATTCAGGCCGCAGCTATCCCTGCAGTGCTTGAAGGCAAAGACATTATGGCAGCCGCGCAAACGGGTACAGGCAAAACTGCAGGTTTCACATTACCCATTTTAGAGATGCTGGCTAAAGGCCCGCGGGTACAAAACAATCAAGTTCGTGCATTGGTTTTAACACCGACTCGTGAACTAGCAGCTCAGGTTGCAGACAACGTTGATAAGTATTCAAAAAATACACATCTAACGTCTTGCGTGATTTTTGGTGGCGTAAAAGCTAATCCACAGATGATGCGTATGCGTAAAGGGGCTGATGTATTAGTTGCTACTCCTGGCCGCTTATTAGATTTAATGAACCAAGGTGCAATCAAGTTTGCACAGCTAGAATTTTTGGTTCTCGATGAAGCCGACCGTATGTTGGACATGGGCTTTATCCACGACATTAAAAAAATCATTAAAGTCCTGCCGAAAAATCGTCAGAACTTATTATTCTCAGCCACCTTCTCTAATGACATTCGTGCATTAGCTAAAGGCCTAGTGAATAACCCGGTTGAGATTTCTGTTGCACCGCCTAACGTTACAACGAAGTTGGTTAAGCAGTGGATATATCCAGTTGATAAAAAGCAGAAGCCAGCGGCTCTTGCTAAGTTAATTGAAGATGGCAACTGGAAGCAAGCGCTTGTCTTTAGCCGTACTAAACACGGTGCGAATAAATTAACCAAGTTTCTAGAAGGTCGTGGTATTACGGCTGCTGCGATTCATGGTAATAAAAGCCAAGGCGCTCGTACTCGTGCATTAGCCGATTTTAAAGCCGGTGAAGTTCGTATTCTAGTAGCGACTGATATTGCAGCGCGTGGTATTGATATTCAACAGCTTCCTCAAGTTGTGAACTTTGATTTACCGAATGTTCCTGAGGATTATGTTCACCGTATCGGTCGTACAGGTCGTGCCGGAGCTGAAGGTCATGCTGTATCATTAGTATGTTCTGATGAAACCAAAGAGCTGTTCGCTATTGAACGCGTTATTGGTGAATTGCTAGAACGTGAAGTATTACCAGGATTTGAACCAGTAAGTCGTTTACCTGAATCAAAATTGAATTCTCGCAATACCAAGCCGAGCAAAGCAAGAAGACCTCAGTCTCAAAGTGAGCATCACGACGGTCAACATGCGGCAAACAGCACTAAGCAGCATAAGCAAGGTGGTAACAATTCAGGTAATGCTGCGGGTAATAACTCATCGCGTCGCGCGCCTAAGCCTGCTGCTAAAAACACCAGCGCTGGTTCTGATAGCCCTTGGTCGAATAGTAATGGCCAGCGTCACAAGCCTAGCTAAATACGATGACGAATCTCTCGTTATAAATAGCGAGAGAGAGTGACATCAATTAAATCCCTAGCCCATGCTGGGGATTTTTTTGCCTGCTATTCTAGATTCTCCTAACTAGAGTTTTCCATCCAGATAGATCACCGAACATTTCACTAAACGACAGGCATAAAAAAAGGCCAAACCTTTCGGTTTAGCCTTTTTTACAATCTGATTTGCAATCTCTAAGTACTCAGCAACATTAAGAAGCGAAGTGCTCTTAGTTCATGCCATCAACCTATAGAGGTACGATGTTTTCAGCTTGTGGTCCTTTTTGACCTTGAGTTACAGTGAACTCAACTTTTTGGCCTTCAGCAAGAGTTTTGAAACCCGTACCTTGAATAGCGCGGAAATGAGCGAAAACGTCAGGGCCGTTTTCTTGCTCGATGAAACCGAAGCCTTTAGATTCGTTGAACCACTTAACTGTACCAGTTGTAGTAGACATAATAATATCCTGTAAATTCAGAAAAAAATTGCGGCTCTAATGAGCCATTATGGCTGGAAGCACTGCCAATAATCTATGAAAACAGGACGAAATACAGGATATCGAAACGGTGTACATAAAACTAAGACTAACTTTCAGACGACTGTATTGTAAGCTGACCTCAGCTATTGTCAACAGAATTCAAGCAAAAGATAGTCTGCCCCAATGTATTTACAAGATTTACTGACTATTCAACAATATGAATAGTACAGGGCATAAAAGCTGACTATCCGCACAGGTATGTGCCTGTACCAACGGCGATTAGATCGTCTTTTTCATTCTTAAACTCCATCCGTGTTACCGCTACTTTGTTACCAATACGCAGTAACGTCGCGCCGATAGTGAACTCTTTTCCCTTACCAGGCTGAAGAAAATCCACCCGCATATCGATCGTACCTAATTTAGCCAGAGTCTTTGGTCGTTCTGACGCTGGCACGTCCCGATCTTTCAACCTTTGCCAAGCGGCAACCATCGCCATCGCACCACCCGTTACATCTAATGCGGTAGAAATAGCGCCACCATGCAGAATTCCTTGCAGAAAGTTACCGATCAGCTCGTCTTTCATGTTCATTTTAAATTCACAATAGTCTTGGCTAAGTTTCGTTGGCCGTAAACCTAAGACTTTATTGAAAGGGATCTGTTCAAGAAAATTAATGGCAATGTTGTACTCACTCGGATTGAAACCTTTAGTATCTACTGCCTTTTCTTTGTCGACTAAATTGCTTTCAGTGCTCATACAAACTCCTGACTTAATATGATGAAGCATGCTCTTAAAAAACAAAGATCAAACTCAATTCATCGCCGATACGACTCCAGAAGCTCAATAACAATAGAGGCATTTTCTGGGGCTAAATCGGTCTGAACTTCATTTTTTAAGCCGCTCACTTCTTATTTAAACGCTTTATTGTTATTTAATTTTTCTATGATGAAACTTACCTAACCACGCCAATAATCGTTCTGAAACTTGCTTGCGTTTCCACTGCCCAGCAACGAATTTATTAGCTTCCATATAAGTTGGGTATGCATGGATAGTACCCAATACCTTGTTAAGACCCAAGCCATGTTTCATACCAATGACAAAAGTAGCAATAAGATCATCCGCTCTAGGGCCTACAATCGTTGCGCCTAAAATTTTATCTTTACCCGGCACAGTAAGCACACGGACGAACCCCGAAGCCGCGTCATCAGTAATGGCTCGGTCTAAATCATCTAACCCGTATTGAGTACTTTCATAGGGAATATTCTGAATTTTGGCTTCTTTTTCACTAATACCAACACGAGCCACTTCAGGGCTGGTAAAGGTCGCCCAAGGAATCACTCGATAATCAGCCTTGAAGCGTTTGAATCTGCCGAACAAACTATTCACGGCCGCAAACCAAGCTTCATGCGCAGAGACGTGAGTAAACTGGTAACCACCAATCACGTCACCGCAGGCATATACCGTTGGGCATTCTGTTTGTAGATATTCATCAACCGCTACAAAGCCATTAGCATCCGTCGCTAGACCTACGTTTTCCAAGCCTAGATTTTCAGTATTACCTTCTCGACCGATGGCTAATAGCAACGAATCGAATTTGATCTCATCACCGTTATCCAAGATCGCTAAATGATGATCGCTATAAGATTCGAGCTTAGTAATTGAACGACCAGGAATATGATTAACCCCTTCTGCCACCATGGCATCGGCTACCAGTTGAGAAACATCTTCGTCTTCTCTCGGCATTAGGAATTGTCCCTTATCGACCATGCTCACTTGTGAACCTAAGCGCGCAAATGCTTGCCCCAATTCACAACCGATTGGCCCAGCACCTAAAATCAATAATCGCTTTGGCAATTCAGTGATCTGCCAAAGAGTATCTGAGGTGAAATAATTCACCTGATCTAGGCCCTCGATTGTCGGAATCCGAGGGCGTCCGCCGGTGGCGATAATAATGTTCGCAGCGCTACGGATCTCCCGTGTCACCAATCCTGACTCAGAGACATGCTCAATCTCAACTTCCCAAGGCGATATTATGGTTGCTTGCCCGGTTGCACACGACACACCAAAACCTTCGTAGCGCTCAATCGAGTCATGCGGTTCTATGGCTTTAATAGAGCCGTGCACATGTTTCATCACTTGTTCAAAATTAATACTCGGCTTAATGTCATTAGCTGAGTCAGGCCCTACTAATAGCCCGGACTTGAAACCTTGTGTCGCGTCATGAGCAACCTTCGCCGCATGAATCAATGCCTTGCTGGGCACGCAGCCCGTATTAAGACAATCTCCGCCCATCTTGTGCTTTTCAATTAAGGTTACTTTTGCTTTCACCGCCGATCCGATGATTGAACTCACCAACCCAGCAGCACCGCCACCAATGACGATCAAGTTATCATCAAACTTTTTAGGCTTTGCTCGTCCGTTTGCGCGTTTTAATAAAGCTCTGCGTGCTTGCATGCCATTCATCAACCCTCGCGCTAACCAAGGAAACACAGCCAATAGAACTAAGGCGCCCAACAAACCAGGTGTCATGATACCCGCCAACGAAAACCCGCTGTCCTGTCCACTCCCTTGGGCCGAACCTTGAGCAAGCAGAGCTGCAAACTCAGCACCGGCATTTACATAAACCGCCGTGCCAGCCAACATACCCAGCTGACTGACCCAATAAAAGCGCCATGTTGATATGGGCATTAAACCCATCAGCAAATTGATCGCGAAGAAAGGCACCACAGGGATTAGACGCAAGGTGAATAAAAAGAAAGGGCCATCTTTTTCAATGCCGTCATTAATAGTTTTCAAATGCGCCGCGAATTTATTCTGCACCCAATCTTTTAACAATAATCGAGACATTAAAAAGGCGAGTGTGGCGCCAATAGAACTGGCAAAGGACGCGATAAGTAGACCTTGGCTCAAACCAAATATGGCGCCCGCGATTAATGTCATTAGCGCCGCTCCAGGTATGGATAACGCCGCGACCAAGACATACACAGTGAAGAACAACCCTGCTGTTTGTATCGGGTCTTGTTGGTAAAGTGCTTGGTAGGTTTCAGGCAATAACCATTGCTCGCCCACCAGATAAAAGCCGAGCACTAAACCCGCAATTAAACCCAACAGTAATAATTTCTTCATCTTTCGTCCTTATAATCCGCACGCTTTATAATGGTGATTAGTACGGTGATCCTGCGTTCAGTTCATTTTCATATCACAATTGATAAACGAGGCTATCAATTTTTCTTATGAAATCTGTCATAAATCAGCGAATTGATGAGTCGAGTCCGCTAGAATAGTCTTTATATTTTTATCATCGATACCGGGCTACCAGTAGCCTACCGCTTGGAGAATACCCGTGGCTTTTAATGATGCGCAACGCTTTTATCCAGAAACTCGTCTTCGTCGTAATCGTCGCGATGATTTCTCTCGTCGCTTAATGCGTGAAACAACGCTAACAACGGACGATTTAATATACCCTATGTTCGTGCTAGAAGGTCATGGTGAACGTGAAGCCATTCCGTCAATGCCAGGTATTGAGCGTTTGTCGATCGATTTATTAATCGCAGAATGTAAACACCTAGTGAAGCTAGGCATTCCAGCCGTCGCGCTTTTCCCGGTAACGCCTGCCAATGCTAAAACAGAATTCGCCGAAGAAGCTTATAACCCAAATGGTTTGGCTCAGCGTGCAGTACGTGCGATTAAAGATGCTTGCCCAACATTAGGTGTCATCACAGATGTTGCCCTTGATCCTTTCACTATTCATGGTCAAGACGGTATTTTAGATGCCAGCGGCTATGTATTAAATGATCGTACGGTCGATACCTTAGTACGTCAGGCGCTTTCCCATGCTGAAGCCGGTGCCGATGTCGTAGCGCCGAGCGATATGATGGACGGCCGTATTGGTGAGATCCGCGGAATTTTAGAAAACGGTGGCCATGTGAATACTCGTATTCTGGCGTATTCTGCAAAATACGCGTCGGCTTATTATGGCCCTTTTCGTGATGCAGTCGGTTCTGCTGCTAATCTTGGTAAGGCAGATAAGAAAAACTATCAGATGGACCCTGCCAATACGGATGAAGCGCTGCACGAAGTAGCGATGGATTTGGCGGAAGGTGCTGACATGATCATGGTGAAGCCAGGCATGCCGTATTTAGATATAGTACGTCGCGTGAAACAAGAGTTTGGTGTGCCGACATTTGTTTATCAGGTGAGTGGCGAATATGCGATGCACAAAGCCGCCGCACAAAATGGTTGGTTAGACGATATCGCCGTAATGCACGAATCGTTAACCTGCATCAAGCGCGCGGGCGCTAATGCGATTTTGACTTACTACGCGAAGCAGTTTGCTGAAGAGTTGAATAAGTAGGTACTTGGAGAAACGCCGAGGCTCGACATATTGGTAGGTTTAATAAAAATTGAATAAGGAAGAATAATGTCAGCGACTGACGATACAGTGATCGATCTGCAGAACCCGGAATATTATATCAATCGGGAATTGAGCCACTTGCAGTTCAATATTCGCGTATTAGAACAAGCGCTGGATGAGACGCACCCATTATTGGAGCGTCTATTTTTTCTTTGTATCTTCAGTAGCAACCTCGATGAGTTTTTTGAAGTACGCGTAGCCGGTTTAAAGCAGCAACTCGCTTTTGGTCGTGAAACTGCTGGGGCTGATGGCTTACACGCTGAGCAAGTACTGAAGCAAATCAACGAAATCTGCACCAATACTTTAGAGCGCCAATACGACATTCTTAACGATGTGATGTTTCCTGCATTGGCCGAAGAAAACATTCGGTTTTTACGTCGCTCGACATGGACCGAAGAACAGCAAGCTTGGGTGAAAGAATATTTCGACAATAACGTGCTGCCCATCAGCAGCCCGATTGGACTTGACCCTTCTCACCCATTTCCACGCTTGGTAAATAAAAGCCTTAACTTTATCGTCAGCTTAGAAGGCAAGGATGCCTTTGGCCGTGAAACCGGTTTAGCACTGATTCCAGCACCGCGTTCATTACCGCGCATTATTCGTCTACCCGATGAGCTTTGTGAAGATGGCGATAACTTTGTTTTCCTTTCTTCCATCATTCACCACTTTGCCGATGAACTCTTCCCGGGCATGACCATTAAAGGCTGTTATCAATTCCGGGTAACACGCAACGCCGATTTAGAAATCGACCACGATGATACCGTCGATCTTGCCAGTGCACTGGAAGACGAACTGCACTCGCGTAATTTCGGTGAAGAAATGCGCTTAGAAGTCGCCGACAACTGTCCCACTGAATTGGTTGATTTTTTACTGACCAAGTTTGCATTGAAAGAAAGCGATCTTTATCAAGTTAATGGCCCAGTCAATCTAGGGCGTATGATGGAAGTCGTCGGACAGATCAAGCGTCCCGACTTACGCTACACGCCGTTTACTCCAGGCTTACCCAAGCACTTAAGTTTCAAAAAGAGCTTCTTCGAAGGTATTCGTGAAAAAGATACTCTACTGCTACACCCGTTTGAGTCCTTCACTCCGGTTGTGGATATGTTACGTGAAGCCGCGAAAGATCCTTCGGTATTGGCAATCAAACAAACGCTATATCGTACTGGGGCAAAATCAGAAATCGTCAACGCTCTGGTAGACGCAGCCCGTAAAGGTAAAGAAGTCACCGTTGTTATTGAGCTACGAGCGCGCTTTGACGAAGAGGAAAACCTCTACCTAGCCAACCGCCTACAGGAAGCTGGCGCGGTGGTTGTATATGGCGTTGTGGGGTATAAAACTCACGCCAAAATGATGCTAATTGTACGCAAAGAGCAAAACAAATTACGCCGCTATGTTCACCTAGGCACAGGTAACTATCACGCAGGTAATGCCCGTGTTTATACCGATTACAGTTTTTTAACCGCCGATGATTCTATTGGCGAAGATGTGCACAAGTTATTCCAACAGCTCACCGGAATGGGCAAAGCGCTGCGCATCAAAAAGCTATTCCATGCGCCCTTTACCTTGCACAAAAAAATTCTAGAACTGATCGAGCGCGAACGTTTTCACGCGGAAGAGGGTAAGCCTGCTTACATTCGAGTGAAAGCCAATGGCTTAACAGAAACTAAAGTGATCAAGGCTTTGTATAAAGCTTCTCAGTCAGGGGTTCAAATTGACCTGATCATTCGTGGTATGTGCTGCTTGCGCCCAGGTATTCCAGGAGTATCAGACAATATTCGGGTACGCTCCATCGTCGGCCGTTTCTTAGAACATACTCGTGTTTATTCTTTTTGTAATAATGGCAAAGACGAGTTTTACGCGGCCAGCGCCGATTTAATGGAACGTAATTTATTAAATCGAGTGGAAACCTGCTTCCCTATTGAAGGCAACAAGTTACGTGCCCGCATGAAAGAAGAGTTCGAATGCTATCTCGCTGATAATAGCCAAGCTTGGGATTTAGACAGCGATGGCCATTACATATTGGCCTATCCACAGAAGGATGAAAAAACGGGCGAACGAGTGGTGGTTCGAGCGCAGCAAATTTTGCTAGAGAAACTCGCAGCGGCTAAGTAGCCGCTGTTCGTTCTGCTATTAACGCCTATTCATTAAGTATCTTCCGCCACAATCAGCTCTAAGCCGGCGGCATTCAGATAATTTGATTCGACGATTAAATCATCATGCGTCAGCGGGTGCTGCTCGAACCAGCCTTTCGGAAAGATTAACGTAATCGAAGCATTTTTAGCCTGACACTCAATCGCCGGTAATTCTACCGAGCCTCGACTATGGTTCAACACAGCCGCAAGGCGCAATAACATGCAGACATACCGTGCTTGCTGACGCACCACAGGATTTAAATTGTCTAATCCCGATAGCGGAAATTTACGGCGATGACCTTTTAGCAATACCGATAACAATTCTTGCCCTTGGCGGGTAAAGCCCGCCATATCACTATGCTGTACTAAATAAGCACCGTGTTTTTGAAATTGATGATGGGTAATGCTCAAACCGACTTCATGTAACTCCGAAGCCCACAATAACCAATTTTTTGCGGTACTCGGCAGCTTCCAATCTTTCTCTACTTGGTCCAGCATTTCAAGAGCGCAGGACTTAACCCGACTCGCTTGCGCTTGATCAACATGAAAACGTTGCTGCATCGAATTCACTGTGCGCTGACGTACGTCTTCATGACCCGAACGGCCGATCAAATCCCACAAGGCACCTTCACGAAGAGCGCCATCAGAATAGTGCATCATCTTAATTTTGAAGGTATCAAAGATGCCTTTTAAAATGGCCACTCCGGCAATAAATACTTGCTGTCGCTGAGGCTTAAAACCCGGTAATTCAATATCTGCGATATTTTTATGCGACGCTAGCCACTGGCAAAGCTTATTTAGGCCTTCCTTGCTAATGCCCTGCTCACTCCAGCCCTTACTTATTAATACTTGCTCTGTGGCACGAATAGTTCCAGAGGAGCCAATCACTTCGCTCCAACCAATCGCCTTATAAGCTTGCTGAATTTCTAGTAACTCACGGCGAGTACGTGCGACTGCGCGATGAAAGTTCAAATCCGTAATCTTGCCCTCAGGAAAGAACTGCTGCGAATAAGAGACACACCCCATAAATAGGCTTTCGAGTACCCTCGACTCAAAGCGTTCGCCGATAATAAATTCAGTACTACCACCGCCAATATCGATAACCAAGCGCTTACCTTCATCATCCGCCTGGGTATGGCTCACCCCCAAATAGATCAGACGAGCTTCTTCACGGCCGGCAATCAGTTCAATTTGAAAACCTAATATTTCTTCAGCTCGGGTAATGAAGTCACTGCGGTTGCGCGCGACCCGCAAAGCATTGGTCGCCACAATCGTCACCGCTTCGGGCTTAAAACCACGCAAGTGCTTAGCAAACCCGCGTAAACATTCTAGACCCCGTAGCATGGACTCTTCGCTTAGATAACCACGCTCATTTAAGCCTGCGGCCAATTGCACCTTTTCACCCCGTTTCTCAACGGTACGCAGTTCACCTTGCAGCTGTTGAGCAATAATCATGTGAAAGCTGTTGGACCCAAGGTCGACGGCAGCAATCTGATTAGACACTTGCTGCTCTTCTTGCCGCTCTGAGCCTGCTTTACTAGCATCGGTATTATTAGAGCTTGGCTGATTAAGCTCTTGGTGATTAATGTCTGGCATAGTTGAATTCTTACCCGAAGGCCTTATATAGCAATGACTACATTGAATCATACGTGATTGTGACAATGTTACGGAATAGCTGTTTTATCCTAGTTCCGCATTTTTTGACTTGCGTCCTTATTCTGGCTCCGTACAATGCACACCTTTATAAATTCTGACTAACTAAATTCCGGAGATATCCATGAGTGATAATATCTTAACCGTATCTGACGATTCTTTTGATGCTGACGTTCTAGGTTCTGATTTACCTGTATTGGTTGATTTCTGGGCAGAATGGTGTGGTCCTTGCAAAATGATCGCTCCAGTTCTTGAAGAGATTGCTGAAGAATTCGCTGGTAAAATCAAAGTTGCTAAGCTGAACATCGACCAAAACGAAGCGACTGCGCCTAAGTTTGGTATCCGTAGCATCCCTACGTTGATGATCTTCAAAGACGGCAACGCTGAAGCAACTAAAGTTGGCGCTTTAAGCAAGTCTGAATTAATTGCTTTCATCGAACAAAGCATTTAGTTAGACCTGCACCTAGTCCTGAACTAGGTGCAAATAGAGGTAAAGCATGACTTATAGTGCTTTATCTCTGTCTTTTCCTAGACAGCCTATAGCAAAGCGTCTATATTAAATTCGTTCAATCTTTAGTCTTAACAGACACTCCCCCGATATATACCCACCTCTTAGGTATATTTTTATTCCTTAATAAGTATCGAAACTTCTTATCCTATCTATGAATCTTACCGAATTAAAGCAAAAATCCGTTCCAGAACTTCTGGATATCGCCAAGGAAATGGGCATCGAGCATATGAGTCGTTCTCGTAAGCAAGATATCATTTTCGCAGTCTTAAAAAAGCACGCTAAAAGCGGCGAAGACATTTACGGCGATGGCATTTTAGAAATCCTACAAGACGGCTTCGGCTTCTTACGTAGTGCAACCTCTTCTTATCTGGCGGGTCCAGATGACATCTATGTATCTCCAAGTCAGATACGACGCTTTAACTTGCGTAAGGGTGATACGGTTGCAGGAAAGATTCGTCCACCGAAAGAAGGTGAACGTTACTTTGCGATGCTTAAAGTTAGCGAGATCAATGGCGATAAGCCTGAGAACGTTAAGAATAAAACCTTATTTGAAAACCTAACGCCTCTATTTCCAGATGAGCCGCTAATATTAGAAGTCGGTAACGGTTCTGCTGATGATTTAGCATCACGTGTTATCGATCTTGTTGCGCCTATCGGTAAAGGTCAGCGTGGCTTAATCGTTGCGCCACCTAAAGCCGGTAAGACCATGTTGCTACAGGGTATTGCTCAAGCAATCTCTCGTAACAACCCTGAGTGTGAATTGATCGTATTGCTGATCGACGAACGTCCAGAAGAAGTAACCGAAATGACTCGCTCAGTGCGCGGAGAAGTTGTTGCTTCTACCTTCGATGAGCCACCATCCCGTCACGTTCAGGTAGCCGAAATGGTTATCGAGAAAGCCAAGCGCTTGGTTGAACACAAACGTGACGTAGTAATCCTATTAGACTCCATTACTCGTCTAGCCCGTGCTTACAATACCGTTGTTCCTTCCTCTGGTAAGGTACTAACCGGTGGTGTTGATGCGCACGCATTAGAAAAGCCAAAGCGTTTCTTCGGTGCTGCACGTAATATCGAAGAAGGTGGTTCTTTAACCATCATCGCAACGGCCCTAGTAGATACCGGTTCTAAGATGGACGAAGTGATCTACGAAGAATTTAAAGGTACCGGTAACCAAGAACTACACCTTGATCGTAAAGTGGCTGAGAAGCGCGTTTACCCAGCGATCAACGTTCGTCGTTCTGGTACTCGTCGTGAAGATTTGTTGATGCCTGAAGCTGATCTTCAGCGTTTATGGATCTTGCGTCGTCTGCTTGCAGAAATGGAAGACGTACCCGCGATTGAATTCTTGTTAGATAAGTTGCGTCAAAGCGAATCTAATAATGAATTCTTCGACTCTATGCGTGGCGGTAAAGCGGCTAAGAAGAAGTAGTCGTTTTATTGCGCCCCTAGAGCTTTTCTAAGTAAAGCTCTAGGCACAAAAAAGCCCGATTAGTTTATGCTAATCGGGCTTTTTTTGGTCTATAGAATAGTGACCACTTAGGGCTGAAGCCCTGTAGTATCTTGCATGTAGGCTCCATAACTTGAACCTCCCCATACGACGACCGTACCATCTTCTTTAACGGCCGCAAAAGCACCGTAACTCCCAGCGATGCTTTTAACCTGAGTCAACTGGCCTGAAACCGAACGACTATCAGCTCCAAAGTTATCCAAACCCCAAGTTATTACCGTACCATCTAGTTTAAGTGCGGCAAAAGCGAAAGCTGTCGCAGAGATTGACTTAACTTCAGTTAATTGATCAGCAACAGAGTCACTCCCCCCGCCATAACGAGAATCTCCCCAAGTGACAACCGAGCCATCTTCCTTAATCGCTGCAAAGGACCGATCATTCGCAACAATGGATTTAATATTGATCAATTGGCCAGCTACTGCGCTACTATTGCCCCCATAAATGCTCGCCCCCCCCCAAGTTACTACTGTACCGTCTCGTTTAAGCGCAGCAAAGGCTCCATGGGTCGCAGTAATACTCTCAACCTCAGTAAGCTGGCTAGTCACCAAATTGCTATCAGCTCCATAGTAGTCGTCTCCCCACGTCACTACGGTACCATCCTGCTTAATTGCCGCAAATGCTGCCCTGGTCTGCACAATTGATTCAACCCCTACAAGCTTAGCCTGCACCTCACTGCTGTCACCGCCATACGAAGCAGGTCCTGTGGTGATTACCGAGCCATCAAGTTTAATCACCGCAGTGGCTTCGTAATTACCAATAAAACTTTTAACTTGCGTCAATTGCTCGGCCACTACATGTCTCGAAGTACCTCCCCAAACGACTATTGAGTCATCTTCTTTAAAAGCCGCGAAACTCCCCGGAGTCGAGGTAACCGTCTGAATTTCGTTTAACTGACCTGCAACGTCACTACTACTATAACGGCCCCAACCCACCACTGAACCGTCAGTTTTCAGCGCTGCAAAAGAATTATTAGACGCTAAGATAGATTGAACATCGTATAATTCGTCAGCAACCTTATCAATATAAGCGCCATACCCTAACGCCCCCCAAGCCACTACCGAACCATCTTCTTTAATCACTGCAAAGGCTTTATCCGTAGCAGATATAGATTTCACTTGGGTCAAGCGATCCTTCAGTGAGCGGGTATCACCACCAGAAAAAGCAGAACCCCAAGTCACTATTGAACCTGCTCCGTTAATAGCTGCAAAAGCATAATTTGTTGAATAGATTGCTTGGACAAGGGTCAGTTGATCAGTCACTTCACTGCTATTACCACCAGTCGAGTTACGGCCCCAAGTGACCACCGAACCATCGATTTTAATGGCTGAAAATGCAGAGGCGGTCGAGATAATTTCTCGAACATCAGTTAATTGATCAGCGACATTATCACTATCACCACCATAATCATCTCTCCCCCAAGTAACGACTTCGCCGTCTGCTCTAAGCGCAGAAAATGCCCCAGAATTTCCTACAACAGACTGGATATTGATCAACTGACTGTCAACTGATTGGCTATCTCCACCATAGGAATAACCACCCCAAGTAACAACCGAACCATCTGCTCTTATGGCAGCAAAGGCGCCTTTACTCCCCGCAATAGATCGGACACTGACAAGCTTTTCTTCAACTGAGCTACTATCAGCTCCGAAACTATACTTCCCCCAAGTGACGACAGATCCATCAGCTTTAACCGCAGCGAATGCTCTTGAACTTCCAATAATTGATTTAACGCCAGTTAATTGGCCTACTACCGAACTACTGTCTCCACCCGTACTGGCTTCTCCCCAGGTAACAACCGAACCATCCAATTTCACCGCGGCAAAAGCGTAATTAGCAGCTGCTATAGATTTTACTGAAATCAATAAATCCGCAACTGAACTACTATCCCCACCGCCACTGAGTGAACTAGACCTCCCCCAAGTAACCACTGTTCCATCGATTTTAATAGCGGCAAAGGCCCCTTCGTTCGCGACTATGGATTGAACGCCAATCAACTGCTCAGCAACAGAACTACTATCACCGCCATTTACGTTATTTCCCCAAGTCACTACCGAGCCATCATTTTTAATGGCCGCAAAAGCATCTTCAGTTGCAACAATAGAGATGATTTGAGTAAGTTCACTGGCTACTGCAAGGTTATTTGCACTATTGCTATCACCCCAAGTAATCACTGTACCGTCAAACATCAATGCTGCAAAAGCTCCGTCAGCCCCTACTATTTCTTTAACTCTGTTTAAACCATAAGTTCGAGTGATCGAGCTGCCTTCATCCCCCGCTTCATTGATAGCCGTTGCAGTAATGCTGATTTTTTTCAGTACATGTTCAATAGGCACTAAATAGGAAGCGTTATTTGAAACAATCTGATCACTGCCTTCAACTTTCCATTCATAACGCGTCCTTACTGGGTCACAATGACTGCAATCACTGTTAACCGCTAACTCTTTATCTACCGCTAACTCCGACCCCGGAAGAAAATAGAGAATTAACATTTTTGGTACTTCGGAAGTGTGTACGAAAAAGGAAGTACTGCTAGAGCCAAGACTGATCGTAATCGATTTACTTTCAGACAGATTAAGCGGTGTTTGAATTCTTAACTGGAGAGTTTGATTATTACTGATCGCTCCAGCCGTGCTCGTGAACGTACCACCATCAATTGAATATTCGCCCCCTGTAATAACAACGGGGATCACAATATTTATTCCGGTAATGGTAATGGTTTCAGATACAAGTTGAACATTACGAGCGACATCCGTTAGTGGTGTGAAACTGAAAGCATCCGGGGTTCCATCATCTAGCACGAAAGAAAAGGCTTGGGTCATCGAACTGCCCTCATCTCCCGCTGCATTAATAGCGGTGGCAGTGACACTAATTTCTTTCAGCTCATATTCAGCGGGAGCTTGATAAAAATTCTCAGTGGAAACGACCTGAGCAATACCTTCGACATTCCATTCGTAGCGCGTTTTCGAAGGGTCACAATGATTACAAGTACTGCTAGCCACAACATTGTCACTAACCTTAATCTCCGGTGTTGGTATAAAGGAAATCGATAACATCACGGGTGCTTCAGGAGTTGGCACTAAAAAGGCAACATTGACAGAACCTAAAGTGATCGTAATCGTCTTACTATCTGAATAGTTAACAGGCGTTTGAAGTCTTAATTGAAGAGTCTGATTATTGCCAATAGTACCTGCGGTAGAAGTGAATGCGCCGCCATTGACTGAGTATTCGCCACCCGTAATAACAACAGGGATATTTGTATTTATCCCGGTAATAGTGATAATTTCAGTCGTCCGCTGAGTATCCCGAACCACATCCGTTAACTGCGTGAAACTGAAAATATCTGGGGTTTCATCATCTAGCACGAAAGAAAAGGCTTGGGTCATCGAACTCCCTTCATCCCCAGCAGCATTAACTGCGGTGGCAGTGACACTAATTTCTTTCAGCTCGTATTCAGCAGGGGTTTGATAAAAATTCGCCGTTGAAACGACCTGAGCAATACCTTCAACATTCCATTCGTAGCGCGTTTTTGAAGGATCACAATGATTGCAATCGCTGCTAGCCACGACCTTGTCTCCAACTCTTATCTCCGCAGTTGGTAGAAGCGAAAGCGATAACATCACTGGCGCTTCGGGAGTCTTTACTAACAATGAAGCACTTAAGGAGCCTAAGTTGATGGTAATCGTTTTACTTTCTGAATAGTTAACAGGCGTTTGAAGTCTTAACTGGAGAGTTTGGTTATTACTGATCGTTCCAGCCGTGGTCGTGAACGCGCCGCCATCGATTGAGTATTCGCCACCTGAAATAACAACAGGTATATTCATGTTTATCCCAGTGATGGTGACTATTTCAGAGACGAGCTGAACATTTCGAGCAACATCTGCTAAAACAGAAAAACTGAACGCATCTGGAATGTTATCTTCTAGAGTAGGGGCTTCTTCTTCTGGATCAGGAATTTCTTCTTCTGGAGCAGGTGATGTATCTTCCAGAGCAGGAGCCGTATCTTCCTGAACGAGGGACGATTGATCATCCAAGTCAAAGTCAGGTTCTCCTGAGACATTACAGCCCACTAATAATGAAGAAGCGAAGAAGCAAATCAACAGATTTTTGAGAACGGAAACTGATATAGAACGATCCATGTTTACAATCCATGTAAAAAATATGATTGGATGATACGGGAATCAGTTAGTCAGCTCAATACAAGTGTAATCAGGTACTATAAAAATGAATTGTTTATGGATCTTGCGTCGCTTGCTTGCAGAAATGGAAGACGTACCCGCGATTGAATTCTTGTTAGATAAGTTGCGTCAAAGCGAATCTAATAATGAATTCTTCGACTCTATGCGTGACGGTAAAACGGCTAGGGCTTTTGTTTAATCAAAGGCTCTGGTTATAGAGAGTCGAGACCCAAAAAAGCCCGATTAGTTATGCTAATCGGGCTTTTTTATTGTTTGCAGACCGGCTTATTTCAAAGTAAGCGTTTCACCACCAGGCTCAAGACCTGCAGTATCTCGCACATAACCTCCGCTATAGTAACTACCCCAAGTGACCACAGATCCATCCGCCTTGATCGCTGCAAAAGCTGAACCAGTGGCAGAGATAGATTGAATGCTAGTTAACAGATTGGCCGCTGTACTGCTATCACCCCCATAAAAAGAGCTTCCCCAAGTCACTACCGAGCCGTCAGTTTTAATCGCAGCAAAGGCAAGTGTTGTGGCAGAAATTGATTGAACATCCATCAGCTGAGCCGTCACCGCGCTGCTATCTGCACCGCTATGCGAATCTCCCCAAGTCACCACAGAGCCGTCGAACTTAATTGCCGCAAAGGCCCCTCTTGTTGTTGTGATGAATTTAACGTCCGTCAACTGTTTAGCAACCTCACTGCTATCAGCACCCCTATCAGTGTCTCCCCAAGTGACTACCGTACCATCGGCTTTAATCGCGGCAAAGGCTTCATCATTAGCAGAGATAGATTGAATATTCATAAGCTGAGAAGCCACCGCACTGCTATCACCGCCCTCATTTTCATCCCCCCAAGTCACCACTGAACCGTCGGTCCTAATAGCGGCAAAGGCAGAGTGGGTAGCCGATATGGATTGAACTTGAGTTAATTTATCTGCAACCAAACTACTGTCACCGCCATAATTGGAGTGACCCCAAGTCACGACTGAGCCATCGGCCTTAATTGCTGCAAATCCATAGCCAGTAGCAGAAATAGATTGCACCTGAGTTAGTTGGCCAGCAACCGCATCGCTATCACCCGCTGCGTAGGGCTCGCCCCAAGTCACTACAGAACCATCGGCCTTAATCGCCGCAAAAGAAAAATCAGTGGCGGCAATGGATTGCACCTGAATTAATTGACTTGCGACTGTGCTGCTATCGCCACCCCACTCGGCGTTACCCCATGTAACCACTGAGCCATCGTCCTTAATCCCCGCAAAGGCATAGTCGGTAGCAGAAATTGATTGCACCTGAGCTAATTCAGCAGTGATCATTTGGCTATTATTTGCAAAAATGGATTCCCCCCATGTCACGACAGAGCCATCCCCCTTAATCGCGGCAAAGGTATAGGCTGTCGCAGAAATGGACTGAACATCAGCCAGCTCGGTAACCGCACGGCTGTTACCACCAGAATAGGCATCCCCCCAAGTCACCACGGAACCATCGGTCTTAATCGCGGCAAAGGCCAAACCAGCAGCCGATATAGATTGAACGTTAATTAGCTGAGAAGCGACAGCACGGGTATCAGCACCGGACTCTAAGTCTCCCCAAGTCACAACCGACCCATTAAGCGTAATCGCTGCAAAGGCAGAGCTCGTGGCAGAGATAGATTGGATCTGCGTTAATTGAGATGCAACAGCACTGCTATCACCTCCCTTGCGGGAGCCTCCCCAAGTCACCACCGAGCCATCGGCATTGATCGCTGCAAAAGCATGGTAGGTAGCAGAAATTGTGCGAACACCTGTTAACTGGTCGGAAATTGCATTGCTATCCCCCCCTCTGAGGGCATCTCCCCAAGTTACCACTGAACCATCCGCCTTGATCGCCGCAAAGGCAGTACCCGTCGCAAAGATTGATTTCACCTGAGTTAATTGAGCTGCAACTGCGTTGCTATCTCCCCCCCACTTAGCGTCACCCCACGTAACCACGGAGCCATCTGCTTTAATCACGGCAAAAGCATAGTCAGTAGCATGAATAGATTGCACTTGAGTTAAGTGAGCTGCAACAGCACGGCTATCACCTCCCTTGTCGGGATCTCCCCAAGTCACTACGGAACCATCTGCTTTCATTGCTGCAAAGGCATAGTCAGTAGCCGAAATGGATTGCACCTGAGTTAATTGAACGGCAACTGAGCTGCTGTCTCCCCCCTTATCGCCACCTCCCCAACTCACTACCGTGCCATCGGATTTGATTCCGGCAAAGGCAGTATTGGTCGCAGAAATTGATTGCACCTGGGTTAGTTCAGAAGCTACCGCACTGCTAGCACCCGCATCCGAGTAGCCTCCCCATATAACCACTGAACCATCTGTCTTGATCGCCGCAAAGGTACGACTAGCAGCCGATATAGATTGAACGTTAACTAACTGAGAAGCGACAGCACGGCTATCACCCCCATAAGAAGAGTCTCCCCAAGTTACGACCGAACCATCAAACTTTAAAGCCGCAAAAGCATGATAATTCCCTGTAATTTCTTTCACTCTATTTAAGGCATAGGTTCGGGTTATAGCACCGCCTGTACTTCCATCTAGACCAACGGCAGTTGCGGTAATACTAATTTCTTTAGCGACATATTCAGTGGGAATTCGATAATAATTATCGCCTGAAACTGCCTGATCTACTCCTTTGATCTTCCATTCATAACGTGTTTTCGCTGCATCACAATGTTTACAATCAGAACGGACAACGAGAGTATCTCCCGTTTTTATTTCTAAACCAGGCATCAAGTCTAACGATGTCACGGTGGGAAATTCTGATGATTGGCTGGAGTCACCACAAGCAGCGAGCAAGGAGGAAGTAAAAAGAATGATCAAAAGCTTGTTAACTAGTGAGTCTGATATAGGGCGATTCATATTTACATCCGTTGTAAGAATATTTGACCTGATTATTCTGAAATCAGTTAATTACAACAGTGTATGTACAGTATGTGACAAACAATCTCTCAGACATAAAAAAAGCCGCTATCTTTCGATAGCAGCTTTTTTAAGCTCTTCAGAAGAAGAGCTGACAATGCCAGGGTGCTGAGACTGTCGTTATGCGAAGTTAGACCGCTTCTGCCTCCATGGCGTCACGGACTTTCTTCATTGCATTCTTTTCTAACTGACGGATACGTTCTGCTGATACATCGTATTCCGCGGCTAGTTCGTGCAGGGTTGATTTATCATCGGTCAACCAACGCTGCTGTAAAATATCACGACTACGTTCATCCAAATTCGCTAGGGCCGAATGTAGGCTGTTGCTAGCTTGCTGCTCATGGCGAGTATTTTCAACCACCATGGCTGGATCAAAACGTTGGTCTTCTAAATAATGTGCCGGTGCTTTATAAGCAGTTTCATCATCTTCATCGGCACCGGCATCGAAAGACGCATCACGTGCTTGTAGGCGACCTTCCATTTCAAATACGGTTTTCTGTTCTACGCCTAAGGCTTCAGCGATATCTTGCGCTTCAGATTGAGACAACCAACCTAGCTTCTTTTTAGAGCTACGTAGGTTAAAGAACATTTTACGTTGCGCTTTAGTCGTCGCAACTTTCACGATGCGCCAGTTGCGCAAGATGAATTCGTGCATTTCGGCTTTGATCCAATGCACTGCAAAGGAAACCAAACGTACACCAACTGCAGGATCGAAGCGCTTAACCGCCTTCATCAAACCTACGTTGCCTTCTTGAATAAGATCACCTTGATTCAAACCATAACCGGAGTAGCTTTTTGCGATGTGTGCAACAAAGCGCAGGTGCGACATAATTAAACGACGCGCAGCCTCTAAGTCCTCTTCATAATGAAGTAGGGTGGTTAACTCTCGCTCTTCCGCGATACTCAGCACAGGTACAGAATTAACCCGAGCCAAATAGGCTTCTAGGTTAGCACCAGGGCTTAGGGCATCAATAGATTGCAAGGCAGTGTTCATCAATATTTCCTATTCAATTAATAAGTTCACAAGGAGTGTAGCACTCGTCTTTATTGAGTGCCATGGTGTTATTAAGTTCACCAGTGGAACAGTCCTTTTACTTTTCTTTGCATTAAGCCCGTATCGATTTCAAATGACTTTTTACGGCTCAATCGCGACCAGATGACGCTGTACCGACCACCAAGAGCCTAATAAGCCCAATACGGCAGCGCTGAATATTAACCAACAAGTGGGGGCAAATGGAAGTGGCTGTAGATAAAAGTCAGCCCCATATAACGCGGCAATGTCTGAAACCGGCCCTTGTAGCAGAATCCAGCACAATCCGAGCATCAGCCAGGCGAGGATCCCACCAATCGCGCCGTACCAAAATCCGGAATATAAGAAGGGACGTCGCACATAAGCATTGGTACCACCCACCAGCTTAATTACACGAATTTCGTCGGTTCGGGCGGCAATCGATAAGCGGATGGTATTGCCTACCACCAGCACGATGGCCAGTGCTAATAGCACGCCCACTACCGCCACTAAGCGCTGCGCTAAAGCCAATAACGCTAATAGCCTCTCAACCCAAGCCATATCGACTTGAACGCTATCAACCTGTCTAAATGATTTGATTTGGTCGACCAAGGTATTAAGTTCGTCTTTATCAATGCCTAAAGGTGGCTCCACCAGCAGAACCGCAGGCAATGGATTCTCATCCAAAAAACTTAAAGCATCAGAGATGCCGCCATATTGTTTAAATTCCTCTAAGGCTTGCTCAGGGGAAACATAGACCACTTTATTAACATCATCGAGTGAAGCTATTTTTAAACGTAAGGCACCACTGTCTACTTCTCTAATATCGGTCGCTAAGAAAACGGTCATCTGGCCCGAAGCCTCAAAATGGCCACTCAGTTGCTGCAAATTATTAACCGCCATATAAAGCGCACCCGGCAAGGTGAGAGCAATCGCGATGACCAGCCAGGTTAATAGACTCGACGCCGGAGTGGAGAGTAATTTGACTAACGACTCCACCGCCACCATTTGATGATTACGGAAATAGGCACTGAACTTATCACTCGCCCCCAGTTTCGCCGCCGAAGCACCGTGCTGATTGGGTACTTTCTCAGACATGAGCCACTCCGCTAGTGATGTTCTGGCCCGCAATCATTTGGCCATCTTGTAAGATCAAACGGCGCTTATTCATACGTTCTACTAGAGCAATATCGTGAGTCGCGATTAAAACGGTGACGCCCACTTGTTGAAAATTACTAAACAGGTTCATTATTTCAGCAGACAATTCTGGGTCTAGGTTACCGGTCGGTTCATCGGCAATTAATAGCGCAGGCTTATTCACCACCGCACGAGCAATGCCAATACGTTGTTGTTCGCCACCCGATAGCTGAATAGGATTGAGTTTTTCTTTGCCTAGCAAGCCGACTTTATCTAGCGCAGCGCGCACACGACGGCCCGTTTCTTTTAACGAGGTGCCGGCAATTAATAACGGCAGAGCAACGTTCTCGAAAACGGAGCGATCAAAGAGTAACTGGTGATTTTGAAAAACGACGCCGACTTTACGTCTATGATAAGGCACAAGACCTTCACGCAAACGTGATAAGTTGCTGCCATCGACAACGACTTCGCCGCGAGTAGGTACTTCCATACGCATCATGAGTTTGAGCAAGGTACTTTTGCCCGCCCCCGAATGACCCGTTAGAAAAGCCATTTCACCACGGGCTAGCTCAAAGCTAACCCCGCTAAGCGCTTCTTTACCTGACGAATAACGCTTGCTGACACGATCAAAACGAACCATTGGCAAAGCACGTACTCCTTGCTACAGATTAAAACTGAACGCTGGCTACGCCTTCGCTGATCAATGTGCGAAAGCTGGAGCAATCAATTTATTATTTATAAGTTCTCTTTATTAAACAACGCTCGGGTAAAGTCATTGGCATCAAACGGACGCAAATCATTAATGCCTTCGCCTATACCGATAAAGCGCACTGGTAAGGCAAGTTGCTTAGCCAGGGCGAAGATCACCCCGCCTTTCGCCGTACCGTCTAATTTAGTCAGCGTTAAACCAGTAACGCCCACTGATTTTTGGAACTGAACGGCCTGATTAATCGCATTCTGGCCTGTGCCTGCGTCCAATACCAACATCACTTCGTGAGGCGCTTCAGGATCAATTTTTTTCATCACACGAACGACTTTTTCCAGCTCGCCCATGAGGTTGTCTTTGGTATGCAAACGACCTGCAGTATCTGCGATTAAGATATCGGTACCTCGGGCTGTTGCCGCTTCCAGTGCATCATAAAGAACGGACGCACTATCAGCGCCCGTATGCTGAGCTACGACGGGAACAT
>JBALXI010000022.1:19977-74357 GCA_036960605.1 Oleispira sp. | reverse complement strand
AAACAAACCATTGGGCTTATTCCAATCGCTGGCGATTTTAGCTAAAAATTTATTGCCGCTGCCGCGTTATACGAAGGTGAAGATGCTTGGGATATCGTCAGCAAGCAAGCCCGTATTGAAAAAGCATTACCACTAGCCTGCGTATTGACTCTTCCAGCAACAGGTTCTGAGTCGAATACTGGTGCGGTAGTGACGCGTAATGGTAATAAACTACCGTTTGCTAGCCCATTAGTTCGCCCATTATTTGCCGTACTTGATCCAGCAGTAACGTTATCTCTGTCCGACCGTCAAATCAGCAACGGCGTCGTTGATGCCTTTGTTCATACTATGGAGCAGTATTTGACTTACAGCGTAAACGGTAAGGTTCAAGATCGTTTTGCAGAAGGCCTATTATTAACACTGATCGAAGAAGGGCCAAAAGCCTTGGCCGCTGAGACGACTAATGATTTAGAAATTCGTGGCAATATCATGTGGGCGGCGACCATGGCACTTAATGGCTTAATCGGCGCAGGTGTTCCTCAAGATTGGGCAACGCACATGATTGGTCATGAACTAACCGGTGGCCATGGTATTGATCACGCGCGTACTTTATCAATTGTTTTACCCGCAGTCATGAAAGTTTGTCGCGATGCCAAGCGTGAAAAATTGTTGCAATACGCTGAACGTGTTTGGAATGTTACTGACGGTGATGAAGAGACGCGTATTAATCGTGCGATCGAATTAACGGAACAGTTCTTTGAGTTAATGGAAGTGCCTACGCGCTTATCACAGGTTGATTTGGGCGAATCAGACATCGATGGCTTAATCGAAAAGTTAACACAACACGGTATGGTCACATTAGGTGAGCACAATGCCATTACACCTGAAGTAAGCCGTGAAATATTAATGGCTGCACTTTAATTCAGTCTTGGGATAAGAAATCATGATGACGACAATGAATCAGCAAAACAAAGAGTTTAACCGTCAATGGACTTTGGCTTCTCGTCCAATCGGTGTGCCGGTATTAAGTAATTTTAACTTTGTTGAAAGTAAAAGACCGACCCCTAAACAAGGGCAGCTTTTATTACGCACGGTTTTCTTATCCCTTGATCCTTACATGCGCGGACGTATGAACGATGCGAAATCGTATGCCGAACCTGTCGCCATTGATGGCGTAATGGTAGGGGGCGCGGTGTGTCGTGTTGAAGAATCTAACCATCCTGACTACGGAGTCGGGGAGTGGGTGGTTTCGTTTTCGGGTTGGCAAGATTATGCCATTTCCGATGGCATCGATTTATTAAAGCTAGGCCAAGAACCACAGCAGCCTTCGTATGCCTTAGGCGTCATGGGTATGCCTGGTTTGACTGCCTATATGGGTCTATTAGACATTGGCCAACCAAAAGCCGGCGAAACCGTTGTTGTGGCTGCCGCGACCGGAGCTGTGGGTAGCTTGGTTGGCCAAATCGCCAAGCTAAAAGGTTGTAAAGTCGTGGGTATTGCCGGTGGCGAAGAGAAGTGTCGTTCCGCCGTAGAAGAGCTAGGCTTTGATATTTGCCTGGATCATAAATCTGAAAACTTGGCCGCGCAGCTAGCAGAAGCCTGCGACGGCGGTATCGATGTCTATTTTGAAAATGTCGGCGGCAAAGTATTTGATGCGGTATTACCGTTATTAAATTCCTGCGCCCGTATTCCTTTATGTGGAATGATTTCACAATACAATGCGACTGAATTGCCACCAGGGCCAGATCGCATGTTTGCCCTGATGGGAAATCTATTGGTGAAACGCATTAAAATGCAGGGCTTTATTGTGTTTGACGATTATGGTCATCGCTATGATGAATTTAGCCAAGATATGTCGCAGTGGTTAAAAGATGGAAAAATAAAATATCGTGAAGACCTAGTGACAGGGTTGGAAAATACGGTTGAATCTTTTATCGGTTTATTAGAAGGTAAAAACTTTGGCAAGCTGGTAATGCGAGTAGGTCCAGATACGCTGTAAATAACCACCAATATTGAAGAGTAATTATTATGTTAACAGTACATCATTTAAATCAGTCTCGTTCTAAGCGTGTTTTATGGTTATTAGAAGAACTGGAAATGCCTTATCAGCGAATTGACCATCAACGTGATGCGCAAACACATCTGGCACCCGCAAGTTTGAAAGCTGTTCACCCGTTGAGTAAAGCGCCGGTGATTGTTGATGACGGCTCTGATAATAAAGTGACCTTGTGTGAATCCAGCACAATCATGGAATACATTTTAGACAAAGACCGCTTAGCGTCAGGAAGCGAAAGTAAATTGCGCCCTGCAGCGGGCACCGAAGAATATTATCAATACTTAGAATGGTCGCACTTTGCTGAAGGCTCTTTAGCATTACCAGTGATGTGTAAATTATTCATGGGCATGGAAACCCGTAGTGGCGACCAACCGATGGATGGTTATATCGCCAAAGAAGTCGCACTTGATTTTACTTACATAGAATCCATTTTGGTGGAACGTGAGTATTTCGCCGGTGCTGAATTCAGCGCCGCTGATATTATGATGACGAGCATGTTAGAAATCGCAGGCAGTATTGGCTTATTGAAGGACCAGGCAAAGACCTTGGCTTACTTAGCAAAAGTACAGCAACGCTCAGCTTATCTAAAAGCCGCAAGCTTTGGTTAGTCATTAAATACGCCATAGTTATTTGCTAGTAGGCACTCATCTTTTATAAGTACGTGTGCCTTACTTTTATACGATTTAATATAACAACCAGCCACATGATGTATTCGGGTGGCTGGAAAGATTAGCCTTATTCAAGGCGATGGTTTATCGGCTCAATAGGGTCAGGGAGCTCTGTTTCTCCCAAAATCTCTAATAAATTAATTTCTGTCGCCCGCGACATCGCACTCAAGGCCAGATCATTGGGAGCGGTGCCAAAAGGATCTTGTAATTCTTCACTCAGCGCATCTAAACCAAAAAAGGTATAAGCAACGATGGCGCAAAATAAAGGCGTGATAAATCCTTGAGAAGAAACGATTCCAAAAGGCAAAATAAAACAATACAAATAGGCAGTACGCTGCACCAACAGCATATAGGCAAACGGTAGGGGCGTATTTTGAATGCGTTCACACGAAGCCTGCACTTCTGCCATTGAGGTGATTCGATCGTCGAGAGTTTGAATTAAAAACTCAGACAATAAATGTTTGTGGCGGCAGTTACCCAGTTTTTTGCTCATCAGGCGCAGTAAAGCATCGGGTACATTACGTGATTGAGACAACGCATTCATGTCATCTGGCTCAAGATATTTTTCAATATCATGCCAAGGATCAGTCCCTCTAAGTTGATGCCTAAGGGCATGATTAAAAGCAATCGTAAGATAAATCATACGGCGTTGAGCAGCAGCGCCCCCCTCGGCTTCGCCATCAACATAACCTGTGATTTGACGGGATAGGCTGCGAGAATCAATCAATAGCTGTCCCCATTTTTTACGCGCCTCCCACCACCGGTCATAACTGGCATTATTTCTAAATCCGAGAAAGAGTGATAGCGCGATGCCTAATAAGGCTAACGGCGGTAAGCTAAAACTTGGAAATATGGCGGGATAAAAATAGTGGCCAGCGGCTACCGCGGTACCTAATAGCGTAACAAATATAATTTGTGGATAAATAAGCGGCACGATAGAGCCGCGTAAAATGAAAAATAATTGAAAGGGATTGGGCTTATCTCGAACGATCACAGAGAACCTCTACTGTCATTATTATCTAAAACGCTCTACTGAATTATTTCTGTAGAGCACTGTGTGCTCTTATATTTGAGTCTAGTATAGGTGCCTTGATGAGTTGAGATAATATGGGCGTTACGAAAATTACCATTACACCGTAGTAATAATTGCTAGTAGTAATACCTTGAGTCGAGCAGGCTGAGCCCTGTAGGGTATAGTCGAGTGCTTGATATGCTCATAATTGCTATGATGATTGTAATTCTAGGCTGGGTGCGAGTAATTTTTACGTATAGGTATTAATCATGCAGTGGGAAGGTATTAGCGAATTCGTTAACGTGGCAGAAAACGAGAGTTTTACACTCGCCGCTAAAAAAATGGACATTTCAACGGCTCAAGTTAGCCGCCAAATCAGTGCGCTTGAAAAGCGTCTCAATATTAAATTATTATATCGCACCACTCGTAAAGTCTCGTTAACCGAAGAGGGGCGTATTTTTTATCAGCACTGTCGTGGAGTATTGGATGGTTTAGATGCCGCCGAACGTGCCGTCACAAATTTTCAATCAAAACCCCAGGGAAAAATAAAACTGACAGCTCCTGTCACTTATGGCGAGCAACAGGTTTTACCTTTAGTAAATGACTTTATGAAACAATATGGCGACATTGAAGTTTCGGTATTTTTAAACAATCAGCAAGTTAGCTTGGTAGAGGACGGCTATGATCTGGCCATTCGGGTGGGTAAGTTAAGCGACTCTTCCATGATGGCTAAAAAGCTGGGTAGCAGAACCAACTTCATTTGCGCATCACCAGACTATCTAGATAAACAAGGCATTCCGCATTCCTTATCCGAATTGAGTCAACACAGCTGCTTATTAGGTACTTTAGATTATTGGCACTTTAAAGAAGCAGGCAAAGAAAAGAACATTCGAGTAAAAGGACGAATACGTTATAACAGCGGTTATGGTCTAGTCGATGCCGCATTGAAAGGTTTAGGGATAGTGCAGCTGCCTGATTATTATGTGCAAGATCATATAGCCAGCGGCGAGCTAATAACTTTGCTCGATAAATATAGAGAGCCCGAGGAGGGTGTCTGGGCGGTTTATCCGCAAAATAGGCATTTGTCTCCCAGAATTCGCTTATTCGTCGATTATTTGGCTGAGCATTTGCTTTAATTAATGAATTTCTATTGTTACGGTAGTGTAAAAGTAATTTGATAATTATGCGTATTATCTTCTGATGGTAAAACTATAAGATGTCTCTATCGAAATGGTTGTGGCAATTCAGCCGCATCGATAAATAAGTATTCATCTTAATTTACGGAGAACATCAATGAGCATATTCACTCATACAACAGTCGGTACTAACGATTTAAATCAATCACGCGCATTCTACGATGATGTTTTAGCCAAGTTAGGCTTAAAGCGCATCACGGACTTGGGCGAAAATGGCTCGATCTGGGGCGACGACGCACTCTCATTTTTTGTTTTGAAGCCTCTTAACGGCGAGCCAGCCACGGTTGGTAACGGTGTTATGATTAGCTTTGAAGCGCCTAGCCGCGATGCAGTTGATGCATTTCACGCAGCTGCTTTAGCGGCGGGTTGCCCAGACGAAGGTGCACCGGGTGCGCGTGACTGGGCAGAAAATGCCTATGCCGCATATACGCGTGACCCTGATGGCAACAAGCTAGCGGTATACTGCTTTAAAGCAGCTTAATGATGGCGTTGGTCATTTTAATGCAGTAAAAATACTGAGTAATCAGTGATTTAAAGTGGGGGCTTCGGCCCTCATTTTTTTTGTTCAAAATACAAGCTAACAAGAACGGTAGGTCACGTAAAATACAGCCGTGATACTCGCGCAATAAGATCTGATCAATGTCTATAAATAGAGCGAAAAATACCGTAAAATGCCGCCTTTACTATAGCTAAGTAACCTCTTGTAAAGGCATTTCCATGATTCGTCTCAGTAACATCAAATTACCCCTAGATCACGATGATCAAGCACTGGCTCAAACGGTTCTAACTACGTTAGAGATCACTTCCGATCAAATGATCAGCTTCAATATGTTCCGTCGTGGTTACGATGCGCGCAAAAAGAGCAATATTTCCCTTATTTACACCCTTGATGTCGACGTATCCGCAGCGTTAGAAGCCGAATTGTTAATAAAATTCGCCGATGATCAGCTGATAAAGCAAACCCCTGATCTTGATTATCACTTTGTCGCTCAAGCGCCTGTAGAGCTAACCGAGCGTCCTATTGTTGTAGGCTTTGGCCCTTGTGGTTTATTAGCGGGCTTAACCCTAGCGCAAATGGGTTACAACCCGATTATTCTAGATCGCGGAAAAGAAGTACGCGAACGCACTAAAGATACCTTTGGTTTCTGGCGTCAGAAAATACTCAATACCGAATCCAACGTACAGTTTGGTGAAGGCGGCGCAGGCACTTTCTCAGACGGAAAGCTGTATAGCCAAGTAAAAGATCCAAAGCAATATGGCCGTAAAGTCTTAACTGAGTTTGTGGCGTCGGGTGCGCCCGATGAAATCATGTACGTCAGTAAGCCGCATATCGGTACTTTTAAATTGGTATCCATGGTCGAAAAAATGCGTGCGGAGATTATTCGCTTAGGCGGAGAAATTCGTTTTAGCAGCCGTGTTGATGATATCGAATTAGAAAAAATAGGCGAAGGTGATGAAGCGCGCCAGCAGATTACCGGCCTAACACTATCGACCGGTGAAAAACTGAAGTCCAATCACATCGCTTTTGCTATTGGGCACAGTGCTCGTGATACCTTCGAAATGTTATTCAACCAAGGTGTTTATATCGAGGCGAAACCTTTCTCTATTGGTTTCCGTATTGAGCATGAACAGTCCACCATCGATGCGGCACGCTTTGGCCATAATGCAGGCAACGAAATACTCGGCGCAGCTGATTATAAACTGGTTCACCATTGTAAAAATGGTCGTTCGGTATATAGCTTTTGCATGTGCCCAGGGGGAACAGTAGTCGCGGCCACTTCGGAAGAGTTTTGCGTTGTAACCAATGGCATGAGCCAATACTCGCGTAATGAACGTAACGCCAACAGTGCCGTCGTCGTCGGCATTGATCCTAGCGATTATCCGGGTGGACCCTTAGCCGGTATTGAATTACAGCGCCAGTTAGAAAAAAGCGCGTATGTGTTGGGTGGTTCAGATTATGACGCACCCGCACAGACCGTCGGTGATTTCTTAAAAGGCATCGACTCCAGTAAAAAAGATTTGGACAGCTTAGGCAGTGTGAAGCCGTCGTTTAAGCCGGGTATAAAATTAGTTGATCTTTCTAAAGCTCTGCCAAAGTTTGCGGTAGACGCGATTCGTGAAGCGATTCCTGCATTTAACCGTAAGATAAAAGGTTTTGCCAAAGAGGACGCATTATTAACCGGCGTCGAGACACGAACTTCCGCTCCGATTAGTATTAAACGCGATGATAAGTTTGAGAGTATTAATACTCAAGGGCTATACCCAGCCGGCGAAGGTGCGGGTTATGCGGGTGGTATTATGTCGGCGGCGATTGATGGTATTAAAATCGCAGAAGCGATGGCTCTCAGCATGAATGCTTCTGTTGAAAACAAGTAGACTCAGTAAATTAAACGTTAGAAGGAACTTACTATGAAATTATACGGTAGTTATACATCACCTTTCGTTCGCCATTGTCGTATTGCCTTATTAGAAGGGCAGGCGAAGGGAGCTTTGGAGTGTGAGTTCATTGAAACGGATATCGTTGAAAGTGGTAAGTTATCGCCCACTAAAAAAGTCCCTTTTTTAACCGATACTCTAAATAATGAAGAAGTAGAACTTACTGATTCGGCTAGTATCTTGATGTATTTACGTGAGCAGTCGGGTCAAACTTTTTTCAAAAGTGCTAATGACTTTAACTTGTTTAGCAATGTGAATACGGTTCTAGACGCTGCGGTTAATTTATTCTTTTTAGAATTAAAAGATAAAATTTTGCCAACCGAAGGCAGTTATTTAGAGCGTCATCGCGAACGGGTATTAAGTGGTTTACAGTACTTTAATCAGCAAGAGTATTCTTCACAAGCCCCGTTTACCGATGGAGAATTACGCTTAGCATGTTTCTTAGATTGGGGTTTGTTCCGTAAGCGAATCAATATCGATGGCTTGGATAATTTACAAGCGCTATTAAATGCAGCTCGTAGCTACGATGTTTTTGCTCAAACGGCTCCGCCAGCAGGTGCTTAATTTAATAGCCGTAATAGAAAACTTGATGTAAGTCAGCTTTTAAAATAGCCCTGGGTAACGCTAGGGTTATTTATTGATGTAGGTCAAAGTGATTAGTCAGAATTCGCCTGATAATGTGTGCATATTGTTATTACACACATTAAGGACGTTCTTATGAAACTGGTATCTACATTATTAGCAACAAGTATCGCTGTATTAGGCTCATCACAAGTGATGGCATATGAAGCGGGCGACATCATGGTAAAAGCAGGGGTTATTCACGTCGCGCCAAAAGATGATTCCGGCTTTGGTGATGTTAAAGTCAAAAGTGATACTCAGTTAGGGTTAACTGGGACGTATATGGTTACACCGCAAATTGGTATTGAACTGCTAGCGGCAACCCCTTTTAAACATTCAATTGAAGTTGACGGCGATCGTATCGCGACAACTAAGCAGCTACCACCCACACTTTCTGCACAATATTATCCAATGGACAGTGCTTCTGCTTTCCAGCCATACATTGGTGCTGGTTTGAATATGACGTTGTTCTTTGATGAAGCCGGTGCTGTTAAAGGTGATGCAGCGGGTCCATTAAGCGATAGCTTTGGTTTGTCGGTATCTGCGGGTATTAACTACGATATCGATGATAAGTTGATGGCTAACGTAGGTGTTTGGTACATGGATATTGATACTGAGCTGAAAGCGGCTGATGAAACGGTTGAAATTGATCCGATCGTTGTAATGGCGGGTGTGGGTTATAAGTTTTAATCGCTGCTGTTAAAGCCTCAGTTAAAAATAATCTGAGTTAAAAAAGAAGCCTGCACTTGCAGGCTTTTTTCGTTAGCATCTTATATAAGAGACTAACGAAGATATTCTAAAGTGATTATGCTATGGTTTTTAATTAATATTTATAAAATTTTGGCGTAATTATTGTGTCTCAAGAGTTTCATGACTTATCTGAAGAGCTTTTAAATTCTGAAAATCAACATTGGGGTAATCTCGGTTATTGGCAATCCCATCATGATTATTCTTCGGCTTGCGGCGCATTAGCAGACGAACTCGCGATAGCGGTTCAGCTAGATGATACGAGTAATGTTTTTGATGTAGGATTTGGTTGTGGTGATCAGCTATTACTTTGGCTACAGAAATATCAGGTTAATTCTATTCAAGGAGTTAATTATTCAGAGTCGCAGACTAGGTTAGCGAAAAAAAGATTAGATGAATTTGGTTTCAGCGCAGCCGCAAAGCAAATAAGTTATGGCAGTGTTACTGATATGGGTAAGAAAGTACTTTCCCATTCAAACGCTGACATTAATAAAATACTGGCTTTAGATTGTGCTTATCACTTTCCGTCACGAATACAATTCCTTACCTCTAGTTATCAGCAATTAAGTAAGTCAGGTCGTATAGGTCTTACTGACATACTTTTATCTGATAGCCCATCATCTTTACTGCAGCGTATTATTTTACGCATAATGCTCTTTCTTTCGCGAATTCCTCAAGAAAATATAGTGACCTTGAATACTTATGAAAATGAATTGTCTGCTGTGGGTTTTGAACATATTAGTATTCGAGATGTTAGTGAGCAGGTATTTACTCCCTTTAGTGACTGGCTAGCTGAGTTTAAAAAAGGCGAAGGGCGCTTGAAATCAACATCCAGACTGGCGTGGTTGAAGTATGATATTACCGCTAAGTTTCTAGCCTGGGCGAGTCGAAATGATATTTTACGTTACGCTATTATTACGGCGGATAAATCCGCTCAGTAACATTTATTTTGTCGAGGATTTGAACGGCATTGTTAGCATCGTTATTAGATGCTTCGGTTCATCGGAGTCGATGAAATCCTTAAGGCCAATCTCGATATTATCATGCCCTAAACTCGGTTGATCTTGATAGCTGCCAAAAATTCGATCCCATAAGCTAATGTTGAAGCCATAATTACTGTTGGTCTCCGTCGGAATTTGAGAATGATGAACTCTATGCATGTCGGGAGTCACGACCAACATTCGCAGGTAATAATCTATGGCTAGTGGGATTTTAACATTGCTGTGGTTAAACAAGGCGAGCGCGTTTAACATAACTTCAAATACAATAATACTTTCAGCGGGTAGGCCAAAAACCCAAACGACTGAAAACTTAATTGCAATCGAAACTAAAATTTCTAATGGGTGGAATCGTATTCCTGTCGACACATCAAAGGCTTTATCACTATGGTGGACTTTATGTAAGCGCCATAGGATGGGTATCTTATGGAATATTCTGTGCTGCCAATAGATAATGAAATCAAATAAAATCAAACTGATAATAAAAATTAAAATGCTATTTGAATGTGCAAATACGTCTTGATTAAAGAGCCCGAGAGCGGCAGTCTGGCAGTATATAGCGAAGCTAATAAGACTTATGGGTAAAATTATTCTGGTAATAATCGATGCGATAATGGCGAGTGAGATATTATTCAACCAACGAATCCCCCGTATTGGCTTAACGTTATACGCTAGGCGAGGGAATCTAGTTTCTAATAGCGCCATCAATGCAAAGATGCCAAAAAAACAGCTTAGGCGAATGGCAGACTCGTATTCAAATATCCAATGATCCATTTTATTATTCTTAAACTTAAGTTAGCGTTGATAATAACAAACTATCTGTAACATAGAATTAATATAAAGAACAAAAACAAAAAAAGCCTGCACATAGCAGGCTTTCGTTTTAGACAAAGAATACCGCTGGGTTAATTAATTCCCCATACTTCACCAAAGATATTCCCCTTGATGGTATTCAATTCTGCCGCCGTAGCCGCTTCCTGACCAAAGGTTACTAGACTTATTTGACGCGAATTGGCAGCTACTTTAGCCAATGTTAAGCGTAAATGTATAGTAGCAGCCCCTTCTGTAGCCTGAGCATTAACGACAACATGGCCATCACTATTAACTGTCCAAGTAAAATCAAGCACTGCATTTGCATCGTCGCCAACTTCACCTAAGAAGACACCTGCACCCGCGGCTTTAAAGTTTAAGAAACCAAAGTCAGTGACGAGCGTCGTATCGACTAACTCTGTTGCACCAAAGTCTACATCTGAACAGTTGGTTGCAGCAGTAACAAGCTCAGCCGCCGTAGCACCCGGTGCTTCCGCTAAATTATCAGGATCAAAGTCGACATTACCTGTAGAGCAAGCAACAAGATCAACTAATAAATCATAGTCAAAAGCCGTTAGTACTTGGTCACGCGCGGTATCGTTGATAACCCATTCTTCTTTGGATTCGATGCCCGCAGGTTGGACACCACCACGGCGTACAAAGCCATCTTCTACGGTGAAGAACTGAGATCGTTCATCAGAATCAAGATCGCCCAGCTCAGCTAATACAGGCGGCAGCATAAAGGTTAATAACGTCTTGCCTTCAATCGTTTGCTGTTGCCAGCTGCCTACAACCTTACCTTCAATTGAAGATGGCAGGTCTAATTCATGCTTAACAATATAAAAGTTAGCGGTACCACCGGTGACAAACTCAGCCATGATTTCAAAATCACGACCATATAAGGTTGTTCCTTTAATACTTTCAGCATTGCTAGGGTTCACCACCGCGGTGGCTGAAATAATATCGTCTAAACTGGTTGCAGCATCACCATCGGTGCTGTGATCACCATCGCCGGTACGGATGAAGGCATTATTACACCAAACATCGGTTGGACTAAAAGGCTGGCCAGCTTCTATGGCTTGTGAGTCTCCACCGTCTTGCCAGCACTCTGTAATAGCGGTGACATTTGCTTTAAATAATGCGTGCATAGCTTGAGTACGCTCAAAGGAGAGTTTGTAGCCAACGGCTCCTGTGGTGAACGCCGCTATTGGGTTGATAACACGTTGGAAGTCTTCTTCTAAGAATGTTTGAATACGCTTACCGGTTAGATCTACACTGACGCCAGTAATCTCTGTACGGGTACTATCAAAGTCCCCTAGCTTTATAACCACAGCATTATTTTCAATGGTCACACTCTCAGTATCTTCAGCGGTACAGGTGAAGGCACTATTTTCCAATATGCAAATTTGCTCATTATTATCACTTTGTCCCTCTTCAGTTTGAGCAACCCAGGTATCGCTGGTTGGGCTGTATTGGGTGAATAAGAAATTCACGATACCATCGGCAGTTTTGGTGATGGTCTCATAGCCAAAAAGGAATGCGCCATTATCTGAATCGGCATCAAAAATATGAATGCTTTCGCCACTATCAAACAGTGATGCAATATTCGCTGCTACAGTTTCACGAGCAGCCTCACGCTCTGCAATATCGTCTTCAATGGTTGCTGCGTCAACGTTTGCAGCATCCACGGCGTCGCTGTCGGCTACAGTATCAGGATCAAAGTTCTCTCCTGCAGAGGTTACTTCAGTGCTAATGGTTTCTAGCGCATCCAATACTTGCGCAACGATTAAACCGACTAAATCTTCAAAAGAAACATCGGCCCCGGCGAGTACTTCTTCTACCAGCTCGATATTGTTTTGTAATACAACCACGGTAACTTGAGCAATCTTATGTAAGCGCTCAAACTCATCTGCATTGACAGTACCACCAGAACCGGCGACATAATCTGCTTCAAGATCTAAAGTCGTGCCTAGCTTAGCTTGGACCGAACCTTCTGCCTCTTCAGGGCTAAGGCCGCCATCTTCAATTTCGCTTTGTACCATTGTCGTCAAAGGACTAATGAATGCGTAACCAGCAGGAGCTGTTAGGGTGAATTTTTTGTCAATGGTAGTGCTTGGATAATCTTCGTCAATGGTTTCGCCGACAACGACTTCAACTAATAGAGGCGCGCTATCAAGTTGTGCTTGAGTCACACCATCAAGGGTGAATTCTCCGCCCGTGGTTGACGTTGTCGAGGGTTCGCCTTCGTCACAAACTTTATTACTATTTAGATCAAGACATACTTTTGCACTTGCAAGATAGCCATCAGCAACCTTGCCTGACATGCTTACTTTTGCAGCAGAGTCATCATCGTCTTCAAGTGCAGAGCAACCAAATAATAGTGATACTGATATGATCGTCAGCAATGTTTTATTAAACGCAGGCATACAGAAACTCCAATTTTTTTAACCAGTGTTCATAGTTAAGCAGTTAGCTTAATAACCGCTAATAACTTATGGCTTCTAAAACAGAATAATTAATTTATCAATAGTTTAAGGCCCGAATTCATTGGCTTGGGGAGGCGTAACAGCGTATTCTTTAATTATTTTAGAAACGATAGTATTAGACAAATTATACGGGGTTGAGACTTGGAACACACTTTCTGGCGCAACAAATGGGACATTAACCAAATAGGTTTTCATCTTAATTATGTCCATCCGTTACTGAAGCGTAATCTTGAGTTATTTAAGGTGAATGGACAGTTAAAAGATCAGCAAACAATCTTTGTTCCTCTATGTGGAAAAACGTTAGATATTAATTATTTATTATCACAAGACTATTCGGTAGTGGCGGTTGAGTTGAGTGAGATTGCCGTTCAAGCGATCTTTGAAGTATTAAATATCAAGCCTGCTGTCAGCGAATGGCAGGGAGGCAAACTGTATCAGGCTAAAAATTTACAGGTTTTTGCGGGTGATTTCTTTGCCCTCACGCAAGCTGACTTAGGTGATGTTGCTTTGGTTTATGACAGAGCCGCATTGATTGCGCTACCGCAAGAAATGCGTTTAGATTATGCAAGTCACTTAGCCAAAATCACTCAATACGCGTCACAGTTATTGATCACACTAGATTATGATCAGACAATTGCTAGCGGCCCCCCTTTTGCAGTATCGAGCAAAGAAGTCGAAGCCTTGTATGGCGGTACTTATCCGATTCAACTAATAGAAGAAGCGGATATTATAGAAGAAGAACCGCGTTTTAAGGCGAAGGGTCTAACTTCATTTCAGCAGCGCGCTTATAAATTAAAGTAAGTAATAATATTTATCTTTAATGAGATTTTTATAAAATCTAGGCAAGCGTAACGGAAGTAATTATTAAGCTAGCTTCTTTTATATAGCGCCACTTCACTTCTAAGTCCCAAATCTTAACGCCATAGATACGCTCAGGATCCGGTTTTTGATAAGCCGGTTTAGGATCTTGAGCTAGCATCTGTTCGACCAACTCTTTCACCGGTTGCGCTAAACGTTCACCGTGTGCTTTAGCGGCAGCCATTGCCTCTGGGTCAAATTCAATCAGACTTAGCTCTGGGCTATCACTGGCGATTGCATTGGCTGCATTCGGCAAAGCATCGGCATAAGGTACATAAGGTTTGATATCAATGATGGGGGTGCCATCTAATAAGTCGATGCCCGAGATCTGCAAGCGACCGTTTTTAATACCGTCGAGCTTGACGACAGAAAGGCCGATGGGATTAGGTCTATGAGTCGCTCGTGTGGCAAATACACCGATTTTTTTATTGCCGCCTAAACGAGGCGGGCGCACCCGTAAGCGAACCTCATCCTCTTTTGGCATAGCTTGGTGAAAAATAAAATTGATCCATAGGTGGCTCACCTCTGTTAAGCCTTCAATCGCCAGCGGATCGTTATAGGGAGGGAACAGTTCAATCTCACCTTTCGCTGCGGGCGCTAAGGCAGGCTGGCGCGGAATGGCAAACTTCTCTTTAAAGCAGGAATGCACCAAACCGATGGCTTTGATGCTGTACGCTTGTGAGATAGGGTCAATACTTGAGTCGTTTGCCATAATCGCTTAGTAACTAAAATAGGAAACGATATTATTACATACTCGCTTACAAATTAGGACTCTACGTATTGGACTGCTAGAGGTGAATTATGGCTCTGTTTTGCAAAAGAGATTAAAACCATTAAGGTAGCAGCCATAATGTGAATAATTGAACGAGCCCAATTTAAAAATAAGGATGTTTATGCAGGATTTACACGACTTAGGTCTGATGCTTGACCGTAATATTCCTTTGATATTGATTGAATCTTACGAAGAAGCTCGGGTATTAGAGTTGCTGACACGAGTCGGTATAAAGCGGGGGGTGGCCGTTCAGCAGTGGACGGTTAGTGACGGTTTACGACGCTTAAGTTTTGGTGAAGATGTTAATGGTGAAAGTACCAGTAAAGCAGTGGATGCTCTTAAGAACATCAAAGCACGTGAACATGGTGGTATGTTTTTATTCTGCGATCTACATCCTTTTTTGGATGAACCCCTGGTTGTTCGATTATTAAAAGACATTGCTATTCAACACCAGAAGCATGGAAAAACACTCATATTACTCAGTCACCAAATTGAAGCACCAGCAGAGCTGCAGCGTTATTCTGTGCACTTTAAATTACAGTTGCCGGATGAAGCTCAGCTGTTATCGATGGTGAAAGAAGAAGCTCGAGAGTACGCAAAAAATAGTGGCAGCAGAGTTAAAACCGACTCAGAGACACTGCAGCAAGTTGTTGCTAACCTGCGTGGCTTAACAATTTCAGATGCGCGACGGTTGGTTAAAGGGCTCATTGTTGATGATGGAGCTATTTCTCAAGATGACATACCTGAGGTCAGTAAAGCCAAAATGGAATTACTGGATATGGAAGGTGTCATGAGCTTCGAGTCAGATACCGCTCGCTTTGGTGAAGTTGCGGGTCTCAGTAATATGAAGGCATGGCTTGAGCAACGACGCGAAGCATTTTTGACCGCCGAAAATGATATGCGCCCAAAAGGGATGATGCTATTTGGTGTTCAGGGCAGTGGTAAAAGTTTAGCGGCGAAAGCGGTAGCGGGGTCTTGGGGTTTACCCTTATTGCGCTTAGATTTTGGCGCGCTCTATAATAAATTTTTTGGTGAAACGGAACGTAATTTACGTGAAGCACTTAAGCTTGCAGAAACGATGTCACCTTGTATTGTCTGGATCGATGAAATTGAAAAAGGGGTGAGCCAAGATAGCAATGATGGTGGCGTGAGTCAGCGCTTGCTCGGGACGTTATTAACTTGGATGGCAGAGCATGGCAAAAAAGTATTTGTTGTGGCAACGGCCAATAATATTCATGTGCTTCCGCCTGAACTAATGCGAAAGGGGCGCCTTGATGAAATCTTTTTTGTCGATTTACCCAGCGTAGAAGTACGCGAAGCCATTTTAGAAATCCATTTGAAAAAGCGAGGCCTAATACCCGAGCAATTTGATTTGTCCGTGCTTGCTGAAATCAGCGACGGATTTTCGGGTGCAGAATTAGAGCAAGCCATTGTATCTGCTTGGCACTCGGTTAAAAGCGAAGCCAATGCAAAGGATATGGATACAGAAGTTCTTATGAACGAAATACAACGAACGCAGCCGCTATCAGTAACGATGTCAGAACGCATGGAAGGGCTAAGAGGCTGGGCTGAAGGGCGCGCCGTCAACGCAGACTAAAATCTAGGAAGGTTTACCAAGTTCTGTGAAGGTTGATAGTGACAGTATCAGCCTTGTAATTGGCTAATTCGTCTCTTTACATCATAAGTATGATCACCGAAGATAAATTCAATACTTATAACGATAAATAAAAATAGATCATCTATTAATTTGGGACTTTTCAACATGACAAAGAGTGTAGTAATTACAGGAGCTTCTTCCGGTATCGGAGCAGCCTTAGCCCATGAGTTTGCTAGTCGTGGCTATAATATTGCGTTATGTGCACGTCGCATTGAAAAATTGGAATCTCTTAAAAATACATTATCTGAAAAATTCAGCAATATTAAGGTCATTACTTCAGCCTTGGATGTGAATGATTTAGAAACTGTGCCTACGGTATTGAGCGAAATTAAATCCAGCCTGGGTAATCTTGATATCGTGATCGCTAATGCGGGCATTACCGGTGTTCGTCGTACCGGCAGTGGTGATCTTTCGATTGATAAAAGCATATTACAAACCAATCTTTTTGGTGCGATCGCGACGGTTGACGCCGCCGTGGCTATTTTCCGCGAGCAAGGTTTTGGTCAAATAGTCGGGATGTCTTCTTTCTCTGCGTTTAGAGGTATTCCTGGTAGTGCGGCGTATTCGGCTTCAAAAGCCGCATTAACTAATTATCTGCAAGCTGTGGGTACTGAGTTATATCGTAAAAAAGATATTAAAGTAACGGTGATTCACCCAGGTTTTATTCGCACAGAAATTGATGACAATATCGATAAATTTCCTTTTGTAATCGATGCTGATAAAGCGGCGAGAACGATGGCGAACGCGATTGAAAAAGGCAAGTCTGATATTGTCGTGCCAAGCTGGCCTTGGGCTATTTTGCGCAGTGTCATGCCTAAGTTACCTGAGTCTGTGGTTGCGAAAATTTTTTAGTCGAACCTGCAGGTAGGAAAATTTAGGTGATGAAAGTTGTGGGCTCAGTCATTAGCCCTCTGACAAAAAAGCGAACCTCAAATGAGATTCGCCTTTTAATATTCAACGATGCGACGACGCAGCATTGTTGAATATACTTTTACATGTCCCCGCTAACCATCAACAGTATCGCCTTCTCAACATCTCTGTTTATCGAGCTTACTGACATACTAGTCGGTCGGCCCTTTTGAAAAATTCGCCTCAATGCGCAGGCGTAAATAATCCTCCGCAGAGATCGGATCATAACGTTTCTCAGGTCCCTGAATAATGGCGGACTTGTTGGCTTGGCAGAAATAAGCCAGTGAGTAACGAGACTTTTTGGGCTCGTCTGGTTTTGGCATACAGACCCGGTGCAAAGTAGACTTCAACTGATCGTCGCTCCAGCGCATTAACATGTCGCCGATATTGCATGTGATAACGCCGGCAATCGGTTTCACGTCAGCCCATTGCAGAACTCCGTTGCGAGCGTCTTTACCCGCGCAGGCCTGCAGGCCACCTTGCCCTTCTTTTTGGAATACCATTGTCAGGCAGTCAAAGTCAGTATGGGCACCCGCGCGCCAGCTATTTTGGTCCAGTGCAGCGTCCTCTTTTATCGGTAGATAGTGCAGAAGTCGTAGAGTATTTTGGTAATCTGCCTGTGTGCGATCGTGGGCACGGGTAAAAAAATCATGCTCGAAACCCAGTTTCTCGGCAAAGCAGGACAGTACCTTCATACCCAGTTGCCAACACTGCCACTCAAAGTCCAGCATAGTCGGTTTGAATTCTGGCTGCGTCTGCTCAGGCCAGAGTCCTTCCATATGGGGTAGGCTAATTTGGTAGGACTCCTTCTCATCGGCGGTACCTGTGGATGGACGTACCTGGGCCTTATATTCCCAGCCCGCGTTGAGCTTAGATTTAAGTGGGTATTGCTGCTTAACATTGAGCGGCTGTTGAAAAAATGCTTGCGAGCATTCAAAAGCATTGTCGATCTTTGGCTGTGGAATGCTATGGTTTTTAAGCTGAAAAAAGCCAACCTCAATAGCGGCAGTCCATAGCTGATCTCGAATTTCATCCCGGCGCAGATCAAAATCGGAAACGTCAATCAGTGGAATTTCGGCATCGATCTCATCACCATAGGCGCCGAGAGTCGTTTCGAAATTAAGCTCGTCGAGCTGGTAATTACTATCCGTTTTTGGGGTAGTCATGTGTTCTCCTAAACAACGTTTGTTGTATCAGGGAGCAATGCCTGGTCCAAGCTTGGACCTGCCGCTTCTACTCCTATGGGTGGTAAAAGGTTAAATGTTAAGTCTTGGGTAAGCTCCAGGCAAACAGCCAACTCTGCAGCAGGCTGATGGCGCGAAATAGTACTAGGCTCGTGAGCGATAAAAAGATGAGGGCAGCAAAGGCTTGTGGGATTTCAAAAAAAGACATCGAAAATTGCACGAAGTAACCTAGGCCGCGTTCCGCCGAGACAAATTCTGCGACCACCGCGCCAATGATCGACAGTGTGATCGCTATTTTCATACCGTTAAAAATATGGGGTACCGCATAGGGTAAACGAATCTGTAGGATTTCTTTATAGCGCGGTGCCTTCAGTGATTTCGACAGCTCTATCAATTCTGGCGGAGTACTCCGCATACCCGTAGTCGCCGAAATTACCAGTGGAAAGAAGGTGATGAGCGTCGTAATCGTCAGACGTGGTGCGAAGCCCGCGCCAAACATCACGATCAACATCGGTGCAATTGCAATCACCGGAGTGGATTGAATAACAATCAATAGCGGGTACAGAGTCTTCGAAAAAAATTCGAATCGCACCATCAGCATAGCCAGTGGAATACTGATGATCAGTGATAGCAGAAACCCCGATATGGCAATACTGAGAGTAGCACTGAGATGGCCTAACCAACGTTCGGCAGAAACGTTGACGAAGGCTTTGCCAATCGCCGAAGGGGAGGGCAATACAAAATCGGGAATGGCAAAGCCCCAGCAAATTAGCTCCCATAATGGCAGCAGCATCAGCAGGCACAAAACCGGCATTATTTTCTGCCGCAGTCGCAGCCAGAATAACGTTGTCATAATATTTCTCATCAGTATTCAGGCGGGCTGGTAAATCAGCTCGCGTATGGCCTGGGTATATTGGTTAAAGTTTGGGTGGTGAATACTCTCGGTATTGCGCGGTCGGGGCATATCGATGGTGATGGTTTCGGCAATACGCGCGGGTCGCGAGCTGAGTACCAAAACCTTATCTGCCAGCAATACCGCTTCCGAAATTGAGTGGGTAATAAACAGCACCGTCTTGGGTTTTTTATGCCATAGCGATAACAGTTCAAAGCCCATCTCTTCACGACTCAATGCATCCAGTGCGCTGAAGGGTTCATCCATAATCAGAATTTCCGGTTCCAACAATAACGCACGTACGATGCCGACCCGCTGTTGCATACCCCCAGACAATTGATCAGGCATATGCTTGGAGAAATCCTCCAGTCCCGCCATTTTTAATAGTGCTAATGCTTGCTCGCGTGACTCTCGAGAAACCCAGCCATGTTTGTGCCGAATAGGAAACAGAACATTATCCACCACGTTGAGCCAGGGCAGTAGCGTCGGCTTTTGAAAGACGATGCCAATACCGTCTTGAGGCTCGATGACGGTATTGCCGTAAATAGAGACCTCGCCGATTGTCGGTTGGAATAGACCTGTCAGCAGTCGTAGCAAGGTCGATTTCCCGCAACCAGAGGGGCCTAATACGGCAACGAATTCGCCTTTATCGATAGAGAAACTGACATCGTCCAGTACCTGCAGCGGCTCACCGCTGTCAGTGATATAGCTGTGGCTAATATTGTTAAATTCGACGTGAACTGTCATCTCATTGCTCCGGTAAAAAGTCGCGGCTGATGGCGGATTCGGCTTGCAGACTCTTGTGGTCGAGCTGTTGGGCAGTGGCGACGCTGTTCCAGGTATCCTCCAAGCGATCGGCGGCGAAAATACCCAAACCATGAGTATGACTAGATTCGTTATAGATCAGTGGGGTGAGTGACGTGATGCTGTCGGCGGCGATGCGGCTATTCACTTCGGGCACGGCTTTATTCAGCATGGCAGCGGCTTTCTCTGGGTGTGCCCAGGTGTATTCAAGTGCTTTTTTGAAGGCTGCGGTAAAACGTTTTGCAGTCGCCGGACGTTCATTCAAAAAGCGCTCACTGGCGACTAGGGCAGTGGAATACATTTTGAGACCCGCGTCGTGCCAAGGGATGACATTAAGTTCTTTACCGACTTTCTTGGCCATAGCTTGGTATTTTTGAACGTCGCTCAGCCAAGCGATAATCACATCACTGCGGCCGGTGATGAGCATGGGCGCGAGAGCGGCGGCGTCGGCCTTGAGCAGTGTGATATCACCTTCATCAAGCTGGTACTTAGCCAGTAGCAATGGCAGGAATACGTTAGAGGAGGTGAACGGCGAGGTGGCGATGGTTTTGCCTTTAACATCGTCGACGCTGTCGATACCGCTGCTTTTTAGGGTAAAGAAGACATGAGGGGCCTGGGAAAATATAGACATGATCGCGACAACGGGCACAGCGGATTTTGCCTTGGCTGCCATTAGGGCGGATATGTCGGCCATCCCAATATCGGACGTGCCGGTAGCCAGTTTAGTAATGGCATCGGTAGAGCCGCGCCCAGGTGAAATGTCGACTTCTAAGCCGACGTCACGAAAGTAACCCAGTTGTTGGCCGACATAGACTGGGGCCTTGTTCCCGCCGGGCAGCCAATCAAGCTGAAAGGTCACTTTTTCCAGGGCATCGCCAGCAGCGAAACTTGGGCTAATACAGCTAAGGGTCAGACTTGAGCAGACGAGGGTTTTTGTTAACAGTTTTCTAAATGTCATCGTTTCTCTCCATTGCAGGGTTGAGAACGATCGCTTCAGCGGGTTTTTCTAGGCGGTGGCTAAGTGGCGGTAAAATACATCGTCACGTAGGCCCACTCGCTATCGCTGAATGGATCATTCGTGAGCAATGCCCGGGTAATTCTGTTATAGAAATACCTGGCCGCTTCTACTCAATGTGTCGTTGCAAACATATGCAAACGACGGATTGTATGGTGCGAAATAGAAATAGCAACAGCTGTGCCAACTTGTGAAAAGTCTTGCTATTACTCGCTTGTTAACGGTTTTAGTGAACTGGAAATAGGTTGTTTTGTCACAAATAAGTGCAGCGTTATATTTTTGTGTTTTCCTATGGTGCATAAAAAATAAGGTTCATTTTTTTCTTAGATATTCTTGTTTACGTTGCTGGAATTTACCGACGTTTTACTGCCATAATGCCCGCTCGCTGAGTAGAAGCGGTCAGGGGTTTACGTTATTTAACGTGTCCTCAGGGCATTGCTCATGTTCCGCTGGACTGTAATAGCAGTGCGGCGCTGATGCTTCGGAGTACTCTAAATGAACTATGTTATACAAAATGCTCGTGCTATTGCTGGCCACCCCTCTGCGGATTCTCTGCGTATTGTCGATGGTACTATCTTAGAAATCGGCACTAGATTGTCTGCCACGTTTGATGAACAACTTATCGATGCTCGCGACTGCGTCATCTACCCGGGTCTCATCAATACTCACCACCATTTAGCCCAGTCTGTACTGAAGGGCGTACCGGCAGGACTCAATGCTGAGCTAGGGGAGTGGTTAGCGAGTGTACCGTTTCGTTTTTGGCCCCATATTGATGCTGAATTAATGTACGACGCCGCGATGATAGGTCTATCAGAGTTATTGCGCTCTGGCGCGACGACCTGCTGTGATCACCATTATCTTTACCACGCAGCAAGTACACCAGAACTAGAAGACGCGCTATGGGCCGCTGCCGATACATTGGGTGTGCGGTTACTGTTATGTCGTGGTGGTGCTACCACCGTAGGCAGTCATCGAGGGTTAGCCAGCGCTGGTATTGTTCCTGAAAGTATCGAGCAGATGATCTCTGGGCTGGAATACAGTCTTAAGCGCTATCACCAGGCCGGGAGTAATGCCATGCGCCGTTTGGTCGTGGCCCCCACTAGTTTAATGCACTCTTCAAGCCCTGACGATTTGCGCCAGCTAGCCCGCTTTGCCCGTGCCCATGATTTAAAGCTGCACTCCCATTTACTGGAAGTGGGGTTCGATGAAATTCAGGCGCAAAAAGAATATGGCATGACCGCAGTAGAGTATGCTGAGTCAGTCGAGTGGCTAGGGAGTGATGTTTGGTTTGCTCACCTAGTAAAAGCCAACGCAGCCGATATTGCTAAACTTGCGGCCACAGGTACGAGTATCAGTCATTGCCCGACCTCCAATTTACGTTTGGGTAGCGGCATCGCCCCCGTCACGACAATGCAACAAGCAGGGATGCGTATTACTGTCGGTGTCGATGGCTCTGCTTCGGCTGAGAGCGCCTCGATGATTCAGGAACTCAACCTAGCTTGGTTGCTACAACGGGGAGTGCATGGGGCATCAGCCACTGAGTTATCGCAGTGCCTAGATTGGGGCAGCAGTAACGCGGCCACTATGTTGGGGCTGGATGATATCGGAACTATTGCCATCGGTAAGGCTTGCGATATCGTGCTGTATGACATCAGTCATTATCGTTATCAAGGCCTGCATAGCGTAGAACAAGCGCCGTTATTATGTGGTGAACCGGTGATGGTGAAACACAGTTTTGTTAACGGCCGACGAGTCATCGTTGACGGAGACATCGTCGGTTTGGACGAAGAGAAATTACGCCATTCTGTGCAGGATGGAATTCAGCGCCTGCGCAGCCGGCTGTGAACTGACGGAACGCGCTGCCCTTGATCGCGAATACAATTGGCAAGTGCTAGCGCGCGGCCAATCTGGTAGAATCCGCGCGCATAAATCTCCTATTTCCAATTTGTTAGCGCTTAACCAGCGAGAGGCCTTAATTATGAGTCTTGCAGATCAAATATTAGCGGTAAATGACGACCTACCTATCCGCACCGATAAGCCTGTCCATAGCGGCAAGGTACGCTCGGTTTACTGGTTAACCGAGGCTGATAGTAAACGCCTAATCGCAGAAAAGGGCTACGATGTCGCCGCTGACGCACCGTTAGCCATTATGGTGATAAGCGATCGTATCTCTGCATTCGATTGCATCTGGCACGGTGAAGGCGGCATGAAGGGCGTTCCGGGTAAGGGCGCGGCATTGAATGCCATCTCTAACCACTGGTTTCGTTTATTCCGTGAGCAAGGCCTAGCCGATAGCCATATCCTTGATATTCCACATCCTTTCGTCTGGATTGTGCAGAAAGCCCGCCCAGTGATGATCGAAGCCATTTGTCGTCAGTACATTACCGGTTCGATGTGGCGTGCTTATAGCAAAGGCGAACGTGACTTTTGCGGCATTCAAATGCCAGAAGGTCTGAAAAAAGACCAGAAGCTGCCTGAGCTATTAATTACGCCATCGACTAAGGGCATTTTAGAAGGTATTCCAGGTGTTCCCGCGGTTGATGATGTGAACATTACCCGTGCCAATATTTCTGATAACTTCGAAGCCTTTAACTTCACTAAAGTTTCTGATATTCCGCAATACGAAAAATTATTAGAAGAAGGCTTTGGCGTTATCTCTAATGCCTTAGCGGAACTGGACCAGGTCTTTGTTGATACCAAGTTCGAATTTGGCTACGTCAATGATGCCGCCGGTAATGAAAAACTGATCTACATGGATGAAGTCGGTACCCCAGACTCGTCACGTATTTGGGACGGCGCTGAATATCGCGAAGGCCGAATTGTTGAAAACTCGAAAGAAGGTTTCCGCCAATTCCTACTGAATCACTTCGAAGATGCCGATATTTTATTGAATAAAGACCGCATGGGTGAACGTGCAGAACTTGCACGTGAAAACGAATTACCTGCCAGTGTTCTGATGGATTTATCCAAGACCTATTTAAGTATTGCTGAAAAAGTCATCGGTGAAAAAATTATCTTATCTGATAATCCAAAAGCTGAAATTGTTGACATATTAAGAGATCAATATGGATTGGTTGACTAGTTTTTTATTGGTATTTGCCGCAGAGATTGGCGATAAAAGCCAACTCGTCTGCATGGCATTGGCTGTTCGGTATCGTGCGCTACCTGTTTTAGCCGGTTCGATACTGGCGTTTATATTACTGAACAGTATCGCGGTGATATTTGGCACAGCCATTGCGGGCTGGGTTCCTGAATTAGGCATTGCGATTATCGTTAGCCTATTATTTTTAGGCTTTGGACTTCATGCGTTGTTAGCCAATGCGGATGATGAAGAAATAACGGATGAAGACCTGCAGGTCAAAAGCCAGCGGCATATTCTATTATCCACTTTTGCCTTGATTACTCTGGCAGAGCTGGGCGATAAAACTCAGCTTGCGGTAGTGGCTCTAAGCAGCCAAGGTGAGCCAATACCTGTGTGGTTCGGTTCCACGCTGGCGCTCGTCGCAACTTCCGTGATGGCCGTTTGGGCTGGGCGTACCTTATTACAGCGCATTCCCATTTCATTACTGCATCGAATGAGTGGTTTTTTGTTTATTTTATTGTCTGCACTAGCAGCTTACTCGGCCTATCTGATTTATTGATCGTGCCTTATTAAATTTTTGTTACAGGTTTTACATGTTTTCTGGTTTTGATTACGGCACATCCAATTGTGCTATGGGAATTATTTCTCCCAACGCTACATCCTCTTCAAAGGTTCAGTTATTAGCATTGGAGCAGGGTAAGGCATTCATGCCTTCTACTCTCTATGCTCTTGAACGTGAACTCATTTGTGAGCAAGTTGGTTTATCAATTCAGCCTACAGAGATGAAACAGGAATTTTTGGAGTTGCGCGCTAACTCTTTGTTACAAGCACGCCGTATACGTACGCAAGAAGGTTTAGACCCGAGTGAGCAAAGCTTATTCTTCGGTCGTGCAGCGTTTGAAGAATATTACGAATTCCCTGAAGAAGGGTATTTCGTTAAATCGCCGAAGTCGTTTTTAGGCGCCAGTGGTTTACGCCCTGAACAAGTTTTCTTTTTTGAAGACATTGTGACGGCGATGATGCAAAACGTAAAAGCACAGGCAGAAAAGAGTGCGACAGCGCTTGGCCTAAATTCAAAAGAAGGACAATCGATTGAACATACAGTGATTGGCCGACCAGTAAACTTTCAAGGTTTGAACGCTGAGAAAAGTAATAAGCAAGCGATTGATATTTTAACCGCAGCTGCTAAACGTGCGGGTTTCAAATCGGTCGAGTTTTTGTTTGAACCGATTGCCGCCGGATTGAACTTCGAAGCCGACTTAACGGAAGATAAGACGGTGTTAGTCGTTGATATCGGTGGTGGTACCACCGATTGCGCGATGGTTCGTATGGGTCCTAACCACAAAAATAAAGAACAGCGCCAGCAAGACTTTATCGGCCACAGTGGTGAGCGAGTCGGCGGTAACGATTTAGATATACAGCTAGCAGGCAGTTGTTTAATGCCGTTATTTGGTATGGGCAGTGATCTAAAAAATGGTAAGCCAGTATCAACCAAAACGTTTTGGGATGCGGTCGCAACCAACGATATTAGCGCGCAAAGTAACTTCAATAACCTGCAAACTGAGCTTTATCTAGATCAGTTAGTACGTGATAGCGCCGCGCCTGAATTAATAAAGCGTTTTGTAAAACTGCGTGATGAAAAACAAAATCATCATTTGGTACGCAGCTCTGAGCAATGCAAAATCGAACTATCAAGTAAGCAAGAGCATTTAGTGGATCTTGGTTTTATCGAAAAAGGCTTAAACGACACGATTACGCGTGACATGTTAGCGGAAGCGGTACAAAGGCCGATAGAAAAAATGGCGGCCTTAATGGATGAAGCGATTCAGCAAGCAGGCTGCAAACCAGACTTAGTTTATGTTACCGGTGGCTCAGGTCAATCTCCGGTTATTCGACAAGCAATTAAAGAAAAAATTGGCGATGTTGACGTCGTCGATGGCGATCACTTTGGTAGTGTCGCTTCAGGGTTAACTGTTTGGGCAGAGCGCCTTTATCGTTAAAGGCTGAACGTTTGCAGTCTATTGCTAGCAACCTTGATTCACATCAGCGCAACTTGGTCTCAAACGACTACATTAAGATTTAACTACTCATTTAAAGTATAAGTGATCTCGATGGAATCTTTTGACCAATTTGTGCTCGCCAGAGCGCTGCATATTGTCGCCGTGGTAATGTGGATCGGCGGTGTTGCATTTGTAACCACCGTTTTAATCCCCTCTTTAAGAGCATTAGACAGTGATGAAAATCGCTTACAATTATTCGAACGTTTAGAAGGAAACTTTGCTTGGCAGGCTAAGATAACCACTGTGTTAACGGGCTTGTCAGGGTTATGGATGCTGGATTATTTAAACGCTTGGTCGCGCTATCTCGATCCTCAGTTTTGGTGGCTGCATTTAATGACCGCCATTTGGTTTATCTTCAGTTTAGTTTTATTTGTATTCGAACCGTTGTTCTTACATAAGCTGTTTCATCGCCTCGCAGAGCGGGATAGTGATGCCGCTTTTCGTAAACTCCATATTATGCATGTCACTCTATTAAGTTTAAGCCTGCTCGCAATTGCTGCTGCGGTCGCGGGAGCCCATGGTTTTTAGTATAGTTAAATTGTTTAAATGATGAATATAAAGTATATTTTATCTATGCTTAAGCACGGGATATGCTAAGGATCTCTTAACATATTAGGTAAGACCATGAGCCATTACGCCCTATTAGCTAAGCTAACCACTGCTTCCATTCTATTGCTCTCTACGGCATTCCTGCCATTGATGTCAGCCTCTGTGCAGGCCGAGAGCACCACTCAGGCTCCTTTTCGCATATCACTCATCCATACGGCGCAATCAGCAGGTTCACCAGAAGCATTGGTCGTTGAGGGTGGCTCATGGACTAAAATACGTAAGCTACTCCATGGTTCTTTATTGATAGAGCATCCTGAAGGCAACCTGCTGTTTGATACCGGTTTAGGCCGCCAAATCGATCAAGCTTTTGCTCATAATAGCTGGTGGCAGCGTCAGTTGTTTGCATACGAGAATGTGAATCCGGCATTAGATCAAATGCAGGCGCAAGGTTTAAGCGAACAGCATGTCAGTGCCATTATCTTGAGTCACCTGCATTGGGATCATACCGGCGGCTTGCCTGACTTTCCTAATACGCCTGTTTGGGTCCAACCCCAAGGCTTAGATCAAGCGCAGCACCGTGCTCATCGTCCGGCATTTTTGCCAGAGCTATTAGAGAATGCCCAATGGTCAGAGCTAGCACTTTCAAAGCAAGAGTATTTTGGTTTTGAGCAAACATTGGATATCTATCAGGATGGGCGCTTAATCTTGGTTGATTTATCCGGCCATAGCGAAGGGCAGGTCGGCCTATTCGTTAACTTAGATTCTGGACGACAGCTCTTTTTTATCGGCGACAGCAGTTGGGTAATTGAAGGCATAAAAGAAAATAAACCCCGTCCAAGCATCGTTGATCTTATCTCCCCAGTCGATTGGTCGAGAGAGATGAACGATGACGTTATTGAAAAAATACATAACCTGTCGCTCAAAAATCCAGCGCTAGTGATCGTGCCTGCCCATGATGAAATTGTTGCTAAAAAAATAGCAAAGTTCCCTCAGTATGAATATTAACCTTACAGAAAAATAAGAGGTATCTATGGATTTACGCAGCCTACGTTATTTTGTCAGTGCCGTAGAAAAAGGCAGCATCAGTGCTGCCGCAGAATTTTGCCATATAGCCCAACCGTCTATTTCACATGCGATTAATCAGCTAGAGGGCGAATTCGATTTTCGCCTGCTCGTGCGCAGTAAAAAAGGCGTGAGCTTAACCCAGCAAGGCGAAGATTTTTATTTACGCGCCAAGCAATTATTATTATCGGCTCAGCAGTTAGAGCAAGATTATAAAGGCGACAAACGTATTGTTCTGCGCATAGGTTATAGCCAGCAGCTACGCAGTGAAACGGTCTCAAAAATCCTGCAACAGTTGATGCAACAATTACCTGAGTATGAATTTGTTTTATCCAATGAAGAAGATGATTGCGATTTAATTATTGGTAGTCGAAACCTCGTTAAAAGTAATAGTAAATATTCTATCGCTCATTTTGTCGTAGTTGAAACTCAAAGTTATGCGTTATTAATACCAGACAGTTGGGCACTAGCAAAGATAGAAAAAATAAAACCCACAGACTTTTCCGAGTTATTAACACAACCCTGGATAGACCGTTTGGATTGTGAAAAAAGACCGTTATTACTGCAGGCCGTTCCGCAGCTTGCTCAGCACAGTTCTTTTCATGTTAAGCAAGAAGATCTCGCGTTAACGTTAGTGAAAAGTCAGCAAGGCTTAACCATTATGGCAATCAATAACGAGAGTGAATTTAAGATAGAGGGCGTTAAAATGTTCGCACTGCAGCATTTAATGCCTGCTGAAGTCTTGCAGCGTGAAGTAGGAATAGGGTTGTCCCCTTGGATCAGTCATACCCTGTTAGAAAAAATAAATGTTTTGTCGGTTAATTAAGAAAACCGAATTCAGCAGGCTTTGCGGAATTCGGGATTAATAATAACAGTTGTTTTAGATAAACAACTTAATTTAGCTTTTCAAATAAGTGATAGAAAATTACTTAATGAATCCAGACTTGCTCATCCATATTACCGGTAATAGCACGAATAGATTTAGAACCGACAGCGCGATTAAAGATACGAACGTCTTTTATTTTACCGACAAACTGGTGGCCACTGTCTTCATGATGGCGCCCAATATTTAAGCTTTCAGTGCCAGCAGAAATAACATTACCTTGATGGGCAATGCTGGCTTTTATCATGCGGCCATCAACATATAAACGAATTTCATCTGTGCTGCGATTGATACTTACCGCCACATGATGCCATTTATCCAGAGTCGTTAATGGCAAGCTGATCATAGTGCCTTGATTATCGGTATCGCCACGTACGCGAAAGTTGATGTTGCCATCACCGTGAAAAACTATCCAACCACGACCTGCTGAGTCGACTCGAGAAGACTTATTCACATGATGCATCCAGCTGCCATTGCTTGCATCGGCTTTAAAGCGATAGCTCAGGGTGAAGTTTTCAGCATCAGGGTTCCAGTCATCATTGTGGCCAAGGTCTAAACCGTTACTGCCGTTAAACTCAGTTATGTCGGCTAGCAGCTCGTGATCATAATCAATAGGAACCGCAACAGAAGCCGTTGATGTGCTGTCTTCGTTGCTATCGGTTAACCAATCCATAGAGAAATTAACATAACGAATTTCATCCATGGTATCGGTAGAAATACCAAAGTATTGCTCAGGAATCTCATAAACCAAACCAACTCGACGATCATCTTGTAGCACTAAATCAGAATAAGCAGCACCGCCCCAGGTAAGCGTCTTCGCGATTGGCCAAGTATTTCCCTCGTCGTAGCTCATTTTTAATTGCAGTTGATCACGCTGCCACCCTGCGGCTGGCGCCGAATAGATAATACGATTAATGTCCTGTTTACCTTGCTCGCTGACGCGTAATAATCCTGAGGCGATACCAGCGATACCATCAAAATAACCTTCTAGAACTTTTGGGTCTTCAAGCTGCTTCTCTTTGATCGTTTTACCCCAAGTACTACCACCATCACGGCTAAGGGTATGGTGGCGATACGGTCCTGGTGCACTGGTATCATTAAGAGAATCACGGGCGCTGGATAGAATCCAGCCATTAGCAAGTTCAATTCCCGTCGCTTCGTTTAGTTTATTGCCGGCAACTACATTACTGCCAGCACCATCAACATACGTTGGCATGCCATCGCTAAAGCTAAAGCTCTCACCATGATCATCACTATATATTGAGTAGTTATTACTACCACCACCATAGCTGTAATAGCTGATAAACATTAAGCGACCAGGATGTGGGCCATTCTCTAATTGGATCGCATGACCTAACGTCGCGGTACTACTGCCCCAGGCATAAGGTGCGTCGTAAAGTTTGTTGCCTGCATCATCGGTATAATAAAGCCAGCCTGCACGACGGTTAGTTACCTGATTGGTAATGTCTTTCATCGGTGTCCAGCTGTCACCACCATCGTCTGTCATTCGCATTATGTGCAAACGCGCCGCTTTTTCTGTGGTGCTATTACCGGCCTGATAGTTATAAAGAATAACGGTACGATCTGCGATAGCATCATAAACAGGGGCGATGTTTTGAACTTCAAAATTACCGTTCTCTCCCAAGAGAGTGAAGTCTTCCCAAGTACGGCCATTATCAAAGCTACGCTTCATCACCATATCAATTTTATGATGATGATCGGCACAGCTTTCAGTACGGGCTTCAGCAAAGGCCAATAAATCGCCATTACCAATTTTAACAATGGCAGGAATACGGAAGCAGGCATAGCCTAAATCGTTTTGACGGAAGATAGCGCTATTCACGATATGGGAAGATTGCGCTAAGTACGGCGTTACAGACAAGTGTTGCTGATAAACCTTATCTTGGTTATCGATCAAGGTTAGGTTGAGCTTATATTTACCACCATCAGTATAAGTATGCTGACGGTCAGTGATGAAGGACTCCATACCATCGCCTAACTGCCATTGCAGAAGGTCGTGAACTTGGCCTGAGTTCTCAGTAATTTGGAAAGTGCCATTAGCGATTTCTTCAGCACTGATGCTATTGTCAGGTAGCTTATGTACTTGGGCTAAAGTTTTAGCTTCTTGCCAGCTAAGTGCGCGTTTATAAAGACGTAAGTCGGTCGCGATATTCCCTGCAAAGCTTTCAGTTAATTTAAGACTTTGGCTGCTGGTTATATTGCTATTGGCAGGGATTCGTCCAGACCATTCACCTTCATCAACTAAAGTAGGTGAGCCATCTAGGTAAGCGAATAAACGATCTTTATCAGCGTCAACCACACCGACAAAATGATGCCAACCGGGGTTGCTAATATGAGCGACTTGATCTGAATTAAAGTCAGGTGAGCGAGTACGGAAATACATTTTATTGCCGTTCATGAACAAGCTCCAGCCTGTCGCTTGGCTATCCGCATTACCTTTGCGAGCAATTTTTTTAATGCCGTTCAAGTTATCCACATAAAACCAAAGACCCACAGAAAAAGAACCGGTACCGGGTTCATAATCAGGGCTATTTGAAATGGTGAAACCTTGGCTATTAGGTTTACCTAAGCTGCGATAGGTCCAACGACGAGCAGTATCATTAGGAACATCTGCTAATACTTCAGGCTCTTCTGCTTTTAAAACATTAAAGCTCGAAAACTGCATCGGATTGCCGTTAGGCTGCCAAATTAACTTACCTTCAAAACTGGCAATACAGCGATACGCTTTATTAGGCGCGTCCCACTTAACGTAACCTAGACCATGAAAGTCAGCGTACTTTTCATATTCATCAATGTGATGCTGAACGGAGCAGACTGGAGCATTGATGCCATCTTCAAACGTAGCTTCAACATAACGACCAAAATCATCTTCACTAAATTCAGTCCAGCGGCTTTCAGCACCTGAAAGAGCAGACTTTGGTAATACACTGAAATACGACGTGCCCCAAGGATTACCGTTATGCCAATAAATCTTATTGGTTTCTACGCTGCCATAACAGCCATAACTGCCATCATCCTTTTGTTTTAAAAATCCCAGCCCATGAGAGGCCGTGTAATCCGTATTGTCACCACGATAGTACTGACAGAGTGGCGAGGCTTTACCGCTACCACGATCATCTTGGGCACTGACAAGATCCGATATTTGATCGGAGCCCGTGAAGTCGATCCAAGGTGATGACTCATTGAGAGAAGCGTGCGAGAACGTTGAGTACATTAATGCAGTCAGTAGACCGCCGTATTTTATTATATTCATGTATGACTCTTATTATTATTTATTTGCCGGTCCTTGGCCTTATTATGAGAGCTTGAACCTTACCAAATTATTTTCTACAAAAATTATCCATACCGTTCTTTGACTTACCCAATCGGCTCAAATGTATTGCTTGCAGTTCTGTGTTTGCCGCATACTAGCAAAACGATTATTCAATGTATGAAAGTGGAGGCTTAATGCAATTTACGGTTTCACAGCTGTATATCCAGATGATTAAACAGGCATATGAAGCAAGGGGAAGAAATTTTACCGAGCTCTATAATAAGCTGTTTGATGAATCCGCGAGCCAGAGGAACCGGAGTAAAGACTTACGTATTGATATTATTGAAATTAACAGATTGTGGCAGGGAGTGATTCAATCACTCAACGAACCCTTATTTGCGTTGAGAGTGGGTGTCGATACACACCCATCAGATTATGGCATTTTAGGCATCGTCTGGATGAATAGTCAGACGCTATTAGAATGCTATAAACTCGTGGTGGAATATAGCCCATTAATGAATGAAGCTTTCGATGCGCGCTATCGCATCGAAGGCAATAATTTTATTTATACGCTGGCCGTATCGTCTTTAAAACCTCATGAAGAAGCCAATTTTGTTGATCATAATATTGCTTCCATCTTTCATATGGGACAATTTTTAGTAGGCTCTCGGCACCGTAAAGACATTGTCTTTAAATCAGTAAAATTACGTCATGAAAATAATTCAAATTTGCAGCAAGAATATGAACGCATATTAAATTGCCCTGTTTTTATGGGACAAGAATGCAATCAGATCATTTTAGATATGTCGGTATTGAACTTGCCTGTTCATCTACCGGATGTTGGCATGCAAAAATTAATGTTAACCAAATCCAAGAAACTGGTGCATAAAAAAGAAAATACGGCGCCGATTAGTAAGAAAGTTTTGTCATACCTTAATGAAAATTTCGGCAGTAATTTACCCACGGCTGAGATTACTGCAAAATACTTGGGATTAAGTTTAAGTTCATTCAAACGCAGCTTGGCTATCGAAGGCACGCGCTATCAACAACTGATCGATGATGAACGTTATCGTCATGCAGTAAACATGTTGACCGCAAAAAAGAACTCGATTTGTGAAATCAGTTTTCTATTAAGCTACTCCAATGCAAGCTCCTTCAGCCGAGCATTCAAGTCTCGCACGGGGCTGTCGCCGAAAGAGTTTCGCAACCAGCAGAAAAAATCATCGTCGTGAACTTTGTTATGTCATACAAGGGTAATGATTGGCGGATATAGTCGAGTGATCAAATAAAGCAAAAATTCCCTTGCCGAGCATTGGCCTAAGCTGGCCTATGGTTAATTTCTGGGCTCTATTAGAATTCATATTAATTGGTAGGGACACTGATTTTGATAAGCGATCATTAAAGAATCGTAATCATAAAAATAACTATAAAACTGTCAAAATGGGATCAACTATGAATATCAAAGCGACCTTGTGTCTCGCGATAAGCGCGACAATGGGATCCGGAATGGTTTTCGCCATGTCCGATACACCAACCACTACGGTACCTGCTGAAATACCAGCCCCCACAGTACCTGTAGAAACTTCCGGCCTAGCCTATGCTGATGACTTTCGTCTATTAGCCTATAACGTTTACATGCTGCCAGAGCTGTTTGCGGGTGATTGGAGTCATGAAAACCGAGCGGTAATGATTCCACAGTCAGAAGTCGTAAAAGGCCAAGATGCCATTTTATTGCAAGAGCTGTTTGATAACGGCCCTGCAACCACACTGATGAATGGCTTAAAAGCAGACTACCCATACCAAACTCCGGTAATGGGTCGTTCTAAGAGCGGCTGGGATGCAACACTAGGCGCGTATGCGGACCTATCACCAGAAGATGGTGGTGTAGCAATCGTTAGCCGCTGGCCTATTACAGAACAAATTCAATACGTGTATAAAGACGCCTGTGGTGCAGATTACCTGTCCAATAAAGGCTTTGTTTATGCTCGAGTTGATAAAAACGGCGCGGCATATCACCTAATCAGCACACACGCTCAAGCAGAAGATGGCGCTTGTGATGATCCAGCTGCGACCCGCAAGAGTCAGTTCACTGAAATGCAAAACTTCATCGCCGGCCATAATATCCCAGCCGACGAAGTCGTATTCATGGGCGGTGACTTCAACGTGATTAAAAGCACGGCTGAATACCCAGACTTGATCGAAACCTTGCAAGTCAGCGAGCCTGATGCCTTTGCTGGTTTCTCTACCAGCTGGGATCCTGAATCTAATGGTATGGCCGCATACAACTACCCAGATCTACCCAGTGAATACCTAGATTACATCTTCGTATCGCGTAATCACGCACAACCAAGCCACTGGCATAACCAGTCATTGGATGTGACGTCGACTAACTGGAGCACGGGTAACTACCGCTTCCAAGAATTGTCAGATCACTATCCGATTGCGGCTTTCTCTTATGCTAAAGAAGATACTCGTACCGAGAGCTTCCGTGCGGTTAACAATCCTTACCAAGGCGTGCAGTTCCAAAACAAAGCCAATGGTAAGTTTGTTAAAATCGATGCCAATGATAGCAACGGTTGGTTAACAGTGAAGGGCGACGCAAGCGATCCAGCAACTGTGATGAATCTAGACAACTGGTATCCAAAGAATCGTGCATTCTGTATTCGTCATGATGACTGGATACAAGTGCAAGGCGCTGATCGTGCAGGATCTTACTGGAACTGGTGGATAGGCGGTGGTGGTGGTAACTATGCGTTTTTCACCAACCAAGACAATGCGTCGAACAAATTGCGTGTCCGTATCTTGAATGATGATGGCGATTGCCTAAAGAATGGCGATCAAATCGCTTTTGTTGATCGCAGTACGGTTAATGGTCAAGATTACTACTTACAGCGCTGGCCTTCAGGTTCTTGGCAGGATTACCTGTATCTTTGGTCTGATACCATCGGTGATAACGAAACCTTTACTATTCACATGGGTCAAGCTGAGAAGCAAGACTTCTCCGCTAACCTACGTTACGAACAGTAAGGGAAACAAAATCAACAGAGGCTACTTAGCCGCTTGTTGACGTAAAAAAGTAGCGGTCGCTGGGGCAATACCCAGCTGGCCGTTCACTTGAATATTCATCGATCTAGCAATAGCAACAATCAAAGCCAGGTGGTGTGTAACATGGCTAGACGCAAAGCATAACTCCCTTCCTAAAGTAGACGTGAAATTCATACTCTCTTGCTGCGATAAGCAAACTTCTGTTTTAACTATTTTCACTTCAGAAAACTGTTCTTCTTTTAATGCCATTAACCAATTTTCGATTTCAATGAGCTCTTTCAACGCGGCTACGCGCTTTGTCTCGACGTCGTTGCCACGGCGACGTAGATCATAATCAATCAAATTATGCTGTTCGAGAATTAAAGCCTGATAAATATCCAAAATATGGCGCACATGACTACCAATAGGACTATTAAATAAAGGCTGAGGAGGGCAGCGATAGCTATCATCATCCAATTGCTGAATAAGCTGTACCAGCTCATGTAAAATTTCAATACTGCCTAAGATCACCTTATACATGATGGTCTACCTTGTGTATTTTCTAACGGTTGAGAATAAAAACTATACAATAAAACCAATGGCGCTACCGCCATATAAATCCAGCTAAGCTGGCTATTAATGTTCATAGGTATTGATAGTAAAGTGGACGTCGATGTACTGAACAGTGCGATGCCTAATGCACTGAAAAAAACTAAAATACCCATCTGTGACAAGGTACTTTTATCTAATAAATACTGAATCATCTGCGCTTGATTTGAATCTGACGAATTGGCCTTAAGTAGGTTCGTTTTAATGATACTAGCATGATCAAAAAAACGTTTATTAAAACTCAAACGAAAGAAACTGGTTAAAAAGGCAATCAACAAAATAATAGGGTAGTTTATCTCTTCACTAGCAGACGTTAAATCAGCACCGGTTTCAGAACCAAGGCCAATGAATCCGCGTAATAGCCATGAAATGACATAACCTATAATCGCCAACTGAAAAATGGTATTAGCTGGGGTCGCATCAATGCGACCTTTTATTAACCAAAATAAACCAGCGAGTAATAATGTTAAACCAACGACTATGAACCCTAGCTGCATGATGTCTTGCTGCGCGATTAGGTATAAGGAAAGTAGCCAGAAATAGCTTTCTAAATATAAAAATAGTCCATCCACATAGAACACGGCGCGGGTAGGTTTATCTAACGCAATATCGTGATTGTTTGAATTTAATCTAGCTATATTTTCTGTTTGCACCTGAGTCGGTAAATAAAGTAGACCTATCAGCGCTACAATTATGCTCAACGTTAATAAAACAATCCCAAAGCCTTGCTCTAATAAAAATGCCGACAGTAATATGCCAACTTTTAAGAGCACCATGACTACAATTTGAAAGTTACCAAAGTTGTTACCAGTAGCCGTTCCATTTTCTTGTTCATTTTCTAACTGAGTGAATAGGGTGCGTTGGCTGGTCCAATAAAAGCAAAGGTAAGCACCATTTAATAATGCGACTAACGATAAACTTGCTGTTAAAGGCAGCGCTTCGATAAAAAGGACCGTGGTAAATAATAGGGTCTCTAGAATAAACGAGGTGCGAATTATTTTATTCCACTGGTTATTCCAATAGAGATTCTTCCACAGCGGTAACGTCAATAAGAAACCTAGGCCGGTAAGGGCAATGAAAAAACTCAATTGCCAGAGAGCATAGCCTTGCTGCCATAATAATACTGGAATATAAAAGGGCAGTAGGCCCATCAAAAATGAATGAAAGCCCGCGAACTTAAAAAATAAGCCGTTTTTATCCGGCATTAAAGCGCTGGTCATTAAAAGGTGTCCGCTTGGCTGATATCGAATTGCTCAAGATGATTAAAAAATCCAGTTAAATCTTCTGCTTTACCGAAGCGCGGGTAGTCGTGCATTTTTAAATAGGGGCGTGAATTAACTTCTAATAAAATGCAATCTTGCTCAGTATAAGGCTGATCAATGCCTTCTTTCATGATGACATCAATGCCTAAAATGTTGGCACCGAACATCCCCAGCACATCAATAAATAAATCTTTATTCACTTGTGGAATCGTTGCTTGATCAATGACGCTAACGACACCACCAGGCGCGAGAGATATGCGGTAAAACAGCGTGACAATTTCACCCGCGGCCGGAACCGTCGCCAAGCTATATTTGTTCTTTTTCAGAAATGTCTTCGTTACCGAACCTTTGCTCAACGGATGAATGACGGGGAATAGATTCATGCTATCACGCACGCTATTTTCCTCATCAATCAGCTGCTCAATGCTCTGTGTACCATCACCCAGAACGTAAGGAGAAAAACGCTCGATCACCGACATGATCTGGCCCTTCTCACTATTAGACCCGCTCTTATCATCAGCAGAGCTGCCTTTCACGACAACGACACGGTAATTCTTACCTAATAAATATTGCTCAACTACGGTTGTTGGCCACCACAGCTTGGCTAAGAAAATGGCCTTCCAAAGTTCGGCATAGGTTTTAATCGGAAAATGACTGCCACGAGAAAAGCCACTGACGTTAGGCTTAATCACTAACGGAAAACCGTGCTGCTTGGCAAAACGAATAGCCGCAAAGGGGTTTAAGAAAATCAGCCCTTTAGCATGGGGAACCTTATTATCAGCAAAAACGGCGCGTGCTTGTTCTTTCGAACGGCAATTGCGGCGCACAGCCAAATCATTATAACTGCTGCAGCCATCCATATAACGCTGGCTAATCCATTGGTAAAGCTTCTTCTTAAGGCCCTGCATTAGTTCATCTCTTTCTGTTTGAAATCTTTAACCTGATAGAAAAATCCCATCTTTTTAAAGAAAATATCTTTATACGGCTGATCGTTAGCCATTGCTTTTGTAATACGAGCCAATAGCCACATGTTACGAATAATGAAATGCCACTTTGCCGACAATGAAACGTTGTTACACAGTAAGATAAGCGGCATTGGGAAAAATAAATTGATTTCGATAATGCTAAAGTCCGCGGCTAATAAGTTCTCAACAGAATTTGCCCGAATAGCAAAGCGAGAAATATTAAACTCACCGACTGTGCGTAATACTTCATAAAGACTTTGTTTTTGTGCAGCAGAAAATTGCGAGCTAATATCGTGATACTGAGTTTCTGAGTTGTAAATACCATTAATGGGATGCGCTTCATCACTCAGATTACTCACTTGAGTAATTGAAATACTCGCAGTGGAGTGGCTATTAGCCGCAGGAATAATGAATATCTCAAACTCGATGCTCTGTTTGGCTCCCTGTTGAACCAAATATTGCACTTTAGAACTTGGCTTTAATAATCTCAGTTGTTCGAACTCAGGTAGGCTGTCGGCACGTTGAATACCTTTTGAATTTTGTCCCCATTCAGGTTTCAAAAAAACAGGAAAGGTTTCTGGCACAATACCCGAGTGATCAACCCATTGTGGCAAACGCCATTGAGGCGGAATAAGCTGATCTATATCCAACTTAGAAAATATGCCTTTATTATGATTGAAATAACGGGCATTAAGTTGGAAGTAGCGCCAAGGGCCTGCTCTTAATAGCGTGCAAAATACGATATAGATGCAAACCTGAGCAATACGAATAAACATGTTATAGCTCAGAATCAAATTTAAGGTTGGTTGAAGAGTCTCGTGCGGAGAGCCACTGCGGTAAATTAATCGCGGCCAATACTAAGCCCAAAATCAAAATAGACACTGCGGCATAAAACAAAGAACCGCCATCACTCTTGCCGTTATGCAGTACTTCTATACCTAAAGGAGTTACTAAATGGAAGAACGCAGCTCCAGTCATAACACCGGTTGCCAGCAAACCGCCTAAACCATGAATCAATTCACGGGCAGGTGCTTGCTTAATTAGCTTCAGTTTTTTTAATAGCATGAAGACGAGAGGTGATAGCAACGCGACAGAAGCCAGAAGTTCGACCGTGCCAACAGCATAAGCGCCATTTTGAACAAACCAGCTGCCTAAGCCCTGCGACAGAACATCTTGCATCCATAAACCAATGGTGCCAAAAATGTGCTGAGTATCGGGGTGGCCAGAAAATTTATACGGCAAAGAAAATAAGAACACTTTGCAGATCCAGGCAACTATAAGCCAGCTAGCAATAACAGAAATTTTTGACTTCATAATGGGATCTCTTTAAACAGGTAAATAGTTAAACAGGTAAATAGTTAAGTAATAAATCGGAACGATTAATCTAAAATGCTGGGCCATTTTTTATCGGCAGTAACAATTAAAGCGTCTTTATCTTTAAGCCACTTGCTACGAATGTTAGCGTCGTAGTTTAAATACAGCTTACCCTCGGTAATATTCCACTGTTCAGGATCGCCCTTAGCGGTATTATCATGAGCGACAGCCCAAGCGCAATAACCACCGTATTGAGGCGCGTAGCTATCAGGAGAAAGCAAAAAAGCATCTAGGTTAGCTTGGTTCTTAAATAGCCATTGTGCGTCCTTATATTCAGTGCTGAAATCATCACTGCCTTTCACCGGTTTTCCTTCTCGAAAATAGGCCACTGTATCATATCCGGAGAGGGCTTGATCACTGAAAAAAGCGGTATAAATCAAAGGCTCGGCGCGTGCATTAAAAGACAAAATCAATAATAGGCTGAATACCAATTTAAGCAGTAATTGCGCTGGGTTGAAGGGCGTGGAAGAAACTTTCATTAAAGGCTCGCTAGTGATATAAATCACAGTTAAATAAGTGTTGTTGTCAGGAATTGCCGTGGTAAATTCGATCCACTAAGATTGAGTATAGTCGGCTACTACAAGGCAGATAGGACTAAGACGTCTGAAGGAACAGTTAGTTCACTAAATCTGACCAATCGTTAAAAATAAAGGACAATAAAATGCGTAATGCCCAGCATGATAAAATCAATTATGTAGAGTTCCCGGCGAAAGATATTATCGCCAGCAAAGCCTTCTTTAACCAAGCCTTCAACTGGCAGTTTACCGACTACGGCCCAGAGTACAGCGCATTTTCAGCCACTAGCGCCGGTTTAGAAGGCGGCTTTTATAGTGCAGATTTATCAGCCTCAACCCACAGCGGCAGCGCCCTTATTGTATTGTTCAGCGCTGATCTGGCGCAAAGCCAACAGAAGGTAGAGGCTGCTGGAGGCAGTATTGTAAAAGAAATCTTTCCTTTCCCTGGTGGCCGTCGTTTTCACTTTACTGACCCCAGTGGCAATGAATTTGCCGTTTGGTCCAATAGCTAGGGTATGCTCATTAATAAGGACTTGTTGTGTATAACAGTAGTTATCAATACTGGAGAAAGAAATGAGCCTGTATAACAGTCGTTGCTTGTCTGTTTATTGCCTATTTAGCTTAATGCTGTGTACTCAGTACAGTGTTGGCGATCAAGTTAGGATTTCCACGTTTGAGCACGAAACAGCACAAATGGATTTTTCAATAAAGGTTATGACAAGCATCTACCAGCGTTTAGGTCATGACATGCTGCTCATTCGATTTCCTGGAAAGCGTTCTTTGGTGGAAGCTAATCAAGGGACTGTTGATGGAGAGTTGATTAGAGTGAAGGCCATTGCCAATCAGGTTCCTAATCTTGTCCGCATACCAACCTCCGTGGGACGTCTTAAAGCGATGGCCTTGACTCTCACAGAAAGTCCAGCAGTGACGGGTATGGGAGGATTGATCGGGAAAAAAGTAGGTATTATACGGGGCGTAGAATTAACTGATCGTATAACTAGGAGCCTTACTCGGCAAGTATTGAACAGTATCGATAGTTTGTTTCAAGCTTTATTGAAAGGCCGGGTTGATGTGATTTTATTTCCTGAATTTGATGCTAAAAAATATATGGAACAGCATGATTTGATGGGAAAAATTATTATTAATAAAGCCCCTATTATAGAAGTTCCCTTGTTTCATTACATACATAAAAGTCAGCCGTCTTTAATACAAGAAATGACCGAGATTTTAGGGAAGTTAGAGGAATCTGGCGAACTGGACGGGATCATACTCTCCGCCGAGCAAGCTCGCCTTTAGGCCGTATTTTATTTTATAAGCATTGCAGTTCAAAGGTCGTTTCAAACTGAAAGGCAGAGTGAGTACTATGTCGTTCAGCAAAAAACAAATCGAATGAATACGTATTGTTGGGTTCAATGCCTAACTCTTGTGCAATAGTATCTAATTGAACCGTCTTTTGTTCACGACCATGAACACCTCCTAGATCGATGGCTAACTTACCATTAATAAAAATCCATAAGTCGTCATCACCATTAAACGTGAACTGGCCTCCTTCGACATAAAAGAATTTCAGGTGGGTCTCTAGTGTGAAGTGATAATTATGACTGTAGCCTTGGTTGCCAAAGCCTTCGTCATCAATAGGAAAAAAGTCAAAATCGGTAAAACGATATAAACCCGGCTCCACTTCACTCATCGCTAAGGTTTTATTAATCGCTATATTTAATCCAGGTATTGATTTATACCACTGGTCAAATGTCTCTTTACCATGAGTTGTATAGGTCTCACCTGCGTAAACTGGACGTCCGTCAGCACCGATGGTTGTTTTTACTATGCCTTTATCGTAACCAAAGATGCCACCCTCAAAATCAGGATGAGAATCTTTAAAATCACGAATGAGTACCGGGATTTGACGCACACCATCAAACGGGTCGACACAGCGGCACAACTTATCAAAATCCCCAGGACTGATTTCTGCAGCCATGGCATTGGCAAAAGGCAAGAATGCCAGTAATAGCACCAGTGCTTTCATGTTATTAAATTTGATCATATAACCACCCCGTATTAAATCCGTGTGTAGCGCTAGCATTAAAAGAAAGCGGTTAAGCCAGTACTAAATTCTAAATTATGTGTGCGTTTAGTTTTAGGGCCAATTTCAGCCTCAAAACTATGATCACGGAAATCAACATTTACTGTCAGCCAATCTCTTAAAATAATACGATAACCACTGCCGACAGTAAGCGTAAAATGGTTGTCGTCAGCGAATTCAGTATTACCTGCACCAGCGACTAAATAGAACACACTATTAAACGTTAAGTTTTGCGAGACAAATGTTTCGCCAGGAAACAAGTTATAACCAACAAGCAGATTATAGTAGTTATAGTCTCTGTCTTTTATGATGGATATCTCATTATCACCAAAATAATATTCAGCGGTTGATTCTTTTGCTTCCGCTTGGCCCATATTGGCTTGTAGAAAGAAATCTTCAGTCGCGTGGAACGACGCTTTTAAGCCGACAACCGCTGAGCTGCCAAAATCTTCAATCGCTAAAATGCCTGCATAAGCACCGATCTCAAAGAATTCACTGTCAATTTGCGCTTCATAAGCTTCTCGTTGTTGATTATCAGGCTCAACCACAATAATGGGATTGATCTCGACATCACCATCTTCAGCCGCGGCTATCGATGTGAAAGAGACTAGGGTAGAAGCGCTAAGCGCGATTAAAAAAAGCTGCTGAAACCAACTCGCCATGCGGAGTTCCTCAAAGAGTCATTAGCGCCCGTGAGTGAAACCTCTCGGTATTCTCCACGCACAACAAAGTTATAACCAATGTAATAATTAATGCCGGCACCGATGAAAGTATGATCACTATTAAATTCATTACGGTTACCGACGTTTTGTTTTTCTTTTTGTTTCCATTGCTGCTTACCAAATCCTGTGCTGATAAAGGGGGTAAACGACCAGCTCTTTATGGGTTCAAAAAGGAGGTTTGCACCGTAGCTGATGCCATCAATACTGGAACCAAAAATTTGGCCGTATTCAATCTCAGCGCCGACAAAGCTCAATAAGCGAAAACCAGCGACCAGTGTGGCTGTTTCAGCATCCCCTTGTTGGCCAATGGAAAATCCAATGCGTCCTTGTTGGGCCAAATAATCACCGTGCTGCGTATCGGGCAAAGCGGCTGGCAAGCCACTGGGTGCGATGGTGCGGGCTAGCTTTTCTTGCTGAATCCAACCTTTTTTATTATGGCGATTACTCACCTGATACCAGCTGCCTCTGCGGCGTAGAACATTAATGGGTTCATCTTGTTCCATCGTATTGATGATGGGATAACCTCGGCCAGGGCCTGAATGAATCTCTAAGAAGGTATCGATAACAATAAGTTGAACTGAATTTTTAATATCAGATGACGTTGTCTTACTGATTTCAGCCTTCAACGCTGAGCTGAAAATCGTTAAGGACATAACACAATAGAACGCTAGAGATTTGCGTAACATAGACAGCGACCCAGTGAATATGACAAAGAAAGGAATAGTTCTAGGCGGGCCATTATAGACGCTTGGTTACAAAAAAACTTAGCCATTAAGGCAGGTTATTGTGATGAGCTTCGCTTTTATAAACATTAGTAGGGTTGGCCTAATCGATTTAATAGGCGATTTCGATTATAAGTACGCTGTGAAAAAAATCTACTAAGTAAAGGAGAAGGTTATGACAAGTTTCAGGCTAACTAACTCCTGTATATCAGTCTTATTCTATTTAATTATCAGCATCAATAGCGCTTATTCGAATGATCAAAGCATTGATTTTTCCGAGCAAGAAAAACAGAAGACGGCTGAGCGTGCTCTGAACAATGTGAAGGTGCTCTCAAAAGAGATCCAAGGCTTAAAAAAGTCGGTTGTCGATCTCAACAAAGACCTACAGCTGATGGAGGAAGAATTGCTCTTTCCTTCTAGCACCCAATTATCCATTTTTGTGTCCCTAGATATTGGCCAGTTTTTTACTTTAGAAAGCGTAAAAGTTAAAATTAATGGCAAGCAGGTCGCAAGTCACTTATACAGCGAGAAACAGCGTCAGGCTCTGGCAAGAGGCGGTGTTCAACGACTGTACCTAACCAATTTGAATCTTGGGAAACACAAGATAGTCGCGTTTTTTACCGGTATTGGCCCTAATGGCAGACCTTACAAGCGCGCCAGTGAATTGGAATTTCAAAAGAGCAAAGGCAGCCAGTTTTTGGAACTTGCCATTGTTGATGATAGCGCTAAGCAAGAAGCACAATTTACGATTAAACAGTGGTAATAGGCTGATTATGCGTAATATGACACAACTATTGATCACCCTTGTTCTCGTCTTTTCTGGCCTAGAAAAAGCGCTGGCCAGCGAAAATGAATCGTTGCGTGATTTGAAATACGGCACGATTTTATTTGATTATTATCAGCAGAATTATTTTTCAGCCCTTATTGGCCACGAAGTGGCGAGTAGCCGTAAAGAGCTGACTCACCAAATTAATGAAGCAAAACTATTACAAGGTGGGATGACACTCTCCTACGGTTTACCTGACGAAGCGGAGAAAATATTTCAACAGCTACTGGTTAACAAAGCCGACGCCAGTGACGATAGCGGCATCAGTGATGAAGTGAAAAATAAGGCATGGTTTTATTTAGCCAAAATGTATTACCACAAAGGCGAAGACAATAAAGCGGCTGCCACGTTGGCGCGTATCCAAGGGGATATTCCTGATGAGATTCACAAAGAATTTAATTACCTTGCCACCTTAATCAATATCCGCAATACCCATCTCGATAGTGTAGAACAAGCGTTAGGAGGGGTGATGCAAGGCAGTATTTATGAGCCTTATTTGATTTTTAACTTAGCCGCGTCTTTCTTGGCGAGGGGCGATAAAGACAATGCGCGGACACATTTCGCTCGTGTGATTGTTTATGGTCAGGCGCATCCACAAGACGAATATCTAGTATTGGCTGATCGTGCCAAGCAAGCTTTAGCGCACATAGAAGTGGAAGATGGAAACTTATTAGGCGCTTGGCTGCATCTGCAAAATGTTCGTACGACGGGTTTATACAGCAATCGCGCGTTACTGAGCTACGGTTGGACGGCGATTAAATTAGAGCGTTACAATGTGGCTATCCCTGCATTAAGAGCACTGGATCAGCGTTCCATCAGTATTGCAGAAGTGCAAGAAGCCAAAGTATTACTCGCGCATTTATATGAACAGCAAGGTGCACCGAGAACCGCGTTAAAACAATATCTGTTGGCCGAGAGAGCGTTTGCCGGCGGCATTAAAAGCATCGAATCTGCCCGAAGAATCATTGATGGTCAGAAAATACCCGAAGAGTTTGTGATTAACCTCGATGCAATGATGGATGAAACCGATTGGTATGGCAGCGAACCCAGTTTGGATTATAACAAGCTCACTCCTTTCCTCATCGAGTTGATGTCGAGTAATTCCTTTCATACGGTATTGAAAGAATTACGCGACTTGTACGCGCTGCGCGAAAATTTAGATTATTGGGCTAGGCAGGCACAAGAGCACCGTTTAATTATTGATCATCGTCAGCAAGGTTGGAGCAGTGAGGGTTTGAAAAAATTCATTGGCGATACTGAGCAACAGAAAGCTCAGATGGAAATACAGATCAGTGAACTTGGTCTGCACGCTAAAACACTCAGTGTAAAAGAGCAGTATCGCTTTGCCCCATTACTGAATTCTATGGAAGCCGATTTTGAATTCTTAGAGAAGAATCTTAATAAAGTTAAAAAGATTGAAAAGCCCTATCAAGAGTCAGAAAAGAACTTACGGTGGATGGCTCAACTGCATGAGCGTATTCAGCAGCAATTAGTAAATACCGACAACATGATTAAAAAGCTCGAAAGCATCATGCGTATCGTGGTCAATGCCGAGCTCGATAAGCATGAAGAACGAATGAAGTATTACTGGGCACAAGCACGTTTAGGCAAAGCGCGCTTATACGATAAAACGCTCAATACGTTAGAAGAAGACGCGTTAAAACAGGTGGCACCTCAATGAAAAATATCAAACTCTTTATTTCAATGGCGGCGATGAGCGCGATTGTCTCATGTTCAAATCAAGGCACAATTGCCGGTTTAGAGCAGGCGAATTTAAGTGAGATCAATGAAGAAAAGATTGATAGCCAAGATCATCAGCAAGTCCGAGATCAGTACCAAGAATTATTAACACTGGTTGATGACGATTACATTAAAGAGCAAATAGAGCGCCGTATTTCGGGCGTACACATGCTTGAAAGTGATGCCAATCAAACCAACCCGAATACCGCGCCCAAGCAAGGCTACTACCGTAATGCGATTGCCAGCTATCGTGACATTTTAGAAAAATACCCTAATAGCCCAGACAACGTAGAAGTGCTTTATCAGCTGGCCAAAGCCTATGATTTGGAAGGTCAAACAGAAAATGCGTTGAAAATGTTAGAGCGTCTCGTTGAGCGTCATCCTTATTACCCGAATATGGCTGAGGTGTACTTCCGCATAGGGGACATCTACTTCAATAGCGCACGATATGAAAAAGCAGAGCATGCTTATGATCAAACAACCCAGCGCCAAGCTGAGAAGCTCAATAATAACGCCCACTACATGCTGGGCTGGTCTTATTATAAACAGGGTATTTATCAGAAGTCATTGCATCACTTTGCGCTCGTATTAGACCAGCTGTTAATGTCTAAAAGCGCGAGTGCGGCGTTAAACAATGTCGAGAAATCGTTGATTAACGATACCTTGCACAGCATGAGTCTTGCGTTAATTAATCTCGGAGGGGCTGAAGCAATTCAAGATATTTCCTTGCTGGAAAATAAAGACTACGTATGGCAGTTGTACGAAGAGTTAGCGAAATTCTATCTTGAAAAATCGCTTTACAGTGACAGTGCTGCCACTTATGCGGAATACATTAAGCGTTACCCTGAAAACTCATATAGCAGCCAGTTCCATCAGCAGCTTATTGGCGTGTACGTGCAGGGAGTCTTCCCTAAACTGGTATTGGAAGAGAAAGAAAAATACAGCAACTTGTATGGTCCTAAATCTACATACTATAACCAGCATGCGAGTCAACAGAAAAGCATACTGGCAAGCTTGCAAGGATATTACATCGAGCTTGCTAATCATTATCACAGTCTAGGCCAGCAAGCGCTAAAAAAATCCAAGCGTCAGCCTAAAGAAGAACATTTGCTAGAGCTGGGCCAAAAGTCATTGGTATCGGCAAGTGACTTTTATGGCCGCTATTTAACGTATTTTGATCAGCAAGAAAACAGTGAGCAAATTCGCTTTAGAAAAGCAGAAGCGCAGTTTGAAAATGGCCTGTTCGCATTAGCCGCGAGTGATTATGACTTGGTGGGTTATGACCAATCTGGTAGCAGTAATGCAAAGAGTGGCTATGAGCTCGCCAATAAAGCCGCTTATGCGAGTATTGTTGCGCACCAAAAATATTTGGATGTTCTTAGTGGCGAAGACAGTAATGAGGGCCGTGCCGAGAGAGATAATAATAAAGCTTGGCGTACACAAACACTGGGCAGCCTTTTGAAGTTCGCCAGTATTTATCATGATGATGAGCGCTCTGCGCTTGTATTAACCAATGCATCGCAAACGTTATTTGCACTTAATCAATACGATCAAGCCATTAAAATTGCCTCAGCTCTTGTTGATAAAAAGGGACAAAAAAACCAAGAGTTAAAGAAAACGGCGTATGGCATTATCGCGCAATCTTATTATCAGAAAGCGGACTATCCACAAGCGCGTGATAATTATTTGGCTCAGCGTGGGTTGATAGCGAAAGAGAATACTGCGGAATATAAGCAAATCAGTACGCAAATTGCTGCCAGTATTTATAAATACGCCGAGCAACTGCAGCAGCCCGAAATCGTTGATAAGCCGCAAGCGATTGCGGCGCTACTTAGTATTAAGATTCTTGCCCCCGCAACCAATATTCGTATCATTGCTCAATACGACGCGGCCTCACTGATGCTGTCTGCAAAGCAATGGCAGGAAGCAATTGTTGAGTTGAAAGAATTGAAGCAGCGCTACCCTAAGCATGAGTTGGCGGCAGAGTTCCCACGTAAGGTTGCTTTCGCTTATGAAAATCTCAAGGATTGGCCACAGGCATTAATCGCTTATCAGTATTTACAAAAGAAAGACCCGAGTGAGCAAGTTCGCCAAGAAGCGTTGTTTATTGTGGCTGGCCTAGCAGAGAAGACCGGCAATGATGAATTAGCCATAGAATATTATCGTGACTACGCGCATACCTATGAAAAACCTTTTGATAATCGGATGGAAGCGCGCTTTCACCTCGCCAGTCTGTACGAAAAGAAAAAAGATCATGGCCGTCAGCTTTTCTGGTTGCGACGTATTGTCGCTGGCGATGCTAAGGGCGGTGATGCTCGAACTGTTCGCAGTCAATGGTTAGGGGCTTGGGCCAATGCAAAATACGGTGATTATTTCGCTTCGGAATTTTATCGTCGCTCGTTACGTTCACCGATTGAGAAAAGCATTGCCCGTAAAAATGGCTATTTAACAGACGCTAAAACACGGTACAGCTTAGCGGCTGACTACGGAATACTTGAGTTTGTCAGTATGGCGAACGTCAAAATGGCCGACCTGTATGAGAAATTCAGTGATGAATTGCTTAAGGCGCCCATTCCTAAAGATACATCGGCAGAAGAAAAAGCCCTATATCAACAAATATTTTCTCAACAAGCCGCACCGTTCACGGAATTGGCTGAAAGCTTCCATTATAATAATGTCGAATTGGGTTGGCAGGGACACTTTAACTCGTGGATTGATACCAGTTTTACAGCAATGAAACGACTTTCTCCTGTTCGTTTTGATAAAACTGAAGCCGTAGCGAGGTATGGTGATGAAATACTTTAAGTACAATATGCAAGACATTAGCGCTTATGTTAGTAAAACCAGTGCTGTGTTACTGGCCTGCTTACTACTCGTCGCGTGCGCTACCAAGCAGACTGCTCAACCTCTTGTAGCAGTCGATACGATGGCAGAAAAAGTTGAGCTGCTAGCAACCGAACAATATTTGCCGGTTCAAGCTTATGATGAAACACAGCAACTGATACCGTACCAAGCTAAAGAAAATCCTTATCTAGCGCAAAAAAAGCAAGTCGATAAAGGCTCTGTTTTATTATTCATAGAAGCGCAAACAGCATGGCGTAACGGCGATAGCGATACTGCCAAGCAAAAGCTCAATGTCATCATTCGCAACGATAAAGGTTTATCAGGACCGTGGATGATATTAGGCGACATCGCGCTGGCAGAGAAAGATTCAGTCTTAGCACAAAAGCACTATCAGCAAGGTTTATTGATCAACCCTAATAATGTCAATGGCTACACCGCGCTGGCGCAAGCGCAGCGTATTCAAGGGCAATATAATCGAGCACAAAATACTTTAGCCAAAGCCCTAGGCTTGTGGTCGGACTTTCCTGAAGCTCATTATAATTTGAGTATCCTATTTGATATTTATTTGAATCAAAGCGAAAAAGCAAAGCAGCATTTGAATGCTTATATTTTGCTAGAAGGCGGCGATCAAGAAAGCCAGCAGTGGCTACAGCAACTAAGCGAACGCAGTCTTGCTGGAGAAGAATAGTATGAAAAAAATCATCTTAATCAGTGTCATTGCCTGGAGCTTTAGTAGTCCAGGCTTTACTGAAGAACCGATAAAATTACAAAGTAATTTTGTCGGTGATAAAGAACAACCCGCGGTGAGTTACTTTGTGCCTTGGCAAGGCCCAGATGGAAATGACAAGTTATATCGCAAAGAAGAAGACAAGTATGAAAAAAGCATCGATACCGTCGATCGTGATGTCATGCTGCGCTCAATGCGTATTTACAATGAAATGGATTTAGAGCACTCCAATAAGTAAAAGACAAAGTAAAAGGTTTAGTTATGGAAATATTTGCAGCAATTATTAAGTTCTTTCAAGAAGGCGGGTTCTTTCTTTATCCCATCGCCCTCGTATTCGCCATTGGCATCGCGATTACAATAGAACGCTGGCGCTTTCTCACCAAAGAGCATACTCAAAATCTGAAAGCATTTGATGATTTTTTGCCTTTATTACGTACCGATGATCATGAAAAAATGACATTGTTTACCCGTGATAATATCGCTCCTGTATCACGCATGATTGGTTGTGGTTTAGACATGATGAAGGTAACCATGCAGCGCGCAGATGTTGAGCAAGCAATGAGTGAAGGCATGATGGAAGCAGTTCCGCGCTTGGAAGAGCGCACCGGTTACCTAGCGGTATTGGCTAACGTAGCCACGCTATTAGGTTTGCTTGGTACCATTATTGGTTTGATCGCGGCTTTTACCGCCGTAGCCAATGCTGATCCTTCCGAAAAAGCAAAACTGTTATCACTGTCTATTTCTGTTGCTATGAATACCACCGCCTTTGGTTTGATTGCCGCCATCCCATTATTAGTTTTTCATGCTTTATTAACCAATAAAACCAATAAGATTATTGGCGGCATAGAAATGGCCGGTGTTAAATTCTTGAATGTAATGACCTTGAATCGTGCGATTCAAGCCGGAATTCCAAAAGAACATTTAGCTGCTCTGAATAGATAGTGCGATTATAAATGTTGTCTAGAGGATTCTGATTATGGGATTTAAAATAAAGCGCCAAGATACCGATAACGCGGATATCGACGTCACTAGTTTCATGAACTTGATGATTGTTTTAGTGCCCGTCTTGTTGATGAGTATGACCTTCACAAAAATCACCGTGATGGAGATTAATTTACCAGAGTTGGGTGGTGGTAATAGCGCATCGTCGTTGGATCAATCCCAACTAGAAGTGATGGTACGAAAAACAGGCATAGAGGTCTATTTTCCCTCGGGTTCGTTAGTGAAAGGCATTCCATTGTTAGAAGATGGTAAGCAAGATTTTAAAACGTTATCGCTGGTCATGCGCGAAATTAAAAAACAAGTCGCGAATAAAAAAGATGCTTTGATTCTATTAACCAAAGATCTTGAATATCAAACCTTGTTAAATACCATGGATACTGTCAAATCGTATCAGACCGTTGTTGTTGCTGACCTAGCAGAGGTGGAATTATTTCCACAGATCTCACTGGGCGATATCAACAAAGACGGTAAGAAGAAGTAGGGTAAACTATGGCATTCCACAGTACCGGCTTATATAAACGTCCTTCTGCTAAAAAGACAGCAGGACTGCATCTAGTATCCCTAATGGATATCTTCACCATCCTGGTATTCTTCCTGTTGATGAACAGTGGCGATAGCCAAGAAATAGAAAGTGCAAAATTCATTACCTTGCCAGATTCGTCGGCAAACAGTTCTTTTTCTAATGAGCTATTAATTACTGTAGGCACAGAGTTTATAAGTATTGATGATGTCGAAGTCGTGAGCTTGGAAAAGGTGCAAGAAGCTAATGGCAAGACAGTTGCAGAAATTGTAGATGTCCTAAAGCAGCGTATTGCAGAGAATCCTGAACTGACTGAATTCGAAAAGACAAATGGTCGTTCGGTTACGATATTAGGAGATCAAAATGTTCCTTATGAAATCCTGCGAAGTGTTATGGCGAGCTGCTCTCAAGAAAATTATCGAGACATTGCTCTAGCGGTTAATCAGGTTGTTACCGGTGTGGTAGAGGTGCAGCGATGACTACCAGTGCAGCGATGAATCCCGGTGTAGCAATGAATCATTTAACCCTCGATGTCGTATTGCCGTGGCATGAAAATGATGAGCAGTTTGAATATTTTAAAAAGCTCGCCAAAATAATCATCATACCGCTGATGCTATTTTTAGTGATCATGCCATTATTGCCAGACTTCACTAAGCCACCCGAGGTGATGAAAAAAGTCATTACTCAGCTAGCGCTTGATCCGCCCGAAGTCATTCGTGTGCCTGACGAGCCTGCGGTAGAAATACCCCCTGTAGCAAAGCCTAAAGTGAAAAAGGTGAAGGCAAAAAAAGACGCTAAGCCTAAGCCGAAAACAGCCAGTTCAAAAAAGGCCAGTCTTGCCGCGCTATCCAAGCAATTAAGTGCGTTAAGCAGTTCAGCTGATATGCCCAAGTTGAAAAAGAAAAATGTCTTTGTTGCTGATAAAGGCAAGGTGCAAAAAAGCAGTCGCTCACTGCTAGGGCAAAAGAATGCAAACAGCACCAGTACGGGTTTAAAGGCTTCTGATATCACGATGAATACCAAAGGGCAGCAAGTCTTGGAGCATCACTCAGGAGAAGTTGAAAGTCCTATTGTCGCTATCGAACTGCCGACGGAAGAGCAGTATAACTTTGATCCTACTTTAGAAAGTCGTCGTGACATGCAAAGTATTCGCCGCACGCTAGAGCGCTATAAAGGTTCGGTTTATGCTCTTTATACCAAAGAGCTAAGAAAAAGCCCGGAGCTTAATGGACGCTTTATTTTTGAATTTGTGATCTTGCCAAATGGAGAGATTAGTAATCTGAAATTGGTGAGTAGTGAATTAAATGCCGCCAACTTAGAAACAAAAATGCTGAGCAAAATTGGCGGTATTAATTTTGGTGCAGCTGATCATATTCCAACCGCAGTACAATATACCTTCAGTTTCTTACCCTCTTAAAAATGTGTTGAAAGTTGGTCAAAAGATGTCGTTAATTTCCACTGTGACGTGGGATTGACGGCAAATTAACCGTTGGTCAGTTTTATGTATGACACAAATCACAAATTGTAACTTTGCAGAGATCTATTTTTCATATTTAGTAACATAATACTAAGGTATTAAATTTATCCTTAGGTGCCGCCTTGAATCATTATCAATTATTACTTCAACGTATGGGTTTGCTTTTCTTTGCAATACTCTTAACGGCGTGCGGCGGCGATGAACTGGCGATTAACGAAGATCAGCAACAAGAAGAAGCGATTGCAGAAGGTACTCCCTTTGCATACGTTGTTGGCGATGTTGTGGTTGGCGATAATAATGAAAATATAACGGCAAAAAAGCTGATGGTACGAAATGCCATTACCTCTAGCGCATCAGAAATCGAAATTCTTAAACGCTTCAGCGATGACTTCGCGGGCGAGCAATACGATGTCAAAAACCTAACCGTCTCTCACGATGGTGAAACCTTATTATTCAGCGCACATAATTTACAAGCGGATAGCAGCTGGAACTTATATCAATATCATTTCAAGTCACAAAAACTAGAACGTATTATCAGCGATGACAGCATTGCTAACTTGGGTAACGATACCCACGCCATCTATAGTATTCGTTTAATTTTATTCAGTTCCGACAGGATCGATGGCGAAATGCGCTTGTTCGCAATGGAACGTGATGGCAGTAATATTATTGAAATCACCCAGCCATTAGACAGCAACCTAAGTGTTCAAATCTCTTTAGTCAATGTTCCCGGTAAAGGCATTAACACAGTGCCATTAGAAAAGACGAATATTACTGCCGCTGCTGCCAGTGCCGATCAATTAACTTATAGCGACATTATGCAAGGATCGGATGGTCGTGTTCTAGCCATTGCAAAAAATGCGGCTCACCCAATGCAAGGTGGCGCCATTGTTCAGTTGCAAGGTCCAGAAGCATTACCTAAAACATCAGACACTCCAATCACTGAGTCAGAACAGAATGAAAAAGTTACTGACCCCGCTAATCAAGCAATTTTTGAATACCTAGTCGCGACGCCAGTTTCATCCGATACATTAGTAACTGGAATAAACGATGTCGCGGTTAATGGTTGGTACAGCGCTTATTGGCCTTATCGCGATGGCACAAGTCGTATGTTAGTTAGTTGGTCGCAATGTATTAAAAGTGAAAATGGTCTAGCACGAGGTTGTAAGATTGAAGATTCATTAGAAAATATAGATCCACGCTATGGCTTGTGGGTTTTCGATCGCAATAACAATACCCGCTTACCTATTCTACAAGCGCAGAAGAATAAAATTTATACCGAAATTGCTTTAGCGTATCCGAATCTAGGGGAAGATATTAAATTCGATGACATCCCACCGATTGTAATCGAACCAACAGATCCAACAGATCCAACAGATCCTACTTGCGATAATGATCCGCTAACAGCGCTTCCAGATTGCCCAGTTATTCCAGAACCTACTTGCGATAACGATCCAGCAACAGCATTACCAGATTGCCCAGTTATCCCAGAACCGACTTGTGATAATGATCCGTTAACATCATTGCCAGATTGCCCAGTTATCCCAGAGCCAACGTGTGATTCTGATCCACTAACAGCATTACCAGACTGCCCAGTAATTCCAGAACCTACTTGTGATAATGATCCGCTAACGGCATTGCCAGATTGCCCAGTTATCCCAGAACCGACTTGTGATAATGATCCGCTAACGGCATTGCCAGACTGCCCAGTAATTCCGGAGCCAACGTGTGATTCTGATCCAGCAACAGCATTACCAGATTGCCCAGTTATCCCTGAACCGACTTGTGATAACGATCCAGCAACTGCATTGCCAGATTGCCCAGTTATTCCAGAACCAACGTGTGATTCTGATCCACTAACAGCATTGCCAGATTGCCCAGTTATTCCAGAGCCTACCTGCGATAATGATCCGTTAACAGCATTGCCAGATTGCCCAGTTATCCCAGAACCAACGTTG
>JBALXI010000022.1:0-19883 GCA_036960605.1 Oleispira sp. | reverse complement strand
GCCCAGTTATTCCAGAGCCTACCTGCGATAATGATCCGTTAACAGCATTGCCAGATTGCCCAGTTATCCCAGAACCAACGTGCGATAACGATCCACTAACAGCATTACCAGATTGCCCAGTTATTCCAGAACCTACCTGCGATAATGATCCGTTAACATCATTGCCAGATTGCCCAGTAATCCCAGAACCTACTTGTGATAATGACCCAGCAACAGCATTGCCAGATTGCCCAGTTATCCCAGAGCCGACTTGTGATTCTGATCCAGCAACTGCGCTTCCAGATTGCCCAGTTATTCCAGAACCTTCCTGCGATAATGATCCGTTAACAGCATTACCAGATTGCCCAGTTATTCCAGAACCTACCTGCGATAATGATCCGTTAACATCATTGCCAGATTGCCCAGTAATCCCAGAACCTACTTGTGATAATGACCCAGCAACAGCATTGCCAGATTGCCCAGTAATCCCAGAGCCAACGTGCGATTCTGATCCGCTAACAGCGCTTCCAGATTGCCCAGTTATCCCAGAACCAACTTGTGATAATGATCCGGCAACAGCATTACCAGATTGCCCAGTTATCCCATCTGAGCCTGATGGTACCTGTCATGGAAAAGGTTACTGGAAAACTCACAATAGCTACGCGACTAACCCTGCGCAGAGCAAGCCTTGGCCAATCAGCGAAGATAGCCAAATGTGCGGCACAACGTGGCATAACCTGCTAAACCAGCCATCGGTAGGCGACGCCTGGATCATCTTAGGCAAACACTACGTGACGGCGAAAGTGAACGAAGCCAATATAGGCAGCGTGCCACAGTCTATTGCCGACGTATTAATGCAAGCCAGCACTGTATTAGCCAGCTGCTCAGTATCAACAGAAAATCGTGACTACGCACTGAACCTAAAAGATCAGCTAGAAGCCTTCACCAATAATGACTGCGTCGAAGTCCCGGTAGAGCCTACTGATCCAGTAGATCCAACAGTGCCAGTGGGGCGTGCGCTAGTGCACATTGAAACTATTTACGATGGCAATATCGATCAACTGTCCGATCCAACTCAAACGCCAATGAATGATCGCAGTGCGCGTTTTGTTCGTGTACTAGTACTGCAAAGTGATGAAAGTTTTGCGATTCAAGGCTATGTAGAAATACAGCCAGACGGCTCGGCTTTATTCCAAGTCCCTGCCAATACTCCCTACACATTTGAAGTGGTAAATGCTCGCAGTAAAGCACTGAATGAAATGGCAAGCAGTGAATATCCTTATCAATATTTGCAGCGCCACCAAACACCCTTACAAACCGTTGAAGGTGAAACTCAGCAATGTGTAGGCTGCCATATTAGTGATGGTTCAGTTAACAGTAACAAGACCGACCATTATTCTGAGGCGAGCAATCGTATTAACCCAGGGGCAATAGCCGCCAATGCAGTATGGCCAAATACCAATAGCAGCATCACCGCGACAAACCCGGGTGATACGATGGCGCAAGGACTTAAAGATTATTTAGCGGATCAAAATATTGATAGCACAGAATTAAGCGCCGGCCCGAGCTACCAAGATTATTGGACACCTGCAGCCGTGTTATTACCCTCGCCAAGTATCGATATTGACTACCGTGGTTTGACCACACCGGCGCCCACGACCATTGCCTGCCAAGAAATCTGGAATGAAGATTGTGTCGTGAAAATTGATTACGCCAATCACATACAGCCATTGTGGGAAGAAGAAGGTCGAGGCCTATTAAAAAGAGCCTGTGTCGATTGTCATGACGACCGTGGCTTCACACGTTTGAACTTAAAGAGTGATCTGAATAACAACGGTAAGCTTGCGGCCTTCGATCGTATTTTTGGCTACGAATCGAGCTACATGTACATACTCAATAGCTTCTCAGCCGTCATGCCAATGAACTGCCGTCGCCTGGTTGAGCCGCCATTTTTAATTCAGCCAAGCAATGACTGCTTTACCTGTTATTCGCAACGTTTGATGAGCCATAACGGCGCCGTGCAAAGTGGTAACTTCTTCGACGTATTTGATTACGGCACAGACGACGACCATAGCTTCTTTCGCCCAGTAGACCCGGTCGTTAATGAATTGATTCGCGAGCAACACCGAGGCTTATTAACCGCCGCCGAATTACGCATGATCGCCGAATGGTTAGATCAGGGCGGAACGTACTAAATTAGAGAGTGCGAAATAGAAGGTTAGAAATAGAAGGTTAGAAATTGACACAAACTAACATTTAAAAACTACAAAGCCCTGAGCAGAGCCAGTATCATAGCGACATTGAATTAACCCTAAATAATTTGTTGATAATTAAAAAAGGAAAATACAGTGTCGCAAGCTCAGGCAACCACAGAAACATCGGCCAAAGACCAAGCCGCTGCTCTTACGAAAGAACAAACCTCCTCGTTAAAAACCCTCACCACCATTGGCTATTTAGAAGGCACCTCCTTCTTATTACTACTCGCCGTCGCCATGCCGCTGAAATACATGATGGGCATCCCAGAAGGCGTGAAGTACATAGGCATGGCCCATGGATTATTATTCATCGGCTACCTCGTAATACTGATGGGCACCGCCAATAAGGTAAAAATGCCACTTTGGGCCATGCCTCTAGGAGTTGTCGCTTCTATTTTGCCAGCGGGTCCTTTCGCATTTGACTACCTATTAAAGAAAAGTTTAAAAAATAGTTAAAAAACACAAATAAAACGAGAAGAAGTTATAGCCGTGTCTACACTTAAGATAATTATCACTAGGCGTGGAATAGACCTATGGGCTTTTTTAATAATAAACAGAAAAATCCAAACGATATTAGTATCGACAAATACGAACTAGCCGAGTTGCACCGCAAGGCACAATGTTACGACCAGCTCATGTCGAATAAACTGGTAGACAAGGCTCGAACGATCTCGTCAACCGCGGCAGAAGTGACTCAATTGGCCTCGCAACGCTTAAGCAAGGTTCAAAATAATTTTACTCTCACCGAAAGTTTCGCTGCCTCGGCGCAGAGCATGGGCGAGATTTCTAAAGAGTCGGTTAGCCTTGCTGAGCAAAGTGTTAATTACAGCGAAGTCAGCCTTAAACACCTAGAAATGCTCAGCACCAATATCGATCAGGCTGAGCAGCATATTGCCGAATTCACTACCTTGTTAGAAGGCTTTAATGCCAACAACCAAGCCGTAACCCAGTTGGTCGACAATATTAAAGGCATTGCCGACCAAACCAATTTATTGGCTTTAAACGCCGCGATCGAAGCTGCGCGCGCCGGTGAGAATGGCCGAGGCTTCGCGGTTGTTGCCGACGAGGTGCGGACCCTAGCAGGCACGGCAAATAGCTCAGCCGAAGAAATTCAACAAGAGATGAACAAGATTATCGACATCTCAAATAGCATCATGAAGCAACAGCAAACCGTAGTGAATAGCATCGCTGAAAGTAAAAATATTTCGAATGAAATTTCAGGCAGCTTAGAAAATGTGCACAGCTCCTCGCAGCAAAGCGCCAGTGCGGCTAATACGGTGATCGACTATGTTAACTCTCAGATTAGTGACGCCAATCAGATATTGCATAATATAGGTGACATCTTATCCGAGACCGAACAAGCCATGGCAGGCTCAGCGAATAACCAAGCGCTAGGAGAAGAACTGGTTTCATCTTTAAGCGAACTCAAATAACAGGCCAATATCACCGCACTATCGTTCATAGAATAACACCCTATAAAAGGCGCTTAATAGCGCCTTTTTGGTCTAACCAAATCGCGAATAACAGTCTCCAAGCCTTATGAATAAATCTATAATAGTAAGGCACCTGCTGTAGGCCTTTTATATTATCGGAGAATGTCATGCTGACCCATCGCCGTAATCTCATCGTTGAATTCTTTATATTATTTATAATGTTGTTAGTTATTTCGCTACCAGCCCAAGCGGGAGGGTCAGTGCACAAAGCGAAAGTGATCGAGCACTGGACGCCCGAACGTATGAACGCAGCCCAACCTCGTGACTTCTTTCTCGATAAAAAAGGCAAAGCCTACATGGGCAGTCGCCAACACGGATTTTCTCCCTATGATCAAGTGGTGAAGGGACAAGAAACTGCTGCCGATACCTCAGACCCAGATATTAGCAACAGATTTCCTGCCGATGATGCGATCATTGGCTATAGCAGTTCCTTCAGTGCCGATGTCAGCGATAGCGAATTTGAATCGGATACTGGCGTGCGCACCGTCAGCTTTGTTATCCAATACCCCGCGGGAAATACTGAAAGTTTCCGAGCGAGCAATACCGCGGGCGATAGTTGGGGCGTGAATCTCAATGGTTTCACCGATAGCACCGGTTGGGCATGGTGGATAGAAGCGAAAGACAGAGCGAAAAAAGGCGGCAACCGCACAACATCAGCAGCATTCAGCTTTGATGTGAATACCGGAACGCCTCCGGTCGACGATGATACGACCCCAGTACCACCCGCTGACGGTATTATCCAAAATACCGAATGGGAAGGTGGCGGAGCAGTACAAACGGCAGCCGGTAGAATCTATTTTGAAATGCCCGGCAATAGCAAACGCAAAGGTCCCTGGAGTGGCTACGTATGCAGTGGCACCGTGGTTAATGACTCAGATGCCGTCGCGACAGAAACCACAAGCGCTGTCGATAACGGCCGAGCGATCATCGTCACCGCCGCGCATTGCGCCTATGACGATGTAAATAAAGCCTTTGCTCGTAACGTATTGTTTATTCCTAATCAGGCGTATACCACAGGTACGCGCACCGACAGCGATTGCGATAACGATCCGCTGGGTTGCTGGACTCCCAGTTTTGCCGTGGTTGATACCGACTGGAGCAGTAGCACCTTTCCGGCTAACATCCCCTGGGATTATGCCTACTACGTGGTAGATGATAGCGATGGAGATGATAATGGTGTGAGTGATGCTTATAGTGGTCAAAGCTTACCGAGTGATGTGGATTATGTATATACACTGCAAGCCGTTGCCGGTGGATTACCGCTAAGCTTCGACTTACCTAATGCCGACGATACAATACCCGGCCCCAGCAGTACCGACTTTACCCATGCCCTTGGTTACAGCTACAGCGATGATCCTAACTTCATGTATTGCGCAGAAGACATGACCACCGAGGAATATATAAAAGATGCGCCCGCCAAAAACTGGTGGCTTAGCCAATGTGATCTATCCGGCGGAAGCTCAGGTGGCCCATGGCTACAACCCGTCACCGATGGCAACGGCCCCATCATCTCAGTGAACTCCTGGGGCTATACCACAGGGTCTGGCATGGCAGGACCTTTCCTATATGAAAATGATAGCTCAGCCAGTTGTTTATACGGCTTTGCAGAAAGTACCGACTTCAGCGATATCAGTACCACCGATGGTGATGCCGGTATTAAAGAAGCTTGCGATCAACAAAAGTGACATTAACGAGGGCTGTTTTGCAGCCCTCGATACTGAAGCCCCTTATACTGTAAGGCAGCCAAACTACCAACAAACACATTAACCCCCGCAATAATCCCAAAACCCATACCGCTGATCTGATTCGCAAAAACCAAAGCCAAGGTTAAACTTCCTAATACCCAAACCACATCCGCTATTACCACAGAAGGAGTGAGCTTAAATACCACGTTCTGCCAAGGGGATGGCCTCACCAGTGCAGTCGCCATCAATAAAAGCTGCCCTGCAAACATCCCCAAGCCCAGCGCGATGAACAACCAATAAACCGAGGGTAGAGGAATTTCATGACTCAAGCTCTCATGAGCAAAGGCGATAACCAGGGCACTGGTGCCAGAGAAGAGTGCGTTTGCTAGCAGAGCTTTTGCAAGCGGAGAATGTGAGAGAAGCGTTTGAGAAGAAAGAGTTTGATGAAGGGTCATGGTCATACCTTTATGATAAAAGAATACTTATTACTTTAAAAACATATAGTAAAATATACACTTTAAAAAACTATAGTCAATATGCTAATGCTGCGGAGCCAACTCTGTTAAAGTAGACGTATGAAACGAAGTTATCGCCAAAATTGCGCCCTAGCCCTGTCGAACGACATTCTAGGAGAGCGCTGGACCCTACTGATCATTCGCGAACTGCTGATTCAGCCGTGCCGCTTTAAAGATCTCAATAGTGTACTCATCGGTATGGGCACCAACCTGCTCACTAATCGCCTGAAAGAACTGGAAGCCGCAGGCCTCATCGAGCGCCAAAGCCCTGGTGATAAACGCTCTCCTTACCAACTCAGCCCCAGAGGCCTCGAAGCAGAAGCCATCGTGCTCGCCATGATCCGTTGGGGGAATGGAGTACTAACGACAGAGAGCGACTACAGCCATCAAGATCATTGGGACTTGCTCGCCATGAAAGCCCTTTATAAACCAGAGCTATTTAATGCCGAGTTATTAACATCAAAGAAAGCAAACGCCAGCCTCACAGTCGTTTTTAAAACAGACGATTTTAACGGCTGGGTAAAAGCCACTGCCAAAGGTTTAAGTTATGGCCTAGGCGATAGCCCGCTGGAATTAGCTGAAAAGGGAAGTGCTGTGATTGAACTGCCAATGACCATTGCACAGCTGCAACAAATTTTAAGTGAAAATAACAAAGCCAAAAAAGAACTATTGGCGACGATACCCAACTTAGAAATTTTAGTAAAATGTTTTAGCCGCATTATTTAGCAAAAGCTTTAATAGGATAGGAGGTGATATGGGACAACTAGAAGACATGCATATTTTTCTGCGCGTCGTAGAAACCGGCAGTATCACCAAAGCTGCTGAACAAATGAATATGGCTAAATCGGCAGTGAGTAAACGCTTATCCTCATTGGAACAAAAGTTAGGTATTAAACTCATAAACCGCACCACTCGAAAATCGAGTATTACAGAAGTGGGTCAGCGTTATTATCAGCGCAGCAAATTAATTCTTGATGAAGTCGATGAATTAAATAATCAAACCTCTAGCAGCAAAATGGCCTTAGAAGGCACCTTGAATATTGCCGTGCCGTTATCGTTTGGCTTAATGCATCTGGCGCCGGCGTTGGATGTTTTTTTACAGCAGCATAGCGATTTAAAATTAAACATAAATTTTTCCGATCAAAAAATCGACATCGTAGAGCAGGGCGTTGATCTCGCATTTCGCATTGGCCAGCTCGATAGCTCCACCTTGCAGGCGCGAAAAATTGCGCCGATAAAACACGTATTATGTGCCAGCCCAGAATATTTAAAATTGCACGGCGAGCCCAAAAATCCCAGTGATTTAAAGCAGCATAAAATCATTAAATATGGCAGCCCAGATCAAGGCGGCCTGAAGTTTTTAAGCGACGATGGCAAAGAACAAGTCGTACACCTTGATGCGCATATTATTGCCAATAATGGTGACTTCCTTAAATCACTAGCCGAATCCAATCACGGCATCTGCTACCTGCCGACCTTCATCGTATGGCAGTCCTTAGCAGCGCAAACACTGGTACCAATACTGGCAGACCATAAGCTAGATACCATGTATGCGTATGCGGTCTATCCCGCCAACAGACACCTGCCGCTGAAAGTTCGTAGCTTGATCGAGTTCTTAGTAGAGCGCTTTGGTGACAACCCTTACTGGGATCAGTAGGGCTTGCTATATTGTTCTCTAAAAGAGAATAATCATTTCTAATATCCTCTGTTTATCCTTTTTTGATTCACTAATAGTATAGCGACAAGTTATCTATTTCAGAATTTATCAGGAGCACACCATGGGATTATTAGTTGCAGGTAAGTGGCAGAACGAATGGTATGACACAAAGTCAACTGGCGGCCGTTTCGAGCGTAAAGCCCCCAGCTTCCGTAATTGGGTCACCAAAGATGGCAGCGCAGGCCCATCGGGAATCGGTGGTTTTAAAGCCGAGCCTAATCGTTACCACCTGTATGTTTCTTTGGCGTGTCCTTGGGCCCACCGCACCATCATTTATCGCAAACTCAAAGGCCTAGAAGGCATGATCTCCCTATCGGTGGTGAATGCCTTTATGGGCGACGAAGGCTGGACTTTTGCTCCAGGGGATGGCGTTATCGCCGACCCAGTTTTAAACGCAGTCAACGTTCACGAACTCTATACCGCCGCTCAAGCCGATTATACTGGGCGCGTGACCGTGCCGATTTTATGGGACAAAAAAACAAATACCATCGTCAGCAATGAATCCCCTGAAATCATCCGCATGTTCAACTCCGCCTTTGATGATGTTGGCGCAATCGCGGGTGACTTCTCACCGCCCGAATTATTAGCAGAAATCGATGAGCTTAATGAGTTCATCTACCCAACGATTAATAACGGCGTTTACCGAGCGGGTTTTGCTACCACCCAAGCCGCCTATGACGAAGCCGTTGTCGAAGTATTCAGTGCCCTTGATACCTTAGAAGAGCGCTTAGCCAGCCGCCGTTATTTAACCGGCAATACCATTACCGAAGCCGACTGGCGTTTATTCACTACGCTGGTACGTTTCGACGCCGTGTATGTGGGTCACTTCAAATGTAACTTACGTCGCATCGTTGATTATCCAAATCTTTGGGGTTATTTACGCGATTTATATCAAGTCCCTGGCATTGAAGAAACCGTCGCCATGGATTATATCAAGACGCATTATTACGGCAGTCACGAAACAATTAACCCAACCCGTATCGTGCCAATTGGCCCTGTTATCGACTTCCATTCAGCCCATGGTCGGGGTGGAGAAACTCATGGGTAAATTAGTCGATGGCAAGTGGTTGGATGATCAGCAATTATTGGCATTCGAACAACAGCAATACAAGGAAGCCAACGGACGCTTCCAGCGTGGCACTTCGGTCTTTAGAAATTGGATCACGACGGATGGCAGCGCCGGCATTTCCGGTGACGCTGGCTTTAAAGCCGAGCCCAATCGCTACCATCTTTTTGCCGCACTGAATTGCCCATGGGCGCACCGTACGCTGATTTACCGTCAGGTTAAAAACCTAGCGCCGATTATCGGTTTGTCGTTAGTCGCGCCGCTGCGAACGGATCAAGGCTGGGTTTTTAAAACAGACGATGCGCGTTTTTCTGATGACCTTTATCAGCTGAATGCGATTCATGAATTGTATAGCACCGCCGACCCGCACTTTACCGGGCGAGTGACCGTGCCGGTATTGTGGGACAAGCAGCAGAAAAAAATAGTCAGTAACGAATCCGCTGAAATTATTAGAATGTTTAACAGTGCGTTTAATCACATAACCGGTGACGAACAAGATTTTTATCCGGCTGCGCTAGCGACAGAAATCGATGAGCTAAATGACGTGATTTTCAACAACATCAATAACGGCGTTTATAAAACCGGCTTTGCCAGAACCCAAGAGGCGTATGAAGAATCTGTTGTAAAAGTTTTCTCTACCTTAGATGAACTCGAAGCGCGCTTAAGCACTCGTCGTTATTTACTTGGCGACAACATCACCGAAGCCGACTGGCGTTTATTACCAACGCTGGTGCGTTTTGATGTCGGCTATTTCAGCGCCTTTAAATGTAATTTACGCGCGCTGCGCGACTACCCAAATCTCTCTGCCTATTTGAAGGATTTATATTCACAACCAGGTATCGCCAGTACTGTTGATTTGGATGTGTATCGAGCGGGTTATCACTCGGTAAGTCCGCTTAGAAATCCGCACGGAATAGTGCCCATTGGTTTTGAAAGTACCTTTAGTTAATGCATCTCTGAAGTTAATGCATAGCCGTAATAGAACAGGAGCAGACAGACAATGTCACAAGTAGCAGAGCATCATACATTCAGCGCTAATTCGGATATGACCGAACTGTTAAATAAAGAGCTGCAGCTAGACGGAAATTATCATCCGAACCTCGGCGGCATTAGTCGTGGCGGAATGGCCAACCATTACCCCATGACCATTATCTCGATGCACGAACTCGGTGCCAGCGATCAGCAAATCAACAACTTCAAACGCCAGTGGCCCAGAAACAGAGCACTGATTGATGAAACGTTAGGCTTGGTTGATCAGCATGAACTCAGCTCGCAAAACTGGCATTTATATTTAGGCCAGAGCCAAAAGCTAAAAGAGTTTCGTCGTATCTTTATCGAGCAGTTTTCTCAGCAAGATAGCGCTAAAGTCATCAGTAATGCACTGCAGGTAATGCAAGATGGTTTACCGATGGGGTTATTCCACCCCTTAATACGCCTAAGTTTTGCTGCCCTGCAAGGCGATAAAGGTTTAATAGCCGATGCACTGGCGTACATGGCCATTCGTTACCACGACGTCTATCAAAGCCAGCAACTGAAAGAGGGGAAGCCCAACTTATCTTATGGTGGTTCTATCCACGTCTGTGAGCAACTCTGTTCGTACCGCTTTGTTCATGCACAGGCGCAAGATAGCAACGACTCGATCACCGCCGACAACTTAAAAGACAGCATGGTACGCATCTGTAAAGCAGCGACCCAACTGTATTTAACCGAGCCGTCTTTAACCACACTGCACGGCGTAACCGCGAGCCAAGGGCTGGTGGATTTAACGTTGCGCTTTGCCACAGACGACGACACAAAAACGGTATTCGCCAGTTTATGGCAGCGCTACTGGATATGGTTAACCGCACTCTTTATTGAAAAAGAAGTTATAGAAAAAGACGCTATAGAAAAAATCAGTACGCTAGAGGATACGCATGAGGGCAGTAAGAAAATAGAGCAGGGACAAGCAGTAAATTGGCAGGACCTTGCAGATAAGGCCCTGAACACCAACGAAGTTCACATCATAAAAATGGTCTACAGCTGCAAATGGTTATACCAGCAGATCGATGCCGATCCGCTTTATTACCAAGCCGCCAAGACCATGTTATGAATGAACTAAGGCGCTAGTCTTCTAGCGTCTTAAGTAGATCGTGTAATAGAATAGTTGCATCAGCAGTCTTATTCTCACGTAAAAGGTTATACGCTTTCTTTATTTCTACTTTCAGATTGGCAAGCATCAGCGCATCGTTATTCTCCGCGACTTCAGCTACGGCAACAACTTCTTCAAAAGGCTTAGAACTCGCAGCTTTCAGACATTTAAGCTGCTTCTTAAAACTCTTCTCACCTTGGCAAAGGTTCAGTTCAATTTTTGAAACATAGCTCTTATTGGCAATATCTTTCAGGCAATCCTTAAAATCCTTATTGTAATGCTTAGCGCTATGACACATAGACAACGGCAGCGCTTCAAACTGATTATTCAATATCAGCTCTAGGCACGACTTAACCTTAGTCCAGCTACCCACAGTACCGCAGTAAGCTAGAGCGGATTCATCAAAGGTCTGAGTTTTAATCAGCGTCAAACACTTCTTGCTTTGAGACTTCTGCTTCAGCTGCTGGCATAGTTCGACAGCACTCTCTTGATAAATTTCATCGGCAAATGTGGAATACGACAGAACAGCAAAGAGTAACGTTATTATTATTTTCATATCAGGGGCTCAGAATAAAGAGAAAGTGTGGTTTAAAGGCCGAATTTTAAAGCCCAAAAGCGCCAGAGTCTAGGAATAAAGGATTAATTTCTCTTAGATAGGCTGTCAGCTTGTTCATCTCCGCTCACGAGCTAAACTATGAGTATTCAGAAGCATTATTAGAATACTAAATCATAATATGGATGTTATGCATGAGTCCCTTTCATCGTCTAATTGTTCTTAGCCTCTTATCATGGACCGCTCTGGCCCAGGAACCACAGGAGTCTCAGTCTCCCTCAATCGCAGTGCTGAAAAATAGCCAAGCCCACTATGTTCGCGAGTGTAAGAGATTCTTAGCACAAGAATTATATGAGCCCGCGTTATTCTCGTGTTACAGCGCCTATCAGCTTGGCAGTACCGACATGGGGGCCGTATTATATCGCCTAGGGAAACATAACTTTTTTGATGAACTGACATCCAACAACTTAAGACAAGAATACAAAGCCCACAAAGGAAGCCCAGAAATACAGCGCTTACTGTTGAACATAAAATTTTCCAGCCAGAATAACTACATAGCCCAAGGCAGTATTTATGGCAGCTGGTGTCTTGATAAAGACATGAACCTTGATGCTGAGGGTGGCTCTTATGAAGGCCGATCCTTTGACGGGTATGCACGCCTAGTCATAAACCCAACAGGGCACTACATCAATGCCGCTGCCAAAATAGAAAAGGGAACCTATCAATACAGCAACAATATATTAAGCTTAGGCTATCCCAATTACAGTGAATACCAAGTAAGCCTAATAGACAAAAACCAACTGATTCTTAAAACAAAGAGGCTTAAAACCCAGAGCATGGAAAAGCCCCAAGAAAATGATAAAAGTTACAGTCGAAAGTCGTGCAGCAAACTGGGAATGCAGCGATTTATACAAGAATTGGTTAGCTACAAAAGCACTACAAGCTGTGATGAAATAAGTCATTATTTAGGCCATCAGCTCATACCCGCGCAGTACTTACCTAAAGTTATATTGAACAAGCTAAAACAAGACCCAAAACGTTACCATTGTCCTCAGCTCATCAAAAAGGTCAGCGAGGCTTATGAAAGCCGCGAACCAAGTAATCTCCCCGTGAAAGAAACCTTTGCACAACAGCAGTAGCAGTCCTCTTTCTACAGAGGACTTACTGGTTTAAAAACCGAAAAACTGTTACATTCTGACAAAATTATCACACCACTTTATTTCAAAGTAGGCAAGGAATCGCCCGATGCTAAAACGCTCCTTATTTCTATTGGCCACTGCTTTATTATTGCAGATCACCGGCTGTAGTGAATCGTCTAACAATGACTCCGCAAACAGTGGCGATAAGTCACAGCCTGCAAAAGCCGCGACAGTGATCTCAGAAGAAAATAATCCCTGGTTACACATTTTACGTCACCATACCTCAGGTCAGTTATCGCGCTTTGGCACTATTGATGTGCATTTCAATCAAGACCTTCCTTTCAAAGAATTATCCGCAGAACAGAGCAAGAAGTTACTTTCCCTAGAACCTAGCATTGAAGGTCAGGGCCGTTTGGTTAATCCACGCCTTTATCGCTTTACCCCAGCGCAAGGTTTACCTTCTGGGCAAGCGTATAGCGTCACGCTCTCTGCGGCGACGATTGGCTTAACCCAAGTTGATAGTGAAGATTTTGTTTTTAATTTTAATGTCATCGAGCAAGCCTTTGAATTAAAGCTCAATGGTTTAGAAGCCAAGCAAGATGGCAGCATGATATTGCGAGGCACGTTAAATACAGCCGATATCACCACCGCAGAAGAAATCAAAAATATAATTCTGGCGCAGCAGCAACCCAGCAAAGAGCTAACAGTTAACTGGGATGGCGAAGATAGCAAACTGCGCCAATTCAGCATTACAGGTATCCAGCGTGGCAAAAACGAAAGTGCCTTAACGGTCAGCTGGGATGGTAGCGATATCGGAGTGGGTCAAAAAGGTCAGCGCAGTTATGTCGTACCCGCAGAAGGCCAGTTCGTTCTATCGTCTATCGTAGCGATACAAGGCAGTGATCAAACCATCGAATTGAATTTCTCTGAGCCGCTATTAGAAAAACAAGATCTAAAAGGCTTAATCCAAGTTTCCAAAGGCACCATCAAAACTCGAATAGAAGGCGCTAAAGTCACGTTATATCCAAGCAGTGCATTAAGTGGCACTTTAGAGGTTACGGTTGATGGCAGCATTAAAAATGCCCAAGGTTTTAGTTTAGATAAAGCCGTTTCAAAAACGTTAAACTTTTTAAGTAAAAAACCAGCGCTGCGATTCATCGGCCAAGGCAACATCTTACCGATCAGCGACAAGCTTAATATTCCGTTTGAAGCCGTCAATGCCAGCTCTGTTCAAGTGACAGTATTTCAAGTATTTGAAAATAATATGCCGCAGTTCTTTCAAGAAAACGAACTGAAAAACAACTACAACATGAAACGTGTTGGCCGTTATATCTGGCGAAAAACAGTACAGCTTAAGTCTCCGGTTGCCGATAAATGGAATCGATTTAATCTAGACGTGCGTGATCTAGTCGCGAGTCATCCCGGCAGCTTATTCCGTTTTGAATTATCGCTTAATCGTTCTAACTCTATTTTAACCTGCCCAGAAGCCGACCAAGACATGACTGTCGCGAAAGAAACACCACTAGCGAATCATGAAGCCCTCAATCAAGTTGAAACAAGCGGTTGGGATGGCATAGAAGGTTATTATGGCGAGCAACAAAATAATTGGCGTGATGCGAAGAACCCATGTAAAGACGCATATTATAAAAACGATAGCAGCGTCACAGCGCAGCGTAACTTCATCGCCAGCGACATTGGCTTAATCGCCAAATACGGTGAAGATAATAAACTCATCGTTATTGCGACCGAGTTAAGCACCGGTCTACCGTTAGAAGATGCCACCATAGAAGTGCATAACTACCAAAACCAAATCATCGCTCAAAGCGACAGTAACGACCAAGGATTTGCAGAGTTTAAGCTGACCTCCGTGCCGTTTTTAATCGTCGCGCGCTCAGCAACGACCAATGAATACTCAGCAAATAATGAAGACGTCGGTTATTTAAAAGTTAATAAAGCCCAAGCCATTTCAACCAGCCACTTTAACGTCGGCGGCAAAGTAGTAAAAGACGGCATAAAAGCGCAAATTTATACCGAACGGGGTGTATGGCGCCCAGGCGATGACATGTTCATTACCGTCGCTATCGAAGATAAAACCGATCAGATTCCTGATAACCACCCACTGATGCTGGAATTGTTTAATCCCAGAAACCAGCGTATCAGTGTGCAAGTTAATGCCAAACCTGTCGGCGGCTTATATGCCTTCACCGTCGCTACCCAAGAAGAGGACCAAACCGGCAGCTGGAAAGTCGTCGCAAGCTTAGGCAGCTTGAAGTTTGATCAAGACATTAAAATTGAAATGGTAAAACCCAACCATTTGAAAATGAAGATGGAGCTGGATGCCGACGATATCCGTGCGCATAAAGTTGGGCGCTACGGCAGCAAAGCCACATTAAGCGGCGAGTTCTTTTCACAATGGTTGCATGGCGCAAAAGCCAGTAACTTAAAAACAGTATTAAACCTGAGCATGTCGCCGCAAAAAACACGCTTCGATACCTACAATGATTTTCACTTTGACGATCCAGCAAAAGAATTCCGCTCACAAAATGATGAGATAGGCAGCTTCGAACTAGACGCGGAAGGTAAAGCCAGAATCGATGCCAGCATCAATATTGGATCACTGCCTCCGGGTAAATTACGCGGCAGCTTAACCAGCCGCGTTTATGAACCGAGTGGTGATTTCAGCATCGCCAAACAAGGGCTAGACATTCATCCTTACCAGCAATACGTTGGATTGCAAATGCCAAAAGGCGATGCAGCCCGTGGCATGTTATTAACCGATCAAATGCAGCCGGTAGAATTATTAGTTGTCGACGCCGATGGCAAAGCCTTAGTCGGACAGCAAAAGCTGCAAATGACCTTGTATAAATTATCATGGAAATGGTGGTGGGATAGCAGCAATGAAGACTCCCTCGCCAATTACGTTAGCCGTCATTCCAGCCACTCGTTAAAGCAAGAAGACATCGTATTAACCAATGGCCAAGGTAAGTGGGAATTTGAAGTTAAATACCCAGACTGGGGCCGCTACATGGTACGTGCCTGTGACCAAGAAGGTCAGCATTGTACTGGCCAAGTATTCTATATGGATTGGCCTGGATGGGCAGGGCGTGATCAAAAGAAAAAAGGCCTAGGCGCGAATACGCTAACCCTAAGCTCAGATAAAGAAAAATACACCGTAGGTGAAACCGCGATTATTTCTTTGCCTGCCAGCGAAGCGACTAATAATAGTGAAGAGTCGAATGGCCGCGCGCTGGTATCGATCGAAAACGGCAGCCAAGTGATTGATTACTTCTGGGTGAAATTATCAGAAGTCGGTTCGCAACTGCAAATTCCAGTGACGGCCGCCATGACGCCAAACGCCTACGTCTCGGTCAGCTTGATTCAGCCACATGCGAATAAAAAGAACGACGAACCGATTCGTATTATGGGCATCATGCCCTTAATCGTTACCGACCCAGAGACGCACCTAGCGCCACAATTGAAAACCCCAACCGAGATCGAGCCAGAATCAAGACTCACAGTTGAGGTAAGCGAAAGCAACGGCCGTAGCTTTGCCTATACCCTCGCCATTGTTGATGAAGGTCTATTAGGACTTACTCAATTTAGAACCCCTGATTTACACAAAGGCTTCTACAAAAAAGAAGCGCTTGGGGTTAAAACATGGGATCTATTTGATTCGGTTGTCGGAGCTTATGGCGCAGAACTTGAACAGTTACTCGCCATTGGCGGTGACGGCAGCTTGGAAGGTAAAGACAAAGATAGCGACGATCGTCGTTTCCCACCGGTAGTGAAATTCGTCGGCCCATTTATGTTAGCCGCCGGAGAAACTGCACAACATAATATCGACATCCCACAATACCTCGGCGCGGTACGGGTAATGGTAGTCGCGGCCAAAGACGGTGCTTATGGTAAAGCCGAAGCCGAAGTTTTTGTGCGCAAGCCACTCAATATATTAGCGACTTTACCGAGAGTATTAGGCAAGGACGAAACCCTGCAAATGCCGATTACGTTATTCACCAGCGATGACAACATTAAAAATGTGACCGTGAGCATCAGTGGCGATGATAAAATTGAGTTATTAAAAACGACGGTAGAAGTCACCTTTGATAAAGCCGGTGAACGCATTGTCTTCGTGCCCATGCGTGCCAAACAATTAGGCCAAAGCAAGGTCACCATTACCGCCATTGCGTCAACCGAGTCGGGTGAATTCACCGCGCAGCAAGTTATTAACATTCCGGTCAATGCACAAACGTTGCCAGAAAAACGCTTTAAAACAGCCAAGATCAATGCCGGAGAAAGCTGGGAAGATTCAGCCGAACTGTTTGGTATTGCCGGCACACAAAGTTTTGAACTTGAATTTTCGGCGATGCCACCGATGAACCTGCAAAATCGTTTGCAGTATCTTATTGGTTATCCTCATGGCTGCGTAGAGCAAACAACGTCAAAAGCGTTACCGCAATTATTCTTGCCAGAACTGACCAACTTAAACGAAGATCAATTATTAAAAAGCCAAAACAACGTCGCCGCAGCGATTAATAAACTCAGCCGTTATCAATCCACCACCGGTGGTTTCAGCTATTGGCCGGGTGTAGGCAGCGTGCATGATTGGGCCAGTAGTTACGCTGGACACTTTTTATTACTCGCCAAAGATCATGGCTACGATGTGCCGCAAGAAATGCTGAGTCAGTGGACGGTTTATCAAACTCGCGCCGCGCGTTCATGGACCGCAAGTTCAACAACCGCCTCGCAAAAGCAGCAAGCCTATCGCTTATTCACCTTGGCCTTAAGTGGCAATAGTGAAATCGGTGCGATGAACCGTTTCCGCCAACAGACCAAGCTCGATAATTTATCGCGTTGGTTATTAGCCGCCGGCTATCAACTAGTAGGGCAGCAAGAAGCCGCTGCAACGTTAGCCAGCTCGGCCACCTTGTTTATGAATCGTTATACCGGCAGTGATGCAAGCAGCGATCACAGCTTTGGTTCGACCTTGCGTGACGAAGCTATGTTGCTGATGAGCCTATTGGTATTAGAAGATAATGAAAACGCCGCCTTGCTAGCTGAAAGAATCAGTAACGCTTTAGTAAAAGATAACCGCGCATACAGCACCCAAACCACTGCCTTCTCATTATTGGCAATGGCGGACTATGGTAAGAGTTATGGTAAGAACTTTGGTGAAAATGAGGGTAAAGATAATCAGGTGAATGACGCTGGTATTAATATCAATTGGCAGGGCGAAGAGCAGTCATTAAAACTGGCCAAAGCCATTAACTTGCAGTCGCTTTTATTAACCAAGACGGGCCAAACGGAAAGCGCGTCTTATGAAGTTATCAACAATAGCCCAGTACCGGTTTACGCACAGCTAATGTCGCAAGGCATTCCAGAGCTAGGCAAAGAACTGGCGGTAAGCAACGAACTGGCCTTAGAAGTTAAATACTACGATGGCAGTAAAGACGGCGCGAATAAATCGATAGGCCTAACAACCATCCCGCAAGGTAAAGATATTCTGGTCGTGGTTAATATCACCAATAAAAGCATTTACCCACTCGACTATCTCGCCTTAACCGTACCGGTTGCATCAGGTTTTGAAATACGCAGTGCAGGTACAGAAGTCGGCGGTAATGGCATCAACCAAGACATAGAAAATGGCGTCTACGATTATCAAGACATTCGTGATGATCGTATCCACACCTACTTAAAATTGGCGATCGGCGAAAGCAAAACATTAGAGTTCCGTATCAACGCCACTTACCAAGGTCGTTATTATCAGCCAGCGGTATTAATCAACGACATGTACGACGAAAGCCGAGTCGCACGTAATACTGGGCACTGGGTTGAAATTGCGCGTTAAAAGAAAACGGTCAGCGGTTAAAATAGCGGCGCTTTTATGCGCCGCGCTCGCTATCGTATTAATAAGTAGTTGGTGGCATTCATTGCCGCAGCCGCTTTTTAATACGCCGTATTCCAGTATTTTATTAGACCGTAATAATCAACTGCTAGAAGCACGCATCGCCAGTGATGAGCAATGGCGTTTTCCTCCTAGCGAGACCTTACCCAGTTCGTATGTAACAGCGCTGTTATTATTTGAAGATAAACGTTTTTATAATCACAGCGGTATCGATTGGTTAGCGCTAGGTCGCGCCACCGTACAAAATATAAAAGCGCAAAAAATTGTCAGTGGTGCCAGCACGATCAGCATGCAAGTCATTCGCTTGGCGGCTAATAGTCAATCTAGCGGTGATAACAAAAGGGGCGGAAATAAAAGAACCCTAACCACAAAACTGTTCGAGACCCTACAAGCCTTGCGCTTAGAGTTTTCGTATAACAAACAACAAATTCTTAATCTTTACGCATCCCATGCACCGTTTGGTGGCAACGTCGTAGGCATTTCAGCGGCCAGCTGGCGTTATTTTGGCCGCGCCCCCAATAGTTTATCCTGGGCCGAATCGGCATTGTTAGCGGTACTACCCAATCGACCGAATTATTTACGCCCGGGTAAAAACCAACAAAAACTAAAACAAAAACGCGATCGTTTATTAACTCGGCTACAGCAAGCAGGGCAGTTCGATCAACTACAGCTGATACTCGCCTTAAGCGAACCGTTACCGGATACAATATTAGCCTTCCCAAAACGGGCACCGCATTTATTAGAAACCCTGATTCATAATAATAAAAGCGGCCTGATAAAAACCAGCCTCAATGGCAACCTGCAAGCGCAAGTACAAAGCGTAGTTAACAACTACGCCCAGCGATTATTAAGCGCACAAATTACCCACCTAGCCGCCGTCGTGCTCGATAATAAAACTGGCTTACCCATTGCCTACATCGGCAACTCAGGGTTTAGCCACAACCCTCATTCCGGTAAAGGCATCGATCTATTACACCGTCCGCGCAGTACCGGCAGCATTTTAAAACCCTTGCTCTACGCCACCATGCTGCAACAAGGTGAAATAACCCCCTTACAATTGGTAGAAGATACGCCAACAAAATTCAAAGGCTATCAGCCAGAAAACTACGACCTGAAATTTCGCGGGGTCGTCCCCGCCAAACAAGCGCTGGCACAATCGCTGAATATTCCTGCGGTGAATATGCTCAAACAATACGGCATAAAACCGTTTTACGATTTTCTAAAAAGCCGCGGCATGAGCACCTTGCATCGTAACGCCGACGACTACGGCTTACCGTTAATACTCGGCGGCGCAGAAGGCACGCTGTGGGAAATGACCCACCTCTACATGCAACTCGCCAGAGTCGCGCAAAGTTTCCCCACACAAAGTTTACCGGCACAAGTATTTATTAGTTGATAATCAAAGACTTAAGTAAATTCATCAAGCATGGCACTGCCCTTGCTATAGCCTT
>JBALXI010000021.1:0-79146 GCA_036960605.1 Oleispira sp. | reverse complement strand
AAATTAATGTAGAGTTCGTAAGTTCTTACTTTGTTTTATGCTTTGATGTCAGCTTAACAACTCTAATAAAAGAATCGTTAAGTGACTGTCTCAGCTCAATCAAGGTAAGCACCCACACGAATTATCTAAATATATTGTTAAAGAACATTGCTTAGGCTTTCACCTTAAGCGGGCTGCGTATTCTAATGATTTAACTCATCAAGTCAACAGCTTTTTTAAATTTTCTTTAGCAGCCAACCTAAGTTGCTGTTAAAGATGAGGTGCATTATATATTGCTTAATGACGATGTCAACCTCTTTTTTCCTTTGTTTTCAAAGCCTTGCGAGCTTCTCTTCAAAGGAGGGCGTATTCTAAACAAACGTTTTAAATAGTCAACCCTTTATTCTCATTTGTTTTTCTAGCTGCTCTTTCGAACCACCGTCTCAACAAGTGAGCGGCGAATTATAGGGATTTTATAACCGCCGTCAACTGTTTTCTTTAGCTTTCTTTAATTTCGAACAAATGATGCTTCTTCTTGCCCAATTTCACTAGAAAGAAGCGTCCATATAAGGCTTTATCAGCCGCAAAGCTTTCTGTCGTGCTCATATTATCAGCAGCGCCTTTAGCTTCACCATTAATCAATACTGCATTACGACCCAGGGCATCTTTAACTTCACGCCCAGCCTTCACCATTCCGCACTCAGTAAAAAGTGACGTTAAAGGTGTTTCTGCAATATCGGCTAACACCAAATCACTTGATGGCAGACCATCCAACTTAATTTGTTCAAGCTCTTGCTCTGAAAGCATCGCTAAATCACCTGAGAACAACGCTTCTGTTATTCGTCTGGCCGATTGCAACGCTTCTTCGCCATGTATTAAGCGAGTAACTTCTTCTGCCAATATACCTTGGCCCGTTTTACGACCCTGGATTTCAGCATCGTGCTTCTCTATCTCTTCAATACGTTCGATTGACATAAAGGTGAAGTAACGCATGAACTTATACGCATCTTCATCTGCCGTATTCATCCAAAACTGATAGAAGGCATACGGAGATGTTTTAGTAGGATCCAACCAAATAGTGCCACTCTCTGTTTTACCAAATTTAGTGCCGTCAGATTTAGTCACTAAAGGAAGCGTTAAACCGAAAGTTTTCTTGCCGTACATGCGACGCGCAAGATCAACACCACCTACTATATTTCCCCACTGATCTGAGCCACCAATTTGAATGGTACAGTTTTCGCGCTCTGCCAATTCTGCAAAGTCATAAGACTGCAGCAACATATAGGTGAACTCAGTGAATGAGATGCCTGCGCCTTCGCGATCAATGCGCTGCTTAACCGATTCTTTTTGGATCATGTTATTAATTGAGAAGTGCTTACCGACATCACGCAGGAAGTCGAGCACGTTCAATTCACCCACCCAATCCAGGTTATTAACAACCGCGGCACTCTTTTCACCGGCATCAAAATCAATAAAGCGACTGACTTGTGATTTAAGCTTATCCACCCAGTTAGCAACAATATCAGGGGTATTCAGTTTACGCTCTTGCGCTTTAAAGCTGGGGTCACCAATTAAGCCGGTAGCACCACCAACCAATGCCACTGGCTTATGGCCTGCGTCCTGGAAACGTTTTAATGCTAATAAAGGAACAAGACTACCAATGTGCAAGCTATCGGCGGTTGGGTCAAAACCACAATAAAGGGTTCGGCAGCCATCTTCTAAATGCTCAATGAATTCTGCGTCTGCCGTGGTCTGGCTAATAAGGCCTCGAGCCTTTAAATCTTCGATCAATGCTGCCGTCATGACGTTCTCTTGTCAGTCTAAAGTAAGAAAATAAGCGGTCGTCACAATACCGAACCCGCTAATAAAAGCAATAGAGATGCAGCGAATGGCACCCAATAAGCCGATATTGTTGTACACTGTGGCGATAGAAAAGATACATATTTAGGAACAATAATAATTATGGCAGTTCTTGGCCAGTGGCAGTATTTCCCCAAGACCCACATTGCAGCAATAAGCTTGATCGTATTCAGCGTCATTTTCGCAGCAGGGGAACATTCAGATTCAAAACAAAAGCGCGAGATAAAAACGTTAGTTGTTAGTAGCGAAGAAGCGGCAAAAACCGTAAAGCTCGAAGCTGTCGAACGCTGGCAGCAAACCGAACTAAAACCCGGTGACAATTTGTCTCGTGTATTCACACGCTTTTCATTAAGTGCAGCGGATGCACTGGCGATTGCTCATAGTGCCCCAAAAGGTGCTCTGAATTTGCAACCAGGCCAGGTCGTTAAATGGCAGCATACCGACGATAACCACGTTACTCGCATGCGCATTGAAACATCGCCACTCATTGCTCATGACTTCCATAGAACAATTGAAGGGACTTATGACTATAAACTGGATGAGAAAGTCGCCGATAGACGCCCTAAATTTGCCCAAGCGACCATTCAATCTTCTTTATTCTTAGACGGTGCGAGACAAGACATTCCGCAATCGACTCTGATTGAGCTTGCCGGTCTCTTTGGCTGGGACATCGATTTCGCGCTGGATATTCGCCAAGGCGATGAATTTAGCCTGATCTATGAAGAGCTATTTTTGGACGGTGAACGGATTGGCTTTGGTAATATACTGATCGCTAATTTTATTAATCGTGGTCGTGAACTCACCGCTATTCGCTATGAAGGTAAAAAAGGCGAAGCTCAATACTATGACCCTTCTGGCCATAGTATGCGCAAAGAGTTTCTACGCAACCCCATTGACCTTGCCCGCATTAGCTCTCGCTTCAATTTACGCCGCAAACATCCTGTATTGAATAAGTTCCGCGCCCATAAAGGAACCGATTATGCAGCGAGGACAGGCACACCGATTAAATCTACCGGTGATGGTAAGGTTATTTTCGCTGGCCGCAAAGGCGGATTTGGTAATTGCGTGATCATTCAGCACGGTAGTCGCTATCAAACTTTATATGCTCATTTAAGTAAGTTTAATCGCAAGGCGCGAAAGGGACGCCGCATTAAACAAGGGCAAGTCATTGGCTATGTCGGTAGTACTGGCCTTGCAACCGGCCCTCATCTACACTTTGAATTTAGAGTCGATGGCGTACATCGCGACTCTTTACGCATTAAGCTACCCAAATCTCGCTCGATCAGTAAAGATCAAAAAAAGTCTTATACAGCAGAAGCTGAACGCATGATTGAATGGCTTAAAAGCCAGCAAAGTACTCAACTGGCCAACGATACTTCTTTGGATGCAGCCAGCGGCTCAAGATAATAAACAGATTAGAATATTACTAAATAATAAGGAGTGCCCGTGCTTTATATAGGTCTAATGTCTGGCACGAGCCTGGATGGTATCGATGCTGCTTTAGTAGAAATTGACTCCCAGGGCCTGCCTCAAATATTAGCCAGCCACTATCTGCCTTATGATAGAACGCTGCAAACACGTTTATTTCAACTCAGCCAAGCGGCTGACGTTAAACTCGAACATTTAGCGGCACTCGATCAGAAGTTGGGGCAATTGTACGCGGCATGCTGTTTGGCCCTATTGGATAAATATGGCTATAAAGCCAGCGACATTAAAGCCATTGGCTGCCACGGCCAAACTATCCGCCATAAACCAAGACCTGATGCTTTTAGTATGCAAATTGGTGATGCAAACATCATCGCTGAACTCACTGGCATCACCACCATTGCCGATTTTCGCCGCCGTGATATTGCGGCTGGCGGTGAAGGCGCACCTCTCGTTCCCGCGTTTCACCAACATATATTTCTTGATTATCACAACCCCCGCCAGATTCTAAACTTAGGCGGTATCGCCAATATTACGGTGCTCTCTCAAGATCCTGAGAATACTTTCGGCTTTGATCTTGGCCCAGCCAATGCGCTATCGAATGAATGGGTTGAAAAGCATTGGCAACTGAATTTCGATGAAGGTGGCTTACTGGCACGTTCTGGTAGCATTCAGCCTAATTTAATGAAGAAATGGTTGGCGATTGATTACTTCAACCAGCCCCCACCTAAAAGTACCGGCCGAGAATTATTCAACCTGGCTCAGTTTGAACAACTGACACCTGAGATGAATAGTCTTAAAAAAGAAGATGTATTAGCCAGCTTAATTGAATTAACCGCTGTCTCAGTCAGTCGTGGGGTCGAAAAATGGGGCTATACCGATGGTGAATTATTTCTCTGTGGCGGAGGTGCTCACAATATTTATCTGGTTGAGCGTATTCAGTACCATTTACTTAATATTCGTATAGGACGCACTGACGACTTAGGTATTCCTGTCGACATGGTAGAAGCTTGTGCATTTGGCTGGTTAGCCTATCGTACGATGAATGGTTTGGCGGGGAATTTAGCGCATACAACGGGAGCAAAAGGCCCAAGGGTTTTGGGCGCTATCTATCCCGCTTAGAATTAACGTTCAAACTCTTAGCTAGAAATATGCGTAACCGGCTTCTTCCAAGCGATTGCGCTCAGCAATACCAAACGGTACAGCCTCAACAAAAGGAGGCAACTGACTTTCCATAATGCCATTCGCTCCCATCCAACGCTTGCAGACCTTCACATCGATAATATTGAACGCATCTAATCGAGCCGCCAGATCCACTAGCGCTTTATTACTGCGATAATTACTGCGCATAAAAGCTTTAATTTCTTCGCCATGCAAGACAACGGCAATAGGCTCGTCGGTATTGTATTGGCTTTTACCATTCGCAATTTTTTCTGCCTGTTGCAGCAACTGCTTTAATTCTACCAGCGTATGCAACGCTATATCAGCTTGCAGCTTCTGCGATGCAATCGCCTGTTCTTTAACGGCTGACTCAGCGGTTGATATAGAAGCAACCGCTGGTATTTGAACCGCTGGCTGAAGGGCCGCATTTTGCGCTAATACTAAGTTCGCTAATAATAAACTTGGCAATATAAAGAGCATAAAACTCAGTTTTTTTAACATGTAGCGTTCCTAAGTCTTATATTGGGCCATTAAATAGCGAAAGAAGATCCACAACCACAAGTTGAGCTAGCACCGGGGTTATTCACCATAAAACGTGAACCCTCAAGCCCTTCTTGATAATCGACATTCGATCCGACTAAATATTGATAACTCAATGAATCCACCAGCACGCGAGCACCATCTTTGAAAATGATACTATCATCTTCGTTGCGCTCATCATCAAAGGTAAAGCCATACTGAAAACCAGAGCAGCCGCCACCCGTCACAAAGACGCGCAAACATAACTCATCATCAGCTTCTTCCACCAATAATGTTCTAATTTTCTCTTCTGCCGCGGGGGTTAACCCGATCGGCTCGGCTGATACTACTGCGTTCATTTTATATCTCACAAAGGCTAACTCGACCATTATCGAATTAACCAACCAATTTAGTCAACTATATCGTTAGTTTGGTCGCTCTTAATTTCTGGCGTTGCTTGAGCTGCTTGCGTTCCTTGCTCTGATTTATTGGATTTCTTCAACTCATCCTTGCTCTGATGAATCAACTTACCATTCACCTCTGCGCCAAGAACCATCTCCATCATGTGGTAATACACATCGCCTTGAATACGCGCTTTTTTCGCTAACTCAATGTATTCACCCGCATAGATATCACCCACAACAGCACCGTTGACGACAACATTAGGGACATTAATCTGACCTTCTACACGGCCGCTATCCGAGATTCGCACGACTGCACCACTACCGGCTTCAGCAATAAGATTTCCTTTAATGGTGCCTTCTACTTGCAGGCCTCCTTTAAACTTCACATCACCGACAATCTCAGTTTTTGGTGAAATTAGCGTATCGTAATGACTGGCGGCTGTTTTATCTTTACTACTAAACATTATACGTCCTTTTGTGACCACTCAATGGTCTCTTCTACGCGCTGGGCTTTACTACCTGATGACTGTAAAACTACCTGCACTTGTTCAACTTTAAAGTTTGCCGGTATAGATACTTCCCCAGCAACTTCTTGAAAATAGCGGAAGCTAAATTTAACCCCCAGCTCATTGACCTTATCGTCTACTTCCCGCAGTGAAATAATTTTGCGCTTACCACCTTCGGTACCGACAAAGTTAACCGCTGCTAGACCTTTGATATAACTGGTATTATCCGCAACCTGAGTCATCATAATGCTATAGCGATACATACTATCCTGTTCTAATGACTGAATAGTGATCTTGCTAATACGCAGTCCTTTATCTTGACCGCTAGGCGCCATAATCCCCTTGTAGAATGAAACCTCTTCTTCTAATGTCGCAATCTGTGCTTTCAGAGACTTCACCGTTTGACGAATACCTTCCGCTGCTTGGCGATCAACTTCACCACCGGTCTCTAAAGCTCCGACTCGCTGACGAAATCCTCGAATTTCTAGGTCTGCAGCAACGATTTGCTCTTGCAGCTGATCTCTTTCTGCTCCCAATACCCGTCGCTCATTTAAGCTGGCGTACTGGCCAGCAAAAAAACAGCCGCCCGCAACCGCAGCAATGAACAGTAATAAATAGACGCCACGCCAAAAACGGTGCCATGGGTCATAACGCACGAGACTTAAACGATCTTGCTTACTGCCCTTTACAACGGTCATTCAATAATCCTTTGCTGTTTTTATTCTAAAACTTACCGACTATGGAAGTAAGGCTACAACCTGCAGGCCCATCTGTTCTGGCAGGTTGAAGACTATATTCATATTTTGTACTGCTTGCCCTGATGCACCCTTCACGAGGTTATCAATCACAGAAAGTATCACGATCAAACCCGTATCCGCATGCTGATGAATCGCAAGACGGCACATATTACTGCCTTTCACCGAGCGTGTTTCTGGATGGCTGCCCGCTGGCATCACATCCACAAATGGCTCATTGGCATAACGCTGTTCAAATAACTTTTGTAAGCCATCAACACCCAACGCTTCTACTGCAGCTGTTTTGCTCGGTGCATAGACCGTTGAATGAATGCCACGAATCATAGGTGTTAAGTGAGGCACGAAGGTCAGACTGACTTCACTGCCTGCCGCTCGCGTTAAACCTTGACGTATTTCAGGCAAATGACGGTGACCCGATACAGCATAGGCCATCATTGTCTCTCCTGCTTCACAAAACAGAGCGCCAATTTTTGCCTGACGACCCGCACCGCTAACACCTGATTTACAATCAGCAATAATGCCCGAGGTTTCAATCAACCCTTGCTCTAATAAAGGAAGCAAAGCCAACTGAACAGACGTAGGGTAGCAACCCGGTACGGCAATCAAACGCGCTTGCTTAATCTTCTCACGATTAACTTCAGGTAATCCGTATACCGCTTCTGGCAATAATGACTTCGCACCATGGGGCTGGTTATACCAGTGCTCCCATTCGTCAGCATCTTGCAAACGGAAGTCAGCACTGAGATCGATAACCTTAATACCTTGATCTAATACTTGTTGTGCCAATGCATGTGCGACACCATGAGGGGTGGCAAAGAAAACGACATCACAAGGTGCTAGATTTTCTGCACTCGGTTCAGAAAAACATAGATCGACATGGCCACGTAGATTCGGAAACATCTGAGCCACGGGGATACCCTTCTCACTACGAGAAGTAATTACTGTTAATTCAACTTCTGGATGCTGACTTAACAACCTTAATAATTCAACGCCGGTATAACCCGTGCCGCCTACAATGCCTACTTTAATCACTTGTGCGCCTCTAAATCTAAGATACAGGACATATAAAGATGCTTATAATAAGCCTTATCGAAAGAATTGTTAGTTCAGACAGGCAAAATATTCGTATAATTTGCAGTAATCGACAAAACAATAAGAATTATGGCTGGCCTCCGCTAGCAATGAAGGTAGCCGCATGAAGGTAAAAGAAAGCCAAATATCCCTCGCCTTACTTGCTACCTTTGTCGGTTTGATCAGCGCTGGGCTGATTACTTTATTCCGACTCGCGTATGAACTTCCGCTAGAGCACTGGTTGCCCAATGGCAGCCACGAGGGCTTTGAATCATTATCCACCGAAGCACGCATCCTTCTGCTGTTAAGCTCCACCGCGTTATTAATACTCATATTCAGCCGCTTACAGCCTCAGCAAAGGAAAATTGGTGTCGGTCACGTCTTGCAGCGCATTGAACAACACCAAGGCTACTTACCCAAAACAAATATCATTGCGCAATTCGTTGGTGCCATCATTGCGTTAATCGGTGGCCATAGTATTGGTCGAGAAGGTCCTGCTGTTCATATTGGGGCAGGCAGTGCGAGTCAATTTGGCCAATTGCTAAAAACCCCTCATCACCGTTTAAGAATTCTTGCCGCCTGTGGTGTTGCCAGTGCCATTTCAGCTTCGTTTAATACTCCCATGGCAGGCGTCATCTTTGCGATGGAAGTGGTATTACTGGAATACAGTATTAAAGGCTTCATCCCCATTATTCTAGCCTCAGTAACCGGCGCTATTTTGAGTCGTGCGGTATTTGGCAATGAAACTGCATTCATTGTCCCCTCACTCGAGATGGGGTCGCTATTAGAAATTCCCTACATTTTATTACTCGCGCTAATTTGCGGCGCACTGGGCAGTCTATTTATTGTCTCGGTGAAGTTTATGCAGCGCTGGAATACTCGCCCACTTTGGCAAACGTGGGGCTTGCTCGGTATTTGTGCCGCGATCACCAGCATCTATTTACCCGAAGTGATGGGGATCGGTTACGACAGTGTAAATAGCTGGTTACAGGGGGAAGTCGTCTTTGGTTTAGCACTGGCCTTACTGTTTGCCAAACTTATCCTTTCTGGTTGGGCTGCGGCGATGGGCTTTCCCGGCGGTTTAATCGGCCCGAGTTTATTTATGGGTGCGGCTATCGGTGTCATCATGGGTCAGCTGTCTGCGTATTTTATGCCTGACTACCCCATCAATATTGGTTTTTATGCCATGTTGGGCATGGGCGCAATGATGGCGGCGGTATTACGCGCCCCCTTAGCGGCATTAATGGCCTTACTAGAGCTCACCGCGAATCCTAATATTATTTTACCCGGCATGATGGCCATCGTGATCGCTAGCTTAACCGTGAGTGAGGTTTTTCACCTGCCGTCAATATTTCGCGTTCAAACTAATCTTGCCGTAAACCAAGATCCTGTTCGGCAATTATTACGTAATACCTGGGTCGGCCAAGTCATGATTCAGAATTTCAATACCTGCCCGCGCTTAATTAATCTCGCGAGTGCTCAGCTAATACTGAGCGCTCAGCCCACTTGGATCTTGCTTGAAAGCGAGCAACAGCTCTTATTATCGACCGACTTAGCACGCTTTATTGAAAATCATATTGAGAATGAAAACATTGATAAGTTTAATCCGGCTAACCCAGATCATCTTGAAATAGATTGTTTATTACTGCCGGGAGATCGAAAAATGGTAAAATCGATTTCCTTAATGGCCAATTTACAAAATGCTTTAGATCTTATGCAGCAGCATCACATAGAATGGTTAGTTGTTCATCGTGATGAACAGTTTAATCAAGTGGTCGGAATCATTAGCCGTGACATGATCGAACAACATTACCGCTATCAACCACAAGTGCCGGCACCGTTGAACTAACGTATTAAACTAGCGCCGATACAATAGATGTTTAAAACAGTATTTTAACCAATAGATTCAAGAGAGAAAACCATGCTCTGGCTAAAAGCCTTCCATATTGTTGCCGTCGTTACCTGGTTCGCTGCCTTATTTTATTTACCGCGCTTATTTGTTTATCACGCTATGGCAGAAGATCAAGTCAGTAAAGATCGGTTTAAAATCATGGAGCGTAAACTTTATCGCGGCATAATGACTCCATCGATGGTATTAGTGATCGCCTTAGGAATTTGGATGATTACTCTGAACTCAGGATATTATTTAAGCCAAGGCTGGATGCATGCAAAATTAACCTTGGTGGCATTTTTAGTGGGTTACCACTTTATGTGTGGTTCGCTATTGAAAATGTTTGCCCAAGATATAAACAATAAGAGCCACGTGTTTTATCGTTGGTTTAACGAAGTACCGGTTTTATTTTTAATCGCCATTATTGTCCTGGTCGTGGTACGACCTTTTTAAACAATCCAAATTTTAACGAACACGAGTTTCAACTATGACCTATTCAATCGACAAATCCAAAAACCTTTTTGATCGTGCTCAGGAATACATTCCGGGTGGCGTTAACTCCCCTGTGCGTGCTTTTAAAGGGGTGGGTGGAACGCCAATATTTTTCGAACGCGGTGAAGGTTCTTGTATCTTTGATGCCGATGATAATCGCTATATCGATTACGTCGGTTCTTGGGGCCCAATGATTATGGGGCACGCTCGTGGTGATGTTATCGAAGCCGTTAAAGCACGGTTAGACCAAGGCCTGGGTTTTGGCGCACCTACTGAAATTGAAATCGAAATGGCGCAAACGGTATGCGGCATCATGCCGGGTATGGATATGGTGCGCATGGTGAATTCCGGAACAGAAGCAACCATGAGTGCTATTCGCTTAGCCCGTGGTTTTACCGGCCGCGATAAGCTAGTTAAATTCGAAGGCTGTTATCACGGCCACGCCGATGCCTTATTAGTAAAAGCGGGATCTGGCGCTTTAACGCTAGGGGTTCCTTCTTCACCAGGTGTTCCCGCTGGTGCAGCCAACGATACCATTACCCTAGATTATAACGACATCGACGATGTGAAAGCTTGCTTTGCAGAGCAAGGTGATCAAATCGCCTGCATCATCGTTGAACCCGTTGCCGGCAACATGAACTGCATTCCGCCAAGTAAAGAATTCTTACAAGGTTTGCGTGAAGTCTGTGATCAACACGGTGCTGTATTAATTTTTGACGAAGTGATGTCAGGCTTCCGTGTATCGTTAACCGGTGCTCAAGGATATTACGATGTGCAGCCAGATTTAACCACATTAGGCAAAGTCATTGGCGGTGGTTTACCGGTCGGGGCTTTTGGCGGTAAGCGTGAAATTATGGAATACCTAGCGCCCATTGGCCCGGTTTACCAAGCGGGTACGCTGTCAGGTAACCCACTCGCGATGGCAGCTGGTTTAGCCATGATGAAATCTGTGCAGCAAGACGGTTTATATGAACAGCTTTCTGCTCGTGTAGAACAACTGTGCAGCGGTGTACAAGCGGCGGCGGACAAGCATGGCATTCCGTTCACCACCAATAACGCCGGTTCTATGTTTGGTTTCTTCTTCACCGCCGCGAAAAAAGTCAGCACCTTCGCCCAAGTCTGTGAATGTGATCAAGAGGTTTTCAAAGCCTTCTTCCACGGCATGTTAGAGCAAGGTGTTTACCTAGCGCCTTCTGCCTTTGAAGCGGGCTTTATGTCAGCAGCGCATAGCGCAGCGGATGTGAACGAAACCATTGCTGCGGCTGAGACCGTGTTTTCACAAATGGCTGCTAAATAAGATGTCTCTCATAGTAACGATTATCGGGCAGCTACTGATGCTGCTCGCGGCGGCCTGGATGCTGAAAACCTGGCGACCTAAAGATGAGCAACCGGGTTGGTTTGCGGCAGCATTTTGCAGCGGTTTATTGGTGTTTTCGTTCGCGGCTTCCAGCTTATTAACATATGTCATCGATCTGAAACCGATGTTTTGGTTTGAGCAACTGGCATTCTATGCGGCGTTCCCATTATTGAGTTTTGTCTTGCTGGCCCTTGCCTTTAAACTGGACTGGCCAAAAGAAGCTTGGGGAAGAATTTTACTGGGGGTTTGTGGTATTTATTGGCTTTGCCAGCAAACACAGAACTTAAGCTATTTATTAGTTGCCAGTGCCTTGATCAGTAGCTTGGCAATGGCTAAATTATTACTCAACAAAGCATCAGGGATTTGCAGCAAGCAAGCAAACCTTGCGCTATCCGTTGCAAGTTTGGCCAGTTTAATCATTATTTTACACAGCCTAACTAACAACCCTGTCGCCACCGAGTTAGCCGCGAAATGGCCACTGGAATTGGCTTTGGGGTTATTACTGTGCGCGATCAACCGAGCCTTCTTTCTCAAACTTAAAGCGCTTACTTAACGAAACCATCGTTCCTTTCATTCGGAAGCAAGTCTACTAGATTGGACTAACCTAAGGTAATACCAATAACAGTTTAAACTAAGGTTGCTGTTAATTATTATCTTAGGAGCTTTTCATGAGCCATGCCCGCATTGCCTTTTATCAACAAGCAAATCGGTTCTTCACCCTTGTTGTCTGGGCCTTGTTCGTTTTCTCACTCATCTTAGCTAGCTGGTATGATACCTGGACTGAGGCTTTGTTTATTGGCCTACCCGCCGCTTTAATTCCAACGCTACTCGCCAATACTCAAGCGACCAGCGCAGCTACCCGCATTTCCTTTGGCATATCTTTAATGATTTTTGCTGCCCTCAACATTCAACAAGCCCACGGTATGCTGGAAATTCACTTCGGTATTTTTGTTGGCCTTGCCATGCTTCTGTATTTCCGCGATTGGCGCCCTGTGTTAGCCGCTGCGCTGACCATTGCCGCCCACCATCTGTTATTTAGTTACCTGCAACAAGCGAATAATGGCATCTACATTTTTGAAAGTACCAATAATTTCAGCATCGTAATGATTCACGCGGCTTATGTGGTGGTTGAAGCGGGGCTAATTATCTACCTTTCTCACCAAGCTGAGATTGAGTTTAAGCAATCAGAAGAACTGAGTGAGATTGGCAGTCACATTAACCAGGAAGGGGCGATCGATTTACGCTACCGAGTGGATAATGCCAAAGGCGAATTTAGTAACGGCTTTAATAACTTTTTTACTGACCTAGATGGACTCGTGAGTAAAGTCGGTGGCATCGCCGTACAACTTAGCAGTACCGGTGATTCTTTCAGTAAAAGTACACAAGCGATGGCGCAAGGGGCTCAACAGCAACAACAAGAAACCGACATGATTGCGACCGCCACCAATGAAATGACCGCCGCGATGCAAGAAGTAAATCAACATGCAACCGCTGCCGCCAGTGCGGCAGGTGAAGCCGATATTGCGGCCAAAGATAGCGAAGAACGAATCGATCGCGCGCAAACAACGATTAAGGACCTTGCTCAACATATCGATCGAGCTTATAGCGTGATTAAGAACTTAGACGAAGAAAGTAACAATATTGGCTCAGTGCTGACGGTTATTCGAGGCATTGCTGAACAAACCAATTTGTTAGCCTTAAACGCCGCCATTGAAGCCGCGCGGGCGGGTGAACAAGGCCGTGGATTTGCGGTGGTGGCCGATGAAGTTCGAACCTTGGCTTCTCGTACTCAGCAAAGTACTGAAGAAATTCAGAAGATGATCGAGAAGCTACAAAAAGGCAGCCAAGACGCGGTTGGCGCAATGGATACCAGTAAGCAAAGTGCTGAGTCCTGTGTTCAACAAACCGAAGAGACAAAAGAGCGCCTATTGGCAATGAAAGATGCTGTCGGAACGATTCATGCGATGAACCAGCAAATTGCTCAAGCCGTATCAGAGCAACATCAGGTGGTTGGGGAAGTGAACAATAACATCACCAGTATTCGTGATGTCAGCCAAGAAACTCATGTGCGGGCGGAAGATGCGGCACGCGATGGCGAAAAACTCATCACGATGTCATCTGATCTTAGAGGCCTACTCACCCACTTTACGACCAGTAGCTGATGAACTTACTATTGATGGCTACCGATGCTGAAGAGCATGGTTAATAACCACGCTTAGCATCAATTTTCTTTTGTAGCGTCTTAATTCGGCGCTGTAAAATTTCATAACTGTCATTAGACGATCGTAAAAACAGTCGCGCACGCTGCAATAACTGCTGCGCCTGCTGTAACTCTCCCAACTGATAATTCAACCAAGCTTGACGATAAAAGATGGCTGAATTGCGCGGCTGAATCTGACGAGCACGATCAATATACGATAACGCCTGTAGAGGCAGGCCCTGCTGGCGAGCGTCTTCAGCTTGAGTTAATAAAACCTGTACGGCAGGATGATGCTTTCCTTCATCCAAGCGCAAAATATCATCTTGCTGAATAAGTTTATGAGAGTCCTTATTCTGAACCTCGTAACTTTGCTGGTTTTTAGGATCATGCTTCACGCCACTTGGAACACTGCTACACGCGGTTAAGATACTAATAAATAGTACTAAAACAACCAATCGAACCACGAACTACCCCCTTGTTTTTCTTTTTCTATCAAATCGATCTGAGGGCCAGAGAAGGCCTTTTGTTGATCACAGGATATCTCACGGCCTGATAAAGACCCAGAGTTAAATGGCATCTTTCTAATACCACCACAATCTTCCTCAACCGGTTGGCCATAGGCATTTACCCATGCCCATTCAAGGTCGACTAACGGCGTTAATGGCTCTAACCCTGATTGTTTAAAGATGTTTTGCCATATTGGCAGTGCGCCGCTGGCACCCGTAAACGGCATCGGTTTATTATCATCACGGCCTACCCAAACAACGCCTAGATGACGATCATCAAATCCAGCAAACCAAGCATCGCGTTGTTCATCACTGGTGCCTGTTTTTGCCGCTATTTTGGTGGTATTAAAGGTTTTCGCTAAACGCTTCCCTGTCCCTTGAACAACAACCTGCTGAAGTCCATAACGTAAGTTTTCGATTAACTCAGGAGAGTATGCTTGTCTTCCTTCCACAGCATAAGAGGTTAATACCTGATTATCATGAGTCGTTAATGCCTGAATAACGCGAGGCTTCATCGCAAAACCACCAGAAGCATAGGTCTGAAACATCTGGGTGACCTCCAATGGTGACATCGATAACGAGCCCAATAATATCGACGGATAAGGCGGAATGAATTTATCAACACCCAAGCGCTCAAACGTCTCAACCACCTGACCAATGCCTACCTTCATGCCCAAGCGTGCGGTCGCTTGGTTATACGACTTCGCCATCGCATCAACCATAAACACTTTGCCATGATCTTTCTTATCGTAGTTTTTAGGCTGCCATAAACTGCCATCTTGACCCGCAACGCTTACCGCTTTGTCATCAACAATACTCGACCAGTCATATCTCCCCGATGCTAATGCAGTTAAATACACAGCCGGCTTAGCCAGTGAACCAATCGAACGCTGGGCATCCAACGCTCGATTAAAACCAAAATAACGCACTCGACGCGAACCGACAATCGCACGTACTTCTGCACCATCAACACTGGTCACTACGGCCGCCGCTTCTAAGGTGGGCTTAGAAAATCCCGCACGTTTTTCTAAACTTTCTACATGCTGCTGAACCGATTTTTCTGTTGCGTGCTGCAACCAAGGGTCCAGTGTGGTGAAAATTCTTAAACCGGTATTCTGTAAATCTTGCAGACGGTAATCCGTTTGTAATTGACGCTTAACTAACTGAATAAAAGCGGGGTACTCACGCTGCCCTGCTCGCCCTGACTTAGCCACGTTAATCGGCTTACCCTGAGCATTGATACGTTCAGCGGCGGAGATAATGTTAAGCTCTGCCATAACATTCAATACCACATCACGACGCTCACGAGCACGATCCGACTTGCGAAACGGATTGTAATAAGAGGGTCCTTTCACCATTCCAACCAGCAAAGCGATTTCAGATAAATCGAGCTGCTGAACATTCTTGGCAAAGTAAAAACGGCTCGCTAAAGCTATACCATGAATTGAACGCCGGCCGGCCTGCCCTAAATAAACCTCATTGAGATAGGCCTGTATAATTTCTTCTTTGCTGTAGTGCAGCTCTAATAATAAAGCCATGAAGGCTTCTTTCACTTTACGTCGTAATGACCGCTCATTGGTTAGAAAAAAGTTCTTCACCAATTGCTGAGTCAGTGTTGATCCGCCCTGAACGGTTCGACCAGCAGCAACATTGGCTTTCATCGCACGTAAAATGCCACGAATAGAAATGCCATAATGCTCAAAATAGCCACGATCCTCTACCGCAATTAAGGCCGCTACCAAAGCAGGAGGTACATTCTGTAAGGTGATTAATTCACGATCTTCATGATGAGCGGGAAAGATACCGCCAATATACTGAGGCTCTATGCGTACCAGACCTTCTGTTTTTCCCGCAACGGATAGCTCAGCAATACGTCCTGCAGAAAAGGACAATCTCACTTTCACAGCGGCTTCATTACGATCTGCAAACGAGAAAGCACGACGATAAATAATCCAGTCCTGACCATCTCGTCCATAAGTGCCTGGAGTCACAACATGACTGACGGCTTTATAATCGTTCCACAGCAATTCTGATTTTAACTGCTCCGCTGATAATAAAAGTCCCGGATACAAAGATAATGGACGCGCGTAGACCTTAGCCGGTAGGGTCCATTTATTACCATCGAATTGAGAGCGTACTTGAGCATCGAGGTATACCAGCCAAGTGCCGAGTACCAAGATGAAAAGAATAGATAAACGCCAGCACCACGACCAACAACGTTGTTTCCAAGTACGCGGATTACTCTTCGAAGAAGCGGATTTAGGCGGCTTCTTTTTAGCTACCGTTTTTTTGCTTGTAGCAGATTTTTTAGTACTAGATTTACTTGCCCTAGTTGGCTTTTTAGCAGTCGTCATAGGGGGCACATGTTAACACAGACTAACTTAGTCATACGCTGCAGTTCTGTTAAACTGCTGGCAAGCAATAATCATTATTCCAATATATAGAGAGTTTACGCATGGCTAAGTACGACATTTACGGCATCGGTAACGCACTGGTTGATAAAGAATTTGAAGTTGAAGACAGCTTCTTTACTGACTTAAATGTTGAAAAAGGCATGATGACTCTGATCGACGAAGATCAGCTTGCTGAACGCTTAACCGTATTAAAAGACCGCTTCGGTTTGAAAAAACGTGCTTGCGGTGGCAGTGCAGCCAATACCATTATTGGTGCTAGCTACTTTGGTGCAAAGACCTTTTATAGCTGTAACGTTGCCAACGATGAAGCCGGTGACTTTTACATGCAAGACATGAAAGCGGCCGGTGTTGATACCAATCTAAGCGATGATCGTGACGAAGGTGTTACCGGTAAATGCTTAGTTATGGTGACGCCTGATGCTGAACGTACTATGAATACCTATTTAGGTATCACGACTAACTTAGAACAAAAGCACATTGATGAAGTGGCATTAGCTGATTCTGAATACGCTTATATTGAAGGTTATCTAGTAACGTCTGATCTTTCTCGTGCCGCCGCGATTCAAGTTCGCAAACTAGCTGAACAGAAGGGCATTAAAACGGCTTTAACCTTCTCTGATCCAGCCATGGTTCAGTTCTTCAAAGATGGCTTAAAAGAAATGATCGGCGATGGTGTAGATCTTTTATTCTGTAACGAAGAAGAAGCGATGCTATTCGCCGATACCGATAAGCTAGAAGATGCAATTTCGTTCATGAAGACTCAAGCAAAAACCTTTGCCATCACCCTTGGCCATAAAGGCGCAGTCGCGTTTGACGGTAAGACTCTGCATGTGATCGAAGCCAATGAAGCCACCGCTGTTGATTCTAACGGTGCCGGTGATATGTTTGCCGGTGCCTTTATGTATGCCATCACTCATGGACATGATTTTGCAGCCGCTGGCCGTTTAGCCAGCGCCGCTTCGGCTCAGGTTGTTAGCCAGTTTGGTCCTCGTTTAGAAGCTGAGCAACATGCGCCGCTAAAAGACGTACTGTAATTTCCTTATTACACTCAGTTTATTAGCGCCATAAAAAATGCCGCATCGAGGTAACTCGTGCGGCATTTTTGTGAAGCCCAATGTATATTGCTAATTACCCAGAAAAAGAACGTCCTTTCTGACGAAATTCACGAATAGCATGATAAGAAATTAAGCCGCGCTTGTTCACTCGACACTGGGCATACCCTTCTTGATCGCTATCGACTAGATCAAAGAAAATATCAAAATGTTCTAGAGTTTCACGACTGGATGCAGAATCCACATAAATAAACGTATCGTCGGGTAAGGTATGCTTTAAAAAAGCACGACAATGCTCCATCGCATCGCCAATATCACCCGGTTTTCCCTGCATTTCAAAAGGTTCTCTCGTCAACTGGCAGCCTAATAAAACGAGGCACATAACAAAGATGAAAATGGGTCTAATATATTTCATGAAACTATAGTCTTACTGATAGTATTCAGAAGTATAGCGTTACCCCATTTAAATTCTGTGGGGTTCTAGTATTAATAACGTAACTAAACAGACACATCGCCCACACTACGCAATAATCACTAGATCTAATCTGCCCATTTAATCACCTTGCTAATACTTACATTAATAGATCTTGGCGAATAGGATGAAACTGATCAGCCGCTTCAATCAAAGAGCCCGCCGTTAGCTTAGGCACACCATATACCTCTGTCGTAATTCCATAAGATTGACTAATTTTCTTCAATAACAAATCAAAATCGCCATCCCCCGATAACAGAATAATGGTATCCACATCACCGGAAGCTGCCGCTTCCATCACATCAATGGCGATACCGACATCCCAGTCACCTTTGGCACTGCCATCGCTGCGCTGGATATAAGGCTTAAGCTTCACTTCAAAACCAATGTGCTTGAGCGCATCTTGAAATTTAATCTGCTGATCATCGCCTTTATGAATCGCGTAAGCCGTGGCTGCAACGATCTCACCCTGACTGGCAATTTTCTTCCATAAGCTGCGGTAGTTAAATGAACGGCCATAGACATCGCGCGTAGTGTAATAGATATTTTGCACGTCACTAAAGATGGCAATTTTTTTCATCAGGTACTCTCTAAAAAAAAAGCCATTATCCCTAGGAATAATGGCTTCATCGATGCAATTAAGTAAACATCATCGCGTGATTAAATAAACGTTAAATAGTTATACGTTAGAAGCAGTCGATTAGGAACCCTCTTCCTATCGAGGAAAAGCCGCTATCAATCAAAAGCTATATTTTGCACCTACATTAATAGAGCGAGGCTTGCCTGGGCGGAAGCCATACGGTTTAACACCCGCTATATACTGTTCATCAAGTAGATTATCTAGGGTGCTGTAAAATTGCAGGTCAGTCATGTACTGATAGCTCGCACTGATATCGACAATCATATGGGCTTCAACTAAATCAGCTTTAGCGATACTACCGATACCTGGAATATTACGCGTTTCACTTTGATAGAGAAGTGAGGTATTTACTTTCCAATCGCCTTCTGTAATTCCAACCTGCGCATTCAATCTATGCTCTGGCAAATAGCCGATCCGATAACCTTTCTCTATTTTTTGTCCTTTCTTACCAAAAGCACCAGTACTATCAACAAAATCTTCCCCGAACTCACCGTAGCTATAGGTATAACTCAAGCTCATCGGAATAAGATAAGCAGACATTATAATTTCATTATTCCAACTTGCCTCGACTCCAGCAACGATCGCACTTCCTGCATTTTGCTGAACCCCTGTCGCACTAGAATCGCAAGAACCCTGGGCAAAGCTACAAGTCCCACTAAACTGGCTATAGTCATTTAAAAAAGCGATCACTTCCGATTTTCCAAAGTTGCCTGAAAAACGTGTACCCAACTCATAATTCGTACTTAATTCTGGCTCTATATTCCCACTCCCCCCGGCGGTCGCAGCAGTAAATCCTTTATAGATACCCGCTAATACCCCAACATCTTGAGATAGCTGGGAATAGACACCAATTCCAGGCAGCAATATGGATTGCTCGATCGTATCTTTCTGCTCTTTTATACCCGTAGTATTACCATAAGTTGTTTTAGTCGAGACTATGTTTTCATGGCGAGCACCCATCGTAACCGTTGTATCTGAAAAACTAATTTCGTCTTGTATATAAATAGCTAACGCTCTGCTATCTGCTTCATTATCGGTCGTGGTTTTAAAAGTCCCATCGACTGCCTGTAAGGCACCTCCCACTAACGTATTATAATCTTGCTCAGTATGTAATCTTTTTACTTCATCCTGATGATACCGAAGGCCCACTTCAATCTCATGCTTTGTACTTACCCAGTCAAACGATGAATTAATCCGTGTTTGAACTCCTTGTGAAATATAAGTACGGCCATTATTCCCAATCAATAACTCTTGTCCTGGTGTACTCGCGGCATCTCCTGTCAGAACATTATAATAATCGTCGTAAATCGTATTATCCGGATCCTCAAGTACATTTTGCAAACTAACAGAGCTGTTCTTAAAGTTATTAACCTTGAACCAATCGCGGGTAAAGTTATTGCGATAGACATCACTACTAATAACAATGTTATCGTTCTCAAATTGATGACTCAATTGTATTTGCTGATGTTGCCATTCGGTATTATCGAGTTGAGACGCGGAATAACGTCGGTAAGGGTTATTATCAAAGTCATCCCTTGTTAGACCTAAATAGGTTTCATTAGAATCTTCATCCGCATACCCTAATTTCATTTGAAAAAGATGACTGCTAGCACCTAAGACCTGCCAGCTGCTTTTAAGATTAATATCGTTACGCACAAATCCTGTTTGCTTTGATTTTCCATCAAGTTCTTTAAAGCCTCCGGCACTCACTCTCAGGCCTTCAATTAAATAGCCAACATTATCAATTTGCTCACCGTAATAAGCATTATAACGCTGAAAATCATGACTGCCGTATTGCACGTCAAGCTCTCCGGTTGCTGAATAGGGTATCGCACGACTCACCAAGTTAATCGCTCCGCCAACAGTTGCGGGACCATATTGGATGGTTGATGGACCTTTAAACACTTCAACCCCCCCCATACGTGAAATATTTGGAAAATAATAAGCGGCGGGGGCAGAGTACGGAGCCGGTCCCGATAAAATACCATCCTCCATTACTGTAATTTTTTTACTTCGCTCAGGGGAAGTTCCGCGTAAACCGATATTCGGGCGTAAACCATATCCATCTTCTTCCTGTAAATTCACCCCCGGCACTGCATTTAATACCCGATGAATATCTGTATATTCAAAAGATTCAAGAGCAATGTCATCGATTAAGGTCGCAGAACCTGGCTTGCGCGAAATGCTATCCTTACCTCCTGTTATATATACATTATCGAGAGTAACCCCTTCCTTCGGTGGTTCTTCGGCCATCAGAAAGAATGAACTGGTTATTAAACAGGTAAATAAAGACAAGGTATAAGCAGCAGGACCGATATTCGACACAGCAGGCTCCAGCAAAAGAATAATAAGGCGAGTATTTAAACACGAATGAGAATGATTTTTAATAACTTACTGTTATTCCATACATTCTTATTTCATGGCGATGGATTTTAAAGCCATTGCAGCACAGCTTTAAAACGTTAGAAGTGAGTAAGTAGCTGATTCTTAAACTACTTACTCAGAGAGTTATCACAAACCACACGATCTAGCTTTGTCTTGATCCAATAAATGCTCATAGCGTTTATCAGTTAATGACATCAAGAAGCAGACTATCTCTTTAACTTCATCTTCATCTAGATTGATATCGTTACCACCCAGTAAGTCATGCTCGATATTTTCATTAATTTCAGCATCTCCCCAAGGCAAAATTGTTTCAGGATTATCGACCAATTCAATAGTTGCGCCCGTTTTTATATTCAGCGCTTTTTCTTTTACGTGCTGATAAAAATGAATCACGGTTTCTAATTCGTTAAAAATACCGTTGTGCATATAGGGTGCTGTCACCGCAATGTTACGTAACGTTGGTACCTTGAATTTACCTTTTTCACTTTCATGAGTGACGTTCGGATTATTTAACAAACCGTTATCTAAAGTCGTAGCTTTACTATGAATACGCAGCGCTTTGTTTTCTGGTACACCAATATTATGGAATTCGAAACTTGAGAATATCTCCCCTTTATCACCAATAGCACGTAACTGGTGGCATGCCGCGCAGGTTAAATCAGATGAAAAGAAGCGCGTCTTGCCTGTTGCAGCAAGAGATATCGTTCCATAATCAAAATAATCTAGCTCAGTGTCGACTAATAGTGATCGATCATATTTAGAATCAAACGGATAAAATTCTTCACTCGCGGTGGTTTCAAACGCAGCAATACTTTCTGCCATCGCTGCATAAGCAGCATCAACATCATCAAAAATATCCGCAGTGTATAAACTTTCAAATGATGTCACATATGCCGCATTTTCTTTTAAACGCTCAACCACCGCGGCTTTGGAGGGCATATTCATTTCACCAGGATTTGTCGGTGGACCACCCGCTTGCCCGCTAAGGTTCGCTTCACGTCCATCCCAAAATTGACCACCGATAAAGCCTACATAATCTTCAATGCCACTGGTTTTCTGACTTGCGACTCGAGCACGAGTACCGCATTTAAAGTGAGGACTAAAAGCAGCATAAGCTGCCGTAGGGGAATTTCGATCGCCAATAGAAAGAGTGTCATCACCTAATGAACCTCCAGGAGCAATACCCCCTAGACTCGAATCATTAGGACGATCATCGATAAAGCCCTGCTCAGGATTATGGCAAGAGGCACAAGATTGCGTTCTCTCTTTTGATAAGTTTTTGTCATGAAATAACTTTTTACCTAATAATGCTTTCTTCTCAATATCAGTAATTTGCACAGCACCTGTGCCAGTAAAGCCGTTACAAACTTCCGGTACGACTACTACCGCTTCATCCACAGTTTTCGTATGGGATGAATCACCACCACAAGCCGTCATTAAAGTTGATATGGCACCACACAATACCAATCCTATTACTACTTTTTGCATACCTATCACCGTTAACCTTTACAGGTTTTTTATCTTACAAATCTCGATCAAGTAGGGCGAATAGTACTATATTTACTAAGGTTATGTAATGAGAATTATTGTCATAGGACAATGAGATCACTTATCATAAGCCTATGTTATTGCAAATCATTGTCATTTGTATTACCGTGTCGATCATTAATTACCCAGTCAGAACTGTACTCAATAAAAGTACGTATATAAATAATAGATAGGATCTAGCACATGAAATTTCTTAAACTTGCAGCCTGCATTACTTCAGCATCTTTATTGATTGCTTGTGGCGGCGATGACAAGTCATCAGCTTCCCCTATTCAGCGTGTATTAAATACCAACGCTGATATTGCACATGCCGCTTATAGCGACTCAGTAACTACGGCTAAAACATTAAAAGCTGCACTCGCTGCGTTAAAAGAAACTCCAACAGTTGCTACCCTAACCGCAGCTAAAACAGCTTGGTTAGTATCTCGTGAGCCTTATGGCCAGACTGAAGTTTATCGCTTCCGTAATACACCAGTTGACTCTTTAGATGTTGAAGGCGACCTTAACGCTTGGCCTCTAGGTGAAGCGCTTATCGATTATGTTGAAACTAATGCTTCTGATTTTGGTGATGACCAGGTTGGTATTACGGCTAATGACGCAGGAATCAATGGTGGCGGCGCAATCACAGCTGCACAAGCACAAGCTGCTCAGGCAAACAATATCATTGGTAATGTGAATGTTGTAATTGACGCTGATCTTTTAGGCAACACATTATCTGCAGAAGACGAACATGATGTAATTTCTGGCTACCATGCGATTGAATTCATTCTATGGGGACAAGATTTAAATACTACAAATCAATCAGTGACTGATGGTACTGACCGTAATAATGCCGTTAACTCAACATCAGCGGGTGGCCAACGTCCACTAGCTGATTTCACAACCGATGTTGCGAACGCACAATCTCCAGCTGCTCGCCGTCATGCTTTTCTTGAAGTGGTTGTTGATAAATTAATTGAAGACCTTGAAGCCGTTCAAGCTGCATGGGCTCCTGGTGCAACTTATCGTAATACTTTTACGAAGATTACTAGTGAAGCCGATGGCCAAGCAAAGCTAGCTCAAATCCTAACGGGCATGGGTACACTTTCTGAAGGTGAATTAGCCGGTGAGCGTATGCAAATTGCTTTCTCTTCTAACTCACAAGAAGATGAACATTCTTGCTTCTCAGATAATACACACCGTGATATCTGGCTGAATGCTGAAGGTGTCTCAAATAGCTTCACCGGTACTTATGGTGGTTATGACAGTACGTTAAATGGTACTGATGATGCTGGAACTAAAGTATCTGGCTATGGTTTCAATGACTATCTAGCAAGCCTTGAGTTAACAACTGACTCATCAACATTAGCCGCTGCATTAGCAACAACGGAAGCAGGCTATAAGGCTATTGATGCTAAAGCTCGTGACGGACAGCCGTTTGACGTATTGATTATGGCAGTCAATAAAACGGATGAGAACGTTGCAACAAACCCTGTATCTATCACAATTAAAGCGTTGAATGCCCAAGCGACTGTCATTCAAACAATTGCGACTAAACTTAAGCTAGGTACCGTTGTAGAAGAGGATGCTTCTGGTTGTAATACTCAAAATCCAACTGAAGTATGTCCTGGATAAGGATTTTCAATAAAATACATTTTTATTGATCCAGAAAGCCGAGCTCTGCTCGGCTTTCTGCTATCTTAACGCAAATAATTTTCAATCCACTCTTTAGTGAAAGCAGTAGGTACTAAATGAGAGTCTTTTTATTAATCATCAGCGCTTTAACTTGCCTGACCGCTTGTGAACAAAGTACACATTCTTTATCAAAAATCGATCTTATTCTAACCGATTATACTAAATTGTCCGCTCCAGCATTTAACTCTACAGAAAGTAAACCTGGTGGTGAAACCAGTGTTTCAGACATGCCTTTCCCAAGTTTTCAGCGACCTTCTGCTAACTTAGATACAGCACTAAAACCTAATTTTCATGCAGGCAAAGCCTTAGCCAATCAGCCATGGGTAAAAGCACCTACAATTACCGATGCCCGCGATGGTTTGGGTCCTATTTATAATGCTCGTACTTGTTTATCTTGCCATGTTAAGGGAGGCAAAGGGTCTATTCCGATAGACAATAAACTTGCACTGAGCAGTACCCTAGTACGCTTAAGTAAACCGGGAAATGATCACAATAAATTGACAACAGATGGGGTAATCCCACATCCAGTTTATGGCGACCAAATGCAAGGGCAATCCGTCTCTTTGGCTCATCAATTACGTCATTCACAAAAGCCTGGTGCGTTACAGCACGATGTCGCCCCAGAAGCTTACATCTATGTTCATTGGGATAAGCAAATTTTTACTTATCCCGATCAACAACAGGTTGAATTACGTAAACCTCGATTAGAATTTACCAATTTAGGCTACGGCCCATTAGGCGACGATACTCTTTTCAGTATTCGCGTCGCTCCCGCTATCCATGGAATGGGATTGTTAGAATTAATTGCTGAACAAGACCTACAAATAATAAGCGATGAGGATGATGCCAATAGTGATGGAATTTCTGGCCGCTTAAATCAAGTTTGGGATGTTGAAAAGCAAGCAACCGTGGCTGGCCGCTTTGGACTTAAAGCAAATAAGCCTACACTAAAAATGATTGTCGCTGGCGCGTTCAAAAATGACTTAGGCATCAGTAACCCTCTATTCCCAGATCAACCCTGCACAAACAATCAGCCTAGTTGCTTAGCTATTAGAAATGGTAATACTAAAAGGCATGGCAACGTAGAGTTATCTGATTCACTACTCACTTTAACCAGTAACTTCAACCGTGATTTGGCTCCTGTTATTCGTCGAAATAGCCAGAACAAACACGTTATGCAAGGCCGCACATTATTTTATCAAGTAGGATGCAATCAATGTCATGTTCCTCGTTTCATTACACAAAAAAGTGATGTTGCACCCCACTTGTCAGAACAAATCATTTGGCCTTACACTGATTTATTACTACATGACATGGGACCTGAACTTGCAGATGGACGCCCTGACTTTTTAGCATCAGGTTATGAGTGGCGGACAGCACCCTTATGGGGAGTGGGCCTATTACAGCAAGTTAATGGTAGTAATACTTTATTACACGATGGACGTGCACGTTCCGTTGAGGAAGCTGTTCTATGGCACGGCGGTGAAGCAAACACAGCCAAAGCACGCTTTATTCAATTAAAAAAATCAGAGCGTACCGCGCTGATTAAGTTTGTGAACTCGTTATAAAATGAAACCGAACAAACAAATATTATCTAGACGATTATTTTCTCAAGGCTTACTCAGCTTAGGTGCATCCGTTCCTCTGTTGAGCCATAGCGCGTTCGATTTAAGCTGGTTAGGTTTCAATAATTCGTCTAATAATCGAGAACGTTTTTTATCCGCTCAAGGTCGTAATAGTGAACACTACGGTCTTGGCTGGATTGAACCTAAAGAAGCAATCAGCAAGCAAGTATTAACGGGATTTAGGGGGCATGGCTTATGTCAAAATCCAATGAAGCCTGAACAAGTCATTATGTTTTCTCGCCGACCTGGCCTGCAAGGTATTCGTATTAATACGCTGACAGGGGAGCAAGATGCTGTATTTAATAGTGCACCCGATAGGAACATGCAAGGCCATGGTTGTTTCAGCGCAGATGGCAAGTTTCTGTACTGCGTAGAATCCGAAACGAGTACAGGGCTGGGTAAAATAACCATTCGTGATGGCGAAACGTTAATGCAAATTGGGGAGTTCGAAAGTTATGGAATCGGTCCCCATGAAATGGCATTGATGCCCGATAAAACGACCCTAGTTATTGCCAACGGCGGCTTATTAACTCACCCTGATTCAGGCCGGAAAGTTTTAAATTACTCGACGATGCGATCGACATTAAGCTATGTAGATACTCGCTCAGGAGAGTTAATAAGTGAACATCAAGTACCCGAAACGAAAGCCAGTATTCGTCATTTAGATGTCGCTGAAGATGGTACCGTTGCTGTAGCGCTGCAAGTACAGCGTAAAGCGATGAGCAATGAAGAACTTAGACCACTCGCGGCTATTCATAAGCAGGGGCAAGAGATTAAATTGTTGCAGGCACCAGAAGCATTATTGGTTAAGTTAAATGACTATATGGGAAGTGTAAAGGTTCACAACCCTAGCCGTACTGTTGCGTTTACTAGCCCTAAAGGCAACCTAGCAATGTTTTGGCATTTAGATAATTTGAAGCTACAAGGCTACCATGGTTTCCATGACGTTTGCGGCTTAGCCATCAGCCAGGATAATAAACATTTTGTATTATCAAATTCGGCAGGCAAAATCCGCCAAATAAACGCATACAAATTAGAAGAAAATATTAGAAAACGATTAAATTTTCCGACTAAAAATTGGGATAATCACATGCTATCAGTATCGATACCTAGCTAATTTTATTGAGATATTATGTTACAAACGAAACTTTCACAGTTACCTAAATTTGGATTTTTTGCTGTCTCGCTATTGCTGACAGCCTGCTACAGCGATACTGATTCAAAAGTTAGTGGTGGTTATACCGAATTAGACCGAGCGATTGAGCAGGTAATTGACCATACTATTATCCCTACTATGGATAATATGCTGGTCAAAAGCGAAAAATTAAATTCTCTAGCAATCCAGTTTTGCGATTCCAGAAATGCCGACAACCTTTTATTATTACAAGATCAATGGAAGGCAACCAATCAAGCTTGGTATAGATTATTACCCTTTACATTGGGTCCTTTAGAGACCACTGATGCCCTATCAGAATCTGCTGTTTCATACATTGATTCTCATCGTGATCGTGGCAACGATTATAAAACATCCATTCGCACCGACATCACTGCGATGATGGCGTTAACAACAGAGGATCTCAATGCGACTTATTTTAGTTCTAAAAACTTCACTATCACTGGCCTACTGGCATTAGAGCTACTTTCTTTTGAAAGATCTGACGATCAAGATCAAAATAATAATGCGATTCTTGCAGAGTATATGAACCAAAGTTTGAAGTGCGATATTTTGCAAGGCCAGTCAGTAGAGTTATTACGTCGAATTGAACTAGCTCAAACTGGCTGGAAAATAAATTACCGGGATTCAGGAAAAAGCTACCGTGATTTACTAGTCAATAAACAGTTAGAATCATCTTTTACTGGTATAGGTGACCCAGACGGTACTGGAACACCAGCGTTCACTCGTATAATAGTATCGATGCAAGAGTATTATGATTATTTAGGCAAACGCAATGTCACCCTCAATAGCGCTCAGATATCAAACGCTCTTTGGCCTGCGCTATCACAATCTGCAATCATTACCCGTGAGGTGTTATCTGGAACAGATACAACGACGCTAAGCCTTTATCAACTTATGAGTAATGGCTATAAACCCGATGTAGAGTTTGTGAAAGAAAACATTATCGCTTTTGAAGATAGCATTACTAATGAAAATACTGCCGACATTATTTCCACAGCAAAAGTCTTAGACGGAAATTTAAAGCGTGAAATACCTGAAGCTTTAAATATTGCTCTAGGATTGAATTTTAATGATGGTGATTAGCTTTCAATTAAAAAAATTAAACAATGCGTAATCATAAAAAGTGTTCATTAGCGTTTCTTAATTATTTAAAGCGACTAAAACAAACTCATCTGCTGGCCACAAATTTCTGCAAAGCTCGTATCATAAAGTGCGAGCAAGCCATCACACACCGGCGCCAGCTGCTTTTCTAAATAGTGCTGATAATCGATCTGCAAAGACGCCGTTTTTTCAAATACCGCTAGCGGCTGCGGACCATTGGTCGTTATCAAATACTGAATCCAGCCACCACTGTTTTGATACAGCGGGGGCAAACCTTGTTGCTGTCGCCAGAGCTCTAATACCGCAGCAGCTTTGGCATGCGGGGGAATGTTGCGCTGATATTCACTCAGTGGCTGGCGCAGCCTTTTACGGTAAATCAGCTGCTGATTTCGATTCCCCACCATTAAATCAGCGACTTCCGTTTTCATCCACTCGGTAAAAGATTGCTCGGAAAAAATGCGTTCAAACAGTTGTTGTTGAAACTGGCGTGCGAGCGGCGTCCAGTCACTGCGAACCGCTTCTAGGCCTTTGAAGATTGTTTCAATTTCTTCTTCACCTGAATCTAAGAGTTTATGTACGGTTCCGGCATAGCGTTTCTTGCTGCCCGTTTCTGCACCGCGAATCGACGGCATAAAAAAACGCTGATAGTGGGTCTCGTATTCAATCTCAAGCTTACTGTCGAGCTGATGCTCTTGCTGAATCGTGCCCGTCCACCAGCGGTTTAAGTCAGAACTTAATTGCTGCCCAATCACATTCGCTTGTTGCTGTGTTTTCTTTTCTTTAAGCCAAACAAATACAGAGTCGGTATCACCATAAATAACGTCATAGCCTTGGGTCTTAATCCATTGCGCTGAGCGTTGAATAATCTCATGACTTCTTTCAGTAATAGAGCTGGATAAACGCATATCAAAAAAGCGACAACCGTCACTGCCAAGAACACCATAAAAGGAACTCATGATGATTTTTATAGCTTGCGCAAGATGGTGGTTTTTTTCTTTCTTCGCTTGGTCACGTTGTTCGCCCAACATGGTCACTAGACCTGGCAGGCAATGTTTCTCACGATCGAAAAATCCGCCATTAAAACCATCAATGCTTTTTTCTTCAGAAATCCCCTCTTCTCTTTTCAGCCCTTCAATCAGCCCCATCGGGTCTATTTTAAAGGTGCGCATAATCGAAGGATAAAGACTTTTAAAATCCAGTACTAAAATACTGTCATACAAGCCTGGGCGTGAGTCCATCACAAAGCCACCTGGGCTTTTTATGTCACTAAAACCTTCGCCATAATTTGGGGCGACATAGCCATTACGATGTAATAACGGTAAATAAAGATTTTCAAAGCCTGCCACAGAGCCCCCCATTCGGTCTAATAACAGCCCGGTTAAGCTGCTACGCTGAATGGCAAAATCCATTAACTCGGTATACTGAAAGATATCCCATACTAAAATGCAATCTTCTAAGTTGTAAGCGGCTAACGCGGGTTTATCATTATCAAATAGATATTCAATTTCATGGTCATACGATTCATAAATTTTAGCCTCACCCGTGATCAGCTTACGTCGCCCTAATAATTCTGCAGCAACGTTATCGAGCGCAAAACTTTCAAATTTATATTCAGCTTGGCGCAGCATTTCAATGCCGTCGATAATGCAGCGACCGGGTACATGAACATAACTTCGATTGGCTTTGTTCTGATCATGACGCCAACTCACTTCTTGCTGGTTACGTCCTAAAATAAAAGGCACATCAAGCTCATCACATTTGCGCTGGATAAAATCCATATCAAATTGGATGAAGTTCCAACCAATAATAATGTCAGGATCTAGGCGCTGCATTTCGTTAAAGAAGGTTTCTAATAGAGAAACTTCGTCTTCCAAATAGAGGCAATGCTCGGCTACTGAGGCGTCCAAATCAGCGGGGCCAACCATCCAGATATAGCTAACTATTTCTAATGCGCCATTAATCATCACCTCACCATGGCAAGCAATTGAGTATAACTGGTCTCTTTTTCCTTCTTTCGGAAACGTCGTTTCGATATCAACTGAAAGCACCGTCAGTGCTGTTGTCGTCACCGCATCGATACTGGGTTTCGCCTTACCCTGCTGGCAGAGTAAATAACCTTCTTTCTGCTGCCAAAGGCCATGAATTTCAGCGCCACCGCGAATGAAGCGCTCCATCAAATAGCGATCTGTTGGGCGTAAGTCATACTCCCATACCGGAATATCCCAGTCACTTAATAGATAGTTAAAACGATAGATGTCTTCTTGACGCAGGTAACAGGCCACCAACGACTGTTGATTGAAGGCTTTTAGCGATACTTCGCGGATGGTGACTGAAATACCTTCGCCGCGAGCCAAACGCTGAGCTTTATCTTGGTCTGCCACTGGCACAAAACAAACAGACGGTTGCTCAATACGCAGACACAAGGGTCCCGCAGAACTGGCAAACCAGAATTCAAGTTCACTGCTCTGCGCTCCTTCAAACCAGCGGCTGGTTAATAAAAAGCCTTGTTGGCTGCTTGTGCTCATTAATTACAATCTATTTTAAGGTCTATACTAAAGTTGAAAATACGCCGCAATGTAACAAGCCTGAAGGATATAGCAATGAATGGCCCCATAATCAGTGATGATCCACTTTATCAATTATTAAGAAACGATGATGTTACTGGATTCAATCAGGCTCGAGCTCAGGGGCAAGACTGTAAATTAGCCGGCTGTGACCTGCGCGGCTTGGATCTTCGTAATTTAGCGATTAGTAATATGGATTTAGAAGATACTTACTTTCGTGGCGCAGACTTACGCGGTATTGATTTTCGTGGCTGCAACCTCGATGGCGCCTCTTTAGCGGATGCCAAAATCAGCGGTTGTTACTTCCCGGCTGAATTAAGCCCAGAAGAGATTCAATTATCTGTCACTATGGGTACGCGATTGCGTCACGTTTACAATAAAAGTTAGATATGTCCTTTAAAAATAAGGGTATTATCGGTATCTTTCAGTAACAGCTAAAAAAACTATAATGTTGGAGATGTCTATGTACCTACCGGGTAAACCGCATGAAGCTATGGAAACACTCTATGCACGCATGCAGCAGCTGACGAAAGGTCTGTTGGATGGTTTCCCATTGGAGCAAGACCCGCTATCTCTTGAAAACGTAGATGACCTTTACCAGCACTTCGATAGTAACCAGCTCTTCCTAATCACTGACGGCATGATCCACATGACCCACGAAGGGCAAAATATCGTCAGCTTTGATGAAGGCGATTTAGTGGGCTTTAATCGTGCTTTCGATCTACCGTGCCCAACTTACCGCGCCGATGAGTTCGTAGAAGTGCAGTTGATTGATCGTGATGCTTTCTTACGCCACGTTTATAGCGATAAGCGCCGTCAGCATTATTGGAGCCATTTCTTAATGTGTCAGAACAGCCTTCTGCTGAATCATCTGGCACAAATCAGCAAAGCACAAACAAAAACTATCGCGGGTTTTCAAAATTGTCAGCCAGGTGATGTCATCATTAAAGAAGGTGATGAAGCCGAGCACGTTTATACAATCATCAGCGGTGAAGCCGATGTGTTTGCCGATAGCATTAAAGTAGGCGAAATAGGCGAAGATGAAGTATTTGGCGCGATGGCCGTTTTTACTGGCGAGAAACGTTCCGCCACGGTTCAGGCACGAACGCCTTGCACCATTATGGCGGTTCCGCAAAATGACTTCGTTCACTTGATTGAAGCCCAGCCTAAAGCCGCGGTAAACTTGATCGAGAATTTAGCACGCCGAATTATTGCCCTCAACCAACAGTTGATTGAACAGCAGAAGTAAATCGACGGCTAAATAATAAACCCCAAAGGACTAGGCTTCTTTACCTAGTCTTTGTTTAAACAATCAAATAATCAGGCTTTAGCGGCAATCGCTTCTGCCATAGAACGATCAGCAATCTCTTCCAACCAAGCCAAATCCACAGTTTTATGCGCTTCACAAATAAACCAAGGTTCACGAGAATCAGGTTCTAACATGATGCCATGCTTAATCAGGTTCATAGCAAACGCTGTATACAGCTCACTATCCGTTTGTTTCCAATCACGGTAGTTAGTCGGTACCAAATCACCAAAGTGAATACCAAACATCGAATCAGGGCCGGCAAAGCGATGCTCTATGCCATGTTTAGTGAAAACACGCGAAAGTACCTGCTGAATCTCTGCACCCACCTTGTTGATCGTTGCATAAGCGTCAGTTTCGTTGAGTATGGTCAGTGTCGCTTTGGCAGCACTTAACGCGATCATATTAGCGGTATACGTACCACCATGAGTCACGCCTTTACTGCTAAAACTAATAACATCCATCACATCCGCACGACCACCAAAAGCCGCCACAGGATAACCATTACCCATCGCTTTCGCGTACGTGGTTAAATCAGCCTTAATGCCGTATAGCTCTTGTGCACCACCTTTGGCGACACGGAAGCCTGTTTTCACTTCATCCATGATCAGTAAGGTGCCATTGGCATCACACATGTCACGCAGCTTCTGCATGTACTCTTGGCTTGACGCGATGCTGCCGCAGTTGCCTAAGATCGGCTCAATCACGATCGCCGCAATATCATCACCCACACGAGCGAAAACAGCATCAATCGCTTCGAAGCTATTCAGCGGCACTGTTTCTAAGTGCTCGCGGCTCGCTTCTGGAATACCGACACCAAAAGACGCAATTTCAGGGGCTTGACCGGAATCAGCATCCCAGTTGTCGACATCGGATTTCCACATCATTTCGTCATACAGACCGTGGAAACCGCCTTCAACCACAACGATTTTATTACGCCCGGTAAATCCACGCGCCGTACGCACAGCACCAATCACCGCTTCGGTACCGGAATTAGCAAAGCGCATCTTTTCGATGTTTGGACACATCTGCTTAATCAGCTCGATCACTTCTGAATCAAGATCGGTAGAGAAACCAGAAATAGTACCGCGTTCAGTAATCGCTTTAATCACTTCTTGGTCGACGCGAGTATCGCGATAGCCCAAGATAATCGGACCATAAGCCAAGCGGAAATCAGTAAACGTCTGATCATCAGCATCAGTAATGGTGCAACCTTCGCTGCTTTTAACAAATACAGTATTGTCTTCACCCCAATAGCGATAGCTATCGGCAACGCCCATTGGCATATTGGTATGAGCTTGCTTTAACAGAGTATTGGTAACCGGTTTAGCTGGATTCGTCATAATTTGATTCTGCACTCATGATTGATGATCACATTTGATTTATGGCGCGCATAATACAGGGCTATAAAGGGCTTTGCATCCAACATGTATCATTGCTGAATAAAAGCTACAAAAATTCACACTCTATAGTCTTACTTTTTATAAGGTTGATCTATAACTATCAAGGAATAAGCGCTAACGTGCTACACTTTCACCCATCATTTACACCTTATATTTGAGCTGCTATTCATGGATTTTCTCTGGATTCTTATTGCTTTCATTTGCGGCTTTATCGCAAAGCAAATCAATCTTCCGCCTCTAATCGGTTATTTAGCCGCTGGCTTTGGTCTACATGCTTATGGGGTAACCCCGCATGCTAATTTAGAAACCTTGGCCAACATCGGTATCACCTTGATGCTATTTACCATTGGCCTGAAGGTGAATGCCCAGAGTTTATTGAAAACCTCAGTATGGGCAGGCACCAGTTTACACATGCTGTCTTGGGTGATTGTGGGCGCACTGTTATTGAAAGGTTTTGCGTTATTAGGGATCAGCTATTTTGTCGACCTTGACTGGCCTGCCCTTGCCTTAATCAGCTTTGCGCTTAGTTTTAGCAGCACCGTATGTATTGTTAAGCTGTTAGAAGACAAAAATGAAATGAAAGCTCGCCACGGTAAACTGGCGGTCGGCATTCTCGTGATGCAGGACATTGTCGCCGTGGCTTTCTTAGTCATCGCTACCGGTAAGATACCTTCTTTATACGCTTTGGTTTTGCTACTTCTTTGGCCCGCGCGTCCGCTCTTAAACCGCATTCTAAACATGAGTGGCCACGGTGAATTATTACCCTTAATCGGCATATTCTTGGCATTAGGGGGCTATGAATTATTTGAATTAGTGAATATGAAGGGTGACTTAGGTGCCTTGATCGTTGGCCTATTATTAAGCCAACATACCAAGTCAGCAGAATTAGCAAAATCATTATTAAGTTTCAAAGACCTCTTCTTAATCGGCTTCTTTTTATCCATCGGTTTTACCGCATTACCCACTTTCGAGATGATGCCCGCGCTGGCAGTCGTCAGTTTCATATTGATTATCAAAGGCGTATTACTGTTCCATATTTTAGCCGCTCTTGGGGTTGCTGGTCGTAATATGTTTCTCGGCAGTATGGTACTGACCAACTACAGTGAGTTTGGCTTAATCGTGGCCGCCTTGTGCGTTCAAAATGGCTGGCTCGATAAAGACTGGCTAGTGATCATCGCCCTCGCCGTGAGTATCTCATTCGTCTTTACCAGCATCTTTTACAACTACGCGCACACGGCTTATGCCTACGCCAGGAACTGGGTTAAGTATTTCGAAAGAGAGCAACCGATACCGGCCTACCAAGAACAACTTAAAAGCGCTGAAATTTTAATCATAGGAATGGGCCGTGTTGGGCGTAGTTCATACGATGTTCTTCATGCCCAGCTCGACGATAAAGTGTGGGGCGTAGAATCAGATATTGATAAGGTTCGCCGACACCGAGACGAAGGCCGCCACATCATTTTAGGCGACGCCGAAGATGCCGATTTCTGGGAAACTCGTGAGCTTTGGCACATCAAGCTGATTATGCTGGCGATGCCTGCAGTAACCGATATTCACGACATTACGGTGCAGCTCAAACTCAGCGGTTATACCGGTCATATCGCCGCGATAGCGCGCTACGAAGATGAACGTGAAAAACTCATGGCGATGGGAATCGATAACGTCTTTAACTATTACGTAGAAGCCGGTACCGGTTTCGCTGAAGAAAGCTTGCATCTATTAGAGCAAGACAGCCAAACTAAACGAGCTATTTAAGATTATAAAACAATGACACAAAATACTATCTGGGTAGACGCTGACGCCTGCCCTAACGCCATTAAAGAAACATTATTTAAAGCCGCTAACCGCAAAGAAATCCCCCTGATTTTAGTCGCCAATCATTTCCTTAAAGTGCCGCCTTCCCCTTGGATTAAAAGCATTCAAGTAGAATCGGGCTTTGATGTGGCTGATGACTATATTGTTGCCGAAGTGAACAAGGATGATTTAGTCATTACCTCTGATATTCCTTTAGCGGCTGAACTCATTGAAAAAGGCGCCCAGGTTATTACCGCGCGCGGTGATATTTTTGACAAAACCAATATCAAACAGAAACTCAATATGCGTGATTTTATGGATACCATGCGCAGCTCAGGTGAGCATAGCGCTGGCCAGGCCGCAATGAATGCCAAAGATAAGCAAACGTTTGCCAATGCGTTGGATCGCTATTTAGCTCGATTCAAAAAAACATAGGCCTCACAAAAAGTAATGTTCCAGCAGTGGGATAGCTTAATCCGTAATATCCCCTATTCAGCGCTTTAAGTTCTAGGCTAGTCTGTTAGTTAATACAGTAACGCAGCCTTAGGATTAGAACTTATGAGCAAGACCTCAGATTATATACCTCCAGCAGTATGGCAAGCCGAAAAAACTGGCGGTGAGTTCGCCAATATCAATCGCCCAACCTCGGGGGCTACTCACGAGCAAACATTACCTTTTGGTAAGCACCCTTTCCAGCTGCATTCTTTAGCGACCCCCAACGGCGTTAAAGTCACCATTATGTTAGAAGAGCTGATTGAGAAAGGCATCGACGCTGCTGAGTACGATGCGTATCCGATTAACATTATGGAAGGTGATCAGTTCGGTTCGGGCTTTGTCGATATTAACCCTAACTCTAAAATCCCTGCCTTGATTGATAACTCAGGTATTGAATCTGGTGAACAACCCGTCCGCATCTTTGAATCCGGCGCAATCTTGATTCACTTGGCAGAAAAGTTTGATAGCTTTTTGCCACAAGACGCAAAGAAAGCAGAAGTATTGTCTTGGTTATTTTGGCAGATGGGCAGCGCACCTTTCTTAGGCGGTGGCTTCGGTCACTTCTATGCTTACGCACCGGAAAAATTAGAATACCCAATTAATCGTTATGCCATGGAAGTGAAGCGTCAGCTCGATGTCTTAGACAAGCAGCTAGCGGATAATACTTATATTAGCGGCGAAGACTACACCATTGCCGACATGGCAATCTGGCCTTGGTATGGTTCATTAGTATTAGGGGATTTATACGATGCAGCTGAATTTTTAGAGGTTACATCTTACAAAAATGTTGTGCGCTGGGCTGAAGCCATTGCAAAACGTCCTGCGGTTAAGCGTGGAAAAATGGTAAATCGTGCTTGGGGGGAACCTGAAGAGCAACTACTGGAACGTCATAGCCAAGAAGATTTTAATTTATAAAATAACTCGACACTTCCTACACAATAAAGCTCATCAATAATTATTCTGATGAGCTTTATTGCGACTACAAAATCAATTCTACTAGAGAGTCGTTTTACGTAATAACTTCAGAACTATTTTACGACCCACAACTAATACGGGGTAAATGGTTTTAGCCAATATTGGCTTACTAAATATAAAACTATTCAGCCGATTAAAGACCCCCACAGATGTGCTCAATAGACTCATTGCAAAAACGGCATCATCCCCATAATGTACTTTCTGATTCATAATAAAAACCATGCCATTATTAATATCATAACCTTTAGATTTAAAGGCCTTTACCAATTCGGGTTGGCTGCGGGCATCAAGTAAATTAACGCTACCAACTGTCTCTCTAAAGCGCATAAATTTGACATAGGTTTTACAAAATGGGCAATCGCCATCGTAAATAACCGTCGTTTCTTTACTGCCAATTAACTGATCAATATCCATTAGAACAATACCTGTCGCCAAGGTGACTGATAAACAACTATCATCAACAAAGACGCCAAATACAAATAAGACATCCGCGGAAATCTCTTTGCACTAATGGTGTAACACCATATACAAATCAAAAAACCGAAACCGACAAAAGGGGCTGCAATATAAGTTGTTTGAATAAAGAATAAGAATAACCAATGAAATATTAACTGGAAACGATCACTCCGACAGAAACACAATATTTCCAATACAAACTGTATCACTAAGTTCCAAACCGTTATAGCCATCGCAACCAGACTAAAGGTCGCATCAATTGGTATCGAAATGGCACTCTGGGCAACAACCGTAGATGCCGATCTCAGGTCAGCCATTGCAGATTTTGTAAAGTCAGGTAATGATGCATCAACACCGATTAACTGCAGTAAAAATTCAAAGGAAGGTAGCGTTAATAATGTGATCTCAAAAAAAGAGCCATCCATATAAGAAGACGAAATCAATTTTTGAATACAAGCTCCTGCCATCGTCAGCATAATTAAGAAACGTGCACTGATCATTAGATTTCTTTCTTTATGCTGCTCAGATTGGCACCAGTGAGAAATACACAGTGTCCAGGTCCAGTAGGCCGTTAAGAACTTATGGTTTGCAGTATGATGCCAAAAATTCATCACCTCATAAGAGGCCATGATAGCGACCACACCCCAAGCAAATGAGTTTGAAAGTGCAGGCCGATAAAAGACGGCGACTAGAAAGAATAATTGTACCGGGTAATCGAAGTTCTCTGTGACGAATCCATGAAAGATCAATAAAATCAGAGTTAGCATGCTCACTAGCTCTAAGTGAGTCCATTTAGATAAATGCTCTTCTATCGTATTAAACACAGGCTCTAATTTAGAGTTCATATTATTGAAAAAATTATTTACTGAATTCATAGTGACGCTCCTTGATCAGTTTTCCTTCTAAGAGCTTGGTATCAACATCAAAATAAATTTGGCCATACTCAATATCAATTGAAGACATATCAATCAATTCATTACGACCCCAAGGCGTTGGCTTAGGCGTATAACCCAATACGATATGAGAACCATCCTTCTGTCTTTCAAGTATTGGTGTACGTTGATGTGAATAGCGCCACGGGGTATTAACTATCTTGCTTAGCAGACGATCTAAATTTTTTTCACTGGGCTCTACTTGTATACGATACGTCAGTTCATCATAGGCAATGACCGGCATTCTAATATTATCACTATCGGTAATGTATATTTTTACAAACCGAGAACTGCGGGGACGATCAAGTGCAGCAAACATTCCCATACCACCCCCTTTCCATACACTAAGATCATGAGCATGTTGGCGATATATTTGATTAAGGAAGATTAAACTAGCAACGAGAGGAATAATGAGAACAATGTGTCGCTCTATCCTTGAACGTAATGCAGAAGATGGAAAATTCATCAAACGATCCCTGTATTCTATATTAATGCCAAAGCTCCTAGCTCAAGCGGTGTAAATTTTGGCCACATCATACCTCAGATAGGTAATAGTTATAACAATATAAATAAGACCCAATGAATATCCATCGGGCCTTATTCTATCTAAGACGCTCTACTGCGGATCTGTTTCATCGGCGTAGATCGTTTGCAAGCCATGCTTCTCTCGCTGGAGATCGCCGTAAATAGCAACGACCAGTGAAATCCCCATCAAGACCATCACAAAGCTAAACGGCAATGCGCCGATAACCATCGCGGTCTTAATCGCGCCTAAGCCGCCAGCAATAATTAATCCACCGACAACCAGTGCCAGTGCCGCGCCCCAAAATATGATATGAGGGCGAGCTTTCGGGCCATCGTCACCCGCGGCATTGATCGTATTAATAATCAGTACTGCACTATCAGCCGAGGTAATGAGATAGGTTAATAATAAGATAACCACCACTAAAGACATCAGGTACGCGGCGGTATCACCCAGAATAACGTGCAACATCACGAACAACTTATCGGCCTGGGCCGCATTCGTGATTAAGCCGTTAGCCACACCAGAGAGCTCGAGATCAATCGCGGTACCGCCCACCAATGCAAACCAGATAAAGCACATCAGTGCTGGCACAATCATCGCCCCAACAATGTACTCACGAATGCTACGACCCTTCGATATACGCGCTAGGAAAACACCGACGAATGGCGCAAAAGCAATCCACCAAGCGTAATAGAAAATCGTCCAACCGCCCTGCCAACCGGCTAATGCATCACCCGATTCAGTACCATCAGCGGTCCAAACGGTGAACATATTGCCCGGTACCGAGATTAAATAATCCCAGATACCAACAAAAAAGCTGCTAAGTCCGAAGAAGGTAGAGCCGAATATTAGGAAAAAGGTAAGAACAAAAAAGCTCAGAATCATATTAATATTAGACAGCCATTTGATGCCTTTACCGACACCTGAAAGTGCAGATAAGGTTGATCCGCCCATGATAATAACTAAGGCTACGATAATGCCCGCGGTCGACGGAGATCGACTGCCGTCGGCATTGATATCAAACAACCAGTCACCGACACCAATCGTCGATAAGCCAGAAAGGAACTGTTCAACACCAAAACCTAATGTCTGCGAGATACCCAACACAGTAGCAACCACTGCCACCACGTCGATTGAGTGCCCAATTTTACCGGAAAGTTTTTCACCAAAAAGAGGCGCTAACGAAGAGCGGATAGTTAACGGCAGACCACGGCGATAAGAATGGAAAGCCAATGCTAGGCCAACGATGGCATAACAACCCCAAGCGGCTAGGCCCCAATGGGTAAATGACCAGATATAAGCATCACGAACATTACCGATCGTACTGCCCTCCGTTAGCCCCACAATCGTGCTCGGATTCTTAGCGAAGTGATACATAGGTTCTGCTGTTGCAAAGGTCAGCATACCAATACCAATACCGGCACCAAACATCATTGAGAACCAAGAAAAATTTGAAAACTCAGGTCGATCTTCATCTCGCCCTAAGCGCAGCTTGCCGACTTTAGGCCAAAGAGCCATCGCGCAGCAGAGGATTACGAAAAAAGCCATGGCATAGATATACCAATAATTGAAGCCATCTAGAATGAGAGTATTGAGTTGCCCCAGAACAGAGGCTGCATTTTCAGGAAAGGCTATTGCCCATAAAATTAAAGCCCCGACCAATATTTTTGCGCTGATCGTAACGTCTTTACTGAATCCACGGTAGAAACCTGAGTTTGCTACTCGAATGAGTAAGTTCGTAAAAGGGGGTTTTATCAACATCTATAGTGCCTATTTTATGGATAGGCGAGCCATTATACACGAACGAAGAGCTGCCTGTTTTATAGCTAAAACGGGCAGTCATCGTAATACCTGCAGGCAGTGCTATAGCAATGCATTACGACATTAGCTTTCAGGAGGTAATAGACACCGATGAAGTAAGCCCTTTAGTCATCGCTTGCCGTACATTCTCTTTACTCGATTTCAGCGAGGCTGCATAAACTAACTTACGTCGACGCGGGTCCATCATGTTGTAACCAAAAGCGTGTAAATCATCTGCCGTTGGCTCAATACGGATTACTTTTTTTCCTGCAGCTTCGAGTAACGCGACTTCTTTATCGACGATGGCTGTCATGCCTTTTCTAACGCTACGCTCGATCTTTTTAAACCATGAAAACGGTTTGTCTGGATTCGTGCACGCCATAGGGACTAACATAATCACTTCATCAACATCGGTATCAACCAGCAAGTCAGCGGAACACGGTGAAATTATCCCGCCATCAATATAAGTACGATTATTGATCATGACGGGAGGGCACCATCCCGGCACACCATAAGAAGCACAAACCGCTAAACTTATATCCAGGGTTCTGGCTTCCGTCATATCACGGCCAAATACTTTACGTTCGCCGGTTTCGTTATCAGCCGCGACCAACCAGCAATTGTTATGATTTACCCAATTTTTATTTTTACAGTCTTTACTCTTCACACGATCAATTAATGTCACAAAGGGTGTCATATCAAAACCACCTTGAGGTAAAAGCCCGACCCAACCCGCCAATGAACTTAACTCTCCACGCCGCATTTTTTTAAACAAATTTTTAGCGGTGAATTTAAAGGTCGGTAGGGGTGGATACCAGGGACCTGAATCTTTATCGTGATTCCATATCGTGCTGTATTTATTCTCTGCTGGGGCTTCTTCTTGTGAGGCGATCAAGTCATCTAACGATATACCACCCGCCATTAAGCTAACTAATACCGCCCCAACAGAAGTACCGATAAACACATCCGCATCTTCAGGATTCCAATTGAGTTGATGACGTACTTGCGCTAACGCAGGAATCATCCACGCTGCGCCCGCAACAGCGCCACAGCCTAAGACTAAAGCGCGTTTCGTCGCATGAGTGCTCGTATTATCAACGACAGGCTGAATGCTAGGCATCTTCTAACTCGCTTATATTTAAGCTGCTCTTTTTATCAAGAGAGTAAGCTTGGCTATCAAACTTGGCTAACATTTTTCTTAACTTCAATGTGCTCCAAGGGAAACCAATGCTGTTCTTGCCATTTTCATCGATGTAATAACTAGAGCAGCCGCCGGTATTCCAAACCGTGGTTTGTAAATCTTGCTGCACTTTCTCGTTATACGTTTTCTGTGCCTGGCTCTTAACCTCTAAGCGCGATACGTTGTTATCGCGCATTTCGGTTAACGCACCGATCACATAATCTAACTGCGCTTCGATAATAATAAAGGCCGAATTATGCCCAATGGCTAAGTTTGGCCCCAACACTAAAAAGAAATTAGGAAAATCTGTAATCGTTGTTCCGCGATACGCTTCTGGGCTGCCTTGCCAGATTTCATCCATCGTTTTTCCGCTTTTACCTTGCACATGTTTTGCAATAGGCACATCAGATACGTGAAATCCTGTACCTAGAATAATCACATCAGCTTCGCGCTTATCGCCGTTACTGGCTATGATGGTATTGCCTTCTATCTTGTCTACGCCACTGGCAACTATTTCTACATTTTCTTGAGCGAGAGCTTTGTAGTAATGATTACTCAATAAAACGCGCTTGCAGCCCATCGTATAATCGGGGGTAATTTTTGCTTTTAATACTTCATCTTTGATGTGACGGTTGATGTGCCATTTCGCTAGACCTTGCAATCGTTTTAAAATTGCAGGTTTACGGAAGCCTAAACCAAAAGTTTCCATACCAAGATAAAGAGTTTTTCGAAACAGATTTAAGGTGAAGGGAAAATGGAATAAACCTCGAACTAACTTATTCACTTTAATATCAGGCTTAGGCAAGATCCATTGCGGCGTACGTTGAAAGGCTACTAGCTCTTTTACAATAGGTTGTATCTCAGGTATAAACTGAATCGCCGAAGCCCCTGTACCTATCACCGCAACTCGCTTGCCGGTTAAATCTAAATCATGATTCCAGTGAGAGGAGTGAAAGACTTCGCCGTTAAACGTTTCTAAGCCGGGCAGTTTTGGCAAAATAGGCTCGTGTAAATATCCCACGCATGAAATCACTTTATTAGCTTGATACGTTCCTTGCCCAGTATGCACTAACCAATACTGCTGATCTTCTTGCCACACAATATTTTGAACGTTAATACCAAAGCGCAAGAAAGGCATGATGCCAAAATCACGAGCTGTTTTTTCGGTGTAATTTAAAATTTCTTCTTGGCCGGCAAATACTTTGCTCCAGTTTTTATTCTGTGCAAACGAATACGAATACAAGGCAGACGGAACATCACATTCACAACCCGGATACGTATTGTCTCGCCAAGTGCCACCTACGTCCTGATGCTTTTCTAGAATAATAAAATCGTTAATGCCTTCTTGGGTTAAGCGGATGCCTGCGCCAATACCACTAAAGCCTGAACCAATAATAATGACATCATGGCTGGCGACGATGTGTTCTTTACCCATCTGCTTATTACTTATTTGTTCGGTATTCATAATGCAGCCTCTTTGTTATTTTTTTTAGTGATTGCTGATTTCTTTTTCGCCTCAGGCACGCTATGAAGCGCATCATAACCTGAAGTTAACAACGCAATTTTATTTAGCAGTGATTTATTTTTAATGTAACCATTATTAGAAAACCAGATTAGTGCATCGACTAACGATATTTTAATGTCGGTCTGAGGCAGGCCTAGCTCTCTAACCGCTTTCGAGCAATCTACTGCCAAGTGTAATTCAGAGATTGCGACGGCTTCTGGTGTAATTAAGGGCGGCTTACGACTAATCAGCTGAGTAAACCACAGTGCCAAGTGACCCCCGATTCTGGCTAAGAAAAATGGCACAGGAATCACCGGCTTTTTAATATCTAAAATTTCCATGGTGAGTCGGGCCAACTCTAACGCTGAAACATTTTGATGACCCAATAAATAAGTCTCGCCTGTTTTGCCTTTTTCTAATGCCAGTACATGACCCAAAGCGATATCCCGTACATCACCAAAATTAGTGACCGTATCGGGTGTCGCCAATAAAGGCAGCGTCGCAACGGTAAGTATTAATTTACCGGTCGGCGTTGGGCCAATATCACAAGGGCCAACGGGTCCCGTTGGTGCACAGATCACAACGTCTTGACCCGCCTTGGCGGCATTCACCGCAACTTCATGTCCTTCTGCCTTGCTGATGGCATAGACACTTTTGGTTGCCGCTAATGCGAAGGGGCTTTCTTCTGTGCCTATTTTAATGTTGCCAGCAGCATCAATGCCTTGTCCGCCAAAGCGCGCAATCGAACTGGTACAAACAATCCGCCCTAATCTTAATTCTCTCGCCGCCCGTAGAACATTATCGGTGCCCATCACATTCACTCGACGCATCAACTCTTGGTCGGGTAACCAGAGCGCATAAACCGCCGCCAAATGAATCACTTGCTCACAGCCTTTCATCGCACGAATAACTTGTTGGTACTCAGTGATATCCCCCGCTTGCAATTCGATCTGATCAGCAACATCCGCCAAGTTATCCAGCTTTTCATTAGGAAGGTGCAATACACGCACTTGATAGTGTCGTTGTAACAATAGTTTCACCACATGACTGCCAATAAAGCCTGCGCCACCAGTTACTAATACCTTGCCTGTTGCCATAGATGGGATTGTCTTCATGTGATGAGCCTCAACTTTTCTAAGATTTTGATTATTCTTATTTTACATACGGCTTCGTATGTTAATCATTTATCCACATACGCAACCGTATGTCAATGACTCGAGATATCCGCTACAATGCCACCTCAGCCAATAGAAATAGCGATGTCATGCCCAAACCCAGCCGTGCGGAAGCGAAGCAAGCAAGCCGTGAAGCCTTAATTAAATCTGCGATGGCGTTGATGCCTGAGAAAGGCCTCGACGTCAGCCTCGATGAGCTGTGTGCTCATGCCGGCTATACCCGTGGGGCTTTTTATGTGCATTTTAAAAATCGTGATGAGCTGACATTAGAGGTGATGACGATTAACGGTGAGAACTGGCTGAATTCGATCTTTAAGCCGCGCCCCGATGGTGCCGCTGAAGATCTGTTTACTATGGTTCAGCGTTTTTTAACTGAGATGGTTTCTGGTACTTATCCGATTACCCAAGAAGCCGGTTTGCGCCCCCACCAGCTGTTAGAAGCCTGCGCGCGCAGTGAACCGATTAAGCAGCGTTATTTGGAATTGGTGACCGACAGCATTCGTCGCTTAACCGCAAATGTGCAGCAAAGCCAAGATAAGAAACAATTGAATCAGACCATCGATCCAGAACAAATTGCTTCACTGCTATTAGCGTTAGCGATTGGTGTGCATACGATGTATGACTTAAATTATCCGATAGATTTTGCTAAAGGATCAATGGCGTTATTACAGCTACTCGCTAAATAGCGAGAGTTAACTAAAAATAGTTAACTGGGCATAGTTAAACCGCCAATGCATGACGTGCGTGCTAACAATATTCTGCCGAAAAACTAATCACTTCTGCAATGGTTTTCTTCCCGAGTTGCAGCATTAATATTCTATCAATACCCATCGCAACTCCAGCGCAATCAGGTAAACCTGCTTCGTCATCGGCCATCGCCACTAATAGTTTTTCATCGATTGGGCGCTCGGTTCCTTTCAGTTCTTTTTCAAAGCGCTGCCTTTGCTCTTGGCTATCGGTCAATTCGTGATAACCATTGGCGAGTTCTAAGCTATTTAGATAAACCTCAAAACGTTCAGCAATCACCTGCCCACTATCGTCTTTGTTTAACTTAGCTAATGCGGCTTGGCTTGCCGGATAGTTATAAATAAAGACCAACTGGTTTTTCGGTAAGGCCTTTTCTACCTTATGGCTCATAATCATATCAAGCCAGCCATCGCGCTTGAGCTCTAAATCGCCACCCGCTAATCCAATGCCCAATGCCTTAATATCATCATCGCTAACAGAGAAAGGGTCTAAACCCGCGTATTGAATAACAGCTTGCTGGTACGTTAAAAATAACGGCGCATCTTCTAATTCAATTTCTGAATCATTAAACAGTTCATCTAATAAATCAGCGACTTCGTGCATCAGTTCTTGATGATCCCTGCCCAAGCGATACCATTCCAACATGGTAAATTCTGGATTATGTCGACCACCGGCTTCGCCTGCACGGAAGACTTTTCCTAAGGCATAGATATCTCCGCTGCCGGCGCACAACAAACGCTTCATCGAATATTCTGGCGAGGTATGCAGATATAAGCTTGGCATAACATCTGAGGCGGGTACCGCTATCGGTTCGATATTCATGTCGGCTACAGGGGCATGATTAAGAATCGGCAACTCGACTTCTAATGCATCGGTTTCGATAAAGAATTCACGAATACTGCGATTAAGCGCAGCGCGTGCATGCAATGCTGCAAGCGTTGCACTGGGTTTCCAATTTACGGGCGCTGACATAAAGGCTCTCAATTTATTTTTTACATAAAAAAAGGAAGCCTAAGCTTCCTTCTTTTTAATCAGCGGCCAAATCACTTAGCACGACTCATTCAGCTACTTAGCGCGGCTAACGTATTCACCAACACGCGTATCGATGCGTAACATTTCACCGATCTCGATGAATAATGGCACACGAACCATCGCGCCTGTTTGTAAGTAGGCTGGCTTAGAACCCCCTTGAGCGGTATCGCCTTTAAGACCTGGATCAGTCTCAGTTACTTCAAGGTCGATGAAGTTAGGCGGTGTGATGCTTAAGATAGCGCCATTAAACAAGGTCACTTCATAAACTTGCTGCTCTTTCAGCCAATTCTTGTTTTCGCTGATCGCTTCTTCCGACGCTGGGTGCTGTTCAAAAGAACCATCCGTCATCATGAAGTGCCAGAATTCACCATCGGTGTATAAGTATTCCATGTCGATGTCCATCACATCGGCACCTTCTAACTTCTCACCCGACTTGAAAGTACGCTCCCAAGAACGACCATTTTTCAAATTTTTCAGCTTAACACGGCTAAAGGCTTGGCCCTTACCCGGCTTAACAAATTCGTTTTCTACGATGGCACAAGGATCGCCATCCAGCATTACTTTAAGACCTGATTTAAATTCGCTGGTAGAATAATTAGCCATGAGACCCTCGCCAAGACAATAATGGGGTTCAGTAAATCTGCCCCCAGAAAAAAGAGCTATGATAACCGAAACCCCGTTAGTGTTCGAATCTTTAACCGATATAAATCTACTGCCAGCTCAATCTTCCGAACAGAGTAGCTGGAATCAAGTGCTTGCAGGGGCGACAAAAGATGTTAAAAACTTATTAAATCAGCTCAATATTCCGGTATCTGATCTCAATCAGCGCCAGCAGGCCTGTCTCGACTTTCCGTTATTAGTGCCGCAACCTTTCATCAACAAGATGGAAAAAGGTAACCCAAACGACCCTTTGCTATTACAGGTATTACCGCAAGGGGCTGAGCTGGAGTCAGTAGATGGCTATATTAATGATCCACTGGCCGAGAAGCATAGCAACTTACAAAAAGGGCTTATCCACAAATACCATGGCCGTGTATTGGTGCTATTGAGTACAGGCTGCGCGATCAATTGTCGTTATTGCTTTCGTCGTCATTTTCCTTATCAAGAAAACAGAATAGGTAAAAATGATTGGCAGGCTATTTTAGATTATGTGGCTCAAGATACATCGATTGAAGAATTGATTCTAAGTGGTGGCGACCCTTTAATGCTGAGCGATCAGCAACTCGAAAAGTTTATCAAGCAAGCTGAAGCGATTCCTCACTTAGATCGCTTGCGTATTCATACACGCTTACCCGTCGTAATCCCACAGCGCATTACTGACAAGTTTGTTGATATTTTACATTCCTCCCGCTTCGATTGTGCGATAGTACTGCATATTAATCACAGTAATGAACTTGATCCGCTGCTGGTTAAAGGACTGATGAAGTTGAAAATGGCGGGCATCAGTTTATTAAACCAAGCGGTATTATTACGGGGAATTAATGACTCGGTAGAGGGTCAGATAAGATTAAGTAAATCTTTATTTAAAGCAGGCATATTGCCTTATTACTTACACCTCTTGGATAAAGTGTCCGGAGCTCATCATTTTGATATTGATGCGACTGAGGCAAAAAGGATACATAAGCAGCTATTATTGAAATTATCTGGCTATTTAGTACCAAAACTTGTCCGTGAAGAACCCGGCAAAGGTAGTAAAACCCCCGTACTATAAGAGATACAGCGAGAGTAAGGACTAGATGCCCTGAGATAAACAGGTTAATCTTAATCGGATTTCAAATGGATCAGCGAAGATCCGCTATAATTGAGACTATAGACATAGTCAATTTGCATTAGTTGGTGAAAGAGAAGGCATGGACAGCACAAAAACGCCGATAAGGCTCCACATACCCAGTCCGACCCAGCATCAGCTATCTTTTTGTAAAGCTAATGTTGAAGGTATTACCAACTGGGCTAAAAATCTTCCGATGGCGAATACGGGTGAAGCTGCGAGGCAGTTGTACCAAGCCATCCGTGAGTTAAATCAGCTACACGCTGATCCTTTATTGCGCTTCAAACTATTAGAGGTCATGCGACCTTATATCTATTCCATTGGTACTTTACTGGCTAAGCACTTTTTGCAAACGTCGGTCTCGCTGAATGAACGTCAGCTCAAAATTGCTAACTTAAGCCAGTCGTTACAAACTCATTTAGCGACAGGCTATAAGCTGGTTGTTGCCAATAGCATCGCGACCTTATCGCCTGTCGATAAGCCTTCAAAAATAGTGACTACCTCGATTCATCGCGCGATTACCGATACCACCAGCACCATACTTAGGGCTTTTCAACTTTATTGCCACCCGCCAGAACGTGCTTGGTCTGAGATTAACCAGCTATTTTTATTGGCTGAGATGCGCCACCTCGAACAATATAAGGTTAACGATACTCAAAACCGTTACCTCAGTACGACCGATATAAGTGCTGCTTTTATTCGCGCTCACTTATTAGGCGCTGCCAAACCCAATAATTTACGCCAACAAGACCTCATTCAACTTTACGACGCCAGCGAACTTTGGGCTGATCGCGTTAAGATTACCGATTGCGATGATGAATCAGCGCTTTTCATTATCAATTTGCATCGGGATAAGGTCGCTCAGTATCGTCAGCATTTAAGAAATGAGCAAAAGCCGCTATTTCGCAGCCTGAATACGCAAGTGCTGGTGCAAGAACTCAAATCCTATGCCGCCAACCCACAAGGGCCCAGCAGCATTACCGTGCCAGGGAAACTCAGTGATAACTTACTCACCCACGCCATTCAAGCTTGGGGGATTCATTGGCAGCGTTCTTTCCGTCGCATGCCAACCGATGGCAACCTCCGTTTATGCATAGGTTTGAGTGCTACGCATTATTATATTGCCGGCAAAAAAGGCTTTGAAGTGTTACAAGCTGAATTACGCCCACATGAGGAGGAGAAGCCTCATAAAGTAGCAATAGATACAGGCCATCGCTCTAATAATGATGTGTGGTCAGGTGCTTTTGATACTGGCACTTCAGTGATACCTGAAAACAATAATCTAGATTTAGATACCATTGAGTTCATTAACAAGCATAAAAAAGAAGAAGTTCACGTCGATACGGGGACTAAATATCCAGCCCATGAGGTAAGTCTGATCAATACCAGTCCTGGCGGCTACTGTTTACAATGGCAAGGAGATTTACCGGCTAGCATCCAAGCCGGTGAAATTTTAGGCATCCAAGAGTCTGGGGTTCGCCACTGGGCCATCGGCGTCATTCGTTGGATTCGCCATTTAGGAAAATCAGGGACTCAGCTCGGTATTGAACTATTAGCGCCCAAAGCTGAATCAGGTGCTGCACAGCTTTTACAAAAGACGGGGCAAAATGGTAATTACATGCGCTCACTCTTACTGCCGGGCATTAAAGCCATCGCTCAGCCAGCAACACTTATCCTGCCACGAATGCCGTTTCGCACAGGCAATAAAATTGAAGTATTGCATAAAGATACCCATGGTCGTCAGCAATTAACCAAGCGCATAATATCGACCAATAGTTTCAGCCAATTTCAGTTTCGCAGCAGTGGCGTGAAACCTAGCCCACAAGCATTACCGCAAGATAGCGACCTAAAAGATGATGACTTTGACTCACTGTGGAACAAATTATGACGCTTAGCGTCATTATGTGACTCAATTTACACATTTTTACCTGCTATTTAAGTCCAGCGACCTTATACTCTGTATTCATTGTACAAGAGTTCCGTTAAATGCCTTCTAGTAGTAGCCGAGATACGCTTCATTTATTGCTATTGACCCACAAACAAAGTGACGCAGAAGGCTTAGTAAGTCTGCTGCGGAATTCAGGTCGAGCAACTCGAGCTCACATGGTTTCTTCTCTAGATGATTTCAGTAAACAAATCCAAGACAAAACTTGGGATCTCGTATTAGCTGAGCCGAAAGCTCAAGATGTTGATCCTAAAGACCTATTTAAACAAATTAAACGCCTGGATAAAGATCTCCCCGTCATCATGCTGGAAGAAGATGTTGACCCGATGCAGCTTGAGTATTATTTGAAGCTGGGCGCCTGTGATGTCGTACCAGAAGATGAAAGTAACTTACTGTCGATGGTCATTCAACGAGAGCTAACCAATCTCAATAGCCGTAGAGCCTTACGTACAACACAAGTTAAATTACGTGATGCAGAGAAGCGCTGTCAGTCACTATTAGAAAGTTCAAAAGATGCCATCACCTATATTCACGATGGCATGCATATTTATGCCAACCAAGCCTACCTCGATTTGTTTGGCTACGATAACGTTGATGACCTTGAAGGCATGCCGGTCATGGACATGGTCGCCAGTAATGACCAGGATAATTTAAAGAAATCGCTAAAAAGTTTTCAAATGACTGGCGGTAGTATTGACCTTAAATATAATGGTCTCAAAACAGATACCACCGAATTCCCAATTACCATGTCTTTATCTTCGGCCACATACTCTGATGAATCCTGCACCCAGATCGTCATTCGAGCCAAGTCAAACAACTCTGATCTTGAAGCCAAGCTGAAAGAAATTAGCAGCCGAGATTTATTAACCGGCCTCTATAACAAACCCTATTTTATGGACAGCTTAGAGTCGGCTGTTGATCGTGCCGTATTGAAAGGCAGTTTTGGCGCCGCGATGTATATCAATATTGATCGTTTCGGCCGTACTAAGTCGCAAGTGGGTATCAATAATGCTGATACCGTTCTTTTTGCCGTCGCTGATTATTTAAAGTCCGTTATCAAACCTGAAGATACCCTTGCCCGCGTTGGTGAAGATGTTTTTGCTTGGCTACGACCCGGCATTAGCGCGGAACAAGCCATCGACGTAGCGGAAAACTTTCGTAATGGCATCGAACACCTCGTTATTGATGCCAACTCACAGACCGTCACCATCACGGTCAGTATCGGTATTGCCCTCATCAATGATAGCTGCAGTGAACCAGGGGAAATATTACAACGCTCCCACCAAGCAGCCGATGCGGTTCGTCATGATGAAGGACATGAGAAAGGCAATGGAACCCACCTTTATGTGGCTGAAGAAAAAACTCAAGAGTCCGATGAAGCAGGTATCGAGCAGCAAGTAGTCGATGCGTTAAAGAACAATACCTTCAACCTATTATTTCAACCACTGATTAATCTTAAAGGTGATGAGCAAGAGCACTATGAAACACTGCTTCGTTTACCGCTAACGAACGGTGAAGAACTATCGGCCGGAGATTTCTTGAACGGCTTTGCTATTAGTGAAGACCTCAAACGAAAGATCGACCGCTGGGTGATTTTACACGCCACCAAACTACTCAGTGAGCACCGCCAAGTAAATTCAAATACCCGTATTTTTGTTAATTTGAGTGCTGCCTCATTGATGGATGAAACGTTATCCAGTTGGATCGGCGTCGCATTAAATGCCGCTAAATTGGAAAGCGACGCAATAATCCTCCAGTTCAACGAAGAAGATGCCACTAAATTCCTAACCCAAGCACAAGAGTTCACCGCTAAGTTAAAAGCCAATAATTACGCATGCTCTTTATCGCGTTTTGGTTGCTCATTGAAACCTTTCCAAACCCTGAAGAACCTCACGCTAGACTACGTAAAAGTGGACGGTTCTTTTACCAATGAGCTTAGTCAGCCAGAATCCTTAGAAACGTTAAAGAAAATGCTCGCTGATCTGCATGAACAAGAACTAAAGACTATTGTGCCTTTGGTAGAATCTGCTTCCGCAGTCGCTTCATTATGGCAACTAGGCACTCATTTCATTCAAGGTTATTACGTACAAGCACCTCAATCAGGCATGGCTTACAATTTCTCTGACGACGAATAATCCTCCCTGCGCTTTGTACTGCTTACAAGGCGCAATTCTGCTACAATTCTTGCAACTATTTCCCCTTATTATTGATTTGAGCTGACTTTAACGGCTCTCGACAAGTGAGACTTTGCAAATGCCTGTATATCGCAGTAAAACCTCCACTGCTGGCCGTAATATGGCTGGCGCTCGTGCCCTTTGGCGTGCCACTGGTATGAAAGACGATGATTTTTCTAAGCCAATCATCGCTGTATCAAACAGCTTCACTCAGTTTGTGCCGGGTCACGTACATCTAAAAGACATGGGGCAATTAGTCGCCCGTGAAATCGAAAAAGCCGGCGGCGTTGCTAAAGAATTCAATACCATTGCCGTTGATGACGGCATCGCGATGGGTCACGACGGTATGCTTTACAGCTTGCCAAGCCGTGAGTTGATTGCCGATTCTGTTGAATACATGGTTAACGCTCACTGCGCTGACGCCATCGTCTGTATCTCTAACTGCGACAAAATCACCCCAGGAATGTTATTGGCGTCTTTACGCTTAAACATCCCTGTTATCTTCGTATCGGGCGGGCCCATGGAAGCCGGTAAAACGAAGCTTTCTGAGCATAAGCTAGATCTAGTTGATGCCATGGTGATCGCTGCTGACGATACCGCTAGTGATGAAAAAGTTGCAGAGTACGAGCGTAGCGCTTGCCCTACTTGTGGTTCTTGTTCGGGCATGTTCACTGCCAACTCTATGAACTGCCTAATGGAAGCGTTAGGTCTGGCCTTGCCAGGTAACGGTTCTTTGCTGGCAACGCACAGCGATCGCGAGCAGCTGTTCTTAAAAGCAGGCCGTCAGATTGTTGAGAACGCTAAGCGTTATTACGAAGAAGATGATTACTCGGTCTTGCCACGTTCAATCGCCAACTTTAAAGCGTTTGAAAATGCCATGACTCTTGATATTGTGATGGGTGGTTCTACCAATACCATTCTTCACTTATTAGCCGCGGCACAAGAAGCAGAACTAGATTTTGATTTGAAAGACATCGACCGCCTTTCTCGCAATGTGCCTCAGCTATGTAAAGTTGCCCCTAATTCACCGCTTTATCACATGGAAGATGTGCATCGCGCGGGGGGTATTATGGCTATTTTGGGCGAGATCGATCGTGCTGGTTTACTGCATAACGAACTGCCAACGGTTCATAGCGCCTCTATGCAAGACGCCCTTGATAAGTGGGACATCATGCGTAACCCAACGCCTGAAGTTATTGAGTTCTACAAAGCTGGCCCTGCTGGCATTCCAACACAAACGGCCTTTAGCCAAAGCACTCGCTATCCATCAGTTGATGGCGATCGTGAAAACGGTTGTATCCGTAATCTTGAGAACGCTTATTCGTTGGAAGGTGGCCTAGCCGTTCTTTATGGCAACATCGCTCTTGATGGCTGTGTTGTTAAAACCGCGGGTGTAGATGAATCTATCCACGTTTTCCACGGTAAAGCTAAGATCTTTGAATCTCAAGATAGTGCCGTTGCCGGTATTCTTGCGGATGAAGTAAAAGAAGGTGACATCGTCATCATTCGTTACGAAGGTCCAAAAGGCGGTCCAGGTATGCAAGAAATGCTGTACCCAACGTCTTATCTGAAATCTAAAGGCTTAGGTGCCGCCTGCGCCTTATTAACTGACGGTCGCTTCTCTGGTGGTACTTCTGGTCTATCGATTGGTCATTGCTCTCCAGAAGCGGCTTCTGGTGGTGCAATTGGTTTATTGCAAGAAGGTGATGAAATCATCATTGATATCCCGAACCGTGGCATCAATGTGCAGCTAAGTGCTGAAGAACTTTCCCATCGCCGTCATGAACAAGATAAAAAAGGCTGGAAGCCTGTTAATGAACGCCCACGTAAAGTGAGTACTGCATTGAAGATATACGCTAAATTCGCCACCAGTGCTGATAAAGGTGCTGTCCGTGATCTAAGCCTACTAGACTAATCGTTTAGACAGTCAACAAGTGTGTATGACCCTAAGGTCTACACACTTGTTATTAGTAGATTCTGCTAGGAGCCATTATGTTTCGCACATTATTAGTAACCATGATGCTATCTGCATTGTTAGCCTCAACAGGTTGCGCAAGCAAACGCCTTACTCAAGACGAAAACTTTGATCAAACTGCTTTAGATAAAGCCTCTGAATTTTCTGGTGACTCAGAACGAGCTTTAATAGAAGCTGAAGTAAAATATGAAGCGGCGATTAATTCAGCAATGAATTTTTATGCCCCCCTCCATATGGAACAAGTTGTAGAAGCCTTAGCTCTTGCGCGAGCAACTGAAATTAAAGGTCTGCAAAGCGATAGTATTATTGCTTCTGCAAAAGTCATCACCTTGTTACAGCTCGCTGAAAAGAATAAACAAAAAGTCCAAATTGTATTAAAACCCTTATTGCAACAAAAACAGGTTCTAGAAGAACTCAATAGCCCCAGAGTTTTACCTGAAAAATTTAATAATCATTTAGAAGCTATTACCAACTTGATTACTAAAATAGAAGAGGGGAAAGAAAGTATCAGCGCTGCCGACATGGCCCCCATTTTAGAAGATTTACAACAACTTGAACTGGATACACTACTTCAAATTCATTGGCAGCCCGCCAAAAATACCTTAGATAAAGCAGAGGATGAGGATGCGGATGAAAATGCACCTAAAAGCTTTACCGTGGCTGAAGAACTTGTTGAGCAAGCAGAAAAGGATATTCGCGCTCAATATTCAAATCGTACACTCGTAAGCGAGAAGGGTCTGACGGCTTTAAGATCAGCGCAGCATGCCCTTTATGTTGCCCGTGATGCCGAGCAACTTCTAAAGCTTAATAATCAGCGCGCTGAAGATACTGTATTAAAATTTGAATCTTTATTAGCTCAGATAGGTGCGACATTAAAAGCAGAAGATCTTCGCCATATGGCATTACAAGATCAAGCAACCGCTTTAGCACAGCACGCGGAAACTCAAGCCAGTCGATTAATTGCCCCCCTACAGAATCGAATTGCTGAATTAGAAAAACAACTTGTCAGCCGAGAGAGCAGTGAAATAGTTTCTCAGGAAACGCCTGAAGTAGTTGAGACTCCTGAAGTAGTTGAGACTCCTGAAGTAGTTGAGACTCCTGAAGTAGTTGAGACTCCTGAAGTAGTTGAGGCGCCTGAAGTAATTGAGGCACCTGAAGTGGTTGAGACTCCTGACGTTATAGAAACATCAGCTGAAAAATAAGTCATTTGAATGAGTAGAGCCCGCAGACAACGGGCTTTGCTATTTAATCATCGCCTATCACCATATTACGTCCCGCCTCCTTAGCCCGATATAAATACTCATCAGCCTGATTCAACATCGCATTCAGTGTCTCATGTTTGATATTACTTACCCCGGCACTAAAGGCAATACGAACAAAGTCATCGTCATTAACATCAACGATCTGCGCTGCTAAGTGCTGTTTAAAGCCATCAATCAAACTCACAACTTTCTCATTACTTAGACCCGATACAATAATACAAAATTCTTCACCCCCTAAGCGCGCAACAAGAAAACGTCCTAATATATTTTCTAACTCACGCGAGAAGAACTTCAGAACTAAATCACCCGCTTCATGACCATACTCATCATTGACCAATTTAAAGAAGTCGAGATCAATCGATACCAATGAAATTTCAGTATTATTTTTGATCGCCAGTTGTAATAATTTTTCACCTTCCTCACAGAAGTAACGTCGATTATAAAGCGAGGTTAAATAATCACGATTAGCTTGCTCTTGAATCTTGTGCATCTGCTCTAATGATTCGATGTTATTGGTGATTCGGCAATAAAACTCTTCTTGCTGAAAGGGTTTATTAAGGAAGTCATCGGCACCATTTTTAATAAACTTAATCGACAGTAGACCGCCATCTTCTCCAGACAGGCCAATAATAATCATATCGGATTTTTCATACTGACGTCGAATAGCCTGTACCAATTCAAAGCCATCCATTTCAGGCATATTGTAATCGGTTATGACCATTTTTATATCGGGATGTTTTTTCAACTGCGCCATCGCTTCTAGGCCATGTTCAGCTTCCAATACTTGGTATTTATGCACCGTTAATAAACGCACAATATGCTTGCGATAGGGCTTAGAATCTTCCACTACCAATACTTGAATCTGCTGGTTTTTATACAAGCGATTGATCATATTAATCGCATAGCGATACGAATAGCGGCTCTCTTTCACTACATAATCAACAACACCTTGTTTAACCAATACTTCTCGACGCTTCTCATCATAACTGCCCGTTAAGACGATCACAGGAAAGCCCTGCTCTAATAAGAAGTCGACCATCTCTCCATTGGGTGCATCCGGTAACGTTAGATCAATGATACCGGCAAACAGCTCATCTTTGTGCTGCGCATAAAGCGCTTGCGCCTGTGCCATCGACGTCGCAAAAATAGGCTCTAGTTGCAGTGATTGCTTCGCTAAATGTTTTAGGATTTTTAGAATGACAGCACTGTCTTCGACAATGAGGACTTTATTTTTCATAGCAGATTTCTCACCAATACTTTCAGCAGACCATTACTTTAAGTGTAGGTCAGCTGAGAGGATTCGATAGTAAGAATTGTAAGTGCAGCAGAGACTAAGACATTAGCCTTGAACTAAGGCTTTCACCTTATTTTCAATTATTGCGCGTATCTCACGAAAACGCTCTGGCTCTTCGTGCTTGGGATCTGGGATACCCCAATCTTCACGGTTATCTGCCACAATCATAGGACATTCATCACCACAACCCATCGTAATTGCATAATCAAAGTGCATGCCATCAAACTCACTCAACGGCTTAGAGTCATGCTGTGATAAGTCATAGTTTAATTCAGCCATGAATTCAATAGCTCTAGGGTTCACCTTGCCAGAAGGCTTGCTACCGGAGCTATAAACCTCAAACGTTTCAGCGCCATGAATCTTGCCAAAGGCTTCTGCCATTTGACTGCGGCAGGAGTTTTCGACACATACAAAGATAACTTTTTTCATAATTCCCTACTCTACTCACATCTAATCTAAGTGGTTTAATTAATATGTTAAGCGGCACGCTGATCAAATAAGGGCCGTGTTCTATTCACTAACGCGACCAAAGAAAGCATTACCGGAACTTCGACGAGCACGCCAACAACCGTTGCCAATGCCGCGCCAGAATGTAAGCCAAACACACTAATAGCCACCGCCACTGCCAACTCAAAGAAATTGGAGGTACCGATCATACAAGCGGGGGCAGCAATATTATGCGGCAGTCTCCACAAATATGCCCAGCCATACGCAATAGCAAAAATACCGTAAGTTTGAATCAATAGAGGAATAGCAATTAAGAAAATGGCTTGTGGTTTTTCTAATATAACTTCCGCTTGAAAGCCAAATAACAAAACCACTGTCGTTAAAAGACCGAGTATCGATAGCGGCTTTAACGTATGCACAAAGGACGCTAGCTTCTGCTCGCCGTTAACTTTGTCAGAATTTAAAATTAACGTACGCGTTATAATACCGGCAACTAATGGCAAAACAACATACAACAATGTAGATAATAATAGCGTCTGCCAAGGTACTTCAATATCACTCACGCCTAATAAAAAACCGGCGATAGGGGCAAATGCAAAAATCATAATCACATCGTTCACAGATACTTGCACCAACGTATAATTAGCATCTCCTTTAGTTAACTGACTCCAAACAAAAACCATCGCAGTACAAGGGGCTACGCCTAATAAAATCATGCCGGCAATATATTGTTGTGCATCCTCTGGCGAAACCCAGTCTGCGAACAAACCTTCAAAAAATAGCCAACCCAAGGCGGCCATGGTGAACGGTTTGATTAACCAATTAATAACCAAGGTCATGATCAGACCTTTCGGCTTTTTACCCACATCTTTTAAGGCAGAGAAATCAACCTGTATCATCATGGGATACACCATCAACCAAATAAGTACCGCCACCACAATATTAACGTGTGCGAATTCTATGCCTGCAATAATAGAAAAAACTTCGGCAAACTGAGTCCCCAGAAATATCCCTCCAAGTATGCTCAATAAAACCCAAACCGATAAGTAACGCTCAAATAATCCCATGACTATTCCTTAAAATGAAAATTTAAATTATAAAATCAGCAACACTGCTGAACACGTTCCGGGCGATCACCCATGGCATTCAAACGCTGGTCTAATGCGGTAAGATCTTGTTGCGAACAGGCTTGCGCTATAACATTCAGAATCCAATCTTCCAGCTGAGCTGAAAGACGATAGTAAACCCACTGACCGCGCTTTTCAGTTGCCAATAATTCAGCATCGCGTAATAAGGCTAAGTGGCGAGATATCTTAGGCTGGCTTAAGTCTAAAGCGACCATTAATTCACAAACACACAGCTCTTGCTCTTGCCGAATGAGCAATAAACTTTGTAAACGAGTAAGGTCACTAAGAGCTTTAAATAATTCTAACGGGGACATACTGCTCAACTGGATTACCTATGAAAAAAACGAATATACGCTTTTCCATATGTAATTCAAGAACAGAAAGTTGAAAGGGTTTTAAAAAGTTAAACCTTAAAGCGCTGAACGGTTCCCTGCAGCTCAGATCCTAACTTAGCAAGTTCACCACTGGCGGCTGCCGCTTGGTTGGCTTGCTCATGACAGACATGGGCAAGTTCATTGATACGAACGACGTTACGGTTAATTTCTTCCGAAGCAAATCCTTGCTCTTTTGCGGCCGTGGCCACCTGCGTATTCATATCACCGATATTCGAAATATTGGCATAAATAGAATCTAGGATTTGGCTGGATTCAGAAACCTTGGCAATCCCTGATTGAGCACGTTCGCGAGATCGAGTGACGGTTTCGACGACCTCGGCCGTACCTTTTTGAAACTGACTGATATTTTCACGAATTGACTCGGTTGATTCTTGGGTTCTACTGGCGAGTGTGCGTACTTCATCAGCCACAACCGCAAAGCCTCTTCCTTGCTCACCTGCTCGTGCAGCCTCAATAGCCGCATTTAATGCAAGCAAGTTTGTTTGTTCAGCAATAGCACTGATCGTCGATAAAATCTCACCGATACTTTCACTGTTCTTCTGCAGTTCCTCAATGGCTTGCGCTGCGCCTTCGACTTCAGAGTTAAGTCGCTCAATTTCAGCCTTAGCATCATCCGAAACGGCCTTACCGCGACCAATTTCGCTCGTTACATCGTTCACTGCAGAAGCCGCCGTCTCTGCATTTTCAGCAATACTTTGAATCGTAGCGGTCATTTCATTAATAGCGGTTACTGCTTGTTCAATTTCTTGCTGCTGTTGCTCGCTGGCATCCCCTACTTCTTTGGTGATACAAGACATTTCTTCAGAGGCTTGAGCAACCTGTATCGAGCCATCTTTAACTTGATTAACCGTATCACGTAAGCTGGAAATTAAAGCATCGAATGACTTTGACAAAATTCCAACTTCATCTTTCGAAATATGATTGACTAACTGAGTAAGGTCTAAATCATCAGCAATATTATGAATTCGTTCAGTAATAGATTGTACCGGTTGATAAATAGCGCGTGAGATCATCGTCATTAATCCTGAGATTAAGATGAAAATCAGAACGATGATCGTTCCCAATGTGGTATAAACATTTTCTGTCGTCTGCTGTATTTGGATATTGACGAATTTAGTTAACGAATCGAAGGATTCTTCTGTTTGATGAATGGTACTGCGTAATTCACCCAGTAAGCCTGAGTTGGCATTTAAACCTAACTCAGTTTCTTTCGCGGTTAAGTTCTTAAAATCTGAGCGGTAACGTGCAATTTTATTTTTAATCTGGTCAATTGAAATCGGTTGCAATTGATCAACAGCATTATTAAATTTTGAATAATTCCCTTCAAACTTTGCTAAATATTTTTCATCTCGACGTAGCATGAAATCTTTTTCATTACGGCGCAGCATCAGCATATGAAATAAAATCTCATATTCCTCAGCGTCTTTCGCTAATGTTTCAATCTCATGAACCGCAGTCCGCAATGAGCCATATAAGCCACTTTTAGAATCCAGCCCTATTTCCGTTTGTAGGCTAACCAATTTCTCAAAGATAGCCCCATATTGGGTCACTAAGCCTGATAATGTTCCGACATGATCACTTGCCAAACCTTGAGATGACATAGCCTCTTCTAACTGGACAATATCGTCCTTCATATGCGCTACTGATTTAGAAAATTTATCGCCATACTTCAAGTTCTTACGGGCGAAAAAATCTTTTTCATGTTTTCGTAATGTTAATACATCACTACTTAATTCCTCTTTAATGAGTAATATACTACTGAGTTGCCCAATACGGTTAAACTCATAAATACTCACCGTCGTCGTTAATATTAAGCCCAAGATGACACAGCATAGGATAATTAAGTGCTTATTCTTAATACTAATATTACTGAGGAAATTCATTTAATACCCTAAAAAATAGATTCACATCTAAAGAGTATAGAAGAGTTTAATTAAGGCGGAGGCTGCTACTTATGCTTATGTTTTTGCACCTGCCTCTTTTATATAACAAAAAGAAGCAAGAGCAGGATCTTAAATTCTACAACTCAGAGACATCATCAATCACTAGAACTGAATACCTAGCGCCAAACTAAGATTTCTTCCTGGCTGAGGCGCCTGTTCTTTTACAAATGAAGTGTGCTGACGAATTTCTTCATCTAACAAATTATTAGCTTTTAAATCAATGCGATATTCACTATTGGCTAAGACCGCTTGATAACTCATACCCAAGGTCAATAAGTCATAACCTAGTGTCACGTCTTCATTATCAGCAACCTGATCTTGCTTTTGAATTTGTTGCCACTGCCCAAATAACATCCAGTCAGATTGTGTCGAAAATAGCGCCATACTAGAAACTTCAAAACCAAGACCAATACGATCAGCAGGAATACGCGGTAAATCATCTGCCCTTACTCGGTCAGCCATCCCCGTTAGCAGCAAGCCATCAACTAACTGATAAGCCAAGTTCAACTCACCACCGACAAAGGTCGTATCTTGCTGAACAAATTGATATTCACCAAAACCATCAACCTCACGACCGCTATTTTGCGCATAAATGAAATCTGAGATTTGATTTTGATAGAGGTTCAATGCCGTTGTGAACCGGCCTTCTGTTTTACGCACACCGAATTCAACATTCAAAGCTTCTTCAATTTTCAAGTCAGGATTACCGACATCAAATGTTTGTGTTGCCGCGTGAGCCCCGCAAGAAAATAATTCTTGTGTCGCCGGAGCACGTTGGGCTGAAGTTAGAGAGCCCGTTACCTGCCAGCCTTTCGAGTTGGCAAAGTTGAGATCACGAACCAAGCCTAGGGACAAACTATGGGTATCAAAGTCTTTGTCCACGTACTGGGCAGGGCTTAATCCATTACTTCCGCAACTTGCATTAATGCTATCTGGCTGATCAGGTGAAAGCTGAGCTTGCTCTAACCGTGCACCTAACTCTACTCCCCAATCAGAAACTTGGGTTTTTCCTAACCAAAAAACACCCACCGTAGCGCTATCCGTTTCTGGTACCACGGCCTCATCACCCACAGCTTTAAAATTATCTTGCGAGAACTGAATGCCAACAGCTTGTGAGATTTCAGTATCAAACATTCCGGAGACTGGCGCTAACAGAACCTCACTACGTCCTTCATAACCTTTACGACGAAACTTGGTTCCTACGCTTCCGCCTTCAATTTCATCATGGCGATAATCATTGAAACCGATGCGAAATTTGGCCGATTCAATACCTGCAATGGGTTGATCAAAGCGGCTGTCTAGGTCAATTCGGCGCTGGCGCATTTCAATCCGAGCGCCATCACTTTCGTGTTCTTCATGCTCTTCAGCCGTTTCCCCGACAATGTCGCCTTCATCATGCTCTTCATGATGCACATGACCGGGTAAACCGTATTCACTTTTACTTTCACTAATTGCAATACCCGCGTAGCCAGAAGCAAAAACATAGCTTGTGCCAAAGGTGATATTGTTATTATAAGAAGTATCTGAGTTGGCTAACGTATCGGTAGCCGCCTCTTCTTCGTGTTCTTCGTGCTCTGCTTCACTCTCTCCTTCGTGATGCTCTTCATGATCTTCTTCTTTCAGCTTAGGCAGCTCATATTCGTCACTGCGAAAGTGGCTGGCTGATACACGCCAATGCAATTCATTACCGGCGGACAAGTCGATCGAGTCTGAATGGTTAATACCCAGCGTTTTACCCTGATTGACTGCATCATACTGCAAACGGATATTAGTCTCGGGTTCTGCTAAGCCGGTTGGAATACGTTCATCAACTACGTTCACTACGCCACCAAAAGCTCCACTGCCATACATTAAGGTCGCAGGTCCTCTCAGCACTTCTATTTTCTTGGCATTGAAGGTATCCGCATTAACGCCATGATCAGGACTCACCGCAGAAGCATCCAAAGTATCAATGCCATCTTGCAATACCTTGACCCGCGCCCCTGACATTCCCCGTACCACAGGTCGTCCAACCGAAGAACCATAGCTGGAATTATGGATACCTGCTTGGGCTGATAATGTTTCCCCCAAACTGGTCGCGCGCTGTCTTTCTAATGATTCATCCGTTAGCAGCGTCGCGGGCTGCGCCATTTCATCTTGGCCTTGATCAAAGCTATGGGCGCTAATAACAACATTATCTAGTTGAACATTTTCTAAGGCGATATTGTCATTTTTATCGGCAACAACCTCGTCTGCTTGGGCATAACTAATAACCAATAAAGAAGCCAAACCTAATTGCTGTAAATTAAAAGATAAGTTTTTCATTTAAATGCTTTCTCTCACAAACGATCTCAATCTAGCGCTCACAGACAGTGGCTGAAATAACTAAACTGAATTCAAAATAATACGTATAAATAACAGCCGTCATTGATGTTAATTACTCACCTCCATCTTTAAATGGAAGTTAGAATTTATAACGCCAGGGAGCTGATCAATAATCTAAAACAAAGATAATATTAAAGAGAAGAAATGAAGGGCGGTGCGCGGGCAGATTGTGAATAATTACGGACGAGGGGCAGTACTAGCGGCAAGAATATTTCTGGAGCTTGATCTACCAAGCTGGTCGGTAAACTGATCGCGAGCGGAATCAACCCACCTTCAGCACCGTGGCTCAACAAACAGAATTCACAATGCGTCGCCGTGCCCAAAGCGTCATGATCAAGCTGATCATGCAAACTTTGCATTGCCGCCACTGCTATCAGCATAAAGCTAAGCAGCATTGGTAGCTGCTTAGAACGCAGCCAACGGGTGAATATCGATTTATTTGTCACAAAGACAACCTGATTAATTAGACCGTTCACTTGTGTAAAATACATCACAAGATCGCCGCGTTATGTTATAAAATAACAATTAGGCGCTATTTTGCACAAAGCACTAACCAAAGTAAAGACGGTTAGTGCTAATAAAGAAGTAGTATTGAATAAAAGAGGAGCTATATAGCTAGAAGATCTCTAACGACGATTCCAAGAAAGGCATTCTTCTAACGTCACACCCTTACCACCAAAGATATCTAGTGCACTGCCGATGGTGAGATCGACCTTGCCGTGCGATAACTCACTGACACGCTGCAGATCTTGTAGTGAACGAGCGCCACCGGCATACGTCACAGGAATAGTGGCATTGCGCCCTAACAAAGTCACAAGCTCTTCATCGATGCCCGCTTGTAAACCTTCAACATCAGCCGCGTGAATTAGAAATTCATCACAGTGATTCGCCAGTTCAGCGAGAGTTTGGCTATCAACAGCGGTTTGCGTCACTGTCTGCCAGCGATCCGTTGCGATGTTCCAACCAGAATCGGTACGACGACAGCTTAAATCTAACACCAAGCGCTCTTTGCCCGTTTCCGCTTTAAGCGCTTCTAAGCGTTCCCAAGAGAACTGACCGTTTTCAAACAAATAAGAGGTCACAATGACATGACTAGCACCCGCGGTTAAAAACTCAGTCGCATTGCCTTGATTCACGCCTCCACCAAACTGCAGCGCGTTAGGCCAAGCCGCTAAGGCTTTTAAAGCTTCTTCTTTATTGCCAGGGCCTAGCGCAATGACATGGCCACCTTGCAAATCATGCTGTCGATAGAGCTCGGCATAATACGCCGCGTCGTACTGGCTAACAAAGTTGGTATCAGCACCTTGATCATTCAAGCTACCACCGACAATTTGCTTTACCTGACCTTGGTGTAAATCGATGCACGGGCGAAACTGAGTCACAATTATTACCTATAAAAGACAGTCATAAAGACTATTCATAAAAAGAGATTGCAGCGCTATTATATCGGATATTAAAAGCCTGTGTTAGCTTGTTCAGCCTAGGTTCAGCAAGGCTGCATTATCCTACAGCGCTAAGATCTTAATAAAGGGATGTTCTATGTTATTCAATAAAACAGCCATACTCACTTTCTCGCTTGTAATTTCTCTGCCGAGTTTGGCAGAAGAGAATATTGGGGAAATAGTTGAGTTGGATGCGATCACCGTTCAGCACAAAGAAGAATCAGCCACCGAGGTGACCCTCGATAAACTGTTGAAAGTTCCCGGTGCAGGCAACGACCCATTACAAGCGATTGCCAGTTTACCAGGCGTTACTTTTGCAGGAGGTGATACCTCCGCCCCTGCCGTTAGAGGCTCATCCCCTGCCGACAATCGCTATCTCATCGACTTTATGCCTGTCGGATACATGTTTCATACCGACCGCTCAAGTATCCTGAATGACAATTCGTTAAAAGACTTCATGCTCGACTCTGCGGCATTCGCGAGCCAGTATCATGATGCCACGGGAGCTGTCATTGCGGCCAATACACGAGATCCTTATCTCGATCAATCACAAACAATCATCGACTTAAGTGTATTAAAAGCCAGTATTTTCTTGGAACGCCAAATTGATGAGAGACAAGCCTTTTACTTATCTGCACGCCAAAGTTTATTCCAATATTATATTGAAAACTTTTTAGACGATGAAGATTTTGAGCTCACCACGGTTCCTGAATATTATGACTACCAGGGCAAGTATCAATACACTATTTCTGACCAAGAAAAAGTCAGTTTTAATATTTTAGGTGCTAGAGATAAAGCCGGAATTTTATTCGATGAAGATTCTGATGAAGTAAAACAAGATCCTGGCCTCTCCGGCGGCGCTGAATTCTCATCATATTTTGATAGCCAAGGTCTCGTTTGGGAAAAATACGATGATGAAGGCAATAGCCGCATCACATCGCTTTCACGCTTATCTCAGATCTTTGATTTCTCTGTCGGTAGCAATATCGCTTTGGATATCAATACCGTAGATTATTCTTTACGCAGCCAGTGGTCTTCGATCATAAACCTACAGCACGAAATTTTATGGGGTGCTGATTACACGCTAAAGAATATTGCTTTTGATGGCGTATTTGATGGACCTCCTTGTGATGAGTTTCGCGTCGATTGCCGCTTGGTTGATGGTATAGAAACCATTACGGCGAAAGATACTTTAAGCATCAATAACTACGATATAAACCTAGCCGACAATTGGGCGGTGACTCATTTTTGGACGCTAACTCCAGGCATTGCCATTGCTCACGATGATTATACTCAGCAAACTTTTATCGAACCGAAAGTGCAAAGCCGTTATGAGTTTGCCAATGATTGGGCCTTTACCTCTGCTTATGGCGATTACCATAAGTTGCCAGATAATTTTGGCAGCTATACCAAAGAATTCGGCAACCGTGATTTAAAACAAACGGAAGCAACGCATTACGAATTGGGCTTAGAAAATCAATTCGATGAAAGTTGGTTTTGGAAAGTCGAAACGTATTACAAGATGATGGACAAGTTAGTCGTATCTCGCCCAAGCTACGATAACTATCCGACTTTAACCCCAGAGCAATACGAAGAACTCCCTCGCTATACCAATGATGCCCATGGTGAAGCTTGGGGATTAGAATTCTTCGCCAATAAAACATTATCAGAAAATTGGTATGGTTGGTTATCCGTTGCTTACTCTGAAACAAAACGAAAAAACACTCTGACGGGAGAAGATTTTAAATACAACTACGATCAACCCTGGATCGTGAACCTTGTCAGTAGTTATCAAATCAACCCCGTTTGGCAGCTAGGATTTAAATGGCGCTATCAAAGTGGCCAACTGGTTACGCCGTTAATCACGGCTAATCAAAATGCTGACGATCCTGAACTTTATGATCCGGTATACGGCACACTCAATTCAGAACGTCTACCAGCGAGCCATAGTTTAGATGTTCGTGCTGATCGTACTTTTCACTATCCAAGTTGGGATATGGATTTATACGTAGAAATTCTGAACGTTTACAATCAAAGAAATGTGACCGGTTATTCGTATAGCGAAGCGGATTACAGCGAGAAAGAACAAGAAGTAGGCTTACCTATGATGCCAACGTTCGGCATCAAGGCTAAATTTTAGTTCTAGCTCTAGTTCTAGAAATTAGCGGACTCATTCTTAAACTTAAGAATGAGTCCGGCTGGCCGATATTTGTTTCTGAAAATAATCTTCCAACGCTTGAGTCACCGCTTTTTCGGTTGGCTGAAATTCTGTTTTCACTAATACCAGCAATGATTGCGCATGCACATGTTCATCACCTTTAGGATGAGCAATCACATCACCGTCTTTCGTCACATAACCTAATGCGGTACCCAAATTTGCTTGAATCAAGGCATTCACTACGTCAGCCCAAGGTTCACCTTCAAGCCAAACAGGATAGCGATGCGGGTGATCATTGGCGCGGGTAAACATATCTTCGATAATCACTTCCGAACCTGGTGCATCCATAGAGCGCACCACAATTTCAGGGTACGAACGAATCGGTCTTAAAACGGATTTAACTCCCAGCTCTTTGATGCGCGGGCGGTTATCATCAATCACACATTCAACAATGGCTTTATGGCAGACATGAAGCTCGTTCAAACGATGAGCGACGTCAAACGTAAAACTATCACTATCACTGGCATATTCATTCCGGGCTAACACCACAATATGCTTTGCTCTATGAGCGCCGGCACGTTTTAAATCAACTGGATTACTCGGCGTACCGTGAACGTGAACAGCACCTAGTTCACGAATGCAATCGGGTAAACCATCGGGGAAATCGGTATTTAATAATTGCACCGGAATTTCTACATAGTCAGCATTCTCACGAATCTGAGTAATTAAGCGGATAAAATAATTCTCGCGATTATATTTAGGCGAGTTAATTATCAGGATGTGTTCTTCCATATTCCAATTCCAATGTCCGGTGCGAATTTTTTCACGGCGAGCGATGCGAAAATCAACATAGTCGCTGATTAAAAACGTCATCAAGGTGATACCACAAAGATACATCAAGCCGATCGTTGCAGCTTGACCAATCGGCGTAACGGGGGACAAATCCCCAAAGCCTACGGTAGTGAGTGTGGTTAACGTTAACCAAATACCCTGCCAAAGGGTCATGCCTTCGAGGTAAACCATCAAGCTCGCATGCACAGCAATCAAGCACAGCATAATCGAAGCAGTACGCCATACGGCACGCTTAATTGTTTTTTCTGTTTGATAGACAGCATGTCGGACACGCTGCTGATGGCGAATAAAGCGGGTGAACTTGCTCAAGTTATGTCCTTTTAGGTCTAGCAATATTCAAATATCTTGAGCAGGTTATCTCATTATCGAATCTGAGTCAGCCTATTGGTCACTGCATGTTTAAACGGCATAAACTGATTGCCGACATGCAGCGCAGCTTTTCGAGCCAGCTTGGCCAACGGCTGATCATTGGTATATAAATCGACAATCGCATTAGTCGCTTCATACAGCGGCTTGCTTAGAAGTTGATGGCGAATTTCATAGCTGTGTAAAACCCAGCGCGAAGCAATGTCTTTGCCACTCTGCTGCGCTTTAATAATTTGTTCTGCCAAAGTATCTGCGGAGCGTAAACCTAAGTTAAAGCCATGGGCTGTCACCGGATGCATCCCTACAGCCGCATCACCAATTAAAGCAAAACGGTTAGCGATAAAACGATTGGATATGACACCGACTAAAGGGTAAGAATGACGCTCGGTTACTAATTCCATCTCACCTAAGCGACCATCGAACATCCCATACGCTTGGCCATTAAATTCTTCTATAGACAGATCCGTTAAGCGTTTGGCATCACTGGCAGACACGGTAATCACAATAGAAGAGACACCTTCGCCTAACGGTAAAATCGCACAGGTACGCCCATACTGAAAACATTCTTGCGCTGTATTTTCGTGGCTTTGCGTATGCTTCATATTGCAAACGATCATCACCTTGCCAAAATCTTTCATCTTGGCCGATAACCCCATCATGCGACGGGTCGTTGAAAATCGACTGTCCGCTGAAACCACCAAAGAGGCATTAATCGAATAATCATTCGTTTCTATCACACCGCGATTAGCGAATGTCTTAACGTAGTTAACTTCTTGTGCGGCCATTATCTCGATATTGTCATGCTCGGCCGCTTGATCGAACAGCGCCTGCCGAATTTGATAGTTTGCTACGAGATAGCCTAAAGGCGCTTTAGCATCGTCAGTACGTTCGAAATGCAAAGCAGGAGTTTTTAACAACGAATGCTTATTCGAGCCAAACTGACCATTAATCACCTTGGCTTCTTTTATCGGGTGTACGATGTCTTCTGCAAAGCGCTGCCAAACACCCAGTTCCAACAAGATCGCTTTGGACAAGTGAGTCATTGCTATATCACGGCCATCCAGCTGAGGTTTGGCGATGCGGTCTATTGGCTGCTGATCCAATAAGACAATTTTCAAACCCGTCTTGGCTAAGCTCAAAGCAAAACTTAACCCCGCGGGGCCAGCACCAATAATAGCGACATCAACATTCTTAGTATCCATAATGTACCTATTTAGCCGACCTATGAGCTTAATGAACAAGACTTTCAATTGCGCATTACAGTATCAGCTTGTTATATTCTGCTCATGATCTAAATCAAGCATAACTCGCTTCTTAGTCGACGTGTGATGACACAGAGTGTTAATAATTAGAACAATACTTCAGCATGATAAATGATAGAATTTAAACTAATAAAATCGGTTTTGGATAGATAATGGTTAAACCAACGTTAGCCGTCATTGGTAGTGGCATTGCAGGGTTATCAGCCGCTTGGCTTTTAAAAGACAAATATCAAGTTACCTTATTTGAACGCCATGCCGCACCCGGTATGGGCGCTTATGCTGTCGATGTGGGTGATGATGGCAATAGAGTTGAAATTGATATTCCACTGCGAGTGATCACCGCGGGGTATTACCATGAACTATTCAAGCTATATCAAACCTTAGGGGTTGATATAGAAAGAACCGATCATGCTGGGGCCTTTTTCACCCATACTGGCGGCGATGTTTTTCATTATAAAAACTATCATCTTGGTAAATACAGTTTCTCTTTTTTAAACAGCCCCAAACGTTTATCACGAACGAACTTAATCCATGGTATGGCGGCGATTAAATTTTTTCATGAAATAAAAAAAATCAATATCGCCCTGATGTATGACCTTACTTTTGGCGAATTTTTATTAGAATGGCCACATGCGAAGCCTGCCTTTGTCGATCAAGTTTTGCTACCGATGCTGGCAACGATATGCACCTGTGATTACGACAGCATTAAACAATACCCTGCCAGCATCATTATTGATTACCTCGCCTGTGGTGTTGCCGAAGAAGGTGTTTGGAAAGCTACACATGGTGTGGCTGATATTGTTGCCAAAATTACTCAAGGCTATGATATTAAAACTCATAGCCAGATTGAACACATTACGAATACTGGCGCAGGCATTAAATTATCACTGACGTCGGGAGAAGATTATTCTTTCGATCACGTTATCGTGGCGACTCAACCGCAACATGCTGGTCCGATGATTGCTGCAGATCAGCCAGAATTGGCAGCTCACTTTAATCAGATCAAATTTGAAACCAGCGAAATGGTCGTGCACAGAGACAGCAGTATTTATCCGCGTCCTTGGCAAGACATTTCCCCTGTTTGCTATTCTGTCGATCAAGCTCAACAAAGACCCATGGCCACCGTTTGCTTAAATAAATCGATGACGACGGTAAAAGATTGCTTACCCGTTTTTCAGACTTGGCATCCGACCACAGAAATCAATCCTGAAACAATTTTAGCCAGCGTTACCTTCGAACGTCCCGTTATGAGCTTTGATGCTTTACAGCATATACAGAGCATTCACGATTCGATGCAGCAAGCTGATAATCGTATTTGGTTTTGCGGATCTTACCTAGGCGGTGGCATTCCATTATTAGAAGCCGGCGTGCGATCTTCGCTACGAGTTGCCAATAAACTCGGTATTCAAACGCCTTGGTAGCGATGATTGTTAGCTCGCTTTTGCAAGTAGCCTGACGCAACAGTTTAATACTGACTGAATAATGAATTTTCAGTCGCTATTGCGTCATCAAATCACCTTCTCTTAATTATCTCTCAGGTTACACTAGCGGCTAATTTTTAATCATAGCCATAAGATAATAATTATAAGGTTTCGTTATGCTCCGCTTGTCCCTTTTCTTGATCCTAGCGCTCAATCTCAGCGCGTGTATGGACACCCAGCAATTTAATTTTGATCAGCCTGCTACGAGAGAGAACATACCTCAACAACAGTTCACCGCGGGTATCGCCATTCGAGACATCACACCACCGCCAGGAATACCTCGTGCTGGTTTTGCTATTTGGTCAACGATAGGTGAAGGTTTTCGTACGCGCTTAAACGCCCGCGCCTACTATTTGAAAGATGCGAATGGCCAAGCTTATGCCATAATTCAAACCGACCTAATGGCGGGTTCCCGTATTTTATTGGCCAACGTTGCAGAGCTAGTTGCCGATAAAACGGGGATTCATGCAGGCAACCTGACCATTACCGCAACACATACGCATTCAAGCCCGGGGCAATATTATGGCTCTGAAATGTATAACAAGCATGCATCCAATCGCCCAGGCTTTGATCCTGATTATTTTGAATTTTTATCTCACCAACTCGCCGCTGCATTAATCGAAGCCCATGATAATCAAGTCGCCGCAAAAATCGCGACGGGCAGAAAAGCTATCTGGGGATTAACGCGCAACCGAGCAATTAAGCCTTACAGCAAGAATGATAATCACACTGATATTAGCGACAGTGAAAGCGAAGTCTTTCACGCGATTAACCCTTATCTGTACATGGTGCGAATCGATGGCCTAGCCGACAATGGTAATTATGAACCGTTGGGGGCCTTTATGAGTTTCTCTATTCATGGCACTTCGATTCCCCGCTATGATCCTTTCTTCAACGCCGACCTTTGGGCTTATTTACAAGGAGATTTAAAACAGACTATTGAATCTAATTTGAAGCCAAGCAAGCCTGTCATCATTGGTGGCTTTGAAGGGACTCACGGCGATATTGCCCCTGCGATGCCTTATAAGCAATCGGGCTACATTTGGTCTCGTAATATAGGTTCGGGTATTGCCAAAGAAGCCTGGGGGTTGTTCGACTCTCTCAGTACACAACTTTCTTCTGAGCAAGAAATTCACATCGCGACACGACACATCAAACTGCGCGAACAACCAGAGATTAACGGCATCAGCATTTGTGATACGGCGAGTATTGGCACTCCGCTAACCGCCGCGCCTTTTGAACACGATTCGCCTTTCTTTTCTTGGATGCCTTACTTTAAACAAGGCAGTAAATCTTGGTTCTTTAATGATGGCTGCCAAGGTAATAAAAGTATTTTAGGCGGTGAGTTTTTACAAAGCTTAATCGAGCCCAAGAAAAATTTTCCTAACGATATTTTATTCCAAGTTGTACAACTGGGCGACCTAGTGATTGCACCGTTGCCGTTTGAGCTGACCGCTGAAACGGGTGTAAGAATTGAGAAATCAATTCAAGCCGGTTACCAAGGTGCTGGATTAAAGCAGCCTCTCGTCATGGTCACGAGTTTAGCCAATGGCTATACCGGTTACATTACCACCCCAGAAGAATATGGTGATCAAAACTATGAAAGTGGTCATACGATTTATGGTCAATATTCGGAACCGTATGTCAGCCAACATTTAGGTTTATTAACTAAAGATTTACTAGCCAATAAATTATTAAATAAAAAAGTGATAGAGCTCCCCCAAGAATGGAACTTCGAGTTCTCTATCAATCGCTTTATTGATGAGGCGCTACCACCGACAAAGCCCTTACGGAAAACTCTGCGTACTGCTGAGCTGCACTTAGCCGAGATGAACGAAGAAGCCTATTGGAGTTTTGATTGGCAAGATGTTCCGCCAGCATTAATTAACTTACACCAGCCACTATTAAGTATTGAACGTGGCGAGAAGAACCCAACAGGTGAAATTCTTTGGCAGCCGTTAAGCAAAGAAGGCATCGTGATTAATGATCAAGGCTATGATATGGCAGTGCAGTTATTGGACACAGTAAGTGAAGATTCAAAAGACATTCAATCTAGCTACAGAGCCTATTGGTACAACCCAAGCTTTGCCGGAAAAAGTGTGTGGTATCGCTTTGTGGTGCAAGCACGAGGAAAAGATTCGATCTTCTACTCCCCCGCGTTCCATTAAAATTTTGGTAACTATTCAGCAGGTTTTAAAAACGATCCATGATTGGGTATTTATTCCACAAAACGGCGTAAATACGATCCCTGTAGCCTTAGTTCGGCTCCCTGCCTCGCATATTTGTTCCACAAACACCCAATAATGGATCTTACTCTGTCTTAATTTGAACTACCTGAATAGTCAGCAAGACAATGTCAGATGATTTTGTATCGCTGCCAAAATGCCAGCGCTGCGGAGATTACTTGCTGCGGCGCTTCTACTTGCGGGTAATGTCCAATACCCTCTAGCTCAACGACATCAGACTGCTCGACTAATTGCTTATAGCGCTCAACCATATGTGCGCCAGAAATAGGATCGTCAATACCATCGATCAATCGCATTGGTGAGCGATTCTGCTCTAATGCACCTACCCAGCGCGATCGAAACTCTCTGCGTTCTTGCATATAACGAATCAACTTCGGCATCACCGCCGCACCCTCTTTATGCTGTAAGAGTTGCCAATAAATACTTAACTCATCTTCACTAATCGGTTGTGCACAGATATGTTCAAACGTTTTTTTAAACTTAGTAAATGTATAAAATTTAATTAACAAAGCACCGACAGGAGAAGCCAACAGTTTTTGCATCAATACCGGTCGATGTGTTTCTGGAAAGAGCCCACCATTTAATAAAATCGTACTTAAAATTCGGCTACGCGGGACAGAACTAGAGGGCGATTTTTCTCGCTCAGATTGTCGCGCTAATAATTCTTGAGCAACCGTATCACCATAATCATGCGCCATAAGATGATAATCGGTAATCCCTAATGCATTTAATAAGCTCTGATAAATATCCGCCTGATCATGAATACTGTATTGATAGCCTTGGGGCTTATCTGATAAACCAAAGCCCATCATATCGAGCGTAATTAAACGAAAGTGCTGATTAAATGCTGGCCACACCGCATGCCAATCAATGCTCGCCGTGGGGAAACCATGAATTAATAATAGAATAGGTTTAGAAAGCTCACCTTTTAAATGCTCTGCGCTATCGCGATAGAAAATTTTATAATCAATATCAAATCGACGATATTTAAAGAATCCGCCCCTTGCCTGCCACGTAGCTAGGCTAACGACTTCAGAATTTGTATCTGCTTCCATGTCTAATACTTTATCCTTCACAGTCTTCACTTTTCATAAGCGGCTTTAATTTTATCAAAACGATCGGCATTCACACCGAGGTCAGAATGCCCTAGTCGGGATGCTGAGCGAATATGAATAAACTCATCGTTAATCACAACTTCAACATCATCAACAAATTTCAACCAATCACTTTGATACTCTGCATGCAGGTAATATCCAGAAGGGACTAGCGGTGTTTCGCTGATAATCTTGCCGCCGGTTTCAGTAATCGCAGATGTAATCGCTAACGTTGTTTGTTGTTCATCTTGCTTAACATTCAAAGGCAGCTCGAAATGGGAAATATCGATTGAGTCGTAAGTTTGCACACAATTTGGTTTATCAGGACAAGGGCGTAATTCAGAGCCATTCAGCATACCGAGATCACTAGGCACTTGGCCAGCACAGCCAATGAGTGACGAAGACAATAATATGAGGGACAAGCTGGTTGAAATTCGCATGACTTTTCCTAGCAATAGATTGAACTATTACATTAAGCCAATTTGAGTGTTTGTACACTCTTTAATAGAGTGATGAATAAGGATCGCTAGAAGGAGGATATATAGAACATAGGAGGAAGTGAGGTGAATAGTACGAGAGACAAAAGATACCTAAATATTCTTGCCACTCGCCTATACGGCTTCAAATTTAACAGCCGCTAATTTGCAGCGCTATTAGTCTTCAAATGTACCGTTATGGTAGATTTCTTGTACGTCTTCTAATTCATTCAACATATCAAGAAAACGTTCAAACAACGCCACAGCATCACCGGTAACAGGATGATCCATCTGCGGTAAATAGGTAATTTCCTGGACTTCAAAATCGATATCAGCATTCATGTCAGTCAATGCTGTTTTGGTTTTAAAGTATTCATTTGGCGGGGTTAATACAGTCACCATACCGTCTTCACAATCGATGTCACTGACATCAACATCTGCTTCCATCAAGGCTTCTAATGCAACATCTTCGTCATCACCGGCGAATACAAACATCGCGCGATGATCGAACATATGCAAAACAGAACCTTGGCTGCCCACTTTCACTTTATTTTTAGTGAAAACACCACGAATATCGCCAAAAGTACGATTACCGTTATCAGTTAAACAACCGATAAGTACCATAACGCCACCAGGGCCCATACCTTCATACAATGCGGGTACATAGTTTTCACCAACACCAGAAGTCGCTTTTGCAAGGGCTTTATCGATCACGTGAGAAGGCACTTGATCCTTCTTTGCACGCTCGATCATTCCACGTAGCGACAAGTTAGCAGTAGGATCTGCGCCCCCTGCTTTCGCGCAAACATAGATTTCACGGCCATATCTGGAATAAACTTTGGTTTTTGCCGAAGCCGTTTTAGCCATCGACAATTTACGGTTCTGATACGCTCTGCCCATCGTGTTCATTCTTTATAATTGCTAATGATAGCCGTATTGTACCCATAGTTTAGGCTTTGAACCACCCTAGAGCATGCTAGTATGACGACGACTCAGAATAGTGACGATCAGTAATAGGATAATAATAATGGCAGTTCGTAATACCTATGATCATATTAACGGCCCACACAGCGTACATGGCTTTCGCACCGGCCGTTTCGACTTTGGCATAAATACCACCTTCATTATTTATCGTCTTGGTGAAACCTTGATTGATGCAGGCCCCACGAATCAATGGTCAACGATCAAGCGCGTATTGAAACCTCTCTCAATAAAAACACTGCTCATTACCCATCACCACGAAGATCATAGTGGTAATGCCAATCGTATAAGCAAGCTTAAAAAGCTGCTGCCCTATGCGCCTTTATTAGGACAAGAGAAATTAGCCAAAGGCTATCCAACCCCTCTTTTACAAAAACTCATTTGGGGCAGCCCTTTAAAAGTTAAAACCCAAACCTTACCCGAACAGCTCATCATTAATGAAGGCTCTGAAAGCCAAGCAACTGTTATAGCGATTCCAACCCCGGGCCATGCTAAAGATCTCACCTGTTTATTTTTTCCCGAGCAAAAGTATTTATTCAGTGGTGACATGTATATTTCCAAGTCACTAAAATATTTACGTGCCGATGAAAACCTAACTCAGTTAATTGATAGCTTAAGAAAACTGATAAATCTTGATTTCGAAATATTATTTTGTCCTCATCGAGGTATTGTTGAACAAGGCAAAAAAGCACTGGAAGAAAAGTTAGAGAACTTATTAGCTCTATGCCATAACTCACAAAAACTAGTGCAAGATGGCTTGGATGAAGAAGAGATCGTCAATAAACTTCTTGGACCAGAAGATCGATTGGCTAAAATATCTAAGTTCAATATATCAAAAGGTAATCTGATTCGTCAGGCAATGACCTTCGATCAATTTTAAACACCCTTACCCACTTATATAAGTACCCTCGTTAACTTTGCTTGTTCTGCGGACAAGTTCATTTACATGAATAATGTTATAATATAACATAACAGTTAGATATCCATTAGACACTGACAAAAGACTTCATCAACATGCCTGAGCTACAACCAATAACGAATTTCAATACTTCGTCGGATCATAATAAATACGCTTTGGCAGCATCTTCTGATCCGAAAATCTGGACGTCTTTCTATGAAGAAAACATCCATCTTGCTGTCTGGCAACGCACACATTCAATGGCCATGGACAAGTCGGTTAATGCTCTGCTCGCGCTAAGCACATTCAGCCAACTTCAATTTTCTGCTTCGACGCACGATGTGGCCCGAAAGTTAGACCTGCACATGCCACATTTTGAACATCGTGAAGTATTGCTTGAAGACATAACATTACTCACCGATATGTTCGCCTGCCTGTTTGAGCAAGATGCTATTGGGCTGCGTTTGAGGGTGATCGATACTCCCATGTGCCCAAGGTTTCATGTTGACCAAGTTCCTTGTCGTTTGATCACAACTTACGCCGGCCCTGCGACCGAATGGGTGCCTCATGAATTGGCTGATCGCAATAAACTCGGCGCCGGTAACAACGGATTAAGTGACGAAGCATCAGGATTACTGATGCAGCCCAACCCTATTCAATCACTGCATATGGGCGACGTAGCGTTGCTGAAAGGCGGGGGATGGAAAGGTAATGAGGACAGTGGTTTGGTACACCGCTCCCCCAATAATATCGATGGGCAAAAGCGCCTGTTGCTGACTCTCGACTTTGCTTGAATAACAGCATTTATAAATCGACCAATTGCTAATGCGAAACTACAGGATCTTATGATGCGGATATTCATTCATGCCTTGGCTACGATGTCATTGATACTTACCATGAACACATCAGCCTTTGGCAGTGAGATTGAGGTGGAGAGAGAAATACACGCTGAGCATGCAAAGTCACTGAGCCAGCATATTCATGGTAAAGCAGAATTACAGATTGTACTTGAAGATAAGCAACTGTCTGTGGAACTGAATTCTCCAGCGATGAATTTGCTTGGTTTTGAACATGGCATACACAACTCCGAAGACCAGTTAATAGTTGAGAACACCCGCACCAGCCTGACAACCCCTAGTGCTTTTTTCCTCCTTAGTGATGGCGAATGTATGCTGAAACAACAGTCCGCGGATTTTTCAGGCCTATTAATAACCAATAAAAATGTACAACCTAATCATGAGCATCACAAAAGCCATAAGCAAGACAGCAACTCCCATAACGATATAAAAGCGACCTATTTATACCACTGCGCGCAGCCAGAAAAACTTCACTCCGCTGTGATTCTTCTGCTCGATATATTTCCGAATATTATATCTCTGCAAGTTCAATGGATTATTCACAACCAGCAAGGCACAACCACACTTAACCATGAACATAATGAAATTAATTTTCGCTAAGCCCAAGCCTAATCAGCCATCAGGCTCAAAAAACTCAAGTACCCAAAGGAAATAACGTGAAATCTGCATCCATTAATATCGACAAAATAGCCATCGGATTGTCCTCTGTTTGCGCCGTTCATTGTCTACTACTTCCTATTATCCTAATTCTGTTACCCACATTGGGAACGAGTGTGTTTGGTGATGAGCTTTTCCATCAATGGCTACTGATTGCTGTTATTCCCACCAGCCTTATCGCACTGACAATAGGGTGTCGTCAGCACAAAAATCTAAGTGTGATGATATTCGGTTTACTCGGTCTGGCTATCCTAATTCCAACCGCATTTTTTGGTCATGAATTACTCGGAGAAGCAGGGGAGAAAATCGCCTCCGTATTAGGCGCGGCATTCATAGCCCTTGGACATATTCAAAATAGCTCCCTATGCAAAGACTGTAAATCTACAGACCACTAATGCTACTAATTAAGTGCAACAGAGACGCAAGATATCTAAAGGATACCTATTCACATGTCTACATTTAAAGCGATCCCCACCAATGTCATTACAGGCTTCCTGGGGGTTGGTAAAACAACGGCTATTTTAAACTTACTTAAACAGAAACCAGACGACGAACGCTGGGCAGTACTCGTTAATGAATTTGGCGAAGTCGGAATAGACGGCAGCTTACTCCATGGAAAAGATAGAGTAGAGCAAGGTATTTATATTAAAGAAGTTCCGGGGGGATGTATGTGCTGCGCTGCTGGTCTGTCGATGCATATTGCACTGAACATGTTAATTGCCCACGCCAAACCTCATCGGTTAATTATTGAACCTACTGGACTGGGCCACCCTAAAGAAGTGCTAGACATACTTAGCAGTGAACATTATCGCAGTGTTATTGATCTTCGAGCGACTGTTACATTGGTTGATGCACGAAAAATTCAAATTGAACGCTACACTACGCATCCATCTTTTAACCAACAATTGGAAGTTGCTGACGTCATTGTCGCGAACAAGTCTGATCAATATCAGCCAAACGATTTTCCTGCACTGTTGGAATACATAGAAAGCAAAGATTCAAAAACCGATCAATCGCTATATCAAACCAGCATGGGGGAAATCCAACAAGAATGGCTAATACCCTCTTCATCCTATATTGGTAATAATCACCCTCCGCTAACCAAAGAAACAAAACAGCCGTTTAAAAGCGACCCCGTACTTCCATCTTGTGGTTACGTTAGCATCACGAACAAAGGAGAAGGGTTTTACAGCCAAGGCTGGATATTTAAAAATACATTTACCTTTAACCGAAGCAATCTGCAGACATTATTAACAGGCATTAATGTCGAGCGCATCAAGGCCGTTTTCATTACCGACCAAGGCATTATCGCTTATAACAAAGCAGACTCTGTGCTAACAGAAATAGAAGTCGATGAGACATTTGATAGCCGCATTGAATGTATCGATCTAGTCAATTCGGCATTCGAAAATCTTCAGCAAGAATTACTACATTGCCTCAATTCTTAATGATAAAAACACTGTAACTACTCAGGTAGTTCAAATTAAGACAGGATAAGATCGATTATTGGGTGTTTGTGGAGCAAATATGCGAGGCAGGAGCCGAACTAAGGCTACAGGGAGGTATTTACGCCGTTTTG
>JBALXI010000020.1:0-79728 GCA_036960605.1 Oleispira sp. | reverse complement strand
AATAAAATTCTCGTGCCTGCTTACACACTTGTATGCCGTCTTGCCCAGGCAGCATGACATCCAAGATCACAATATCGATAAGAAAGATTTTTATATCGTCGCCCGTGAACCCGGCGCAGAGAATCCATCATTGCCGACATGGACAAGCCATAGCGAGAATCCTACTGGCCTTGCGCTGGCAGCGCCATTGATTGTTTATCGTAAAGATATTTTAGAAGTGCCTGGAGCATTTCAACTATTGAATGTATTTTCAAAAGAAGAATGCCAAGCCTTTATCGATACGACGGAAGCGCTGGGGTTTTTACCCGATGCGCCAGTATCGTTATCACGAGACGTTCGCCACAATGATAATGTCACTTGGGTTGTGGATAAAACAACCGATGAACTTATTTGGCAACGTTGCGCGCACTTGATGCCTGCGCCCGCTTTAGCTGGCACGAGTTTAACCGACCCCGATAATTTATATGAGGGCAGACAGTCTGTCGGTATCAATGCGCGTTTTCGTTTTTATCGTTATAAAGAAGGTGATTTCTTTAAGTTTCATACTGACGGCGCGTGGCCAGGCAGTCGAGTGATCGAGCAAAACTTGGTGACGGATGCCTACCCTGATCGCTACAGTGAAATGACCTTCTTGATGTTCTTAAGCGAAGATTTTGATGGCGGAGCGACCCGCTTTCGAGTCAATGGCAACGATCCTTATCAACCTGTCGGCCGTCACGCACCGATGAAAGACATTGATATTCGCACCCCAGCAGGATCAATTCTTTGTTTCCCGCATGGCATGCACCCTTTGCATAGAGTGCATAGCTCGGTGCCTATCACCCGCGGGACTAAATACATTGCCCGCAGTGATGTGTTGTTCAAGCAGGGTTAACGCTCGCCTTGTATTTCAAAGTCATCGCTTAATAAGCGTGCACGACCATCGGCTTCAACGACCCAATGTTCTTTGTGCACGACGCCAAACGCTTTATTCATAGTCCAAGAGGAAGTCAGGATATAGCCCTGCTCTTTTTCTTCTTCACTGACGGCTTGCCAGCTGATGTCGGTATAAGCAACGTCGGCATAGCCTTGATCCATGATATTTTGCCAAAATGCCTGAATCTCATCGCGCCCTTTAAAAGTACCAAATGGACGCGCATCCATGACAGAATCAGCCGTATATTGCCCAGCACAGCCAGCAGCATCCTGGCTGTTGAAGGCTTTCTGCCAAGTAGAGATGCCTTCTTTGCATGCGAGTAGTGTTGCATTGTCTTGAGTTGTCATGAGATTTCCTAACCTGTGTCTATGTAATTATCAGTGGTCGTGCTTGTCTTAGTTGAGATTCTTTAAGACAGATAGTTTAGAGCGGGTATTGATAGAGAAAAACAAAGGTATTAGAATTGATTATTCGGTTTTTACGGACAATGTGAGAAATCAATGAATCAACTACGCCATATGGCCGTCTTCGCACATATTGTAGAAACAGGCTCAATCACTGCCGCCGCTGAGTTACTTCAGCTTTCAAAATCGGTCATCAGCCAGCATTTAAAAACCCTAGAGCAGAATCTGGGAATCACCTTATTGAAGCGCACTACTCGCCGCCAAACATTAACCCCTGCCGGGCAAGATTTTTATCAGCACTGCAAAGCACTCAATCAAATTGCCGATCAAGCTTGGCAACAAGCTCAAGAAGTATTGGAAGTACCGAAAGGCACCGTTCGCATTACTGCTCCTAATGCTTTGATGGAAACCCTCATTGCCCCTGCTATTGCAGAAGTGATGAAGGAATTTCCCTTACTGTATCCAGAGCTTATTAGCAGTGATATACGCCATGACCTAATGGCCGATAACATCGATTTGGCGATACGTGTTGGCCAATCAGGTGATAGTAATATTAAGCAGCGCCGTATTGGCGAGTTTCGAGATGTTTTATGCGCTAGCGATGCACTGTTAACGCAAAATAATATTGCAGAGGCAGCCTATATTGCAAACAGCTGGCAAGATAAAAAGATTCGACACGAATTCAAAACAACAAACGTTAAAGCCTCAACAATAAAGGGACAAACGCCGCTGATTTTTGTGGCTGAAGCACGTTGTATTACTAATTCGTTTAATACGTGCTTTACCTTGATTGAATCAGGAGCAGGGATTGGCCTAATCCCCGAATTTAGATTGGGGTCTAAAGAATCAATACTCAAGCCTGTTTTCCCAGACTATCAATTGCCCATAAATCCCGTCTACGCATTACATACTTTTGATACCCAACTTCCGATGAGCGTTAGCGTCTGTTTAGACGCTATTGAAAAAAAATTAGCAGCTAAAAAAATGAGCTAATTTAGCATCATTGAAACTCGTGTTATTAAAACAGTCTCATTCAAATATTTTTATTATCTTTTCTGCGCACAGTTCGGGGGCTTGTAGCGGCAATAGGTGTCCGTAACCTGGGATGTACTCAATACGATCTTGCGGACGTATTTTTTTCCAATAATCCCACATAGCTTCATCAAAAAAAATACCCGCTTCAGAGCGAATAATGGTGATGGGGCATTTAACTTTTTTCAGCTTTGCCCAAATTGAAGAGGGGTGGAAATAGTTATGTGCTTCCCACGCCCTTGGGAACGCTAACCCGACCTCATCGCCTTTATCGATCACTAAGTGATTAGCGAAACTATCCAGCGAACGCTGATCAATACCTTCTAACGATTTCCAATTTTCTACTTGCCCTCGGAGAATTGATCTATTCTGCCAACGGTTGCGACGCGTCAAGGTCGACTTCCCTGGCTGTATATATTTACGACGCAGACTTAATGGAATTCTATTCATCAGCCAGCTTTTTTTCTGGGTTAATGCCGCGGGCTCTATCAAGATTAGGTGTGAGAATAAGTCTGGGCGCTTGGCGGCCGCAAAAATCGTACTCGTTGCCCCCATTGAATGACCAATACCGACGACGGGGGTTTCGTGGCGAGCGTCGAGAAAGTGAATCAAGTCATTGGCATAGGTCTGCCAGCGAACATTATTATTAGGCTTACCAATATTCGGCCATTGCGCACGGTTATGCAGTGCTTCTAATTGAAACTTTTCACTCAACAACTTCAATAAAGGTTCATAGACTTGTACAGGGTAGCCATTGGCGGCATAGAAATGGGCTTTCTTATCTCGATCATTATTCCAGTCGACATACGTCGCCAAGTGACCCCTAATAGTTAAAGAGTTAACATGCATATAAACAACCACATCACGTTTTTATTGAATTAAACTGAATTAAATATGTAAATTATCATCAGAATATTAACGCAATCTAATTGAAAAGGATATGGAAAACCTGATCAGCCTTTAGCCTTCACACGCCTTTTGAGCGAATATCATTCACATTTACGTTCATTAAGAAAATATAAATTGAATAAACTGGCCATAATTATGTGGAATAAAATGGCACAGTATTTTCAGTTACCCCTTCGCAATAATATTAGGCTCCACAAGATTAAAAGAGAAATCACAGGGCTTGCCGTTCATAGCTAACGTATCAACCCGATTGAATTCGACATTAGGTTGATGCTGGTCAAAATACATTTTATCGGCTTTGCAAAAAATCGGCCCAAGATTTTCATAGCCTAACTGCTTGCAGTAGGCTGCGAATAAGCAAGCGTCTACGGTAAAGTGATACGCTTCATTTTCGTCAACGCTTAATGTTCCAAAAGTATTTGGGAAACGATCGACTATTTTAGAAAACATCTTTTTTCGATCCGCTAGCCCCCTACTTTTTATATCTTGCTGTTTAATGGCAGGTACCGTAAATTTCAAAAATTCATTAGCGACGCCTGTCACAACATTTTCAACCGCCAAAACAGATTCATCAATACTGTACCCTTTTGAGATAAGCGTATCATAGAGGATAAATGCGGGAAGTATTTGCTTTTGAGATAAGCGCTCTTTCCAGCAAATGTCGATACGATTTACATTAATCGCATTGAATGGATTATTTAAAAGCATATCCAACTGCATCTTTAATACAATAGCCGCACCTTTTGCCCAACCAAATTGATTTACGATGAGTTTGAAACCTTTTGGATTTCCGATAAAGCTATTAAAGACCCACAGTTGAATATCGTTTTTCATATTATTCACTTACACCTATCATAGTATTTACTTCAGTCTTTTCTTGCTCTACACCACCAAATTTATTAATAGCAGCGGCTGTTTGTTTACTGCACTTTTGCCACTTTGAGAATCCAGGGGCTTCGGCTTTACTATTAATACAAATTTTTCCTGCTAAGTGCTTACGATCAACTACTCGATTAGGATTGCTCAGTTCAATAAGTTGCAAATCCATTTCTGCAGTAAAGTCACTATTAACAACCGTATTGGGAGCCCAGAGATTAAGGTCAACATTCACGTCTAATAAACCGCTGCCTGAATGGTACTGAGTATTGAGAATTTCAAATTGTTGACGTGCAATATAGCGACCTCGTTGGCGCACATCAGAACCGAGCATCTTCCAACCCGCATTAATGTCATCCGCTGGTGTTAACATAAAACCAAAACCGGTTATTGCTGCTAGACCTTCGTCATAGCGCTTATCATTGCTGCCTGTGGTAAGCAGAATATTTTGAGCCATACTCTTGGCTTCTTGCAGTGCATTCTCAACTTTGGCGATGCTTTTTACTTGCGCTGCAATATGTTCAGCCTCTCCACTTAAACCCGCATAATAAACGGTTAAATCGTACTGTAATTTTTGATTCAAAGGCTTAACTTCTCCAATAAGCTGAAAGCCACCATAATTCGGTGTCCAAGCGCGGGAGATATTGACTGCCAAAGTACAACGCGTTCCTGATATATCAGAAGCCTGACAATCTTCAAGCGAGATATGATACAGATAAGGCCACATACCATCTGAGTTACAGCCGTTATCGGCCTCTGAGCGGTCACAGGCTGTTTTTAATGAGAAGCCCTGTAGGAAAACACTCGAGTGACCTTCTCGCCAAGGTTGGTTGGCTAACTCTAATTTATGTTCAATTCTATTTTGTGCAGAAGGCACTTCTCCGCTGCTAACTTCATCTTGCCATTTTAGCGAGACACTTCCCTGTGCAACATCCAGATCATTCGAGTTAATGGCGATAGCGCGAGACGTGGGATACATATAGTTGCCATCAACACCTGTATTTTGGCCCATGCGAGAAGTAAGCTGATAGGAATCTAAGCCAGGAACAAGATAGTTTTCATAAGTGGATATACGGTGCGGAATACGGCCATTAACCTTGTCGATAATGAACCGTTTCCATTCGTGATTCATGCCCTGCCAAATACTCAGATATTGGCCGGTAGCTTCATAGCTTTGCTGTGACGCTATGTAGCGATCAGTGCTCATAACAGCAGTCTGCTGGGCTTCTTTCAATATGTCTGACTGACCAATTTCTACCGTAGGAGGCTCAACCTTAGACATTGCGAAACTCGGGGCTGATACCAGCGCTAGCGCATTAATAACAGCAAGAGCGCCTAGCCATTGGGTGTTTGACCGTTTATTTATAAACATATTGAAGGTACCTATTTTATTATTATGGGTCCTTCTATCATTCACTAATTAGATTGTGCTTATTTAAAAATGATACCGTTTAGTTCAAATGATACTTATTAATCACTCTGCGATAATAGATTGACGATATTGCAGTGGGGATAGACCGGTTCTATTTCGAAAGGCGCGAGCAAAGGCACTGCGATTACTAAAACCTAACATCTCTGAAACGTCTTGAATGGACAAGGAATTATCGGCAAGAAATTGTCTCGCATAATGCTCTCGCACCTCGTCTAATAGGGACTTATAAGAAACACCCTCCTCCAGCAATCGCCTTTTCAAGGTGCTCTCACTCATTTTCAATAACTGAGCACATTCTACTTGGGTCTTATTATTGAAAACATTTTGGCCTAATAAAACATCTCGCACTCGCTTTTCAAAAGATTCGCCTGCGTTCATCGACTGTAGTTGTAACTTAGCTTCTTGCAGCAGTGCTTGCTTAGCACCAGGATCAGATCTTTCGATGGGGTAATCCATGATTTCACGGGAGAAGACAATTTTGTTTTCAGGTTGAGAGAAAAGTACCGTTTCAGTATCAAGAATTTTCTTATATTCTGATATGGGTCCTAGCGCTTTATGCATAAAATGAATTTCTTTAATTCTAATCGGCTGAGACCACTCCACTAAATAATTCGCAATGGAATACAGGCTCGCTTGGCAATACTCTACGAGCAAAGCGCTGCTTTGAGGATCAGAGACATCCATCTCGATTGTGCTAGTGACAATACCTTCATCATAATTCAATACACTATGAAGGCCATTGCGGGTTAAGTGTTGAAATTTATAGCCATAAGCGCAGGCCTCACCGAGGGTATTACAGCTTTGTACTAACAACCCTAAAATCCCATGCCCGGGTGGTAAACTCTTGGCAGCTGTACGAAGTACATAGAGCGGATCGTGTTCTACTTGAGAGCAAGATAATGCTAGATGATTAAAGTCACTTAAGTTAATTGGTAAACCCATGAAATTTGCTATCGCAGGCACCTTTACTTTCTTTTTGTTGGCCACGGCCAAGCGTTTTAGCAAATGTTTATAATAGTATGAAGATATTTTAAGATTCATTATTAACAGTTATTTATTTTTATAGTGTAATGAATAATACGTACAAGCTATTAAGATAAATACAATTGAGGCTTTAGACAAGATACTTTTAAATAACTTCACTTAGTCAATCATTGTGCCTTTAGTAAGGCTTGGCCTGCTTGCCGAATGGTCATACCAAAATTGTTACGGAAGGTTCGACTAAGGTGTGCACTATCTGAAAAGCCTGCAATGTATGCCGCCTCTGTTGCCGAGCGTCCTTTTTGGATAGCATTAACCGCGCATAATAAACGGCGCCATAATAAATAAGGACGCCAAGCGATGTGCATTTCTTGTTTGAAAAGGTGCAAGAAGCGACTTTCAGATAAGTTTAGTTGTTGAGCAATATCTTCAGCTTTCCAGTGCTCAGGCTTAAGGCACTCATCCGTGAAACAATGATCTAGTGTGTTTTTTAAATGTTGGATTCGGCTATCTAGCTGATTATCTAATTGAACTTCAGCAGATTCGCTGAGATCAGCAGGCATAAAATCAACAGGGGTAAGCCCCAATACTTGCCAAAGCGGTTGCAGGCCTTTAATTACAGAATCTAGGTTCGCAGACTGCTCTATGTTTGGGATCGCTGTATCCGCCAAGTCCGGTAGTATTCGATAGCTAGAACCTGCTAAGAATGTATTAATTCGCTCACCCAAAAAAGACTGTGGCTCGATTAATACAATCCAGCCAAGTTCCATCGATAAACTATGAGTCTGACCCGCAGCCACGACGATGGCTTGGCTAAATTTCAGAGTATCCAGTTTCAATACGGATTGACTGATGGGCCACATTAATTGTATTGCATTATGAGTATGAGCTTCGGCATCGATTGCAGTGCCATTTATAATTAGCATGCCTAGGCGAAACCAAATTTTTGGCTGTGGGCTCGTCTTGTTGAGAGTGCTTTGGTTGAGAGTGGTCATTTATTATTTAAGGTAAGCTGCAGATAAGAGTAGCTTACCTTAATCAGTATCAATAACCTTATTATTCAGCCGTTGTCGGATCAATGACATTCCTCACTTGCGCAATGGCATCCACTGGAAAGCCACCCATTTCTGCATGTTTGCGCACAGCCGCTTCATCAGGTGCGATATATACGCAATATACCTTGTTATCGGTAACATAGCTTTCAAGCCACTGGGTTTCTGGCCCCATTTCCTTCAATGCGCCATTAGATTTTTCAGATATTCCTTTTAGCTCCGCCGCACTTAATTCCCCAGCTCCTGGAAAATTTCTTTCAATAACATATTTAGGCATAACTCTTCTCCTTAATATAAAATGGTTAATCTAACTTTTTCAAAACATCCATCATTTCTGCTACTGAGTCGGCTACAGACATTGCCGGAGAGACTTTTGTCGTCACAAATATGCCTGGGCAAGCGATACGCCAAGCACCTAAATGACGCATAATAGCACCACTAGAGTCTGCTTCCATAACCGTTGAGCCCCATTGCCCTGGGGTAATATCAAAACGAATTATTTCGGCATCCGGTGGTGGAAATAAGCCTGCAGCTTGCATCTTATTTAAGGCAGCAATACGCTGGCTTGCAGCCACCTGCTCATTCAGTTCCCAATAAATTAAAAATAACATAGCACCGTCCTAGATTAATTTAAGGATTGTGTATTCAAGTCTAGAATAGGAGGATTAGTTCGCCACTGAGTAGATTACGATGCTAACGAAATAGATGTTCAATAGTCATTATTTCGCTATAAATTACACATCGTTTTATTAGATTTTTCAATCATAAAGTCGCACTGAAAATTTTGATGACATTCATTAAGATGATAGTATTATCGATAGTAAGACTGTATTAATTTACGCCAACAATTTAAACGACGGTCGCTGTTTTTTTCTTTAACGCCTCACTTAACTTATGTACGACAGGCGCAACAAAGATGACCGAGAAAAAGGCTATTGGAAATGCAAGACTGAAGGCTCTGCCCCAATCTAATAAAAACTCGGGGTGAAAACCTCGATAAATGGCCGTTAGGGTAAATGACATAATACTGGTCATAAATACGGCCATAAAAAATGGAAAATACAAACGCTCTATTCTTTTCATATAGTAATCAACTTCAACCTTTGACTGATGGTAATTGAATCATCTCAAAACACATTGTCAACTAAGGATGACAAGATACTAGTTGCTTCAAACCTTCTTGTCAACTAGCATTGACACCATGAATATTCCAGACCTGTCACAAAACCTAAAATCGTTACTCTTTAAACGCTATGAATGGTATGAGAAAGAGCTATTAGTCTCCTTAGAAAAACAAGGCGATGTCAGCTTAACAATCGCTCAAGCTCGTGCTCTCGCAGTATTGAATGGCCAAAGCAGTAGCATTTCAGCCTTAGCTCGCAGCTTGAGCATTTCTCGCCAAGCCGCTCATAAAACCGTGTGCCGCTTAATTGAACTGGATTGGATCAAGCTAGAGGATAGTGAGAAAGGCAATGAGAAAATTATTACTTTCACCGAGCATGGTCAGCAAAAGCGCATCATTATTAAACAACATATGATGCGCATCGAAAACGATATCGCCCAGTCTATTGGGGCTGAACGCTATGCGGTATTGGTTGAAGTTCTAAACGAAGATTGGAATCGTCTAGAAGCGACGAATACCGCCAGAGTTAAGACCACCAAAGTTAACCCCTGATAATTCGCTCATTTCTTTCTTCCACGTTGTGAGGTCATTGTGATTGAGTTTACTTAAATCATCATGACCACAGGCACGTGCCAGTATCTTAATAAGCTCAACCGATGCTCCAAAGAAACGAGCCAGTTTTTCAGCCCCTTCGTTCACATTTAACTTGGCCCGTAATTCTGGTTTTTGCGTGGCAATGCCTGCTGGGCAATTATTGGTATTACACATTCTAGCGCCAACACAACCAATGGCTTGCATGGCCGAGTTTGATAACGCAACTCCGTCTGCGCCTAACGCAAGCGCTTTGGCAAAATCTGCAGGAGTTCTTAATCCCCCAGTGATTATCAGCGTGACATGATCGTAGCCTTTACTATCTAAATACGCTCTGGCTCTGGCCAAAGCAGGAATCGTTGGAACTGAAATATTATCTCTAAAAATAAGAGGTGCTGCACCGGTACCGCCACCACGACCATCGAGAATGATGTAGTCAGCACTGGCCTGCACTGCAAATTCAATGTCAGCTTCAATATGTTGCGCAGACAGCTTAAACCCAATTGGGATTCCTCCCGAAATTTCACGTACCTGATCGGCTAATACTTTATAATCTTCTACTGTATTTAAATCACTAAAGGTTGCTGGGCTAATCGCGTCTTCACCTTCTTTTAAATGTCTGACTTGTGCAATTTTCCCTTTGACTTTATTACCGGGTAAATGACCGCCGGTGCCTGTTTTTGCACCTTGTCCGCCTTTAAAGTGAAAGGCCTGAACTTTTTTAAGTTTCTCTATATCAAAGCCAAATTTGGCCGAGGCTAGCTCATAAAAATACCGCGAATTACTTTCTTGTTCTTCCGGTAACATTCCGCCTTCGCCCGAACATATTCCGGTATTGGCAATCTCTGCTCCTTTGGCCAATGCCAGCTTAGCTTCTTCTGATAAGGCCCCAAAACTCATATCCGAAACAAATAATGGAATGGCAAGTTTCAGCGGTTTTTTAGCATTTTTTCCGATGACTAATTCGGTCTTCACCGCAATATTATCGAGCAACGGTTTCGTCGCGAGCTGTGCAGTGACAAACTGAATGTCATCCCAAAGTGGAAGATCTTTGCCAGGCACTCCCATTGAGCCCATTTCTCCATGATGGCCGACTTTCGATAATCCATTTTTAGCGAGTTCATGAATATACGCGACATGGGGTTCTTCTGGCGTCGCTTCCGCTTCACTGGATTGAGCGCCACTAGATTGAACAGCAATTATTTCGGAACCGACCTGATCTTGCTTAATTGATTTATGTGAGCCATCACAATAAGGAGGGTTTTTGGTTTGCTTGCACTGACAGAAGAACGCATCTTCTGTGGCTTCGGCGGTGATTTTTTTCGGTGTAAAAGAACTGCCTCGATGAGAGCCATCGCACAAAGGCTGTGATGATGATTTACCACAACTGCAATAAAAGTAGTCCTCTCCTTTCACTAGTGAGATTTTTTTAGGTTTGTTATCAGCGATTATTGGATTAGCCATCATCTTTCCTTGTTTATTATTGTTAACTCAATATTTGGGAGTGTGAGTTATTAAAAGTGAATGAAACGTTTTAGAGATTTCAGATCAGACAAATAATCCTGCCAAACCTTATGTCCGACCAAGGCCGAATCGTTTTTTATCAACCAGTTATTTAATAAGCGTCCTGCGTAAACCGCACCGATGATATTTGCGATAGCAATACCTAACCAGATGCCAATAGCATCCGCGATAAAAAATCCTGCAACCGCTAATGGAATGGTTAACAATAACGATTTAACCAGCGTCAACCGCAACGACTGATTACCTTGTTGTACACCGTTAAAAAATGAAGTTGTCATTAATAACAAACCAAACGCCGGCATCGAAATACCGACGATGAAAAAATAATATTTACTGTGCTCAATAATCTCGGAATTATTAGTAAAAAGTGAAACCAAAGGCTCGATTAAAAATAACATCAAGCCATAGAAAATCAGTCCCCAATAAACGACCATCCGTCCAGAGTAGGCAATTGCTTGATCTAAGCGTTGCATGGCCGTTTCATTATTCGACAGAGATCCATAATTTTGTGCAATAAATGGCGTCATAATGACGGATAACGCTAATATACCGACAAGTCCTAATGATTCGATGCGGACCACTAATCCATAAGCCGCCACTGCCGCTTCTGATCCTGCTTCTCCTCCTGTCATAGCAACAAAACGAGTCACTACAGCAATCGCAATGGGCGCTAATATTTGAGCCGCGATCGCAGGAACTGCCAAACTATAAATTTCTTTAAACCACTTTCGTGCTTCTGACCACGCTTTAGCACTGGTTAACATCAGCGGTGATAGTTTAAATAATTGTTGATGCATCAATAAAACAAACATCAACATAAACATGACTGCCCAAGAGATAACTGTCGCCCAAGCCGCGCCTGCTAGCCCCATTGGCTGTAGCTGATAGTTTAAGATATTGAGGTCAAATCCAAAGATCAAAAGGTAATCCAACACTAAATTAATCAAACCACCCAAGGCCATGACCAAGGTGCTTTTTACCATCACACCTTTTGCCATCAATGCCGAGTTTGCAACCAGTGTTCCCAACAATAAAAACAAGCCTATATACAGCGGTAACATGTATTCGCCGATTAAACTCAGCATCTCGGTGTTCGCACCTAACAAGACAAATATGGCGTTAATACTGAAAGCTTCATAAGCATAAGCTAATGAACCGAGGGCAAGCGTTAGCAGCATAAAAAACGTCAGCGATAGGCTGGTTAAACCTTGCGCCTTAACTTCATTTTGGCTACCGAGCGCCTGGCCTACTTTCGCTGAGACCGCGATGGCCGTGCCCATAAAAAAGCTAATCAAAAAGAAATAGACAGGATAAGAAAAACTGATCGCAGCTAACTCTGCTGAACCTAACTGACCAATAAAATAACTGTCCACCAGCTGGAAAAGAAAGGTCATTAGCATGCCCACAGCAGCAGGGGCTGCCATGGTAATTAATGCTTTTTTTACCGGCATCTTTAACAGTGGATTAGTCATTTCAGCGGCCTACTTCAAAAAAGCAATCGCTGTGGCTAACTGGTCTTGGGTCTCAGCATTTTTAAGCTCGCCTTTTTCTATATCAAATTCATCGTAGAACTTAGCAATAGATAAATCGGCTTTTACATCTAACCCAAAATACGGCGCAGAACCTTTTGCTGCGGCTAATACATTTCCTGCACCACCTGGGCCTGGAGACGTTGCTAATAATACAGCGGGCTTGCCTTGATAAACTTTGGCATCAATACGGGAGGCCCAATCGAATAAGTTCTTATACGCAGCGGTATACGAAGCGTTGTGCTCGGCGAATGAGATCATCACCGCATCGGCGGCTGATATTTTATTGTAAAAATCATGTGCTAGCTGCGGAATACCCGATTCATTTTCTCGGTCTGTGCTAAAGATTGGCATTTCATAATCGTTTAAGTCGATTAAATCTACTTGTGCGTCTTCTAGTAAATTAGCGGCGTAAGTCACTAAAGATTTGTTGATAGAAGAACGGCTGCTGCTGGCTGCGAAGGCTAATACTTTCATAATAAATTCTCTGTTTAATTCGGTTTAGATCTTGTTTGATTATGTCTTAAATTTCTTAACGTAAATGGTCAATACCATCATAGGCAATGAATTCAATCACGTTATCGTCTGGATCTCGTATAAAAAACGAGGTGCCGGTAAGATGATTCATGGGTTCACCGCTTAATGGGATATTCAACTGCGCGAGTTGTTTTAATACAGCTTCTCCGTTGCTTACTTCCAATGCAACATGGGTATAACCCGTATGTTTAACCTCTGGCTGCATTAACACATTGCTCTTTTCTGCTTGATTCGCATTTAAGATGAAGTTGATATTGATACCACAAGGATGTTCCACAATCGCTACTGGTTCAGGGCCTGTAGGGCCGGTGATGTACTCAAAACCTAGCTGGGCATAGAAATCACGGGAAGTAGCGAAATCGCTGACACGGATTCCAATATGATTAACGCGTGTTAGTTCTTTCATGATAGTTGCTTCCCGCTTGGCTGATCTAAATGTCTGTTTGATGGTGTTATAGTAGATTAACCACTTTGAAAGATTAATAAGGCAAAAGTGCAATCATTGTTTCCATATGACTCTTAATTAGATAAAGTTGTCCCTTAATCCTCTAGAGCACTCAGTAATGGCCTTTGATACCCAGTTGTTAGACGGCATGGTGATTTTTGTTGAAGTGGTTAATAGCGGCAGCTTTACCAAAGCCGCTCTCTCCAGCGGCCACTCTACGTCTTACATCAGTAAAGAGATCAATAAGCTGGAGTCGCGCTTAGGTGTGCGCTTAATGCAGCGAACGACTCGCTCACTAAGCCTTACCCCTGAAGGGGACGTTTATTTCCAGCAATGCCAGCAGATCATCGATGACGCTGAACAAGCGCAAAATATCCTGAGTGGTGGCCAAGCCGAGCCTCAAGGCACTCTTAGAATCAGCTGCCCCACCAGCTTTGCGATGGCCAGACTGCAAGGTGTCTTCTCTGATTTTATGACTCAGCACCCCAAAGTGAATTTAGAGATTGATTTGAATAACCGTAAGGTCGATATGATTTCTGAAGGCTTTGATATTGCTATCCGAGCGTCCAATCAATTAGATGACTCAAGCCTGATTAGCCGACAGATAGCCAGTGGCGATCGCGTTCTTGTCGCTGCCCCGAGTTATTTAAAGCAATTCAGCACGCCTACAACCGTCTCAGAGCTCGCGGACCATCAAGCCATCACCTATAGCCATATTAAGCAGCCTGACGTATGGCACTTTGTTAATAAGCAAGGAAAAGAAGAAGTCGTAAAGGTTAAAAATCTAATCCAAACCAATAGCTCTGAATTAGAGATTTCATTATGCGTTGCCGGCCATGGGCTTATGCTTATGCCTAGATTTAATCTAAACGGTGAAATTGAACGTGGCGATCTGGTTGAATTATTGACGGAATATAAGCACCCGACTATTCACGTCTATCTGGTTTACCCTAGCCGTAAAAACATGTCGGCTAAGGTACGTAGTTTTATTGATTTCACTTGCGCTGCCTTAACTTAACTCATCAATCGCCCTAGCTTACGCATCTGGCGAAAGCCGTAATATACCGCCAGAAGCCCCAGAGCATATTCACTGGTTGAGGCACATAGCGCTGTCACTGCTAACCCTGAAGAGTACTTCACTGTCTGATTCATATTTTGTAATCTAGCCATAAGTCACCTCGATCATCGTTTAAATAAACTGTATTTCAACTAATTCTAGTTATTTTGCTACAGCCTACTTGAACACTGTTCAAAATAAAACTATTATTCTGAACAGTGTTTAGAATAATAGGGCTAAAGCAGCTCTAGTCAACCCTTTTAGTGAAGCAATTGGTGAAGTCCATGGCTCGACGTCAAGATCACAGCCCAGAAGAACTCCGCGCCTTGGTGCTGAGTTCTGTATTAGAATTTTTGCAGACTCAGTCCGCACAAGCATTGAGCCTGCGCCAAGTGGCCAAGAGGGTTAGCTACTCACCAGGGACCCTGATAAATTTATTTGGTAGCTATGCTCATCTGTTATTAGCGGTTAATGCCTGCACCTTAGATCAGATCAGCGAACGCCTAGAAAAGCAGCTGACGGAGACTGCCGACCTAGATGCCCAGCAGCAGCTATTATTGTTTGCCCATGAGTATCTGCTATTTGCCCAACAACATACCTTCCAATGGCGCTTACTGTTTGAGCATCGCTTGGATGAAGAGGTACCCGACTGGCAGCAGAACCGCATTAATCAATTGTTTGAGCTTATTGAGTTGCGTCTAACTCAACTCGCGCCACTTGCGGGCCCTGATGAGCTGCAACAAGCTTCTCGTACTATCTGGGCATCCGTTCATGGTATCTGTATGCTGGAAGTCGATAATAAGGTCTTTGCCTCGACCAGCAGCCATTGCCAAGCAGTGAATGGAGAAAGTATGATCCATTCATTACTTCATAATTATTTAACCTCGTGGAAAACACCCCGCGACGCCAATATGACTATTAATCAATAAGGAAGTTAGACATGAGCCAGCAAGGACAATTTTCATTACTAAATAAACGACGATTTCTACCTTACTTTTTAACCCAAGCCTTAGGTGCGTTTAACGACAACCTGTATAAAAACGCGCTGTTATTATTAATCACGTTTGGCGGTATCAGTGCACAGAGTGATTCGGCGTTATTAACTAATCTAGCCGCCGGTTTATTTATACTGCCCTTCTTTCTATTTTCACCTATTGCCGGGCAGATTGCCGATAAGCTGGAAAAGTCTCAACTCATTCGCTGGGTGAAAGGCTTAGAAGTCATCATCATGAGCTTGGCCGCGACCGCCATTTTGATGGGGAACATCTGGATGATGATGGTGCTGTTATTTCTCATGGGTCTACAGTCTGCCATTTTTGGTCCGGTAAAATTCGCCTTACTGCCGCAACAGCTTAATGATGAAGAATTGGTGGGCGGGAATGCCTTAGTTGAAATGGGTACTTTTCTAGCAATCTTGGTCGGCACCATTACCGCGGGCATCTTCTTTGATTTTGAACAAGGGCAATACTGGATTGCAGGTGGCGTAGTTGTCTTCGCCATTTTAGGTTTCTTATCCAGCCAATATATTCCTCGAGCCGCCGCGAATGATCCGCAATTAAAAATCAACTGGAACCCCTTCACCGAAATGGTGAATACTCTCAAGCAGGCGCGAGAAAATCGTTCGGTCTACTTATCCATTATGGCGATCAGTTGGTTTTGGTTTATCGGCGCAAGCTACTTAACTCAGTTTCCTAACTTTGCTCGTGATTATTTAGGCGGCTCGACGCAAGTCGTTACTTTATTGTTAACGCTATTTTCTTTAGGTGTCGCCATCGGTTCTTTATTATGTGAAAAACTATCTGGCCATAAAATTGAATTAGGCATCGTGCCGATCGGTTCGATCGGCATGAGTGTATTTGGCATCGATTTATATTTCGCGGTGACAGGTATCCAAGTAGTTGATGGCATGTCGGCGATGGCCTTTATTCAGCAAGTCGAGAACTGGCGTTTGATGTTTGATATCGCTATGGTCAGCGCCTTTGGTGGTTTGTTCGTCGTGCCATTACAAGCCTTGATTCAACACCGCAGTGAAGAAAAGAACCGAGCTCAGATTATTGCTGCGAACAACATGCTGAATGCAATTTTCATGGTGGCCAGTGCTGCCATCGGGATTTTAGCGTTAGTGGTGATTGAGCTAACGATTCCGGAATACTTTTTGGTATTGGCCATTATGAATATTGTGGTCGCCGCTTATGTTTATACCCGCGTACCTGAGTTCGTATTACGTTTATTTATTTGGATGCTGGGACATACGCTTTATCGCGTACACGATAAAGGCTTAGAGAATATTCCAGAGACCGGCCCTGCGGTATTGGTTTGTAATCATGTGAGCTATGTAGACGCGATGCTCATCGGCGGCACCTATCACCGCCCGATTCGCTTTGTGATGGATCGTAGCATTGCCGAGATGAAGGGCTTAAAAACCTTCTTCAAAATTGCCAAGACCATTCCGATCTGTTCGCCTAAGGCCGATATTGATGTCTATGAGAATGCCTTTAAGCGCATTAAAGAAGAACTCGATAACGGTGAGATCATTTGTATTTTTCCTGAAGGAAAACTAACCACCGATGGTGAGGTGGCTACGTTTAAAGCAGGTATCGAACGTATATTGAAAGAGTCTCCGGTGCCTGTTGTGCCGATGGCTTTGGGCGGATTATGGGGCAGTTTCTTTAGTCATAAAAATGGCCACGCATTAACGACGCGCCCTAAACGCTTTTGGTCTAGAGTTACGCTCTCTGCTGCGCCACTGCAATCAGCTACAACGGTATCTGCAGAATCATTAGAGAAGGATGTTAAAGCGTTGCTTAAACCCTAGTGCCTTTATAAAAACTAAAATCCAAAAATGGGCAATGGTATGCGATGATGTGCGCTCTTATCATCATCGCAATTAAGTGAATATTCATGCCGAACAGCTCATGGCTCCCCGTTACATTGCTCATCTTACTCACCGCTATTGCGCCAACACTTTGGGGCACCACCTATATTGTCACCACTGAACTATTACCTGCAGACCGTCCGTTTATCGCTGCATTTTTACGCCTATTGCCTGCGGGCATTATTCTCGTATTAATCAGCCGACATCTGCCGCAGCGCAATGAGTGGTTTCGTATCATCATTCTCGCCATTTTGAATTTCGCTATTTTTCACGTTTTATTATTCGTCGCAGCCTATCGCTTACCCGGTGGATTAGCAGCGGTTGTCGGGGCGATACAGCCCTTGATGATGATGTTCTTAATCTGGTTTGTCGATGGCCGTAAACCTGCCCATCTAGCCTTAGGTGCCAGCATTTTTGGTGTCTTCGGCATGGCCGCATTATTGCTATCTCCCAGCTCAACCTGGGATCTTGTGGGTATTATTGCCGCGACTGTCGGTGCCATGCTAATGACGTGTGGCGTCTTCTTGGCGGGTCGCTGGCGTACAGAAATGCCCTTACTGGCTTTCACCGGCTGGCAGCTATTAATTGCAGGGGCGATATTAGCGCCCTTCGCATACTTAATTGATCCGCCTTTGGTAACACTGACAACCAAGAATATACTCGGTTATGGCTACCTTTCACTCTTTGGCACAACACTGGCCTATGTATTATGGTTTAACGGTATTGCTAAACTATCGCCGGTTGCGGTGTCTTCGCTAGGTTTATTAAGCCCTATTTCGGCAGTAACGATTGGCTGGATGGTACTTGGACAAAGCATTACGGGGTTTGCTTTTATAGGCCTGATTGCCGTACTGGCGAGCGTACTTAGCGTGCAATGGGCGCTGGTGCCAAAGCAACGCAACAAGAAATTACCTTAGACATATTGCTGCCATCAATTAGTCACACATCAACTCTAAGCTCTGAGCCTAAATTATCCTTTAAATAGAATGGTAGGCTTAGCAATGAAAAAGACCCGTATATTATTAACGTTACTTGTAGGTTCATTACTCACCGCCTGTGGTGGCGAAAGTTCAAATAATGATAAGGATTCGCCAAACAAATCAATCAGCTCACCGTTAGAAGTCCACAATATTCAAGTTGGACCTAGACCGTATTTTTTAATCGCTGATCTTGCTCCTAGTGATTTAAAAACGTCGTTAGAAAGTTGTTCTGAAATGCCGTTTCAGAAAACGGACTTCTCTATTGGTCATCGCGGTGCTGCTATGCAGTTCCCTGAACATACCCAAGAATCTTATATGGCGGCGGCGCGTATGGGCGCAGGCATTATCGAATGTGATGTCACCTTCACCAACGATAAAGAACTGGTCTGTCGCCATTCACAATGTGACTTGCATACCACGACGAATATTTTAGCTACTGACCTCGCGGATAAATGCTCAATCCCTTTTAGCCCTAGCGATGGCACTAATCCGGCAAGCGCGCAATGCTGTACCAGTGACATTTCGTTAGCTGAATTTAAAACGTTAAAGGGAAAAATGGATGGCGCAAATCCTGCGGCAATCACCGTGGAGGAATACCTCAAAGGAACGGCCGATTGGCGCACCGAGGGTTATGCCAGTCGCGGTACTTTGATGACTCATAAAGAAAGCATCGAATTGTTTAAACAGCTGAATGTAAAAATGACCCCTGAATTAAAGTCTGCCGCAGTTGATATGCCGTTTGACGGTTTTAGTCAACAAGACTATGCCCGTAAAATGATGGCAGAATATGAAGAGGCCAATGTTGCAGCTGAAAATATTTTTCCACAATCGTTTAATCGTGACGACGTCCTCTTCTGGATTAGTGAAAACCCTACCTTTGGTGAGCAGGCTGTTTTCTTAGATGAACGCATGGATGATGCTAGCTTTATCGCCACCGCCGACGATATGAATAGTTTATTTGCCAACGGTGTACGCTACATTGCTCCCCCTATGTGGGCTTTGGTAGCATTGAATAGTGATCAGCAATTAATAGAATCGAATTATGCAGTATTGGCAAAAGCAGCGGGGCTGAAAATAATTACTTGGACCTTAGAACGCTCGGGTCCATTAGCCAATCATGGCGGTTGGTATTACCAGTCTACTGCTGAAGCAACGAATAAGGATTCAGATATGCTGGTGCTATTAGATTTTCTCGCCCAAACAGTGAAGGTTGAAGGGGTATTTTCCGATTGGGCAGGTACCGTCAGTTATTACGCTAGCTGCCTGCAGCTTAAATAAGCTGAGCGACTATTGATTAAATAAGGCGGTTGCAGAGTGCAATCGCCGACTATTTTTTGCCTAGTTGTAACCGACTTATTCGCCACGATAATCAGAGTGGCAACTGCGACAACCGTTATTAGCAAAAACAGCCATTTGTTTCTTTATCTGTTTATAGTTTCCCTGCTTTGCCACTTCAACAATCTTTAGCGCTTCGCCATGCATAACCGACACTTTATTTTTGAAATCTAGGCTTAGCTTGCCACTCTCATCCCAAATTTCATCCATAGCCCGTGATTGACCGCCGGTACTGCCCGCCGGAAATATTAGCAACATGCCTTCTGCCATCGCTGCGAGTGCCTCGGCGTGAAGCACAATATGATTCAATGATAATTTATTTTTAAGCAGCAAGTTCATCGCTTTCGCATGTTTGCCTTTGGTTTCCATAAATAACTGTCGATATTTCATCATGACCTTTCGATCCTGATCAGTAGTTTCAGCAGAAACCAACGAAGAGGAAAGCAGCAGAGACAATAACAAACAGGTGCTAATGAAAACTCTTTTTATCGTCAGCATTAGCGATCTCCGCCACGGCGACCATGAGCACACATCAGTTTATAATTCACCCGCGCGCGGTATTGCTTATCGTTACTCGAGGCCGCTTTAAATAACCATGCCGTACTTAGCTGAATATAAGTAATTTCAAAACGGGGTTGATTATCTTCTGGGCAATTTAAAAAAGCTTCTGCCTTTGCATCCTCGTTATTTCCCAACACAATTTCTTTGCCCAATTGTTGAGCGACTTGAAAAGCTTGTTTTTCAGATGGCATGAGTGCGGTAGCAAGACTCAATTCAACTTCCAACGCCCTAACAGCAGAAGAGAATAGGAATATCAGGACGATGCTTGCCAATACATAAAATTGTTTCATAAGATTTCAACCTGACTTTTTAATCACAAGGTATCAGTTCCATTCTAGTCAGTATTTCAGCGCTATACAGAATAAACCCTAGGGTTATTAGCTTTTAATATATTAACCCGACTCAATATGAAGATATGTTTATAACTCAAGTGTTAGCGATGTCTATCACTATGCCGATAACAAGAACGTCTATAATTGATAGTTGAAGCCGCTAAACATGACATTGATATGTATCTAACATGCACCTAAGAAACGGACTAATACTGAGTATGATTGTCATCAACTTAATGGCTTGCAGTGAGCCCAAGCTGCATGACGCCCCTCATCAACAGTTTTTCCAAGTAGGACTACTGGGACATGGCCGCGGCGCCATCGGTGATTTGCAATTAAATTCATTTTATTTCGAACGTCAATGCGATAGCTGTCATGCCAACGAAACCGATAAACATGGAGCACTAGGACGTTGCAACATATGCCATCAACCCCATATTGCAGGCTGGTCAAAATCCTTTCTAGTTCGTGATCATCAAGTATTTTTGTTAACTAATAAGCCTCATCATAACCAGTTAAGCTGTATCGACTGCCATCAAACATTAACCCAGCGCGACGAATTTAATAAAACAAGCTGCCAACATTGTCATAACCACCAGCAAGCAGATATTGATTACGCTCACGACCTTATGGATGACTATGACTACACTTCATTTTCACAACCTCAGGCTTGCCTCTCATGCCATAGCCGCAACGGCATAAACTACCGGCAACATTTTGATTTCGAGACAGGAGAAGGTTTATGAATCCTGCTGATGATCCCCATAAACGCACGCAAGAACATTCAGCAGAACATACCCATGAGCCTTCGGTAAAAAAGCCGCTACATCAAAACATTGGTTTTGAAGTACTGGCCGAACATGATCGCGTTAAGGTCTCCCGCTTTAGTCGTCGCATTCGTTTATTACATTGGTTCAACGCCATCGCGATCATTAGTTTGTATGGCTTAGCCATCCAGTCATTAGTCGCATCCATTAGTAGCTCAGCTACGCTACTTCCTGATTTAAGAAGTTGGCACATTACCGTAGGCCTTACCTGGCTTGTCGGTGTCCCTGTTTTATGGCTACTAAGTCAGTTACAGCTACGTCAGAAAAGAGCTACGATCGTTAGTGATCAGCTCATTATTAAGCAACGATTATTTTTATATCTTTCTATCTCATTGATGATTTTGATGGCGTTAACAGGCAGTTTGTTAACTCTATTACGTACTTTAAATGTGCCAGAACTCCGAAGTATTTTATTACTACTACACGCCTTCATCGCTTTTTCCTACCTACCCTTTTTAGGCTCACATATTTATCTAGCCATTCTACAACGGGAAAGCCGACAGTCGCTGCGGACTATGATCAGTGATGTCTATATTAAATACCTCATCCATAATCACATCCCCAACCTTCACTGTGGATTAACCGACCAGGAAAATATTTTATTCATTCGTGGCCAGGTATCAGAAATAAGCCTGCGCGGTTTTCACGTTATTATCGAACCGGGTAGCTGGCAAAACATGATCCGTTTAAATCAACTCACCACAGTAGAGTTCCAGCATCCCGAGCTCTCTACCGGCTTACAGCTGCCCGTGCTTGTCTACTCGGATTGCAATAAAGATAACCAACTGCATATTAATTTCAATTTCAATTTAACGCTGCAAGAAAGTGCGCAATACCTTTTAACCAAGGGTCTCTTCTTTCGTGCACTTTTTCTAGCTCGTCGTCATCACCCCCGCTTAAGTTGTCATTACCCCATTAGTATCTTACATAACGAACAGCAACGGCTGGCTCATGTTATTGATATAGGGTTGGGCGGTATCGGAATAATTTCGCCATTAAACCTTCTTCAAGGTGACAGAATCAAGTTATTGTTACAGCTTAAAAACCCCCAAACAGACCTGCATATTGAGGCACTCATCGTTGTTAAGGCACATTTAAAAAATCAGGATTTTAGCTACGGTTTATGCTTTATCAATCTAAAAAAACAACAACTTAAGCAACTATCAATTGTATTAAGTCATGCGCTTAATCAGCAAGGTCTGAAAAATACCCATTATTGGAACTAAGCTTGTTTTAAGCTAATTTTTTAACTTTCTCTTTGATATTTTCTTCTACACTATCTACTGAACGTTTGTTTTTAGCTTTGTCGTTATTAGCTATATCGTTATTAGGTACGCGCTATGAATCTTAATATTCACACAATTACTAGCTTGCTGGTTATCACTATTGTTAGCTCTTTCAGTAGTACTCAGGTTGCTGCTAACCCAGCTGACCCTCATTTCTACGGACGGATTCATGTCCGTTTAGCAGCGATCAATAACCAAGATACCTCGCTCAATAATGCCGGTCACAGAATTGGTATTAAAGGAGAAGGGATACTTAATAATGGCTCGGGGTTTTTCTACAAACTTGAAAGTGAACTTCATAATGATGATGGTTTGGGAAAAAAGGATGGTGCCGACGGGCATAATTTGGCCGAACCCAGCGCAACGTCTGGTACTGATTTAGCCGACATCGTTATTCGCCAAGCGCATGCTGGGCTTTCTAATACATGGGGTAGCCTTACTTTTGGACGCCAAGACAACCCTCTTGCGAACAGCTATACGGCCGACGTATTTGAAGCCAACTCGGGATCATTTGAACAAACATCCTTCCGCTTAGGACACGCTGTTATTTACAAGACTCCCAATAATTTTAAATTACGTGGCTATCTGGGCACCCTATTAGAAGGTGGCGGCGACGAAGATGAAAATGAACAACTTGATGGTTATGTTGTAGGGGGTCAATATCAGATAGATCAATTAGTCATTCAACTTGGTTTATTCCATGCCGACTTTACCACGCTCAATACCGACCAATCTGAATTCACAGACATCTCTGTCGGACTTACCTATCGCTTGGGTAGCCTCTATCTAGCCGCTAACGGCGAGCAATCGATCCTACAAGCCCCTGATGGCAGCAAAGTAACAACGGATAAAATTGATCTTGCCCTAACCTATACGGTTAATACAATTACTTATGGTACGGGGTATGCTACCCAAGATAACGAGACGGCTAAAAGTGATCGATTCTTAATCGGCGCCTACCTTGACCTAGGCAGTAATAATGACTGCTATATTGAGTTAGGTTTGCTGAATAAAGCCGCGGGAGATAATGACAACCTCGTATTAGGCTATCGTATTACTTTTTAAGATAGGGCTAAATTAAAATAATATCCCTGTATGGAAAGATATCTAGTGACTGGATATTTTATGCACCAGAGCCACCAGTTCATCAACAAAAATAGAATCCGATAACAGCTTAGTATCTTCTATCAAGGCGATCTGCACGAGTGAATCAATCGTATTGGTAATAATAAAAGCTTTCGCTTTTATTAGCCGCTCATTTTTCACTTTATTAAATTTTTTAGCCAATAATGATGCTATAACGTCCTCAAAATATCTTGTAGCCTTTCTCAATGCCTCTCTACATTCCAAAGAATTTACTTGTTGATGCAAGAGTTTCGTTAGCTCTATGTCATCGAGATGTATTTGAATAAACGTTTGAATTAATTCACGAAAAAGAACTTCATTGAGTTCGCCGTCCCAATCGTTAATAACCCCCGATAAACAATCAACCTCTTGTTGAACATGCTGCTCAATCAAGGCCGCAATCAAAGATTCCTTATTAGGAAAGTATTGATACAAAGAACCAATACTCACTCCTGCACGCTCAGCGACATGATTGGTCGTTAGAGCTTGAGCCCCGCCCGCTAATAAAATGTGAGTCGTCGCTTGTAAAATGGCCTCCACCGTAATTTTAGAACGTGATTGCTTGGGTGATTTTCTTGATTTCATTGGTATTTAGCCCTCTGACAATTGACCGAGTGGAATACGAGTAGTTTACGAAGATAAAGCTGAATATCATATTAATATGAGTTTTACTCATATTACTGATATTTATGAGGTTGTTTTATGCCAATACGAGAATTATATATTCACTTTGAAGGTCACGAAATTGCAGTAATTGCCGCGAATGAACATATTGATGAACCGGCCGTTATCTTCATTCCCGGAGTACTCGCCCCCGTCAATTTTTGGCTTGCCTGCTTGCCTGACTCTATTTTAACTAATCGCCGTTGGTATTCGATTAGTTTACCAGGCCACCAGCCATCAAAAGTCGCGAATGACTATAAGCCAGAGGATGTGAATGAGGACTGGTTAAATAGGCTTTATCAATCCGTTATCCTGCAACTGGTCGCCACCAGGAAAGTTGTGATCGTCGGCCATTCTACCGGAGGTTTCTGCGCTCTAAATTTGGCCGCCAATAATTTTGATCCTCTCTTAGGAGTTATCAGTATTGCTGGTTTTTATAAAGGCAATTGGGGAGGGGTCGAAGGTCTATTGACTAAGTTGGCGGGTCTCGGTCAATGGGCAAAACCTATCTTCCAATTATTTTTAGCCGTCAGCCGCAGTATACCCATAGTGCAAGAATATATGTCCTCTCTACTCGCCTTTGATCGTAAAGCGTATACCAACTCACCGACCACAAAAAAAATGCTCGTAGAAATTCAAGATAATATGCAAGGACAGAACTTAGCGAATTTATTCCCATTATTTAACCGCATCAGTGGCTTAGATATTTATTCGAAGTTAGACGCGATTAACGTACCGGTAACGGTAATGGCTGGCAGTCATGATCCGGTTATCAACGCCTTGCAATCTCTAAGATTGGCTGGCGCGATTAAGCAATCGAGTTTAGTCGTCTTCGATCACGCGGGTCACATGCCCTTTATGGAAAGAACTGAGCAGTTTAATAACGAACTGAGCTCTGCCATCGATTGCTATATAAATCCTACAAAGACTCAAGGAAAATAATATGAATTATCCAGAATATCGCTCAGATCTTAAACACATATATCAGTCTGAAGTTTATGGTTCAAACGTTTTTCGCATTGCGATGAGAATCACCTCAGATCCGATTAAAAAAGAAAAGTGGCGCCTGCTGTATCTGTTAGAAGTTCAAACCCTTGAACGCTTCCTTTTGCACTTAGATTCATCGCAGCAATCATGCTCTTACCCTTGGTTTTGGTCAATAAAAGGCTATTTCGAGGGCCTTGCAATTACTCTATTCCCTTGGAAAACCGCGATGAAAATTCTTGCGAAAGAAACACAAAGTTTCACCATAATTTGGAAAAGACTTAAAACGAATGCCGCTCCTGATGAACAGGAATTTTTTGATTACATCTACGCTCATGAAAAAGCAATCGAAGCCTTCGCAACGTTGGAAATTGCCGAGTGTGAACGCAGTATATTAGGGGTTAAATCTTTATTAATGCGCTAGTCGCACCAAAAGTTATGTAATAAATGCCGACGGATAAACTATTATCATTGCCATTTATTGATAGGAGGATAAGCTGTAACAACTAAAAATTGCTGCAGCTACATCTGATGAATCAATTATTTTCTAGAGTTCTAACCTTCGTCGTTAGTTTAACAACCGCTTCGATGTGCTTAGCAAATGCTATCACTCCGCCTGATGTATATCGTACAGTTCAGGTAACCACCATTGATTACCCTCCATTAATGGGCCCTAAAGAAGGCCTAATGACCGACCTAGTGAGAGCAGCCTTTAACTCTCAATCTTATTCCGTCAATTTTGTTATCGTGCCTATGGCTAGAATTCCTTGGTCCTTCACACATAGTAATAGCGATGCTGTTTTAGGCAGCATTCTCTGGTTTAAGGAAAAGAATGTTATTGAGAACATTTCTTTTCAGACGATTTATTATTCGGGTGTGCATTTCTTCTACCGTAAAGCGCAGTTCCCATCGGGTATTGCTTATGATGAATTATCAGAATTAGATCAATATAAAATCGGCTACATTCAATCCGGTTCCATATTGAGATTATTAAACGAATCAGGTATTTATCCTCAACTAGTAAAAGATTTAACAACGAATACTCGAAAGCTAAAAACGGAACGTATTGATATGTTCATTGCAACTGAGCTAGGGGGATGGGGAGCTATTAAAAAGATATATCCTGATAAAGTGGCACAGTTTGCGATGACGCCTAGACCCATACTTGACGTAATGGGCAGCGGAGATATTCTTTTTCCAAATAAAAGTCGACATTTAAAAGAGATTTTCGCGGCGGGATTTTCTAAATTGAAAGCTGATGGCAACTATTTAAAGATATTAGAACAATATTATGGCAAAGGTAATATTCCAGAAAATCTATTAACACTATAAATTAGGCAAAAAAAGGCGGCTACCCTGATTGATTCAATCAAAGTTTAGCCGCCAAACAAGGCCAGTCTAAAGCCTAAGAAGTGTAATTAATGATGCTCATTAATTTGCTGGACGTAACTCCCACTGTTGATTCTTACCACCGTGAGAGGTCCATTGGCCAACGGTAGAACCGTTATCGGTTCCATAGGCATCTACAACGATATTACTATTATGCTTGCTGGCTAAAGAAGCATTTGAATAAGTCCAACGTAAGTTATCGCTATTCACACAATCCCAAATCCCTAGACCACCACCATCATGAGTCTGGCCTTTGTTATCTAAACACTTACCTGGAAAGGCTTTGTTTTCAAACATTTGAGTTGTGCTATTGTAAAGCCACTTCTGATCGTCTGCAGTATTACTGCAATCCCAAAGCTGAACGAGCTGACCGTTATTTCCTTGGTTATCATCACCCGGAATATCAATGCACTTGCCACTTTTTTGATTAACGATTGAAACGTAACCCGCAAGGTATGGATTAACATATTGAACGTCATTGTTCGCTTCAGCACGTTCCCACATTTGTAGATACGCTTCAGCAGAGTTCATAACGGCTTCATAAATACGATCAGGGGTTTGTTCGCGAATATCCTGTATGTGATCTGCGACTAAACCATAGTGCGCTAAACCTTCATTATTGATATCAAACGTACGATTACCTGAAACCTGCTTATCAATTTCAATACCTTCTTCAGTCGTGAAAGGATATAGCAATGGATTCGTTGAAGCGTCGCCACGAGGTCCTGGTTGATTACCAATGCCACCCATATCGGTAGAGAAAGGTACGCCGTTTAAGAATGGGGTTTCTTCAACAAGATTCAGGTAACGATTAATACCGTGCTGAATCGAAGTAGAAGGACCATTATAAGGAGCCAACATACCGCCTTGATTTGCGATGTCGTGCTGCACAGCATGAGGTGAACCATCTGCTGCAGAGTTCAACCAACTATGACCAGAAATCACACCAGAATAGTTACGCGCTTTAACGATCTCCATAACGGCATTCGCTGTTTTAGTCGACATATGATCCATTTCGATAATCATGCCCATATCAATCATACGATTGATTAGGTAAATACCTAGATCGCTTAAGCCAAGTTTATTACACAAAGGCTGAGTTTCATCATAAACAGGATTTAAACCGATCAAGTTCAAGATGTCTTTGATCACTGGCACATTACCGATCAGTGGGAAGCCCGAAGTGAAGTTACGACCACGTGTTTCTGCATCACATGACTCTGCTGCAAAGAACTTACCTGTCGACAACCACTGCCCTACATTTAAGAAACCATCTTCTGGGCGAGCACCACCAAACTGGTTATCAAATCGATGCGTTGGGTACAGCGTACGAACACCCGCGCTATAAACTTTCTGCAACTGGGCTTCAATCGTCGCTTTAGTACAATGATCGCGAACACCACAATCAAACAGTTCAGAAGCTTCAATGCCCATTAAGATAGCCATTTTACCATTAGCAATAACCGCACGTGCTTCAGCAGGGGTTGTCACTATTCGGAAGAAACCTTTACCCGGGCCACCTTGCTGAGCATCAATATAGGCTTCCATTTCATTTAAGCGTTGAACTTGCAGATCAATACTCTTAGAAGTTTGGCAGTTATTCGGATTAAGCCAGCTCGCGGGATTCACCGTTTTCTGCACAGTACATAAGACTTCGTTCTCTACTAACAGAGAAACCATCATTTTCAAGCCACCTTTATGCGCTCGCTCTACCCACTTATAGTAATACTGCATGTGAGATAAAGACTTATGCGCAGGCCAAGCTGGGAAGTCAGGGTAGCCACGCGTATCATAACGATGACCTACATCGTCAAAGCCCATTAGATTACCAATGATATCTAGAGCACCGCTTGGTCCGTGGATTTCTTTACTATCGCGTAAAGCCGTTTCAATACCCCAAGGGCTGAAGGGCTCACCGTGTAAAAACTTACCACCCATAAACTCGTAAGACGTTATGTGTGTATGTGGATCAATCGCACCGCGCACAGGCTCACTCACATCAGCCGCTTGAGAGATCGACTCATCAACATTCAGATTAGCTTCAGGGAAAGGCTTACAATCATTTTGTGCAACAAGCTTAAAGCCCGTTTCACTATTAGCGTTGGTTGGATTCAAGATATCCAATACATAAGCGCCGCCATTCGCGTACCAGCCGATGCCACCGTAGTTATGACGTAGGATTTTGTTTAAACCAATACCGTGGAAGCTATAACGATAGCTGCCATCGCTTTGAAAATGGCCACCGATGCGCCATTGGGCGAATTTACCGGCATAACGACCCGCTGAAACTTCATTGGGTAAATGGCTGGCTAAATAGCGACCATCTTGATCGGTCAGCATGTAATGAAAATACGAGGTCGGTTTAAAGGAGAAGCGTGCCGCACCCGCCGCCGAGGTGGCTTTAAACTGATAGCTCAAACCATTATCCACTAAGCCGCCTTGGTGAAAGCGATTCATATACTTGCCATTAGCAGGCGATTGAATGGCATAACAGCCTTGCGCTAATTCATGCACTGAATTTTGTGCAGCCGCAATTTGGGCAGGACTTGGCGGTGGCGGTGACGGCGGTGCTTTTGACATCGCTTGTACTTCAATGGCCATACCAGATAAAAGCGCAATCGATACCAGAGGCGTCATCAAAGTATGACGATACTGCCTTTTTAACGTGCTGATCATGTCGGATCCCTTTTTATTTATAATATTCTGCGGTGCGAAGCTCAGTAATACTGTTGGAATTACTTTTTTCACTTTGACTCTAGTGCTGCTTCTTATCGTTTTAATGACTTAGAGCTAAGTTAATTTTTAGTTGAAAAGCAGGTCTTTGGATAGGTTCGAAAGTACAATTCGATGTGCAAAACGTGCAAGAAATAACAAATAACAGGGGTTTTACAAAAGGGTCAATAAAATGGGCTAAGCAATACTTGAAATTTTTGCTAATTTCTTACGTATCAACCTCTATAGAAGACAGCTATCAAAAAATATTGGCTCAATATCACCATATGCATGATTTTTCATATGAAATACATTGGCCTATTTTGCGTTAGACGTATCTCGCCAGCTAAAAACAGACACTAGGTTCCTTTGGTCTATAAAAGCGTATTTATATCAAGAAGAGTTTAATTGAGGATTTAAGCTGACTGACAATGATTAATCATTTTGGCGTGTACGCTTTCGAAATTCCACCTTACAATTTTCATCGACCAGGGTAAAAATGCTGTAGCGTTTTTCACCTGTTTTGATGTAACTCGCCACTTCTTTTTTCCTAGAAGGGTGGTGTATTTTTTGAACGACCGCAGGATGAAAAACAGTTCCATTTTTGTAATAAGACGCTGCTTTTTTATTCGCTGCGGCTATAGCGTCAAAATCGCGGCATTCCGCAAAGGCCGTCGCGCTAGAGACCATTAAAACGATAGCAACGGCTAAGTACACCGGTAAATGGCCGAACCCGTTAATAACCAATATCAACACTCATTTCAAATTATACGGAACTGTTACCTACTAAGTTAAGTCTACACTTGCGCCAATGACCATTCAGGATAAACTTAACAACAGTATATTAGAGATATTCTTCATGCAGCCTACTTTTAACGATACGATGACTATTAGCCTTACTCGGATACTTTGCGTATTAAGCATATTACTAACCTCTGCATTGGTTCATTCTAGCGATTCAATATCACTTTCAGAAGCGTCTCCTGTCTATCTTAAATCTAAGCAGAGCATAACCAACAGCGTTCAGAATGCTGACATTCATAGCCAGGAATTAAAAATCAAGCTTGGCAAATTGTTATTCGAAGATCCGAGCCTTTCTAAGTCACAGACAATGTCCTGTGCTACATGTCATCAAGCAGACAAGGGATTCAGTGATGGCCGAGACTTTTCCCTCGATAATCAGGGCAACCCATTAGCCTACAATACGCCAAGCATTCAATATGTCGCATTTAGCTACTACTTCGGCTGGACTGCTCGCTATCCACATCTGCAAGATCACCTAGATGCTTTAATCAACAACCCTAAATTGATGAATCGCGATTGGGTTGAGTTAAGCCAACAGATTGAACAAGATGAGCAATACAATAATCTCTTTCACAGTGCGGGTTATGGCGAAATTTCAAAAGAATCCATCAGCGATGCCATTATTCAATACGAATACAGTTTGGCGAAACCTTCTCGTTATGATTTTTATTTGTTGGGCGATACACAGCAATTCACAGAAGAAGAGCAACAAGGCTATTATTTATTTAAAGAATTTGGTTGCTCAAGCTGTCATCAGGGTAAAAATCTAGGAGGGAATCTACGACAAAAGTTTGGCCTAATGAAACCTTATTTTTCAAATTCAAAAAAGATAAAGGATCGAGATTACGGTTACTACACCATAACAGGACACGATGAAGATCGATTTTATTTTAGAGTCCCAAGCTTACGAAATGTCAGTAATACCGCCCCCTACTTCCATGATGGTTCAGCAACAACGCTCGCTAAGGCGATTAAAGTAATGTTTGTCAATCAACTGGGAATTGAACCTAGCAGTACTGATTTAACGCTTATTGAAACCTTTCTACACACCTTGGAGCCCAGCGAATGATCAGCCAGGCTCGCCAAGTGTTATCCATCGTTATTGCAAGTGTGTTGGCAGTTCCTCTACTGCTAATTTATTTAAATGCAGAAATGAACGATATGTTGGTATCCAAAGAGGTTGATACCTTACTATTAAACATACGACAAAATAATTCAGAGCTTTCAGAGTATGTCCTGCGTAGTCGCAGCCAGTTAGATCAGAATTATGATAATTTAGCCCACGCTCAACTTAGATTCACCGATACGATGAATCATTTTAAAGCCTCGTTATTGTCAAGCGCCAATGAAATGAATGTACATGCTGAAGTCGTGTACAGCCTCTATGAAGTGCGGATGATACAAATAGAAAAATTCAAATCACTCAATGCACAAATTAAAAATTCTTTACGTTACTTACCTAAATTGGAGGAACAGCTACGCCCTTTGTTAGCTAATAATAGCGACCTCTCAAGAGCCATTGAAAGGATTATTATAAATTCATTACATATTCGTTTATTTAATGAATCTCAACTAAAAACGGATACCCAAAAATCGCTATCTCTTTTAGTACAAAATAAAAATAATTTAGCATTGAATGATAGACCACTGCTCGATGCATTCATCAAGCATACACGCAGCTTTCAAAACACAAGCAATCAAGAGCAAATATTAATAAACGAAATACTTAATAATCAATTAAGCATTGAATTAGAATTATTAGAAAGAATATTGACGAACCAACATCATGAAGAAATCATAGCAACCAATAAAATAAAACATTATTTGATTATCTACGCGGCTTTTCTACTATTGCTGATTGTTTTATTCACGCTCAATCGTTTCCACTTAATCAACCGGGCGTTATTTCTAAAAACGCTCAGTGAAAGAGATCAACTAACAAACCTCAATAATCGGCGCAGCTTTATTCAACATCTAAAGATGTCGATGCAACAAGCCAATCAAAATGAGCAATTTGGTGCCTTGATATTCATTGATCTTGATGGCTTTAAAAGCATCAACGATGAACTGGGACACAATGCGGGTGATGAAGTATTGAAGATCATTGCGCAACGCCTACAAAAACATGCCAATTCCATTCAAACCCCAGAGTCTCCTATTTGTGTCGCTCGTTTAGGAGGAGATGAATTTGTCGTCTTGTTTGAGCGTCTGAATCGAGAAGAGGTTTCCAGCAGTACTATTTCTTGCGCAGAAAAGATCGTTATAATGTGTGCTAATAAACTTCCAGAGCCTTATAGCAACTTTTCATTATCAGCCAGCATTGGAATTTCATTATTCCCTGAACATGGCAACGATATTAAAACTGTTTTAAATTGTGCAGATAAAGCCATGTACTATTCAAAGCGCCAAGGGAAAAATCGTTTTACCCTGTATCAACCCAAAATGCATAATGGGTAAGCGTAGAGATAGACCATTAGTCGATAGCAATCGCTTGCAAGTTTGCAATAACTTTCATGGGGTCATTACTTGCAGTGGCTTTATTGTCCGTCACCATCTTACCATCTTGGTAAGTCATGCCTGTATTATCTGCGACCATGGACTGTGCAGCTTGAACTAGCCACAAATTAGCCGCTTCTTCGCTGGCACCTGCGCTTATCTTTTGCTGCCATTGCTGGTGCAGGGCATGAAGTTTTTGCAACGTTTGATAGGTATCGGCACGAATAAAGCCCTGCTGTAAATCAGAATCATTGGCGAACATCGCTTCAATTTTATCCTTATCCGGATGGTCATTGATCACCTCAATCTGCCCTTCTTCATTCGCGCGTAACTTTATTTCGATCCTAGTATCGACACCGGCCTTATTGAGCTCCCGAGTGAAGTCCTTTTCGAAGGCATTAAAATCTGCTTTGGTAGGCAACGAAATGGGGGTCAGATCAAGTAGGTCAACTGCAGCTTGTTCAAACTTGTCATTAACCTTGCTTGCACTGCCGTTAGGATCCGTACTATCAGCACTCAAAGAAACTTCTGTGCTGGCAGGAATTACTTCCACAGCGGCAACCGGTTGCCGTTGCGCTTGATTTAAGAGCCGCTGGCTGGCATTGGTTTTATCGACTAATAAAGCAATCTGACCGAGTGTATTCATAAGCTCGCCTTCCCTGAGTCAGTCTTAATGCGAATTCGAATCGCATAATTAAGAACTGGTAGGGCTTCCGTATCTGTAAGTTACTCGGAAATTGCAAAAGGCGAGCCAATAATGACTAATAGGCTGGCCAATGCCAGCTTGGGGTAGAAAGTATGTCTTGATCTTGAATCTTTGTTTGACCCAGTTCTTTATACAGAGCAATACTATTACACGCATTTTTCGAGATTGAATTATTCGAATAATTGGCGGGCTCGTTCAATTCATTAATGAGTAGGCGAGCATGAGAAACGACCCAAACCTGGGTGGATTTAGACGCCAATTTGATCAGTCGACCTAGGGCCGGTAATAAGTCTGGATGCAAACTCGTTTCTGGTTCGTTTAATACCATCAATTTAGGCGGCCGCGGGGTTAATAGTGCAGCCACCCATAACAGGTAGCGCAAAGTACCATCAGATAATTCAGCTGCTGTTAATGGTCGCAATAAACCGTGCTGATAAAAACGTAAAACAAAGCGCCCGTCTTCTTGGATATTAATATTGATGCGCGCTCCTGGAAACGCATCTTCAATCGACTCGGCTAATGCTACCTCATCACCGATTTCGATAATGGTTTGCAAGGCGGCAGCAAGATCATGACCATCTTGACTGAGCACAGGTGTGCGAGTACCTAATTGTGGCTGGCGCGCAGGGGCTTGCGCATCGGTTCTAAAGTGATCGTAAAAGCGCCAACTGCGAATCCATTCTCGAATATGAAAGATTTCAGGGGCCAAGTTATAATCCCCCACTTCGCTGAGCATGCTATCAAAGCTGTTTAGGTGCTGAGCAATCACTTGCCAACTACGCCCTTCTCTCACCTTAACCACAGGCCCTTTGCGATCGACCAAGACACTGGCAGGACGATAGCTGGGGCCAGCCCAAATACATTCGCGTTTAATTTCTGGATCTAGGGCAAAGGCTGAAGAAGAAGGCACAGGTAAACCAAGATCAATGCTATAACCAAAGTCTTCACTACTGAAACCCAGCCTAAGACGCACAACATTTTTCTTCGGGCCGCCCTGAACTTCAACCTCACCACTGATCATACGCGGAGTGATTTTCTCAGGCCCAGCCCAAAACGCTGATTCTAATCCTCCCTCATGAGCAAGTGCATTGACGACTCCGCCTTGAGCCGTTTCCGCTAATAATCTCAGCGCACGGTATAAATTCGACTTACCACTGCCGTTTAAACCGGTGATTAAATTAAGCGGCCCCATGGGCATTACCAGCTCAATAATTGAACGGTAATTGGCTACAGCAATGGTTGAGATCATCAGGTCAGTCCTGCCTAACAGTGCATACAGTAAAGTTATGCACAGTTTACGCGTATATTTTGGAAATACAGCGCAGATTTGTATATAATCCGCGCGCTCTTTATAGGCTGATAGCAGCCTATTGTTTTAGTAAGCAATTGAATAATGCTCTGGTTTTACGTTCCAGACCGCAATAAAAGGAAAGACCCATGTCTGAGCAAACTGCTCCTGTCGTCGTATGCGCGATGTATAAGTTCGTTACCCTAGAAAACTTCGAAGATCTGCGCCAGCCGTTATTAGAAGCGATGGAAGCCAATGAAGTCCGTGGCACCCTACTCATCGCCCAAGAAGGCATTAACGGTACTGTTGCCGGTTCTCGTGCAGGTATAGACGCGCTACTTGCCTGGTTAGCAACCGATGAACGCCTCGCGAACATCGTTTCCAAAGAATCTTATGACGAAACCATGCCCTTCTACCGTACCAAGGTGAAGTTGAAGAAAGAAATCGTCACCATGGGCATCGAAGGCATCGACCCTAAACAGGTAGTGGGTACTTACGTTAAGCCACAAGATTGGAATGCTTTAATCTCCGATCCCGATGTGGTCTTGATTGATACTCGTAATGATTACGAAGTCCAAATTGGTACTTTCCAAGGCGCGATCAACCCCAATACTGAAACCTTCCGTGAATTTCCGCAGTACGTGAAAGACAATATGGATCCGACTAAGCAAAAGAAAGTCGCCATGTACTGTACCGGGGGCATTCGCTGTGAAAAGTCGACCGCCTACATGAAAGAGCAAGGCTTCGATGAGGTCTATCACCTTGAAGGCGGCATTCTTAAGTACCTAGAAGAAGTACCAAAAGAAGACACTATGTGGGAAGGCGAGTGTTTCGTTTTTGATAATCGTGTTGCCGTGAACCACGATTTAGAAAAAGGTCAATATGACCAATGCCACGCCTGTCGCTACCCGATTACTGAAGAAGAAAAAATCAGTGCCGACTATCTGCAAGGTGTGAGCTGCCCTCACTGCATCGATAGCTACACGGATGAACAGCGTGAGCGCTTTAAGCAACGTGAATTGCAGATGCAGCTGGCCAAGCGACGTGGTGAAGATCATTTAGGGGGCGATGTTAAAGAAGCCGTCGAAAGGAATCGCCAAGATAAGATTCGCTTCCGTGAAGAGCAAAGAGCTAAAAACTAAGTCATCTTTTAGTTAACGATCTCTACGACGAAAGGCCTATTAATTGATTCAAATTAATAGGTCTTTTTTTATTTATAAAAAGCCTAAAATCAAGTTTATCTTCCCTGTAATCAAACAATAATAAGCTATCCTTTAGTTATAAACACTAGTTATGAATAATGCTGGAAAGGAAGCCACTCATGAAAGGCGTCGTATTTGATATCCTGCGCGATATGGTCGAGACCCAATATGGCCTAGAAGGCTGGCAGGCTGTACTCGATAGCGCTGGCTCTGATGGCATCTATGTATCGACAAAAACCTATGCGGACGCCGAACTAATGGGCCTTGTCGCTGCCGCCAGTGAAATAACCAGCATCCCTGTAAATACCCTTGTTTTTGCCTTTGGCGAATATATGGTGCCCCACTTTCATAAACGCTTTCCCAATTTCTTCAGCAACGTTCCTAATTTTATTAAGTTTCTAGTTTCTGTCGATCAGATCATTCATGTTGAAGTGCGTAAATTGTTTCCTGATGCGGGCCTACCTACTTTCGATTATTGCGACGAAAATGAAGACTCATTAACCATGATCTATAAATCCCCGCGTAAGCTTTGCCAGTTAGCTGAAGGGTTAATCTCTGGCAGCGCTAAGCACTTTAACCAGAACTATAAAATGACCCACAATCCGTGCATGCATACCGGCAGCGATCATTGTGCGCTTAAAGTCGATCTGCTTGCTCGGGAATTGGATAAGTAGCATGGCTGCTGATTATAAAGCGGCCTATGAGCGTGAACGTATTATGCGCCAACAAGCGGAACAATTACTCGAAGATAAATCGAGAGAGCTATACGCTTCGATGCAAACCCTAGAAGAAACCTTAGATAATTTGAAGGCTAGCCAAAATCAACTTGTGCAGACCGAGAAGATGGCTTCTCTGGGTGTACTCGCTGCAGGGGTTGCTCATGAAATTAACAATCCCATTGGCTATATCACCAGTAATTTTAACTCATTGAAAGTTGCATTCCAGGACATTCAGAACTTTGTGCAGGAAATGCAAGTTAACATCGAAACCGAACAGCCGATTGAAGCTATCAAAGAAAAATGGGATTTATTACTAAAGAAATATGACTTAATATTTTTACTCGAAGATTTTATCGATTTAAGTAACGAAACGTCTGAAGGGTTAGTTCGAGTTAAACAAATCGTGGCTGATTTACGCTCTTTTACTCGCGAAGACAAGGCAGAAAAAATTGTCGTTGATATTAATGATACATTGCGCGGTTCCATTAACATCCTTGAAAATCAGACAAAGTATCACGCAAATATTACAACTCACTTTACAGAGATTCCAAAAATAATGGGATTCGCGGGTAAATTAAGCCAAGTTTTTACCAATCTTATTTCCAATGCAAATCAAGCTGTCGATGACAATGGTCAGATTTATATTTTCACAGAAAAAACAGAGGAAGGGATTCGTATCTCTGTACAAGACAACGGCCATGGTATCAGTGAAGATAATATGAAAAATTTGTTCACCCCCTTTTTCACCACTAAGCCTGTTGGTGAAGGTACAGGCTTAGGCCTATCGATATCACATGGAATCGTTGAAGAGCATGGTGGTACTATTTTAGTCTCGAGCCAGCCTGAAGTGGGTACTATTTTTACAGTACAAATTCCTCTTAACCAAATAGTAGCGGACCAATAGATAATGGATGATTTATTCGAAATCAATAATGAAGAGTTTAAACCCACATTATTACTCGTCGACGATGAAGAAAATATATTAAAGGCTATTCGTCGAGCATTAAGATCCATTAACGTTAATATCCTAATGGCTACATCTGGTAAGCAGGGATTGGAATTTCTTGAACAGCAGCCTGTTAATCTAATTATATCTGATATGCGTATGCCTGAAATGACAGGGGCAGAATTTCTTAGCCAAGCCGCACAAAAATACCCCGATATTCCTCGTATATTAATGACGGGGTATTCAGATATGGAATCGACTGTTCAAGCAATTAACGATGGACGAATTTCTAACTATCTTCCCAAACCTTGGAATGATGACGCATTAAAATCTATTGTGGCTGATGGTTTACAAAGCACACAATTAAAACAACACAACGCTTATCTAACTCAACAATTAATTGAAAAACAAGCGGCACTAGAAGCATTAAATATTAATTTAGAAAAAACAGTCGAAGAAAGAACTGAAGAAGTTATTAATAAATCTAAAAAACTTGAGATTGCCAATGAACAACTGAGCAATACCCACAACAGTATGGTTTCTCTTATCTCAAATATTCTGGCGCTTCGTGACGAACACGGCAGTAAGATGTCTGAATTAAAAGCCAACATTGCGAGAGATATTGCTAAAGAACTAGAACTCAGTGAGCATGACATTCAGTCTATTTATAACGCTACGCTACTTTCAAACATTGGTAAAATGACCTTTACCGATAAAACCTTAGATAAACCCTATAATACGCTCAGTAAAGTTGAACTTGAGACATTTAAGAAGTTTCCAGTTTTAGGAGAAGCTGTATTAATTGGCATCCCTGGATTGTCTGACGAATCAAAGATCATCCGCTGTCAATTCGAACGCTACAATGGATTAGGCTTCCCTGATGGCTTAGAAGATAATGAAACACCATTAGGTTCAAAAATCCTCGCGATCGCCCGAGATTATGTTGAATTAGTACAGGGCCAATACACAGGAAAATCCTACGAAGCCGCTAAAGCTCGAGCAGAGATAAAGAAATTCTCCGGAGAGCGTTATCATCCTGAAATAGTTAAAATATTTATTGATGTTATTGAGAGATACTCAATGGATCAGGTCGCTGAAGACGAGAAACGAATTTCAGCACGTGACCTACAAGAGCAAATGATTTTATCACGTAACATCTACAGCACTTCCGGCGTAATTTTACTCAAAAAAGATCATATTATCGATACGCCAGTATTGAACAAAATAATCAATTTTGAACAACTTGCTGGTGAATCTCTCGATATTTATATTTATCGATAGCCCTTAATGATAACTCTCGCCACTTAAACCACTTTTTGTAAAGTAACGGCTCCAGCATCTTTTAAAACCCGACGCAGCCCATTGCTGATATTTATTCTTGGCATGAAATTAAAATCTTTATTAATTTTCAAATTACTGCCTACTGCACAATGAACATCTCCTAAGCGTTTACTTTCATAACGGACATTTAGCTTATACCCTAATAGTGATGAAATCATACCGATTAAATTATTCAGTGATGTCGCCTGCCCAGTGCAAATATTATACGTCGAGAATCCTGTTTTAAGACGATTACTGACTGATACAAAGGCTCTGGCCACATCATTGACATGAATAAAATCACGAATTTGATCACCATTTCCATGAACGATAATATCGTCACCCGATAATGCACAACGACAAAATTGGCTAATAACGTCAGACTCCCAGTTTCTTCTCCACATACCATAGACATTAAATAGCCTCATAGAGGTTGAGTTTAAGCCGTGGCTTAACCCTAATACTCTTGCGTGATGCTCTAACGACAGTTTATGAACCCCCATCGAACTGATAGGCATCATCTGTGCATTTTCGAATAATGGATTTGCTATGTTTGGGCCATAAACAGAATCAGTCGAAGAGAAGATAACCGGGATATTATTACTTTCTATCGCAGCATGAAAAACATGTAAACCATCTAAAATGGCCGCTGCCTGCATATCGTAATTAAGTGTATTATTGGTCGGTGATGCAAGATGTATACAACCATCGATACCTTTAAATGTTTTGAGTAATAACGTCTTATTGGAAAGAGAAAAGCAATGTTGCTCAAGTAATTTATTAAATTTCACAGGCACCTCAAGTTGATCGAATTTAACATCAACCGCTTTTATTTCATGCCCCTCTAACAATAATAAATTAATAATTTGTTGGGCAAGATAACCGTCTCCGCCAGTAACCAAGTACTTCGCCATATTACTCCCCTTCTCAACGTGGTAACCAATAGACTTGGTGTTTGCAATTAATCGGCCAATTCCAATAACATACGCGATTAGGTTGATTTACTAGTAAATGAGCTTAAAAACAGCCGCAATTCGCAATTAATTACCGCCATAATTGCATTTTGCAATTCAGTCGTACTCTTTTAGCGTCTTTAATATTGGCAATAGCGAGAGAAGTTAGTACATGAATGAAATAGGCATGAGCTTTGCTCATTACTATTAATATCTAAACATGAGCAGCGATTATGAAAATTAGTCTCTATATTGATAGTAAAGGTATGGGCGGCATTGAAGCCCATATATTACAACTCATACTGGGCCTTCTGGAAAGCACTCAGCATGATATTGACCTACTGTTGTGGAAAAACTATAGCGTTCAATCAGGCTCAAAACATCCGTTACTTGAAAAATTAAAGTCTGTCGATGCTTTATCAAAAAAACGAATCCGCATCGTCAATTTCAATGGCAGCCTATTCTCCTTATTCAAATACTTTCTATCCAATGCCTCGCTTGTTCATACGCATGGTTATAAAGCAGGTATTACCGCAAGAATTATGGGGTTGCTGACGAGAACCCCTGTGGTATCGACCTATCATAATGGTGACCCTGGTACTGGAAAACTAAAATTCTACAACTACCTCGATAGAATTAGTTCTTTTCTCAGTTTAAACATAGCGGTTAATAGCCTAATCTCTCAGCCATTAAAACGCTGCAGTGTGATTTCAAATTTTGTAAATACAATGGATGAATGCGACTTAAAAAATGAATTAGAAAGTCGTAAATCAATTGCTTTTGTCGGGCGTTTGAGTCATGAGAAAGGACCGGATATTTTCTCAACAATTACCCAAAACATAAATAAACCCATCACTATCTATGGTGATGGGCCCATGATGGACGAACTAAAACATCGCTATGCACACGTGGAGTTTAAAGGTATGTGTGATATGGATAAACATTGGCAGGATATCCGTGTGGTTGTGATGCCATCGCGCTTCGAAGGGCTTCCTCTTGCCGCATTAGAAGCGATGGCAAGAGGCATTCCCGTGATAGCCAGTACAGCCGGTGCACTACCCGAGCTGATTACGGCCTGCAGGGTTGGTAAATCGATAGATTTAAAACAAGTGGAAGATTTTCAAAGTGAAATAGAAAAAATAATGTTGCAAGATAACAACCGCTACCTCACACAAGGTAAAAAACTCATTTCGTACATCGATGAATCGTTTAGTCGCAGAATAAATATACCGCGAATTATCACTCAATATAAATTAGCGTTGAAATCTAATGATATAAACTAAGCTTTACCTTCCGCCCAACGCTCACGCTTCCTATAAATGGTTGAAGCACTGACTTCCAGCAGCGCAGCGGCTTTAGGGATATTATCATCACAATAAGCGATAGCGGATTCTATGGTTTGCTTTTCAACTTGCCACAAAGGAATAATATCGTCATTGGGCTGGAAGCTCGTATGCGAAGCATTGGCTCTGGCAAGCGGTAAGTTCAAAGAAAGCTCGTTCAAAGGCGGCGGTAACATATCATGGCTGACCTGATCACCATTATTCAATACCACAACATTGCGAATAACATTTTGCAGCTGTCGCACATTGCCAGGCCAATCATATGACAGCATCACCATTTCTGCCTCAACCGAAAATCCGGCAAAGTTTTTATTCTCTTCTGCAGCATAATCTTTTAATAAGCTATTCATAATGAGGCCAATATCTTGCGCTCTATCACGCAGTGGTGGCAAATGAATAGGAATAACGTGTAAGCGGTAATAGAGATCTTCCCTAAAATTGCCATTTTTCACTTCATCTAAGGGATTTTTATTGGTCGCACACAGGAAGCGAACATCCACTGTTTCAACCGTATTACTGCCTACCTTTTGAAAGGTACCGGTTTGAATAAAGCGTAACAGTTTAGTTTGTAAATCAAGCTCCATCTCACACAATTCGTCTAGAAACAGAGTACCGCCATCCGCTCTCGAAGCCGCGCCTTCTCGTGCCGCAACCGCTCCAGTAAAAGCCCCTTTAGTATGTCCAAATATTTCACTTTCCATTAGATCATGAGGAATTGCGCCGCAATTTAAAGCAATAAAGGGTTGTTTGGCTCTTTTACTGCGTTTATGAATAGACGTTGCACAGACTTCTTTGCCAGTGCCACTTTCTCCGGTTACAAAGACCGTCGCATTACTGGGGGCCGCGCTTTCAATGATTCGATAAACGCCCTGCATCGGCAAAGAGCTACCAATAAAATCTTCAAAACCATTACGGTTATATTCATCTTGCAGAGTATCTAAGGTTTCACTTAGTTCTTGATGTTTTAGAGCGTTACTTAAGGTTAATTTTAAGCGCTTTGCAGAAAAGGGTTTTTCTATAAAATCATAGGCGCCTAAGTTCATTGACTCAACCGCCAAATCAACAGAGCCGTGACCCGTAATAACTAATGCAACAATGGGCAGCTGTTGGTCATGAATGGTCTTCAATACATCCATGCCACTCATATCAGGTAGGTTTACATCCAATACGATCGCAGCCGGTAAGGATTGCTGTAACTTTGCTAACGCAGCCTCGCCTGTCGACACAAGCTCAATGTCATAAATATCACCCTGTAGGTATTCTTTATACATCTCAGCCATAGAAGGGCTATCTTCAACCACCAGTATCCGTACTTTTTTCACTAATCACTCCAGCAATTTCTTATTCGGAAACTTCCACTTGAGCAGCCTCGTTAGGCAAGATAACCATCAAGGTCATGTCATCATCCGCCGGAACTCCTGCTTTATTATCATAATAGTCCATAGCACGAGATAAGCAGGGCTTTGGCTGAGAAATAGAGACAGAAAGTAGCGTTAAAAATTCTTGCTGTTCATCTTCTGACAGGTTTTCAATTAAGCCATCGGTAAAGCACAATACCGGGGCTCCTTTAAGGCTCTTATAAGCCTCATATTCTGGTTGTTCACTAAAGCCTAACAATGGCCCAGATACGCTACTGGATATCCACTGCCCGTCAATTAGAACCTTAGGAGCTGGATGTCCTGCGGCGGCGATACTAATATTGCCATCGTTAGCACAAAAGACCGATACCGCCGTCAAGAGCGAACTGGCTAAAAGATCATCACTGCGCAGACCTTCAGACAAAGCATAGAGCAGCGTCTGCGGGTTCGAGCAGTCTGTTAGCCCATGACACAGTCCTTGTAGAAAACCCTGATAGGCATGCACGAAGAACTTGGCTTGCTGATCATGCCCCATAACATCGGCCAGTAATATCAAGCTGCCCGACACCTGTTTTTTTTGAAAAACAAAATCACCGCCCCCTGATTTTGCGGCTCGAGAAGCCAACAGTATCTGATAGCCACTAGGCTGGTGTTTAATTCGTGGGATCAACTGATTAACAATAGAAGGAGAAAGTTGCTTACCAATACTCTCCTGTAACGAAGCATTGCGTATCAATACCCGCTCTACAGACTGTACTAAGTCTTGCTTTTTAATCGGTTTATGCAAAACATCATCAATGGCGAGGCGATGCAAATTTTCACTATTTTCACCGGTTAAAAATATGAAAGGAATATTACCGAGACCACCCTGTAGTGCTTTACGCAATTGCAAACCATCTAATTCAGGCATATTCAAATCGGAAATGACCAAGTCGACTTGCTTACCCACAAGACCGTCGATAGCGGCTTGTCCACTGCTAAAGGTTAAAACTCGATAATGGCCTTCAAGATAGGCTTCTAAAAGCACCAGAATGGATACATCATCATCAATCACCGCGATCGTAAGTTGTGTACTCGAGATGATTTCAAATTGATAACAGTTGAAACCGTTAGAATCGGCTAGCTCAGCAGCCGGCTGATAATTAAAATCATCAACCAGTGCATTAATTAACCCTAACCCCATTCCTGAAACTTGCAGTTCTGAGAATTCATTTTTTGCTATTTTTTTAACCTCTTCAAAATCCGTAAAGCAACCGCCATTTTCGTAGATTTTCAAGTACGCCTGAGTCGCATCAACCGACATTTCTATTCGACATTCAGTTGCTTTAGGAGAAGAGTGCTTTAATAAATTGGTAATAACCTCACTCGTAATCAAGATGAAACTTGAAAGCCTCTTATCATTATAACGGCCAACCCAGTTTTCCACACGATTTCTAATGGCGCTAAGACTTTCATATTCCAGAACAAATTCAGCATTATGCATTTTGGGCCTCTAATAAGAGATTTAATTGCTCTAAGCTAGCATCGCCTATCGATGATAATGATTTATATTCTTCTAATTGAGAATGTAATATTTCACAATTTAAGTTAGACATATCATATTCAATGGTCTCCGCTAATGTCGATAAAGCAACCGCACCATAACTGGCAGCACTGCTTTTTAAACTATGAGCTTCTTTACCTAACTCTTCCCAATCTTCCTTTGCAATCAAATGCAGCATACTTTGAATGCGCTTATTTGTTTCCGAGATAAAGACTACCATCATACGGTTTACTGCGGCTAATGACGTATCCTCAATAAGTTGAAGGAACACTTTTTTACTAATATGATTTTTTTCTTGATCTATTTCAGAACCTTCCAATTTTTTATCACCTAATAAGTTATCGCCTAATAAGCTATCCTTTAAAGAACATCCCCCAATATTATCAATGTTAAAATCTGCCATCGGTAGCTGCTCAGCTAATAATGCCCCTTTCTTCCTTTGATAAAGATCTGACAGGCGCTCAAACAGTTCATGCTTATTTATAGGCTTCGCTATAAATCCATTCATCCCGACCGCCTTACACTGTCGCTTAACATCACCCAGTACATTCGCCGTCATGGCTAAAATTGGAATACTGCCGATACTACTGGGTAACTTTCTAATATGCTCTGCTGCTTCTAAGCCCCCCATTTCAGGCATTTGCAAATCCATCAAGATGACATCATAGGGTAAACCTTGCACCGCTTTAATTGCTTCGATTCCATTAGCAACCGCATCCACTTTATAGCCTGCATTCTCAAGTACATTCATCGCAACCAGTTGATTGGCTTGGCTATCTTCTGCCAATAGAATTCTGAAAGGAATACTGCCATCAATGTGATAACTCGCCAATTCTATTTGTTCGTTGTTTGCATTGCTTATTTCACGCCCCATACTTTCGTCAATTACATCCGCCAAAACATTACGTCGTATGCCAGTTGAAATACAGCCATAAAATCCGATATTTTTAAAGTGATCTGATATTTTCTGACTTTCTTTGTCCAGTAATAACAAGCAAGGAATATTAGGGAAGTAAAAGCTAAATTCATCAATAAAACGGTCGGCTTCATAAGGCAACTCTCGATAATCAGCAATCATAATATCGACGCTTGAGTCCTCAAACAATTCGAACACTGACTCGACATTCAGCACTGTGGATATTTTTGCTCCCATCGACTGCATTTGGTCTTTTAAGGCTAACGTATCTGCACGAGTACCACTCAGCATAGAGATATGCACATCTTGTAATCTCATAGGAAAGAAAGTTATCTCTTGACTGCGACCCTGCTCTAAACTCAAATAAACTGAAAATCGACTGCCTTTTCCTTCTTCGCTATCAAATTCAATTTTCCCCCCCATCATTTCAACCAATTTTTTACTGATTGATAAGCCAAGTCCCGTTCCACCATAGCGGCGAGTATCCGCACCATCAGCCTGGACAAAATCATCGAATAGATTTTCTTGATCACACGTTTTAATACCGATACCCGTATCTTCGACGGAAAGACATAAGTCATATCGCTGCTTATCTAATCCAAGTGAATCCAAACGAACAACCACACTGCCTTCATCGGTAAATTTAACCGCATTACTGATTAAGTTTAACAATATCTGCCTGATACGCCCTTGATCGCCATTTAAAACATCACTTATATTAGGATCAATAAAAGAGGCTAAGCTAATATTTTTATTTTGTGCTCGTGCTTGCATGAGTTCAATTAAACCATACAAGGTTTGGCTCACGTTGAAATCGTGATTTTCGAGTGATAATTTACCAGCTTCTATTTTTGAGAAATCTAAAATATCATTAATTAGCGATAATAATCCTTGCCCTGATTCCAACGCTGTATTGATATAATTACGCTGCTGAACATCTAATGTTGTTTCTTGCACTAAGCCTAGTAGCCCCAAAACAGCATTCAGTGGCGTTCGAATTTCATGACTCATGGCCGCTAAAAATTGTGATTTAAATTGATTGGATTTTTCTGCATTATCTTTTGAGGCTAAATTTTCATCCTCAGATTTTTTACGTTCAGTGATATCCTGAATCGCTGAGGCGAATACCGTTTTCCCCATAGAGTGAATTGGAAATACAGTTAATTCAACCGGAAATAGCTCTCTATTTTTCCGCATTGCCAGTACTTCAATACGCTGATTCAAAATATTATCATGGCCAGTTTCTAAATATATTTTCATCCCATTGCGGTGATGCTGACGCTGATCCTCAGGAATAATGAGATCAGCCATATCCCTCCCCATTACCTCATCTTTTAAATAACCAAACATTCGACAGGCTGATTTATTAAAATCATTCACTACACCGTCTTCATCAATCACAATAATGGCATTAAGACTGTGCTCGATCACGCCTGCTTTTAGCGCTTGTTCAGCCTTTAACTCATCTTCCATGTGTTTGCGATCACTCACATCTCTAATAACCGCAATGAACGTCGGTATAGTACCTTCACTATGACTTAAACTAATATCGACCGGAAATAAACTATTATCACTCCGTCTTGCCATACTGCGAAAACCTGAACCTAGTGGCTCTGGCTGTTGCTGATTTTTTATTTTCTGCATGTAATCTAAGATTTTATTTTGTAAATCGAAACCTTTAAGGTAACAGCCTATGGTTTGGCTTTTCTCTTCGATTAACAGCATTTCTTTTGCCGCTTTATTGATACTCAAGATATCGCCATCGACAGAGAAAGTAATGATCGCGTCATGGACATTATCCATGATCATTTCCAAGTGCAGCTGAGACTGATCCATCGCAGCGTGATTAACTTTTATCTCATACTCAAGCTTACGTTCTTTACGATTAAAGAAATGAGTGAATTCTTGGAAAAACCGTTTAAAGATAATCAACTGAATCCCTCTAGCGCAGACTATTAATACATTTATGACCGATATCATTACAGTCTAGATCGATAAATTGAATAATGTAGATTGACGCAGCTTTTGTCTTAAGCCGTTCATCAGCGATGGCAGCCAGCGCTGAAAACGATAGGTCTCACGAATCAGCTCTTCAGCCAAGGTAGGACAAAATCGATCGTTAAACACGCAGCCTGATAATTGAATGCCATGGCCTGATAAGCGCTCCATCGCACTTTGTAATTGCCCCTGTTTAGTGATGCCTGCCAACACGGTTAATACAGTACCCTCACACTGAGAACAGATGCGCTCCGCAGGTAAGTTATGACGGTTGATGGCATTCAAAGGCGAGGTATCAACGATGACCACTTCGTATTCTTTAAGCCATGCTTCCATGCAACGCGCTAAATAACCTTTTTCTCTCAGTATCAAGTTCCCCGTAGGGGTTGAAGGCGCCGGTAATACGGCTAAAGGACAAACTGATTTTGGTAAGTAGGCTGCCGTACTATCCGCTTCATCAACTAACGTGATTTGCTCGGCTAATAAATTATCCAAATGTTTCCATGATCCTGGCTCCAACCCTAACTCAGGACCGATAGAGGGATGACAGAAGTTCATATCAACTAATAATGTTTTACGTCCACCTGCTTGTGCTCGCTTGGCTAAGGCACACGCTAACGTCGTGGTTCCCTCTCCGCTATTACATGCAGTAACCGCTAAACTGCGTACACCACAATCGATCGTCTGTGAATATATACTTTCTAACTCAGCATAATGTATGGGTAATTCATTCATAATATAACTCCTGAATCTATTTATGTCGTGCTTAGTGATTACGTTATTCGTTCCCCAGCGCTGTGCTAATTACAGCGCTGCCGCAGCTAAGGCATAGAGCGTCACAACGCTCAAAGTATCTCTCACCCCATCCATGAATATGCGCCAATTGCTGCGTGCCATATTCGGTACGTAAACCGTATCGCCTTCTCTTAAAACGGGCAACTCAGCAAAATCAGGATTTTTTACAAACTCGACCAAATCAAAACTGGTCGATTGCTCTTTACAGCACGAAGAGTTCACAACGACTATCTTCTCAACATAGGCATCATCATTAGGGCCACCGGCTTGTGCTAATAAGTCTAATAGCGTCATGTTGTCATTAAAGCGATAGCGACCTGGTTTTGCTACCGAACCTAAAACCCGAATAGTGGTTTCTTTTTCTTCATCTAACCAGTTGCGATCCTTTTCAGGAATGTAAATGGTATCGCCAGGAACAACCTTAGGTAATAAACTTTCATCCCCCGTCTCAAAATACAAAGCAAGGTTAAGCTTACTGATGCGAGCGCCCGTTTCGCTTCTATGCATCACCCGAATATTATGAATATCCCCATTATTCGCTGGGCCATCAGCGGCTGACAAGATATCCAAGAACTCCATACTGGTATCGAAAGCATAGCGACCAGGAGAGTTCACTTGGCCTAAAATGTAGATTGAACGTTCGGCTGATTGGCGTAACCATTTTGCTTTATTATCGGTAGGGTCTTGAGGTAGTTCAGGCACCATTACGGTATAGCCCGCTTTTAATACAGGAACGTCTTTTATATGACCGCCCTCTTCATGAAAATGTGCAAGATCAAAAACTTTCGTTTCAATCTTGCCATCAGCGTGGCGCATGATAATTTGAGTTGCAGAAATATCCGCTCTGCCTTCGGGTCCGCCTGCATGGGCTAACAAATCAAAAATATTCATTTCGTCGGACCATTCGTAGCGCCCTGGACTGCGCACTGCGCCCATAATATATATAGCTCTCGAAGACGGTACTTTTAACCAAGAGTTTTGATCAGTTGCTGTTTTTTCAGGGACAAAAATCGCATCCCCTGCCAGAATTTTAGGTAAGGGGGCTTTGATACTGCCTTTTTCGGTATAGTCTTGAAGATCAAAAGGAAGGACTTCACCATTAGCCCGTAACAAACGAATTTGGCGAGTTTCAGCAAAGCGGGTCGGGCCACCGGCATTGGCTAAAATATCTAAAAATGTTGCACCATCTTGATTTTCAAAAGCGCCGGGCTTTTGTACTTCGCCCATCACATACACCATGCGAGAGCCTACTTTTACATCTTTTGCCGCAATCGGTACAAAGATGGTGGCCCCTTCCGATAAGATCAATGCTTCCGTTGACTCTCCATTATCAAGATACGCTTTTAAGTTAAAGATGCTGGGAATGTTTTTATTAATCACGCGAATTTGTTCAACACCGGCAAATCGTGTGACACCGCCAGCACGCATTAAAACGTCGATAACCGAACTTTCTTTTTTGAAGGTAAATAGACCGGCATTAACGACTTCTCCAAATACTTTAATCGCTGTTTTATCTTCGCTCGCATCCCCTCCGGCTAATAAAGTCGCGGCATCGAATTCAGCCTGTACATTACCAATCAAGGGCGACGCCGGTACAAATAAGCTGTCCATCGTTTGCAACGCTGGAATTAAAGACTCATCACCCGAATCCAAATAAGCTTTATAATCAAAAACAATGCTTTTACCATCACGCTTAAGTTGCAATTTATCCAGTTGAGCACCCGCCCTTAAGCCACCCGCTAAACTCAGTGCCATTTGAACATTTGAGTTTTCTCTCAAATTTATCTGCCCAGGATTTTCTACAAAACCTAATACGGTGATCAATAAACGGTGCTGTTTTATCACAACTTCTAAGCGACTCACATCACGATAAACACGGCTTAACGCCTGGCGAATACTAATAACAGCTTGCTCTAAGGTTAATCCAGACACTGGGATATCACCGATTTCAGGTAATTCAATAAAGCCTGCATCATCCACCGAAAATTCTTTATTTAACTCTTCTTCTCCGGGTAAAAATATTTTTAAGCGATCTCCAACATTAACAATCTTCGGAACAGACGTTACCTTTTTTTCAACCCGGCTATTGTCCATCAGTGCAGTGTTGATAGCGGAGGTTAGAACAGGATTAGTAAGTGTTTTAGTTGTCTGTTCATTACTGAGGCTCGGTTTAATACTCTCTTCATCATTTAGAGCAGAACGTAATTCTTGTACTAACAATTCTAATTCAGGGTCAATGACTTCAGCGTTAACAATACTGCTAAATATCATACTGAAGATAAATGCTAGTCTATAAAAATTAGTTATAGTCATGATCTACCCCTTCATAACCGCTATTTTTAGAATCATGGCCCAACGTGTTAGCCCAGTGCTTCAAATGTTTAGCTTTACGGCTATTTTTATCTTTAATACCAAAGAAGTTGCTCTGCTGTTCAAACAACAGTCCATCTGCTCCTGGAATATAAAATTGCTGAGTTTCGATAAACTCTACAAGTACTCGGCGATTCTTCATTCTTCCTAATGTGTCAGTATTGCTTTCAATCGGCAGTTGCTCACCGAATGATCTTAAAACTAAACGTTTACTATCTACACCTGATGTAACGAGTAAGCTCTTAACTTTTTTGGCACGCTTCAATCCTAAAACTTGGTTGTATTTATAATCACCATCTGAATCTGCATGGCCACTGATGTGTAAACGTATTGACGTATCTTGAGATAAATAATGAGCGGCAAGTACAAGTTTTTCTCTATAATGACGTGTTATTTGATCTGAATCGATATCAAAGCTGTAGTCATCATTCAATAAATTTAGTAAAAATAATTTACGATTATGATACCTTTGCTGTGAACTTAATTTAGCCACACTCTCGATATTTGAATTTGAATGTGCGCATTGCGTATGACGTTTAATATGAATGAGTCGGCGCTCTAACTCATCTAACTCACGCTGAAAAATCACTAAAGAATTACGTGCATCTTCTAATAAATTTCCGTCCAACTCTCGACGAGCACGCTTAGCCATCATGGATACTTCACGGACTCTGCCAGGTAAACATTCCTGTCCTCCTCGTAAGACTAGAGTATCCAACTTTAGACTGTGAATACTCCACTGCGTTGCTAAGTGACCTTTGCCCTCATAACGATAAGTTTGATGATGGCCAATCTCAAAATCTTCGTCGTATTCTTCGTCAAAATCTGAATCATAAGCATCGTTATGATGACCATTGTGATGGCCGTCGTGATCATGTCCAATCTCAGAATCAACCTGTGCGATATAATATTCATGGCTAGTATCAAGCTGGGCATCACCACCGTGACCGTGATCAGGCCAGCTACTACAACCTGAAATAGCAATCGCTAAAAGGCTTACTGAAAATTTTGAACTAGCTTGATATGTCATAATCCATCCACCCTATTGCCAAGATCCGTCATTGCGGCTTAATGTACGGTCGACTTGTCTGCCAAATAATGATTTAACGTGACAAAGACATCGATGGTTTTACTAATTTTCAAAATTTCTAAAAGCTCTTTTGGCTGACCCTTTACGCCGACCAAAGCCATGTTATGTTTTTGTGCAACAAGGCGTTTATAAAGAAAAACGATTGCGCCAATACCAGAAGAGTCGATAAAACGAACTTCGGTAAGATCCACAACGACATCAGAACCTTGCACCGCTAACGTTTCAAATAACTCGCGTGCATCTCCGACGGTATTAACATCAAAGTCACCGGTAACTGAAACCACTTGATCATCATTACATTGAAAATTTAGGACACTCATAATCATTACTCCAACAGGCTTAATTCATAAAACAATTAATACACAATTAGATAGAGCAAAGCTTATGCCATAAATTATTATTCTTATTTATCAATGAGTTACGATTATTTAGGAGAGATTACCTGATCGCATTAAGCGAAAACGAAAACGTACTGCAAAAATATGTTCAGATTGCTTTGCAATTTGCAAAGCAATGTCCACTAGGTCTAATGTTAATAAACTAGCATTCACGACATTCTGCGAGGATGAATTAAAGCAATTTTTTAGTTTGCTGCTGCACCGCAATACTTAATGCCAACAAAATATACAAAGGCCAAGTAAAACCCTGCGTTAAAAAGGTACCCGAAGCGATAAACCCCGCTAAACCCGCCAGTACCGATTGAGCACTGCAAAATAAAACAGCTGAACATCGCCCTTGTTCATATAAAGGCTTTAGTCTGGTCACTGTTTGATATAAGGATTTTACGGTTTTGAAAACCAACACTAAAAAGACGAACAAGCCGACATAACCCGTTTCTGCCAAGACACCAAACCACGTGCTGTGTACTGCGTGGTTCATACCGTCCCAGTGGGGGGAATAGAAAAAATAGTTCGATGTAAAATTATCAATTCCGACCCCCGAGAAAGGATGCGTATTGGCCATTTTAAAGGCCGCTTGCCAAGCGTATAAGCGCCCTTGTGCAGAAGCATCTACCCCTGCTTCATCAGCGCCCCCTGAACTGCGGTCAGAAATTCCTGCAAACACTAAGAGTATTAACAACCCCACGCCACCTAAACAGACCACTAATAACTTAGAGCGTATTTTATAAAATGCGAAAACACTGCTTACTGCAACGATCGCTAACAAGCCTCCCCGGCTTTGTGTGGCTATAATGGCGCTTGCTATAAGCAGATAACCTACAACCCCCAAACAACGACTAAATCCCCCTCGGCCCTGGGTGCAGGCCAACCCCGCAGCGAAACTAATAGGCAGTGATAATACTAACGCCAAATCATTGGGGTCGCCCAATATCGAGCCTATATTTCTACCAATGGTTACCCGCGTTCCTTCCACCAAACCAATGCCGTTTGCTTTATTATTGAGTGCTACTAAAGCAATGGCAATTCCACAGATAACAATCATATTACAGGCGATAGAAAATTCTTTTTCAGTGCGAATTAACCAAGCAATGGCAAATACCATAATGGCCATTTTTACATAACTTCCGGTATAAGCAGCAATGGCGATACCGCGGTTACTGGCAAATGAAATACCCAGAGTTACACAAATAAAAAATATTAAGAACCAAGTAAGTTCTGGGGTTAAAAAGGGTTTAATCGACCGTGTAATCACTAGATGCCAGGCCAGTGCCGTCAGCGATGCCAACGCCAATAACAAAGGAATTTTAAACGGAATCAAGATAGGAAATGCTTCGTGCAACCGAAAGAATGAAAATAAAATAAATCCGAGACACATCACAAAAGGCAACTTTAAAACCAACACTACCGCAATCGGTAATATGGCCAGCACCGCAATCACAATGGGATGAGGAACAACAAACCAAACAGCGCTTAATACACACGATAAGCCAACAGCAGTAATGATTTTAGTGGCATTATTATTGGCTCTATTTTCATACTGATCGACTGTATCGATGCCATTCATAGCGCTTTTCATAGCACCACCAATCGGGCTTGACGCTGCTGCCATAATTGCAGTGGATTTGGCAGTACCTTATAGAATATCAAAATGGCCAAATACATTAACGACAACCCCGCGCCCACTGCGAGTGCTAAAATCAATGGCATCATCTCTAATACTGACGTATTAAATGATGATAGCAGCAAAGGTTGAATTCCCAGATAGAAAGTGACTAGCGCTAAGCCTCCAAACAGCAGCGTTAATTGCCACGTTTTATGCTGATAAGGTAAAAACAAAATATGCTGACTATAAACATAAAATAAGACTAAGCGCAGTCCATATACAAACAATAAAACCGCTGCCGCCGCCCATACACCATAGTCTTCGATATATAACACATAGCCAATAACCGCGATGACCGCACACAGCCACTGCACCCACATCTGACTCAGACTGCTTTTAATGAAGCAGCCAAGGTTCAATAAATCACCGGCATTTTTAACCATATTGACGGCTAATAAAGCCATCACAATAAATGCCGCATCATGATAAGCAGTTGGTAAAATAAGCTGCATAAACGTCGGTAATGTTAACAGCATAATGAAGCCGAGAATGAAGCAAATATTCGTTCCTAACATCGCATAATTTGCACACTCGGCTTTGCCATCATTTTGCTTCAATAAGGTAAAGCGATAGGGAAACCACCACAAACCAAAAGGCTGCATGAGCAAGGCCAAGATCAAGGCGAATTTCACGGCGATGGCATAGACCGCCAATTGTTCAATACCCACTTTCTCTGCTAATAACCAGCGATCTAGTCCCGTCATCGCAAATAAGCCTAAACGCCCCAGTACAATCGGCGCGCCATAGCGCATGATTTTAAACATCGCTTGCCAATAGTCACTTTTCAAACTGTTTCGATACCAGTTTTTATACCAACCTTTATCCATCTGTTGCCATTGATAAGGCAGTAAACATAAAACCAAAAATAGACTTGAAAGCGCTCCGGCAATTAAAATCCCATCAATACCATAATCCAATTGCAATAAGACAATAATCATTAGCGCTTGTAACATGGCCTTAATCACATTTAATAAACAGAAGTATTTTGCTAACGACTGCATGCGCATTATGGTTAACGGGATGGCGATTAAGCCTTCTAATAAAGCAGGAAAGGCAATTAAGAATAGCTGTGTCGTCGTTACTTTTGCCGGTAATAAATTAATGATACTGCTGGCTGAACAGTACAGCGCCAACATCATCAATGTGCAAACAAACATCGCTAAAATAAAGCACTGTGAAATTAATGTTTGTGATGCACCACGGTTGCTGGCTGATGCTCCGACATAACGATTCAAAGCCTCTACCAAACCGAAGCCGATAATGAGGGTTGAAATATCGGCAAAAATCAACAGGATTTCTAACGTGCCGTATTCCACTGGGCTCAACTGACGCGTCACATAAGGAATCATCAATAATGAAATCCCCTTCATCATGACAATGCCTAAAGCGTAATATGCCGCTTGATTGATGGCTGAGCTTTTCATAATAATCTCTACCCGTTTAGTCAATTAATTCTTACTCGATCACTAGCCGTGACATTGTTGAAATATTCTCGACAAAGCCAATCCCTGCTGCTTGGAAGAGAACTGGGTCATTACCTTGTGATAACCCACTTCAATTTTCTGATCAATAATGTCACTCGGATTTGGGTGATGCAGTAGAGCTTTGAGCTCTTCGACTCTTGGCCCTAATTGGTTTTTTAAGGCCTGTAAGTCTATGTCATCCAGCACCACATGATTCAAACTAATCAATAGCTTTAGCAAGGTTCGTGCTAAGTCTTCCGGATTGGACGATTGACTGATAAAAGCGCAGCGAGCATCAACAAATTCTCCCGTAGCCATAATGTCGGTGGTTAGCAAAGGTAACTTCAACGCCAGCGCTTCTTTAATCACCAGAGGCCCAGTATCCATGATACCGCCCTCCACCTTGCAAAATGGCAGTACCATCGCGGCATAACCAGAGCAGTTCGCCTGCACCCAACTACGGCTTACGGCGCCGAGAAAGTTAACCGACGCTGAAATCCCCATATCACTCGCCATTTGCTCTGCCTCAGCTTTCATCGGACCATCGCCAGCAATGTCGATCATTGGTCTAAGTGAATGAGGCAGCTTAGCCAAAGCTTGAATAAGGTGAAGAATGCCTTTCGTTTCTGAGATACGGCCTAAATACAGCAGCGAGTGTTTTTCACTTTTGGTCTTTTCATCATCTGCAACGGTTTGATTAAAAAACTGCATATCGATACCGCAAGGCACTTTATAAACTTGGGCATACGGGCTCATATTATTGAAGTCATTCTGCATACGTTCGCAAACTGCAACTGAAAAATCTGCATTTTGCAATTTCAGCGATAGATCACTAGGGGACTTATAAACATCAGAACCATGGCTAGTAAAGGAAACACTCAGCCCTAATAACCTAGCCGCTACGATGGCCGTCGCGGTTGAACATAGCGCAAAGTGAGCGTGTATGTGCTCGCACCGCAGTGTGTGGCTACTATAGGCCAGTTTAAAACCCTGCAGTAATAGCGACCTAGGGCGTATTCCTTGCTGCTCAAAGGCAAACCTAATACCTTTCCAACCACTGCTGAAGAAATTTAAAATAACGATAAATATCAAAGAGATAAGTGATAGGCAAGGCACCTCACGAAGATCAATCATGGTCTTCGATATCTCTTCATCACCAATCTGGCAAGCCTCTGAACTGCGTTCAAAACAAATGCCTTGAACCTCATGTCCCTGGCTCTGCAATGCCTTCATTTCAGTAGTGATAAAGGTTTCACTGGCGACAGGAAAGGTAGGAATAACATAAGCAATTTTCTTCATTATTATAATCCTTGATCTGCGTTTAAAGACTCGTTTCAGCCCTTGTTTAGGTTTGGCATCTTGTTTGCAAAACAACCGACATATCCAACAAATTGCAAGTGAGATGCCAAACCTTAAGCAAAGAAATTTAAATAACGAATGAGAGAATTGCTATGAATGATTTTAAGAAAAAGAATAAAGTGAAAGACGTCAGCATTAAGCCGCTGATCAGCATTATTATTCCTACTCACAATTGCTTAGAGTATTTGCCTAAAGCATTAAAGAGTATTTTTGAGCAACGCTTAAACTATATTGAAATTTTAGTTATTGATGACAACTCTACCGATGGCACATGGAAGTGGCTGCAAGAACAAAAAATAAAGCATCCACAAATTCGTCCTTATCGCTTAAAAGGTGTGGGTTCAGCACGCGCCAGAAACTTTGCTTTAAAACGCGTAAATTCAGAGTTCATTGCCTTCTTAGATGCAGATGATTATTGGCACGTAAATAAGCTGATCAAACAATATCGCTTTCACCGTGATAATCCCAATATCGTCATGAGTTTCACTAACTATCACCATACAACGCCTGACAAAACCGACTTAGGTGATTGCTTTCAATATTGGCCTCATTTCAAGAAGTTGGTACAAGATGACAATGAGTTTCATTATCTTGATCAGCCAACCGAAAAAATCTATAGCGAAAATGTTATCGGAACGTCCTGCGTGATGATAAAAACGAAGACCTACAAACTACTGGGAGGCTTTGATAACCAATTGAAGTCGGCTGAAGATTGGGATCTATGGCTACGTTTCAGTAAGTTTGGAAAAGTAGGGTTTTGCAATGAACAATTAATGGAATATTTAGTCCGTCCAGGATCTAAAACCAGCAACCGCTTACGCCGCCTCGATCAGATGCAGGTCATTATGAAGCGTCATCGTAACTATGTAAGCAGCCGTAATGTTTGGTCGGTATTCCAAGCAGACGGGCGTTTAGAAGTTGGCTATGCCGAACATTACGCTGAACAGGAACAATATTTACGCGCATTCTGGCATCAGTTTAAAGGCTTTATCTATAATCCTAGTGTGCGTAACCTTAAAGCCAGTGCCGCTTTTGCATGGTACGGATTTCAACAACAGAGAAGATCAAAAGGTATGGTATGAAGAAAGATGTAATCTCATAAAAATAGCACAACAGATAACCGCCACAGGTATTTACCCTAAATGCCTGTGGCGGTTTGCATTCCAGCCTCAATACTCAGCTATTCACGCTGATACAGTGCTTCAATCGTAGTCGATTCTAGTGTCTTTGAATTGATCATATAGCCCGCCAATGCGCCTGACGCATTCTCTGGCAATTTCAACCTTGCTGTAGACAGTGCATGAACCGTAAAACGGTAATGATGTATACCATGGCCAGCAGGTGGACAAGCGCCGCCAAAACCTCGGCTACCATAATCATTTTCAACTTGCATACTACCGACAGGGGCGAGGTCGCGTTTTGTATCGCCAGCGCCTGCAGCTAATTCTGTTACTGCTACCGGTATATTAAGAATTTGCCAATGCCACCAACCACTGCCCGTCGGCGCATCGGGATCATACGCAGTAATTGCAAAACTTTTTGTGCCCTTGGGTGCACCTGACCAGGTCAGCTGGGGCGAGGTATCTGTGCCAGCACAACCAAAGCCGTTAAACTCCTGCGCTTTAGTCATAAACTCACCTTGAGTAATATCCTTACTCGACAAACTCAGTGAGCCGGCAAATACTGAAGAAGAAACAGCCAGTGATAACAATAAAAGATACTTAGAAGGTTGCTGCATAATAATCCTTAATAAAGATTGGCTAATTAAGTTGCCATCTTATCGCATTATTCGCAGCTAACTTGCCCAAAAACAGTCACTGTTTCGCCCTATTCCTCCATTTTTGTTTTTCTAAGTTCAGAAGGTGTTAAACCAAAGCGTTGCTTAAAGCGTTCAGTAAATCGAGAGGGAGATTGGTAGCCACACTGCTGCGCAATTGCGCTAATTGGAAAATGAGATGTTTGCAGTAAATGTAAACCAAGCCCTAGTTTTGCTTGATCTTTAATTTCTTGCACACTAGTGCCTTCTGATTTTAGCTTGCGCCTCAGCGTCGATTCACTCATTGCTAACTGTTCGCAGATAGATTCCAGCGCTAATTCATGAAAACCTTGCTGATTAAATAAGGTATGTAATCGCTGGCTTACCTGTGAATTACCTAACATCGTTAAAATTTCTTCATGCCCCATATGACATAACAATTCTAAAATTTCTCTTTTCCGTAAAGACCCAATTTTTTTAGGCGCCCAAAGGGAAGATTCAACAAATTGCTGTAAGCATTGTTCTAATAGCGTAGTCGTCATACCAATACAATAATGATTTTTATGTGACGTATTAACTTGAAGCCCGCTATAATCTTGCTCATCAAATTCAATTAATAATGCAAAATATTCTTTTTCTATAGGAATATTACGCATATTAATCGCAGGACTATCGGCTAAAAAGATAAAACTATCGGCACGACAGAGTAACTCCCCCTGTTTCCCCAGCACTTTCTCACCATTAAAAACTACGATCAACAAGGGCTTTGCAATGGGGACATTGAGCAGGTTTTGTTCATGTATCGAGCTGTAAATAGAAAAAGGCAACTCTAGCTTTTCTTTCTGCGCATGCTTTATTGTATTTTCGATTGTTCTTTTTAATGTGATTTCAAGTGGCTTTCCAAGTGAACGTGGCAAGGTATCCATTGTTCTTCTCAAGTGATTAATAATAAAGTAATGAGCTAGATTCCATCATCCAGATTCTAGCTCCGATTATCAACCCCCAATTATCACCCAACTTTTGTTAGCTACTAATCAGATCTATTGCCCACGTCCTAATACCATCACCTTGATCGTGGCAAAGACAATGCCACAATCCATTTTCAACCAATTCCAAACTGAACTGATAGCCAATGAATAGGACAGGTCATAACCCAGTTTATTTTTAACGTCTTCTAAGCATTCATCATAACCCTGATGCACTTGTGACAGACCCGTTATGCCAGGTTTAATGCCGTAGGTACGATCAGTAAAATAAGGGATTTCACGTTCAAGGCGGTGACAAAAACTGGGGCGTTCAGGGCGTGGACCGATCATCGACATGTCACCGCGAATGACATTAATAAACTGAGGCAATTCATCTAGCCGAGTTTTACGTAAAAACTTTCCTACCAAAGTAATACGCACATCGTTCTTGGCTGCTAAGGTCGGTCCACTTTCAGATTCAGCATTAAAACCCATGGTGCGAAACTTATACATCATGAAGATATCAACTCGACTGGGTAAACTTTGCCCTATCCTTAGCTGTTTAAAGAAAATTGGCCCACGGCTTTCTAATTTTATCGCTACTGCAATTAATGGAAAGAGCGGTAAGCTGACGAGCAAACCAATACTCGCGAGCATCAAATCAAATATTCTTTTTCCAATACGCACCTTCCTCGGTATAAAATCAGCAGGCATCTCACGCTGTTTCAGCTGAGTTAGACTCAAGTCGGCACATTGAGTACCGACTGCTGCATTTGTTGCTTGCTGAACGTTCATGGCTGATTTCTTCATGTTTTCACTCGCTATATGAGTCATCATATTCATCACCTACTTAGTATCCGGCTGTATTCTTGGATTGCTAATATCTGTCTTTATTATTTTCTGTAATCTGTACCTTGTGCCAGCGTTTTTCAACGTTTACACCTAAAACATTTTGCTTAAAACTATTGAGCAAATAGCTTGCCGACCCTATAAATCCCATTAGATGTCCTTGGCATAGATAGCTAATTAATCGTACAATTTTGTTATTAAACAAGGTATGAAAGACTCGATTAAAGAAAGCAGGACTATTACCACTGATCACTACCTGATTCATCGTGGCTAAAGCATAAGCACTGACCTGCCCGATGAATAAAAAGACAAAGAGGTATGATTCAAAAGCGAGAATAGCGCTTAAAACATAGAGTATTATTAGCAGGTAGGGCATTATAACCCGTAAGAACTTACCCGAAATAAACATCCAGCTTACCCAAAACCGACTTAAATCGATTCCTGGTAATAATAATGATTTCAATCTGAATATTTGCTGCATATTGCCTTGCGAAATGCGAACTCGGCGTAGTGCATCCTGCTCTAACGGTGTTGCTTCCGTCTCAAATATTTTTATTTCTGCATCAAAAATCGCCTTTCCGCCTAATTCAACGGCACGCATAGGCATGATGAAATCATCGTTAATCGTATCGGCTTCTAGCGTTTCGCAAAATTCACGACGAATGGCATAATACGCCCCTGTAACACCCATCACCGCGCCGAGCTTACTTTCTAGATTTCGAACCTCATTCTGATACTGCCAATAGGCGGACTCACCGTCAGTACCCGCCTCGGTATTAGGGCATTCGGTATTAGCCCCCGCTGTTAATAAAGAATAGTTTCCGGTCACTACGGCGACGTCGGAATCGCTAATGAAGTGTTGTGCACTGCGCCACAAAGTATCACTGCCTAATAGGGCACTGGCATCTGAAAATACGATTAAATCCGCATCACTTTCTTTAATCGCTCTATTAATAATGGCTACCTTGCCAGAATTTTCTTCAATATTAACGATACGAAGTTCTAGATCACGATTATGGAATAGGCTTTGGCTCTTGATGGCACGCTTTACTGTTTCATCATTACAACCATCACAATAAATACTAATCGCCAATTTTTTATCGGGATAATCTAACCAGACCATACTGTCTATTTTTTGCTGAATGACAGTTTCTTCGTTAAAAGCAGGCACAATAATATGAATACTCGGTAACGCTTCATCTTGCTGATTGTATTTAAAGCCGCGAGTCGCTTTGAATGAAGAAGCTTGCTGCTTAGATTTATAGCGTGCAATTAGCTTCAGCAATAATGGGTAACCTAGGTGATGATAAACCACTAATACTAATAACAAGATGGCGAGAATAATCATGTTAGCTTCCTCTACATTCATTAACTATAAATTACTGTTGATACAAAATACGATATTCATCTAACATATTACTAAAATCACGTTCAGCCGCGACAAAACCTCTAGGTGAAGGGACTTGATCACGACTGAGTTTTCTCAATGTTTGTCTAATGGCCCAAGCTAAAGCCGCTCCGTCTTTAGCCGGTACCATAACGCCACTTTCTGGACAGCAGGCTTCTCGACACCCGCCCACATCCGTCAATACCACGGGGATACCACAGGCTTGTGCTTCTAATGGAGAAAGCGGTAAACCTTCATTTAGGGAAGGCAGACAAAACACATCAAGTGCTTGGTAGAAGTACACCATATTGTCGATATTACCCAGTAGAACGACCCTGTTATTTAACCCCTGCTGCTGAATATACTCTTCAAGATCAAGGCGACATTCCCCCTCTCCTGCCAATACGAGCATACAATCATCTTTGAGAAACTTAAGCGCATCGATTAAATACTTATGGCCTTTCACTTCGGTCAGACGCCCTGCACAACCGATATATTTTACCGGTTTACTTTCTACATTTTGAACAAGCCCAAGTTGTGCTCGTGCATACGGCTTATTTCCTTTATGAAATAACGTGCAGTCAACACCATTATGAATAACCTGAGTGGGATAACTTGGCTGGTACGACGCAAGCTGTTTTTGAACGCCATTAGCATCTGCAACCAAAGTAGGTCTCACCCAATTTAATAGCATTCGCTCTAAGCGTCTACGTTTATGGTCTTCCATGTGCCATGCGTCATGCTCTGTATGTATACGACAATCGATCCCCAACCACTTTGCCGCTATGCCCCCATATAAAAGAGGACCAATGTGATGACTGTGCAATACGTTAGCCCGTAACTCTTTTAATAGTTTTTTTATCTTTAACAAACAGCTAATAGAAAGCCCAGGTTGCTTATCAATAAAGTGTAGTTTTTTCTTATAAGGTAATAATCTTGGCCAATTTGATAACGCTTCTTCCATTGACCCTTCCAAACTAATAATGTGCATATCTTCATCATTAGTCCTTAAAGAAGACCGCATCATTTCAAGCACTAGGCACTCAATACCTCCTGCACGCAGGTGCTGCACCACTTGCACAACGACTTTCTTATCAGTATCTTTCATAAAAAACCCTCTATCATTTTAATTAAATGTCATATTAAAATCACAAAATCAACTATCTTCAAATACAGTATCAGCGGCTAATAAATTTTTAAATTTTGGAATTCTGCTTAACATAGGTGCACGCGTAAACTGTTGCAGTTGATCGATGCTACGAATACTGGTATCCATAATTTCTACAATAACCGCCATACCCGCGCCAAATAAAATGCCACCGATCAAACCGGCAGCAATGAAAACAATACTCGGTATGTTAGAGGGCCAGGATGGAGTGAAAGGTTGGTCAATAATTTTAATACGATTCTTTTCTTCAAAGCGCCCTAACGAACCTGTGACTTTTGCCATTTCATAACGCTTAAGGAATTCATTATATAAATTTTGTTTGGTATCTAACTCTCGCTCAAGTTCAGTCAGTTCTCTTTCAATTGAAGCAAATGCATTAACTTGAACATGCATCTCAGCTATTTGCTTTTTCAAACTGCTTACTTCTTGCTCTAGCCCTTGCTCCATCGCTTGGGACTTTTGTATTTCTTGTAATTGAGAAACCAATAAAGGAGAACTGTTATCAGTATTAGCAGAGGACGAACCTCTTTTGCCTGAAGCTGACGCCATATTGGCTGAAGAACTCATTGCCAAATGCCATAATCGCTCAATTTCTTCCGGTGTTAGTTTGGCTGTTTTTTCTAATAAACTATTTCGTTTTATTTGTAAGCGATCAACCTGGCGCTGAACATTTGCCACCTTTGAATGCTGATCGGTATAGCGGGCTCTTAATAAGGCTAATTCACTGGTTAATTGCACGATTCTATTTTCTATCGCAGCAACAACAGGGTTGGTCGAAGACAATTGCTTATTCATCGATTTCAATACAGCCTTCGCAGCGGACCAGTTAATTTCTTTTTTCGCTAGTAATTGCTTAAGTTCCCTTAAACGCTTGATATTACCCCCATGAAAAGCCGGTAAATCAGTTGCATATTTCTGTTTAAATATCGCCAATTTATTTTCCGCAGCTAATAACTGAGATTTTTGAGAGGTGAGTTGCTGTAAAATAAATTTTTCTGACTGCTCGATTGAAGATCTCTCGGGGGCTAATAGCTGTTCAATAAAATGAAGACTCACAACCTCTAATATTTCTTTCATATTACTGGGTGTACCTGAACGATAGGAAATTTTAACAAGATCCTTACCCTCTTGACTCAATTTAAGTCCACTGGCAATTTTACGTATGACTCTGCCTTTGTTACTAACACTGGTATTTTCATCTATGAGTTCTAGCTCTTCAGCTACTGAAAACAATACATGACGACTGTGCATTAACGTATCTAAAGCCGCCATACGTTCTTTTAAGTTGGTAGAGACTGATAAGTCTTCTAAGAAAGGATTTAACTTCGATGTTTCTTGTACCAATATTGTCGTATGAGTATCAAATATTTTACCTCGACTCATAGCAATTAATCCGCCCAATATTGGCATAATTAATATAGGCATTAATATTAAATACCGCTGACGCCAAGCCGCGTTAAGTAATGAATAGACATTTTTCCACACACTATTTACAGGAATAGCAGTGTTGTTATTTGCTATCCTACTGTCGTCAATCGGAAGATTCATAATTCCCCCGTTGCTTTAACTAACTTTTCGCCCGTGTTTTTAAATGAAAAGATAACTTTATGATTAGCTAAACTATCATCGTATTGTTGTTCAATTAATATGCCTCGAGGAATCATTTTACGTAAAACATTGCCCCGTCTATAGCTAGATATCCAGTCAGGGCCTAGCTGTAAAAGAATAGGATAGTCGCTGTAATTCGTTAGCTGTGAAAACCAAACAAAGAGTTCATGTTTTTGTGCGGAATTTGGTTGGACTTGTTGAGCAGAAAATACCCACTCAACCTTGTCACGATGAACCAGCGTTTCAATTTTAGCGACAGGGCTACTGGTCTTAACCTTCTGTAAAACCAACGCTTGCTGGAAAAGATTTTTATTAGCATCTTTCTCTACAGTCGACGCACACCCAGACAATTGCAAGGCTGCGACAAATACAATCAGTATTAATGCCTCAGTTTTGATCCTTGTATCTAGGGTGAATGGACTGTTCATTAACTTCTCCTGACAACTTAGAAACTTGGTATTTCTTAATGTGTATCAAGCTTTGTGCCAAGGTCATAATTTGCCCACGCCATTGATCAAGCTGAAGGTGATCGACTTTCGCAGCTTGCAGCCAATCCCCTCCTAATTTCTTTTCTATGTTCTGCTTCAACTGCTCCGCTTGAGGCCCAGTTTGCTGCTCTAACCAAAGGTACCATCTCAACTCATACTGCCCCATTGCGAGTTCAAACAGCCCCCTATCAACGTCGGGTAAAGCCATGCAAGCTCTAGGCTGAGGGTAAAAGAATTGATAATCCGCTTCTCTGCCATCAGTAGGATCGTAAGGGTTCGCAGTCGGCATTCTGCCGTGCCATTGTACATAGGCATCCGCCCCGCTATGCCATAGGAATGCACCGGCAGCGAGCCTAAAATCAGGCATATTATATAACCAAACACGCTTATCTTGATTTCCGTTAGCACCTATTAGTTTAAAGCGGGATTTATGCATCTGCTCAATTTCACGTTTACTGATACCAAAACCATGGTTAATCAAGATCAAATCTAACGATTCAATCAATTCTTTTTGGTTGGGGTTGTTTAAGTGCCCAGCTGCTTTCGCAAACTGATTTGCAGAATGCAAACGTTGAGCATCTTGTTTAATCAGCGGCAGTGTCTCTGTTAACGCTTCATCTGCAATCGACCAGTACACATTAATGTCCCCCCGACTTAACGTCGCTAACTTTGCCATTTTCTGTTGCAAAGCCTCTCCACTTAATACCTCTTTTAAGTGTTTAAAGGGGGTATATGCCAGTAGATCAGCCTCGCCATAGAATTCTTTATACAAGGCCAGCTCTTTTAGCCATAACTCAATATTATCTTCTGTTGGTAATGCCATCGGTGGAGATAAAGCGCGTAAATCTAAGCGCTCAAGATAGTTTAAATCGCAATAAACCTGAGCCAGCTGTAATGGCTTCCACTCTTTAAAAAACTGAAGATGCGGACTGTGATCAAGATAGATACCGACTTTCTGTTCATTTATCGGTAATTTTTGAGCAAGCACTTCTATTTCAAATTGAACATGACTGATTATTTTTTCATTGTCGTTTGTAAACGCCAAGGAAAATTCATAATCGCCCACTTGCAGCTCGTCAGATTTTAACCAGATAGAGATCTTATGCAGCCCCAGACTCAACCTTTCTTTTTTCAAGCGAGTTAAATGATTAAATTTCTTTTTTATATGTTGTGCACTGCCCGCTCTGCGCCAGCGAGGTAGTGACCGTCTGACTTCCACATAACCCCCATTATTGATAAATGAGGATTCCCATTCAGGGCTTGCGGCGCTGTCCAGCTCAAGGTCAAACTCGACTAAGCGCCCTTCGCCTTGTGCTAAGGTAAGTTTTTTAAGGGATATAGGTGAGCCACTTAATTCATTTTTGGCCACTAATATCTGGTCTTCTACCATCCAGTGTTGGCGAAAATAACGCTCTCGCCGCTGATTGACGAGCAATAAGCCGTTGCTTACATCTTGATACACCTTCTCATCTAGCTTTTGTAAAATCATGCCACTGATAAAACGCTGCTGAGGGCTATCGCCTAATAATTGAATTGAAAGCTGATCGGATAATTGTTCAAAATCATAGCTTTGTACTAGCCCTCTATGCTTTACAATATCTTGCCAAGGATCAGTATTGGCTTGCTGATGATAGAACTTCAAATATTCTTTTTGATACCATTGCGAGGCGCTATTTTTTGTCTGTGTTATTTGCTTAATACCATTAATCGCGAGTGCTAAATTCAGTTGCCGCGGAAGATTTTCCCACTCGCCTAAATCTTCTCTAAACAAAACTATACGCCATAAGCCTTTTGCCAACGGTAACCGTAACTCTTCAATGCCAGCAATACCATCCCTGCCCCAGGGTTCAGGTCCAGGCCGATCGATTTCACGCATTTGACCAAATAATTGAATCGGCGAAAAGGACTTATTATTAACCACTAAACTAACTCGCTGACTGCCTTCTAATACCTCACTATGCCTAGCACCAAAATCATACGCATGAACAAATTCTGGCAAAGGTTCGTCTTGTTCAAATCCAATCGTATCTATTTTTACTTTTTTACGGGATTCGTTTTCATTATCGACCCCGCGGTGCTTGGTTTGATATTTTTCCGCGTTAAAAACATAGATGCGTTTAAGCTTATTAATATCTAATCTTTCTTTATTCTCTTTTTTCACGCCTCCCATAGGAAGTCGTAATTCAAAATCCCCTGATATCACTCGTCTCTCTAAATTCGAGCGACTGTAATAATCATGACTGTTTTTATCATCTAGTCGAATCACCAGCAGTTCAGAGCCTGGGTTAGGGTTGGTTCCTTTAATGACTAAAACATCCTTCTCACTTAATGTTTCGACCTTTTGTTTATCAATATTCATCTGCCAAGGCAATTGAACCTCTTGGTCCAATAACCCAGATGACATTTGCAACAAGCTGATAAATATAAGTGAAACCATAATACCTTCCCATTCATTTATAATGCGCTATCAGCATCCATACTCTGCCATTTATTAACTCAGAACTTTCACTTTATAAGCTCTAAAAACACACTAAGCTTTGGCGTATCGTTAGCCGTCGGTATTGATCCGTTCTAGCTGAATACGCTGCAGTATCTCTCGTTCTATTTTTAAGGCTCTTGCCTGCCAACTATGGCCACCTACCTGACTAGAACGACGTTGCCTTACTCGGCGAATCTTCTCAATATCCGACCACTCTTCGATCGCAGAGAAGAAATCAGTACCCGAGGTATTCAACATCAACTCTTTTGCTTTTGGCATTTCAGCCGCAGCGCTTTCAATCGCCTCGCAGAAATCCTCTTTACCGGCTACCGTAATCCAATCTTTATAAGGCGCTAATGCAGGAAATTCAGTACTAACAATAGGTTTTCCGATGGCTAAATATTCTCTAAGTTTTAATGGATTACAGGCTCTAATTTGAGCATTATCCTTAAAAGGTAATAGTGATACCTGCCAATGATGAACATAGTTTGGCAGCTCGCTATGATCTTTCTCCCCCAATAAATAGATGTTCGGTTCACGGCGTAAATGCTCGACAAAACAACGCTGTGGACCAATAATCACGAAACTCCAATGAGGCATTTTTCGCGCCGTGCGAATGATCAACTGTTGATCTACCCATCCGCTCAAGCTGCCGTAAAAGCCAGCAACAGGGCCTAAAGGTAAATCTGCAGGGCGTACATCAGGTGCTTCAAAAAAATAATCGGCGACACCATGCGGTATAAAAACGGTCTTATCGGCAGGAAATTTTTTCGATAACGCCTCACTAGCCACTAAAATCAAATCAACTTTTTCAACCAGTTCCTCTTCTAATTTTCCCATCACATCATGATCAACGCCTTCTAATGAAGAAAAATCATCACCACAATAATAGATGCTAAAGCATTCGTTAATTTTCCCTAATAGTGGTTCTGCACTAGGAAGTGACAACCATAAAATAGGTTTCTCTTTGGCAAGGTCTAATGAATTATTTTCTTTGAACACATTAAATAATTTATTTGTTATTAACTTCTGATTCAACCAGCGCGCCCAACTTTGGCCATGAAAAGGAATGGCTAATGGGTTGATCACATTAGGTTTCCAATTCATGTCTTCGTGAGCATTCTTTGTTACTTTACCGCCACCAAAATTCAATATGGCTTTCAACTTATTCAACGCCCGACCAATATCTGATAGGGTAAAACGAGGGGCTCTTAAACCAATTGAGTTAACCCAAGTAATGTTATGATACTTCGACAATTCACGGGCTAAATACTGGCTACTACTAGGATGCGAGCCCCAGTCTTCACCGAACATAATCATGGGATAATTATCAGATAAATTGTTCATTATTGCTCTCCAATATTTTTAATCACTTTGGCTGGCATACCCGCCGCAACCACTCCTGCGGGTAAATCATGAGTTACCACACTGCCCGCGGCGACAACAGTACCTGCACCGATTCTAACCCCCGCCATCACGGTTACTCCGGTCGCTAACCAAACGTCTTTTTCTAAAATAATATCACCCACTTGATGATCTTCTTCTGCTAAACCTAAGGCCCGCTTTTCTGCATCAAGAGGATGACCAGGGAAGCCTGCTAAAAAAACTTTTCCCGCCAGTCTTACGTTATCGCCAATCACTATTCGGCGACCGACGTTGATGCTATTTTGCCAACCGATATCGACATTATCTCCAATGATTAACTCCGGCATCACATTGCCACTGCTACGACCGCACAAGGTAGAAATACCTGACATACGCGTATTATTACCTACGTGAATATCTAAGCGGCCTAACACCTGAGGCATCGCGCTATAAAGATAGAAGCGCTTACCACAAGAAGATAAACGGCTTTTAAACATGGGCGTCCAATACAAGATTCGTAAAGCATTATTAACGCTATTCACTAAAGAGACATGCATCCAATATAACGGTTTATGCAAGATGGTAATGGACGGTATTTCGATAAATCGAATACCATTAATCGCTGCCATCAACCCCTTTGCTAGTGGTGATTGAGATTGCTTTAACCATGTTTTTGTCGAGTATAAAAGTTGCATAATATCTACCTCAATGAATAACCTAGCGTATAAATAGTCGTATCGATCGTCGAATAAATAACAGTGAATTTCTATTATTCAACCGTCACCGATTTGGCTAGGTTACGCGGCTGATCAACATCAGTACCCCGTAGTAGCGCAGTATGATAAGCCAATAATTGCATCGGAATTGAATACATAATCGGCTGTAAAGCTTCACATACCACTGGCATTTCAATCATCGAATCAACCAGACTTTTACCATCGCTACCGACGCAGGCGGCAATACCCCGATGATCACTGATTAAGATAACCTTGGCCCCTCTTGCTCTTACTTCTTGCAAGTTTGAGAGTGTTTTTTCAAACAAACCATCATAGGGTGCTAATACAACAACCGGCATTTGATCATCTATTAACGCAATGGGGCCGTGTTTTAGTTCTCCTGCGGCGTAACCTTCGGCGTGAATGTAGGATATTTCTTTCAGTTTCAACGCGCCTTCCATTGCGATCGGATAACACTGTCCGCGACCAAGAAAAATAGTACTTCTTGCTTCGACTAATGTTTTCGCCACTTCACTGATTAACGGTTCTTGCTGAAGTGCAGTGCTAATGCATTGAGGAATTTCAGACAACGTTTTCATCATTTTTTCTAGCGTGACATCGTTGTGAATTTTTCGTTCGCCAGCGGCTTTGACTACGAGTTTAGCCAGCACGGTTAATTGCGAGGTAAACGCCTTAGTTGAAGCCACACCAATCTCGGGTCCACATAACGTGCGATAAACAAAATCAGACTCGCGTGCAATCGAGCTTTGTGCGACATTCACAATGGATAGACAATATTGTCCTTGTTCTTTGGCATAGCGTAGCGCTGCTAACGTATCGGCTGTTTCACCACTTTGCGATACAAACATACAGCCGCCTTTTTCCATCATAGGTGGCTCGCGATAGCGGAATTCAGATGCTAGATCAACTTCAACCGGTAACCGCGCTAGTTTCTCAAACCAATACTTAGCCACCATCGCGGCATAATAACTGGTGCCGCAAGCGATGATATGCAAACGGTCGATGTTAGAAAAATCCATATCGGGAACCGCATCAAGCGTCAGCTGGTTTAAACCATCCAACGTTTTTTGTGCGGCTTCAGGCTGTTCATGAATTTCTTTATGCATGTAATGTTCATAGCCCCCTTTATTAACTTGCTTTTCTTCCTTCTCAATTTTCACTTTAGGACGACTGACAATATCCATGTGCTTATCAAAAATATAGACTTCCTTGGCTTCGACTAACGCAAGATCACCTTCTTCTAAATAAATCACTTCGGTGGCTAATAAGCCGGCGGCGACCGCATCGGAAGCAATAAAAGCAGATTGCTCATTAAAGCCAACCACCAGTGGGCTGCCTCGACGCGCTGCAATAATTTGTCCTTCTTTGCCATTAAACAAAGCGCCAATCGCATAAGTACCCCGGACCCTTGATAAAGCACGCTTGGTTGCCATTAACGGCTTATACCCCTGGGCTAAATAATGGCTAATAAGTTTAGGTAAAACTTCACTGTCTGTTTCGCTATCGAATCCATAACCCAGCGCTTCAAGTTCAGTACGCAGCTCTTGATAGTTTTCAATAATGCCGTTATGAACCAGCGCAACGTTATCGGCAATATGAGGGTGTGCATTATTTAACGCCGGCTCGCCATGCGTTGCCCAACGAGTATGAGCAATGCCCGTTGTACCCGTAAGTGGGCTACCTTCTAAGGCGGCTTCTAAATTAACCAGCTTGCCATTCGCTCGACAGCAATCGATCGCACTGCCTTCAACAATTGCAATGCCGGCTGAATCATAACCTCGATACTCCAGCGCTTTTAAACCGGCTAATAAAGTTTGCGCTGCATTTTGATCATTAATAACACCGAATATTCCACACATATTTTTCCCCTCAACCATCAATTACTTAAAAGCGTTTACTTAAAAAGTTATTAATGGCATTGCGAAATACGGGCCAATATGATGTTAGTACATTCAACTCACTGATCTGCTTAGGTTTTATCGTTATTGACTGCCTGTTATTGATAACAGGCTAGAGTGTTATATGATTTTCTTTTCGCAATTTATTTTGCATTTTGCAACTATAAATATTTTATTCATTATAAAAGTGCATTTTGCAAAACTGCACAGACAGTATTTATTAGTTGATAATCAAAGACTTAAGTAAATTCATCAAGCATGGCACTGCCCTTGCTATAGCCTTGATACAGTTTAATTATTTAGGTGGATTCCATGTCTAAGCATTTGATTTTTATCATGCTATTAAGCGTAAGCCAGTTGGCAAATTCAGCCCCGTTTGAAACCTGCCCAACGAAAGCCTTCTTATTCCAAGGAAATCCTACCACTGTCTATGGTGTTAATTTGGTGACGGGTACCGATGTCGTTTTACAAGATGACGTAGGGAATTTTGATGGCGATTTGGTCGTCGGTAATGGTAATGTTAATGGCGTCGGCTTTGATGACACCATCGCTGGAGACGGCACGAGCCTGCGCTATTTATTTGGTTTCAATACCACCAAACGTAAATTCGTGCGCTTAGATAGCGATTTCCAACAAACTGAATTAGCGGTTACCAATCAACCTTCGGGGAATTTCTTTGTCGGTGACGTATACAATCATCACTATTATTTTTATCGTAAAAATAAGGGGTTCTATAAAATGAATCTTGATGAAGCTGCCGATAATTATCTTGCGATCGAAACCATTACGACCGTCGCTGAACGTAATTTAACCGACTTCGCTTTTCATCCCAGTAACGATAAATTATACGGTGTCGATAATAGTTCGGGCATATTATATGAATTTGATAAAGATACAGGTACAACGACAGATTTAGGGTCGACGGGAGAAGTAGGAACTTTTGGTGCAGGCTATTTCGATGTTAACGGCATGTATTACGTTGCTCGTAATCAAGATGGAAAAATCTATCAAATTGATTTATCCAACGTTGGCGAAGTCGGCAGTGCCCCTTATCTTGCCGTTCTATTTGCAACGGGACCTTTATCGGGACAAAACGATGGTGCTCGCTGTGCTAATGCGCTTTTAATCGATGAAAGCGAAGGGCCGAGTACCATTGATTTTGGTGATGCTCCCGACTCTTATAATACCAGCCTCGCAAAGAATGGTCCACGTCATGAAATAGTCACTGATGGCCCTTATTTAGGCAGACTACCTCCTGATGGTGAAGCCGATGCAAGACTAGGACTCGTGTCTGATGATCAAGTAGGTATTGATGATGAAAATGGCATTGGCTTCGTCACAGGCCTCGCCCGTGGCTTGGATAATGTCGTCGTGGTCAATGCTTCAAAGAGCGGATATTTACAGGCCTGGTTTGACTGGAATAGTGACGGTGACTTTACCGATGAGGGTGAGCAGATTTTTGAAAATATACCTTTAAACAAGGGCAATAATAATTTACTAGTACGAGTCCCTATTACTGCAGAATTTAGTCCTAGCTGGGCGCGGTTCCGTTTTGGTTCGCAAACAGATATCGGTATTACCGGTGGCGCCGCCGATGGTGAAGTGGAAGATCATGCTATCGAGATTTCAGATCTCGGGGTGAGCTACCAGTATTACCCGACTAACGGTTCCTATGTCACCCTAGCTTATGAAGATGCATGGCCAGTTGAAGGGGACTTCGATATGAACGATGTTGTGTTTCATTATCGCACCTTGACCGTTATTAAAGATGATCAATTACAACGAGTCGATGTCTATGGACAACTTCTAGCCATTGGTGCGCAATTTCATAATGGCTTTGCTATCCGTATTCCGGGTATTCAAGCGAGTGCCGTCGATACTAGCAAGATGCGTTATCGTCATACCAAAATGGATGATACCGGTAATGCTATGACTAATTTTGATGCCGTAGAGCAAGCTAATCCCATTGAAAGCACCAGTGATGAACTAATCGCGATAATCGCGACAGACGTATGGGACTTAGTCACCACAAGTTGTGAGTTTTATCGCACCGACTCAGACTGCACTGACCACATCCAGTTTGCCTTTGAACTCAGCCTGCCTTTCACTGAACTGCAAGACGCAGAAAAAATTAGCACCTTATATGACCCTTTTATCTTCGCAACAGAGAGTTTTTATCACGGTATGGTATTTGATACTCAGCCTGGTCGTGAACTTGAAATTCATCTCGCTGACACCGCCCCGACAGAGCAAGCGAATCCAGATTTTTTTGCGGAGGCTGATGATACCTCACACATTGCTAGCGAGCGTTATTATAAAAATGACAAAAATCTTCCTTGGTCAATGGAAGTTGCGACAGAGTGGAAGCACCCTCGCAGTGGTATTGATTTATTAAAAGCCTATCCAGACTTTGAACGCTACGTAACCACCAATAAAGTTGAGAATACAAATTGGTACTTAGAAGCACAGAGAGTCGATAACAAAGTTTACCCATAAAAGTAGGCATAAAGTTAGCTTCAGAATTGAAAGACTTATTATTGTATAGAGGTATTATCATGAAATATTTAGCGTACGGTTTACTATTAAGAACAACGACTCTAGCGTTATCAATGCTCAGCCTTATCGCCTGTAATGATGCTAATAAAGCTCAAACCAGCCTACCCGATAAAGAACCAACCCAAACAACCGAGCCAGAAGAATCGACCGTTGAGAGAACGAGTGATCTTGTTGCGCCCAGTGACATGAAGTTCATTTCCCATAACCAAATTCAGCTATCGGTGGATATTGGGGCGCAAGGGGGAATACCTGCGTACCTCTCTGTTTATTCGAGCTATGAAGAACTGGCTGAAGCACAATGGCAGGTCGATTATGATAGCCGCATGCTAGCCAGTTCATTAATTAAAGATAAAACACAGCATACGTTTTCGGTACCTCAACACTTAAATAATGTACTTGTTCAGTTATGGTTTTACGATGGCCGCGCAGCGATTAGTCGCGAAGTTGCGGTCAATCAAAATAGCAATGAAGAGATCATTGTGACTTTGTGATTAATGCGCTGGCGGGTATTAACTACCCGTTGGCCATACTGAAAATGAATACCCCACCTCAATGTTTTTATTTATTACTATAAATAAAACCCATTCTCATTAAGTAATAACAGAAGAATCAACAAGATGCGCCTTAGAGTCCATACCTGCCACTACCACAGCAATACCTGACATGTGTCAATTTATGTCGTTTCAATTCAATAGCACTATTTTGGGCAAAGCTTAATATTACTTCTAAGATTATACGTTATGTATTCAATAAAAGTTACGGAGTGAATCGGCATGTCTGATGACCTAGTCCCAATCGAGTCCCGCACTAAGAAAGCTGAATTAACCACATCGCTCTTTTTGACCTTTGTCGTTATTCCAGCATTAACCATTGGTGGGATCGCTGCTTATGGCTTCATGGTTTGGTTTATGCAAATCCTTAATGGACCTCCTGGAAGCTAGGTTAAGGATTTTTAGGAAAACATCATGGCTAATATTGACCATTCACGTCGCGCTTTCTTTCGCCGCCCTGCAGCTCTAGTAGCTTCTTCAAGTGCAGCCGAAGAAGTTAATTCAGAAAATAGATGGTTACCTCAGCGTCCTCCTTGGGCACTCAGTGAATCCTTATTTACTGATCAATGTACTCGTTGTAACGAGTGCATTTCTGCGTGTGAAGAAGACATTATTATTAAAGCCGATGGGGGCTTTCCAGAAATCGATTTTAATCGGGGTGAGTGTACTTTCTGCGAAGCCTGTATAGAAGTTTGCGAACCCGCTGCTTTATTAAAACAGGTCGGCGAACATGCAAATCAACAAGCCTTCTATTTTGATATTACGATTAATGATTCTTGCTTAGCGAAACAGAAAATCCATTGCCAGAGCTGCAAAGATGTATGCGATACCTCTGCGATTACTATGCCTTGGCCAAAAGATGTGTCGCTAGGGGCTATTCAAACCCCTGAAATCAATATTGAAGACTGCACCAGTTGTGGCGCTTGTGTTTCTACCTGCCCATCGCAATCAATCAGCATTAACCCTATTGCCTCACCCGCTGCTTCTATTAATTCAGCGCATGACAATAAAATCGGAGCTCAATTATGAGAACCAACAAAATTGCTTTAGACGATGTGACTGAAGAAAGCCACATTAGTAGCTTTATAGTTTTTTGCAAAGCTGAAAAACATCAAGCCGTTGAAAAAGAATTATTAGCTCAAGCCGATTTAGAAATTCACGGCAGTGATGCAAAAGGTAAATTCGTTGTGGTTACGGAAGCGAAACATCAAGGCATTATTTTAGATCGCATTGATCTTATATCGGCGATAGACGGCGTTATTAATACCTCGATGGTCTATCACCAAGTTGCCGCCCTTGATGAGCTAGACGATGAAATTGATCACGCTGAAACGGATCAACCGATAGAACAAATATATCAACCACAGCTCTGTGAAGTTGAAGATAGCGAAGCACCGTCTGATGAAGAATCTGCATTACAGACTGTGCAATAAAAAAATTAGCCCTTATTAAAATTAAAAAAGATTAGCATTCAGAGTCGGAGAACACCTATGAAACTAACTCGCCGTGATGTCATTAAGGCCCAGGCTGCAGCCACCGCTGCAACAGTAGCCGGTATTAGCTTACCCGCTAGCGCCAGTAACATCATTACTTCCAGTAAAGCCAATAAACTGACCTGGTCAAAAGCACCGTGTCGTTTTTGCGGTACCGGTTGCGGTATTAGCGTAGCGACAAAAGATGGCAAGGTTGTAGCGACGCACGGTGATGAGAAAGCGCCGGTAAATAAAGGTCTATCGTGCGTGAAAGGGTATTTCCTTTCTAAAATCATGTATGGAAAAGACCGTATTACGACACCTATGTTGCGTAAGACAGATGGCGTTTATGATAAAGAAGGTGAATTCACTCCAGTATCTTGGAATGAAGCTTTCGATATTATGGAAGAGAAGTTTAAGAAAGTATTAAAAGAAAAAGGCCCAGAAGGCATCAGCATGTTCGGTTCCGGTCAATGGACGGTGCACGAAGGTTATGCCGCTGTTAAGTTAATGAAAGCCGGCTTCCTTTCAAACAACATTGATCCTAACGCACGTCACTGCATGGCCTCTGCCGTGGGTGGTTTCATGCGTACCTTTGGTATCGATGAGCCAATGGGTTGCTACGACGATATGGAAGCCGCCGACGCTTTCGTTCTTTGGGGCTCTAACATGGCCGAGATGCATCCGATTCTTTGGACGCGTATTGCTGATCGTCGTTTAAGTAATCCACACGTTAAAGTGGCTGTTCTTTCTACGTTCGAACACCGTTCATTTGACCTTGCCGATATCCCTGCTGTTTTTACTCCGCAAACCGATATGGTGCTGTTGAACGCCATTGCTAACTACATTATTGAAAGCGACAGTGTTAATCATGACTTCATTAATAAGCATGTGAATTTCCGTGAAGGTGTCACCGATATTGGTTATGGCTTGCGTCCGACTCACGAATTGCAAATGAAAGCGAAGAACCCAAACTCGGGGGCTTCATCGCCGATTGATCTAGACGCATTTGCTAAATTCGTTAAGTCTTATACGTTCGAATACGCTGAAGAAATGTCAGGTGTTCCAGCTAAAACTATTGAGAAAATTGCCAAGCTTTACGCCGATCCAAAAATCAAAGTCATGTCGCTTTGGACTATGGGTGTAAACCAGCATACTCGTGGTGTTTGGACCAACAACTTGTTGTACAACATCCACTTATTAACCGGCAAAATTTCTGAGCCAGGCAACAGCCCATTCTCATTAACCGGCCAGCCTTCGGCTTGTGGTACTGCGCGTGAAGTAGGCACCTTCTCTCACCGTTTACCAGCCGACATGGTGGTAAAAAATCCTAAGCACAGAGCCTTAGCTGAAAAACTTTGGAAAATTCCAGCAGGAATTTTGAACGGAAAACCCGGTTCTCACGCGGTTCAGCAAATTCGTGATCTAAAAGACAGCAAGATCAATGTCTGCTGGAACCAAGTGAATAACAACGTTCAAGCCGGCGCCAACATTAATGAAGAAATTTTACCGGGTTACCGTAACCCCGATAACTTCATCATTACGTCCGATGCTTATCCTACCGTCACCGCGGAAGCATCCGATTTGATTTTACCGTCAGCAATGTGGGTAGAAAAAGAAGGTGCATTTGGTAATGCTGAACGTCGAACTCAAGTTTGGTATCAGTTGGTGAATGCGCCAGGTGATGCCCGTTCTGATTTATGGCAGTTAGTTGAATTTTCTAAGCGTTTTACCACTGACGAAGTTTGGCCTGCGAAAGTATTAGCCGAGAACCCTGAATTTAAAGGTAAAACGTTATACGAAGTGCTTTATAAAAATGGTCAGGTGGATAAATTCCCACTGTCTCAAATTAGCCCAGATTATGAAAACCAAGAATCTAAAGAACATGGATTCTACCTGCAAAAAGGCTTGTTTGAAGAATATGCATCCTTCGGCCGTGGCCATGGTCACGATTTAGCTGACTACGATCGCTACCATAAAGAGCGTGGTTTACGCTGGCCTGTCGTCAACGGCGTTGAAACTAAGTGGCGCTTTAAGGAAGGCTCCGATCCGTACGTTAAAGAAGGTAGTGGTTGGCAGTTTTACGGTAAGAAAGATAATAAAGCGATTATCTTTGCCTTACCGTACGAGCCACCAGCAGAAAGCCCAGATGAAGAATTCGACATGTGGTTAAGCACCGGCCGTGTTTTAGAACATTGGCATTCTGGTTCTATGACTCAACGCGTACCCGAGCTTTTCAAAGCATTCCCTAATGCGGTGTGTTTCATGCACCCTGAAGATGCGAAGAAACGCGGCATGCGTCGTGGTGATGAAGTGAAAGTTATTTCTCGCCGCGGTGAAATCAGAACACGCATCGAAACACGCGGCCGTAATAAGCCACCAATCGGACTCGTGTTTGTACCTTGGTTTGATGCCAGTCAGTTGATTAATAAGGTCACGCTTGATGCGACCGATCCATTATCAAAACAGACTGACTACAAAAAATGTGCCGTGAAAATTGAGAAGGTATAAGGAGAATGACTATGAAAGCGACTCGTGTAAATAAAGCAGTAAAAAACGCAATGACGTTTGCTATGACAGCTGTCTTAGCCGTTTCTTCGATTGCACTGTCATCGACTGTATCTGCTGAAACCGTTATGGATAATGCGCCGCAAGTATCAACACTGCGTGGCACTGCTCCCTTAAATGCGGAAGTCACACCGCCAATCATCGATAAGGTAGAAAACAATGACTTAAAACGTCAACGCGACTACCCGCAACAGCCACCGACTATTCCACATGATATTAGTAAATATCAGTTGGATAAAAACTTTAATAAGTGCATGGATTGTCACGCCCGTAAGTTTGCCGACGAAGCGCAAGCACCGGCGGTGAGTGTGACTCACTACATGAATCGCGACGGCGAATTCTTAGGTGAAGTTTCACCGCGTCGTTACTTCTGCACTCAATGCCACGTGCATCAATTAGAAACTGAACCTTTGGTTGAAAATGAGTTTATTGATATGAATAAACTGATTCAACAATCTCACTCTCGTAATAACTCTAGTGATAAGAAGTAGAGGCTGATATGAAAAAGATCATTCATTTGTTAAAGCTGATGTGGACTATCTTGTCCAAGCCAGCGGTTCACTTATCATTGGGATTTCTGACCATCAGTGGCTTTATCGCGGGGGTTATTTTCTGGGGTGGATTCAATACCGCCATGGAATTAACCAATACCGAAGAGTTCTGTACCAGTTGTCACGAAATGCGCGATAACGTGTACATGGAATTGCAAACCACGATTCACTACAGCAACCGCTCAGGTGTTCGTGCCATTTGCTCTGACTGTCACGTGCCGCATAACTGGTCCGATAAAATTGCTCGCAAGATGCAGGCTTCGAAAGAAGTTTGGGGCAAGATCTTCGGCACCATTGATACCCGTGAGAAGTTTGAAGCGCATCGCTTAGAACTGGCACAGCATGAGTGGAAACGTTTAAAAGCCAATGATTCTTTGGAGTGTCGTAATTGTCACCAATTCGACTCTATGGATTTCACGCGCCAAAGTAAGCGTGCATCGGCTCAACACTCCAGTGCATTAGCGAACGGAGAGAAGACTTGTATCGACTGCCATAAAGGGATTGCTCACAAGCTGCCTAATATGGAAGGCGTTCGTGAAGGTACCTCTCCTCATTAGAGAGGCCACACTAGCCTTAGCGCCGTGAGATGCCGTCTTGCATCTCACTTCTTCCTACTATCTAATGCCTTCATCAAGTATTTTCATCTCTATATTTATTGCCATTTGTTAGGGACGACCTAACGTTAGGAGAAATACCATGGGCAACCATGCCAGCAAAGAATTCACCCCACTACGCATCGCTGTATTAACCATATCCGATACCCGTAACGATCAAACCGATACCTCCGGTAAATACCTAGTAGAAGCCTTACAAGATGCCGGCCATCGCTACGAAGACAAGATCATCGTTAAAGACGATATTTATCAGATTCGCGCCATCGCATCAGCATGGATTGCCGCTGACGAAGTTGATGTGATCTTATTGACGGGTGGCACTGGCTTTACCAGCCGCGATTCTACTCCAGAAGCGATTACTCCATTACTGGATAAAACAATCGAAGGCTTTGGTGAACTCTTCCGTCATCTGTCGTTAGCGGATATCGGTACAGGACATATAAAGATGCTTATAATAAGCCTTATCGAAAGAATTGTTAGTTCAGACAGGCAAAATATTCGTATAA
>JBALXI010000001.1:0-400626 GCA_036960605.1 Oleispira sp. | reverse complement strand
TGGTCAATGGAATCATATTTTTGGCAACGTGCGTGATATGCGTTTTAACGAAATGGAATATACGGTGCCTGCTGAAGCTGGTTTGGCGTTTGTTTTTTATTCAGTTGTTTTTAATGACGGCTTTGTTATTGGATGAGTCGCATCAGTACCTGGCTTATTCGCGACGTTTTGAATGGCTGGATTATTATTATGGAATCTCAGGCTTATTTATTGGTCTGGGACTTTATTGCAGCTTTTTACTACTGCAAAAGTATGGGATAAGGCATTAGTAGAAGATAAATGAAGTAAATGCAAATTAATCTGTTCTGTAATAGTGACAATTTACAAAACACAGGTTAGGATTGCGCGAAAATATATTATCTTTTTATGTTTGTTGTTTAATTTTATTGGAGAGTCACATGAAAGCTTGGAAGCTGTCGCCATTAGTTGCGGCCTTATTAAGTGCAAATGCATTTGCTGTTGAACCAACTGGTTTGTCTTTGGGTGGCGGTTTTAACTTTGCCCCTGCGGTTGAATTAAGTACTGAAAACAATGACAACATCTATAGCCAGTCTAGCGATGAGAAGAGTTCAACGATTAATCGTTTGACGCCTTCTATGGCATTGACGGGCGATTTTGGCAAAACTACTTTCAGCTCGTTCTACCAAGCTGAACAGGGTAGCTTCAGCGCTGAAAGCGATGATGATTACCTAGATCAGCTAGTATCTGTTGATGCTTCTTTTGAATTGTCTGCTCGTCACCAGTTTGATGTTGCTGCTGAATATACTAGCGCACACGATGCTCGTGGTTCTGTTGCCGGTGCTGAGTCTGCTAATGCTGTTAAACCTGATGAGTATAGCCAGACAACGGCTGGTTTGACTTACATCTTCGGTTCTGACAGCTCTTTTGCTAATGTAGATGCTTATGCTGATACGTTCCAGAAGCGTTATGATAATAACGAATTGACGACGTCTAATCGTGAACATGACAAAACTACTTTTGGCGCATTGTTAAGCTTAAAAGCTAGCTCTGCTACTTCAGTATTGTTTGAAGCTCGTCAAGCTGAGATCACTTATGAAGATAGCGCTGTTGATAACGACAGTTCTGAACAGCACCTGTTAACAGGTATGCGTTGGGATATCTCTGGCGCAACTACCGGCGAATTCAAAATCGGTCGTATCGCTCGTTCTTTTGATGCTAGCGATAAAAAATCAGGTACTCACCTAAGCTGGGAAGGTAACCTAACGTGGCAACCGCTTACCTATTCTACTGTCGTTGTAACTACAGGTCAGTCTGCTAACGAAAGTAACGGTACGGGTAACTATATCGCGGCTTCTACTTCTAGTGTTACTTGGGATCACCAGTTCTCTAGCTTCATTACTGCCGGTATCTCTGCTAACTATGGCGAAGATGAGTATGTAAAAGCTGGTCGTGATGACATCAACAGCGGTTTCGGCATTAATGCGACTTACTCTCCATTAACTTGGATGGATGTTGATCTTACTGCTAGCCAGTCTCTTCGTGATTCTAACGATAATGACTTGGATAAAGAAACAAACTTGATTAGCCTAGGTCTTACTCTAGCGCTTTAAGTTTGATTGTTCCGCGTTACTAAACGGCCTGCTATATGCAGGCCGTTTTTTTGCTTGTTTTTAGGTGGATTGTTTTTTAGGTGGTTATTTCCATGCATCGAATTTGTTATCTCTTATTGTTATCCGTATTAAGTTTTACTGCTTCCGCTAATGAAGCCGGTTTAACCGGGTACCGTCTAGGTGCGGGGGATTTGATTAGCATTAATGTTTATGACGAGCCTGATCTTAGTTTAGAAGTACGCATCGGCCTGTCGGGTCAAATTTCTTACCCTTTATTGGGTGATGTGGTTGTTTCGGGTCTGACTCCCAAATTATTAGAAGAGAAGTTAACCGGCGGTTTAAAAGGTCCGTACCTTGTCGCGCCGAGTGTTAACGTTTCTATTTTAGAATATCGCCCATTTTATGTGATTGGCGAAGTTAAGAAGCCGGGCAGCTATCCCTTTCATCCGGGTTTGACTGTAGATAGGGCAATTTCGATCTCGGGTGGTTTTACCGAACGCGCTTCGAAAAGCAGTATTTATGTTATTCATGATAGTGATGACAAAAGTGCAGCTCGTGAAGAGAAGCAAAGTGTTGAGTTATATGATGTTATCCAGCCGGGTGATGTAGTTACGATTGAGCAGAGCTTCTTTTAGAAGACTATGTAGTAGGTTATGAATATGGATATGAAAAATAGCGCCGCAGTAGAAGTGATTGATCTCGCGCATTATTGGTTGGTTGTTCGCCGTCAGTTTAAGAAAATATTGGCTCTTAGCATTGTTGCCACATTAATTTCAGTATTGGTCGTTTTGAGTTTAACGCCGATCTACAAAGCGACTTCAACATTATTGATTGAAGCGAATGAAAGTAAAGTTTTATCGATTGAAGAAGTTTATGGCCTGTCGGGTAATGGTTCTGAATATTTCTTGACTCAGTTTGAGATTTTAAAATCTCGCGATATGGCTAAGCGCGTTGTTGAGGCGTTGGAGTTGGTAAAGGTTGCCGAGTTTAATCCTTATCATAGCAGCCATAAGAAATCGTTTTCAATTAAAGCGATGGTTTTTGGTGAAGGTGAAGCGCCGACAGAAGCGCAGATTTTAGCTAAGACCATTGATAGCTTCTGGGCGGCGGTGAGTATTGCCCCGGTGCGCAAAACTCAGTTGGTTAAAATCTCGGTTGAGAGTATGGATCCAAAACTGGCACCGATTGCGGCTAATGCCATTGCCAATGCTTATATCGAAAGTCAGTTAGAAGCGAAAGTAGGATTAACTCAGCAAGCGGCGGGTTGGTTAGGCGATCGCTTAGGCGGCTTGAAAGATAAGCTGAATGACTCTGAACAGAAGCTGCAGCAGTATCGTGAAGATAATAATCTGATTGATGTTAAAGGTATTAGTACCTTAATCGCCAAAGAACTTGACCTGGTCGGTGAGCGTTTAGTGGCGGCCCGCAGCGAACGCTTGGATTTTGAAACCAGTTATTTTCAGCTAAAGTCTTTACCGGATCAGTCTTACGATAGCCTGAGCAGCTTGCCTTTTATTCTTAATAATCCGCTGATTGCGACATTAAGAGAAAGTGAATCCAGCACCGAGCTTAAGGTATCTGAATTATCGCAACGTTATGGGCCATTACATCCTAAAATGGTTGCCGCGCATTCTGATTTGACTGCGGTGCAAGCTTCTTTATTATCTCAAATGAAGCGTGTTGCTGACGGCATCAAGAATGATTTTGCCGCGGCCAAGAGTAAAGAGAAGTCGTTATTGAACGCACTTAATTCTACTAAGTCTGAGATGCAGGGTATTAATAGAACAGAATTTGAACTGGCTGATTATGTCCGTAACGTGCGTTCGAATAGAACCTTGTATGAGACTTTCTTTAAACGTATTAGCGAAACCGCTGAAACCGGAACCTTGCAAACGGCGAACGCGCGTATTGTTGATACTGCGGTCATGTCTGCAATTCCGATTAAGCCTAAAAAGAAATTGATTGTTTTATTGGTGCTAGTTGTTAGCTTGATGTTCGGTATTGCTTTGGCCTTCTTATTAGATGCGCTGGATGCGACGATTAAGCACGCTGATGATGTGGATCATAAGCTGGGCTTCTCTATGTTGGGTCTATTGCCGTTATTGCCCGTTAATGCACCAAATTCTCCACCTGAGAAAGCCGCGGTTCGGGCTTTCGCACAAGGCGAACATGTTGGCTTTAAAGAATCCGTGCGTACGCTTAGAACTAGCTTAACCTTAGCTAGCTTGGAAAAGCCGGTACAGACACTGTTGTTTACCTCGACGATTCCTGGTGAAGGCAAGACCACGACTTCGGTTAACTTAGCCAGCGCGTATGGTCAGATGGAAAAGGTATTATTGATCGATGCCGATATGCGTCGCCCGACGGTTGCCAAACAGCTACAGCTGCCACAAGGTAGTCGCGGCTTATCGAATGCCGTTGCTTACCCTGAGACCTTGGATGAGAGCATTCATACCATTGCAGACTTGGGTATTGATGTGATGCCCGCCGGTGCGATTCCGCCGAATCCTCTTGAGCTATTATCGTCGAAAAACTTCACTGATATTTTAGAGCAGCTTAAAGGTCGTTATCAGCGCATTATTATTGATAGTGCACCGATGCAAGCGGTGAGTGATGCTTTGTATTTGTCGACCTTATCAGACGGTGTGGTTTACGTTATTAAAGCGGACTCAACCAAGGATAAGTTGATTAAGACCGGCTTAGGTCGTTTGGAAGATTCTAATGCCCGTATTTTGGGTGTTGTCTTGAATCAGGTTGATATAGAAAAAGAAGCGCGCTATGGCGGTAATTATGGTGGCTACTATGACGCCTATGAATACAGCTCCAAATGATGACAGCTTCAAATAAAGACAGCTTGATGAGCGCTGCTAAAGGCGCTCTGGTTTTTTTACTGCTGCTTTTATGTTTGCTTGCGGCTCAGGTTTTTCTGGTATCAGCAGCGCTTTATTTTTCTAAGCAGCAAGATGCCAGTATTGAGCAGCCGACTAATGCTTGGCTGGATTTGGCGGAGCTGATCTCTGTTTCCAATCCTGAAGTACTGCATACACGGGCTAACTTTTTACGTCAGAAAGCCTTATTGCCCGAGTTTCGGGATCAAAGAACGGCTTTATTGCAGCAAGCGTTAACTCTTTGGGGTCGCGCTGCTGAGATTCGACCGCTGTGGCCTTATTACTGGTTATCTGAATTGAATACGATGGTTTTGTTAGATACCGATGCGCTTGTTTTTCAAGCGCAGGTCGAGCAGATTATTCAATTAGCACCCAATGAGCGCGGGCTGGATAAGCAGTTTTTAGAACTGGCTTTTTACGACTGGGATAAGCTGACCGCAGAGCAGCAGCAGTGGATGTTAGATCGATTAGCGATTGTCCCTGGTGGAACTTTTAACTATGTTTTTTCTGTGGCTAAAAAGTTCAATAAGCAGTCAGTGATCTGTACGCGCTTACCGTATAAGAAAGTTAAGCGGATTTGTCGAGCGCGCTAGCAAGCTTGAACTTAAATCAAAAAAGCCCAATTCAAATGATTTGAATTGGGCTTTTTTTTTTGAGCAACACTTAATTTTCAAATACTAAGCTTTGGCTTGTTGTAACAACTGTTCTACACGAGCAATATCATCTGGAGTATCAACTCCATGCCCTGGTGGTGTGGTGGTCACCCCCATGTGGATTTTCTCGCCGTACCAAAGTGCGCGCAACTGCTCTAGGCATTCTGCTTGTTCAATAGCGCACGGTGACATGCGGGTATATTTTTGTAAGAAAGAGACACGATAACCGTACATGCCAATGTGACGATACACGGGCATGATGTCGGTAATTTTATCTTGGCTATGCTTGTACAATTCGCGGTCCCACGGAATGGCAGCGCGACTGAAGTACATGGCAAAACCACGACCGTCGAGGACCACTTTCACCACGTTCGGATCAAACGCATCTTCGGCATTTTCAATCGCTGTGCAGATGGAGCTCATGCCGGCTTCTGGGTTTAATAATAGCCCTTGCGCGGTTTGCTCGATTAGCTCTTTAGGTACTAGCGGCTCGTCGCCTTGCAAGTTAACCAGTACGTCATCCTTGTCCCAGCCTTTTATGGCAGCAACTTCAGCAATACGTTCAGTACCGTTTTCGTGAGCAGGATTGGTCATTACCACGTCGGCGCCAAAGGCTTTGGCGACGTCATAAATGCGCTGATCATCGGTCGCGATGACGATGTCTTTTACGCCCGTCTCTAAAGCACGCTCGTAAGTATGCTGAATCATCGGCTTACCACTGAGTTCGATCAGTGGTTTACCGGGTAGGCGGCTACTGGAATAGCGCGCCGGGATTACAATTTTATAATTTGCCATATTTGCAATAAAGCCTTTAACTATTTTTATGCTTTTAACGAGAGCTTATACTTTGTAAAAATCACGATACCAGACGGCGAATTTTTCGATGCCTTCTTTGAGTGGCGTATTCGGTGCGAAACCCACATCTTCAATCAGGTCGTCAACATTGGCGAAGGTGGCTTTAACATCGCCGTCTTGCATGCCCATGTAGTTCTTATTGGCTTTTTTACCCAGCGAGTCTTCGATGGTTTCAATGAACTCACCCAGCTGCACGGTATTATGATTGCCGATGTTGTAGATTTTATACGGTGCTGAGCTGCGGCTAGTATCGCCACTTTCCGGTGTCCAGTCATCGCCTGCGCCTACCGGAGCTTGCTGGGTAATACGGGTAACGCCTTCGACGATATCATCAATGTAGGTGAAGTCGCGCTGCATTTTGCCGTGGTTATAAACGTCGATGGTTTCGCCGGCTAAAATCTTTTTGGTGAAGCTGAAATAGGCCATGTCAGGACGACCCCAAGGACCGTAGACGGTGAAGAAGCGCAGCCCAGTCGTTGGAATTCCATACAGATGGCTGTAGGTATGCGCCATTAGTTCGTTTGATTTTTTAGTCGCGGCGTACAGTGAAATAGGGTGGTCGACGCGATCGGAAGTGCTGTAAGGGATGCTGCTGTTTAATCCATAGACCGAGCTTGAAGAGGCATAGACCAGATGGTCGACCTTGTTCTGGCGGCAGCCTTCTAGAATATTCACAAAGCCAATTAAATTACTGTCGACATAGGCGTGTGGGTTTTCGATGGAGTAGCGCACGCCGGCTTGTGCCGCTAGGTGAACAACGCGATCAAACTGGTGTTCGGCGAATAGTCCTTCGATGGCGGGGCGATCGGCTAAATCCATTTTTATGAATTCAAAACCTTCCAGTTCGTTGAGCCATTCTAAGCGGCCGTGTTTTAAGGCAACATCGTAATAATCATTTAGGTTGTCGATGCCGATAACCTGATGGCCTTGTTCAATAAATTGCTTGCTGGTGAAAGAACCAATAAAGCCAGCGGCGCCGGTCACTAAAATTTTCATAATTATTCTTCTACTTGAAATAGGTTTTAGGCGTTTTGTGTCTGTTCGAATTCGGGCAGCATGGCTTTGATATAGGCTTCTTCGAGAGGCATTCTGCTGCCTAGAACGATGTCGGCCACTTCTCGTGCTACACCTTTACCACCCAAGGCATCGGTAATAAGGTCGGAATGTTCTTTTACTAGCCAAAAGCCATCGGCGGGGGTAATGCTTAAACCAATGCGTTTCATTACTTTTAGATCGATAACATCATCGCCGACGTAGCAAACTTGGTTGGGTTCTAACCACAGCTCGTCCATCAGTGCGCTGAGTTTTTCCCACTTGTCTTTGCACGCTGGGTAAAAGTGAGGAATACCTAGATCACTAATACGCTTTCTTAACGGTGCACTGTCTTTGGCAGAAATGACGGCGGTGGTAATGTCGTAAGTATTGAGCAATTTAATGCCGACGCCGTCTTTTACATTGAAGTGTTTTATTTCTTCGCCACTCGCGCTATAGCTAAGAGTGCCGTCGGTTAAAACGCCATCGACATCAAAGACCACGAGTTTAATGTCGCGGGCTTTTTCTTTGATTGAGTTTGGTAGGTGCACCATAAGGCTCTCGATTTATCCAGTGTCTGTCTATTGTAAAGCAATAAGGCAGCAGCGAAAATTATTAAAGCTGCTATAATGCTGTAGTTTATAATAAAAGAGGGGGAATAGTATGATCGATGCTGCTAATGATCGTAAGTATGGATACGCGGGCTTAATTCCTTTGGCGGTTGGTTTTGCGGGTGCTCTTTTTGCGGTATCTGGTTCAGTTGAAGTTTTTCTCGATTACTCACTGTTAGTTTTGGTATTTTTAACCGGTAGCTGCTGGGGTGCGTTACGCACTAAAAAGAAGAAAGCAGAAGATTGGCAATTAGGTTTCACCATCGCCATTTTCTTGTGGAGCTGGTTCGCATCTTACTTACCACAAAACATCACTGTATTAATGTTGTTGGTGGGTTTTTGGATGTTGAGATTTTTAGAGTCCGACAAGGTCTTTGAAAAAGTTTATACAGAGGAATATCACGATATTCGCCGTAAATTGACTTGGGTTGTTAGTGCCCTGCATATTATGGTTTTTGTATTAAGCAATTACACCAGTCAATTATCTTAAATTGACGTTGCTTTGGCTGCTCGCTTTTACTAAGCGCAGCCAAAGTTGTTTCTTCGGCCTGCTGGTTATTATCTTCTTCCCTCGACTCATCTCTGAGCTGTTAAACGCAATAAGCCACTTATTGATCTGCATTGGGTGCTTACCTGAATAGAAGCTCGCGGCTTGTTTATTCTGATTTTTAATATCTATTGAAAGTACTAAGTTGGCATCTAAATGAAGCTGCAATGTTCTCTGTTGCTCTGTAATTAGTTCTCTCCATGGACCGTCCGTCAGTGTTGTATGACCCAGCATAATAGGGTGCTCGGGGTGCAGCAGTATTCTCATCGTTTCGGTGGTCGTGCTAATGGTATTGATCGGCGAGTTGCGCACTTCTAAATAGTAATTTTGAGGTTTGTCGAGTTGCTTGGCGATGTAAATAGCCTTCGCGATTAATGCGGGATCACCGCTAAGAATAAGGCCATCTTGGCTGTTTTCGATCTGTAGCTGGCTCGCTGCATTCGTTTGCGCTAGGCCATTTATGAGTTGTGCATTCAATTCTTGGTTAAGAACTTCAACCGATATATGCTCGGGCTGAATGGCTGTACTAGAATGATCGCAAGCGCTGAGGCTTAGCAGCATAATAACGGCCAAGACGATTGTTTTATTACGATCAAACATTGAGCATCCTCCCTTCGATTAGCTCTCTTGAACTGCCCCAATATTGTTCAAAGTGCGCTTGGTGACGGCTAGTACTTAGGCGATTGCTAAAGTTGCAGTGAGTGCTTTTGTAGTCAAATTTCAAATAGCCTGTGAGATCAAACAGTATTTGGTTGCCATACGCTTCTCGGGTATTCGGCAGATGGACGCAGCGAATTTTAAAGCGACTGCTCATGCGCTGCTGCAACTGCAGTAATGGGTGTTCTGATAAGCCTGGTATTTCTTTATGAATAAGAATGCGTATCTGGGTGCGTCTGGATTGCCTAATAAAGGCACTTAAATTGGTGATGCAGGCGGTATTATTGAATAGTGGGTGCGCAAGGTCAGTAATCTGAATGTCGATTTGGCGACGGCTTTGACTGCTAGCAATTTGAAAAAAAACCGGGCTAGCGGCAGGTTGATCGGAGTAGTGACTGTCTTCATCAGCACCGAGCAGGTAAGTTTTACTCGCAGGGTTAGGGCGACTTAAGACCTTTTGCATGCGGATGTGTGGGATGTTGGCATCCCAAAACATTTCTTCGCTTGGGCGATAGCCATTATTGAAGTAGAACTCGTAGCTGTTGGCTTGGCCATTCAGGTAAAGCTTGTTCTTTTTTAGTTTTATAAGGTGCTGCTCGGCGTACCTAAGCAGACGTCCGCCCCAGCCATGCTTACGATAATCTTTAAGCACCGCTAGACGGCCTAGCTTGCCGTCTTTTAATATCCGAGCACAGGCTACTGGGCGATTGCCTTCTTTGCCGAGGAAGTGGACTGCCGTTTTGTCATCGGCATCCCACTCAAGATCTTCTGGCACATGTTGCTCATCGATGAAAACTTTTTGTCGGATGAGACGCAGCGCAGATTGTGCGTCGTCCCAGGTGACTGTGCTAATTTCCATTCGGAGTCCTCAACTATTTAAAGTCTTTAACTATTTAGAGTCTTTAACAATTAAAAGACTTTAGCTATTCAGCAATAAAAAAGTGGCCGTCTTTCCATAAGCTTAGCAAAAGCTTTTCATTGTCTCTATCGCCGCAATAACTTTGTAGCTTACGACCGCTGTATTTGCGTTGTTTGGTGAGGTATTGCAGCAGTTCAATGTTGCTATTGCTGATCGGGTAGACCTTGCCACCGGCATAGAAGCTGATGTCTGCTTGATTGCTATTGTAAGCGAATCGAGATTGCAATTCTCTTTGTATATCAACAGCTTGCAGATCATACTTAAGGTCGGTCAAGTCGTAATTTGAGCCTTTTTTATCATCCTCTGGATCTACTTCCTGGGCATATTTCGACTCTGTCATTAGCTTGCCAATGGTATCGCTAAGCAGTACCGGATCGGCCAGGGCTTGTGTCATAAAGTCACGCACTTGCTGTAATGCAGCTTCGCTAATTTCACCGCTGTTTTCTTGCAAGGCTAGATCAGGGTCGCCATAGCGTTGATCTTCATTGCTGCTGGCGTCTATTTGATCGACCAAGCTGTGCATGAGTTCGCTCTGGCTAGGCGCTCGAAAGCCGATGCTGTAAGTTTGGCCATTACCTTGAGAGATGCCGTAATGGGCTAGGCGAGGCGGTAGGTAAAGCATGTCGCCTGGCTCAAGTACCCAGCGTTCGGTTTCTTCGAACTTGGCTAATAAGCGTAACTTGGTTTCTTTTAAGAATTCATCTTGCTCACTGCACATTTGGCCAATGCGCCATTCGCGCTGTCCTTCGGCTTGCAGTAGGAATACGTCATATTGGTCGTAGTGTGGACCGACGCTGCCGCCGTCGGTGGCGAAGCTGATCATTAGATCGTCGATACGCCAGTTAGGGATAAAGTTGAAGTCTTGTAGCAAGTCAGCGGCTTCCGGCACCCATTGATCGACGCCTTGAATAAGCAGGGTCCATTTGTCTTTTGGTAGCGTGCCAAAAGTCTCTTCTTCGAATGGGCCGCTCAGTAACTGCCAAGGTGAGTCTGGGCCGTTTTCTAGAATGATGCGCGATTCGATTTCTTCTTCGAGGCTCATGCCTGCGAGTTCGTCAGCAGGAATCAATGGCTCAAAATTAGGATAGGCCTGACGGATGAGGAGAGGCTTCTTCTGCCAATATTCTTTTAGAAATTGCTCTTTGCTGATGTTGCCTAGAATATTCACTATGAGTCACCGTCTGCTTGTTTGTTAATGCGGCGCATAATACAGGGTTTCAGCTTTTTTTATTAGCTTTTCCTCTGTGTACTCTGTGACCTCTGTGGTTAAACCGCTTTTTTGTTTCTTTAATAATTAAAGCAGCTTCGTCAGCTAGCCTAAAACTAAAAGCGAATAACCACAGAGGGCACAGAGCGCTTCGCTCACAGAGGAAAGACAAGATGAAAAGCGGGGGAGAAAAAAGGGGGGGAAGAGGAAAGGGGCATCCGTTGTGGGATGCCCTTATTTGCTTTGCTTGGATTAAACCGCTTTGGCTTGATCTGCTGCATTACCTACATAAGATGCTGGCGTCATTGCTTTCAATTCGGCAATGGCTTCAGCTGGCATGTCTAACGTTTCGATGAACTCAGCCATGATTTCTTTAGTGATGGCTTTGCCACGTGTTACGGCTTTAAGCTTTTCGTATGGCTTTTCGATGCCGAAACGACGCATTACTGTTTGTACTGGCTCAGCCAATACTTCCCAAGCGTTGTTTAGGTCTGCAGCGATGTTAGCTTCGTTAACTTGAAGCTTGCTAACGCCTTTCAATACGGCTTGATAAGCAATTAAGCTATAACCAAAGCCAACACCCATGTTACGCAGAACAGTGGAGTCAGTCAGGTCACGCTGCCAGCGAGAGATTGGCAGCTTCTGTGCAAGGTGGCCCATGATGGCGTTTGCCATGCCTAGGTTGCCTTCAGAGTTTTCGAAGTCAATTGGGTTAACTTTGTGTGGCATGGTAGAAGAACCTACTTCGCCGGCAATGGTCTTCTGGGTGAAGTAACCATTTGAAATGTAAGCCCAGATATCACGGTTGAAATCGATTAGGATCGTATTGAAACGTGCCATGGCATCAAACATTTCTGCGATGTAATCGTGTGGCTCAATCTGAGTCGTGTATGGGTTTAGTGTTAGGCCCAATGACGTGATAAATACGTTGGCGTTTTCTTCCCAGTCGATAGCAGGGTAGGCAGAAAGGTGTGCGTTGTAGTTACCGACGGCGCCGTTGATCTTACCTAGTAGCGGTACAGATTCTAGTTGAGCGATCTGGCGCTCTAAACGTGCAACCACGTTCGCCATTTCTTTACCGAGCGTAGTAGGAGAAGCCGTCTGACCGTGGGTGCGTGAAAGCATTGGTAATTCAGCGTACGTATGAGCAAGACCACGAATGGCATTGGCTACTTTGCGCATGTATGGCAAAGCTACCTCTTCACGGCCTGCTTTAAGCATTAGCGCGTGAGATAGGTTGTTGATGTCTTCAGAGGTACAAGCAAAGTGTACGAATTCAGAAACCGCTAATAGCTCAGTATTGCCTTCGATGGCTTCTTTTATGAAGTATTCAACCGCTTTCACATCGTGATTGGTGGTGGCTTCAATGTCTTTGATGCGCTGCGCATCTGCTTCTGAGAAGTTAGCTACGATAGCATCTAGCTGTGCATTCGCTTCGGTGCTAAAAGGTGCGATTTCACCTACTTCTGCATGGTCAGCTAAACGCTGTAACCAACGGATTTCTACTTCTACACGACAACGGATAAGACCGAATTCTGAAAAGATCGAACGTAATTCTTGAGTTTTGCTGCCATAACGGCCATCAATCGGGGAAATTGCGCTTAGTGCAGAAAGTTCCATAGGATTCGCTTCTCGTCAGTAGATTAAAGTGTAACTGGAAAATTAAGGCGCGCATTTTACCTGAAAAGCAGGCCTTGTGCATCCTTGATGTAACGTTTGCGGTTGAACAGCAGGTGCCAGCGGCGGCCACCGACCTGTCGCCATAAGATTGCAGCCCGAATTCCGGCCAATAATAAGGCTCGAACCTTGTTGGCATTATGGCTGTTTTGCAGGATCTGCGGATTGCCCGCGACCTTGATGCGGAAAGATAAGGTGCTCAACGTTTGCTTATAAGTATCGGCAAGGCTGCCTATAACGCTTTCATGGGTGATATGGAAGTGTTCGACCTGACGTGAGCTGGACTGAATGCTTTCACCCAATTGACTCATCATATGGCCATTCTTACGTAAGCGACTTTCTAGATGAACGATGCTGAGTGCGTAGCGCATAACGTCGGGCTTAATGTCTTGCTTCAACTTAGTCGCATCACTGCCCATTAACTTACAAATTCCGTGATAACCGGCTTGTAGGTTGGGCTTTGGGCCGTAGACATCATCAAAACTGTGGCTGTTTTGCTTAAACAGGCTGGTGATTAACAGTTCTAACTCAGGCGCGGGGATTTCTCCGGTACGCGCAAGTTGCTCAACTAGGCTTGCCGCTTGGAAGATAGCAGCCAAGGCGATCGTCTGTTGTTCGTGTTTATTAATTTGACTCATTGTTTTAGGTTACTGCTTTAAAATTTGATAGGACGATCGGGATCGACTTGAGTCTGTTCGATCACACCGCCGCCTAGGCAGGTTTCGCCGACATAAAAGACCACGCTTTGCCCAGGTGTTACTGCGCGCTGCGGTTCTTTGAAGACGACATGATACTGGCCTTGCTGGTCTTTGCTAACGCTGCATTCTTGATCGGCTTGACGATAGCGAACCTTAGCGGTGCAATTAAGTGGCAGCTCAGGCTCTTCGTTTACCCAGTAAATCTGCTGCGAGGTCAGTGAGTGTGAGAATAGAATGGGGTGGTTCTTGCCTTGGGCGGCAACCAGTACATTTCTTTCTAGATCTTTCTGTGCCACGTACCAAGGATCATCGGAGTAGCCGTTAAGGCCGCCGATGCCTAAGCCTTGGCGCTGACCTAAAGTATGATACATAAGCCCTTGATGCTTACCGATGACGATGCCTTCAGGGGTTTCGATGATACCTGGCTGCGCTGGTAGGTATTGCTGCAAAAAGTCTTTAAAGCGACGTTCGCCGATAAAGCAGATGCCAGTAGAGTCTTTTTTGTTGTGCGTTACTAGGTCGTGTTCTTCGGCAATGCGGCGTACTTCTGGCTTTTCTAGTTCGCCCACCGGGAATAGCGTTTGCGCAATTTCAGTACCGGCTACTGCATGTAAAAAGTAGCTTTGGTCTTTGTTGCCATCAATGCCGCGTAACAGCTCTGCTTGTTGAGTGCTTTCACCGGATTCGCTATCGGTGATTTCAACATCGTGACGACGCACGTAGTGACCCGTTGCAATATAGTCGGCGCCAAGTACCTTGGTATAATCTAAGAAGGCTTTGAATTTGATTTCACGATTGCAGAGGATATCGGGATTCGGGGTGCGGCCGGCCTTGTATTCTTCTAGGAAATGCTCAAAAACATTGTCCCAGTATTCACTTGCGAAGTTCGCAGTATGAAGTTTCATACCGAGCTTGTCGGACACCTTTTGCGCATCGGCAAGATCGTCCATGGCAGTACAATAATCGGTACCGTCATCTTCGTCCCAGTTCTTCATGAACAAGCCTTCCACCTGATAGCCTTGTTGTTGCAAAAGCAGGGCAGATACGGAGGAATCAACACCGCCGGACATGCCGACAATGACTAGGGTTTCTTCTTTAGGCTTGTTAATCATGTTCTTCTTCTAAGTCGTAAACTATTTAATATAAACCAGTTAATTAAAATCAGCTGCTTAAATAGTGTGTTCGTAAATAAGATCGAGCGGGTATTGCTTGCCATCTATATGGTCTTGCAAGCAGCGCTTTACAAGGGGGCTGCGGAGATTATCCAATTGTTGGATTTCATCCCAGCTAAACCACTTAGCATCGAGTATACCATCATCAAGTTGGCTTAATGGTTGGTGCTTTATCGCTTCTGCTGCAAAACAGTATCTATGATAAGTCACGCCATTCGCCGGTGCAGTGAAGATATAGATGCCGATTAGGTGTTTTAACCTAACCTGCCAGCGAGTTTCTTCTAAGGTTTCACGCATGGCCGCAGCCATAATCGATTCGCCTTGATCGACATGCCCCGCAGGCTGATTGTAGACAATGCCAAAGTCACCTTGCTTATTAATAAGACGCTTCTCTTCTACTAATAAGAATTTACCGTCTTTTTCTACAATCGTCGCCACGGTTGCGTGGGGTGTCCAGCGCTCAGTCACTAGCGGCTGTTCTTTTTGTACTTACTGCGCGTCGCGTTGCCGTTGAATTTTTTATCAACGTTCTTTTTAGTTGCGCCGCTGGTCGCTTGCTTTACGGATTCACTCGGCAAGCGCACGGTATCTTCACGTGATTCACCCGGTTTAAGGCCTTTAATCGACCATTCGCCGACCTGCATGCGCACTAGGCGTAAGCAAGGTAGACCGACAGCAGCAGCCATGCGGCGTACTTGGCGATTTCTGCCTTCTACTATTGTTAGCTGAATCCAGCTCGTCACTTGACCTTCGCGTGGACGAATAGGTGGGTTGCGAGGCCAAATTTTTACCGACGCCATCTGCTTAACTTTGGCCGGTGCGGTCATGCCATCACTGAGTCTTAGGCCGTTACGCAGTTGCTCAAGGGCATCTTTAGTCACTTCGCCTTCGACTTGAATCCAATAAGTTTTTGGCAGTTTGTGGCTTGGGTGACTAATCTGATGTTGTAGGGCACCTTCGTTGGTCAGTAGCATTAAACCTTCGGAATCATAATCCAGGCGACCGGCAGGATGAAAACCTTTGGTTTTTATGTATTTCGCTAACGTAATCTTGCCTTCGTGTGCCGAAAACTGCGACAACACGTTAAAAGGCTTGTTAAAAAGAATGAGATTGGGCATAAAAAGACGAAACCTTGTAAAGAAACTACCAAATACTACAATATTGTATAAATAATAAGCTTTTGCTGTAGAAATACTACATAAAAGCCTGTTGATTATACCATTGCGTGTTAATATTCGTGCCCGCTATAACTCATTTTTTTGTATTTAATACTTAAATGAGTCCAAAAAGGTGACCAAAAGTGACCTTTGTTATGCCTGATAGGCCCGAAGATACGAAGTCGGCCAAAAGTCGTCTTTCTAAGGCTAGTGGCGATACAGCCAAAGAATACTAGGACAAATAATGACCAAGCAAATTCCTAAGATCATTTATACTGAAACAGATGAAGCTCCAGCACTAGCGACGTTTTCGCTATTGCCTATTATTCAAGCATTCGCAAAAACTGCTGACATCACCATTGAAACGCGTGATATTTCTCTAGCAGGACGCATTATTGCTAATTTCCCGGATAATCTAGCGGCTGACCAGCAACGCTCAGACGCATTGGCAGAATTGGGTAAGCTTGCTCAAACCCCTGAAGCCAATATCATTAAGCTACCCAATATCAGTGCTTCAGTACCGCAATTGGTTGCTGCTATTAAAGAGCTGCAAAGTCAGGGCTACGATGTGCCTGATTACCCAGAAGATCCTGAGACCGATGCCCAAGCTGAAATTAAAGTTCGCTATGGCAAAATCTTGGGTAGCGCGGTTAACCCTGTATTACGCGAAGGCAACTCCGATCGTCGTGTAGCAGATCCGGTTAAACAGTACGCTAAGAAGAACCCTCACTCCATGGGTGATTGGGCAAAAGATTCAGCATCACACGTTGCTCATATGACGAGTGGTGATTTTTACGGCAGTGAACAGTCAGCTGTTTTGCCTAAAGCAGATAATGTACGCATTGAGCTTATTAAAGCCGATGGCAGCATTGAAGTTTTAAAAGCTAAGACAGCTTTGCAGGCTAACGAAGTCATTGACTCATCTGTGATGAGTTCAAAAGCGTTGCGCGCCTTCTTCGAAGCTCAGATGCAGAATGCTAAAGCGAACGGCGTCATGCTTTCTTTACACCTAAAAGCAACCATGATGAAGGTTTCTGACCCAGTTATGTTTGGTCATGCTGTGACTGTGTACTTTAAGGATGTGTTTGAAAAGTATGCTGATGTATTTGCTGATCTAGGCATTGATGAAACTAATGGTCTAGGCGATGTTTACGCCAAGATTGAAAGTTTGCCAGCGGCGCAAAAAGAAGAGATTGAAGCGGCGATTATGGCAGTGTATGCAACACGCCCAGCGCTGGCGATGGTAGATTCTGATCGTGGCATTACTAACTTGCACGTTCCAAGTGATGTAATTGTTGACGCCTCCATGCCAGCAGCCATTCGAGCTTCAGGTAAAATGTGGGGTACTGACGGTAACCTGCATGATACTAAAGCGATGATTCCTGATCGCTGCTATGCTGAGATTTTTCAAGAAACGATTCTATTCTGTAAAGAGAACGGGGCTTTCGATGTAACCACAATGGGCAGCGTATCAAACGTTGGCCTAATGGCACAGAAAGCAGAAGAATACGGTTCTCATGATAAGACGTTTATTCTTGAAGAAGCCGGTACTATTCGCGTTATTAATCAGGCAGGTGATACCTTGCTTGAGCATGCTGTTGAAGTGGGCGATATCTGGCGCATGTGCCAGACCAAAGACGCACCGATTCAAGACTGGGTTAAACTTGCGGTTAAACGCGCTAAAGATACGGGCCAGCCAGCTATATTCTGGCTAGACCCTAAACGTGCGCATGATGCGAATCTCATTGAGATTGTGACCGGTTATTTGAAAGATCACGATACAGCAGGGCTTGAAATTTTAATTAAGTCGCCTGTTGATGCGATTCGTTTCACTATGGCTCGTGTTAAAGCCGGCGAAGATACGATTTCTGTTACCGGCAATGTATTGCGTGACTACTTGACTGATTTATTCCCGATCTTAGAGCTAGGCACTAGCGCCAAAATGCTTTCTATCGTGCCTTTATTAGCCGGTGGTGGTTTGTTTGAGACCGGCGCAGGTGGTTCTGCACCTAAGCACGCACAGCAATTGTCTGAAGAAGGGCACTTGCGTTGGGATTCACTGGGTGAATTCTTGGCACTGTCTGTTTCTTTAGAAGATCTTGGTCAAAAAACTCAGAACCCGAAAGCGTTAACGTTGGCTAAAACGTTAAACCAAGCAACGGGCCGTTTCTTGGATCATGACCGCTCGCCTCTACGTAAGGTGGGTGAGGTTGATAACCGCGGCAGCCATTACTACTTGGCGACTTATTGGGCAGAGTATTTGGCTACCCAAGATGAAGATGCTGAGTTGAAGGCAACTTTTACTAAGTTGAATGATGACTTGGCAGAGTTTCATGCCGACATTATTGCTGAGTTAAGTCACGCTCAGGGTACTGCGGTAGATTTGGGTGGTTATTATCACTTAGATGTCGTTAAAGCAGAGAAAATAATGCGCCCAAGTAAAACATTGAATCGTATTATTGATGCGGTTTAATATCTTCCTGATGCATTAGTTATCAGCAGACACAAAAAAGGCGAGCCAGATACTCGCCTTTTTTGTGTCTGCTATTTACTGCACTTAATTAAGCTTCAGCTTGTTCTTCTATTCGCTCATCGGTATTTGCACTGACAGCTTCGACAGTTGCAATATTGATAGCATGAATGCCATTTTCAACCGCTTTAGTATCAAAGGTAACCGCTTGGCCCGCTTTTAGTGTTTTGTAGCCTTCCATTGTGATCGCAGAATAATGCGCAAACATATCCTCGTTTTCACCATCAGCAACAATAAATCCGTAACCTTTGGCATTATTAAACCATTTAACGGTTCCGGTCACTGTACCGACTGTAATTTCAGCAACATTCCCTGTAGACATAACTTTTCTCCCTGGCCGAACGACTAGAGCAAGACAACATAATACGAAAGTATGGGTATTGAGTTCTTTCGTATTAACTTCACCAAATAGGCTAATTAGTAAGTTTCTACAATAAAAGCCTTAATCTTAAAGGTCAAGAGTTCTAGGGCAATTGGCCCTAGCTTGGTATTATTTACTTTAAAGTGAGGGTTTTACCCCCATATCCTTCAATACACTAAGTGAAAGTCGGTAAGATGTTGAAATCTCAACTAAGATTACAAGAAGACGACCATATTGATGATGGTAATTTGGCTGTAGAAACTGCAAAGCCAAAATTGAAACCACCAGCAATGCATCAGGTCTTAATGTTAAACGATGATTATACGCCAATGGAATTTGTAGTCGAAGTACTACAAGCCTTCTTTGGCAAGTCGGGTGAGCAGGCAACACAAATCATGATGACTGTTCATAATAAGGGTGCGGCCATTTGCGGTGTTTTTACCAAGGACATTGCTGAGACCAAAGCTGCGATGGTCAATGATTACGCTAGAGAGTGCCAATACCCATTAATGTGTGAGGTTGTCCCCACAGATGATGATGATTAAAGATATTTTACTCCGGAGGCATTATGCTGAATAGAGAGCTTGAGCAAACGTTAAATGATGCATTCAAAGAGGCTAGGGTTAAGCGTCATGAGTTTATGACGGTTGAACACTTGCTACTGTCTTTATTAGACAACGATGCCGCGCTAGCTGTACTCAATGCGTGCGGATCGGATATAGCGAAATTACGTAAGGATCTTATGGAGTTTGTGGATTCCACAACCCCTTTAATTCAAGAGCAAGATGACGAACGCGAGACGCAGCCAACTCTTGGTTTTCAGCGTGTTTTACAGCGTGCAGTTTTTCATGTGCAGTCTTCAGGAAAATCAGAGGTCACTGGCGCTAACGTTCTCGTCGCTATTTTTAGTGAGCAAGAAAGCCAAGCGGTTTATTTTCTTAAGCAGCAAAATATTGCCCGCATTGATGTGGTCAATTTCATCTCTCACGGTATTGCTAAAGTACCGGGGCAAGATGAGCAGAACGAACATATTTTAGAAGCCGATGATGATGGCCAAGAGTCTGGCAGCAAAAGCGCACTAGAAGGCTATGCTACCAACCTTAATCGTCAGGCAAAAGAAGGGCTGATCGATCCCCTTATTGGTCGCGAATTCGAAGTTAATCGTGTTGTTCAAATTCTGGCGCGCCGCCGCAAAAACAATCCTTTATTGGTGGGTGATTCTGGCGTGGGCAAAACAGCCATCGCCGAAGGTTTAGCCAAGCGCATCGTTGATAAAGAAGTACCTGATGTTATTGCTGATGCGGTTGTTTACAGTCTCGATATGGGCGCATTATTAGCCGGTACTAAGTATCGTGGTGATTTTGAAAAACGCTTCAAGGCACTGCTAGCCGAGTTGAAAAAACAGCCACACGGGATTTTGTTTATTGATGAAATTCATACCATTATTGGTGCCGGTGCAGCATCTGGTGGTGTCATGGATGCTTCAAACTTACTTAAGCCCATGTTAAGTAGCGGTGATATTCGCTGTATGGGGTCGACTACCTTTACTGAATTCCGCGGCATCTTTGAAAAGGACAGCGCCTTGACGCGCCGTTTCCAAAAAGTAGATGTGGGTGAGCCCAGCGTTGAAGATACTTATCAAATCCTTAAAGGCTTGAAGTCTCGCTTTGAAGAGCATCATGATTTGAAGTATCAGGATAAAGCTTTACGCGCCGCCGCAGAACTAGCGGACCGCTACATTACTGATCGCAATTTGCCCGATAAGGCGATTGATGTGATTGATGAAGCGGGGGCAAGTCAGCGCTTATTGCCAGCAAATAAGCGTAAAAAAGTAATTGGTGTGCATGATGTCGAGGCCATTGTGGCAGCGATTGCTAAAATTCCACCGAAGAGTGTATCGGCTTCCGATAAAGAGTTGTTATTTGGCTTAGAAGATAAGCTGAAAATGGTAGTATTTGGGCAGGATGAAGCCATTACTACACTCTCTGCAGCGGTTAAATTATCGCGCGCAGGCTTGAATTCACCTGAGAAACCAACCGGATCTTTCTTGTTTGCTGGCCCTACGGGTGTCGGTAAAACAGAAGTGAGTCGTCAGTTGGCTAAGGTGATGGGTATGGAGCTACTGCGCTTTGATATGTCGGAGTATATGGAGCGCCATACGGTTTCTCGCCTAATTGGTGCGCCTCCGGGTTATGTTGGTTTTGATCAGGGTGGCTTATTAACTGAAGCGGTTAATAAGAATCCTCATTGCGTGCTGCTGCTCGATGAAATTGAGAAGGCGCACCCAGAAGTCTTTAACCTGCTTCTGCAGGTAATGGATCATGGTACGCTCACCGACAACAATGGTCGTAAAACAGATTTCCGTAATGTTATCTTGATTATGACGACCAATGCCGGTGCTGAAACGATCAGTCGTCGTTCGATTGGCTTCTCTCATCAGGATCATACGTCTGACGGTATGGAAGCTATTCGTAAGCAGTTTACACCTGAATTCCGCAACCGTTTGGATTCAATCATTCAGTTTGCCTCGCTAACCCGAGACAATATTATGTTTGTGGTTGATAAATTCTTGGTCGAACTGCAAGCGCAGCTGGATGATAAGAAAGTTCATATGCACATTGATGACGAAACCCGAGATTGGTTTGCTGAAAATGGCTATGATGAAAAGATGGGTGCTCGCCCAATGAATCGCCTAATTCAAGAGAAGCTTAAGAAGCCGCTGGCTGAAAAGATTCTGTTTGGTGATCTTGAAGGGGGTGGTGAAGTCGATGTTTGCTTGAACGATGCCAAAGATGGCATAGAGCTGCATTTGGTCGTAGAAGAGGTTGTCGCCTAGGCATCCTTTCCTGTATTACGCTACTGGCTATGCTTGTTTATAACGAGTGTAGCTGGGACGTTTACTCAAATCGCAGGCAAAAAAAGGGCCGGTTAGCTAAGCTAACCGGCCTTTTTGCTTTTAACGTGCGCGGTAAGTAATACGGCCTTTACTAAGGTCGTAAGGTGTTAATTCCACCTTTACTTTATCGCCGGTCAAGATGCGAATGTAGTTTTTACGCATCTTTCCTGAAATGTGAGCTGTTACAACGTGGTCGTTTTCCAACTTAACACGGAACATAGTATTCGGAAGGGTATCAATAACCTCTCCGTCCATTTCAATATGGTCATCTTTTGCCATTCTTCACCTGTTGACAGTATATAATGCGGGCGAATTCTGCCTTAAAAATTACTAATAAGCAAAGGCTTATATTCATATAGACTGATTAGAGATCAACCTTCGCCACAATTCACCATTATATACCTCTAGCGGCTGGTAATCTGCTTTATAGTTCATTTTGCTTGAATCTTTGATCCAATAGCCGAGATAAGTATAAGGCAAGCCCATTTTTTGCCCCTGACTGATCAGCGCAAGGATAATAAAGCGCCCCAGGGAACGCTTAGGTTGCTGGGGGTCAAAGTAACTATAGATCGCTGATAATCCATCGTAAAAAATATCAACGACGCAGCAGGCTATTAAGGTATCTTCGCTATCACGGATTTCTAGAAACTTATGCGTGCCGTGCCCCTCTATCAGAAAGCCTTGGTACTGGTCTTGATTGGCGGGAAACATCTCTCCATCTTGATGTCTCTGGGCGATGTAGCGCTCATAAAGTTCATAGTGCTCTGTTTGAAATTCAGCCTCAACCCAGCGTAAGCGCAAATCTTGATTGCGCTTTATCGCCTTTTTCTGGTTTTTACTGGCTTCAAATTCACTATTTATAATGCGTGATGAGTGGCAGGCGTCACAGTCGGGGCATTGCGGTCGGTAAACAAGCTTGCCGCTGCGGCGAAAGCCCTGCAGATGAAGCATGTTGAGCTGATCTTTTGTCGGCTCGCTATCCGGGTCGATAAAAATACTGTTGCTTTGCCTGTTTGGAAGATAGCCGCAATCACTATCTTCCGTATGGCGATAAAACATTAATGATGACTCACTCATAGTGCATATTCAGTATCATTCAGTTAGAAAAGTAGGGTAGTTAATGTTAAGTATTTCATTGCTCGCGTAGTCTAGCAGCTCTTCAAACTCAGCGCGCTCAATCTCGCTCGCACCGAACTGCGCCATGTGATCACTGTGCATCTGACAATCAATCATAATAATGCCGCAGCTGAATAGAAAATCAGCAAAATAGGCGAAAACCAATTTCGAGGAATTACTGGCACGACTGAACATCGACTCACCGAAAAAAACTTTATTGATCTGCAAACCATATAAACCACCAATGAGCTCGCCGGCAGGGTTCCAGCATTCGACTGAGTGACTAATGCCATTCGCATTGAGCCGAATGTAGGCTTGCTCCATTTCTTCAGTAATCCAGGTACCTTCTTCCTCTTCTCTGGGTTGCGCGCACTGATAAATAACCTCAGAGAAGGCCAGGTCGCAGCTGATTTTGACATCACTTTTACGCATTAATTTACGCACCGTTCTGCCTAGGTGAAAGTGCTCGGCTTTTAATACCATGCGCGGCGCAGGGCTCCACCAAAGAATAGGGCTTTCGTCATCATACCAAGGGAATATTCCGCGGCGATAGGCCGTCGTCAACCATGCAGGGGATAGTAAGCCTCCCGCGGCTAGTAGCCCATTCGGCTCTTGCTGGGCAGTCTCAGTTTTGGGGAAGTGCGGGGCTAAATCTTCTTGTAACCAATCAATCATAAGCTCTATTTGTTCAGAAGCCTTGCAGAGGGCTATATTGTAGGAAAATGCGTGATAGACTGTGCCAATCTATTGTTATTATTAAGGATACCTGCTTTGGCAGCAGAAAAACTAGAAAAAAAGGAACGTAATTTCAAACAGGATTTGGCGCTTTTATCTCTTATAGCCCTTTGTTTGTATATTCTTTTATCCTTAATTACTTACTCACCTCTTGATAATGGTTGGTCTACAGCAGGCGCTAGCAGTCGTTTTCAAAATGCCGGCGGACCTGTTGGCGCGTATCTCGCTGACGGCCTTTTGCATGCTCTCGGCTATCTGGCCTATATTATCCCTTTATTGGCGGCCGGTAAGGTCGTACAAATATTTAGAAGCCGTCAGCCGCAGTCATCTGCACCTATTTGGCTATTGCGCTTACTGGGCTTTTTCCTTTCCGTTTTTTCTCTCGCTGCGCTAATAGAACTCAGCATATTCAGCGTTTCTGAGCTGCCTGCAGGATCTGGCGGCATGATAGGGCAGAGTATCGCAGGCATTACAGTGGCCTTATTTAGCACCTTAGGCGGCGGAATATTACTCACACTTATTCTGTGTATTGGCTCTATGCTATTTTGGGAGTTCTCGTGGCTGGCAGTTTTCGACCGTATTGGTCGCTTTATACTGAAGACTGCGAGAGTCATTACGCAGTATGCTCAGCAAACTAAGGCCAAACTAACGACTTGGCTTGAGTGCAGAAAAGAGAACAAACTTAACCTTGGTTTGAAGCCAAGAACTGAGCCCGATCTACTGATCCAATCTCAGCGCAAGCCGCCTATTATCAGTCAGCCACAGATTAAGCCTGTACCAATAGCGCCGCCGCTAGAATCAATTGACGAGCCAAAAGTAGGTATCGCAAAATTGGCTGACAAGTTAAAGACACAAGCCAGCAAGGCGCTGCCTAGCCTCAGTAAAGAAGTTAAAATTGAGCCGCTAGAGAAGCGCGAGTCTAAGCCGAGCGAGCGAGCGGTGCGGGACCTACAAGGTTCGTTATTTGCGGATGGTAACCCACTGCCATCGATCGCCTTGCTTGACCCCGCTGATGAAAATCAAGAAGTCGGCTATTCGAAGACCCGATTAGAAGAGCTATCACTCCTGTTGGAGCAAAAACTAGCGGATTTCAACATTAAGGTTGAAGTGGTTGCGGTTGCACCAGGACCGGTTATTACTCGCTTTGAAATCCTGCCTGCTCCCGGCACCAAAGCAAGTAAAGTCTCAGGCATTGCTACTGATTTGGCACGCTCAATGTCGATGAACAGCGTCCGTGTGGTTGAGGTTATTCCTGGTAAATCGGTTATGGGGATTGAAATTCCGAATGAAAACCGCGCTATGGTTCGATTATCTTCGGTGCTCTCGTCTGAAGATTTTGATAAGTCAAAATCACCGTTAACCATCGCTCTTGGCCACGACATCGCCGGTAATCCGGTGGTGACTGATCTGGCTAAAATGCCGCATCTATTAGTCGCCGGTACGACGGGGTCGGGTAAGTCGGTTGGCGTCAACGCCATGATCATTAGCTTATTGTATAAATCGACCCCTGATGAAGTACGCTTAATCATGGTTGATCCAAAGATGCTCGAGCTTTCTGTCTATGAAGGCATCCCTCATCTGTTGACACCGGTGATCACTGACATGAATCTTGCGGCCAATGGCTTGCGCTGGTGCGTTGAAGAAATGGAACGTCGCTATCAATTGATGGCGGCCTTAGGCGTGCGTAATGTCGCGGGTTTCAATGCTAAAGTGAAAGCAGCTATTGATGAAGGCAAACCCATTCCGGACCCTATCTGGCAAATTGATCAGAGCTTTGATACGACGCCGCCGACGCTTGAGACCTTGCCCTACATTGTGGTGATTGTTGATGAATTCGCCGACATGATGATGACAGTTGGTAAGAAGGTAGAAGAGTTGATTGCCCGTATTGCACAAAAAGCGCGGGCCGCGGGAATTCACTTGATCCTGGCAACTCAGCGACCTTCTGTGGATGTTATTACCGGTCTAATTAAAGCCAATGTACCTACCCGAATTGCGTTTCAGGTATCGTCTAAAATCGATTCCCGTACCATTTTAGATCAAGGTGGGGCGGAGCAGTTATTAGGCCATGGCGATATGCTATTCCAGCCCGCTGGCACCAGTATTCCTGTGCGTGTACATGGCGCTTTTGTTGATGATGATGAAGTGCATCGTGTCGTCGCCGAATGGAAAACTAAGGGCGAGCCAAATTATATTGAAGAGATTACCCAGACGACTGAGCCCGTAGGTCTGACGTTAGAAGGCGGTGATGAGAAAGATGACTTATATGACCAAGCGGTTGCGTTTGTCACCGAGGCTCGCAAAGTATCTATCTCATCAGTACAGAGAAAATTACGCATAGGCTACAACCGTGCTGCTCGCTTAGTAGAAACGATGGAAGCGAGTGGGGTTGTCTCCCAAGCAGCTCATAACGGCAGTCGTGAAGTTCTCGCGCCAGCGCCGGTTAATCATTAAAATTGGATACATTGTGAATAAATTTGTTACTTTAGGTCTGGCTATTAGCCTTTCTTTTACCGGACTTTCTATTGCTAGCCTTGCGACCGCGAGTGATTCGATTGAAGTCATCAGCCAGCCTGTTGCTAATACAGCCCATGCTGTAAAAAATCTTCAGCAGCAGCTTGAAAAAATCAATAGCTTTTCAGCCCGCTTTATACAACTGACTCAAGACGGCTTAGGCAATACTTTGCAAAAAGTCGAAGGTTTTATGCAGGTTCAGAAGCCGGGTAAGTTACGTTGGAAAACAGAAGGGATTTATGAGCAGCTGGTTATCTCTGATGGCAAGTCTCTTTGGATTTACGACGCTGATTTAGAACAAGTCAGCATTAAAGACATGGATAATCGCTTGTCAGAGACTCCTGCTTTATTGCTCGGTGGTGATGTTAGTGCGATTGATGATGATTTCATTATTACTCAAGCCCCTAGCGACAATGCGATTGTTTTTATATTGCAGCCGAAAGATAGTACGCAGCTGTTTGACTCGCTCGAATTAAGCTTTAATAAGCTGGATACACAGCAACCGCTGACGCAGATGATCATCCGCGATGCCTCTGGGCAAGTAACCGATATTAGCTTTAATGACGTCCTCAACAACCCCAAACTCAATAACGACATTTTTACCTTTGTTATTCCTAAAGGCATTGATGTTATTGATGGTCGACAAGGCAGCTATTGATTCATGGCGGGTAACGATTTATTTGCACAGCAGGATGCTGATCAGGCACAAAAGCATGCTCCGCTAGCAGCACGCTTACGCCCAGAGTCACTGGATGATTATTTTGGTCAGACGCATCTACTAGGGCCTAACGGCCCGTTGCGATTGATGCTCAATCAAAAAAGCCTGCACTCCATGATATTGTGGGGGCCCCCTGGCGTAGGTAAAACAACCCTCGCTCGACTGCTTGCGCAAAGTGAAGAATGTGACTTCTTGACCCTGAGTGCGGTTATGTCGGGCATTAAAGAAATTCGTGAAGTGGTTGCCAAGGCTAAGCAAAACCAAGCCCAGAAAAGAAGAACGGTGCTTTTTGTCGATGAGGTTCATCGCTTTAATAAGAGTCAGCAAGATGCTTTTTTGCCTTATGTGGAAGATGGCACTTTTATTTTTATTGGCGCGACTACTGAAAACCCTTCCTTTGAGTTAAATAATGCCTTGCTCTCGCGTGCCCGGGTTTATGTTCTAAAATCGATGCCTAGTGAAGATTTAGTAACGGTATTGCAGCGTGCACTCGAAAGCGACGTAGGCTTCAAAAACCAGTTTACCCTCGAAGATGGTGTGCTCTCGACTTTGGCGAATGCCGCTGATGGGGATGCACGCACCGCGCTCAACTTATTAGAAATTGCCAGTCAGCTGTGTAGCGATCAGCACATTACACTGGCGATTGTCGCTACTAGTTTGCAGAATAGTTTTCGCCGCTTTGATAAGGGCGGCGATGCTTTTTATGATCAGATCTCTGCTCTGCAAAAGTCGATTCGCGGATCAGATCCACAAGGATCGCTATACTGGTTTGCTCGAATGATTGACGGTGGCTGTGATCCTCTTTATATTGCGCGCCGCGTCGTACGCATGGCCAGTGAAGAAGTGGGTAATGCCGATCCTAGAGCGCTAGCCACTTGCCTGAATGCTTGGGATGTTCAGCAGCGTTTAGGCTCGCCTGAAGGGGAGTTGGCCATTGCACAAGCGATTAGTTACTTGGCTTGCGCGGCAAAAAGCAACGCTGTTTACAAGGCATTTAATGCGGCCATGGCGCTGGTAAAACAGCAACCATCGTATGATGTGCCTCTGCATTTACGTAATGCGCCGACTAAACTGGGCGCTGAGCTAGGTTATGGTGAAGATTATCGCTATGCTCATAACGAAGAGCATGCGTTTGCGGCAGGAGAAAATTATTTCCCTGAAGAGATTAAAGAAACGCGTTTTTATTATCCTGTTGAACGTGGGTTAGAACAAAAAATTGCTGAAAAGCTGCGCTATTTAGATGAGTTGAACAGGACCTCGAGCCGTCAACGCTACCGTGACGAAACAGGAAGTAATCATGATTAATTTGCTTTGGGTCGGTATTGGTGGCGCACTCGGTGCAATGGCTCGCTTTAGCCTGGCGACGGCGATATTTAAATGGATAGGAAAGGCCTATCCTTATGGCACCTTAAGTGTGAACCTGATAGGCTCCTTTGCCATTGGCGCAGCGTATATATGGCTGGTCGAAAACGATTACGGCGGTGATGCTCATCGCCACTTGATTATGGTGGGTTTTTTAGGGGCTTTTACTACCTTCTCTACCTTTTCATTAGAAAGTTTAACCCTCTTGCAGCAGGGTAGAATCACGGCATTTTTAACCTATATTGCCCTGAGTTTAATTGGCTGCATGCTGGCAACAGCGCTTGGTATGATATTAACAAAACAATTGGTTTAAAATCACATGCTCGACATTAGAACAATCCGCGAAAATTTAGACGATGTAGCTGCCCGCCTTAAAATTAAAGGCTTCGATCTAGACATCGAAAAATTCCAGCAATTAGATAAAGCACGCAGTGCTGCGCTAACGGCGGCTCAACAGCTGCAAGCTGAAAAAAAGAAAGCATCTAAGCAAATTGGTCAATTAATCGGCCAAGGCATGACGCCAGACGAAGCAAAAGCTCAAGTCATGGGTTCGCTTAACGACAATATCGCTGCTGAAGAAAAGAAAGCAAAAGCCGCTGAAGCGGATGTTAAGGACTTTTTATTATCAATTCCTAATATCCCTCAGTCTGACGTTCCCGCTGGCAAAGATGAAGACGACAATATTGAAGTCTTAACCTGGGGCACACCGAAAGAATTATCTTTCGAGCCTAAAGATCACGTTGATCTAGGTGAAGCCAATGGCGGCTTGGATTTTGAAGCCGGTACAAAACTTACCGGCTCACGCTTTGTTGTCATGAAAGGGCAAATGGCTCGTTTACATCGTGCGCTTGCTCAGTTCATGCTGAATACGCATATTGATGAGCATGGCTACGATGAAGTCTATACGCCTTACTTGGTGAATAAAGAATCATTATTTGGTACCGGACAGCTGCCTAAATTTTCTGAAGATTTGTTTAAAATTGAAGGCGAGCAGGAATTTTATTTGATTCCTACGGCTGAAGTACCGGTGACGAACATTGCCCGTGACAGTATTTTGAATGGCGAATTGCCACAGAAATACGTATGCCATACGCCTTGCTTCCGCAGCGAAGCAGGCAGCTATGGTCGCGATACTCGCGGCATGATTCGCCAGCATCAGTTTGATAAAGTGGAGCTGGTTCAATTCGTTCATTCCTCTCAGTCAGATGCGGCATTAGAAGAGTTAACTCTAAATGCTGAAACTATTTTGCAGAAGTTAGATTTACCTTACCGCAAAGTGATCTTGTGTGGTGGTGATTTAGGTTTCTCAGCGGCTAAGACATTGGATTTGGAAGTTTGGCTTCCTGGCCAGCAGAAGTATCGTGAGATTTCATCTTGCAGTAACTTTGAGTCTTACCAAGCTCGCCGTATGCAGGCGCGCTGGAGAAATCCGGAAACAGGTAAGCCTGAGCTAGTTCATACGGTGAATGGTTCTGGTCTAGCAGTCGGTCGTACTATGGTCGCGGTATTGGAAAACTATCAGCAAGAAGATGGCTCTATTGTTGTTCCTGACGTTTTACGCCCATATATGGGTGGTATCACGGTTATTGGCGCTTCAGATGCAAAGGCTAAATAAGGGATAAATATGAACTGGCTACCTCTGCTTCACCGCTCCAACGATGTTAAATTCATTATTTTTGGCGGTGGGCAGGTAGCTCAGCGCAAAGTTCAAACACTGATTAAGTTCACCACCGCAATTACTGTGGTGGCTCCCGCGTTAGATGCTCGCTTAGCCGCCTTGGCTGAAGAAAATAAAATTCAGCATATCGACTCGCTCGCTAAACAAGCTCATGTTTTGGCAGGATGTCGAATAGTGGCAGCGACTGATGATGCTGCTGTTAATCAGCAAATAGCGGACTGGGCTAAAACATTATCTTGCCCGGTAAGCATTGCTGATGACCCCGCCAATAGTGACTTTATCTTTCCGGCAATCATTGATCGTAATCCGGTAATGATCGCTATTTCTTCTGCTTCAGAATCCCCAGCGTTAACCCGTTATTTGCGTAATCAGCTGGATGCTGCGTTATCTTCTAGAATTCCTCAGCTCGCCCGTTTTGTTGCAACATTGCGGCGCACGATTCGTTCGAGCAATGGTGATAGCAAACAGCGTCAGCAACTCTGGCGTAAGCTGATGTCGAGTGCGATGCCTAATTTAGTATTGGCAGGAAAAGAAGAGCAAGCTCAGCAAATATGCGATCAGGTAATCGCGGGGAACAATCATAATGGTGAAGTCTTTCTAGTTGGAGCCGGCCCGGGTGATCCTGATTTACTGACATTGAAAGCCGTGCGTTTAATTCAGCAAGCTGACGTTGTATTTTACGATCGCCTGGTTTCACCAGCCATTTTGGAATACTGCAACAGCAAGGCTGAGATGCATTATGTCGGCAAGGCTAAAGCCGATCATGCCGTACCTCAGGCGGATATTAATCAGTTATTGGCTGACCATGCTAAATTAGGCAAAACCGTATTACGTTTGAAAGGAGGGGATCCTTTCATCTTTGGTCGTGGCGGAGAAGAAATCGAACTACTGGCTGAGCAACAAGTTCCTTTTCAAGTCGTGCCAGGCATTACCGCGGCTTCTGGGTGCTCTAGTTACGCAGGCATACCACTAACCCACAGAGATTATGCGCAATCGGTCCGTTTTGTTACGGGTCATTTAAAGGATGGAACGGCGAACTTGCCTTGGCATGAGTTAATCCATCCGCAGCAAACTCTGGTGATTTATATGGGTTTAACCGGCATTAGCCATATTAGCCAAGAGTTAATTGCGCACGGTATGAGTGCGGATACGCCGATTGCACTGATTGAGAAGGGAACCTTGCCCGAGCAAAAGGTGTATACCAGCACCTTGGCTGAAATATCAGATGTTATTGCTAATAATGCTATTTCAGCACCGACATTGACGATTATTGGTGATGTCGTAAAGCTTCATGAAAAACTCAATTGGCATAACTAGATATCGTTAGACATCTTTAATAATGCAATAACCTTAAGTTGTTCTATTCTTTATGTAATATGTAGTCATAAAGAATAGGATAATCATGGGTTTATTAAGCAATATAAGTATTAAAGTAAAAATCATTGCTTTAGCGAGCGCTGCAATTCTAGGTCTGGCCGTTAGCTTGGCAGTGAATACAAGCATTAACTCACAAAACAGTGAGCGCATCCAAAAGGTGCGTGACGTCTATTTCCCGGTGGTACAAAAATCGGATGCCAATCTCGTCAAGCTTCGCCAAATCAAAGAATTACTCAATACTGCTGTCAGTACTGGTGAAGAAGAGTTCATTGAAAACGCCAATGGCTTAAAGAAAGAAATTCTTAATAACATCGAATCTATAATCACACTCTGGTTGGATCAAAGCCAAGAGAATGAAAAACTTCGCAGCCAGTTCAATCAATATTATGCCATTGCTCATGAGGTCTCTGACGGTATGCTCACAGGCACACTGGATATGAGTAAAATGTCTAGTAAGATTGATAATATGAACAGCACTTTGAAAACAGTTAACGATTCAATGGAAAAACTCAGTGTGAAAGCGCTGTCTGAATTCAATCAAACCGTTGAGGTATCCAACTCTGCAACAACAAAAGCATTAACCCTCGGCATGCTCGTAACCGGTATTACGGTGAGCGTTCTAGTATTGCTCGGCTGGAGCATTACCAGCAGCATTGGTACTGCGCTTAGAAGCCTATTAACTTCGCTTAAAGACATCGCGAGTGGCGATGGCGATCTAACCAAGCGCATTAAAAAAACATCTAATGATGAGTTGGGTGATGTGGTGGATAGGTTCAATCAGTTTGTTGAGAAACTCCATAACAGCATTACCGATGTCGTAAAATCGATCAATCCACTGACCACATTATCTTCCGACCTTGGCACCCTGACACGTGAGACGTTGCAAATTTCTGCTAATCAAAATGAAGCGACCGAGCAAGTATCTTTCGTCGTAGAAGAGCTAGTGACCAGCGTGAAGGCTGTTTCAAGTAATGCAAATTCAGCTTCTGAGGCAGCAAATCAGGCGGATAAAGCTGCGAAAGATGGCCGCGAGATTGTCACAAAAACGGTCGAGACTATTAATGGTTTGGCGGAAGAGGTCGAGCGCGCTGGCGAGGTTATTCGCAAGCTAGAGGCTGATACTGAGAATGTTGGGACGATTCTGGACGTTATTAAAGGCATTGCTGAGCAAACTAATTTACTCGCCCTAAACGCCGCAATCGAGGCGGCTCGAGCAGGTGAGCAGGGTAGGGGTTTTGCCGTGGTTGCCGATGAGGTAAGAACCTTAGCGTCTCGAACTCAAGACTCTACTCAAGAAATTCAAAAAGTCATTGAAGAACTGCAGGCCGCTGCGCGTTCCGCCGTAGAAGTTATGGGTCAGAGCAAGCAAAGTGCGCAGACCAGTGTTGAGCAGGCCGCCAAGACGGGTGAGTCGCTGGCAGCTATTACTGAGCGGGTTGAAGCCATTAATGAAATGAACCGACAGATTGCTACGGCAGCAGAAGAGCAAGAGCGGGCAGCGTTTTCAATTAAAGAAAATGTACTGGGCATTAAAGAAACGTCTGAAACGGCAATGCGCAGTATTCAAAAAGTTGAGGAGGCTAGCTTATCTCTCGTCGATATCTCTGGAAACCTACATAGGGTAACGAACGAGTTTAAGGTTTAAGAGCTTATAATATTCAATCTTTAGATAATGAAAAAGGGCCTTTAATGGCCCTTTTTTTTGGTTTAATACTGAACTAATAATCAATTAGCCAAACGCATTTTTATTTCGCTTAGCCCAAAGGTCACAAGCCTTAGCGAGGGCTTGTGGGAAGTCCAGTGCCTTGTCTTTTAGCATCAATACTGCGGCGGTCGTTCTGAGTGTTGCATGATAACCATATTCATCGCTTTCATTTTTCCAACAATCAATGAGTGCCTGCTTATTAGGCGCGGTCTGCTTGCCGTCAAAGTGGGACTGAATCCCAGGTATTTTTACAACCTCATCGCGATGGGTGTAAATGCACTGTGTGGTGCGTTCAGGGTTGATTTCAAACTCTCCGCCTTCACCTTTCATAATTAGCGCTTCTTTGCCAATTAACTGACACGCAGCTTGATGAGTTTTGCCATAATTTGGATGAAATACGCTTTGTACACCGGTGCAATTATCAGGGGCAATTAAGCGCAGTAGGGTATTGATAGGCGAGCGTAAGCCAAGGGTATGTTTGGTCATTAGCCAGTTTTGAAATTCTTCATGTAGCAGGTCGCAAGGTAAGTACGCAATCCCTTGTTGTTTAATCAAATCCTCAGCCTGTTGATGGCTCGACGCTATTTGTGTACCAAAGCCCTCGCAAAGATCAGCACTGAACTGGCGGTCCTGCGTATGGCTATGTGCGCCATGAATTAAAATACTGTAACCCGCTTCTTTAATGAGCTGCATGCTCAATAAATACCATAAAGGCTGGCGACGCTTACCGGCATAACTGGGCCAGATAATGTCAGCGGATAAATCCTGCCATAAGGGCGTGCAGGCTTGGGCGAAACCTGCCAGCTCTTCTGGTGACTCTTCTTTCACTCGCATTAGCATGAAAAAAGCCCCAAGTTGCTCCGGTAGCGCTTTACCTTCTAGCAATAGCGTCATGGCATGCTTTGCTTCTTCTTGACTCATATCTCTGCTGGCATTACGGCCGCGCGCTAGAATTCTTACGTACTGGGTGAATTCATTGTGTTCGGTATTGGTAATGATCATAAACAATTCTCGGGTCTGGGTAAGCCGGCTATTTTGGCAAGATACTTCGCTGGGCTTTTGGGGAAAAGTTGCAGTAAATAAATACTACTGGCTTGTTCAGCGCTTAAATGAAGCTTTATATACTTAGCAAGGGGGCGCATGGCAGGAGATAAATCGAATTCTTGATAAAATTCACGAATCAAATGAATTAATTGCCAGTGTGGTGGACTGAGTTCAATCCCTTCATTCTGGGCGAGCAGAATTGCGATATTTTCGTTCCAGCTAAGATGGTCCAATAAAAAACCATCATTATCGACTTTGAGATTTTGCATACTGGTTACCAAGTCGTGGATTGCTGGTGATTTCGAGTGAGCAGCGCCCACTCTTTGAAACTTATCTGTTCAATACCTTGCTGAGCGGCCTTACTTGAGAGCCCGCGCATTTTCATATGATCCGTTAGTGCGCACACGGTATCGAAGCTTTGCTTGGCTAAGGTGTATAGATAGCAGCCATCTTCTATAAGAAGAATTTGGTCACCTTCTTGATAGATGCGCTTAACTTGTTGGACTGCGGTCACTAGACCGCTTTTGATAATATGTAATGCCATTAAAAAGTCACGCAGTGTTTTGATTGGTGAATTAATTGTTTTATCTCTTCATCACTGACTAGACTGCAAAAACTCTGCAGATCATCTGGAGTGAGAGATAGCTGGGCGAGGTCACTTTGGCTAATAAAAATTTCTTCGCAATCGTACATAGGTAGAGCAGAGAGGACTTTTCCTGCGGCTTTTCCGTTAGCTTTCTTTTCTTGCTGCAGCGTATTCGCATAAAAGATACCAGGGCCTAATAATAGCAGCTTTGGATTTTGCTCAAATGCGGCCAAGGCTAGTAGTAGTTCTATCGGCTCTAAGTCAGGTGTTGGGGCTGAGTTTACTATAATTAATGTCATGCGGTGCCTACAAGCGAATAATTCGATCAGATGATTGTGTAGCCTCGGCCATTTCACCCAGCCCTGAAAGCTGGAAGCCCGCCATTAAGTTCGCACTCTGCGAATAACGATCTGCTTCAGCCTCATCGATAACGCCCCTGCGTAAGCTATTGGCAATGCACAGCTGTAAAGGAAAGCTCTGCATTTCCTGTAACTTGAGCCAGCCTTGGTAAGTGGTTGTCAAACCTTGCCCAGGAACTTGAGGTTTTAAACCGACATAAACAGCATCTTGGTAAAAAAAGACCCTATCTATGGTGTCTCCGGCGGTAATGATCGCCTCAACCAATGATTGAGCCGTCAAATTGCACTCATTTTGCACGGGTGATTGCGTCAGTATAAGGGTGTAGCTGTTTTTTTTCGAAGGCACGTTCAAACACCCCAAATCTTTTATCGAATTTATTGCTGCAATAATAGGGCGGTTACCGTTATTTTAAAAGAAAATTACAGACTAGTTGAGCAGTCATGGCTAGCTCATTGATTTAATTGAAATTATTTTCGCAATAAACTTGACGTGTGATTATTCTAATGTATTATACATCTCAACAGCGGAGGGATGGCAGAGCGGTCGAATGCACCAGTCTTGAAAACTGGCATAGGTTTATAGCCTATCTAGGGTTCAAATCCCTATCCCTCCGCCATTTTACACACAGGATTCAAATCCTACTCTCAGTGTAAAATGGCCGAAAAGATGACAAGCAACCACGCCATCAAACCTACAATAGCAAACCATTCCAACTTAATAATATTTCCATAAACCCGATTTAACGATAACGTATGAAATTTATGTGTTACTCGAACCAGAACTGAATTCAGCATTTTCTTCCCTCACAAACCAATATCTTATGTACTATAGAGTGCCAGTATTTGTTTTTATGAGTTGCAGTCTTTTTGTAGAATTATTGTAGTGGTGTGTAACCTAGTCATTAAATGCAATAATGAAGTCACCGCAAGAGGTTGCTAGAGCCTCTAAGTTATAGCCCCCTTCAAGTACTGCCAATATCTTATTATCGGCATTTTCTTTATTGATCTCTGATAAAAATCCACCAAGCCAAGCATAGTCACCCGCTTTCCAGTTTAGATCCGCCATAGGATCATCTGCATGAGCATCAAAGCCCGCCGATACGATCGTCAGCTGTGGCTTAAAGTCTTGTAATTGCTGCAGCCACTGAGATTCTATTGCCCGGCGCATTTCTATGCCACTGGAGCCTTCGTCGAGAGGGGTATTGATAACATTCGAGTAGATGTTTCGCCAGTGAGTAAAGGGGAAGCTAGGGTGCTGAAAGCTAGAGCAGATCAAAAAAGTAGGGTCGTCGGCTAGAATATCGATCGTGCCATTGCCTTGATGCACATCAAAATCAATAACTGCGATACGCTCCAAACCAAATTGTTGCTGAGCCTTCTTGGCTGCGATGGCGACATTATTTAGAAAGCAAAACCCCATCGACTTGTTTCTTTCAGCGTGATGCCCTGGCGGGCGCACAGCACAAAATGCACGTTCGACCTTGCCTTGCATTAAATCATCTAAAGCCTCCACTACACAGCCGGCAGCTTGATAAGCCGCATCGAGAGTGCCCACCGCCATTGGAGTGTCCACATTGGCTAGGATGCTGCCATTAGCAGGGCTCATTAATAGCAATTGCTCAACATAACCCAACTTATGCGCGCGCAGCAGATCCTTACGAGCAACGTGACTACATCCTCCCTGATGTGAGTCTTGCAGTATACCTAGTCGCTCAAGCTGATGATTGATGGCGATAATGCGCATGGGATGCTCAGGGTGCATATCCCCAACATCGTGCTCAAGGTGTGTGGTGTAACTATAATAGCCGAGCTTCATTTTATTATTCTGCGGGTTCTGTATGATACTAATTTCAATAAGACCAGTGTAACGACTAGATCAGATATGATCTATAGGATAAAAGGCAATAAGTAATGGGCACACGCGCGCTTGAGCAAATTTTTACGCCATCGTCTATCGCTGTCATTGGTGCTTCAGATAAAGCAGGCAGTTTAGGCGGGGCGGTATTACGCAACCTGCTTAATGCAAAGTTTGAGGGCGCCATCTATCCCGTCAATGCGCGCGGCTATAAACAAGTGTCGGGCTTAAAAGCGTACACTCGCATATCACAACTGCCCGCTGATATTGAGCTGGCCATTATTTGTACGCCAGCAGAAACCGTTAATAAAATTATAACCTCGCTTGCCAAAGCTAAAATCCCTGCGGCTGTCATTATGACAGGAGGAACTGCCCGAGTTCGCTCACGAAGATTTACACCGTCGTTAACTAGCTTACTTGCAGTCCAGCAGCAAACACATGTGAGAATATTGGGCCCAGACTGTCTTGGCGTGATCAATCCTAATCATAAGTTAAATGCCAGCAACCTCCATGTACCAGTCAAACCAGGGCATATTGCCTACCTTGGACAATCCGGAGCGATTGCCAATGCCATCACTGACTGGGCTATTGCCCGAAATATTGGATTCTCTCACGTATTAACGCTCGGGCAAGGTCAGGATATTAAACTGGCAGATGCGGTTGATTATCTGGCCTCAGACAAGTCCGCCAAAACACTTTTAGTGCACCTTGATGACTTTAAAGAAGGTCGCATTTTATTACGTTCATTACGTGCCGCGTCACGCAATAAATTGGTATTAGTGGTTAAAAGCAATCGTTTTCCCGCCTCACCACTGAGCAATAATATTCAAACCCCCGGCATTTTAAATCGTGACGCGCTGATTGATCACGCACTGCAGCGGGCAGGCGTATTGCGTGTTGGCGCTACCGATGAACTATTTGATTGCATCGATACGATTCAGCAAAAGAAACAACTGAAAGGTGATAGGTTGGCCATCATTAGCAATAGTCGAGGTGGTGCCATACTGGCCATTGATCGATTATTGCATGATAACGGCAGGCTGGCCGAGCTAAGCCTTAAAACCCAGCAGCAGCTGTCTGCTTTGCTGCCAGAATACGCTGCAGCTATCAATCCGGTACTATTAAATCCAGAATTAAAGGCTGAGCAGCTTAAAACAGTCGCCGCGTTATTACTTAAAGACAGTAACATTGATGCCGTTCTAGTTGTCTACACCCCTGGACTGGGGACTAACCCAGAAGAAAATGCATTGGCTTTAACGCAACTTATTTCTGAAACCAATAAGACTCTTTTCTGTAGCTGGATGGGAGATTACAGCGTGCATTCCGCCCGCGCCTTGCTTGATCAGTTCTCCGTACCCAACTTTGATACGCCGGATAATGCGATTAAGGCCTTTATGTACATGGTCTCTCACATGCGCACTCAGGAACTTATGCGAGAAACCCCAGAAAGTATTGAGACACTGGCCGGGTACTCAGACCTAATCAATCAGCAACTCCCTATCAATGATGTTATTAGCCCTCAATTGGCCTGGCAACTTTTAAGTAATTACGGCTTTGCCTCGGTCGCTAGTCACTTCACTCAAGATGCTCAGCAACTAGCACAACTGAGTGAGCAAGTTCCACTACCGTGGGTGGTGAAAATCCATCACAAGGATTATTTAAAGCCTTTTGCTTATGGCGAGAATGCGCGTCAGCGCTGGCGCAGTGTTGGCTTAAATATCACCAGCAAGGATCACCTCAAACAAGAGGTTGCTCGCTTGAATGGTGAGCTAAAAGATCGTTTTCCTGGCAGCCCAGTCATGGGCTACAGCATACAGAGTATGCATAGGGCGCTCGACAATCTGCAAATTAGTTTGGGGTTAGGGCGAGATCAGGAAGTCGGGCCATTTATATTTTTTGGCGGTGGTGGCAGTACAGCAGACATCTTAACAGACCGTCAGGTTGCTATCCCACCACTGAATACCGTATTGGCGCGCCATCTTATAGAGCGCAGTCATGCTAGCCAAGTGATGCGTGAACGTAGTGATAATTATGCTCAAGAGCTGACTATTCTGAGCCGTTGGCTGGTAGCCATTTCTCAGCTTTCTAGCCAATACCCCAGTATTTCTGGGCTAGAACTGAATGCTATTCGTGCCAATAATGGTGAATTTTTAGTACTCGGGGTCGCTGGACAGACGGCGGATAGTATTACACCGACCTTTAAAGCTTATCCGGTAGAGCTTGAGCAAACTATACGCAACCATAAAAACCGCAGCTTCAAAATTAGGCCTATCAAGGCGGAAGATGAAGGTTATTTAGCCGATTTTTATCGTAAATTAAGTCCTGATACGCTACGTTTTCGCTTCTTTAACTCGCGCCAAAATTTCGATCATAAAGAACTAGCGCGCTTTTCTCAGATAGATTATGACCGCGAGATGGAGTTTGTTGCTTTCGATGGCAAGGAAATTGTAGGCGTTGTCCGTAGCTGGATTGATCCTGATAGCATTACCGCTGAATTTTCTGTGCTAATCGGTGACGATCAAGCTGGCCAGCATTTAGGCTCTATACTAATGCAAAAAATGATCGACTATCTTGCACACCAGCGCGGCGTTCTACAACTTATAGGCAGCGTGTTAAGCAATAATCATCCGATGCTAAAGCTTGCGCGACGCTTGGGATTTATCGAGAAGGATAATCAAAAAGAAGGCTATGTTGAGATAGTTTTGAACCTGAATCCCGCAACACATAGCTGGCAAACCAAACGCCTCTATGTATTTGATTGATTATTAAGTTAAAGTACACACATATAAGCGTATGGATACTCTTTGACGTTGTTTAGTAATGAGGTGTTGTTTGATTAGAGTATTAGTAGTTGATGATCATGATTTAGTCCGCTCTGGCATTGTTAGGTTGCTAGCGGATAGCGATAATATTGACGTAATCGGCCAGGCTAATTGCGGCGAAGATGCAGTGAAGCTTGCGCGTGAACTCGTTCCCGACGTAGTCCTTATGGACATTAATATGCCCGGTATCGGTGGGCTCGAAGCGACTCGTAAAGCGGTACGTTTCAATCCCGACCTTAAGGTTATTGCAGTGACGGCTTGCGATGATGGCCCATTCGCTACTCGACTTATGCAGGCGGGTGCAGCGGGCTTTATGAGCAAAGGCGCGGAAGTCGGCGAAATGGTCAATGCCATTTTAAAAGTGCAGTCAGGTCAGCGCTACATCAGCCCTGATATAGCACAGCGCATGGCACTCAAACCTTTTCAGCAGGGCAGTGACTCGCCATTTGATTTGCTTTCTGAACGCGAGATGCAAACCGCACTAATGGTTGTAGGCTGTCATAAGGTACAAGAAATTAGTGATAAGCTTTGTGTCAGTCCAAAAACTGTCAACAGCTATCGCTACCGCATTTTCGAAAAACTCGGCATCGATGGCGATGTCGAATTAACCGTATTGGCCATGAAGCACGGCCTGCTCGATACTCAGACAGTCACTTAATTAGAAATAATCATGCCTTTTGATGCTCCGTCTTTCTTAGAAAATTTAACCCTACGTGCTGGGGTTTATCAAATGTTCGATGAGAAGGGGGAGTTGATTTATGTCGGCAAAGCTAAAAATCTCAAACAGCGGGTATCAAGTTATTTCCGTGCGCGTGGTTTAAACGACAAGACGCTAGCACTGGTTGCGCGTATTTTTCGCATAGAGATCATAATTACGCAAAGTGAAACCGAAGCGTTAATACTCGAACAAACCTTAATCAAGAAGCATCGCCCGCAATACAACATCCTGCTTAAAGATGATAAATCTTACCCCTACATCTACATCAGTAAACATAAATTCCCATTAATTGCTTATCGTCGTGGACAGAAAGTAAAAAGTGGCCAGTACTTTGGCCCTTATCCCAACGCTTATGCGGTAAAAGAAAGCTTAAACTATTTACAGCGCATCTTTAAACTCAGGAATTGCGAGGATTCTTATTTTAGCAATCGCAGTCGACCGTGCTTGCAATACCAGATAAAGCGCTGCAGTGCGCCGTGCGTTAATCACATAAGCGCCGAGGATTATCAGTACGATATTGATAATGCCATTCTATTTTTGCAAGGCAAAAGTAGTGATCTAATTGTCGAACTCGAGCGCCAAATGGAAATCGCTGCTGAACAGCTGCTTTTTGAAAGGGCAGCAGAAATACGAGATCAACTACTACACCTGCGTACACTGCAAGAGAAACAGTATGTCAGTACCGAGAAGGGCAGTGTTGATTGCTGGGCTAACCACAATAGTAAAGGCACCATTTGTATTCAGCGTTTAAGCTTTCGCGAAGGGGTTTTAATTAACAGCAAAAGCTATTTTCCCGACAATAAGCTCGATGATGAAGAGGGCATCGTACTAAAAGATATGCTGGCGCAATATTATCTTTCCGGCAATCCAAGCAATGGCTTTCCTGATCAAGTATTAGTGGGGCTAGAGCAGGAAGATGGTGAAATTCTTCTGGCGGCGATTAACGAAGTCAGTAAGAAGGCTTGTTATTGGCTGCAGCAACCTAAAACCGATAAGCGCAAATGGCTGGGCATGACCCAAGAAAACGCCGTTAATGCGGCCACCAGCAAGTCACTAGAAAAAAATGCTTACTTCGAGCGTTTCCAAGCCGTACAGGCTTTGTTCGATATGCCTAGGCCACCCAATCGCATCGAATGCTTTGATATCAGCCATTCAAAAGGCGAAGCGACTGTTGCCTCTTGTGTTGTTGCCGATCAGAAAGGTGCGCGAAAAGATCTGTATCGCCGCTTTAATATAAAAGATGTGACGCCAGGTGATGATTATGCCGCCATCAATCAGGCTGTATTTCGTCATTTCTCTCGCTTAAAAGAACAACAAGATTATCCAGACTTACTGCTCATCGATGGCGCCCAAGGCCAGGTGAATCAAGCCCACAAGGCTCTTACCGAGCTAGCGATCCCAGACGTGCTTATTGTCGGCATTTCTAAAGGAGAAACGCGTAAAGCTGGCTGGGAGTTCCTCTGGCCGCAGGGAGAGACGAGCCCTATATTGCCAAATCAGCACGACCGCGGATTCCTACAGCTGCAAGAGGTGCGTGATGAAGCGCATCGATTTGCAATTACTGGGCATAGAAAACAGCGGGCCAAAATACGTACGACTTCTGGATTAGAAGCCATTCCAGGCATCGGTGCCAAAAGAAGGCGTGAATTACTACGCCACTTTGGTAGTATGAGCACCCTCAAAGGAGCCTCTACTGATGAAATTGCTAAAGTTTCAGGCATCAGCATTGGGCTAGCGTCGGACATACATGCCGCACTGAATAATGAATTAAAAGAATAGACGTTTAATATTAAGAGAAGTTATGAATATACCAAACATACTAACCCTATCACGCATTTTTATGATTCCTGTGATGGTGCTTTGCTACTACTACTGGCCAGCCGACAATGCTCACTACATTGCGGCATGGGTCTTTATGATCGCATCCATCACTGATTGGTTTGATGGCTACCTTGCACGAAAACTTGATCAATCTACTCCGCTAGGTGCTTTCCTAGATCCTGTCGCCGATAAACTAAGCGTTGTTGTCGCATTAGCCTTAATGATCGAAGCTTACTCAGATATCATCCTCACCATACCCGCACTGATCATCATTGGGCGCGAAGTTGTCATATCGGCACTGCGGGAGTGGATGGCTGAATTAGGCAAGCGTGCCAATGTTGCCGTCTCAATGGTGGGCAAGGTTAAAACGTTTGTACAAATGGCCGCAATTACAATGGTGATGGGTTTTGCTCCCGATCACTGGATGGGCATACTAGGAATGATTGGATTGTACGTTGCTGCCGTATTAACAGTATGGTCAATGTACACCTATATTAGGGCGGCTTGGTCTGATTTAGCCGCAGATTGATTACTCCTTAATCAGTCTCTCTTATTTTTGAATAAATCTCGTAAGTTATTTAAAAATAAGGGAAAAAGCTGTTGACAGGGATTTAAAAATCGCCATAATACGCAACAAGTTCAAGGGGAAAGCAACATCAACCCACTAGAACAAATCTGAGAGATCAGTTGAAACATCAAGTATTTTGCGGAAATAGCTCAGTTGGTAGAGCATAACCTTGCCAAGGTTGGGGTCGGGAGTTCGAGTCTCCTTTTCCGCTCCATTTTAAAACCTACCAGTTTAAAATGGCACCATAGATACAGGAAGGCGTGATAGCAAAGCGGTTATGCAGTGGATTGCAAATCCATCTAGCCCGGTTCGACTCCGGGTCACGCCTCCATCCTCAAGATCGTAAGATCTTTTAGCGAAAGCTAGCATTCGATGCCCGGGTGGTGGAATTGGTAGACACAGGGGACTTAAAATCCCCCGGCCGCAAGGCTGTGCCGGTTCAAGTCCGGCCCCGGGTACCATTTATTTTTTAGGCTAATCCGCTTAAAATCTATAAGTTCAATCCTCTTATAAATATCTCAAATTTAACACCTTGATCTGGCTGGCTAGTACATTCAATGTATCCATGCAAAGTATCTGTGATTAACTTATACACAATATTCATCCCCAGGCCTGTGCCACCTTTACCTTTCTTGGTAGTGAAGAATGGATCAAAGATTTTCTCTTGAGCCTGAGTCAGCATCCCCTTGCCATCATCTTTATATATTAGCAGCACTCCATGCTCATGCTTGGCAATCTCAATCGAAATGCAACCCTCATCAATTCCATCGAAGCCATGAATAATAGAATTCATAATCAAATTTGTGATAATTTGCGCTATCGCCCCCGGAAGGGATGTAATTTCTAAACTTTCATCTCCGGATATTATCACCCTATGTTTTAGCGCCTTCATTCTTGGCTTAAGCGTCGAAAGTAAGTCTTCGATATAGCGATACACAACAATGGGCCTCACATCCTCAATGCATTGATCTACTGCTATCTGCTTAAAGTTTTTAATGAGTACAGCCGTTCGGCTTAAGCTAGCGTTCAATATTGAGCTATTCTCAAGCGCGATCGCGATGTAATCGGTAAAATCTTGACGAGACATCGAGCCATCATTGAATTTTGCTTGCATTAACTGAGTTTCGCTATTAAAAAAAGATTCTGCGGTGATGCAAATACCAATCGGCGTACTTATTTCGTGTGAGACTCCGGCAACCAGCTCTCCGAGAGATGACATTCTCTCCGCTTCAATAAGTTGGGTTTGAGTTGATTCCAATTCCTTCTTTTGAGTTTCTAAAAGCTGCTCCAACTCGGCGTGACTGACTTTGAGCTGATGACGTTTCTCATGCACATCTGCAGACATCTGATTAAATGCTTGCGCTAATCGCCCCATTTCATCATCACTATCAATATTTATTTTATGTACTAATTCACCCTGAGCCAGGTGTTCAACACCTTCCATTAAAGCCGAGAGCGGGGTATTAATAATTCTTGCTATGGCAATATAGAATAAAAAACAAACCAAAAATGTACTGCATAAAATAACGATGAAGATCTGAATAAAGAGCTTTAGATTAAGCTCAGCCACCAGCGACGTTGGACTCAGAACCAGTACCTCCATCTCACGCAAATCATCCATTTCCGCAGAGAAGGAGACCATTTTAGTAGCAACAAAAAAATCTTCATTTGTCGTCGCCACTTTCAATTTTTCATTATATGAAAATGCTTCAATGCCCAAGGTACTTGTCAGCATCTCTCCATCCACAAGCAGCGCAATATCGGCATTCACCAGCTCCTTAAATTCCGATAGCAGGGATTCGTCAACTTGCTGCTCTATAACAACAATATAAGCATTGGTTTTTGTCATGACCCAGTTGTCAGGATGCGGCACTGAGATATTTAAAAAGGCAGCCGTTTGAATGATGGGCTTATTATTTACAATTATTAGCCGATCAACTCCTCCTCTTGAATCAGCCCCCGGAGCCTCTGGCACCGCTAATAAGTTTTCAGCGCCCATATTTGCTAGGAAGTCGCTTAAGCCAAGCTCATAAATGGAACTCACATCAAACAAGCTGGTATCGTCATTTCCTTCTAATATTGTTGATGCGATCAGTGAGGCTCTATTCTTTTCCGTATACTGAGCAACCTCTAAAACCTCACCAGTGAGGCGTAAAGCAAATGTAGGCTCTTTCGCGGCTTGCGAATTAAAAGAATCGGCGTGATAAAGTGCAAGGGAGTACGTTTCATGCGCCTCCATTATTGGACGAAGCTGACCAGCAAGCTCCAGCTGAGCTTGCAATTTGTATATCTGATCTGCCGCATCAACCGAAGCTGGCTCAGCACTGGTTTCATGGTAATAGGGGCCAAGAACCGCTTCCATGGATAGTAGATTTTGAATTTCCGCGAGCTGATTAATACTATCAATAATGCTGTGTGATCGTGCAGACAAATCAACTATACGCTCTGAAATCACATTAACTGAGCGGTCAATATTCTGTCGGGTTATAGACTCTAAATTAGCATAACCACTTATGGCAATAACGGCAGCAATAGCCACAGCCATAACCATTATCGCTGCAACAATAATAGATATTAACTTTCTACTAATCATTTTCGATTTGTTAATCATTTTCGATTTGTTAATCATTTTCGATTTGTTAATCATTAATTATTCCGTAAAATAATTCATTTACTGCCACTGCTTGATCAATTGATCATACGGTATTGTTTTAGGTGTGCTGCGAACCTGTTCTGGTTTAGGTGCCCCAGGATTTGCCAACCAATACTCTTCAGAGCGTTTTCCATTCAGTTTAGGGCTTAACCGGGTCATGCGTAATTTCCCCAGTATAGAGTCTTGCTGCAATGCAATGTTATCCATTGATTGCTTGGCTGTTTGCGTCCCCTTTATCGCAAGACTAATTTGCGGCCACCAAACCTTGGACATTAGCGGGTAATGGGGGACGTTTAGACCGGTATCAGTCCATTGGCTTTCTTGGTCAGAAGTATAAAATTCAACAATCCCTCCCCACTTTTTCTTGTTTTCTTGTACGTAAGTCGACCGCAAAGTCGATAAACGAACTGGAGTACCACCTGCTAAAAATTTATCAACAGAAACGGATTTAGAAACGCAAAATTGCGCCCACAGCCAAGCTGCATTTCGCTTTGAGCCTTTGATGCTTTTAGGAATGGTCCAGCTACCAGCATCCTGATACCCGGCTTTCATCCCCTTACTCCAATAACGACCGTGCGGAGTAGGGGCTACACGCCATACTGGCATCCCATTCGCATCCAGCATGGGGCTGTCTTTATGCGTAAAGCTTTCATCTGACAGCCAAGTAATGTACTGAAATACTCTTTGTGCAATATCTCCACGAGCAGCCTTTGGCCCAGCATCTTCCCAGCGCCAGTTCAGAGCCTCTGGTGGTGCATAACGTTTTAGCCAATCAATATAGGTTTGTAGTGCGTAGACTGCAGCCGGGCTATTGGTTGCCCCCCCTCTGGACATTGAAGACCCTGCAGGAATATTCTTCTCAACTCGGATACCCCACTCATCAACCGGCGACCCGTTGGGTAATCCTTTATCTCCGACACCCGCAATGGCCAGCCAAGAGTCAGTGAAGCGCCAGCCTAAGGAGGGGGACTTTTTGCCATAGTCAAGGTGGCCGTATACTTTCTTTCCATCTATCCTGGTATTGGTGAAAAACTCAGCGATATCCTCATAAGCAGCCCAATTCAGAGGTACACCCAATTCATACCCTCCCGCTGCGCCATATTTTACGCGGGTAAATTCAGTGAATTTTTTCTTAATGTCTTTGCGCGTAAACCAGTCATGACGAAACCAATAAAGATTGGCAAACTGCTGATCAGGTAGCTGTAATTGATTACCTTGCTCATCCTGAGAAAACTCAAGATTCATAAAATCACTAAGATCTAGCTTAGGGTTGGTGAATTTTCGCCCCTCTTGCTTCATATAACGAGTTAGATTGACGGTGCCATCAATACGCATATGAGTGCCGATTAAATCAGCATCACTGACATAGATATCATAGATACTTTGGCCTGTTGTTAGCTGCTGCATTAACGAATCAACAATGGTGCCTTCGCCTTTAATACTATGCTCTACACGTACTCCGGTAATCTCATAAAATGCTTTCGCTAGGACATCGCGTTCCCACTGGTGAGTTTTAATACCTTCAGCGGCTGAACGTATCATTTTACCCTTAAACTTTACGGATCTGTCGCGAAACCATTCAAGCTCGGTTATAACCTCGCTCTGGGTGAGTGTTGAGTGTTTGAACTGCTTAGCCCAATAACTAATTGCTTCATCGCTTCCGGGGGAGTAAGCAAAGGCAATAGGGGTCATGCCGCAAAACATAATCGCCACTCTCAATACAGCGCTCGCACCGATCATCATCATCACCGCCTTCTCAATCAACATTAAAGGAAGTATAGAAAAGCATCTCAGCAAGTAAAGGTGGCCAAGATAATGTAAAATAGATCATTATCAATCAAGGTAACGTCCATGCTGCAGTATATTGAACCCGTTTTTCGTCCGCCTAGTGAAGGCCGATCTCTTATTTTACAAGTCACCAATGGCTGCTCGTGGAATAAGTGTACTTTCTGCGATATGTACACACAGCCACAAAAGAAATTTCGTGCCAAAGCCGAAGACGAAACCTTGGTTGAAATAATAAAGGTTGCCGCAGACGGCCCTCAATTTGACAAGGTATTCCTTGCTGATGGTGATGCTCTGGTTCTGTCCACTAGACGCCTGATAGAAATATTGGAAGCGATTAAAAAGCACTTACCTTGGGTGCGCCGCGTAAGCAGCTATTGCTTACCTCGTAATATCCGCAAAAAATCAGTAGCAGATTTACAGCAACTTCAACAGCTTGGTTTTGGCATGGCCTATGTCGGCGCTGAGAGTGGCGATGACCAGATTCTTGAGTTTATAAATAAAGGAGAAACTTACGAATCCACGCTAAGTGCATTAACCAAGCTAAAACAGGCAGGTATAAAGACCTCGGTTATGATCCTAAATGGCATGGGGGGTATGAAATACAGCCAGCAGCATGCTGAGAACTCTGCACGCCTGATGAATGAAGCGCAACCAGACTACTTATCATTACTTGTCGTTAGCTACCCGATGGGCGACGCAAGAGTGAAGGAAGGTTTTAACGGCGAATATGAACTGCCAGATCAACGCACGCTCTTCATGGAAATGCGCCACCTGATTTCATCCCTCGAACTTACCAACACTATTTTCCGCAGCGATCATGCCTCCAACTATGTCACGTTAAAAGGCACTCTCGGAGCTGATAAGCAGCAATTTCTAGATCAGCTTGATGATGCTATTGCCGGGCGAATTGCATTGCGCCAAGAATGGCAACGGGGGCTTTAATCTCATGACTAACTCTAGCGACAAAGACCTTTTCCAGTTATTGGGTAAATTTGAAAAGCAGCAAAAAATGCCGCCGATCGCAAGTTGGGATCCTCAAGTAGTCGGGGAAATTGATATTGTGATTGACTCACAAGGTCGCTGGTTTCATGAAGGCGGCCATTTTGATCGCCAAGACCTAGCGCGCATGTTTGCCTCTATTTTACGCCGTGAAGGTGATGGTTATTATCTGGTCACGCCGGTGGAAAAACTAAAGATTAAAGTCGACGACGTACCTTTTAGTTTTGTATTAATGAAAAGCGAGACGATTGAGAATCAACAGCAGCTAACATTCATAACCAGCTTGGGTGATGAAGTAGTCGCGGGTAAAGCCAATAAGATCGAGTTCAGGGCCAACTCCAATGGCGATCAGGTGCCTTATATTGAAGTGCGCAATAACCTATGGGGGAAACTCAATCAAAGCACCTATTACGAGTTAATAAACCTGGTTCAGGAATCCACTGAGGGCTTCTTTGTTAGTAGTTTCGGCTGTGACTTTAAAGTCCCAGGGTAGTAGGCCTTAAAAGAAATCAACCACAGAGATCACAGAGCGCTGCGCTACACAGAGAGAGCGATAAAAATAAATGGATTAAAGCCTGCCGCATACCAAGCTTTAGGTTTTATTGGCTTTGCCTTCCTCTGTGCCCTCTGTGGTGAATAGCTCTTTTCTTTTAGATTTATATTACAGGCACAAAAAAAGCGGCCGAAGCCGCTTTCTTTAAACATGTTTCATTTTCTAATCTAATAGAACAGATTACATGTTTGGATAGTTCGGACCGCCAGCACCTTCTGGAGTTACCCAGGTGATGTTCTGAGCAGGATCTTTAATATCACAAGTCTTACAATGCACACAGTTCTGAGCATTAATCTGAAAGCGCTTATCGCCGCTTTCATCTTCAATAATCTCATAAACGCCAGCAGGGCAGTAACGCTGCGCTGGCTCATCGTACAACTCAAGGTTTGAACCTAGAGGAATCGAAGCATCTTTTAGGTGTAAGTGACATGGCTGATCTTCAGCATGGTTTACATTGCCGATGAATACAGAATCAAGCTTAGCAAAGCTTAATACACCATCCGGCTTAGGATAAACGATCTTCTTACATTCTGACGCAAGCTTCAACGTTTCGTGATCTGGAATCGTATCATGCAAGGTCACTGGGATTCTGAACAAGTTCTGGTCAACGAAGTTAAACGCAGCACCTAAGTACATGCCAAACTTGTGCATTGCAGGACCGAAGTTGCGGCTATCTTTAAGCTCTTCATAAACCCAAGACGCTTCAAAAGCAGCCGTAAATTCAGTTAGCTCATCATGCTGGCGCTCAGATTTAATCGCCTTAACGATTTCTTCAGCCGCAATCATGCCGGTCTTCATGGCAGTGTGCGTACCTTTGATCTTAGCGAAGTTCAAAGTACCAGCATCACAACCGACAACCAACCCGCCTGGGAAAGTCATCTTAGGAAGACAGTTCAAGCCACCTTTAGCGATTGCACGAGCGCCGTAAGAAGCTCGCTTGCCGCCTTTTAAATGCTTAGCTAACACAGGGTGATGCTTCAAACGCTGGAATTCATCAAACGGACTAACGTGTGGGTTAGAGAAAGACAAGTCAGTGATCAAACCACAAACAACCTGATTGTTTTCTGCGTGATATAAAAAGAAACCACCGGAAGAATCAGATTCATTCAAAGGCCAGCCCGCGCCGTGAACAACCAAACCTTCTTGGTGCTGTTCAGCAGGGATGTCCCATAATTCTTTGATGCCGATACCGTAATGCTGAGGATCTTTACCTTCGTCCAATTTGAACTCGGAGATCAGCGCCTTACCTAGGTGACCGCGACAACCTTCAGCAAATACTGTGTACTTACCACGAAGCTCCATGCCTTGCATGTACATGTCGGTATGTTCACCGGACTCAGATACACCCATGTCGCCAGTAATAATGCCTTTAACAACACCTTCTTCAACAATGTATTCAGACGCCGCGAAACCAGGGTAGATTTCTACGCCTAACGCTTCAGCTTGCTCGCCCAACCAGCGAACAACATTACCCAAGCTAACAACGTAGTTGCCGTCGTTATGCATTAGCTTTGGAACGGCCCAGTTAGGGGTTTTAATGCCACCCGTTTCACTGGTTAAAAGGTAAACTTCATCTCTAAGTACGTCTGTATTAAGAGGTGCGCCCATTTCTTTATAGTTAGGGAACAATTCTAATAAAGCACGATCTTCAATAACTGCACCCGACAAAATGTGGGCACCGACTTCAGAACCTTTCTCAACCAAGCATACGGTCAATTCTTGTTCGTTTTCTTGTGCAAGTTGCATTAGACGAATTGCAGTAGACAGGCCTGATGGGCCTCCACCAACAATAACGACATCATATTCCATCGATTCACGTTGCATATTGTGATCTCCTCGTAGATAAGCTGGGAGCTAATTACAGTTGCTAATAGTACTAGCGATTTATTATAGCGTTCTAATTTAGGCCGTTAGTATACGTTTGTGTTTTCTATATACCTAACTTTTGGCGCTACTTTATTGATTTCTCACCCTTTGTGGACAATTAAATCGCTTAAAACTGGCGTTATTAGGAGGGATTCCTATTTGCATGCATTCTTTCTATTGACCTGAGAGGCAAAGATACGAATAATATTGCGCGCTGGGAGAGGGTCATTGGCAGTTTTTAGATCCAGTGAGAGTCTCTCTCCAATCATTCACTCGACGAATACGGAGAATCTATGAAGGTTCTTGTTGCTGTAAAGCGCGTTATTGACTACAACGTCAAAGTACGTGTAAAGCCTGATAATTCTGATGTTGATCTAAATAACGTCAAAATGGCTATGAACCCCTTCTGTGAAATCGCTATTGAAGAAGCGGTTCGTTTAAAAGAAAAGGGCGTAGCTACTGAGATCGTAGTGGTATCTATCGGTCCTAAAGTTGCTCAAGAGCAAATTCGCACCTCTTTAGCATTGGGCGCAGATCGCGGTATCTTAATTGAAACCGAAGAGAAGTTAGAATCTCTGACTGTTGCTAAATTGCTAAAAGCTGTTGTTGATAAAGAACAGCCTCAGCTTGTTATTCTTGGCAAGCAATCTATCGATAGCGATAACAACCAGACTGGTCAGATGCTTGGCGCATTGACCGGTATGGCTCAGGGCACATTCGCTTCTGAAGTTGTTGTTGAAGGCGATAAAGTTAACGTTACTCGTGAAGTAGACGCTGGCTTACGCACTGTTGGCTTAAGCTTGCCAGCGATCGTAACGACGGATCTTCGTTTGAACGAACCTCGCTATGCTTCTCTGCCAAACATCATGAAGGCTAAGCGTAAGCCTCTTGAAGTTGTTTCTCCTGCTGATTTGGGCGTTGAAGTTAAGAGCACTCAAACAATTGTTAAAGTAACTCCTCCTGCAGAGCGTTCTGCTGGCATCAAGGTTGCTGACGTTGCTGAGCTTGTCGACAAACTTAAAAACGAAGCGAAGGTACTGTAATAATGACTATTCTAGTAATCGCTGAGCATGATAATGCTGCTTTAAACGCTGCGACTCTAAACGTTGTTGCTGCTGCTCTAGAGATCGGTGGCGACATCGATCTTTTAGTTGCTGGTGAAGCTTGCGCTGCTGTAGCTGAAGCCGCTGCAAAAATAGCTGGTATTAGCAAGGTAATCGTTGCCGATAACGCTGCTTATAAATACCAAATTGCTGAAGCAATGGGCGACTTAGTTGCTGAACTAGGTGCTGGCTATAGCCACATCCTTTCTGCTGCAACAACAACCGGTAAAGACTTCATGCCTCGTTCAGCAGCATTGCTTGACGTGAACATGATTTCTGACATCGTTGCTGTTGTAAGTGCTGATACTTTTGTACGCCCAATCTATGCGGGCAACGCAATCGCAACAGTACAGAGCTCTGATAGCGTTAAAGTGATCACCGTTCGTGGTACTGGTTTTGATGCTGCACCTGCTGAAGGTGGTTCTGCCACTATCGAAGCAAACGCAACTGACAAAACTTCTGCGATCTCTGCTTTCGTTAGCGAAGAATTGGCAAAGTCTGACCGTCCTGACCTTACTGCTGCTGAGATTGTTATCTCTGGTGGTCGTGGTATGGGTAACGGCGAAAACTTTGAAATCCTTTATAAGGTTGCTGATAAAATTGGCGCAGCAGTTGGTGCATCTCGCGCAGCTGTTGATGCTGGTTTTGTACCAAACGACATGCAAGTTGGCCAAACGGGTAAAATCGTTGCACCTTCTTTGTATATCGCTGTTGGTATTTCAGGTGCGATTCAGCACTTGGCAGGCATGAAAGAGTCTAAAGTGATCGTTGCGATCAACAAAGACGAAGAAGCGCCAATCTTCCAAGTTGCTGACTACGGTTTAGTGGCTGACTTGTTTGATGCGGTTCCTGAGTTGGAAAAATTACTATAATTGATTAAATTATAGCCGACTCAAAAAAGCCCAGCTCTGCTGGGCTTTTTTTTGCCTGTAATTCCCTTAAGATAGCCTTTAAATAGCGGCAATCCCCTTGTCATTTCTTTCAGTTAAGGTAGTTTAAGCGCATGATTTAGAGTACATATGTTTAGAATTATTGATTCGCTCTGTACAGATATGAAAATAGGGAAAGTGACATTTTGGATATTACAGTAGTAGGAACAAACTACGTTGGCTTAGTGAGCGCGGCTTGCTTTGCGGAAATGGGAAACCGAGTAACCTGTATCGATAGTGATGAATTACGAATCGCACAATTACTTCAAGGAAAAACGCCGCTATATGAGCCTGGGCTTGATTCAAAACTAAATGACAATATTCAAGCAGGGCGCCTTAACTTCAGCGCTCAACTAAAAGATATTCAGCCAAACTGCAGCACTTTTGTCATCGCCGTTAATACTCCAAGTGCCTATGATGGCAGTTCAGACTTATCAATCCTTTGGCAAACGGTTAATCAGATCGCTGATTTGATCGAGCAAGACAGCACTATCATTACGGCCTCAACGGTCCCAGTCGGCACCTCTGAAAGCATTAAACTTAAAGTCAAAGAAAAACTAGCTGCCCGTAATATCAATGCGCAAATAGAAATCGTCGCCAACCCTCAATTTTTGAAAGAAGGCTCGGCGATTGAAGATTTTAATCGCCCCGATCGCATTATCATTGGTATTGAAAGTGATAAAGCTAAACGCATCATGAGCGAGCTTTATAAGCCTTTCTCTCGCAGCTTCGATAAGTTAATGTTTATGGGGGTAAGAGACGCCGAGCTTACTAAGTATGCTGCTAACGCCATGTTGGCGACAAAAATCTCATTTATGAATGAAATGGCTAATCTAGCAGAAAGGTTAGATGTCGATATTGAGCATGTGCGTACCGGCATCGGTGCAGACAACCGTATCGGTTACTCCTATATCTACCCTGGCTGCGGCTATGGTGGCTCTTTCTTTCCAAATGATGTTCGAACACTCATTAATATGGGTGCAGAACAGGGCTATCAAGCCAATATCCTAACGGCTATCGATGAAAGAAATGAATTACAGAAACAACGCTTATTTGAAAAGCTAAAGACTCAATTTAACAATGATCTTGCAGGCAAAACCATTGCTATCTGGGGATTGGCTTTTAAGCCCGGCACTGATGATCTTCGCCAGGCTCCCTCGCTTGTACTAATAGAATCACTATTGCAAGCAGGCGCCAAAGTCCGCGCTTATGATCCGATGGCCATGGACAGCGCTCGATCGACTATCGGAGAGCAGCCTTTTAATGATGGCAGTATCGTCCTCGTCGATCATCAATACGATGCTCTAAAAGATGCCGATGCGATGGTGCTAGTGACCGAGTGGAAACCTTTCCGCCAGCCTGATTTTAATGCGATGAAGCGCTTAATGAAAAACTTCGTTATTATTGATGGCCGCAACCAGTATGATCCAGAAACAGTACGAGCCGAAGGCTTTGAATATTCAGGCATAGGTCGAACGATCTGATGGGATATCACAATGACAGATTTTGAAGCGCCAATTGATGAGACTGTAGATTTACAGCAAAGTTTAACCATTCCACGCCTACCGTTTGCTTTTGCTAAACGTTTTGGCATTGTGCTTGATAAGCGCCCAAGTGGTTTCATTGCAGCACACAAAGAAGGCTTATTGCCTCATGTATTATTAGAAGTTCAGCGTTATCTGGGTGATAGCTATACGTTAGAAGTGGTTAATAATGATGACTTTGAGCGCATTCTAGGTCAGGTTTACCAAACTGATTCTTCTGGCGCCATGGATATGGTCGAAGGTCTTGGCGATGAAATGGACTTGGCCAGCCTGGCTGACTCAGTTCCTGAAACAGAAGATCTATTAGAGCAAGAAGACGATGCCCCTATCATTCGTCTAATTAATGCTTTATTGACCGAAGCTGTGAAAGACAGCGCCTCTGATATTCATATTGAAACCTACGAAAAACGTCTTGTCGTACGCTTTCGGGTAGATGGCGTATTGCGTGAAATCGTCCAACCTAAACGCGCACTCGCACCTTTGCTTATCTCGCGTATTAAGGTGATGGCAAAGTTGGACATCGCTGAAAAACGTGTGCCGCAAGATGGTCGTATTTCTTTACGCATCGGGGGTCGTGAAGTTGATGTGCGAGTTTCTACCATGCCTTCCAATCATGGCGAACGTATCGTAATGCGTTTACTAGACAAGCAAGCAGGGCGCTTAAATGTCCGCCAACTTGCCATGGCACCGGCCGACTTGAATAATTTGTTATCCGCCATTCAAAGACCTCACGGCATCATCCTAGTTACAGGACCTACCGGCTCTGGTAAAACCACCACGCTTTATGCCTCACTCAGCGAACTAAATGATACCAGCCGTAATATTCTGACGGTTGAAGATCCGATTGAATACAGCTTGGCTGGGGTAGGGCAAACGCAAGTTAATACCAAGGTTGAGATGACTTTCGCCAAGGGGCTACGAGCAATCTTACGCCAAGATCCCGATGTGGTGATGATTGGTGAAATTCGAGATTTAGAAACTGTAGAAATTGCCATTCAAGCTTCTTTAACCGGCCACATGGTTTTATCTACGCTGCATACCAATACAGCAGTCGGCGCGGTAACTCGATTGCAAGACATGGGTGTCGAACCTTTTTTACTCTCATCCAGCTTAGTGGGCGTCGTTGCTCAGCGCCTGGTTCGAGTTTTATGTGAAGAATGCAAGCAACCGTCAATAGCTGATGCTTCCGAATGCACATTACTGGGCGTCGACCATCAGCAAGCGCCCACCATCTACCACGCCAAGGGTTGCGAGAAATGCAATCAACTCGGTTATCGTGGTCGCCAAGGCATTTATGAAGTTGTACCGGTCGATGAGAAGATGAAAACGCTTATTCATGACCGAGCCGGGGAGCAGCAATTAGAAACACACGCTCGCACATTATGTACATCGATCCAACAAGACGGCATACGCAAAGTTTTGCTGGGCACCACCACAATAGAAGAATTACTGAGGGTGGCAAAAGGCTAGGCCTTTTGAATTACTATGGCAGCATTTGAATACCAAGCCCTAGACAATAAGGGCAAACAGCATAAAGGCGTTTTAGAAGCGGATAGCTCTCGCCAAGTTCGTCAACAGTTACGTGATAAGGGCTGGATGCCATTATCCGTAGAAGCGGCAAACAATGAAAAGCAAAACAAAAGCGGTTTTCTTGCGCGCTTTTCACTGAGTCCGTCGCTTAAAACGGCTGAATTGGCACTGATTACACGTCAGTTAGCAACACTCATCGCAGCTGGGTTGCCGATCGATGAGGCGTTAAAAGCAGTTTCAGAGCAAAGTGAAAAGCAAATTGTTAAAAGCATGGTGCTTTCCATTCGCGCCAAGGTTTTAGAAGGGCATTCTTTAGCAGACGCTCTGAAAGAATTTCCACGCGCGTTTCCGCACCTGTATCGGGCAACCGTCAGCGCCGGTGAGCACGCGGGCCACTTGGATGGCGTACTGAATAAACTTGCCGACTACACCGAGTCTCAGCGAGAAGCACAAACTAAAATCAAGCTCGCCGCCATGTACCCTATTATCTTGGGCATTGTCGCCTTGGGTATTGTTATTGGATTATTAACCTACGTTGTGCCCGACATTGTTGAAGTTTTCGTTCGTAACGGACAAGAATTACCTGGCCTGACTCAGCTAATGCTGGATATCAGCCACTTAATTACCAACTATGGACTGGTGATTGCCGTCGCATTTGCAGTTACTTGGGGCTCGTTCATCTACGCCCTGAGAAAACCAAAATTCAAATACCGTTACCATCAGTTTCTCCTGACGGCACCTGGCATTAAGAACTTCACTAAAAGTGCGAATACTGCGCGCTACATCAGCACGCTGGCGATTTTAACCAGCTCTGGTGTGCCGTTAGTTGAAGCCATGCGGATTGCGTCTCAGGTAGTCGAGAACCTCCCCATTCAAGCCGGGGTTAAAGAAGCAACGACTAAGGTAAGTGAAGGTGGCAGTCTTAGCCGCGCCCTGACGTCGACAGGTTATTTTTCACCGATGATGTTGCACATGATTGCCAGTGGCGAGAGCAGTGGTGAGCTTGATGATATGCTCGCGCGCACCTCGGCTCAGCAACAAGCCAGTTTAGAAGCAACGATTGAAGCCTTGGTGAAAATGTTTGAACCTTTAATGTTGTTAACCATGGGGGCTATCGTTGCCACCATTGTTACCGCTATTATGCTGCCAATTTTAGAATTACAAAACATGGTCCAATAAGCGGACTAACCATTTTTATTATTAATATAGTTAGGAAATAGTCATGAAGAAAATGTCTTACAGAAAAACGTCTGGCGTACAGCAGCAATCAGGCTTTACCTTAATCGAAGTGATGGTCGTATTGGCCATTATTGGCGGCATGCTAGCACTTGTCGCCGGTAACGTAATTGGCAATGCTGGCGAAGCTCGCATCAAAACCACTAAAAGCCAAATTAAATTAATTGAGAATTCACTCGATCTTTATAAGCTAGATAATTACACCTACCCAACAACTGATCAAGGCCTTGAAGCCTTGGTTGCTAAGCCAAGCGGTAGCCCAGAAGCTAAAAATTGGAAATCTGGCGGCTACCTGAAAGGCAGCAAGCTGCCACAAGATTCTTGGGGTAATGAATTCGTCTACTTCTACGAAAGTGGAGCTTATGAAATTCTATCTTTAGGTGCTGATGGTCAAGAAGGCGGCGAAGAAGAATTAGCTGATATTAGCAGTAACGATTAATGATGTTGAATCGTAGCTATTCCCCCATCCGCGCTAAAGGCCATGTTAATCGCCGTATTGAAAGTGCCGGCTTTACTTTAATAGAAGTGATGGTCGTTCTTCTTATTATGGGCATGATGTTGGGGATGGCTACATTAAGCACCGGCGGTAATGAGCATAAGCATGAAGCGCGACAGCAAGCGCTTCGCTTTATTGCTCAGCTAGATGCTTACCGAGATGAAGCCGTTTTTCAGAATGTCGACCTAGGCTTGGCTATGGATGGGGAATCAACCCAGCTATTGAAGTATGTTGATATTCATAATTCAGCCCAAATGGCGGATAAAACAAAAGAAGAAGTGACCAAACTAAAGGACAATCCTTGGGATGCTTACGAAGGCAATTTAAAAAATTCTTCTGATCTGCCTGAGCAACTTTCCATGAGCCTCATGTTAGAAGACAAGGATATTGATTTCAGTGACTTGATAGATGACGATGGGGTTAGACCTGCTATCTTGTTTTTATCCTCGGATGAATACACACCGTTCAAAGTCACACTGCAAAGTCAGTACGACGAGAGCTTCAGCCTATTTATCGAAGGTGACGGTTTTAGCCGTTTTCAAATGACGACTGAGAACTATGAAGAATAATCGCAATCGACGCTCATTAAAACGCGGATTTACGTTAATCGAAGTGATGATTTCACTGTCGATATTCGCCGTCATGGCCTCGGCAATTAGTCGCACCGCAAGCCAGAATGCTGATACTGTTTTATATCTGGAAGAAAAAACGTTGGCGTCTTTTGTTGCTGAAAACCGCCTCAATAAATTAAAGCTGTCGGGTTACCCGGCAGCGACTCAAACAAAAGACGATGAAGATATGGCAGGGCGTGAGTGGCATATTGTTACCAAGGTAGAAGATACCCCTTTACCCAATTTTCGCCGCATAGAAATTCAAGTCGCTAAGATGAGCGACAAAGAGAATCCGTTAGTCAGCTTAACCGGCTTCATGGGTAAATATTAATGCAGCGCTATTCTTTTTTACGTCAGGGTCGACAACGAATCAGCCAGCAGGGCTTCACCTTACTCGAAGTAATGATTGCCATTTCAATTACGGCGCTCATCGGCATTGCTTCGACCAACTTACTCAGCAATATCATTGAGACCAAGAAAATAACAGACATTCGCTCGGAACAATTGACCACCTTGCAGCGTTTCAACCAGTTCGTTAGTCGTGATGTAGAGCAAATTATTAACCGCAGCATACGCGATGAATATGGTGATACTCAGCCTGCAATTATTATCGATGGCACCGACTATTTGGCTGAATGGACTCGCCTTGGTTGGCGCAATAGTCCTATTACCGATGATCCAAGGGCGATCATTCAACGAGTTGCCTTCCAGCTATTTGATATTGATGAAGAAGAATGCGAACAAGCCAAGCTAAGATTGCAAGAAATTGGCAACTTAGAGCCCGATGGTTCTTGCCTAATACGCTATTTCTGGCCTGTACTCGATCGCTCAGGGGATACCGAAGCCAGGACTCAGATTATTTTGGATCTAGTAGAAGAGCTGGAAATTGAAATTTTAGCCACCGAAAATACAGCCGGCACGAATACCAATACTAACAATCAGCAATCCCAGCCTGCCGCCAGTAACTGGTATAGCCAATGGCCGAATCTGCAAACAGGGACGAGCCCAGAAATACCCACAGCAATGCGCTGGAAACTTACTCTACCTAAAATTGGTGAAATCGAACGTCTATGGTTATTGGCTTATGATGATCAATAAATCCCCAAGGCACTTCAACAGTATTAAAAGCCAGCAAGGCTTAGCGCTTATTTCAGTATTACTGATTTTTGCCATCGTCGCAGTTTTAGCAACAGCGATGATCGACCGCCAAAGCCTAGACATTCAGCGTAGCGGAAACTTGCAAGCGCTACAGCAGGCAAGAGCCTACAGCACGGGCATTGAATACGCAGTCCGCTCTGGCTTACGTTTAGATTATGATGATAATCCCGATGTGGATCACCCCTTAGAGGAGTGGGCCAAGCCTCATACCTATCCATTGGAGCCAGGCACTGTAGAAATTCAAATTATTGATGCGCAGTCACGCTTCAACATTAATGGCTTGCATAAATCATCCACCAACAAAGCGGCTCAAATACAGCGCTTCAAAAATTTGTTAGATGAACTTGGCTTAGATCCAACAATTGCGGATCGTACTCACAAGTTTATGGACGAAGACAGCATGGTCGATAACGATTATCTAGCGGCAGAAGTCCCTTATCGAGCCAGTTATAATCTATTTAAGCACCCCTCTGAGCTTTTACTGGTGGAAGGCGTTGATGCTCAGAGCTATCGAAAGCTAATACCGTATATCACGGCGCTCCCTATTAAAGCGACACTGAATGTTAATACCGCAAGTAATAAAGTCATGGCGGCGCTGACCACTAGTTGGTCATTATCAGAGGCGGATGCGGTTATTGGCAATCGAGGCGATAAAGGCTTTACTACTATTGATGAATTCTGGAGTTTAACCGAGGTTCAGCCATTTACTGGCGCAAGCGGGGATACCGATTCCAAAGATCAAAATCCTAAGGAAGTATGGGATAAGGCTGATTTCAGTGTAAACTCTGAATACTTCGAAGTTTTTGCTAAGGTAACATTAGCAGACCGCATCGCAACCATTGAAATGCTAATTTATCGCGATGCACAATCTGGAGAGATGCGTACTTATTATCGAGATTACTCTCGTACAGAAGCGCGCCTTCCAGTAACAAATAATCCTAATAGCAATGCCTCTGGCAGTGCTACAAACAATAATAGCAATACTACCCCAGGTAGTGGCGGCATTTAGTTAAAAGTTTTAGGCTGAAATAATGGAAACAGTTGTTGTACGCTGGAATGTTGAGTTAGAAACTTGGTTTGTTTCATCCTTCGTTTCTGGGCAGATTAAAGACGCACTAGCAGAGCAGGGGCAAAGCCGTTGGCTCGCTTTTGATGAGTGGGCAGCGGAGCAGAGTGATTTATCTCAGCTGCGATTCATTTTACAAGGTGAAAACTATGTCTGTCGCTGGTTAACGCTGCCTGGCGTACAAGGTCGGCACTTGCCGAAAGCACTGCCATTTGCCCTTGAAGAAAGTCTTATTGAAGATATCAGCCACTATCATCTAGTGACTGCGGGTAAAGAAGGTAAGTTTACCCATCGAGTTTATTGCAGCCTTGTTGATAATTTCAATCGCCTATTAGAAGCCTGCGCTTATCATCACATCCAGTTGCGTCAACTCATTCCTGAAACCAGCTTGACCCCCGATAATAGCTTGGTTCACGATGGCAAGTTTTGGCTGATCAATATCCCAGGTTTAGGTGAAGCCAAGATTCACGAGACCGCGCTTTCTGCTTATTTAGAAGGCTTATGCAATGACCTTGATTCAGAGTCTCAAGGTACTATTACTCTGATCGATACCAACCTCGATACTGCCAACTTAGTTAAAACTCAAATTGAAAGTAACTTTGCCGGAATATTCAAAGCGGTTAACGTTCAGCACGGCAGTTTTTCAAGTTTAAGAGATACGGCTCTTGCGGGTAAGTGCTGTGATTTATTAACCGCAGAATTTCGTCCGACTGAAGCTAAAAAAGAGTCAATTACCGCATGGTGGAAGCCTATTGCAGTATTGGCAGCTTGCTGGGGGGTATTCTCTTTTACCGAAATCAGTATAGAAAACAAGCAGCTTATTGCTCAGCAAGAACAAGTTAAAAGCGAAACCATCGCGCTCTACAAACGATTATTTCCAGGTGAGCGTATTCGCTTTCTTGAGCGCCAAATTCGCACTAAGGTCAAAGGCGACGGCACTCAGGCAAGTGCGGGTGTCATGGTTATGCTATCTCAAGCAAGTAAAGCCTTGCAGCAAGATAATTTAAAGCAAACGGTTCAGTGGCAGAGCTTCCGTTTTAATGATCGCCAAAACCAATTGATTATTGATTTAACAGCTAAAACCCTAGCGCAACTGCAAAGCTATAAAGCCGCGCTTGAGCAGCAAGGATTAGTGGTAGAAATCGCCCAAGCAACCAATGACGACAAAGGGGTTAAAGGCCGTTTGAAGATCGGAGCCTCAGCATGAATAAATTACAGCAACAATTAATAACGGGCTGGGATGATAGCCGTAAGAAATTCAAACAACTGCCGCCGGTAGTCAGCTTTAATCTTTGGTATAACAGTCAAAATGGTCGTGATCAAATAATTGTTAAAGCCGTATCTGGCTTTATTGTTTTTTGTTTGATTATTGTACTTTTCGTGCAGCCTTTTTTAGCCAAGCAAGATCAATATCAAGCCGCGCTGGATAAAAGCCTATCGATCTACGAAACACTCGCCAGTAATGCTCACAAATTCCAAGGCCAGTCAGCCAGCGCTGCCAGTAACGGTCCTATTTTAGCGGTCGTCACCCAGCAAGCAAAAAAATCAAACATCAACCTAAAACGCTTTGAACCCGATGGTGATGGCTTACGCATTTGGTTAGAAGATGCGGTATTTGATGATGCTATCCGCTGGTTAGAGGAACTAAATCGACAGCATGGCATCCAAATTAAACAAATTAATGTGGACCGAAGTGAGAAGTCTGGCTTGGTAGACTTACGAGGAACTCTCTATAAATAAATGCTCAGTTATTGAGTACGCATTTATAGTATGAGTCTTATAGTGGATATTAATCGTGACGATGAATACTCTCTATTTAACCTATCGGATAATTTCATCTAAACTTCATTTATCCCAATTAAGCCCGCGAGGGCTTTTTTTATACCTTTTATAATATCAACAATTTTAATAACGACAAATTTAATAGCCTCACGTATTAATGACTTTTTTAATTAATAGGTCAGCAGGTTTTGGAGAATTTATTTTGAATATAGAATTACAACATTTTGACCTAGTGGTTATCGGTGCAGGTTCCGGCGGCGTTCGATCTGCTCGCATGGCAGCGTCTCAAGGTAAGAAAGTCGCCATCATAGAAAATCGTTATTTAGGCGGCACTTGTGTGAATGTTGGTTGCGTACCCAAAAAAATGTTTGTTTACGCTTCGGAATACCGTGAAAAAGTAGAAGAAGCTAAAGGATTTGGCATTAATAGCCAGGTTAATAGCTTTCATTGGCCAACCTTGCGTAATAATAAAAGCAATGAGATTTCACGCCTTAACGGCATTTATGAAAACTTATTAACCGGCCCTGGCGCCACCATTTTCAATGGTACTGGTAGCCTAGTCGATGCAAATACGGTTCGTATCCAGCTTATTGAGGATGGCCAAGAAACGGGCACTCAAGATATTAGCGCGGATGCTATTCTGATCGCAACAGGCAGCTGGCCTTTCAAGCCTGAAGTACCTGGTGCAGAATACGCAATTACGTCGAATGAAGTGTTCAATCTAGATGATAACGATTTCCCTAAGCGGGCCTTAGTCGTCGGTGCAGGTTACATTGCGGTTGAATTCGCTGGCATATTTAATGGCCTTGGTGCAGAAACCACATTGGTTTGTCGAAAAGGCTTAGTCTTACGCGGCTTTGATGAAGATATCCGTGCATTTGTACAAGATCAGATGAAAGAAAAGGGCGTAAATATCCGCGCCGAAACTGAGATTGAACGCATAGAGAAGCAAGCTGATGGTTCGTTATTGGTTTTTTATAGCAACGATGAGCAGCAAGAAGTTGATCTTGTTATGTACGCCACAGGGCGACGCCCAATGACCGACGGTTTGAATTTAGAAACGCTGGGGATTGAGCTAAATTCTAATACCACTATTAAGGTTAATGACTTCTTCCAAACCAGCGTTCCTTCTGTTTACGCACTAGGCGATGTGATTGGTACGCCACAGTTAACACCGGTAGCGCTGGCGCAAGGCATGAAATTTCTAGCCCATATGTATCATGGCGATACCGTACCGATGCACTATAACAACATCCCAACCGCTGTTTTCTGCCAGCCAAATATCGGTACGGTAGGTCCAACGGAAGATGAATGCACGGCGAAGGGGATTGAATTTGATGTGTATGAATCTAACTTCAAACCGTTAAAGCATACTATTTCCGGCATGGGTGAGCGTACCCTGATGAAGATGATCGTCAACAAGGCGAACAACAAAGTTATTGCAGTGCATATGGTGGGACATGATGCGGGTGAAACTATTCAAGGTATTGCTGTTGCGATTACGGCGGGTGCGACGAAAGCAGATTTTGATGCCACGATCGGGATTCACCCAACGTCGGCTGAAGAGTTTGTTACGATGAGATCGCCTCGGTCTTAAGGCTTGTTAATAGCCGCTATTAGCAATGCTATGCGCTCGATACTAAGCACATAGCATTACTGATGCCCGGATAATCAGTAACGGGATACGATCATCCCGTTACTGATTTAAAAAGCTCTGCTTTTTACCCACAGAATACAATGCGAATGTTATCCATCTTATAGTTTGCTTGGCTGATTGCTTGCAGAAGGGCTTCTTTCTTCTGCTGCATCAACTCAATTTCACTATCACGAATATTTCGATTTGTTTTCTGCAGTTCCTGCAAGCGAGAAATCTCACCATCGAGTTCAAACGACATGTGCTTAGCACCCAAAGCTAACTGCTTTGGCAGTTGAGCTTCTGCGGCGGCTTTAGCAATCTTCAACGACTTCTTAATGCCTGTTTCAACACGCTTCACTAAACCAGACGCCGTAGCGCGCTTTAGATCTTCAGGGAAGTCTAAATAATCAGGCTCTTGGAATTCAACCTTACCTTCAGGGTCTACCGCGATGTGAATACCTTCAGCAGGTAAATATCGCTGAATCTGTAAAGACTTAGGCGCTTGGCTTTCCAAGGTATATTGAGCTTGGAAGTAGAAGTCGCCAGTAGCAAACTGATGGTTCTCAACATAAGCGACGTTCGAGTTGCCATGGTCTTCCGACAAGATCAGATCAAGAGCACCGACGACTAATGGATGTTCCCAAGTGAAGAACTGAACATCATCACGGGCAACTGCGATATCACGACGGCAGGTATACGTTAAGCCATCTTCCGGTAAGTGTGGGAAGTAGCTCGTCAGCATATGATCGCCAGGCATCAGGATGAAGCAATGATGGCTGTGGTCTTGCTGAATGATGCCATAAACATCACAGACTTCTTCAAGGAAGCTTGGCAATACAGCCTGATCAAGACGATCATCGGCAATGATTCGTTCCAATAACGCTTTCGATTTAACAGGATCACAAGACTGTAATTCTAATAAGCGGTCGCGACCTTGCTCTAATTCTTGCTGCTGAACTTCACGCTCAGGTATCAAGGAATCTACCAACTTGTGTAGATCTGCTATGTCAGAACTTTCAAGCGCGGCCACCATCTCGGTATGGTGATGGTTTAATAACGATTGCGCCAAAGGATTAGGATGGCTAAAGACATCAACACCCTGATTCAAAAGCTCAAATAAACGCTCAGAAGAATGTCCTTCGAAGTAAGGCACATGTAACTGGATATCGAATTTTTGACCGATACGGTCAAGGCGACCAATGCGCTGCTCGATAAGATCGCAGTTATCAGGTAAATCAAACAAAACCAAGTGACGAGCAAACTGGAAGTTACGGCCTTCGCTGCCGATTTCGCTGCAAAGAAGGATTTGAGCGCCACCTTCTTGCTCAGCAAAATAAGCCGCTGCGCGATCACGCTCAATCATATCCATATCTTCATGGAAGACGGCGCATGGAGTACCGAACTTCTCCCACAGCGCGCGTTCGATCTGTAAGACCGTCTTCTGCTGATGAGTGATTAATAAGAACTTCTCGCCCTTATTTGCCTTGATTAACTCATTGATCCAATCAATGCGAGGGTCGACGCTTGTCCAATCTTCAATTTGACGTTCTGGATATAAACCTTCAATACCGGTCAAACCTTGATAGGCCACAGGTAAGGTGAATGGCTGCGCAATCACTTCACGATTAGGGAAACCTTCCATTGCGCTACGCGTATTACGGAACATAACGCGGCCGGTACCGTGCTGATCAATTAACTGCTTGATCCAAGCTTGTGCTTGTTCGGTTTCAGGCTGCGCTGGGATTTCTTGGTTCAATAGGCTCTGCAGAGAATCACGCTCGTCTGCCGACAACTGGTTACCCGACAATAAAGACTGGGCGGCCTTAGCAACGGGCTGGAACTGTGACTGCTCTTGAACAAATTCTTCTAGATTATGAAAACGTTCAGGATCCAATAAGCGAAGGCGGGCGAAGTGACCTTCCATGCCAAGCTGCTCAGGGGTTGCGGTTAGCAGTAATAGCCCTGGGCATTCGTGGGATAGGGACTCAACCAGGCCATAGCTCTCATCATGGGAAGTCGGTGACCATTCTAGGTGGTGCGCTTCATCAACAACAACCATATCCCAGCCCGCAGACAAGATTTGCTCGCGGCGCTTAGGGTCATTAGCAACAGCACTTAATGGCGCTAGCACTAACTGCTGCTGTAAATAAGGATTGCCGCCATCTTCTTGATCTTCTAACGCCTGGCAGCGGCCTTCATCTAGAACACTGAAACGTAGGTTGAAACGGCGAACCATCTCTACTAACCACTGATGCGTTAACGCTTCTGGTAATAAAATCAATACCCGTTGAATACGTTCACTTAATAACAAACTGTGCATGATCATGCCAGCTTCAATCGTCTTACCTAGGCCAACTTCATCAGCCAGTAATACACGTGGCGCCTCTCGGCTAGAAACTTCATTGGCAATAAAAAGCTGGTGAGGAAGCAGGGTAGTTCGACTGCCTACCAGGCCATAATGCTTACGCTCTTGCAGCTTGCTCTTCATCTGCAAAGCACGTAGGCGGAGTTCATAAGCCTTACTGTTATCAACTTGGCCCGCCAATAAACGTTCAGACGCTTGGCTTAATTGAATATGACCACTTAACTGAGTTTCAGGCAAAATTCGTTCAGCATCGCCATAAAACAGGATGCCATTCATTTCTTGAATTTCAGTAATTGTTAATTTAGTGCCATCTTCAAGCAATACCGTATCTTCAATATTGAACTTGATACGCGTAAGTGGAGCTTGTTCTTTCGAATAACGCCTAACTTCTTCGGCTACCGGGAACAAGATCGCCACCTGACGAAAATCGACTTCTTGTACCATTCCTAGGCCTAAATCTGATTCCGTATCACTTATCCAACGCTGACCAACTTCAAACATGCGCCAATTACTCCAAAATCATATAAATTATGCCGCGCATTTTAAAGGATGCGCGAACGCAAAGACAGGGCATTTGTGTTTGTTATTGCTTAATAATAGATAAAATTGCGCTGAATCTATTACTCACCCTATGGTTTTAATCAACTAGTCTATAAAGACAGGCAAATACGTTAGATAAGGTCCCGTTATGGTCAGCTCGCAGCAAAGTCACACTTCGGATCTCACCGTGGATGTCGCATGGGATGAGAACCGAACAATTGAGCGGATGGGCGGGTCCAAACCACTGATTCAAAAACTGGTCACCTTGTTTTTAAGGGATACGCCTGAGCAACTCAAGCAAGCGCTAGCGGGTATCGAATTACAAGATTACGAGGCCAGCTATATTTCGATGCATTCCCTAAAAGGGACGTCGTCAAATTTCTGCACTAAGTATGTGGAATCGACCTGTGCTGATTTGTTGGTTGCGTTAAAAGACAGGGATTGGACGCAAGCCTTGATTGCTCATAAAAAGCTGGCAGATGAATATCTAACATTAGAGCTGCAGTTTAAAACATTTTTAAGCTCTGATTTAAACTCTGAATAACAAGTCCAATTGAACTGGGCTAACCGCCCTAGTATTTCCGATAATTGTTATTATCGGAATAACTGGAAGCAATCAACTAAACCCACAAATCACACGAAAACCATCTGCATCGCTGCCATTTGAAAAAAACAGATAATTATAGAAATCACTTTTGTATCAGTTACTTAAGCTCATTAGTTAATTCTATATCTAGCCAAATAAACAACATCGTCCTCACAGTGTGAGCTGTAATCCACACTAACTCGATAGCCGTCGATAGTATCTGATTTGCCAACAGGCAGGACGGGGTTTTCTAAATAAAATTTTAGCGTCGCCAGATAGTCTTAACAGGAATAGTGGCTAGCTAGCTAAAAATGAAGGTAGATGACTGGATAGATTTGAATTCATACTGATTATTAAGCAGCCAATTAAGCTTAGATACGTCAGTATCATAAGTACTGCCATAGACGAACTCGATTTCTATATTTCCGATAATTATGAGAGTATTATCGAATCCAATATTAATAGACCCCACTATGAATTCGCTGCTCAATCCACCTAGCCCCATGTTCGACAACCTTCAATACCTGGCCAGTCCGTTTAAAGAAGCCGATACCATTCACGCACGGCAAAACAAACGCAACCCACCGAAGGACAGTAAGGAAGATCTTTATCACTGTCTCACATTCCTTCAAAGCTACAATGGCAGTCAGGCGACCTTTAACAGCTACCGCCGAGAAGTTGAGCGATTAGTGCAATGGGCCTGGTTTGTTCAAGAAAAGACCCTGCCAGAACTTAGGCGCTTGGATATTGAAGAGTATCTAGAGTTTTGCCAGCACCCACCTATCGCCTGGATCGGCATTAAGCAAGTCGCACGCTTTAAAAACCACCAAGGTGAGCGCTCAGGAAATCCAGACTGGCGCCCTTTTGTTAGCCAAATAACAAAGGTCGAAAGCCAGCTGGGGCACTCGCCCGATAATAAGCATTTCAAATTGTCGCAAAAAAGCTTACAAGCTGTCTTTTCGATCCTATCGACCTTCTTCAATTATTTGCTGCAAGAAGACTATGGTGAACTTAACCCCGTCGCCCTCATTCGCCAAAAAAGTAAATATCTGCAAACCCATGCTTATAAGGAACCCATTCGCCGCATATCCAATCTGCAATGGGACTTTGTTATTGAAACGGCGGAATTAAACGCAGAGAAAAACCCTAAGCAACATGAACGCAGTCTTTTTATCATGAACTGCTTGTTTGCCATGTACTTACGCATATCAGAACTGGTGGCCGACGAACGCTCAACACCCGTAATGGGAGATTTTCGCGCGGATGTCGATCACAACTGGTGGCTGCAAGTTACCGGCAAAGGCAATAAGGTGCGATTGATCACAGTGTCTGATGAGATGCTGGCCGTACTTAAGCGCTACCGCACATTTTTAGGCTTATCCGCCCTACCTCATGTCAGTGAATCCACGCCGTTAATTTCTAAAATTAAAGGCAGTGGCCCCGTTACCAGCACTCGTCAAATACGCTTTATCGTGCAGGATTGCTTTGACCAGGCTCACCAGCGTATGCAAGATCAAGGTCTAAAAGAAGAAGCATTAGAATTGAAAGCAGCCACTGTTCACTGGTTACGTCATACCGGCATATCAGAAGATGTGAAGCACAGGCCAAAAGAACATGTTCGTGATGATGCTGGTCACGCCAGTATGGCGACTACCGATCGCTATATCGATACCGAGATGCGAGAGCGCCATGCCAGCGCGAAGCATAAGAAGATTAAGCCTGAGTAGCTACTCAGTAGGTTTTATAAATCGATCTATGATTAGGTATTTGTTCCACAAACACCTAAAAATGGATTCTATTCTGTCTTGATTTTAACGACCTGAATAGTTGTGTTAATCTTTTGATAACTGAGCTTTTGATATCTGATCTTTGGCCATTTGGTCTTGGAGTTGCTTGATTGAGTTTGCCAGCGACTCCAACCCGCCTTTCTCAGTCGCCTGCTCTGTTAGCTGCTGTTGCATGCTCAACTTATCACTATTCATTAGCGCCAATTGAGTTTCATGCTGAGCTGTTAGCTGGCTTGCGTCTAACTGAGACTGTTGTAATGCAGCTCCCAAAGATTTAATTTCATGGTTTTGCTTATTCACTAATTGCTTGTCAGCCTGCTGCTCGCGACTCAATACCTCTAACTTCTCTGTGGACGAGCGCTGCAGTTCTTTTAATTCATTGCGGCCTTGGTCCAATAAACGCATTAATCGATTTTCAGACAATTGCGCCGCATCATTCAGCTCAGTCTTCTGTAGAGACAGCTGCTGCTGGGATTCCATTTTTAATTGATTCATTTGTTGTTGATGCAGTTCAAGAGCTCTGGCGCTGTCATCTTGCTGGGCTTGCTTTTGTTGCTGGAGGCTCGACTCGTAAAAGGCTTGCTGCTCTTTAAGGCGCTGATTCAACGATGCTGCAGCCTCTTCTGAAACCTGCAGTTTAAATTCAACCGCGAGAAGCGACTGGGTTTTCTCTGCGAGTTCATACTCTACTCGAGAACACTCAGCCTCTAAGTCATGATTGGCTTGCTGGCTCAATGCCAACTGCTCTGTTAGTTCAGATTCCAAGCGCTGCAGGTTGTCAGAAACAGTTTCATTCAGCTCGAGTAGCGCCGCCTCTCTCTCCTTATCACGCAGCTCAACTTCGCCAACATAGTCCGAGATCTGCAGCTCTAGCATTGTCGCAACCTGGATCAATAGGTCGGTAGATACAGACGGCGCGACCTCTCGCACCGGCTGCAACTTGCGCCAAGCCTGAATCAGCGGATCGATTACCGAAAAGCTACCCCCGCCAATATTTAAGCGCACATCATCACGATTCCATGCTCTATCTTGCAGTTCTAACTGTTCACAGGCTTCAAATACCGCTTTAGGGGTCGCTTTTTTCAGACTCATTATCAAAACCCGCTTATTTATCGGTTAAATATCATTTAACTGACAGTTTAAACGAACACTGGCATTAATGTAAGGTGTAAGGTGTACAGTTAACCTTACATTATAATGCGAGATAAATATAAATTCATGATTAACCCTATTATCATGAATTTATCTTTCTGCAATGCTAATATGGCCCAAAGATAACGACCTTAGAGACACCCAGCGCATCATGCTTCAAATCAGTCATCCCAATAGCGAAAAAGCCCTAAATCCATTTGAATCCATGCAGCCCCCAGAACAGCTAAACGGCAGCCAAGGCCGTAATCGCTACGATACAAAGCACTGCCAAATCAGCGCCAATACGGATTGGCAGGCCATTCAGTGCTGGCTAAATGAGTTTTACGACTCACCACAAACCCTGCGCAACTACCGTAAAGAAGCCGAACGCTTACTCCTCTGGTCAATCAATCAACGTAATAAAGCGCTATCGGACTTAGGTCGGGAAGATTTTCAGTATTATCAAGCGTTTCTAGCAGACCCACAGCCCAGCCAGATTTGGTGCGGGCCCAGAGCAGAGCGCAGCAGTGCAAAATGGAGGCCGTTCAAAGGCCCTTTAAGTGAAGGCAGCCAGCGCCAGGCACTTATTATCGTCAATGCCCTCTTCAGCTACTTGGTTGATGCCGGATATTTAGCAGGCAATCCGCTTTCCCTTATTCGCCGCCGCAATCGCAAGCTACGCCCGCAAGCCGATCAGGCCATTAGCCAGCAACGCTATCTGGACCATAAAACCTGGCAGCTGCTTAAGAACCACCTAGCCAATCAGCCCACCGAAAGCCCCAAGCAGCACAACCACTACCAGCGCAATCGCTTCTTATTTCATTTGCTCTACTTAATGGCGCCTCGAGTCAGCGAAGTCAGTAGCCACAGCATGAACAGCTTCCGTTTATATAGAGGTCAATGGTGGTGGTTTGTATTAGGCAAAGGAGAGAAACAAGGCAAAATCCCTGCAAGCGATGAGATGCTGGCCGCACTAATGCAGTATCGCGAACACCTAGGGCTCAGTTCATTACCAGAAGAAAACGATACAACGCCGCTATTGCGCAGCATTAGTGGTGGCAAAGGCATTAGCGCCAACATGGTTTATCGACAAGTAAAGACCGTAGTAAAAGATGCAGCAACAGCGATTAGATTAGAAAACCCAGTACAGGCATCGACATTAGAAAAAGCATCAACCCACTGGTTTCGACATACGTCGGTCACTCACGGAGATGATGCCGGTATTGAATTGAAGTATCTAACACGCTCAGCCCGTCATGAGAAAATAGAAACGACTGCCATCTACCAACATGCAGAAGATGATAAATGGCATAAAGCATGGCAGAAGCTAAAATTTTAATGCATGTGCTGGCCGCCATTAGCCGAGATATCACTGCCAGTAATGAAACCTGAATCATCCGACGCTAAGAAAGTAACTACTCGAGCAATCTCGGAAGGCAAACCAAAACGACCAACAGGAATACCCTTTAGGATTTGCTGGCGAATTTCTTCTGGAACCTCCTTTATCATCGAGGTTTCAGTATAACCAGGCGATACCGTATTGACCGTAATGCCTTTCGCTGCCACTTCTTGCGCGACCGCTTTGGTAAAACCATGCATTCCTGCTTTAGCGGCTGAATAATTCGCTTGTCCAAACTGACCTTTTTGCGCGTTAACAGAGGAAATATTAATAACGCGACCAAAGCCCTTTTCTAACATATCGTTAATCACTAACCGGGTCATATAGAAGACGCTGGTTAAATTCGTTGCAATTACATCATCCCACTGCTGTGGTGACATGCGCTTAACGGTTGTATCTTGTGTAATCCCACCGTTATTTACCAACACATCAATACTTCCAAATTCCCTATTAATGCCCTCAATACATTCTTTGCTCGATTCCCAATCGCGTATATTTCCATAGGCTAGAGCAATATCAAAACCCTCCTTCCCCATTTCAATTTGCCACTGCTGAGCTTTGTCATGATTGCCCCCAGAGTAATAACCCGCAATCACTTGATAGCCTTCCTTGACTAAAGCTTTGCAAATTTCACTTCCAATACCACCCGTTCCGCCTGTCACTAAAGCAACTTTACCCTTCATCTTAAACTCCATGATTCTAAGTTAATAACTCCATTTTCCAACATCAGTCTATCGACCTAATATGACACTAATACGCAACAAACAGTGAACAAACGATAATCATTACTATTTACGAATAAAGTATGAAGTCTTGGCCTGAAAAGGTGAACTTAGCGTGAATGCTAATTCCTAACTGCGTCTAACCTAAAGGCTTATAATGACGTATAATCGCCCACCCCATTATTGCCACGACGCTCATCACTAAATGCGTCTTACAGATACGAGTCCGATATGAAGTTTGTAGCCAAGTATTTCCCTGAAATCATCATGAAGAGTCGACCAGTGCGTAAGCGCTTTGTGAAGCAGCTGCAAATGAATGTTCGCAATCTGGTAGGTCGCAACGGCTTTAAGGCCGATGTACAAGGCCAATGGGATAATCTGTATATCAATATCAACAGTGAAGACGCAGCAATCCGTCGTTCAATGATTACTATTTTGACCAATACACCGGGCATCGCTTTTTCTTACGAAATCGAAGAGCACGACTTCGAAACGATGGATGACGCTTACCAGATTATCAAACAAGTAAACGGCCCTTCATTGGCCGGTAAAACCTTTTGCGTTCGCGTAAAGCGCCGCGGTACTCACGAATACAACAGTAACGATGTAGAACGCTACATCGGTGGTGGCTTATTAAAAGAAACCGACGCGATCGGTGTAAAACTTAAAAATCCTGATATTACTGTTCAAGTTGAAATTACCGATCAAAGCTTATTCGCCATTAAGAATCGCTTCGTTGGCCTAGGCGGTTACCCGATGGGATCACAAGGCGAAACGCTTTCTCTAATATCGGGCGGCTTTGACTCAACCGTTTCTAGCTACATGATGATGAAGCGCGGTTTAAAAACGCACTACTGCTTCTTCAATTTAGGTGGCAGCGCGCACGAAGTGGGTGTTAAGCAAGTTGCTTATTACTTGTGGGATAAATACGGCGCATCACACAAGGCACGCTTCATTAGCGTTCCTTTTGATGGCGTCGTAAAAGAGATTTTAGAAAACGTTGAAGATGGCCACATGGGTGTTATTTTAAAACGCATGATGTACCGCGCAGCCGATCAAGTCGCGGAAATGATCAACTTGGAAACCTTCGTTACCGGAGAATCCATTGCTCAGGTATCTAGCCAGACGTTAACGAACTTAGCCGTTATCGACAAAGTAACTGACAAACTGGTCTTGCGCCCGCTGGTGGTTATGGATAAGCCTGAGATCATTAAAATCTCTCGTGAAATTGGCACCGAAGCCTTTGCTGCGACTATGCCTGAATATTGTGGTGTTATTTCGGTCAAGCCAACCACTGAAGCTAAGATGCCAAAAGTATTGGCAGAAGAAGCCAAGTTTGATATGGCTGTGCTAGACCAAGCGGTTGCCGAATGTACCCATCAGTTCATTGCGACTCTGGTTAAAGAAGAAAACGATGCGCTTGAAGTAGCGTGCGTCAGCCTTCCAGCCCCAAGCGATATCATCGTTGATATTCGCCACCCGAACGAAGTAGAAGATGCACCATTAGAATTTAGCCTTAACGAAATAATCAGAATGCCTTTTTATGAACTTGAAACACGTAAGGGCGAACTTAAAGAAGATCAAACGTATTTATTCTATTGCCAAAAAGGCACTATGAGCAAAATACATGCGCATCATTTGAGCAAGCAAGGCATGACAAATATTAAAGTGTATTTGGAAGAGCAACCAAAGATGGTCGATAACAAAGCCGAGAAAAGAGCCTTATGGGAAGCAAAGCAGGCCGCTGAATTGGAAGCTGGAACCGAAATAGAAACGGCACCTGAAGCTGAGAAGAAAGACTAAAGCGATTCACCACCGAGGCACAGAGTCGCTTCGCTACACAGAGAAAAGAAGTAAGATAAAGTGAAGTACAGATTACGTGAACCCCACCCTTTCACAGTCTCTATTAATTTTTCTTATCTCCGCTCTTCTCTGTGGGCTCGGTGCCTCGGTGGTTAACTATTTATTTTCTTTCCCCTCTAAAACTCTAAAGAGTTTTCTGCCAGAACATCGCACTGCCCATTTCTGGGTCTAGTACATAATTAGCAAAACCAAATTTTACATAAGAATTCTGCGCTACCGTATTTCCTTGCAATACTTCCAAAGTCAATTTGCAGCAATTTCGTTCACGAGCCACTTCTTCAACCTTATCTAGCATCAACTGACTAAGCTGAAGCCCTCGATAATCACTAATCACAATAATGTCGTGAGTATTGATTAATGGCTTAGCTTTGAATGTTGAAAACCCCATAAAACAATTAATTAAACCAGCAGGCTTACCATCAACTAACGCTAATACCGTAAAGGCATTAGGTACTTTAGCCATTTCTGAAACTAAGGTTTGTTTCACAGACTCAGGAAGCGCTTCACCGCCTCCCATTTTGTCCATCGCATAAGCATCCATTAGATTTACAATCGCCGAAGCATGGAATTCATCATGATAATCAGCTATTAAGATTGTTTGCATTACAACTGGTACCCCAATTCAAGAATGATCGCAGGGCCGGCAACTTCAACAAAGCCAGCATCAACATACTCTGCATCTAATAAGTTACTGCCGTTAAGCGCAATCGTTAAGTTTTGATCTTCATAAGCTAGACGTAAATCTAATACTCTATAATCACTGCTATTGAATCGACGCTCGTATTTATAAGTCGTCAACAATGAATAGTTATTCGAGAAATCAAAGCCTGCATGCAATGCCGTTTGGTTTTCTAATTGACCTTCAGTATTCTTCAGGACTGCTAAATCAGTTTCGGTCGTCTGAATTAATCGAGTATGACTCAATTTAAGCGTATTCATTCCCATACGTAGTGCAGCAAAAGCCGAAGCATCAAACTCAACATCAAACCCTTTTGTTTCGTTATTTCCATAGTTACGAGCGACATACGCTAAAGAACCATCAACCTCTGCCTGATTCTTAGTAAAATCAATGGCGTCCTTGGTATCTTTAAAGAATACGCTCACGGCAACATTTACATCGCTAGAATTTAAACGAGCACCCATTTCTGCGCTATTCGTTTTTTCCAACTTAAGATCTGGGTTACCTATATTGCTGGACATATTCAAGTACAAATCATTCAGCGTTGGCGTACGAACCGCCTGCCCCGCATTGGCATACACTTCAACATTCTCAGATACGAGCGCATCAATGCCAATCACAGGAAGTACATACTGCTTGTCACTGTCATAATCTACGTAGGATAGATTTCCGGACAAGCTAACATTGCTACCGACTAGACGTTTATAATTAACAAATGAACTGGCAAAGTGTCGCCCTTGTTTGCCATCGCGATTACTATCCATATTTTCTTGGTTATATTCTAATCCTGTCACCAAGTTACCTTTTGTAAAGGTTAAGCGCGATTGAACCGCTTCTGTTTCATGCTCTGAAGCTGAAGAGGTCGGCTGATAAATATAAGAATCAAAATGATTTCTCCAGTTAAGACTGGCTTCTAACTGGCTACCATTAGCAAAACGAAACTGTTGGATACCATAACCATGTCGTTGAGAGGTGCTTTCTCTAGACGGTGCTTCTGTCGGAACATAGAAACGATACGCGCCAAAATCTTTCTCAACATAGCCAAAAGCTACTTGGGTCATTGTATTTTCACCCTGATGAACAACTCGGTAACTGCCCTGCCCTTGGCGTGAATCTAACGCCTCATCACGTAAGTAGGTATCTGCTGCAGCGTGTGAGCCACTCAAAAACTGACTGTATTCACCTTCGGTTTTAGCAAGACTTAAAGCGTAACGTTCATAATCATAGCTACCACGCTGAACATTCACCTTAGCTTTACGCCCGGTATCCGTGGTGATTTCTTTACGGCTTACGACGTTAATAACACCACCATTCGAACTCGGGCCATATTGAGCAGCGCCAGGTCCTTTAACGATTTCAATGCGCTCGATGTCTTCAAAAGCAATGGGCAGATCAAAATTATGATGGCCTGTTTGCGGATCATTCATACGTACACCATCAAGCAATACTAATGTTTGCTCATAGGTGCTGCCTCGAATACCGACATCAGCCTGAACACCGGCAATACCGCGTTTACGCACATCGATACCGGAAACATATTCCAGTGCATCAATCACATTATTAACCGGTAAGCGCTGCAGATCTGACTGTTCAAGCACCGTCACATTAAACGCCGCTGCGGCAACTGGATTAGAGTAAAGACTGCCACTCACAACCTGAGCATCAAGCTCAATCGAATCATCATCAAATTCATTCGCCTGCACAGATGATAGTGACAAGCTCGCGAATGAAATGGCAAGCGGGAGTAATATGCGTATTGGTTGTTTCATAAGCTTTAGTCTTTAGGATCAGTCTTTAAAATTGGTTTTAATATTATAAATAATTGGGTTAATACTAACATTCAGAGGATTTGTTTCGCAGCTGCTTCGAATAGAAAGTTGCCTACTGTTTGATATATGCACAACCCTGAAAAGAAAAAGAGTTTTTAACCACAGAGGACACAGAGCGCTGCGCTTCACAGAGGAAGCTGGAGGAATCAAAGATTTAAAGAGAGGAATGATGTGAAAACATATGCCCATATTATTCCCAATGCCAAACATCAACCAACTATTCCTTCTCTAACTCTTGTCTAGCTCTTCTCTGTGAACTCTGTGCCCTCTGTGGTTAATCGCTTTAATCTTTTTAGGCGGCAACCTTAGTACCAGCGCGAGTATTGTACGATACGACAACCGACAACAAGATCAAACTACCGCCAACGCCCAACCGAACAAGATCCGCTTCTTCCGAAAACAAAACAATCGAAGCAATTACAGCGATAGGAATATAGCCGTTATTCATCACCGCTAACGTGGCTGGCGATACTTGCTTACTGCCGCTATTCCAAAGATAGAAGCACAAACCTGAAGCAATTACCCCTAAGTACAACAACACCACAATCTGCTCATCACTGATCGACACATTTGGCCAATCAAGCTGTGGGAAACTTACCAAACTGGCAAATAACGCGGCACCAAAATACATCCAAGCCATGTTCCCCGCATTACTGCCCTGGTCCGCCCAACGCTGGTAATTCCACTGACCAATCGCAAACGCAATGTTCGCTAACTGCAGAATTAAGAAGCCAATAAAGAAGGCTTCTTGCCCAGGTGTTTTAAACACAATGACTGCCGCGCCAACAACACTTAAAGCAACAGCACCTAATGCCATCGCTAATACTCTTGAGTCTCGACTGCCTTTATCAAAAATAACGTTAAGAGCGATTACGTAAAAAGGCGTAAAGATGGTAAACACGGCGACCAAATAGCCAGGTAAAAACTGATACGATTTAATGTAGGCTAGATACATAATGCCAAATTGCACCACCCCCAAAGCCATTAAACGCAACCTCATATTTTGCTGCGAGACTTTGAATAGAAAAGGTGCGAAACATAAAAAGCATAAAATAAGACGAATACTCGCCACCAAACCAGAATCGAGTCCGGTTAGCTTTCCTTTAATTAATCCAAAAGAAAACGCCCAGATAATGGAAACTGCAATTAAACGCCACATACATTGCTACCGTAATAATAATTATTCAATAAAGTTGCGCGTATCCTACCCAGTTATCACTTGCATAGAAAGGTCTGGTAAATTGTTGCGGGTGTTTTCAGTCTTTTGAACTGATAGAATCAGACAAATTTTTAAACAGTGACTTTGGAGAGCATCATGGCTCGCTTTATCAGTTTCAATATCAACGGCATTCGTGCACGCCAGCATCAATTAGAAGCCATCAAAGAACAGCTCGATCCAGAAGTGATGGGCTTACAAGAAACCAAAGCCCATGACGAAGTATTCCCCGTTGCTGATGTCGAATCCATTGGCTGGCATGTCGAATACTTTGGACAAAAAAGTCACTATGGCGTTGCCCTAGTTTCTAAGAGCAAGCCTACTTTCGTTCAAAAAGGCTTTCCTACCGATAGCGAAGACGATCAAAGACGTTTAATTCATTGCCGCTATGAAATTGATGGCCAAGTAATCGATGTTCTTAACGGCTACTTTCCTCAAGGCGAAAGTGAAGTTCATGAAACGAAATTTCCAGCTAAAGCTAAATTCTATGTCGACTTAAACAGCTATTTAGACAATGAGCTGAAAGATGCAGCAAACATCTTATTAATGGGCGATATGAACATATCACCCGAAGATACCGACATTGGCATTGGCGAACCCAACCGTAAGCGCTGGTTAAAAACTAAGAAGTGTTCTTTCTTACCGATTGAACGTGAATGGTACCAAGATCTACTATCACGCAATTTAACCGATACCTACCGTAAGCATTATCCTACCAGTAACGATAAATTCAGCTGGTTCGATTATCGCTCTAAAGGCTTTGCTGATGAACCCAAACGTGGACTTAGAATCGACCACATTTTAACGACCCCGGCATTGACCGAAGCCTGCACGACTGCCGATATCAGCTACGATATTCGAGGAATGGAAAAACCATCCGATCACGCACCTATCTGGTCAGATTTCGACCTAAATAAGCTCTAATATTTGTGCACTTTGCCCTTATATAATGCCGAACAGGTGTTAAACTTACCTTCTGAACAATTGTCATATCCATGATTATTATTAAAGCAGAAGGTAAATTTTCAAATGAGTTTAGAGCTATTAACAATCCTAGAAGAGAAAATTCAAACAGCGCTTGAAACAATGGAGCTATTGAATTTAGAACTTGAAGAAGAAAAGCAGAATAATGAATCACTGCAAGAAGAGAACAAACAACTACAAGCTGAGCGTCAAGCATGGCATGACAAGGTTGTTGGCTTAGTCGATTTAATGAAAGAAGATAAAGCCGTTAATGCTGATAGCTAAGCGTTAATAACTAAGCCTCAAGCATACTTTGCTTGAGGCTTTTTTTATGATCATTCAAGCAGTTCTAGTTGTTGCATGTAATCCAACCAAGCCTTAGCACTATTCGTTGAACTCGCTTCTTTTAAAGCTTTAGAAAAATAAACCTTAGCATTCACATATTCTTCTAACTCAAAATACGCATTGCCTTGCATTAACAAACTCAAGCCTACCTTCCTACCTTGCAGACCTAATGCCCTCGCTTTAGCAAAATTTGCGGCTGCTGCAGAAAAATCCGACTCATCAAACTGAAGCTGTGCACTGCGATAATAAAGCTTAGCCGCGGCCAGCCTACTTTTCATAGTGTCTTTTTTTATAGAGCCTTCTTTAGATTGCAGCAGGGAAAATTCAGCGGCTTTGATAAAGGCATTAATCGCTTGTTTACGTTCGCGACCTTGCAACCACGCAGAAGCCAGCAGTTTCCAATTATCTTCATTGAGTTCTATCTTTTCTTGCTCAAGTAACTCGAGTAAAATGCGGCCGGCTCGTTCAGGAACACCCTGAGTAATCAGCAGTTGGACTAAAATAATTAAGCCATCTTCTTTTACCAAAACGTTACGAATATTTGCCAGCTGCAATACTTTCAGAGCTTCTTTAGGCTGATTTAGCATTTGGTGCAAGGACGCTTGCTGCAGCCAATATTCTTCTTTCTGCTCATTAAGAACAATCAATTGATCCAGCACCACGATAGCTTCTGGATATTGTTTTAACTGATAATGTGCTGCCATTAACATCTGCAACCAGTTTTCTCTAGGCTGCTTGGCACGCTCAATACCTCGTTTCAACCAGACAATTGAGCGATGGTAATCTTGCTTCAACTGAAAGGCAGAGGCCAACGTAATGAAAGCCATTGCATTAGTCGAACCTTGCTTTTCTTCTTCAGCCGCTCCGACCCTTGTTTGCAATACTGCCACGGCTTCATCTAACTGACCATCGGCCAAATAAAGCTGGGCGACATTCGTTGCCAGAGAAACAGCCTGCACCGCCTTCATTGCTTCCAGCGCTAGCGCTTTATTGAAATAGACCAGCGCTTGCTGACTATTTTCTTGGGTAAGATACAGCTGGGCATGTATTTGATAGGTTAGCGCTAAGCCAAAACCTGGTGTCAGATTTTCTTCTAAGTCTTTCAAACCTTCCTCTACTTCAGAAAACTTCTCTTCGGTCAGTAATGTTTGAATATCATTCAGAGCCTGATAGGTTTTAGGCGATAAAGATTGATTCGCAGCATGGGCATTAAAGGACGTTAACCCGATAAGACAAGTGGTTAAGAAAACAAATAATCGGGACACGATATCACTCCTTACTCAAAGAATATTCAAGGACTTGAGTAACCGTTTGCGCTTGCGGTTTGCCATCAATCATCTGTGGTTTAAACTTGTATTTGTAAAGCGCTCGAATAGCAGAGCGTTCGAACACACCTCTTGGCTTCGCATCAATAATTTCAACGGAATCAACAGTACCTTGAGCATTAATTTTCAACTCGGCCTTAACGAAGCCTTCAATATTTCGGCGCTTGGCTTTTGGTGGATAATTAGCAGGCATACGTACGAGGGGAATAACGTCGCCATCACCAAAGCCCATACCAATTTGTGCATCACCCAATAAACTTTTATTGGCCAATGATAAATCGGGAGTGATGTTCGGCATACGCATCGCCATTTGCTTCATCGGCGTATTTTGCTGAGCCGCTTGCTGCGGTGGCATAAGAGGTTTTTTCGGCTTAGGCGGCTCTTTTTTATCACGTGTTTTAACCCGACTTTCACTGTCGTGTTTTAACCGTATAAAATCAATAACCGTTTGCTCACCTTGATTATTGTTTTGCGCACCGTCACTACTAACCATGCCATTCATAACCGCAAAAATACTGCCGGTAATGAATATAGAGCAAAGAAACGCTAAAATAAGTTTCATTTTAGCCTCCTGAAATTTCAGCTGAAATCGAGATGTTACTGACTCCAGCTAAACGCACTTGATCCATAACCTTAACCAGTAAGCCGGTATTGGAATATTCATCGGCTTGAATAATCACCGCGCCTTCAGGATTTTCAGCTTTTAAGCGCTCGATATTAGCTCGCACTGCTCGCACATCAATAGAGCGTCTATCAATCCAAATTTCACCATTAGGGCGAATGGCAACGAGTATGTTGCTGCCCTTTTGCTGCACGGCTGTTTCCGCACTCGGGCGACTCACAGTTACACCCGATTCTTTAACAAAAGACGTGGTAACAATGAAGAAAATAAGCATGATAAAAACAATATCCAACATTGGGGTAATGTCGATATCACTCTCATCTGTTTCTGTGGCGGTATGTCGTCGTCTACTCATAAATTTTATCCATTACCGTTAATCTGTAGTCAGAATATCGGCTAATCGTTGGTGGCCTTGTTGCGCTAAACGTTGAAAACGCGCCTTAAAATATAAGCCGGTTAACGCAACCAGCAAACCTGCCATCGTCGGCAGCGTTGCTTTAGAAATACCTGCGGCCATCGCCCGGGCATTACCGGTTCCGGTAATCGCCAGCACATCAAAAACACTGATCATTCCCGTCACCGTGCCGAGCAGCCCCATTAACGGGCAAATAGCGATCAACAAGGTAATAAAAGATAACCAGGCTTGAGTCTCTAATTTAAATTGGCTGATCATATAGCGACGTATTTGGCGTGCTGTCCATGAACTGCGCTCACCACGACTGCCCCAGTTAGCGCGATAGCTTTTTATACGGCCAGGCATGGTGCGATAGAAAAACCACAAGCGCTCAAGTATCAAGGTCCACAGCATGACGCAGACCACTAAAATGGCATAAAGTACTGGGCCGCCACGATCAAGGAAATCAAATAACCAGGCTAACATAATTAGTTTTCTTTCTTCGCAGAGCTCAAATCTGAGCCCTTAGCAGCGCTGTTCGATCGCGCTTCCATCGCAGTCGCAATCAAACCTGCCGCTTGCTCATCAAGAATTTGCACCAAACGTTTACTTTGACTGCTCACTAGGTTGTGAGAAAGCAATAATGGTATCGCCGCTACCAAACCTAATACCGTCGTGATTAAGGCCTGAGAAATACCGCCAGCCATTAACTTCGGATCACCGGTACCAAAATTGGTGATCGCTTGGAACGTTGCGATCATTCCCGTTACGGTGCCTAGCAAACCTAATAAAGGCGCGATAGCCGCAAACAGTTTAATCATTGATTGAGCTTTTTCGAGGTCGGGTACTTCTTTCAATATCGCCTCGTCAATTTTAAGTTCTAAAGTTTCCTGCTCATAATGTGTATTATCTAACGCCGCAGCGGTTGCCAATACTCGTCCTAGAGGATTGTCAGTATTAGGCTTATCAAGATTTTTAATCTGCAGTTCTACTTTCTTGCGAATCGAGAACAAGCTGGTTAAGCGCCATGCTGCCAGTAGCAAGCCAATAATCGCTAATACAATAATAATATAACCGACCAAGGCACCTTGCTTGATACGGCCGACCAGATCAGGGTTAGACAATACCAATCCTAATAAAGCCCCCCGTGTTGGATCCAAACCAATAGCATTTAATTCGCCGGGAGCAGCGTCTAAATAATCATCAATTAAGCCGGCCTGACTAGGCTGGCGTGCCATTGAGATTAGGCGACCCGTTTCTTCGTCAAAACGTAAATAACCTTGCTCGGTAATCGCATTGAAAGCACCGATTCGAGTCACTAACTGCTCAATTTCACTGCCATCGTTCTGTACAACTTGAGCTTTAAACTGACTAATCTGACCAGTCAGCGTCATTTCTTCTTGCAGCGTTAGCCATAACCCTTGCAGTTCTTGAATAGTAGGCAGTTCTTTCGCTTGCGAAAGCTTATCTAAATCTGCAGCTCGTACTGGCTTTTCAGCACGAGTTAAACTGGTATGCAATGTGCCATTTAAATCATCAGCGACCTGACGAACAACACCAAACATTTCGCCTAGGTTACCAATACGTAAACGCAATTGATCTTCTTTCAGGGTTAAACGTTTTTCGTTTTCATCAAAACTGTTCTTTAAATCATCGGCTGTTTTTTGCTCAGATTTCAATTCAGTCTTTGCTGTATTTAATAACGACGTTTGATTTTGCTTATTCTGCTTAAATTGTGCTTCCCGCTGAATGTTAATCGCCGTTTCTTGCTGCTGAAACTTTTTAACTTGTAGCAACAGTCCTTCCAACGTTTTAACTTCTGGCGCTTTGTGTTCAAGTGCCGTGCTGTCAGTTGTGGTTTCAGCATAAGCCATGGGCGATAACGCAAAAACAGTAACCAATGCTAGGCGAGCTGTTGATTTTAGAAAGTTCATATTACAACCCTCCTGTTAAAGCCGCTGGGGCAACGAGTGGTAAGGTTAATAATTCTGGAGCCGCTGTTTGACGTGCAACGTCCTGAGCTTTTCGAACATCACGTAATAAAGAGGAATCCAGAACAACCCATTGTGATGAGGTTTTATTCCAAGCCCATGCGGTATCAGCAGACAACGTTAAGCGATATAACACCGTGCGACCAATACGCAGATAATCATAGACAATATTGTCGGCGGCTTTTTCGCGATAGGTTTCTAGAGTACGGCCGTATTCAACTTCAATTTGGAAAGCTTCTAATACACGACGATATTTCTCAGAGATAGTAATATCGGCACGGGTCATTAACTGACGCAGTTTCGATAAGCGAGTCGCGCGTTCTTTTTTCAAGAAAGGCAAATCCAGTTGATTAAACTGCTCTAAAGAATCAAGCATCTGGCTCATTAGCGGCAAGATACCCTGCTCAGTAAATTCGATATCACGAATCTGCTGATCTATTTTTTTGATTTCAGCATGCTGATTTTCAACAATGGCCGACATTTGCTTGTTATAAAGTTTTAACTGATCGATTTCGCCATTAGTCGTACGATAATCTTGCAGTAAGCCCTGATAAGCATCATCCAGCTTGTCGACTTTCTTCTGAGATGTAGCCGCTTGGCTTGCACCTTTTGCCACGCTGGCGCGACCATTTTCTAATACGTCTTCCGCAGCAGTGGCCACGTTAGTACCCATAGCCAAGCTAGAAGCCGTTATTAGCGACATCGCTGCTTTATGCCAAGACAATTTCATCAACATTCCTGCCTATAAACGTAAAAGCCGCGGTTAACTATTTTGATCATAGTTAACAGCGGCTTATAAACTCACAATAATAAAGAATTAATAATACACACTTAGTTGAGAATCATTCTAATCTAGAGTTCGATTGCATTCAATCCTAATTTAGCAGCAATGTCTCCTGTACCCTTAGGAGCTAATACTGCCTTCTTACCTTCAACGCCCAGTAGATATGTTTCAATCACTCGCTTCACATCCGCTAGAGTAACCGCCAATAGACCTTGGCGATACTCTAGGCGACGCGCCGGGGTGCGACCCGACTTTAATGCATGGTGAATTGATTTTGCTTCACCTGCCGGAGAACTCGGTCGATCCATAGAACCAATAATACCTAGAATTGATTGCTCTACTAAACTCTCGTCTTTCGCATCATTTAAAATCCAATTGACTGACGCATTAAAGTCATCAAACGTTCCTTCAATGCGAGGGTCACGGTAAGAATAGAATTTAAATATCCCTAAAGTAGAATCTTGGCTTGCTCCAGCACCATACGCACCACCTTGTTCGCGAATAGCAGTATGTAAGAAACCATTACGCAATATACCTGCCGCAACCGATAAAGCAGGTGCATCAGGATGAAGCTGATTGACCGTAGGGAATGCCATCGCGCAAAAATTAACCTGGCTATCCACCATCCAATATTCATGGACGGCACTGCTGGCTAAAACCTTGGCATCGCTTGGCTGAATATTAAAAGCGGAATCAGAATAATCTTGCTGCCAAGACGATACCGATTGAGCATGCGCCGTTAGCTGTTCTTTGTCTTGAACTAACAAAACTTCTGTCGGCTGACTAATAATCTTTTGCTGCAATGCCTGTAGACTAATCGATAGTGCATTTGCTTGGTCGCCAGCACCTTGGCCAAAGGTCTCTTTTAAGCGTTGCGTTAATGGCAAACCAGAAATATCGCTCATCATCGCTGCATGCTCAGTTACTTGAGCTGCGGCAACTTGCATCGCCAAACCATGACCATTACCCGTAATACCCTGCAAGCGACGAGCACTGATTTGCTCGGCTAATTCTCCAATACGTTCAACGTCAGAAAAATCTGCTTTCAGTAGTGTTTCGCGCATTAAATCGCTGAACTCTTGCTGATTACTGGCCAGCGCCTTGCCCGAGAACGTGTAATACGCCAGCATTTCATCTTGCGTATTATCACTACTCATTGCTTTAGGTTTAATGCTCGCGTAACTCGAGATGCCCCCACAATAAGCCGCTTGCTTTTGCTGCTGCTCTAAATAACTTCCGCTTGCGCCCACTTCGGTCCAGGTATAACCGAGTAACGGTAATAGCTGTAATTCTTCGGCATTTAAGTCGGGTAAATTAGTAATCAACTGCTGATAAACAATGCCGTTAGTACCGGCACTAAAGCTAACAAAATTATCCGCTAACTTGGCTGCTTGGCGATTCGCCTCATCATCCGCTTCTGGGTATTTTATTTCAGCTGGCACATCTTCAAGACCGACCGAAGGCAAAAGATCACCATCATCTTCTTGTTCTTGGCGCGCTTTTAATGCAAGCGATTGCTGCACAACGGCTTGCGTTTCTTCGGCGCTGAACTCAGCTTTCATCTTAGCCAGTTTAGACTTTTCAATACGTAACTCTTCCGCACCCAATTCACTATCAGGGCGTAAAGATAGACGGATAAAGTGACGATTACTTAATAGTAAGTCTTTGACTAGATTTTGAACAAACTGAGGATCTTTAACGTCTTCTTTCAAAGCCGCGAGTGCCGGTTCGATATTAATCATCGCCACCGGATCGCCATAATGCGTCGCGGCACTCATACCACTGAAAATCAACTGCATCCCATATGGACTACCGTCACCACCAATTTCACGCTGATGGAATTCTAACTGATGCAGTACGGAATCAATTTCTTCTTGCTCGACACCGGTTTTCGCAACTTCATTTAATACTTCAAATACCAACGCTTCGAAAGCATCGCCGTCAGCAACATTACTGCCCTCAACACCACACATGAAACTCATTTCACGATTGGAATCTTCTAAGCCACACATCGGTGAAGGTGCCGAAGCAAATTCACATTTTTCTAAGGCTTTACGCAAGGGTGACGCACTATTATCCAGCAACAGCTGCGATAATAGATGTGCTTCTAGCTGCTCTTTTAAATTAGCGGACTCGCCTAATAACCAAGCGATTACATGATGCGTTTTATCTTTTAGCTCTTCTTCATCATCTGTTTCTACAGCATACGACTCTTCAACACGCATCGGCGCGGCAAGACGCTGCTCTAACGGCACTGCCCACTTCTGCTCTTGCTTACTGAATTTCTCCAGTGCTTGACGATCAATTTTTTCGTGTAAATCAGCAACGTCCATATCACCAAAGGTCATGAAAATCGCATTACTTGGGTGGTAGTGACTTGAGTAGAACGTTTTAAGCTGCTCGTAAGATAGGCTGGTAATTTCAGCCGGCTCACCACCACTATTATAATGATAAGTAGTGGTTGGGAATAAATGCTTGCTGATCTTCTGCCACAACTGGCTGACTGGCGAAGACATCGCGCCCTTCATTTCATTGAATACCACACCTTTATAAACCAGGTCAGATTCTGGATTTTCCATCTCTTCAAATTCAACTCGATGCCCTTCTTGAGCAAAATCCATCTCATCTAGGCGCGCGAAGAATACAGCATCTAAATACACACTTAATAGGTTGTCGAAATCTTTGTCGTTTTGCGAGGCAAAAGGATACGCTGTCCAATCACTGCTGGTCATCGCATTCATAAACGTATTCAGAGAGCGGCGCGTCATCATAAAGAAAGGATCACGAACCGGGTACTTGTCACTGCCACATAATGCAGTATGTTCAAGAATATGCGCAACGCCCGTGCTGTCTTTTGGCATAGTACGCAACGCAACCATAAATACTTTTTCTTGGTTGTCGGCGGCAAGGTGATAATGAACCGCACCCGTTTGTTTATGCTGATAATGCTCAACGGTTAAATTCAGTGAACTAACTTCTGTACTGCTGATAAATTCAAACGCAGATTTAACCTGAGTCATACCTTGCTGTGCCTCTTTCTGTACATTATTGTATGCTTTAGTGTAAAAGCTATATGGGGATGCTGGATAAAACCTCAAGTATCTTTGTTACCGCCTTGATAATCAATGAGTCGTTGAAAATGAGTTCTAAATACATGCCTTTATCACCCGAAAACCTCAAAATGATTGCCGAACAGTTTCCGGTTAACGACCAATGCATGTATTTAAATCACGCAGCGGTTGCGCCTTGGCCCAAGTGCACCAGTGACGCAGTACAAAAATTCGCCCAAGAAAATTGCTTAACCGGAGCTCAAGGGTATTTAACCTGGTTAAAAAAAGAACAAGATTTACGTTCTAAATTGGCAAAATTAGTCGGTAGTAAAAACGAAGACTGTGTCGCATTGGTTAAAAATACGTCAGAGGCATTGTCGATCGTTGCTTATGGTTTAGATTGGCAAGCAGGCGACATCATTTTGATCAGTGATGATGAATTCCCTTCTAACCGCATTGTCTGGGAATCGCTGGCGCAAAAGTTTGGAATCATCGTTCAGCAGGTTCATATCTCTGCCGAGAACCCCGAGTCAGAAATACTCACGGCGATTAATTCAACCACAGGCAAACCGAAACTGATATCAATCAGCGCGGTTCAATATGCCTCGGGTATTAAGTTAGATTTAGCGAAATTAGGCGAAGCCTGTAAAGCGAATAACGTTTTATTTTGTGTAGACGCCATCCAAGCAGTCGGCGCAATGGAATTTAAATGTGACGAATGGCATATCGATTTCGCGATGGCCGATGGTCATAAATGGATGCTCGGCGCTGAAGGCTTAGGATTTTTCTTCGTAAAACAAACTCACATAGAAAATCTAAATCTCTACCAATACGGCTGGCATATGATTGAAGGCGCGGGAGATTTTTCGATTAAAGACTGGAAACCTGCTAACAACGCCAGACGTTTTGAGTGCGGTAGCCCTAATATGCTGGCAGGCTATGCATTAGAAGCCAGCACCGACCTTTTGTTAAAAGTCGGCCTTGAGAATGTCGCTCAGGCTATCGAGAACAACCATTGTTATTTATTAACAGAATTACAAAAACTGGGGGCACAAATACTGTCACCCCTTAATCCCAAAGTCCGTGCAGGAATCCTAACGTTTAAGTTTACAGGCATTGATTCTGCCGAGCTGTATCAGAAGCTCATGAACAATGATGTCGTATGTGCTAATCGCGGCGGTGGCGTTCGCTTTTCACCACACTTCCATACAACCAAAGAAAGTATGGATAAGGCCATTGCTACGCTAAAAACGTTGATCGATATCGCTTGATACGAATGACTGTCTTCGCTAATACAGAGTCATTATGATCATAGGCTGTTTTAATGATCAGATTATTCAGTAGCCCACTCATTAGAAAAGGCTTCCGTTAAATACTTCATGACCAACTTTATTCTTTCTACATTACGTAAGTCAGGATGCGTTAATAGCCATATATCACTGGCTTTATTTTCTTGCAATGTAAATAACTTTATTAGTTTAGGTCGATCTTGGTCATCGGGTAGAAGCACTAACCCTTGGCCAGATTCTGCCAGATAAGACATGGCAGTCAGATCATCACAGCGAGCAACAACATTATTTTCAAAGTATTTATCCAGCCAGATAAAGCCTGGAAGATGACTCAATTCTCCAGTCGCCCCAATGATAGAATGATGTTTCAAACCCTCGATATCACGAGGAAGATCAAACGCGCGTTGGTATTTTTTATTGGCGAACACACTCCATTTCAATGTAGCTACCTGTCTTCCAATCAAGTGCTCTGGCGGTAAAGGCGTTGCTCTTACAGCGATATCCGCTTGACGATTTGACATGTTGGCTTCCTGATTACTAACCAACAAATGAATCTGTATTTCTGGGTACTCAACATTAAACTCACGAATATAGCGCGGCAAATAACGGCAAGCGATATTAGTAGGCGCCGTGATTTTAACGATACCTTTAGGCTGAAAATCCTTACCTACGATGTGACGCTCTATACCATCAAAAGAGTTATCGATATTTTGTGCTAATACATGCAGCTCATTACCCAGCGACGTCAATTCATAGCGGTTATTAATTCGTTCAAACAGCTTGCCACCGATCTCTTCTTCAAAGGCATTTAGGCGCCTAAAGATGGTTGAGTGATTCACACCAAGATCGTTGGCCGCCCCAGATAGTGAACCTCGTCTTGAAATTGCTAGAAATACCTTCAAAGAATTCCAGTCCATACCATCCTCCTAATCTAATAATCATGCAAAATTGCAATGCTGCTTTGCACATACTGCCAATTTACCTGCAGATACGCAATATGGATAATAATCAGACACTTAATTGATCAGGATGACATCACTATGAATAAAGTACTCAACTCAAATACCAGCGCACTCCTCTTAAGAGTCTCTCTCGCTACGATACTGCTGGCACACAGTCTTTACCTGAAGCTAATAGTATTTACCTTAGCGGGTACCGCTCAATATTTCACATCCATCGGACTGCCTGACATTCTCGCCTATGTTGTATTCACAGTCGAGGTCGTCGCCGGCATTGCCCTATTATTGGGTTACAAAAGCCATGTTTTTGCAGCACTCGTTATACCCGTTTTATTAGGCGCGACTTGGGCACATTCAACAAATGGCTGGCTGTTTACTAATACCGGCGGCGGCTGGGAATATCCATTACTACTCACTGTAATGGCGATTGCTCAAATAGGATTAGGGGATGGGAAACATTCCATCAGCAGCTATCTTAAGACCCATCGTCAATCATCAGTAGCATAGGAGTAATTATCGATGAAACAGCAAAGCTTACATCTTATTGCTCACGCAATATGCCCCTACGTGCAACGCTCCATCATCACGTTAGAAGAGAAAAATATCCCCTATACAAGGACCGATATTGAACTTGCAGATAAACCATTATGGTTTAATCAAAAATCTCCCATGGGCAAAGTTCCAATATTATTAGTTGATGAGAAACACGCATTATTTGAGTCTGCAATTATTTGCGAATACTTGGATGAAATAACGCCGAATTCCTTGCATCCAATAGACGAGCTTGAAAAAGCTTATCATCGAGCATGGATCGAATTCGGCTCTAGCATACTGAACAAAATCGCCAGCCTCTATAATGCAAAGGAAGCTACTCAATTTCAAAAATTTCATGCAGAAATACAAGGTAAATTTATATTTCTTGAAAGAGAATTGAATACTGGCCCTTATTTTTCTGGAGATGAATTTCATTTAATAGATGCGGTATACGGCCCCATCTTTAGATATTTTGAAGTTTTTGATAGCTTTTCAAATTTAGAAACATTTAAAGATTTACCTAAATGTCTTATATGGCGAAAAACGTTAAATGAAAGGAGTTCGATAAGAAATGCTGTTTCAAAAGATTACTCGAAAGATCTGATCAAATTTTTACTGAGCCGTGAGAGTCATATATCAAACCTGATACGAGAAACTAAAAACAAGTAGAGAAATAATAATCTACAGCAAGGATGAGCCCATAAAGTGAATGAATAATCACAACCCATTCACAGCGAAAGTTTTATCAAATACATATTTATACTCTCCCATGTACTTCTTGATAATCTCTTGGATCTTTCCTTGTTGCTGGAGCCTAATCGTTGCCGACCTCAATTCTGCAATAGTTTTATCGTCGGCATTTTTTTTGGAAAAATGTAGCCAAAAATGCTTTGTACTTAACAATAATGGTTTACCTAGTTGTTCAGGATGATAATTCATTTTGAGTGCCGTATAATAGATTCCAACATTTGAACCAATCACTGCATCCAAACGATTATTAAAAAGCATCATTAAGCCTTGCCTATAATCATGAGTTTCATTTTTTAATATTTCAGTGGCGTCTGAAAATGGTTTATCAAATACCGCTCCCCTTACACTGGCCACTGTTTTCCCGTGAAGATCGTTCAATGTTTTGTATTCAATACCTGCAAGCCCAATCACGATATTACGCATAGGGACAACAGAGACTACCTGGATAGCATCTTCTGTTAGCTTTTCATTTGTATATCTAAGTACAAAATCAGAGTCACCGTTGGCGACTTCATAAGAGGTCCGGGCGTAAGGCAGAATTTTATTCTGGTATTCTATTCCAGCTTCTTCCGCGATTAAATTACTTATCTCGAACATCATTCCTGTTGGTTTATTATCTTCAGTATAAAAACCAAACGGTGCGACGTTAATCGTAGCGATATTTAGGGTTTTTGCCATGGTATTAGGGGAGGCAAGTAACGTTATCAGCAGTACAGATGCTGATATGAAAAAATAAACTATTGGGTGAAACCTTGCGGCACTAAAAGGAATGCTGGCTCTATACTCTATCTTTTTTAGCATAGTAATATCCCTCTCTATTTAAACAACTATCTAGCATTGTATTTCAGTCTACTACGTAAGGCCTCTTACATAATAGCCGAGTAAAAAAACTTAATGAAAATATCTAAATAAGAGTAGCCTTAGGGGTATCTTCCTCAGTTCGAAGTTGGTGGAATTAGAGCTTTTGATACCTCCCTTAGATAATCTATGTTATCCCCCTGATTTCCTAGGTCCCTCTCGTTAGTTTGGTTTTCGTTAGTTTAACACCCGATAAATTAGTAATACGCTTCGATTCGTTTAGTAAACGTCCCAACCAATAAAGTCCTAGCGTAATTAAAACAACTAACGTCCCTTTATGCTGCCAGCTCAAAGATTCTGATTGCAGTATCAGCGTATGATTAGCCGCAGCCAATAAAATAAACAGCGCTAATGCTAAGCGGTATGGGTATTCCCCGGGTTTTTCATCGAATTTCACATAGCTGTCTTTGTTAAACTTTTGGCGCGGGTCTTTACTCGCAACATCGTCTGGTCGCCATCCAGTCGGCATAAACCAAATTCGGACTTTATCCCACTTACTACCGGCAAGACGTGCATCTTTCCACATAGAATGCATCCAATCAAAATGAGCCATTACCGGATTAAAACTGGTATAGCGCTTGCGTACACCATAGATAACTTCTTCATTTTCTTCTTGATAGGTGCCAAACATACGATCAAACACCATGAAAATACCACCATGATTTTTATCAATATATTGATCATTCATGCCATGGTGAACACGATGCGCAGAAGGCGTGCCAAGAATACCTTCGATCAACGGTAACTTGCCAATGGCACGCGTATGCAACCAAAACCCATAGAACTTATTAATTAACATTTGCGCGATGAACATTTCTGCTGAGAACCCCAATACGGCCATAATCAGATAAAAAGGCCAGTACATAAAATCCTGTAACGCGCCTTGTCTTAAACCCGCGGTTAAATTAAATTCTTCAGATTGATGATGCGGTACATGCCCCGCCCAAAGAATATTAATTTCATGAGACTTTCTATGTGCCCAGTACCAAAGAAAGTCAAAGAGCACTAAACCAGCGATCCAAGTAATCCAGCTATTATCGGCCAACTCAGTCAAGGAGAAGTTATCGTAGACCCAGATATAAAGCGCGACCAAACCCGCTTTTATAAAGATTTCTAAGCTCGTCGTAAACATCCCACAACCAAGACAGCTCAAACTGTTTCTCAGATTGTATAAATCCAGGCCTTTAAAATGCGAGTAAAGTGCTTCGATAAATATCAAAGCAAAAAAAACAGGGATTGCATACTGTAATAGAGTAACGTTCATCGTGGACTTAGCCCCGCAATTTCTCTTCCGTTTAGTTTTTGCATCATTAAACTCGTTATTATTTTTATTGGTTTAATACAATACGTTTCTTTAGGGGTATCTGCTTGTCATATCACGTCACATAATGGTTAATTCATGACACACCGCTCAATTTGAAGACAATAATTAGTCAATAACCTCTCTCTAGCTTCGATAAGCTTTAGGGACTTTCCCAGTCCAGCGCTTGAATGCGTGAATAAAACTGGAGGATTCACTGTAACCCAGTTTCAGTGAGATTTGCTCTACGGTGATCGTAGTCGTTTCAAGATAATGAATGGCTTTGCGACTAAGTTCCTCGCTAAGAAGCGCCTGAAAACTATAGCCTTCTGTTTTAAGTTTGCGCCTAATCGTGCGGGAAGTCGTATGAAATTGTTTGGCAATTTCTTCCAAATTAGGAATCATGTCTTCGCTGTTTCGTATTACTTGCTGTATTTTCTGAACATAGCCTTCAGGGCCAATCGCTTCTACCTTTTGAAATTCGCATTGTTCTTCAAGTAACTGGCGGGTTAACGGGTTAGCCTGTGGCAGCGGTCGATCAAGATAGCGTTCATCGAACTGAATTTCGTTGAACGGCATTGAAAATCTAACCGTGCATTCAAACAGAGCTTCATATTGCGCGACTGTCGTTGGACACTCATAATCAAAATGAATGGCTTTAAATTTTTGATTGGCTAGCGTACGCGGAAACATGTCTCTCGTTGATATCATCATGAAAGAAAAATCACGTTCAATATAAAAGCGCCTGAGTTCTTTTAATTCACACAGATCCTTAAATCTTAAAATGGCTTTCCCCTCTGTTTTGAAAAATGAAACATCAAAGTGAGTATAGGAAAGCTGAATATATTTTATGAATAACTGAATCGCATCTTCTACGCTATCGCAAGTGGCCACCGCTAATCCAAGATGTCCAAAGGAGTTGAGCTTATAATATTTTCCGGCACGAAAGCCAATGTCTGAGTCGACAATCAAATCCAACATGGCACTAATAAACGCAAGTTCCTGGCTAAAGCTAATTTTAGCTTTAGCATCCTTTAGCATGTTCAGTGTTATGCCCGTGCGTTCAAGTATCGGTATCGGTGAAACCCCATAGCTTTCAATTAACGCCACCAATGGAGAAACTCCAATTATAGACTGCTGCTTAGTGGGTACTGAATGGGTAAACGTCATAGCCACTGACCTTGTCCGAAATAATCAATTATGCGACCGATTAGACCATAAAATAAAGGTCGTGAGTAATCTAATATGAAACACAATATAAAATTCGTTTCAAATTCGAGTACATACGATGAACGCTAATTATCAAGAAGATCCATTTTTCAAGTGCCTAAATCTACTTTCAAAACCAGCACAGGAGACGTTGAACTTCCCATTAGCTTTTATGATACACAAAACCTCATTGCTATATTTAAAGCTGATATACGGGGCATAGAAACGTTGCTGCAAGGAACTGAATTTATTCCTGCTCTGCACTTAGGTAGAAGTCCTTTGGTTTGGATTAGCTTCTATCAATACAGTGATACCACCGTCGGCAGTTACAATGAAGTGGGTATCGCCATTCCGGTATTACGCGAAGGCGCGAAGAAACCTTCAAGCAACTACCTAGATTTACTCGGTAATATTGATAACAGCCAAGTCGGTTTCTATATTGTAAACCTGCCCGTAACAACAGAAGCAGCCAATATCGCAGGGCAAGAAATATGGGGGTACCCTAAATTTGTTACCGAAATCCCCTTCTCGTTAGGAAAAAATAGATTTGATGCTGAAGTGATGGACCCTCAAGAAGGCAGTATTGCAAAGTTAAATGGTCAGCTTAATCTTGGCATCAAGGCGCCGACTCTAAGTGGTATTACCTACTCGCATGTAGGCACTGATACCTTACGTTCAAGCGTGAATGTTCGTGGCAACTACAAAGCCCACCTTTTTCACAGTTTAAAGTTAACGGTGGGTGCTAGCCAACATGTAATGGCTAAAAATCTAACGGCAATGGGGCTAAACAATCGTCGCCCACTTGCTGTCATGGCCAGTCGCGATTTTCAATCACGACTCCATGCAGGTGTCATCGTTAAATAATAGAAGCAGCCAACAGATATTCTTTACTAATAGAAAGCGCTTTGGGAAGATCATTATGGCTTGCCGTTAACATAGAGAACATTATGAATAAAAATAAAAAATATATACTCGCCATTGATAATGGTACTCAAAGTGTTCGTGCATTAATTTTTGATCTCGATGGCCAGGTGGTCGCGAAAACAAAAGTGGATATTGATCCTTATTTTTCAAACCAGCCTGGTTGGGCTGAGCAAGAACCAGAATACTATTGGGCGAAGTTGTGTGAGGCCTGCCAACAATTGTGGGCGAAAATCGATTTTCCAAAATCACAAATAAAAGCGGTCGCTCTAACAACTCAGCGCGCGACTATGATTAATGTTGACCGCGAAGGGAAGTCTCTACGTCCGGCAATTGTTTGGCTGGATCAAAGAGAACAAGACGAACTCGATAGCATGGGCTTAGGCTGGAAATTATTATTTGGCCTAGTCGGTGAAAAAAAGACGATAAAGTATTTCCGTTCACAAGCAGAGGCCAGCTGGATTAAACATCAGCAACCTGAAATTTGGCAACAAACTCACAAATACTTATTACTGTCGGGTTATCACAGTTTTAAACTGACAGGGAAATTTGTCGATTCTGTTTCTAGTCAAGTAGGCTACCTGCCATTTGATTTTAAAAACCACAAATGGTGTGGTGACAAAGATTGGAAATGGAGTGCTCTGCCTATTCGTCCAGAGATGCTACCCGAGTTAATTCCTTGCGGCTCTGAGCTGGGGAAAATAAGCGCGCAATCCGCGCTTGAAACAGGTATTCCGGAAGGTCTCTCACTGATTTCAGCAGGCTCAGATAAGGCTTGCGAAGTATTAGGTTCTGGTTGTGTTACGCCAGAAATAGGCAGCCTCAGCTACGGCACAACGGCCACTTACAACATTACTAATAACCAATATATCGAAACTATTCGCCATATCCCCCCCTACCCTGCGGCGATGCCGAATGCCTACAATATGGAAGTTATCGTGCAACGAGGGTATTGGATGGTGAGCTGGTTTAAGCGAGAGTTTGGCTTACGCGAACAGCAATTGGCCGCCGCACAAGGTATCGAACCTGAGGTGCTATTTGACGATTTACTCAAGCAAGTTCCCGCCGGTTCTATGGGGCTGGTGCTACAACCTTATTGGAATCCTGGCATTCGAGTTCCTGGCCCAGAAGCCAAAGGCGCGATGATTGGTTTTGGTGATGTCCATACTCGGGCTCACATATACCGCGCCATTATTGAAGGCCTCGCGTATGCTCTGCGCGAAGGTAAAGAACTATCAGAGAAAAAGTCGGGGGTTAAAATAACCACCTTAAAAGTTTCAGGGGGTGGTTCACAAAGCGACGAAGCGATGCAAATTACTGCCGATATTTTTGGCATTACTGCGGAACGCCCACATACGTTTGAGACGTCTGGCTTAGGTGCCGCAATCAATGCTGCTGTTGGGGTAGGACTCTACCCAGACTATGAAAGCGCGATTACGAACATGACCCATCCCGGTGAAAAGTTCACGCCTAATTTAGAAAACAAACGTATCTACGACCAGCTGTATAATGAGGTCTATCAGAAAATGTACGAAAAGCTCAGCCCTTTGTATAAATCGATACGAAAAATCACCGGTTATCCAAAGTAAGTTTAGCGCTTTAAAGCAGCGATTAAAAACAACCGTATTATACAAGAATGCGGTTGTTTTTATTTATATTGCGAAGGCGCAATTCCAAACCATTTTTTAAAGGCCTTAGAGAATATGCTTAAATCGGCGTAACCTAATAACTGCGCTAACACAGTTAAATCTGTCGCGGTTGTTTGCAAATATTGTTGCGCAATGTTTTGCCTAACCTGATCTAATACTCTTTGAAAGGTAGTCGCTTCAAGTTTTAAACGACGCTGTAATGACCGCTCCTTGAGTCCCAAAAGGTGCGCGACTGCCTGCAATGAGCACTGCCCCTTCGGCAATAACCCCTGAATAATAAGACTGACTTGATGAATAAAATCTGGTTTTCTTGTGCGCTCTTGATCATCCAAATACTGCCCTAAGAACTGCTGTATTTCTGGTTCAAAAGAACCGATCGTTGCGTGCAGAATACGCGCATCAAATACCAATCCACTAAATGTTTGTTGGAAAGAAACCGGCGCTTTAAAAATTCGATTATAAGGGGATAAATCAGGCGCTGGCGTATGCTGAAAATAAACGGCCCGAGGATTCCAACCCTCTCCGATATACAAGCGCATCAAATGACAACCAATGCCCAGAGATAGATCTGTCACTTGGCAACTATGATCTACGCCATTAATACTGGCTGAATATTTAATGATCGCAATGCCCTGGTCTACCTCCAAACTGAAGGTTCCGGCTTCACTGCGAAGATGAATGTATTTTTGTAGCGCCATGATCGCATCATAAAACGTCGGCGACTGGCGCATGATTAACCCAACCGGCCCTAAAATAGAAAGCCCTTGTCTTTGTGATAATAACAAGCCCAAACAAGGACAGTTTAATGCTTTGGCCGATAGATCAAAAAGCTCAGATAGCGTTTCACTGCTCATCATTTGCTCAGGGTCATCGAATAAACTTAAACCTAAGCCTACTTGTTTCATTAAATCTTCAGGCTGCCCACCGAGCTCCCTGACCAGTTCAGGAAAACCGGTTAACGATGCGGTTTTTACCAGCAAAACGTTCATTAGCGCTACATGCCACTTTTATAGAGTGATAAGTCGCCCGCGCCACTGGCACGAATGGTACGAAACGCCATGGCGTATTGCTGTAATAGTGTTAAACAATAGCTAGCTCGGTTATCAAAATAGCTATGCGCTGCTTCGTTATTGTCAGCCGGATCTGGGTTAAATACATATTCCACTTGGCGAATAATAAGGTGTTCTGGCAAATAACAAATGCGGTTATTTTTATAGCTACTCATGCGTAATTCAGCCAAAGGAAACGAACCACCGTCGGCCGATGAAATGGCGACTATCAAGGCCGGCTTATGAGCCAATTCACCTTTACCCCACATCAGGAAAAAGTTCTTTAAACCGGCTGGGGCCATGCCGTGCCACTCTGGACATACAATAATAAACGCATCCGATTCAGCCAGCTGTGCGCTGATGGGCGTCAAGCGTTGGCTCCACTCAAGGTCGCCGTCCCATATTTTCTCTTCCCATAAAGGCAAGGGATTTTCGGCCAGGTCTAATAAATAAACTTCATCGCAACAACCTTCCGCGAGTAGCTTTTTTTCTAATTTTTTTGAAACTTTATTACTTTGTGATTTGACTCGATGACTGCCGCAAATGATGCTGATTTTCATACAGGGAATATCTCAATTAAAATCAAGGCTGGGCGATTGATACCCAGCAAAGACAGATATTAATAAGAAGGAGGAAAGTAGTTTAAGGCAATAACTTCCCAGGATTCATGCGGCCATCAGGATCAAACATGTCGCACAGTTGTTGAATCGCTTTTATACCCAATACGCCTTTTTCTGCAGGCAGATAAGGCGCGTGATCTTTACCCACACCATGCTGATGACTGATGGTGCCACCGTGTCTAACAATCGCTTCGGCACCGGCTGCTTTAAGTTTCTGCCAACGCTTCATCGTCTCTTCATAATCACTGCCCGCACGGAATATAAACGTCGTATAAACACTGCAGCCTTGACCGTAGAAGTGCGATAGATGAGTAAAAACATGCACCACTTCATTAAATTCAGCCAGCGCATTGCCTATATCGGCTTCCATTCCTGCCACTGCAGCCGGCACGCTAGACCAGTCTAAGCAAGTCTCCATGGTATCGACGATAACGCCGATATCCCAAAGACCATGACGTAGATAAGGGGCGCGAAAACGGCTGTGCTGCCAACGCTTGCCCATGCCAGCACCGGTATAAATACCCTTGTGCTTACTAATAAATTGGCGCGTTAGTTTTAGCGCTGATTTACATTGTCCCTTCGAGCCCGTCGTGCCAAAGGTAAACATCGTTTTGCCTTCGCTAGCACCGCGGATATTCAAATAGGTTTCGAGCAGTTTCACCGCCCCTTCATACCCAGCTAATTTAAGGTGTGTCGCCGTTTCGGTAGGGTTACTCAAACGCATCATTGAAAGCTGTATGCCGTTTTGCACGATTTCTCGTGTCGCACGCATGCCCGCCTCCCAACTAGGGAAAAAGGCGACATAAAAATCTTCATTATCGGCCAGTGGTGTCACTCGCACTTTAACTTCGGTAATAATCCCCATGCGGCCTTCGCTTCCCATAAACAACTCGCGCATGTCGGGACCGGCAGAAGACGCCGGAAAAGTAGGAATATCTAACGTGCCTTGCAAGGTTTCAATACGACCACCGGCAAACAATTTTTCAATGCGGCCATAACGCAAAGACTGCTGCCCACTCGAGCGGCTTGCGACCCAACCTCCCACGGTGGAAAGTTCCCAAGATTGAGGGAAATGACCTAAGGTAAAGCCTTGTTTTCCCAGCTGCGCTTCTACATCTGGGCCTAACGTACCGGCACCAAAGGTCGCAATTTGGCTTTCTTTATCCAAAGCCATCAAGCTGTTCATGCGTACCATCGATACGGTAATAACCGGAGTATCACCACCTTCAGGAGTAATGTGGCCACAGACGGATGTACCGCCGCCATAAGGAATCACGTTAAAATTATTGCTTTGAGCAAACTGCAATAATTCTTGCACGTCATCACTGGTTTCAGGGAAGGCCACACCATCAGGGAAAACCCCAAAGTCGCCACTGCGCATCGCGAGCCAGTCAGGAATACTTTGGCCACGGCTATGGCGCAAACGATCTTCTGCTTGCGTACTAATCAGGCGATGTTCAGGTAACCGTGACGGCGGAACAGTCGCAAGTACGTCTTCTAAGGTGGCATCTTTTAGAGGGTTCGATTGTCCAATACGATTTTCAATAAATTCTCGAGAGGAAGTACTTAACTCAAAATCCAAATTATTATCATCATCGCCCCAACCATTCCAACGCTTCATAGTGACCTCTTAGCTCTGTATTTATTGTTTAGTGAGTCTATTTCGAGGGTTTATAGTAGTTCACCTCACTATCAATATTTATGGTCTAAACGGTCGTATAATTGATTATTTCGGACAAGTCTGTCGTATTTGAATGATTTAGCGGATTAACAGGCACAAAAAAAGGCCCTTCTATGAAGAGCCTTTAGTTTGAAACAGACGTTGAAATTACATCGTATGAGTCAGTCGATCTGATGATAATGCACCCGCAAGATAAGTTTCTACCTTATTTTTTGCAACGGTATCGTCACCGGTAAATTGCACGCCAATACCCGAAACTTTATTTCCTTGGGCGCCTTTGGGGGTAACCCAAATAACTTTACCCGCTACTGGAATTTTTTCAGGCTCTTCCATCAACTTCAACAGCATGAAAACTTCTTCACCCAGTTGATATTGTTTGTTGGTCGGAATGAACAAACCACCCCCTTGTATAAAGGGCATGTAGGCCGCGTACAAAACAGCTTTGTCTTTAATCGTGAGGGATAAAATACCACTTCTAGGATTCATACTGGCCTCTTAAGACGACGATACAAAGGACTGCTTCCAATCCAGTAACAGTGACTCTATTAATAATGATGCATTATAGTTGCCTTGCCCTGCGGCTAAGCGACCTGCAATTTCTTGTAACTTCTGCTGTAAGGTTAACAGCTTTAGCTTGGATACGGTAGCAACCAGCTGCCCTATCCATTCGGCCTGCTGCGGACGGCTAAGCTGCGTTGCGTGTGCGCCCATACCGAGTTTCATAATATCTAAGCTAAAACCTGTCCACCAGTTAATGGTTTCCACTAACTCATACTTCGATAAGGCCTTACTGACGTCTTGTAATTGCTGCTGCCCTGAAAGCCAGCTCTGCATCAAGCTAGTATAGGCAGAATCTTGCGACAATAGGCCTTCGCGCAACCACTGTTCCGCCTTTAGTGGCCCGCCACCACACTGCTTTAATGCCAATACTAGGTCTTCTTTTGGAGTATTCACTAAACGGCTAGCCAACCATTCAAGGGCAAAATCCGTGTTGGGTGGGTGCAAGCTAATACGCTGTGTTCGGCTGCGAATCGTCGGTATCACAGACCCTAAGCGTTCAGCCATCAATAATAAGTAAGACTCGCCGGAGGGTTCTTCCAAGGTTTTTAGTAGCGCATTGGAGGCGTTGATATTCAGCGCCTCAATCGGATAGATATGCACGACCTGGCAAGCAGATATCTGCGGGGTCTTCGCCAAAAAATCATTCAATTTACGAACGGTATCAACTTTAATTTGCTTACCTTTTGCTTCTTGGTCGCAAATAAAATAGTCCGGATGACTGCCCGCATCAAGCAATTTGCAGCTATGACATTGATTGCAGTAGGTGGTATTTTTAGCTGTTTTTTTATCCGCCGCTTGGCACAGTAAAAACTTGGCTAGTTTAAAGGCCAGCGGTCGTCTACCCGTCCCTTCGTTGCCTAGTAGTAATGAGGCGTGTGGTAATCCGTTACCGTGGTAGCGTTCTATCAAACTTTGCCACAGTTCGTTACTCCACGGAATTTCTTGCAGTAATGTTTGGCGCGCTGCGCGGGCTTGCTGAGCTATTTCGACATCATCAACCGCCATTATTGCTGCTCCTGCATGGTTTTTTTGGTGGTAGCTATGAGTTGCTCTACGGCCGCTTGAAGATCTATTTGTACTTGCTGTAATTCTTGCGCTGCATTAATTATCTGAACACGTTGCGGTGAGTTTTCTGCGATAGCTAAAAAGCCTTCTCGAACTCGACTAAAGAAATCGAGCTGCTCTACTTCAAACCTATCCGCTGGGCCACGAGCTTTGGCGCGGCCCATACCAACATCAATCGGCGCATCCAATAAGAAGGTTTTATTAGGTTCGATGCCCAACTGAGCGATGTCTTTTAACTGGCTGATTAACGCTAATTCTAAGCCACGGCCATAGCCCTGATAAGCGATGGTAGAATCGGTAAAGCGATCGCACAACACCCAGCAGCCACGTTCTAATGCCGGCTTCACTAAGGCTTCGATATGCTGGGCGCGAGCAGCAAAGACCAATAACAGCTCGGTCACATCACACATGCGTTCTTGGTGCGGTTTCTTTAACAGCTCTTCGCGAATAATCTCAGCGATTTCTGTTCCACCCGGCTCGCGTGTGACTATCACCTCTAGACCTTGTTGCTCTAATAACTGGCGACAAAATTCAATATTGGTCGATTTACCAACGCCTTCTCCGCCTTCAAAGGTAATGAATTGAGCCTGCACCGTGTTTTTATTACTCATGTCTATGTCTACTTATTGGCAGTGCGCTTTAGTTCGCAACTGGCGCAGATCGATAATCTTTACTGCGTCTGAAAATTTGGTATTTACGTACCGCTCGACTGTGTTCTGCCAGGGATGCGGAAAAATAATGACTGCCATCGCCTTTCGCCACAAAGTATAAATTCTTGCCAGCGGCTGGATTCAACGCCGCGTTGATCGCAGCGCGTCCTGCCAAAGCAATCGGTGTTGGCGGTAAACCTTTATTACGATAGGTATTATAAGGATTTGAACGGTCGCGCAAATGTTTCTTTCGCAAATTGCCCTGATAGTTCTCGCCCAAGCCGTAAATAACAGTCGGATCGGTCTCTAAGCGCATATTCATGTTCAAGCGTCTAATGAATACCCCAGCAATCTCAGTACGCTCACTGACCTGACCGGTTTCCTTTTCGACGATAGACGCCATCACCAACGCCTCATAAGCCGAACGGTATGGCAGTTTTTTGATTTCGTTTTTGGCTAGCTTGGCAAGATACATTGCCCACTCATCATCTAATACACTCTGCATCCTAGAATGTGCTTGCTTGATGATGGATGACGCGGTATCGCCGGATTGATAGACGTAAGTATCAGGATAAACCCAGCCTTCTGCTAGCATGTCCAAACCCAAAGCGGCTTGCACCGTCTGCGTATTCAGCGGCTGAATATCTTGAACTAACTTAGGCGATTGTTCTAAGCGAGCGAGGGCATCGATTAAACGCGTGCCTTCAATAAAGCTTACTTTGTAGCGCTTGCTCGAGCCTTGTATTAGCAGTGTTAATAACTCATACGAATTAGTCTTCGCCGGCACTTCGAACTCACCTGGCTTAATCTGTTTCGCGCTGTCTAAAAGTCGTGCCTGGATCAATAGTATTTTTGCCGATGGCAACCAACCTTGATTTTCCCAGTCATGGGCTAGCTGTGAAAGTGTTTGGCCTTTTTTTATTTCGACTACTATATTACTTTTATTATCCGCCAATATTATTGGCTGCTGCATAACAAATACGCTGGCAGAAATTAGTCCGACAATAATCACAACGGATAACATTATTATTTTTTTAAACATAATTGAAGACTGCCTTTTCTGCCTTGTTTCTTATTTTAGAGCTGGGTTTCTAGATCACAAACTGCTGATTAAATGCTTTCGCTAAAACATCAACCATGACACTTTGAGCAACTTTTTGGCCATCTATCGCGGTGACCTTTTGTATACCCATCAAACTATTGGTTAAAAATACAGCGTCTGCTGTCAATAACTGATCGAGCTTTGCATCTTTTTCAATGATGACTGCTGATTTATGACCTTGCTGTTTAATGATCCAGCGTCTAACGCAACCATCGATACCTTCTTGGCTGACATCAGGAGTAAATAGTCGACCGCCTTTTAACCAAAACAGATTCGACATAGTGCCCTCTACAACATCGCCATCGAGGTTAAACATAATACCTTCGTCGAAGTTATCTTGCTCGCTCCATTCAGAACGCGCCATCACTTGATCAAGTCGGTTTAGATGCTTAAGTCCTGCTAAGGCGGGTTGTCGAGAAAGCGTATGTCGGCATAAGGTCAAGCGAAAGTCATCTTTACCTGACGTAACGGGCAGATCAGTAATCTTCAGCCACCAATTCAATTGTGCCTGCTGAGGTATTTTATAACCTCTAGGTCCTTCTCCACGACTAATAATTAATTTTGCACAGCCGTTAACGATCGCCGATAAATTTTGCGCGACAAAGGTTTGCCACTGCGCGAGAAAATCATTAAGTGGTAAACCTAGAACCTCTTGTGCGTTTTTTAAACGCTGCTGGTGGTATTCCCACATAGGAATGCCACCCTTAAAGATTCGTATCGTTTCAAATACACCATCACCATACTGCAGCGCTCTATCGTTAAAATTAATATTTGAGCCTGCAGCTTCATCATTTGAAATACTGGCTTGAGTATCAATAAGCACGCCATTGGCGAAAAATAAATCCATTAGAAATTAACTAACCTTTTAATTAACTGCGTATGTTTAATCGTATGTATTTTTTATTCAGTGATCTTTTTGAAAAGCAAAGAACCATTGGTACCACCAAAACCAAACGAATTTGATATAGCCGCATCGATGTTCATTTTACGTGCAACGTTTGGCACATAATCTAGATCACAACCTTCACCGGGTTCATCTAAATTAATCGTCGGCGGTGCAATGCTGTCTGTAATCGCTTTAATAGTGAAAATAGCTTCTACTGCACCCGCCGCACCTAATAAGTGCCCTGTCATTGATTTGCTAGAAGAGACCGCTACTTTATCAGCGTTCTCACCATACAATCCATGCACCGCTGCTGTTTCAGCAATATCGCCGGCGTGCGTCGAGGTGCCATGAGCATTGATGTATTGCACTTCTTCTGCCTGCATCCCCGCATCATTCAATGCGTTTTGCATGGCCGCTTGCGCGCCACTGCCGTCTTCTGGTGGACTAGTAATATGATGAGCATCATCACTCATGCCAAAACCAGCCAGCTCAGCGTAAATTGTCGCGCCCCGTTTTTTAGCGTGTTCATATTCTTCTAATACTAAAATACCGGCACCATCGCCTAAAACAAAACCATCCCGCTCTTTGTCCCAAGGGCGGCTGGCTTTTTCAGGATCGTCATTACGGGTCGACATGGCACGCGCGGCTGCGAAGCCTCCCACGCCGGCAGGACAGGTTGCCATTTCAGCACCGCCCACTACCATAATATCGGCATCACCATAAGCAATGGTACGGGCGCCATAACCAATATTATGAGTACCGGTGGTACACGCCGTTGCGATGGCAAAATTGGGGCCTTTCAAGCCGTACTTAATCGCGATGTTGCCTGCCGCCATATTGACCACGGTTGCAGGTATAAAGAAAGGAGAAACGCGACGCGGGCCTCTATTTGCCAACTCTAAACAGGTTTTCTCAATGGTACTAATACCACCGATACCGGAACCAACAGCCACACCTATGCGACTGGCGTTTATGGCATTGGTTTCTATGTTGTTATCTAACTTAGCGTCTTTCATCGCCTGATGGCTTGCCGCTAGCGCGTACTGAATGAAAATATCGATCTTACGTGCGTCTTTTGTTGTTAGATCATACTGAGTAATATCAAAATCTTTAACTTGACCCGAAATTTGAGTCGCAAAACCTTCACTATCAAACGACTCTATTGGGCCGATGCCGCTCTTACCGGCGATCAGTGACTGCCAGCTATCTTCCACTGTATTTCCCAGTGGGCTGATCATACCTAAACCTGTGACAACGATTCGACGCGATTTCATAGATCCCTGATCCCTTCTCAATAATGTTTAATGCTAAATATGTATCTTCGATTTAAGCACAAGCGAAACAATGATGACTAAAACAAACTGCCAAATTTATTGCCTATCCAGACAATAAAAAAGCCGCGATCTAAACAGAGGCGGCTTTTTTGAATCATCACTTCAATCATCAAGAGAGAAAATTGAAAGTGACGACCCTAGTATCAACATACTATATGACTGCGATATTAAAGATGCGCAATAATGTAGTCGATAGCTTCTTGAACACTGGTCAATTTCTCAGCATCTTCATCTGGGATTTCAGTTTCAAATTCTTCTTCTAGCGCCATTACTAATTCAACAGTATCTAAAGAATCAGCACCTAAGTCATTTACGAAAGATGAAGATGATTTAACTTCTTCTTCTTTAACGCCTAGCTGTTCAATAACGATTTTCTTTACGCGTTCTTCGATGTTGCTCATGTTTTACTTCCTAAGTTCATTAACCCATGTTCATGCCACCATTCACATGAATGGTTTGGCCTGTAATATATGCTGCGTCGTCGCTTGCTAAAAAAGCAACGCTGCCTGCAATTTCGTTTGTCGTGCCCATTCGCTTCATCGGGATGGACGCTAGGATGGCTTCTTTTTGATTTTCTGGCAAGCCATCTGTCATATCTGTAGCAATAAAACCGGGCGCAACCGCATTAACTGTAATATTGCGACTGGCAATTTCTTGCGCCAAAGACCGTGTTAAGCCTTCTAACCCCGCCTTCGCTGCTGAATAATTAACCTGCCCAGCATTACCCGTTGTGCCGATGATTGAGCTGATGTTAATAATGCGGCCTGCGCGCGCTTTTATCAACGGCTTAATTAAGCTTTTGCAAACTCGGTACACCCCTGAAAGGTTGGTATTAATAACATCCAACCACTCTTCATCCTTCATTCGCAGAAAAAGATTATCGCGCGTAATGCCCGCATTATTGACAACCACATAAGGCGTACCGTGATCGCTCAAAAAACCAGCAATGGCGGCCGTCACTTGCTCGGAATCAGAAATATTCAAGACGAAGGCATCGTGTTCGCTGCCTAAGGCTTGCAAGTCTTTTCTTAAGCTCTCGCAGCCTGACTCCGATGTTGCAGTACCTACGACTTTATAGCCTCGTGCGATCAAGCTCTCGGCAATACCTTTGCCAATGCCTCGACTTGCACCGGTAACCAATGCTAATTTCTTCTCAATCACATTATTCGGCATAGTATCCACCATTAACCTTCGCCTTTAATTGCGCTTAATAACTTTTCAAAATTAGCGCTATCGCCGGTAGAGAAGGTTGTTAGTTCTTTATTGACGCGTTTATTCAATCCTGTAATTACCTTACCTGGACCCACTTCAATCGCCAAATCAACGCCATGACTCGACGCTTCAACAGCAGCAATCCAATTAACCGGGCTATAAAGCTGCTCGACTAAGCGTTGCTTCATATCTGCAAGTTCGCTGACGGCATTGGTCGCATTGTGATAAACATCAAAATTTGATTCTGACCACTCAACATTATCTAACGCTGCAACAAAAGGCTCTGCCGCTTGGCGCATTAATGACGAGTGAAATGGCCCACTGACCTGTAACGGCAGCGCGCGTTTTGCCCCAGCGGCTTTTGCCACAATACACGCTTCAGCAATACCTGCCGCAGTGCCCGCAATAACAATTTGCCCCGGGGCATTAAAATTTGCGGGTTCGACCACACCTGCAGTACTCGCTTGCGCGCATACTTTTTCAATCTGCTCTCGATCTAAACCTAAAATGGCTGCCATACCCCCTTCACCTGCAGGAACGGCAGTATCCATTAATTCACCGCGTTTCTTAACCAGGCGAACCGCATCTTCTAACGAAAGAATGCCGGCAGCATACAGTGCAGAATATTCACCAACAGAATGCCCCGCCGCTGCCATGACATTTATGTCTGTGCCGGCTTCTTGCTGAATAATGCGCCAAATAGCTGCACTAGCAGTGACCAAAATAGGTTGAGTATTGTAGGTAAGATTCAACTCTTCGGCAGGGCCGTTTTGAACCAGAGACCAAAGGTCTTGATTAATTGCCAGTGAGGCTTGTTCGAAAGTTTCTTTAACGATGGGGTATTGTTCTGCAAGATCAGCCAACATACCTAGCTGCTGAGCACCCTGACCTGGAAAATATAAAACGACCTGTTTCATCAAAACCTCTCTATTAAACCTAATGGCATAAAAATACGATTAAAATAAATCAAACAGCAACTACTCAAGCAACAACTATATAGAACAATCAATAAAGTGAACGCTGCTGCATTGCTTAGCACTAATAATAACTGGCGCTTATTATGGGGGAAAAATTGTTACAGTAAAGAGAAGCTCAAGCATGAGAGCAGTGAATTTTTCTACTTGATTAATTATTGAGAGCGGCTTGATTAAAAAACAAACAGGGCTGATTAAAAAATAAACAACTTAAATCAGAAAACAATTCACTTAATAAAAAATCATAATAAATTTTTAGATAATTCAAATTAAGACAGAATAATGGATCGATTTATAAAACCTACCGAATAGTGACAAAACATAAAAGCTTTACGAGCTTTTTTTGGGCAAGACTAAACGGAAAGCTTATCCATTTCTGCCACTACTCGCTCAGTACTTCCAGACTCAACTTCTGCGAGCGCATAGCAAATTGATTGATAAAAAGCTTCTTGATTGGAATTGCCATGACTCTTCACCACTAAACCATCAATACCTAGCAACAAAGCACCACTGTGCATGACCGGATTTAACTGCCGTTTAAAGCGCTCAATAATAGGATTAGTAAAAAAGGCTAATACTCTGCCGGCAAAACTCGACTTAAGCATTAAATCAAACTGATGCGAAACATGAAGCAATAAACCTTCACTGGTTTTAAGTGCAATATTACCATGAAAGCCATCGCATACCACGATATCCAAATCACCTAGATACAACTCATCGGCCTCAACAAAACCGACATAATCAATACCTTCCAGTTCAGAAATCATTTGTCCCGCCAAGCGAATCTCTTCCGTTCCTTTACTCGCTTCTTTACCGATATTTAATAAACCAAGCTTCGGTGTTTTTATTCCTTGGGCTTTGCGCCAGGCTGCCGACAAAATAGCAAACTGATAAAGCCCCTCTGCACCGACATCGATATTCGCACCCAGATCGAGCATTAATAACGGCTTACCCGCGGTAGGAATGTCTCTGGCCATCGCAGGTCGATCAACATCAATAAAGGTTGATAAGGTATAGCGCGACAAGGCGAGTAAAGCTCCGGTATTACCACAACTAACACAGGCCTGAGCTTCATTATTGGCAATGCTTTTTAATGCCAAAGCCATGGTCGACTTTTGCTTACGACGCAAAGCATGAGATGGCTTGTCCGACATTTCGACGGATTGCTCACAATAATGAATATGAAAACGAGATTTTATGTTTGTAGAAAGAGGTGTACTACTAGAAAGTTTTAAAAGTTCGGCGTCTAGCCAAGATTTTTCTGTAGAAGAGATGTAAAACTGAATAGAAAGATCGCGACGCTCAGCAAGAATTTGCCACGTTGCTTGAAAAGTAACGCGGGGACCGAGGTCCCCGCCCATACCGTCTACTGCAAGAGTAAACGACACGACTTATTCGCCGTTACCAGTCTCCACGACTTTCTTACCGCGGTAGAAACCGTCAGCAGTAACATGGTGACGACGGTGAATTTCACCAGTCGACTGATCAGTAGAAAGAGTTGCAAACTCTAGTGCATCGTGAGAACGACGCTGACCACGACGTGAACGTGTTACTTTACTTTTTTGAACAGCCATTTTTGTAGGCTCCTAACTTATCGCTATTTCGATTTTAACTGCTGTAGTACGGCAAAAGGATTATCTTCTTTTTCCGTAACCACAACCGGTTCCGTTTCAGCCGTAGGCTGCTTTATTTCACACTCTCCATCTGCATGATATGCAAACATGGGTAGTGCTAATATTAGCTCATCTTCGACCAGGTCCCACGGATCTATGTTGCCATTATGATCCATAATCGCTGGCTCGTAGTGTTTAGGCAGATGTTTCGCTTTCTCGTCAGAGAACGCTAATCCAATCTGAAACTTCCCTTGAACACTAACTACCACGGTATCTAAGCAACGCTGACATACCATCGCAGCTCTTGTTGAGCATTCGCCGTCTATGAACATGTGATTTTCAACATCACGTTGAAAGGCCAGTTTATAATCAACCGGCCCATCCACACCTTCGACAGCATCCTGAAAACGTTTAAACAGATCTACATCTAAAGAACCGCTTAAAACCGCCTCTTTATCTACAGATCCTATAGCATCTAAACGCTTAGGTAAGGCTAACTCAGCCATAGATGGCGACATAATAGGCATCCCCTTATCCTGTGTCAAAATTATTTACCCTTTTTTCCAATATTTATTATGTAAATCAATGCAGTTGCAGGCTAGGAGCCGTCACAATCGTCGCCAGACCTACACCGATACTAGCACCTAACTTCTGTACTAGTGATTCCCAAGGATCAGGTTGACGAGTGAAGTTTACCATCTCTTCACTATTAAATTTAGTCCGAACTAGCTGACTGGTCGATGATAACCCATCAATTAAGCCCATCTCAACCGCTTGCTCACCAGACCAGACCAAGCCACTGAACATATCAGGCGTTTCCTTTAGACGGTCTCCACGACCTAAACGCACCTGTTCAATGAACTGATTATGAGTAACTTTTAGCACGCTCTCCCAGAATACTTTCTCTTCAGGATTTTCTGGAGAGAAAGGATCAAGGAATCCTTTGTGCTCACCCGCCGTATACAAGCGACGCTCAATACCGAACTTTTCCATCACCCCAGTAAAACCAAAGCTAGAGCCTACTACGCCAATAGAACCCACCAAGCTTGCTTTATCTGCATAAATCTCATCTGCCGCTGCAGCGATGTAATAAGCACCCGAAGCACCCAAATCAGTAATAACAGCATAAACCGCTAGCTCACGCGTTTGCTTTAATCGTTTAATCTCATCATAAACGTAACCTGACTGCACAGGGCTGCCACCTGGGCTATTAATGCGCAAAACGATACCAGACACTTGTTCGTCTTCAAACGCATCACGAAGGGCGGAAATAATATTGTCCGCGCTGGCATCTTGCGCAGCTGCGATCACACCGTTCACTTCAATAATCGCGGCATAAGGCTCATCTCCGCCTTGCACTGCTCCGCTCATAGGGCTTTTAAGCATTACAAATATCGCAACAACATAAACCAGCATGGCTAGTTTAAAAAAGATGCCCCAGCGTCTCGTTTTACGCTGCTCATCCTGCAAACCACCGACAACTTTTTCAATCAACTTCCATTCTTTACTACTACCGGGATAGTCAACGTGATTTTGTTTATCCATTTTTCTTAATCCAATCCAATAATTCATTTAAATCATGACATAAGGCTTTCGCCCCAGAAGCCAATAAAATACTACTTTCATGAGCACCGTGCGTCATACCCACAGCATCCATTTCAATATTTCTAGCCATATCCAAATCGAAACTGGTATCGCCAACCATTAACGCTTGCTCACTGGCCAATTGTAGCTCGGTTAAAATTTCTCTCAGCATGTGCGGATCTGGTTTAGAGGTGGTTTCATCAGCACAGCGAGTAATATCAAAAACATCACGCACCTTCATGCCATCCAACATCTCATCCAAGCCTTTGCGTGTTTTACCCGTTGCCACGGCCAAAACATACCCTAAGCGCCGCAACTCTTCAAAAAAATCATGCGCCTGCGGAAAGAAATCCACATGCACATCACTATGAAACGAGAAGTTAGCCGAATAATTCATCCGCATTGATTGCAATTGCTCATCGGATATTTCAGACCACAACTGCTTTAACGCTTCCGGCAAGCCCAGCCCAATTATTTGCTGTATCGCATAATTAGATAAGGCTGGCATGCCAACCTTATTCGCCGCCATCTGCATGCTATCAACAATTCGAGCGGTCGAGTCGACTAAGGTTCCATCCCAATCAAAAATAATAACGCTGTATTTATTCTTTCTCATTATTTGATTCGCCATTAAAAATCGAACTTCAAACCTTCTTTTTCTGTATACGCTAAAAACTTACCTTCCAGCGGTGATGTAATCTCCATCAGCTCTTCTGTCATAGGGTGAACAAAAGCCAAGCGATAAGCATGCAGACAAAGGCGTTTAATGCCGATCTGTTTATCAACGGCCTGTTCAACCTTATTCAAGTACTTAGGATCACCAGCAATACCACAGCCGGCAAATTGGCAATGCACGCGAATTTGGTGGGTACGCCCGGTAATCGGTCGCGCCTCAATCAAACTGTAACGACTGGAACGATCAAGTACCTTAAACTTGGTTAAAGAAGGCTTACCATCATCCTCGACTCGAACAATACGCTCACCACCTTGGATTTCATTTTTCTTTAATGGCATATCCACTTTATCTTGGAAATCAGGCCATTCGCCGTGCACGATTGCTAGGTAGCGCTTATCAATTGCCTTCTGGCCTTGAAACAATTTCTGCACAGCCACTAACGCTGAGCGTTTCTTAGCGATCAGAATAACCCCTGAGGTATCACGATCTAAGCGATGAACCAGCTCTAAGAACTTTTGTTGCGGACGCATCGCGCGCATCAATTCGATTAGACCCAGCTTAATACCGCTGCCGCCATGCACCGCCATACCACTCGGTTTATTAACGGCTATATAGTATTCATCTTCAAATAAGATGCTTTTACCAATAATCTCAGCCTGTGTCTTCGGCACAATAACTTCTTCATTATTGGTCTCTTTAATTGTCACCGGGGCAACCCGCACAATGTCACCAATGACTAGACGCTGTACCGGTTTGGCGCGTTTTTTATTGATCCGCACCTCACCTTTACGCAATAATTTATAGACTAAAGAACGCGGTGCACCCTTTAATAGGCCCAATAAAAAGTTATCAATTCGTTGATCATCATGATCTTCGTCAATGGTAATCAAGTTCACTTGGTTGGTATTGTAGGATTCTGCTGGCATAAAATAACTTTCAATTAGCTCTAAATGTTTGTCGCAACTCATATTTGTTGCTATATTCGCTGCCTCTGCGTCAATTTTACATTTTTTCAATTGATTGATGCAAAGGTATTGGCAGCCTTTGAGCGGCCAGTATAAAGAAGAAGAACTATTATTAAACCTTCTTTATACAAACGAATGACAATGAATCGTGATTAAGTAAATATCAGTACAGGTTACTTAATCGCTTATTTGAGATGAACCAGCGCAATATCGCGGGCAGCATCTCACTATCAAATTATGGATTGTTGGTGATGGCCAAAAGGCATCACCGTGTAGAAAGGGATACCGCGCCCATCAGATTATTCTGGCCACTTAGAGGGTGGCAAGCGTAGGACTCATAGAACAAGCAACCATAAAGATTTTGCTATGACGACCAACAAACGGTCAGCTGCCTAGTGTGCTTGCGCCATAGAGCTACACATATAACATGAAAAGAATGCTAATTAATGCGACTCAAACGGAAGAGTTGCGCGTTGCCCTAGTTGACGGCCAGCGTCTGTATGATCTAGATATCGAATCTGGATCCCGTGAACAAAAGAAATCAAACATCTATAAAGGTAAGATCACCCGCATCGAACCTAGCCTTGAAGCCGCTTTCGTAGAATTTGGCGCAGATCGCCACGGTTTCTTACCGCTTAAAGAAATTTCTAAAAGCTACTTCAGCAAGAACCCAGGTTCTGGTCGCGTAAACATCAAAGAAGTGATGCGCGAAGGCCAAGAAGTCATCGTTCAAGTTGATAAAGAAGAACGTGGTAATAAAGGTGCAGCACTAACGACTATGGTTAGTCTTGCTGGCCGTTACTTAGTCCTTATGCCTAATAACGCCCGTGCCGGTGGTATTTCTCGCCGCATCGAAGGCGATGAGCGTACCGAACTGCGTGAAGCTATGAAGGGGGTTACTGTTCCTGATGATATGGGCGTAATCGTTCGTACCGCAGGTATAGGTCGCTCTAGCGAAGAATTGCAGTGGGATTTAGATTACCTAATGCAGCTTTGGCAGGCGATTGACGGTGCTGCTGCACGACGTCAGGCTCCTTGTCTACTACTACAAGAAAGCAACGTTGTTATCCGTGCTATTCGTGATTACTTACGCCAGGACATCGGTGAAGTATTGATCGACAACCAATCTGCTTATGATGAAGCTATTAGCTTTGTGCAACAGGTTATGCCGCAGTACGAAAGCAAGTTCAAATTGTACGAAGATAAAGTACCTCTATTCAATCGCTACCAGATTGAAAGCCAGATTGAGACTGCTTTCCAACGTGAAGTTAAATTACCTTCTGGTGGTTCGATCGTAATCGATCCAACGGAAGCACTTGTTTCTATCGATATTAACTCAGCCCGCGCTACCAAAGGCGCTGACATCGAAGAAACTGCGGCAACAACAAACTGTGAAGCTGCTGAAGAAATTGCTCGCCAACTGCGCTTACGCGACATGGGCGGCCTAGTGGTTATCGATTTCATCGATATGCACTCAAACCGCAACCAGCGTGAAGTTGAAACTCGCCTAAAGAACGCTCTAGAAATGGATCGCGCTCGTGTTCAAGTCGGCCGCATCTCTCGCTTTGGTTTGATGGAAATGTCTCGCCAGCGTTTACGCCCTTCTTTAGGTGAAACGTCGGGTCACGTTTGTCCTCGCTGTAGCGGTACGGGTGTTGTTCGCGACCTACCTTCTCTTTCACTTTCTATCTTACGTTTAATCGAAGAAGAAGCGGCGAAAGAAAATACGGGACAAATTCGTGCTGAAGTTCCTCTTAACGTAGGTTCGTTCTTATTGAACGACAAACGTGAAGTGATTGCCGATATCGAAAATCGTCACAACGCACGCATTGTAATCTTGCCAAATCCGCACATGGATACGCCTCATTACGAAGTGACTCGCTTACGCCCTGACGATACCTTGATCGGCCAAGCTAGCCACGAGCAGAATTTTGAACCTGAAATGGACTTCGGCCTAGATGCTGATGCGAACAAAGAGCCTGCCAAGACGCAAGACGCTGCTGTTAAAGCCGTTGCTGCTGCTCGTGCTCCTGTGCCGCAAAAGTCTTTCTTCAAGAAGTTCTCTGATACTCTTTCAGGTCTTTTCAGCTCTGAAGAAGAAGCAGAAGAGAAGCCAAAAGCGAGTCACAGCAAGCCAAACAATAGCCGCAATCAGCGTGATGGCCAGAGCAATCGCCGCCCGCAGAACAATCGTCGTCCTGAACGCGGTTCTGATAACAAGAACGAGCGTAAAAACGAACGTCCTGAGCGTAAAGAAAGTACCACGGATCGCCCTGCTCGCAACAAGCCTGCTGATTCTCGCGACCGTACGGAGTCTCGTGACAAACCAGAAAACCGCAGTAACCGTAATCGCAATGTAAAGCGTGATAACGATACTAAGCGTGACGAACGTCCAAGTAAAAAGCCTGAAGCGCAAGCAGCAGCTCCTAGTGCTGATAGCCAAGAGAAAGCTCCGCGCCGTCCGCGTAATAATGGTCAGCGTCGTCGCAACCGTCAGGATCGTGGTCCTAACACGACGGAAACAGCAGCAACGCCAGCAGTTGTTCAAACTGAATACACCGCTAAGCCAGCTGATATTAAAGTAGAAGCCCCTAAGGCTGATATTAAGACAGAAGCTAAAGCAGAGACTGCAAAGCCTTGGGCGGCGCATGAAGCAGAAGCACCTAAGACTGAAGCTTCAGAAAAAGCTGAAGTTAAAGTTGAAGCGCCTAAGCAAGAAGCTGTTAAAACTGAAGCACCTGTTAAGACTGAAGTTAAAGTTGAAGCGCCTAAGCAAGAAGCTGTTAAAACTGAAACTCCTGTTAAGACTGAAGTTAAAGTTGAAGCGCCTAAGCAAGAAGCTGTTAAAACTGAAACTCCTGTTAAGACTGAAGTTAAAGTTGAAGCGCCTAAGCAAGAAGCTGTTAAAACTGAAACTCCTGTTAAGACTGAAGTTAAAGTTGAAGCGCCTAAGCAAGAAGCTGTTAAAACTGAAACTCCTGTTAAGACTGAAGTTAAAGTTGAAGCGCCTAAGCAAGAAGCTGCTCCCGTTAAGACTGAAGTGAAAGCTGAAGCTGCCGTTAAGACTGAAGTGAAAGTTGAAGCGCCTAAGCAAGAAGCTAAAGCAGAAGTACCTGCAGTGCCTGAGTCACGCCGTCGTCGTCAGCCAGTTCGCGCTGCAAACGACCCGCGTAGCTTACGCAAGCAAGCAGAAGCTGAGAACGATCAATCTGATCAGTAATCAGCCATAAGCTAACACCTCCTGAAGGGTACGCTATACTCTCAAAAGTATAGTTACCCTTCGGACGGTCGTTTATGACAGATTCACAAACTAATGCGAATGCAGATACTTCTGACATCTCGCTACCAGCCCCACCCCCAATTGTTCAACAATTACGTTCCGATAGTGCAGATACCAGCACACTAGGAAACATAATTGCTCAAGATGCAGAGCTAGCCCAAGAAGTTCTAGAAACCATCAACGCCCCTTTCTTCAATTTAGTACGTAACATATCCAGCATAGAAGAAGCCGTTCGTTTTTTAGGTAAAGATAGGATTATTAGGCTTACTACCGCTCGCTCTCTTAGAGCTGCCTTTATAACCAAAAATAGCGCTTTCCTTGAAGAGATCTGGAGCTCATCCAATCGAGTTGCCATCGTTGCCGTATTACTGTCTAAAGCATTAAAAAAATCAAGCGCCGATGATGCTTATGAGCTGGGTTTATTCCACAACATTGCCATGGCATCCATGCTCACCCATTTCAGTAACTACCGAACAGTCATCAAATCGGCCTACAAGCATGAAAGCGGTGCAATCAGTGCATTCGAACAACATCACTTAAAACGTGATCACGCTAGCTTAGGTGCAGAGATTGCTCTTAAGTGGCACTTATCAGAGCAGAAAGCACTGATCATCAAAAATCATCATTCTTCAAAGTGGATTATCCAGCGGTTTAAAGAGGATGAGGATAAAGCATTACTCGACAATATCGCCATACTAAAACTGGCCGAACTGTTTTCACATCTATCAGGTCATATTGCGCAAGTTCCGACAAATCATGAATGGAAAATAGTTGCTGAGCCCATTATGGAGTATCTTGATTTTAACGACATGAAACTAGAAAAACTTAAAAGAAAGATTACCGAAGAACTTTCAGAAATGAAGATATAAAAAAGCCGCTAACAAGCGGCATTTTTTATTTTTGCTACGTTACTAACGTATTAAGGCATCGTTAACGCTTTAGGAGAAACAATAATGCCGTTATTGTCGGCATAAACATATTCACCCGGAGTGAATACCACGCCACCAAACTTCACCGGCACATCCACATCACCTAGGCCACGCTTATCGGTTTTCAAAGGATTAGTCGCTAAAGCCTGCACACCCAAATCAGTTTGCACGATAACATCGATATCTCTAATGCAACCATAAATAATCAAGCCTTCCCAGCCGTTATTAGCAGCTTTCTCTGCCAGCATATCACCTAACAAAGCATGACGCAGAGAACCACCGCCATCAACAACCATTACCTTACCAGTGCCATCAGTATCAACTAGCTCTTTTACTTTAGAGTTATCTTCATGACACTTAACCGTAACAATTTGGCCGCCAAAATTATCTCTGCCACCAAAATTATTAAACATAGGCTCAACCACCTGAACCAAATCTGGATATTCATCACACAAATCCGGCGTAATATATTGAGTCATTTTTCTTTCCTATTAGTCATATCATTAAATAATAAAATACTTATGCCGCTGTCGGTTTTATTTCCGCCAACCAGCTGGATAATTCTGGCCAAACTTCTTTAGCGGCGTCTTTGCTTACGACCATATCAACATGGCCGAAGTCGCGACTAAAACCGCTCTCTTTGGCGAGTAATTTAAAAACTTTATCGTCCGACCCGCACAGCTCATAAAAATGCTGACAATGTTTAGCAGGATCAGACTGATCATCCTTCCCGACCATCGCTAGCAGCGGAATATTAACACCCTGCCACTTCGCTAATAGCGGAGTTTTATTCTGCTTAAAACGCCAGCGCCCTAACAAACCTAACCAGCGTAAATATTCTTTGGCGATACCAGCAGGCTCATTTTCAGGGCCTATTTTTAATTTACGCCCATCCATTTCAGGCTTTAAGGAAAACCAAAGTTTTCCCATCGAACTGACGAATGGAATTTGTAAAAACCAGCGACGGCGCACTATTTGAGTTCCCAACAGAGCAATGGCGGCGACCTGAATCTCTGGCAATGTGCCAGCTGCAATGGCGGTAGAAATCAATACCCCACCCATCGAATGACCCAGCCAAACAGGCTTTAAGCCTGTTTTCTCAATCACAAACTCATTTATAGCGGGCACATCGGATAACGCATAATGCTCTAAGCTATTATCTTTATAAGCCTTATTACGAGGCGATAACCCATGCCCGCGCATTTCCATCAACCAAATATCAAAGCCCGCTTCTACTAAATAGCGAGCAAGACCGATACCTTGCGAAGAAAGCCAGAAACCACGATTAGTAAAACTGCCGTGCACCAAAACAATAGGCTGCTTGCCTTTGCTTGATTGGCCATAAATACCAATATGACTCAGCGCAATCTGCACACTCGGGTCATTATCGCGACCGTGTTTTATTAAATAAACATCGTCGGTTAAATCACCAATAACATCGGCTTTTAATAAACTTACTGGGAAAAATTCACTACTACTTTTCATTAATTGGTTTTATCCGCCAAAAAGAACCAGGTATCTAAAACAGAATCAGGATTAAGTGAAACACTATCAATCCCCTGCTCCATTAACCACTTTGCAAAATCAGGGTAATCTGATGGGCCTTGCCCACAAATACCAATATATTTATCCGCTTTTTTACACGCTTGGATTGCATTCATTAATAGAATTTTAATCGCTTCATTACGCTCATCAAATAAGTGCGCAATAATACCAGAGTCTCTATCCAAGCCTAACGTTAGCTGCGTTAAATCATTTGAACCAACAGAGAAACCATCAAAATGCTCTAAAAACTGCTCCGCTAGAATTGCGTTCGCTGGCAATTCACACATCATAATTAAACGTAAACCGTTTTCACCTCGAACCAAACCATTCTCAGCCAGTAGCTCGACAACCTGACGCGCTTCGTCAACCGTCCGAACAAAAGGCACCATGATTTCGACATTGGTAAAGCCCATTTCGTCACGGACTTTTTTCATCGCTCGACACTCAAGCTCAAAGCAGTCACGAAACTGGTCAGAGATATAACGAGAAGCGCCACGAAAACCCAACATCGGATTTTCTTCTTCCGGCTCGTATAAGCGACCGCCGATCAAGTTGGCATATTCGTTTGATTTAAAATCAGAAAGACGAACAATCACCTTTTTTCCATAAAACGCCGCCGCCAAGGTAGAAATACCCTCGACCAACTTATCAACGTAAAAATCGACAGGACTCTTGTAACCTGAAATTCGACGCTCTACGGTGAATTTGACTTCTTCCGGCAAGCTATCAAAATTCAACAGCGCTTTCGGGTGCACACCAATCATACGGTTAATAATGAATTCTAAACGCGCTAAGCCGACACCGGCATTCGGTAAAGACTGGAAATCAAAAGCCCGATCTGGATTGCCAATATTCATCATAATATTGAACGGTAAATCCGGCATCGACTCGACGCTATTGGTTTTAATATCGAACGCCAAACCGCCCTCATAGACAAAACCGGTATCACCTTCTGCACACGAAACCGTAATTTCCTGACCATCTTGCAAAACACGGGTAGCATCTTCACAGCCAACAATCGCAGGAATGCCTAATTCACGCGCTATAATAGCGGCATGACAAGTACGGCCACCACGATTAGTCACAATCGCCGCTGAACGCTTCATCACAGGTTCCCAATCAGGGTCTGTCATATCCGCAACCAGCACATCACCAGCCTGCACCTGATCCATATCATCAATGCTTTTTATTACCCGCACTCGGCCCTTACCAATACGGTGACCGATACTGCGACCTTCTATCAATACTCGACCTGTTTCTTTTAACAGGTAACGCTCCATCACATTTTTGTCGGTACGACTTCTTACCGTTTCTGGACGCGCTTGTACAATATACATTTTGCCATCGTCAGCATCTTTAGCCCATTCAATGTCCATCGGGCGTTTATAATGCTGCTCAATGATCACAGCTTGCCTAGCCAGCTCGGTAACCTCGGCATCATCAATCGAAAAGACGCGACGTAATTCACGATCAACACGCTGAGTAATAACCGACTTACCCGCCACACCCTCATCGCCGTAAATCATTTTCAAGGCTTTTGCACCTAAATTTCGGCGTAAAATTGCGGGGCGACCTTGAGCCAAGGTTTCTTTATGAACATAAAATTCATCCGGGTTTACCGCCCCTTGAACAATCGTCTCGCCCAATCCGTAAGACGCCGTGATGAAAACCACGTCTTCAAAACCCGATTCAGTATCCAGGGTAAACATAATACCCGACGAGGCTTCTTCACTGCGCACCATGCGCTGAATGCCAGCCGACAGTGCTACTTTATTATGATCAAAACCATGATGATCGCGGTAAGCAATCGCGCGATCATTAAACAAAGAGGCAAATACATCTTTCATCGCAACTAGAACAGCATCAATGCCAACGATATTTAAATACGTTTCCTGCTGCCCAGCAAATGAGGTATCCGGCAAATCTTCCGCCGTTGCCGATGAACGAACGGCTACTGCCAACTCTTCATTACCCTGCTGAAGCTCAGCAAAGAAAGTAGAGACATCGGTCACTAAATCTTGTGGAAAAGGCGCGGCTAAAATCCACTGGCGAATATCACTACCAGCTGCCGATAAAGCGTTAACATCCTCTACATCTAAGCCCGATAAACGCTGATCAATTTTTTCAGCCAAGCCCTGGTAAGATAAAAAATTTACATACGCTTCTGCTGTCGTTGCAAAGCCATTGGGTACTAACACCTGCAAAGCAGACAAATTACTAATCATCTCGCCAAGCGAAGCGTTCTTTCCACCAACTTTATCGACATCATTGATCGATACTTGATCAAACCAAAGTGTATTCTGCGTCAAAGCCCTTCTCCTCTGATAAATACTGACATATATTGGCCATTAACTAATATAATCGTGCAGTCGACATTTTACCACCAAGTAGGACTTATGAAACGTTACGCTTTTTTTATTTCTGATGGCACTGGCATAACTGCTGAAACTTTAGGCAATAGTTTGCTTTCGCAGTTTGAAAGCATCCAGTTTGAACGCATTACTATGCCTTATATCGATAGTGAAGAAAAAGCCCTCGCCGCTGTCAACGAGATCAATCGGGCACAAGAAGAATCAGGTCAAACTGCGATTGTTATCGATACCGTAGTCGACAAAAATATTCGTAAAGTGATCGATGGCGCAAATGCTTTTAAAGTCGATATTTTCTCGACCTTCCTCTCACCACTAGAAAGTGAACTGGGCGAAAAATCATCCTATACCGTCGGAAAATCACATCAAAGCGCCTTAAGCGACAGCTATGTTGCTCGCATCGCCGCCATTAATTACGCTCTGGATAACGACGATGGCGCACGCACCCGCTATTACGATGAAGCCGACATTATTTTGGTCGGGGTCTCGCGCAGTGGCAAGACCCCAAGCTGCCTGTACATGGCCATGCAGTTCGGGATAAAAGCCGCCAACTATCCGCTGACTGAAGATGACATGGAAGAATTAACCCTGCCGGATTGTTTGAAAGATAAAAAACAGAAGTTGTTTGGTCTCACCATTGACCCAGACCGTCTATCAGCAATCCGCAACGAGCGCCGCGCCAATAGCCGCTACGCCTCATTGAAACAGTGTTATCACGAAGTCGACGAGGTAGAACACTTATTTGAAAAGAATCACATCCCTTACCTAAGCACCACCGATGCTTCAGTAGAAGAAATATCGACCCGCATTATGGCCGCAGCCAAGCTCCAGCGCAGATTCAATTAACTGAACTTATACCGAACTACCTAGGTGCTCGTTAATCAGCTTGGCCACTAGTTTAGGTCTTACATAGACTAAACTGTGGTCGGCATTGGCTAACGATTCAATATGCCAGCGACGGCTTTTGCTGGACGCTGAATTCTGCAACTGGCTTTGTATTTTCTGCTGCGCGAGCAATAACCCAGGATTAGACAAACTGCCCACTATGCCTAAACCTTTGGGGATGCTGGCAATCAATTGCTGCAATCGCCCCTCATTCAAATGATCGGCATAATCAGAAACAGCCGCCAGTGCATGAGCAAAACCTAATGGCCTCAACTGTAGCCGCTGTATGGCTAACTTATCCATCTGTATACTGCTCTTACGATTTGGGGAAACTAAATCTAGAAAGTCGATGAAGTGCTGATCGTTAGTAGGCTCGGCTTTTATATTGGCCGCCAAAGGAACAAACACCTGGCGAAAACCGAGCGCAGTCTGTAACGACTCATCACTAAACAATGCAGGTTCAATCAAGCAGAGGGAATTAATATCGACATCAGGTTTCGACTGCAGATTAAGCTCTCTCTTAGCTTCGCTATTTAACTCCAGCGCCACTAAACCACCCAAAGAATAGCCGACTAGATCAAAAGCCTGCCATTGATGATGCCGCAGCAAGCCGAAAAGAGAATGACAAATATCAGCGATTGAAAAAGGTAATTGATCAGCAGAATCAAAAAAACTGTCTCCCATCCCCAACAAGTCAGGTACTAATATTTCATCCCAGTGCTTAAGGTAATTGACAATGAAGGTCCACGTCAGCTCGCCAGCAACCCCAGCACCATGCAATAGCAAAATACGCCGAGGGGCAGATTTATCGTATTCGTCAGCACTAAAAAGAGTATAAGCAACCTGCGCTTCGCCGAAGTGAAATACCTGCCTTTGCTTAATCAAGTAACTGATCTCGCATAACCGATAGTCGATAATCGGTTAACGCAGGCTTTCCTGCTGAAGCGTCATTGGAGCGCATAAAAACAACCAAGTAGGCAATCTCCGTATCAGAGATTTCGAGCATTAATTGTTTATAGGCTAGATCTTTCCAAGTTTGCTCAACAAACAAACCGTCCAACCCTGAACCGAGATAAAGAGGCTGAAAGGTTTTATCCAAAGCAATCACTTCAAAAGAACTCTGCTCCGGTAACTTGTAAGCCTTCAACAAAACGATTTCTTTCGCCGCCAGTTCAGGCAATACAAAATACGCAGCTGCTACATTTCCTGACTGAGTTTTAAAAGGAAAAAGTGTTTCATCAACGAGATAGCTGGCCGAGCCATTGAATTGAGCGACGGCGCTAAACGCATCGGCATAATTTTCACAGCACTGCCCTTCCATCACATAACTAGGCAAGCGAAACGGCGGCGCGAAAACGGCATCGTATACAATTTCTTCGGCAACAAAATCAACTACAACATCAGGCTTAACTTCACTGCGGATAATACCTTGGGCATCGGTCCAGGTGAAAAAAGGCTTTTGCGCGTCTAGTTGATCTTTCTGGTTTTGCTGATGCGTTTCTTCTGAGGGAAATTCATCCGTATCAAAATTGGGCTTAGCCGTTATTGGGGATGTTTTCTGAGGAATCTTTTGAGGGGTGATCAAGGTATTGTGCATAATACCCTGGGCGTCAACCCAGGTATAATATTTTGCTTCTTGCTCTGTATTAGCCAGCTCTGCATTCGAGAGCCCGGCTAAAGGCAGAGCACTTAAAAATAAAAGGCCCCGCATACAATTATTAATTAGAACTTTGTTCGGTAAGTAATACCCACAGCGCCGATGGTTAGCTTGGTTCTTACATCCAGACTTGGATAAGGGTTGGTTACCGTACATGTCAAACAGTTCCTGTTTAGCGCGTTACTTGAATTTGAATAAGGGCCAACATCATTTTGTTCTTGCGGATCAGCATAAATTGTTTCTTTAGATTGCATAAAAGCAATCGAGAAATCAACCACACTGTCTTTATCCCAAACATAGCCCATACCCATAGTATACAGCTCTGCGAAACCTAACGGTGCTTGAATACTCATAGCCTCATCGGGAATCGATGTGGCACGAGGTTCATAACCGGCACGTAACTGCACCCGAGAATTCAAATCATAACCAAAACCAAAGGCTGGGCTCCAAACACTCTTAAAGCCAAGCGGCTGCTTTAACGAAGTATCGGTCACTAAACCCGGTGCTAAAATTTTAGCTGAACTTAAGAAGCTCACAGGGCGATCGAATTTAAGCTCTAAGTAATCCCACTTATCAAAATCAGTCCAACCTAAATCAAAGTTGAATTGAAAATCTTCAAAAAACTTTAATTTAATACCGGTTTGAAAACGCTGTGGAAAAACTTGCTCGGTAGAAACCAAACCTGATTCTTTCTTAACCCCAGTAGGCAGTTGGAAGATTGCCCCACCAATAGCACCGAAAATAGTCGACTGCAGCTTCTGGAAGAAACCGGCAAAATCGTCGGTATATTCAAGCTCATAAGTCCCTTTCAAGTGAGCCGTAGCGCCACTTTGATAGGTCGCACCCCAAGCAAACCACTCTTTAGGTTCCCACAAGAAACCAATATTGAATGACGGCGATAAACTTTCTTGCGTATCAACTTTCAAGGTACCGACATCTTCGTACGGACCAATTTTACCACCACACAAAGCGATTAAAGGTACTAATGGGTCATTACCCGTCGGGGTACCATCTTTTTCAAAACAACCAAACGCATCCTGTAACTGATCCGCTACTGCAATCAAAATACTCGGTGCACGTAAATCTTGCTCAAGCGCTAAAGCGTGTGAACTGAATAAGAAACTAGCCCCCACTGCAAATTCGTCATTAACCTGATAACCAAAAGAAGGCGTCAGATAAGAGAAACGTTGCATGGCTACTTTCTTAGCTTGATAACGACCGGGGTCATCATCAGACTTTGCAAAACCTGCCGCCATCGGTGCATAAACAGCATTGGCAAAGGTAAAGCGTGATCCTTCCGGCTTAATCGACATACCAGCTGAAGGTAATTGCAAAATCGGCAAGGTGTCCATGGGTACAATACCGACACCCGGAATATAGGCCGCAGCACTGGCTTCGCCACTCTGGCCGCCAACGGGATCATCATTAATATCTAATAATTGACCTTCGCCATCATAATGATCAGGCACTGTAAAACTGTACTCTGCTTTTAAATAAATATTCTGCAGTGAAAATTGAATCTGTCTTCCATCCAGCTTGGTCAAACCCGCTGGGTTGAAGTGAATACTCATAATACCAACCGGGTCTGCTGTCACAGCATTACCCATAGACATAGCCTTGGTATCAATAAATAAGTTTGTCGCCAACTGCGCTTGTGTACTACCCGCTACCAACCCAAGAGTTAGAATCGTTAGTCGTTTAAACATCGCAATATTCATTTGTGTCTCCTTATTGCTTTTATTGCGATGTTTATAAGCTGGCCTTCACGCCTTCGATATCGATTGGCATAGAAAATCCAACCATGAAATCAGGCGCTGACTCTGTCATACCAAAACCTACGTTAATATTTGTAATGGTTTTAGGTGAAATACGCACACCCAAAGCAAAGTTCATAATGCCTGTAACCTGGCTACCCACGGTGCTATTAATTTTGTCATTGCCACGCTGTAATACGAATTTTGTTTCATCGTTATAAGAAGCTTGGAAAGAAACACTCAAAGACACATCATAAGAAAGCGAATAAGCGAACCCCATAGAGCCCGACAAAGAACTACCAGGATGAACTTCTTTAAGAATTGCACCATCACGTACCTGATTAAGATCCGTTTCAGGAATGTTATAACCGTAAGTACCGGAGCCGAATAATACAACCGGATCTAATACTTTAGAGATGCTCGCGCCACCACTAATACTGTAATAACCTGAACCGGTTGCCAGGTGCTTACTGGTATCAATTTCATAAGGGCTATCAGCAGTTTTAAGCTTTAAAGAACCGAATAACGTTTTGCTGATGGTTCCAGGAACAATTCCCCATGGCTGCCAGCGAACGGTTCCGCTCAAGTCACCCATAGCGAAATTAGTCATATCTTGTTCAGTATCGAACTTAGCGACTAAAGGTAAGCGGCCACCAATAGTAACGTTATCCATCAAACCATAATCAAGGCTAAAAGAATTGGTAAACGTATGGGATGCAGATGGTGAAACATCAGCACTCAAAATATTAGAAGAACCGGTAGGTTCACCCGCTGCATTAGTTTGAGGCTCAATAATAAGATTCAAACGCTGATCGCCATAATAGCTGTAATCAAAGCTATAATTTAAACCAATGCCACCCTGTTTCAGCAATGAGTAACTGCTTGCAGCAGCCTCAAATACTTCTTCCAGTGCCTGTTCAGCATCGACATCCGAGTCTTGCTTGGTTAACGCATCCCGCGCCTGTGAAACATCTGCGGCCTGAACCAAAGAAGCGCCAGTTGCACTAAGAGCGATCAATAATAATGATGAATGCAGCTTAATCCCCATTGGAATCCCTATTTTTTATTAATTCTTATTTTAATTAGTTACGCTTATAACGTATGTTCTTTTCTATGCGACGAACACCGTTCTCAAACAGTCCATCAGCACCACCCCAATAGATAGCGTTGAAATCATTTTTATCGCCATCGTTTTTATAGAATTCGTTTTTATCGGTAGGGTAATATTGATCCCCCTCTTTAGTAAGCAACGGCTCGCCCACTGCAATAAAATTACCAAAGTCATCTGTATAATCAATAGCACCCGCTTTATTATTTCTGGCAACGTCGAATTTGAAAAACGAATTATTATTCAGCGAAGCAATTTTGTTATAGAGATTGCCATCAACCGGCATGGCGAAGTGTGGGAATTCTTTAAAAGTATTTTCAGCGATTATATGATCGGAAACATAACGTAAATCTTGTTCTTGTAATTCCAATCCACTGGCAGGTTTGTGACCGTTCGGGAAGACAATAAACAAAACGTTATTATCCCAAATTTCTAAAAAGCGATGCATAGTGAAACTGATATTACCCAGAGCAGGGTCAGCAACAAAAACGCGACCATCATAAACAGCACGCACTACAACAAAGTGTTTAAAACCGGCGTATTCGATAGGGGCAATGGCTGGGTGATCGAGTTCTTCTAAATCTGAGGCTTCGGCTTTAAAACCACCCGACGGGTGACCCAGTGCTGTAACAAGACGTTTCATATCAAGCAGTGAAAAACCGCGACGCTCAACGATACGTTCAGTCTCACCAAAGCGCAGTAGACCTTCCATAACCTGACGTTCTTGGAAGTTACGACCTAGATAGAAATCAAGTACGGTTGTGAGTGCTGCAGAACCGCAGCTGTAATCGAAGGCTTGACGCACAACGTTATTGAAACGCTGAGTCGAAAGAGGCTCTACATTAATAAATACGTCTTGCTGAGCAACTTCGGTATTAGCAACGCGATAAACGATATCACCATCGGCACGATCCGACACAATGGCCAGCTCATTAACGATAGAGAATGCAATGATAGAACCCAACAAGATTATTAACACAATATTTCCCCAACTCCCTGAAGGAGCGCCCTGGATTATTATTATTTGTTGTTCCAGATATGCTGATCATGTTACAGAAGTTTACTAAAAAGACCACAGATAATTACTATCAATTCAGACATTTAGGGAATATTTACGCAAGAAAAGGACAAAATAGGCCACGGTAAAAACAGACTTACATCACATATATACCTAATAACTTTCAAGCTGCAATATAACAATAAAGGTCAGCAACGACTATGCAATACGGCCAAATTAATGGCATAAAAAAACCCGCCGAAGCGGGTTTCTTTTATAGTACTAAATCTAACATCAGATAATCACTAGTGATTAGTGACCATAGATAGTCTGAGTCATACCAGCAAGGTTAATACCAGTAACCGCAACAGAACCGATAGAAGAACCACCGATTTCGATCGCGCTGATATTCAAGTTACCTTGAATTTGACCAATCTGCATATTTACGCCTTTTGCATCAGCCCAAATAACCTGATCAACCTTAACTAAACCGCCATCAAGACCAGCGAAAGACATACCTTTGATTTCTATTGCAGAACCATTAGCAGCAAGTGCTACCTGATTCTCAGCGGCAGTACCACCAAGAATTTTGCCATCAGCATCAATAAAATCAGCAGCAGTATCCGTAGTCGAAGCGGAAGCTGCAGCCATACCCGTAGCAACCTTAGCAGTAGCTTGCGCTTCGGTATAACCAAACACACCCACATCAAGGTTATTCAGGCGGAAAGATGCTTCCATACCAATCGCCATAGCAGCTGTTGTAGTTGCGCTATCACCGATAACACCAGCATTTGACAAATGACCAACTGAATCAACACTACCTTGCAAGGTAGAAGTCAAGGTAGCTAAATTAGCAAGAGTGTGAGTATCCCCAGCTTTTGCTCCACCACCTAGTGTTTCTGCCTGACCCGCTGTTAAAGTAATATCAGCACCAGTACCAGTAACGGTCGTTACTGCTTCATAATCAGCAGATGCAACACCTTCACCAACATTACTCATATTATAAACAGTTGTAACCGAATCACCTAGATCAACACTTAGTGACAAGTGGTTAACAAGCTCAGCTTGGTTACCATTAGTACCTTGAAGTAAAACAGCACTTGTAGCAGCTGATCCACCTAGAGCAATTTGAATATTCTTAACACCTACACCAGCAGACAAACGATGATTATTGATTGCCGTTGCCTCATCAGCTGTAATACTAGAAGTGTTTGCAATCGTTATTCCAGCCAAGTCCGTAGCAGTACTAACATTGTCACCATCAGACGCTTCATCAGAACCAAGATCAGACGCAGTCATGTCTACCAAAGCACCAGATGCCCCAACCTTCCCTCTAACTAAAGCACTATCACCAGACATTCCCATCAACAAGTGACCTTCACTTGATACATCAATAGTTTGAACCAGCTTAGTAATATTTTTAATAGTCAGATTCTGCATAACAACAGAACCGCCATCATAGAAAGCCTCAGCAGCAGTTGCGTTAGTTTTATCTTTACCATCCGCATAGCGATCAGCTTCACGATCAGCTGTTGCTGAATCATTTACAGTTGCAGTATCAGTATAAGTAATACCACCGATAGTAATACCAGCATCGCCGATAGACATTTCAACCGTCACACCAGCCTGACCTGTAGTATTACCTAGAGTTGAATCATCTAGAGCTTCCATAGCCTGAGCTGCGAAAGGGGCTGCTGCGATTGCAGATACCAAAGCTAATTTCTTAAAAGTTTTCATGAGTGCACACTCCGTTATTTTATGATTATGAGTAGTATCCCCTACTCTTATTCCCTGGGTAGAAATTGCTTATCGTTTAAGATTTGCCTTCTCTGAGAATTTAATCATGCATAGTTCATTGTTATTGTTATATTTCTAGCCCTGCTGACTTAGTGAAGATTTACTCTTTAACTAAGATCAGAAGTTGGACAAACAATATTATGCAGGTGTTCCTTTGTCTAGAGATTTTTCAACATTAGTGCCAGTTTTTTTGTAAACTACAGACAGATAGAGTTAAGTGTCTTACAACCCTCTAATTTGGCAGAATCCCACCTACTCCCGAGCCGTTTTCAATGCCTTTTCAAAACAAACGTACTAGCACCAAAGTACATTATTCCGACTCAGCCGCTTTGGATTCCTGCCAGCTATTCACTTCGCTTATAAAAATGAGCCGCGTAGCTAAAAACAACGTATCGCTATATAAGATCAGCCTACTTGTTTCAGAGACATCTCATGCAATACACGCGATTAATGCAGAAGAAGAAAGCGTAGGTGAAAATAAAGACACCAACCGCGATCGACAATTTAGCTTTCTGTGCGCCAACCCCAGCCAATCTAAGTCGTTTAGCTGTGGTGAAGAGGTTGATCGCTGGAAACAATCATTTTTAACCGATACCGGCTCTGTATCTAAGCCATCGCTGCGCTCTAGCGCTAATTCAGCACTGACAAATGGCCGAGAAGTACCCCTTCACTCTGGCTGGGTTGGCTACTTCTCTTATCCTCAGGCGCAAAGTACACAGGCTGGGGTGATCGCAGAATTTAACTACTATCCTTGGAGTATTTGTTTTGACCACCTAAATAGCTGCTTTTATTTATTAGGTGAGCCAGATCAGGCCGCTATAGAAGCGTATGAGTGGTTATTGGCTGCACAGTTAAATGAAAGAGCGTCGGACTCAACAGCGCTGTCACCGGCACCAGCACTTAAATTAGAACTAGAATCAGAATCAGAATCAGCATCTGTTACGCCATCAAGTTTCCAGGCAGAGCCCTTTATTGCTAAATGGAGTCAGCAGAATTACCAGCAGGCTTTTTCTAAAGTTCAAGACTATTTAATAGCCGGTGATTGTTATCAGGTTAATTTAACGCATCCTTTTATTAGCGCTAATTACACCGGCTCACCCCTCGATACCCTGCAGCCTTTATTCCAAGCACTTAAACCTAGCTTTGGCTGCTACTTTGAAGGTGAGCACTGCGAGCTGGTGAGCATGAGCCCAGAGCGATTTATTAGCATTAATAGTTCGGGTAAGTTAGAAGCTAAACCTATTAAAGGAACTATTAAACGCAGTGATGATCCGGTACTCGACAAAGAACTAATTAAAGAGCTGCTTAATAGCAGCAAGAATCAGGCAGAAAATCTAATGATTGTTGATTTGTTGCGTAACGACCTCAGTATGTCTGCCCAACCTGGCAGCGTGCAGGTTGATAAATTGTTTGAATTAGAATCTCACCCGAACGTGCACCATTTAGTAAGCACCATCAGCGCCCAGCTAAAACTCGGAGTGACTCATGCCGAAGCGATAGGCAATGCATTCCCTGGCGGCTCGATCACGGGCGCACCCAAAAAACGGGCAATGGAGATCATTAATGAGTTAGAAGTACAGCCGCGCTCTTTATATTGCGGCAGCTTTGGTTATTTCTCCGATACCGGCAATACCGACTTCAATATCCTAATACGCAGCTTAGAGTTTCGAGACAATACGATTACCTGCTGGGGCGGCGGTGGCATTACTGTAGATTCGGATTGTAATGAGGAGTACGAAGAGAGCTTAACCAAGATACGCCGTATCATGGAAACAATAGAAAAGATTTAGCTCTTCCTCTGTGTAGCGTAGCGCTCTGTGTCCTCTGTGGTTAAACAGTTTTGTTTCTTTTGGTGCTTAAAAAAGCGGTAAAGATATTAACCACAGAGGGCACAGAGGAAAAGCGAAAGCACAACTGGGTATTTTTAGGGCCTTTAACAGCACCCTTTTCAGCAGTGCTTAGAGGGCTCTAAACACTGCTTGCTTTACCAATTAAAGCGTTAAATCGCGGTTAGAAGCTTTCAAGAATTCTTTCTTAAGGTCTTCAAATTCATGAACAGCAGGAAACTGCGGAAACTCTTCAATCACGTTCTTAGGTGCTTTAAACAAGATACCCGCATCAGCTTCGGCCAACATCGTTGTATCATTGTAAGAATCACCGGCCGCAATCGTGCGGTAGTAAATTGTTTGCAAAGCACGAATAGACTGACGCTTAGGATCGGCTTGGCGTAAGTGATAATCGACTACACGGCCTTCTTCATCAGTTTCTAAACGATGGCAGAATAAAGTTGGGAAACCTAGCTGACGCATTAATGGCTGAGAGAACTCGTAAAAAGTATCAGACAAAATAATCACCTGGAAACGCTCACGTAACCAATCAATAAATTCAACCGCACCTTCTAAAGGCTTAAGGGTTGCGATCACAGCTTGAATGTCTTGTAGCTTAAAGCCGTGCTCATCCAGAATGCGAAGACGCTGCTTCATTAATACGTCGTAATCTGGAATATCACGCGTTGTCGCTTTTAACTCTTCAATGCCTGTTTTATTGGCAAATTCTATCCAGACTTCAGGAATTAATACACCTTCAAGATCTAAGCAAGCTACTTCCACAATATTCTCCAATTTTCAGCATTGTTTTTGACATTATTTCTAACGCTATTCTTAACGTTATTTTTAACGCTAAGAAAAAAGCGTACTCTAACAGCAAATTGGCTAAAAACAATAGTCTCTCACCGCTAGAAACCCTTGTGATGCTGACTTTTCATTATATTAATATCAGCTTTAATTATTTTAAAGCATATGTGTAAACATGATATTCTTCTTTCAGTAGACCTATTTATATACCTTTACATATACCTATAAAATCAAGAAACAACCGTGATAGAGAGTAATAACATGCTTGATCTAGACCAAATCAATCAGGACTTTGCCGACAAACGCCCAAAGGACCTAATCAAACATGCCATTGAAACTCATGGCAAAATCGCTGTTAGCTTCAGTGGTGCAGAAGACGTTATCTTGGTTGATATGGCCACTAAGATTGATCCTAACGTACAGATATTTTGCTTAGATACTGGGCGTCTTCATCCTGAGACTTACCAGTTTATAGAAAAAGTTCGCAAGCATTACAATATTCAAATTGAACTCATGTCACCAGAACAGGCTGCACTTGAAACCTTCACTAAAGAGAAAGGTTTGTACAGTTTTTATGACGACGGCCATAAAGAATGCTGTGGCGTACGTAAGATTGCTCCGCTTAAGCGTAAGTTAACGACGCTCGATGCTTGGGTGACTGGCCAGCGCAAAGATCAGAGCCCGGGTACGCGAACTGAGATTGATTTATGTGAAAAAGATAACTTCCCCGGTGCTGGCGAAGTGCTTTATAAGTACAACCCTCTGGCTAACTGGACGTCGGCTCAGGTATGGGAATACATTAAGATTTTTGATGTGCCGTTTAATGAGTTGCATAATCAGGGGTATATCAGCATAGGCTGCGAGCCTTGTACTCGCCCTGTTCTGCCTAATCAGCATGAGCGCGAAGGCCGCTGGTGGTGGGAAGGTGGCGATCATAAAGAGTGTGGTTTGCATGCTGGGAATATTATTGGCAAGGGCTAAAAGACTATTCACCACCGAGGCACCGAGACGCTTCGCTACACAGAGGTAAAGCAAAAAAAGGACATATAAATTAGGTGGGAAATAAGAAGGGGCCGCACAACAGCCTCTTCCACCTATCTCCTTTTCTCTTTTCTTTTCTCCTTTCTTTCTCTGTGTCGCGAAGCGGCTCTGTGCACTCTGTGGTCAACCGCTTTTTTGTCTATTTTCTTTTAAAGGGCTAGCGTTCAGGTAAATCTATATCCTTAAACAGCTCGTCCATTTCTTGTTTGTTGTGGCATTGCGTTGCTTTATTAACCATTGCCTTCGTTAAGTGCGGTGCGAAGCGTTCAATAAAATCAAACATATATCCGCGCAAGAACGTTCCTTTGCGGAAACCTATCTGAGTCACGCTCGACGCAAACAAGTGGCTCGCGTCAATCGCGACCAAGTCATCATCTAGATTTTCATCAATCGCCATCGTGGCGACAATACCAATACCTACCCCTAAACGGACATACGTTTTGATTACGTCGGCGTCGGCTGCGGTAAATACGACTCGTGGCGTAAGATTTCGGCTCTTGAAGGCCTCATCTAGCTTTGAGCGCCCTGTAAAGCCAAAGACATACGTAACCAATGGATACGCAGCGACTTCCTCTAGGGTGGGATTTGGGTGGCTTGCTAATGGATGGTCTTTCGGTACCAGTATACTGCGGTTCCAGCGGTAGCACGGCATCATAATAAGATCGCCAAACAGCTCCATCGCTTCGGTTGCTATGGCAAAATCAACCCCGCCATTGGCGGCCATCTCAGCGATTTGCATCGGCGTACCTTGATGCATGTGCAACGATACGTCTGGAAACTTGCCCATGAAACTTTCAATGACACTTGGCAGCGCATAACGCGCTTGAGTATGCGTAGTGGCAATTGATAGGCTGCCCTTCGTTTCATCACTGAATTCCTGCGCAACCTGCTTGATGCTTTCAACCTTGCGTAGAATTTCTCCGGCGATTTTAAGAATCGCTTCCCCTGCTGGAGTGATGCGCGTGAGGTGCTTACCACTGCGGGCAAAAATCTCAACACCGAGCTCATCTTCCAATAATCGTATTTGTTTACTGATACCAGGTTGAGAGGTATAGAGCACCTGAGCTGTCGCCGACACGTTCAAATCGTGATGTGCGACCTCCCAAATATAACGCAATTGCTGCAATTTCATATTGCTTCCATCCCTCAACCTTCGAAAAGGTTATAAAAATATAAATAAATATTCCTTTCCAGAATAGCTGGAAACGTATAATTTACCAGTCTTCTCTTTTATTAGACTCATATTAGTACTTTAGACTATATTCATGGATATTTTGTTATATATCTTAGCCGGCGCAGCCGTCGGCTTTGTTGTTGGCATCACCGGCATCGGTGGTGGCGCATTAATGACCCCTCTTCTCTTATTGTTCGGTTTTCCGCCCAATATCGCTGTGGGCACTGATTTAATGTATGCGTCGTTAACCAAAGCCAGTGGTGTTTATAGCCATCACCGGCAAAAACACGTCGAGTGGAAATTGGTTAAGCTCTTGGCATTGGGCAGCATTCCTGCGGCGCTCATTACTGGCTTTTCGCTGCAGAGTTTGTTTACAGACTCGGAAGGCTATGAGGCGCTGATTAAAAGCAGTTTAGGCATCATGCTGCTTCTGACCGCTTTTGTGGTGTTGTTTCGTAAGCAGTTGCAACGCTTTACGATTCGCAGCCCGAGTGCTCGCAATGACCGCGTACGCGATGTTCTTACGGTTATGATGGGTATTGTTCTAGGTGTATTAGTGACTCTGACTTCGGTTGGCGCTGGTGCTATTGGAACGGCAGTATTGATGCTGCTTTACCCAGCACTACGTTCTTCGCATGTTGTTGGCACCGATATCGCTCACGCGGTACCGTTAACGGCAGCGGCGGGTTTAGTTCATATGTACCTGGGGAATGTTGATTTCGGACTGTTATTTGCTTTATTGGTTGGCTCTATTCCTGCCATCCAGTTAGGCAGTAAGGTTTCACACCACCTACCGGACGGGGTTTTAAAGCCATTATTGGCTAGCATCCTCTTTTTCTTAGGGGCTAAATACGCTTTTTTTAGCTAGCCCTCTCAATTAGCTAGCTCTCTCAATTAACAGCCTAAAGCATGCGGCGAAGTGGCTCGTTATGGGCAACACCTAATTGATTGGTAACTCGTGTTAATGGCACCATTAACACGGGCACCGAGCTTCTTTGTAATACCTTCGATGCGACCGAGCCTAGACCTCCCATCATTTTCCCGTGCTCGCCATGGGTTCCCATAACGATCATATCGATATGATTATTATCGGCATATTCAAGAATGGCGTCTGCAGCTTGACCGCGTACTACACTGATCTCACCTAAAAAAGATTCATCGTCATCCCCTGTAAACTCGGAAGCCATGGTATCTGAAATGCGCTCTTTGATGATCCCTATCACGTCATGAACCCCCTCTTTTCGTAAGTGGTCGAGATCTTCTTGGGGCAAAAAAATGTCTAAAATCGATTCTGCAAATACTCCCATAGGCTCAATAACGTGAACAATATCTACTTTAGCGTCAAACTGTTTTGAAAGTTCTAAGGCATGACATAATACATACGGTCCTAGAACGCCAAGATCGGTGGCAAATGCTATTTTTTTTATCATTTGGTCAGCCTACTACTCTATTCAGGCAAATTTATTAGGGTGATTAAACTTCCCTACTTCATTTTGATCATAGCAGTGGATTTAACACTCGTTCTTTCTTCTTACAAAAACCTACATTCCTGTCTTATTTGTAACTTAATATAAAAATGGCCACCTATTTTCTGGCAGCTCTCATAATCGAGCCTATTCTTAGGATTATATATTTCAAGGAGGTCCAATATGGGTAACGAGATGGGAAATGAAATGAGCAACGAAAATAGTAATGATGAATGGCTTACTGTCGAAACAGTGGCCGATGTCCTCAATTTGAAGCCTGTCACAATTAAGCGTTACGCTAGAGAAGGCTTGCTAAATGGCAAGCAAGAGAATAATAAATGGCAATTTTTAACTTCTGAGATTGAAAAATTTAAAGCTATCCAAGCGAAACTTTAGCCACCAGGCGTTATATCCCCTCATTAAAAGCAGAGCTTACAAGCTCGTTCGCTCTGCTTCATCGTTAAAAACATATTTTAAAAGATTAAAAAAAGATAAATATAATAAAAAATTGCCGAATCTTGATGTTTACCTGCATTAATAGAGAGATAACCGTGTCCATTATCGTGATCATTTGTCATAATCTGGTGATAACATTTCTTAACATCGTTTAAACCGCTTTATAGGACATAAGATGACTGATAACCGTGTTGAAGACCTCAACATTAGCTCCATTGAGACACTAATTACTCCCGATCAGTTAAAAGCTCTGCTACCTCTGAGCACTGAAGTTGTTAAAAGTATTCAAAGTGGCCGCCAAGAAATTCGTGATATTTTAGACCGTAAAGATCACCGTATCTTCTTAGTCGTTGGCCCTTGTTCTATTCATGATGTCGACGCCGCGAAGGATTATGCTGAGCGCTTAAAAGGCCTAGCTGAAGAAGTTAAAGATACGCTTTGTATTGTTATGCGTGTTTATTTCGAAAAGCCTCGTACAACGGTAGGCTGGAAAGGCTTAATTAACGATCCTTATTTGAATGATTCTTTCAAGATCGAAGATGGCTTGAAAATTTCTCGCCAGTTATTGATTGATCTTGCCGCTGCTGGCTTACCGCTATCGACAGAAGCGTTAGATCCAATTTCTCCTCAGTATTTACAAGATCTGATTTCTTGGTCTGCTATTGGTGCACGTACTACAGAATCTCAAACTCACCGCGAAATGGCTTCTGGCCTTTCTTCCGCTGTCGGTTTCAAGAACGGTACTGACGGTAGTTTAACAGTTGCAACGAACGCACTTAAGTCTGTTGCAAATCCCCACCGCTTTTTAGGTATTAACCAAACTGGCCAAGTTTCTATCGTTGAAACTGCCGGCAATCAATATGGTCACATCGTATTGCGCGGTGGTGGCGGTAAGCCAAACTATGATTCTGTCAACGTAGCTCAGTGTGAACAAGCGCTAGAAAAAGCAAACCTTGCACAGAACATCATGATTGATTGCTCTCACGAGAACTCAAGCAAAGATGCCGCTATTCAGCCATTGGTTATGGAAAATGCCACCAACCAAATATTGGAAGGCAACAAGTCAATTATTGGTTTAATGATCGAATCTAATATTGAATTTGGTCGCCAAGATATCAGCGAAAATCTAGCTGACATGACATACGGCCAATCAGTAACCGATGCTTGCATTAGCTGGGCCACGACTGAAGAGTCAATCCGCAGCATGCACAAAAAGCTAAAAGACGTATTACCAAAGCGCTAATCTTCGATCTTTATAAATGATATCGCTTGAACACAAAAAGCCGAATTAACTAACAGTTAATTCGGCTTTTCTATTTTTTCTTTCCTTCTTTCTTTTGCCCTTCTCCGTGTAGCGCAGCGCTCTGTGTCCTCTGTGGTAAAATGTCTTTTACGCTACCTGCGCATCAAACACCTTAAGAAAATCTTCAGGCTCAGGGCGCACTCGATAATTATCAGTCAAGTCTGCAAAGATTATTACACCCTTGTCATTCGTCATCACCACCGTAGGCATCACCGTATCACTATCGTAACCCAAAGCCTGCAAGCCCATTGGCAAACCATTCTCAGCTTTAATCTGTAACGCATCAGCCGCCTGATTATTTTCGTCGATCAAGAAATTCATATTCACATCAAAACGTTTAGCTAAACTATCGGTATGCCCTTCTGATTGCGGACTCACCATATAAATTTTAATGCCTCGTGCTTCCAACTCTCGATACTGCGCCGCGACTTCTTTAATTTGCGCCATACAAAGTGGGCACCAATTACCCCGATAGAACATAATCAAACTGGCCTGACTGCCCATTTCTTTTGAGCTAACAATATTACCTGCGGCATCCTTTAGTGAAAACTCTGGTAAGGGCTTCCCCACCTCTAACAATGTGTTCTTTTCGCGACCAAAACGGCTATACCAAAAAACGTATACCAGATTGCCCACTACTGCGGTTAACATTGTCACTAAAGGAAATAGAGCATTGGAGAATGTCGTAGCGCTAAAAACAATCCCGGCAATAGCCAGCGACAGCATAACGATAGGCACGATAAATAGAAAATTCAGATTTTCACTGGTGCGGGCTGTGCGATATAGAAAAAGATTACCAATAAACAATGGAAATGGCAGGCCAGCAATAATACTCAATGCTAGTAGCCAATTCGGCAAGGGTAATGCGGTCATAAAAGGTAATACTAATAAACCGAGAGCGACCACGGGATAGCCGCCGATGAAAAATGATTTTAGTAACATGTTCCGTCCTTATTTAATTGCTTTTATTATTTATTTCATTGGTTGCTTTAGTTGAAGAAGTGACCAATCTATCTGTTCTTCGAGAATGTTTTTAGCTATACCCAACTGCGTCTGCAAACGCCACCCTAATAACTGAGTAAACAGCCATTCGCCATGTCGAATGCTTGCGGCTTGATCAAACTCTTTCTGTAACTGTTGAATAAAGGCTAATTTTACAGACTGCATTAGCTGTTTCGCCAGCTGGTTAAGTTCATCATCTACTCTCGCGGTCTCCGCTAAAGTATTTACCAACAAACAGCCCCTCGACGAGAACTCTTCCGTCGGCGCTAACAGCACCAAATGTAAGAATTGTCGTATTGATTCCAGGCCAGAAAATTTATTACTCAGCAATGTCATCGCAATTATGTGCTGGGTCTGCTGACCATAAGCCTGCAAACACAGACGAAATAATTGCCGCTTATCACCGAAGTTATTATAAAAAGTACTTCGGCTTATGCCCATCGCAGTCAACAAATCTGCTAACGACGTTTCGCTGTAGCCTTTCAACCAAAAGCACTCAACGGCCTTTGCCATTACCTGCTGCTGATTAAATACTTGCGGTCTTGCCATTCAGCCTCCACCCAAAAATGCCATCAATTAACCTTTCCGAATCAGCTTCATTGAATCTGACCGAGTTATGAACCATTCGTTCCATAACATATTAAATAAAACCCGAATTATCGGGTTTTATTTTTACACACTTTATTTAAAGTAAGCATTTTCCGTAACAGTATGGTCAGTATCATCTTTAACCCCTGTCAATTCTGGAATTTTAGCCAGCAAGGTCGTTTCAACGCCTTCTTTAAGGGTCATTTCAACAGCACTACAACCCTGACAACCACCGCCGAACTTCAAAACAGCGATCATTTCAGCCGTAATTTCAACCAAGCTTACTTCACCACCGTGGGATGCAAGACCTGGATTAATTTCAGTATATAGCAAATAGTTGATGCGCTCGTTAAGCGGGCTATCAGCATTTACTTTAGGCATTTTAGCGTTTGGCGCTTTAATCGTCAGCTGACCACCCATGCGATCTTTGGCAAAATCGATGATGGCTTCTTCTAAATACGCAGTACTCATTACATCAACATAGACGCGTAACTTGTCCATGGCTTGGAGCACATCATTGACGTTAATTTCTTCTGGGCGGCAATAAGCTAAACAGGTTTCAGCGTATTTCGTTCCAGGCTGAGTAATAAAGATGCGCACAGCCATACCTTCAACGTTTTGCTTCTCTAACAGCTCAGCCAAGTATTCTTCTGCGGAGGGAGTTATCTCTATGTATTGCGTCATTTCGGTTACCTTCAAATGCTATATGCGCGCATTGTATCCTTTTTATCTTACAACGCACATTTATTAACGGCAATAGTTGACAATTTTACTCAGGTTTAACCCTTGGCCTTCTTTACAACCCATATCCGCTAGGCAAGCTGCAACATTTTCATAACCCTAATGAGCTAACTTCATCATCAGTCGCCTTATCTGAACAATCTAACTATATTCTCAGTATTAGCGACCGTTTCTACCTTTCAAGCTAAGACAAAAGGCTCGACTTCTGATAAAATTCGCGCCCTAAATTTATAATCTAGTGTCATTTTTTAGCTAGTAATTAATAGCAGTGGTAGAGAATCAAATGGATCGTCAAAAGCGTTTAGAAATACTTCATAGCACCCTGAAAACCCGCGCCCTTATACTCGATGGCGGTATGGGCACCTTAATTCAGGCGCACCAGCTAGAAGAAGCAGACTACCGTGGCGGTCGCTTTGCCGATTTAGAGCAAGAGATCAAAGGCAATAACGACCTTTTGGTTCTGACTCAACCCGATATCATCAAGGGTATTCATAAAGCCTATCTTGATGCTGGCGCTGATATTATTGAAACCAATACGTTCAATTCAACCCGCGTATCTCAAGCCGATTACGATTTGGAATATCTTGTTCCTGAGCTGAATGAAGTGGCCGCTCAAGTTGCACGTGATATTTGTGATGAAGTTGCTGCTGAAACCGGCATTACGCGTTTTGTTGCCGGTGTTTTAGGGCCGACTAGTAAAACAGCGTCTATTTCTCCTGATGTGAACGACCCAAGCTTTCGTAACATTACCTTTGATGGCCTAGTGAGTGAGTATGTTGAAGCGACTCACGGCTTAATTAAAGGTGGATCAGATATTATTCTGATCGAAACTGTATTTGATACGCTGAACGCTAAAGCGGCTATTTATGCCGTACAAGGTGTATTTGAAGAACTAGGGTATGAGCTGCCGATTATGATATCGGGCACCATTACCGACGCTAGTGGCCGTACTCTTTCTGGCCAGACTGCTGAAGCCTTCTTAAACTCAGTGATTCACGCTAAGCCGTTATCGGTTGGCTTCAACTGTGCTTTAGGGGCTGATGAATTACGCCCACACATTGAAGAATTGTCGAGAAAAGCAAATTGCTACGTTTCTGCACACCCAAATGCGGGTCTGCCAAACGAGTTTGGTGAATACGACGAAACCCCAGAGCAAACTGCGGCGATCGTTGGTGAATTCGCTGAAAGTGGCTTCTTAAACATTATTGGTGGTTGCTGTGGTACTACGCCAGAGCACATTGCCGCGATTGCTGAACAAGTACACAAGCACGCACCGCGTCAGATTCCAGAAATCGAAGTTGCCTGTCGTCTTGCCGGTCTTGAGCCTTTCACAATTAATAGCGAATCACTGTTCGTTAACGTGGGTGAACGTGCCAACGTTACCGGTTCTGCCAAGTTTAAGCGTTTAATTAAAGAAGATAAATTCGAAGAAGCGCTCGATGTCGCTCGCGTTCAAGTTGAAAACGGCGCCCAGGTGATCGATATCAACATGGATGAAGGCATGTTGGAGTCAGAAGAAGCCATGGTTCGTTATTTGAACCTAATTGCTTCTGAGCCAGACATCTCTCGTGTGCCAATCATGGTTGATTCCTCTAAGTGGGAAATCATCGAATCTGGCCTTAAGTGCATTCAAGGTAAGGCGATTGTTAACTCGATCAGCTTAAAAGAAGGCAAAGAAGAGTTCGTCGAGCGCGCGAAAATCTGCATGCGCTATGGCGCCGCGGTTGTTGTGATGGCGTTTGATGAATTGGGTCAAGCCGATACTGAGAAGCGTAAGAACGAAATCTGCGCGGAGTCTTATCGTATTCTGGTCGATGAAGTCGGTTTCTTACCACAAGACATCATATTCGATCCCAACATTTTTGCGGTTGCGACGGGTATTGATGAGCACAATAACTACGCGGTAGATTTTATTGAATCGTGTAAGTTCATTACAGCCAACCTACCACACGCATTGATCTCAGGTGGTGTGAGTAACGTATCGTTTTCATTCCGCGGTAATGACCCTGTGCGTGAAGCGATTCACTCGGTATTCCTCTATCACGCTATTAAAAACGGCATGAGCATGGGCATCGTAAACGCTGGCCAGCTGGCGGTTTATGATGATCTGCCGGCTGAGCTAAAAGAACGCGTTGAAGATGTGATTCTAAACAGACGCAGTGATGGTACTGATCGCTTATTAGAAATCGCTGAAAAATATCGTGGTGATGGCAGCGTTCAAGAAGTAGAAACTCAAGAATGGCGCAACCTGCCAGTAGCACAGCGTTTAAGCCATGCCTTGGTGAAAGGTATTAATACCTTTGTTGTTGAAGATACTGAAGAAGCACGCCACTTATTTGATCGCCCTATTCAGGTGATTGAAGGTCCATTAATGGACGGTATGAACGTAGTGGGTGATTTATTTGGTGAAGGTAAGATGTTCTTACCTCAGGTTGTGAAAAGCGCCCGTGTAATGAAGCAAGCGGTTGCCTATTTATTACCGTTTATCGAAGATGAAAAAGAAGGGAAATCACTCAGCCAAGGCAAGATTTTAATGGCGACCGTGAAAGGCGATGTTCACGATATCGGTAAGAATATCGTTGGCGTTGTACTTCAATGTAATAACTTTGAAGTTGTTGATCTGGGTGTCATGGTTTCTGCTGAAAAGATTCTTAAAACCGCGAAAGAAGAAAACTGCGACATTATTGGTCTATCGGGCTTAATCACGCCATCGCTGGATGAAATGGTTCACGTTGCTAAAGAAATGCAGCGTTTGAATTTCCACCTGCCATTATTGATTGGTGGTGCAACGACTTCTAAAGCGCACACGGCGGTGAAGATTGATCCTCAATATAATAATGATGTTATTACTTATGTTGCTGATGCTTCACGTGCGGTTGGTGTTGCTCAGAAACTAGTGAATCCAGAGTTAAAGCAGAAGTTTACCGAAGAGACTCACGCTGAGTATGAGATCGTTCGTAAACGTAATGCTAACCGTAAGAGTAAGCCATTATTGAGCTACCCTGCGGCATGTGCACGTGCACCGGAGATAAGCTTTGGTGATTACACACCCCCTAAACCGAACAAGCTTGGCATCACGGTTTATGATGACTTCCCACTAGAAACTCTGATTGATTATATCGATTGGACACCTTTCTTTATCTCTTGGGAGCTGGCGGGTAAATTCCCTCGCATTCTTGAAGATGAAGTGGTCGGTGAAGCAGCGACGGCACTTTATAAAGATGCGCGTGAAATGCTTGATCGTATCGTAAAAGATAAACTGTTCATCAGTAAAGGGGTGATTGGTCTTTGGCCTGCTAACCGTAAAGGTACGGATGACATTGAAGTTTATGCTGACGAAAGCCGTTCAGAAGTACTTGAAACTCTGCATCAGCTACGCCAACAAGCGAATAAGCCTGCAGGACAACCTAACTATTCCTTGGCCGATTTCATTGCACCTAAACCTGCTGACCACGCAGATGGTAAAGATGACTATATGGGTGCGTTTGCGGTCACATCTGGATTAGAAGCCGAAGCCTTGGCTGAGCAGTACAAAAAAGAAGACGATGATTACAATAATATCTTGATGAAGGCTTTGGCCGATCGCCTTGCAGAAGCCTTTGCTGAATGCATGCACGCCATTGTTCGTCGTGAGACTTGGGGCTATGTGGATGATACCAATTTAACCAACGATGAATTGATTAAAGAAAAGTATCTCGGTATTCGTCCTGCACCTGGCTATCCTGCTTGCCCGGACCATACTGAAAAAGCGGCTTTGTTCCGTTTATTAAACCCAGAAGCCAACGCTGGCATTACGCTGACTGAAAACTTCGCCATGTTCCCATCCGCGTCTGTTAGCGGCTGGTATTTCTCGCACCCTGAATCAAAATACTTTGGTTTAGGTAAGATTGATAAAGATCAGGTAGAAGATATCGCGACCCGTAAGGATGAAGAAGTTCATGTTATGGAGCGCTGGTTAGCGCCAAACTTGAACTACTAACGCTTTTTTAACATTCTTTAACGGCTATCGATTATCAACTCCGACACCCTCGCCTTCACCCTTAAGTTAGGGCGAGTACTTAACATACCAAGTGCTCGCTTATCTCGTATTCTAACCATCAGCTTGCCCATTATCGTGGGCATGCTTTCTCAGAGCATCATAAATCTTGTGGATGCGGCCATGGTCGCCCACCTAGGTTCTGATGCACTGGCAGGGGTGGGTATTGGCAGCTATGCGGCCTTTTTATCCGTATCTCTTGTTATGGGCTTATCGGCTGCGGTGCAGACATTAGTCGCGCGCCGAATGGGGGCCAAGCAAAGTAATCAAGCAGGCAAACCGTTGATGGCTGGGTTAATTCTCGGCAGCTTAATTGCACTGCCTTTAACCCTGTTTTTTTTATTTTTCAGTGCTAACTTAATGGGCTTATTCAGCTCAGATCAAGATGTACTGGATATCGCCCAGCCTTATTTTGAATGGCGCACCTTTGCGATCATTGCGGTCGCCTTTAATTTCTGTTTTCGGGGTTACTGGGCGGGTACTGGCGAAACTCGATCGTATTTGAAAGTCTTGCTATGGATGCATGTTGCTAATGTCGTTTTCAGCTACCTATTGATTTTCGGTATTCCCGCACTTTCCATTCCCGCTTATGGCGCTACTGGTTCAGGTATGGGGACTTGTTTGGCATTATTTCTGGGCACTGCCTTATATTTAATTTTAACTTTAAAGAAAGCAGGTCATCACGGCTTTAGCTTGCACTTCCCAAGTAAAGCGATGATGAAGAGCCTAATTCAATTGGCGTTGCCGAACTCTCTGCAGCAAGGTTTCTTTGCTCTAGGCGTTAGTATTTTATTTATGATCATCGGCTTAATCGGCAGTGATGAACAAGCTATTGGGCATATCCTCATCAACCTCGCATTGTTATTAATATTACCCAGCGTCGGCCTTGGCATTGCGTCCACTAGCTTGGTGAGTCATTCACTCGGCGCTAATAACCCCGAAGATGCTTATCAATGGGGCTGGGACGTTGTCCGTCTGGCGATTTTCTTAATGCTACTGCTCGGCCTCCCAATTTCGTTTTTTGCCGATTCTATCCTTAGGGTTTTCACCCAAGATGAGCATCTCATTGCTTTAGGCACTTTACCGCTGCAAATCACCGGTATCAGCATTATTTTTGAAGTCACTGCCATGGTATTGATTCAAGCTTTATTGGGAGCTGGGGCCGGTAAAAAGGTATTAGCGATTAATTTCCTCATGCAATGGTGCCTGTTATTACCGCTCGCTTACCTGGTAGGCCCTATTCTCGGTTACGGCCTATTAGGCATCTGGTGCATTCAAAGCATGCAGCGTATTAGCTCTTCCGTTCTGTATGCCGCACTTTGGCGTAAAAAGAATTGGGTTGCTGAAAATATTTAATCCTTAATTCATAGTAAATTCACAATTACTGCTTAGAATCATATTAAGACTCCCATAATGCTGACATTTTAGGTTAACCATGCTTTCAGCCTACTCATTACTTGCACCCGTTATTGCCCACCGAGGCAGCAGTGGCCTAGCACCTGAGAACACTTTAGCCAGCTTGCACCTTGCGGGCCAGCAAGGCATTAAGTGGGTTGAGATCGATGTTATGCTCAGCGCCGATGGTATTCCGGTTATTTTCCATGATGATTATCTTTCACGCACAACCAATGGCGAAGGTCTAATACACAATGCGTCTCTGAAGCGGCTTAAAGAATTGGATGCGGGCTCTTGGAAAGGCGAAGAATATAAACAGCAAACTATTCCAACGCTATTAGAAGCCATCGAAGTCATTAGCCAATACGGCATGGGCTTAAATCTGGAACTAAAACCCTGCGAGGGACTTGAAGAAGAAACCACCGCTGCTAGTATCGAGATATTAAAACAGCACTGGCCTAAAGACCTGCCTTTAATTCTTAGTAGCTTTAACTATTTCTCCCTCACCAGCGCCCAAACACTATGGCCGGAAGTTGAACGTGGCTATAACGTCTCAGCAATCCCCAAAGCTTGGAAAGATCGGCTTGAGCATTTAGGTTGCTCTGGTCTACACATTCATCAGTCATTCTTTGATGCTGAGCAAGTCGCCGAGATAAAAGCAGCCGGCTACAAAGTGCTCGCGTTCACCATTAATAACGAATCCTTGGCGCTTGAACTTTATGCTCAAGGTTTAGACGCTGTTTTTAGTGACTACCCTCAGCAGATTCAACAAGCCTTAAACCTTCAAGAAACTGCCTAGAACCCTTATTCTATAAGGGTTGCTGACTGCCCACCCTCATCCTTCTCATCGATTTTTGCCCGTACTATTCTCTTTAGTTATTTCGATATAGGAAAATATTGGTTTTTTGCATAACCATTTTTTGTTACATTTGCCGCCAATAACTCCCAATGGCTTAATAATTCGGAAAGCTATGTACGTATACGACGATTTAGACCAGCGCATGATCAATGAGCGAGTAGCTCAATTCCAAAACCAAATGGATCGCTATTTGGACGGTAAAATTCCTGAAGGGGAGTTTTTACCATTACGCCTACAAAACGGCATTTATGTGCAGCGCTATGCACCTATGCTGCGTATTGCTGTGCCTTACGGCATGATGAACAGCCAGCAGTTGCGTAAAATGGCTGAAATAGCCCGCGATTACGATCGTGGCTATGCGCATTTTAGTACGCGCCAGAATCTACAATACAACTGGCCTAAGTTAGAAGAATGCCCTGAGATACTAGGCAAACTAGCGGAAGTACAAATGCACGCCGTGCAAACCAGCGGTAACTGTATTCGTAATACCACGACTGATGAATACGCAGGCGTGATTGCAGAAGAGCTGGTTGATCCTCGCCCTTATTGCGAAATCATCCGTCAGTGGTCTACTTTCCACCCAGAATTCGCTTTTTTACCGCGTAAGTTTAAGATTGCTGTGAATGCGGTTGAAGGGGCTGATCGCGCTGCAACCCGCATGCACGATGTTGGCATTCAGATTGTTCGTAACGAAGCCGGTGAGCTTGGTTATCGCGTTTATGCCGGTGGTGGTTTAGGCCGCACCCCTATTCTTTCTTCTGTTGTGCGTGAGTTCTTACCAGAAGAAGATCTACTAACCTACCTTGACGCTATTATCCGCGTATACAACCAATTCGGTCGTCGCGATAACAAGTACAAGGCGCGTATTAAGATCTTAGTGAAAGCTTTAGGTGTTGAACGTTTCAGTGAGCTGGTTGAAGCTGAGTGGGATCATGTTAAAGATGGCGAAGGTAGATTGCCGAGCGAAGAACTTGAACGTGTTAAGTCTCACTTCACTGAACCCGCTTATCTGGCACTTGAAGCTGACTCTGCTGCTTATACCGATGCTTTAGCTTCCGATACGGCCTTCGCTCGCTGGGTTGGACGTAATGTTCGCGCTCACAAGAAGCCAGGCTATTCTGTTGCCACCTTCGCATTGAAGCAAAAAGGAACGGCACCCGGTGATGTTACCGATAGCCAGATCTTTGCCTTTGCTGATCTAGCTGACAAGTACAGCTTTGGTGAAGCACGCTCGACTCACCAGCAGAATCTAGTCTTGGCTGATGTAGAACAAGCGAAGCTTTATGATCTTTGGAAAGAAGCAAAAGCCCTAGGCCTTGCAACGCCAAACCTTGGTTTGTTGACCGATATGATCTGTTGCCCAGGCGGCGATTTCTGCGCTCTTGCTAATGCTAAGTCGTTACCGATTGCTGAAGCCTTACAGAATGAGTTTGATGATTTAGATTACCTGCATGATTTAGGCAATCTTGATTTAAACATCTCGGGCTGTATGAATGCTTGTGGTCACCACCATATTGGCAATATCGGCATTTTGGGTGTTGATAAGAAAGGTGAAGAGTTCTATCAGGTTTCTCTCGGTGGCGCATCGGGTGAAGATGCTTCAGTGGGTAAAATCTTAGGTCCTTCTTTTGCTCGCCATCGCATGGTTGAGATCATTCGTATTCTGCTTGATGTTTTTGTCGCTCAGCGTATTGAAGGTGAGACGTTTATTGAAACCTTCCGCCGTGTTGGTATGGACCCGTTCAAAGCGGCTGCTTATCCAGCAAAAGCTACTGCTACTGCAACCGCTAAGTAAGGATTAGACATGACTCAGATTATTTTAGACAAACAAATCGCAAATGATGATTGGACCTTAGTGGCTGATGATATGGCGCTAACCTCGGCGAAAGAAGTTATTAACTTCATTCGCTGGGCAAATGCGATTGGCTCTGAAAAAGAGACTTTGATCGCTAAGCGCGATGCCGGTACTTTAGGTATTCAGCTGAACGCTGGCGATACTGCTGATTTATTAGCGGACGATAGCCAAGGCTTTGCTTTGATTAACGTTGAGTTTCCTCAGTTTGCTGATGGCCGTGGCTACTCAGCGGCTCACTTATTACGCAAGCGCTATGGTTTCACTGGCCAGCTACGTTCTGTCGGCGATGTATTATTCGATCAATTGTTCTTCATGATGCGCTGTGGCTTTAATGCGATGGCGATGCGTGCTGACCAAGACCTTGAATTGTGCGTAAAAGGCTTTGAAACCTTTTCTACATCGTATCAGGGCGATGTAAATGATGCTCGCCCTCTGTACCGTCGTCGCAGCTAATACTGCTTTCTTGACTTAAGGCTATCTTGCTTAAGTAGAGTCGACAAACAGAACACAAAAAAGGCCAATAATTTGGCCTTTTTTGTGTTCGTCATTTAAGATTAGTCAATAGGCGTTTTTTCTCATTTACATTTTCAGTGGCGACCTGCAGGAGCATTCATGGTAGCGCACGACCTGGTCTTTTCGTTTTTCTTAATCTTCACTGGTGCCTTCGTACTGTCTACGGTGGCGCTTTACACAAAACAACCCGTCATTATTGCCTACATTGCCTTAGGGGCGATCGTAGGGCCTTTCGGGCTATCTTTGATAGAAGAGCCTGAGCTATTGGGAGAGATGTCACACATTGGCATCATTTTCCTCCTGTTTTTACTCGGCCTCGACATGCAGCCCTCCAACTTGGTGGCGGTATTAAAAAAGGCGACGCTGGTGGCCCTGATAAGCTGTGCTTTATTCTTTGGCATTGGCTTTGGCATTGCTATGGCTTTTGGCCACTCGACGATGGATAGCTTAGTTATTGGCCTAGCTATGATGTTTTCCAGCACAATTATTGGCTTGAAACTGTTGCCGACGACGGTTTTACACCATAAGCATGTCGGCGAACTGATGGTGGGTTTATTGCTCGTGCAAGATTTAGTCGCCATTTTAACGTTAATTTTTCTGGGCAGTTTAGGCTCTACCGCAGACCTCGCGTCAACTTCCCCGCCTATTTGGCAACCTTTTGTCGCTTTACCGCTATTGGTCATGGCCAGTTACTTATTGGTAAAAGGTTTGTTACTCCCGCTTATTAAGAAGTTTGATCGCTTTCAAGAATACCTGTTCATTTTAGCGATTGGCTGGTGTCTAGCGATGGCAGAAGGTGCCCAGGCCGTCGGTTTAACTCGAGAGATTGGGGCTTTTATTGCAGGTGTAACGTTGGCAACTAGCCCTATTGCACAATACATTGCGATCAGCTTGAAGCCATTAAGGGATTTCTTCTTAGTCTTGTTCTTCTTTGCTTTAGGGGCTGGATTCAACTTACAGCTGCTTTCCAGTGTCATCTGGCCCGCCTTGGTACTAGCCGGCGCTGTATTAATTTTGAAACCGGTGATATTCCGCTATTTACTGGGCAATATGAGTGAACGCCCTGCTTTAGCTTGGGATGTCGGCTTTCGCCTAGGCCAGATCAGTGAGTTTTCGCTGCTCATTGCGTTTGTCGCTTTTGAGCGTTCTATTTTGTCAGAGCAAGGCTCTCTGTTGATTCAAGCCACCGCCATTATCACCTTCGCGCTATCGAGCTACATCGTAGTCTTTAACTACCCGAACCCGATTGCGGTGAATGAAAAATTGAGAAGAGACTGATTCTTTATTATTTGTAACTACTCAGGTAGTTCAAATTAAGACAGAATCAGTCTTTAGCTAGATCCAGTAGGTAACGGCCTTGGCCTTTACCTGCCAGCACATCAGCCAAAACAGCAGGCAATTCACTGCGACCAATGGTTTGAGTAAAGTCAGGCAATGTTGATAGCTGCCAATCACTTGCTACTTTCTTAAGTAACAGTTGCTTATGAGTTTGTGGGATTTCTACCGAATCAATACCCAACAAGTCGATACCGCGGATGATGAACGGAAATACGCTGGCACTAAAGTCAGCCCCAGCAACCATGCCACATGTTGTTAAAGCACCGCCATATTGCAATTGTGGCAATACTGCGGCAATCATATCACCGCCGCAGGTATCAATGCCTGCTTGATACAAGGGGCGTGTCATCGGCTTTTTAGCCATAGGCAATAGATCAGCACGATCAAGCACCTCCGTCGCGCCAAGGCTCAACAGCCAATCCTTCGCTGCTGCTTTACCCGTTACCGCAACCACTTCAAAACCAAGCTTCGCTAATAAAGAAACTGCAACAGAACCAACACCGCCGGTTGCACCAGTGACAATGATTTTGCCTGCCTCTGGCTTAATGTCTGCTTTTAATAACTTCTCTACTGACAACGCCGCGGTAAATCCAGCCGTTCCCCAGCGCATAGAATCTTCAAAGCTCAACTCTGCAGGCTTAATTAATACCCAGGCCGCGGGAATACGAATAAATTCCCCATAGCCGCCACAAGTATTCATACCCAGATCATAGCCAAAGACTACGACTTCAGCACCTTCAGCAAACTGCCCCGAAGCATCACTCACCACAGTACCAGCAGCATCGATGCCTGGCGTATGAGGAAAGCTGCGCGTGACGCCACGATTACCAGCAGCACTTAACGCATCTTTATAATTAACCGATGAGTATTGCACCTTGATGAGAACTTCGCCTTCACCTTTTGATTTTCCAATCGCAGGCAAGCAAGAATCATCGACCAGCTGCCAAGAAGACTCGACAACAGGGCCTGCGTCAGATACTTCATCATTCGTTTCGATTGCGCGGTAAGCGTGCCACTGAGTCATAGTATTTCCTTAATTCAGCTTAGGTATTAACCCTTAGTATGAGTTTGCGCATTCATAACGGTCAAAAAGCGCGTTGCCGCTTTCTCAACGCCCATTTGCACGGCAAAGCCTAATTTTTCTTGTAGGCTCTTCTTAAATTCGTAACTGACTTCAAATACATCGGCATCATTACACGCAGTGACAAGATAATCGTCACTGGTGCCCAACTGATCAACCAACTTGTTCACTAAGGCGTCTTGACCATACCAGGTATCACCGGTTGCGATTTCTTCGATATTCAGACTAGGACGAAAATGTGAAACGTGATTTTTGAAGAGTACATGCGTCTCTTCTAAATCTTCACTGAATTTTTCTTTTGCTTTAGCACTATTGTGACCAAACATAGTCACTGTGCGTTTGTATTTACCTGCGGTAAACATCTCAAAATCCACATCGTGCTTTTTCAATAAACGACTGAAGTTAGGCAGTTGCGCAACCACACCAATGGATCCGACGATAGCAAAAGGTGCGGAAACAATTTTATCGGCAATACAGGCCATCATATAACCACCGCTAGCGGCTACTTTATCAATGCAGACAGTCAGCGGAATACCCTTATCTTTAATACGCTGCAATTGACTAGACGCTAAACCATAGCTATGTACCATGCCGCCGCCACTTTCTAGGCGAACAACAACTTCATCTTCTTTACGCGCCATGGTTAATACAGCTGTAATTTCTTCACGCATAAAGTCAGCGGCACTGGCTTTAATATCCCCATCAAAATCTAATACAAAAACGCGCCTCTTAATCGCTTCTACTTCATCGGCAAAATCTTCAGCAGCCTCTTTCCCGGCTTTTTTATCGGCCTTGATTTTAGCTTTTGCCTTGACGGCTTCAGCCTTCTCTTTTTCTTTGTCTGCTTTGACGCGGGCCTTTTCAAGCTCTTTCAGCTCGTCTTTGTCATACAAGTTTTCTTCTAATATTTCTTTATACTCATCCAAATCATCGTTGATCTTATTAACCGTTATAAAGCCATCATGACTCGGCTTTTGCTTACCGCTGACTGCAGCGACACCCGCGATGACTAGGATAATAGAAACAACAATGGTCAGGGCTTTTAATAAGAAAATGCCGTATTCAGCTAGAAATTCCAAGTTTGATACCTTTAAAGTTCAAAAAACATGTATGTAAAATTCATTTGACGCAAGAATACCGCATAATTTCGCCGCTGTAAGCCAACAAAATTCAAACAATCGTATGAATTTATTTGACACACACTCTATCCCCTCATAAAGTGACGTCTCTACATTCAATGCGTGCTTTAAATCGTATTGTGATAAGCAGATACATAACAATTAAATAGGTAGCATCTCATGGCTAACATCATCGAAACTATGCAAAGTAAATTCAACCCAAGTGCTGCTGAAGGCCTTGACTTGATTTTTCAATTCAACATCGAAGATGGTGAAACTTATCACCTAATCGTTAAAGATGGTGCTTGTGACCTAGCAACTGGCGAAAATGATGACGCTAACGTTACTTTGATCATGAATACTGAGACTCTTGAAGGCATCGTTTCTGGCGAAACTGACGGCATGCAAGCGTTTATGGCTGGTCAACTACGTGTTGAAGGCGACATGATGTTGGCAACTAAGTTGGGCGAACTTTTCCCAGCTTAATTGGCTACTATTATTGAGAAGGCCCTGCCTTCTCAATAATGCTTTTCCTCTAACAACTTCTATTTTTCTAACTACTCTCTATTTCTTTCAAGCTAACTTACTACCACTCCTCTCCCAATAACCGTTTAGCAATATTATTAACCGCGCGCACATTCATTCCTTTCGCTGTTAAATGTACCGTATACACAGCGCCATTTTCCATTGGCATATAAACAGCACTGCCATAATCAGCATCGATCCAGCTTGGTATCACTTGCAATATCTGCCAAACATCAATGACATTCGATTGTTTAAGACCATAAATACTTTGTTCGGCATTGCGTGCTTGTTCAAGAGAAATATAGCGGCCACTGATGCGATCTAAGCGATACAAGGGCTTCTTGCCCAGCGCGGCTAACGGACCGACCCAAGTTAATAGACGCGCATCTAGCTGCCATTGATCACCATGAATTTCAAAGCGCTGCTCTTTTCCATTGGCCGCAATCAAGGTCAAGTCAAAGTGCTGAGGTTGTTTCTCATAGATACTAATACTAGCGATGGGAACTTCGGCTAACAGCTGTTTATAACTCAGCACATCAAACAAAGAAAATAGGGAGAGTACGGTGATTGCGGCCAGTCCCATAGCGAAGCTGGCTTTAAGCCAAATCCAGAACCAACCACGACGAAATAATAGATAACCAGCTCCGGCTAAAGTGCCCAGAGCCAATACAACCAACACAAAAATGATGCTTCCCTGCAACATAATAAACTTCCTTAGTTCATTCTATAATCTTACTTAAGCAACTGCTGAATACTTTCCTTCGCCAGCGATATTGCTTCTGTCGCACCGGCGGTTTGCCCGGTTAAAGAATCGATATAATATTCGACAGCGGAAATAGCATCCGCTAGGGCTTCGATCTTCTCTTCCGTGGGAGCAAATTCGCTCACAACAATCTTATCTTCTACAAAGCGCTGCAGCTGCATCATCAAGCCTGAGACCTCTTCTTGATCCAAGAAGAACAAAGCACCACTGACGTCTAATAAGGTTTTTCCTACATTCTTAACGTGCATTTTATCGCCACCAGAATCAACGTAGGAGCCGATAGCTCGCTTAGTGACTGACAAGGCGGTTTGTGATTCGGATATGGCACCAATACGGGCCTCTAATAAGCTCAATGGATCGACCTTCGAGCTACTAACAATATTAGCATTCATCGCTAAGCCGCGAACATCTTGCTCTACCCTAAGCACTTGATCGGCCACTTTCTGCATTTTAATATCAAAGGGTTCGTCTTCAGCTCTCAGGCTTTCGGCAATCGCCATTGTGCGAGTAGCTGTTTGCGGCAGATTAACCATAATCAAGGTATCGGCTATGCGACGTAGACTGATCGATAAGTCGGAGAAGTTGTCATCGAAACCATCGGTACGTTCAGCCAGGTCCAATAAATCTTTAATGCCGTGCAATTCATCTTGCAGTGCTTCCGTCAGTGAATCCATCGCTGACTGATCAGGCCCACTTAATTTACGACGCGCCTCTCCTAGCTGAACTTCTCGCAGATCAGAGGACAGGTTAAAATCTTTTTGTGCTTTATTGATAAGCGCAGTTTCAGGCTCAGCTAAAGAGATAAGATAAAGAAATTCTTTCAGTAACCAATCAGGCTGCTTCTCTGTCAGCAATTGACCATCACTATCTTCCAGCTTTCGAATTTGGTTATCTAGAGCACGCATTAGCATGACTCGTGACAAGTCTATTTCAAAAGATTCCTGATTTAGTGCCTCGAGTGCGGCTTTTACGGCATACCAAAAGCCCCAAGTTTGCTGTCCACGAGCGGCTTTTTCTATTCGAGAAACGGCGCGACCCATGACATTTAATGCGCCCTTACGTCCTTGATTGCGCATAACACCTAATAAGCCAATTTGGAAAAGCTGACGTACTCGACGATAAGGGATTGCGGTTGGGCGGGCACTGGCAGGAGGAATATCCAGTTTAGGGCGTAAATTTGTCATGAAGAAATAAGCCCCTGGCAAGGATTTTTCTTGTCGACTTTTACGCACATCATTAATGACTTCAAGCAACAGACCAGGTGCTACTAGTTGACCATTCGTCACCATTTCAACATAGCGCTTTAGAATCATTATCGATTTACTAAAGGCTTCTAGAGCATTTCGATTCTCACCTTCCGTCTGGGTCAGTGTGCGCCCAGTATCGGCAAGCTCTTCACACAAACGCTCACCAGCACGGAAATCGAGCATTTTAAATGTGCCACGAATTTGCTGAATCTCACCTAAAAATCCTTTTAAGTCATCCGCATTACCACTTTCAGCATAATGTTCAAGTTGAACAGCAGATTGATCAAGTGCGCCATCAACTTCTTTGCGCACTAAATTCAATGTCGAAGCTAGGTTGGACATGGGACTTCCTGTGTGTCTAATTACAGCCATTTTGTCGTCTACAATTTCTTGTTATATATCATTATTCTACCCACGTTCACGCGGGAGAGAAAGATTACTTTATGGATACCCTAAGTTTCTTTAGGTTGCAAGGCTAATAATACCTGACATACGGCACCATATCTGTGATCCAGCTCGGTAATCCAGACATTTTTTCGCTAGCGTCTCCAGATGGCGCCATCACTTTTTTTATCCAATAGGTCCATTATTGCGTCATGATCCGATAATTCCGCGGGTGTAGCCCGTACCACCGATAATGCCTGACGATCTACTTCACCCAACTGTTCAAGGTTAAGCATCACTGAATTTGCATCACCTTCACTGGCACCGGCACTGAACATAAGATCGGTCTGCCCCCCCGTCATCATCAGATAAACATCGGATAAAATCTCAGCATCGAGTAATGCACCGTGTAGCTCCCGATGACTGTTATCAATACCGTAGCTCCGACATAACGCATCCAAGCTATTACGCTGCCCTGGTCGCATATCACGTGCCATCACAAGCGTATCAAGCACGGTACAATACGTTCGCGTCATCGGCATATTTACCCGACGGAATTCTGCATCCATAAAGCCCACATCGAAGGGGGCGTTATGGATTACTAATTCAGCACCTTCAATGAAATCGTAAAAGGCTTGGGCAATCTGTCCAAAAAGGGGCTTATCGGCTAAAAACTCATCGGTAATACCGTGAACTCCGATCGCTTCTTCATCGCTCGGACGCTGCGGATTAACGTATTGGTGATAATGACGGCCGGTTAACTTTCGGTCAATTAACTCAACACAACCAATTTCAATAATTCTATGGCCTTTTTCTGCACCAATACCCGTTGTCTCTGTATCCAGTACTACTTGTCTCATGCCATTCTCGCTGCTAATTCTTTGCTATGTATTTAATCGTACATCGTTATTTAAAGCTTCGTTTTGCCCATATTCTTTGCCCAGCCCAGCTGTGGCTTAATAACAGGCCAAGGCCTAGATCGTATACTCGTCATGCCTACTGTTGTTTTCTGAGCGATCACCATATAAAAGTTTCCCATCCCCATGGACCCAGCCAAGACACTATCGATACGTTGAGAAACACGCTCAGGGAAAAGTGTAACCGGCCATAAATGCCCGAGTGTCTCGGTACTCTGGATGCTGAAATCTAATAACAGCAGCCAATCTTGCAAGCGTTTCATGCTTACGGCATTCGCGACCCAAGGCATATCGGTCGAAAATGGCAGTGTTTTTTGTACGCCGCCCCACCAACTCCAAGGATTAAAACCAATAATAAGCAAATAACCGCTTGGCACAATCGTGCGAGCAGCTTCCCGAATCATCTGATGTGGGCGGTGAGTAAAATCCAAACTGTGCTGCATAACCACTAAATCAAGACTTTGATCGGGTAAAGGCCATTCGCTGCCCGTCATCCAAGCATCGGTCGTAATACCATATTGCCAGGGCAATGCCATACGAAAAACATGTTCGATCGGGCTTGCGGACAATAAGTCTCGATCGGGGTCGAGGCCTTGAAACATAAGGTGTGCGCCGGAAAATTGTCCCAGCTTCGCTTGCAGCCAAGCTGACTGTAAAGATAACAACCGTTGAGCTGAAGCGGTTTTTAACCAGCGTTTATAATCCTGACTGTCTAACTTATGGGGAACAGAGTTCATATTTATCCTTGACCCTTTGTGCCCTGTCTCTTTAGACTGAGCAACCTTATCAGCGACAGTATTGTAATTGGATGAAGCTTCACCAGCTATTATTATCTTTACCCTTGAGCCTAATTTTGATCAGCGCTTGCTCTCATCAACCCTTAGTTCAAGACACAAAACCGATTGAACCCATAGTCGTCAGCCCCGTGGTACCTGTTCTGGACCAATGGCAGCCTGTGCAATCTACTATAGACAACCCTGCTGCGAACGCCGATTTATGGCAACGCATCATTACAGCCTATGGTTTCAATCAAGACATTGACAACCCTCGAGTAAGAGCGCAACTCAATTGGTATAAAAAACACCAAGGTTATATGGATCGCATGGCAACTCGAGCTCAACGCTATATGTTTTATATTGCTGAGCAAATTGACGTGCGTGATATTCCTGGAGAACTGGCGTTACTACCGATTGTTGAAAGTGCCTTTGATCCTTTCGCGTATTCCCACGGCCGAGCGTCTGGGGTGTGGCAATTTATCCCTTCGACGGGCCGTGATTTTGGCCTAACACAAGACTGGTGGTACGACGGACGTCGTGATATTAGCGCCTCAACCATTGCCGCCCTGACCTATTTAGAAGCCTTGCAGCGTGAATTTAAGGGCGATTGGTTATTGGCCCTTGCGTCTTACAATACCGGCGCAGGTAATGTACGAAAAGCCATTAGAAAGAATAAGCGTCTGGGTAAGCCGACTGATTTCTGGTCTCTCAGTTTGCCTAGAGAAACCCGTGAATACGTTCCTAAGTTGATTGCACTTGCGCAGCTCATTAAATACCCAGAGAAGCACGGCATTACGTTAAAACCGTTAGCCAATAAAGCGTATTTTGCTAGTGTTGATACCGGTGGCCAAATAGATCTTTCTCAACTTGCGGAAGTCGCTGACACACCGCTGGATGAAATTTACAAACTGAATCCGGGATTTAATCGCTGGGCGACTAAACCCAGTGGCCCACATAAAGTATTAATTCCTATCGAGAAGAAAGCGCTTTATTTAGAAAACATTGCCAAATTGCCTAAAAATGCACGCATGAAATGGCAACGCTATCAGGTGAAACGTGGCGATTCATTAATCACTATCGCAAAGAAATTTCATACTACCCCTGATGCGCTGAAAGATGCTAATAACCTGCGTAAAAGTATGATCCGCACTGGCGATCAATTATTGATTCCTTCAGCCTACAAGTCCCTCAAGAGCTATTCTTTTAGTGCCGATACTCGCCTAGCAAAAATCCAAAATTCCTCTAAGCGCAGCAAGAATAGAAACAAGATCGATTATAAAGTACAGAACGGCGATAGTTTTTGGGAAATTGCTCGTGACCACAAAGTCGGCATTCGTGAACTGGCAAAGTGGAACGGCATGGCACCGGGAGACATGCTCAAGCAAGGTCAGAACTTAGTCATTTGGGGGCAGAAAAAACTTCGTAAAAGTCGCGAGGTTATTCGAAAATTAACCTATACCGTTCGTAACGGTGATTCGCTCGCCCGCATCGCTGACAAATTTAGAGTGAGAGTTCAGGATCTAATACGCTGGAATCGACAGAAATCGAAAAGCAAATACCTACAGCCAGGACAACGGCTAACCCTGTATGTTGATGTAACCAACTAAACAGCGACTGACAATAAGGTGTTAATAATGGACAAGGACTGTCGATGTTAGGTTATATTTTACGGCGTTTATTATTGGTAATACCGACCTTTATTGGTATTACCATTGTCGTATTCGCACTTACCCGCATGGTCCCTGGTGGGCCGATTGAACGCATGATGACAGCCTATCAAATGGCCAATCAGCAGCAATCATCTCAGCACAGTATTGCCGGCAATACCCTTTCAACAGACCAACTAGATCAGCTGAAAGAATATTATGGTTTTGATAAACCCATTTTAACCAGTTATTTTGATTGGCTAGGAAAACTGCTTCAGTTTGACCTAGGCATGTCGACTCGGTATTACGAGCCCGTTTGGGAAACGATTAAAGAGCGCCTGCCTATTTCGATTTTTTACGGTGTCTGTACGTTAATTATCACCTATTTAATCGCCATTCCTCTGGGTATTTATAAAGCGCTAAAACATGGAGAAGCCGGTGATTTCGTTACCTCGCTGGTTGTTTTTTTAGGCTATGCCATACCTAACTACATCGTAGCGATTGCTTTACTCTATACCTTCTCGTTTCATTTCGAATTCTTTCCTATGGGCGGTTTTAGCAGTGACGAGTTTGATTATTTACCTTGGCAAGATCAAGTATGGGATATTATAAAACACGCAACACTGCCCTTAATTGCCTACATTAGCGGCAGCTTCGCAGTGATGACCTTTATGGTTAAAAATGCGTTATTAGACAATTTATCCGCTCAATATGTGCAAACCGCAATTGCCAAAGGCATGAGCTTTCCCCAGGCTGTATTTCGTCATGCCTTGCGCAATAGCTTAATTCCTTTAGCCACTCATTTTGGCAATAATATTTCATTAATTTTAATGGGATCTTTTTTAATAGAGACGATTTTCAATATTGATGGCTTTGGTTTGTTGGGCTATGAATCACTAATTGAAAGAGACTATCCTGTGGTGATGGGGATTTTAGTTATCTCAGCCTTATTAACTTTATTTGGTAACATTTTGTCAGATATTTGTGTTGCACTGGTTGACCCTAGAATTCGCTTTGGGGGCTCTTCATAATGCACGCATCCTCGATCCAGGGACAAGAACGACCACAGGGACCCTGGCAGAAATTCAAGCGCCTAAAGCGTGGGTATTTCTCATTTATTTTTTTATGCCTGTTAATTTTAACCTCCTGCTTTGCCGAGCTACTGTTTAATTCGAAAGCGTTATTGGTTCAGTATCAAGGCGAACTGTATTGGCCAATATTTAGCTCAACTTTAGAGGGCAAACAATTTGGCTTGGAGTATGACTATGAAACCAATTATCGCCAACTGAAAAAGCTATGGGCGGAAGATAACAGCGATCATTCAAATTTCGTTCTGCTGCCACTCGTTCCTTTCAATGCAACCGAAGTCGATTTAGAAGAGGGCTTTTACCCACCCCAGCCGCCAAGCACATTGTCACAACACTACCTAGGAACAGATACCATCGGTCGTGATGTTTTAGTTCGTTTAGTCTATGGCTTTCGCATCGCTATATTTTTTGCTCTTACATTACTCATCGTTGAGTATTTTTTTGGCGTACTCATCGGCTGTTTCATGGGTTTTTTAGGCGGCGCTTTTGATTTGTTTTTTCAGCGTATTATTGAAATCTGGTCCAACATTCCCTTTCTCTATATCGTTATGATCATGAGCTCCCTAATTACTCCAGGATTCTGGTCGCTGGTTTTTATCATGGCACTCTTTGGCTGGATGAGCATGACCTGGTATATGCGCAGTGCTAGTTATAAAGAAGCTAATCGAGATTATGTTTTAGCCGCTAAGATGATGGGCGCTAGTAACTTCCGTATTATTTACAAGCACATCATTCCCAATTCCATTTCGACTATCATTACGTTTATCCCCTTCTCTGTCGCGGGGGGGATTACTGCATTAACCGCACTTGATTTTTTAAGTTTTGGCCTGCCTGCTCCAGCGCCCAGTTGGGGAGAACTATTAAGACAAGGGGTTGATAACTTGGATTCCCCTTGGATTATTAGCTCGGTGGTCATTTCATTATCTTTTGTTTTAATGTTGGTCACCTTTATTGGCGAAGCCATTAGGGAAGTTTTTGATCCTAAACATAAAATCTACTATGAATAACCAGAGTTAGGCATCAGCATGATAAAAAATATAATTAGAAAGCTAGCGTTCATACCCCTCCTTATCCTGTCGGTTGAATTTGTGGTCGCGGCTACCCTGCCAAATGATATAACCTGGCTAACCAATACTAGCAGCCCTGAATGGAGCTCTACTGAGGCTCAAAAAGGTGGACTTTTAAGACTCAACATATCGAGCTTCCCCCCCACATTAAGAACGGTAGGGCCCGATTCAAACAACTCTTTCCGCAGTTTTTTATTAGATAATCAAATGCCTTTAGTCGACATGCATCCGAATAGCGGCGAAGTCATTCCCATGCTAGCCAGTCACTGGGCATACGATAAAGATGGTAAAACGGTGTATTACAAGATTAAAAAAAATGCACGCTGGTCAGATGGTTTACCAGTAACCGCTGACGATTTTTTATTCGCATTAGCATTCAATCGCTCTAAAGATATAGTTGCGCCTTGGTATAACAAGCACTTTAGCGAAGAAATAACAGAGGTTGTTAAATTTGATTCGCATACCCTTGCTATTGTAGGCGCGCGCATAAAACCAAAGAAGGATCTGCATTATTATTACTCTCTGCAACCCCGAGCTAAACACTTTCACAAGCTCAATCAACAATGGGTCAGTGCCTTTAATTGGAAAATAGAACCCAATACCGGACCTTACAAAATATCTAAAATTCGTAAAGGGAAAAGTATAAATTTCAAACGCAAACTCGATTGGTGGGCGCAAGATGAGCAATTTTTACGCAACCGCTTTAATGTCGACAACGTTCTCATAAAAGTAGTACGCGACCCCAACACCGCATTTAAGTACTTTGAGCGCGGCGAGCTGGACGTCTTTAACCTCACTTTGCCTAAGCTATGGCATGAAAAAGCAAATGGGCCTATGTTCCAAAAAGGTTTCATTCATAAACTCTCTTTTTATAATCAAGTCGAGCAAGGGGCATCTGGTTTATTTTTAAATTTAGAAAATCAACTTTTACAAGATGTAAACGTTCGCAAAGCCATTGCTCACGGTTTGAACTTTGACAAAATCATTCAGCAATTATTGCGCAACGATTATCAACGTCTGCCACGCTTTCATACCGGTTATGGAAAATATTCTAATGATAAGGTCAGCCCTTTAGGTTTTGATCTGAAACAAGCTGGAGCACTTTTAGACGCAGCCGGTTGGAATAACAAAGATCAACGAGGCATTCGAGTAAAGGATAAGAACCGCCTATCGTTTGCCATTAGCTATGGCAATAAATTACACGAACCGCAAATCATTGTACTCGCAGAAGAAGCTAAAAAAGCGGGTATAGAACTTAAACCTCAATATCTAGAATCCACGTCTTTTTATAAAAATGTCATAGAGAAAAAGCATGATATTGCTTGGCTCGGCTGGAGCACCGGCTTCCGCCCTGCGTATTGGCAGCACTTTCATTCGGACAATGCCCATAAACCACAAACCAACAATGTGACTAACCTTTCTGACGCGAACATTGATCGTTTAATCAATCAATATCGCGAATCGACTAAAGAACAAGAACGTATTATGTTGGCCCAGAAGTTAGAAAGTAAAATTGCTGCTCAAGTGGTATTCATTCCATCGACCATGGTGCCCTTCACGCGTGTTGGTTTCTGGCGCTGGCTTAAATTGCCGGAGAGCATTGCAACTAAATCGAGCCAAAGTCTGTTCAATCCATTCCACTCAACTCAAGGCGGGCTTTTTTGGATTGATGCCAAAAGTAAAATCGATAGTCTTTCAGCGAAACGCAGTGGTAAAGGTTTTAAAGCCAGTACGATTATTAATAGTGACTATAAAGTAACCGCGCCATGACAAAAGATGATGTTTTATTAGAAGTTATTGATTTAACCATTGCGGTTAAGCAAGGCGACTCTTGGCACGACTTAGTTAAAGGCATCAGTTTTAAGCTGAAGCGAGGCGAAGCGATCGGTATCGTCGGTGAATCAGGCTGTGGTAAAAGCTTAACCGTACAAGCCATTATGCGCTTGTTACCTCAGCCCGATATAAAAATTAGGCGCGGCAATATATTGTACCGCGGCGTGGATATAGTAACCCTCGATAGCCCAGCGCTTAATCAGATTAGAGGCAATAAAATTGCCATGATTTTTCAGGAGCCGATGACGGCTTTGAATCCTGTCCGCACAATTTTTAGCCAAATCGCGGAACAAATTAAGCTGCATTATCCTCAGCTGAGCAAGAAGAATATCCAACAGCAAACCTTGGAATTATTAACCGATGTGGGTATTGATCAGCCGAGTGAGAGGCAGCACAACTATCCTCACCAATTATCGGGAGGGATGCGTCAACGTGTAATGATTGCCATGGCACTTTCATGTCGTCCTGAATTAATTATTGCTGATGAACCTACCACAGCGCTCGATGTAACGATTCAAGCTCAGATACTGGACTTACTGCGTTCTTTACAAAAAAAATATAATACTAGCCTGCTATTTATTAGCCACGACTTGGGAGTTATTGCACAAATGTGTGAGTACGCCTTAGTCATGTATGCAGGACGTATCATTGAACGCGCCAGTATTCAGCAGCTGTTTCATCAGCCTCAGCATCCCTATAGCCGAGCATTATTACTATGCAGTCCATCAAAACAGCATCCCTGCCGTCAGCCCCTACCGAGTATTCAACAGGCTGACAGTAGCGCAGAGACTGAAGAACAACAGAGACAACGGTTCAATCAAGTTTTACTGCAATATGATCTTGATAAAAGCCTATTCAATCAGCACGCGATCAATGATCCCAGTAAAGATAATGCTACTGTAGGCAAAACGGACCGAGAGGTTATTCTAAGCCTCAGCCAAGTGAATAAAAGCTTTGAGTTAAGTTCATCAATCTTGAGTTTTAAAAAACACGATTTTCAGGCGGTTAAAGAAGTATCATTAGAGTTATTAAAGGGGCAGACGCTGGGCATTGTCGGCACGTCTGGCAGTGGCAAGACCACGCTCGCGAAAATAATGTCTGGGCTATTAACCGCAAGTTCGGGCGCTATAATATTTCAAGGCCAAGTACTCAATTCGATAAAGCGCTTACCGTTAGCAAGAAACATACAGTTCATCTTTCAAGATCCGCAAGAATCACTGAACAGCCGCCATACGATTCAAACGCTGTTAACAGAAGCACTTATAATCCATAAAATAGGTGATACCCGCAGCCAAATAGAGAAAGCAAAAGACATGCTTTTATTGGTCGGATTGCCAGCGACTATTTTATCACGCTACCCGCATGAATTTTCCGGTGGCCAAAAACAACGTATCGGCATTGCTAGAGCACTGATGTTGGAACCAAAGCTTTTAGTCTGTGATGAACCGGTATCGGCATTGGACGTTTCTGTGCAAGCTCAAATTCTGAATTTATTAGTCGAACTACAGCAAAAACTTCATCTATCGATGGTATTCATTACCCACGATCTTTCTGTCGTGCGTCACATTGCCGATAATATTGCAGTGATGCATCAAGGTGAAATTATTGAGTATGGGCCAGCATTGCAAATTTGTGATCAGCCACAACAACGTTATACGCAACAGTTAATTGCCTCAATACCGGCTTGGCCTCTCGAAGAGAACAGGTTAGCCTAAGTCATAATCTTTAATTGATATAAATTTAAAAAATTATAAGGAAGCACCATGGGTTTATTAGCCGGTAAAAAAGTTTTAATCGTCGGAGTTGCCAGTAAGCTATCAATCGCATCAGGTATTGCTGAAGCCTTTTACCAGCAAGGCGCTGAATTAGCGTTTACCTACCAGGGTGAAAAGTTAAAAGGTCGGGTTGAGAAAATGGCCGCTCAATGGGGCTCAAGTATTGTATTGCCTTGCGACGTGGCCAGCGATGAACAAATTCAGCAGGTATTTGAGGCCTTAGGTAAAGAATGGGACGGTCTGGATATTCTGGTGCACTCGGTAGGCTTTGCACCTGGCCATGAATTGGATGGAGATTATTTAGCCGCCACTACTCGCGAAGGCTTTCACATTGCTCATGACATTAGTGCTTATAGCTTTGTCGCACTCGCAAAAGCGGCTCGACCTATGTTGCAAGGGCGAAATGGTAGCCTATTGACGCTGACCTATCATGGCTCACAGCAAACACTGCCTAACTACAATGTTATGGGCCTTGCCAAGGCTAGCCTAGAAGCCTCAGTGCGCTATTTAGCGGGCAGCCTTGGACCAGAGGGCATTCGCGTCAATGCCATCTCTGCTGGACCGATAAGAACCTTAGCAGCATCTGGTATTAAGAACTTTCGTAAAATGTTGAAGCGTAATGCCGAACGAGCGCCGCTAAAACGTAACGTGACCATTGCCGAAGTGGGTAATAGCGCTATGTTCTTATGTTCTGATTTGGCATCAGGTATTACTGCACAAACTATTTATGTTGATGCCGGTTTCAATAGCTGCGCGATGAGTTTGGAAGAGATGGAAGATAACGTAGAAAGTTAAGCGCTTTCTCTCATATTTATGACAAGCATTAAAAAAGGAGCCTAGGCTCCTTTTTTAATGCTTCTTTAACGACTTCACATCTAAGCTAGCTCAGATTAAGAACCACTACGTTCAATATCAGAGTTAGCTTTAGCCCACTCACGATACACATAGAAACTCTCATTCGCTTTTGCTTGGCTAATCGCTGCCTGCTCTTCAGCAGATACAGCAACCTCAACCTGGGCAATAGACTTCAAACGGGCTACCGCTTGACCATTGGCCACTTTAGTTGAAGCGACTTCACCCGCCTGTTTAGCTAAAGCAAACACGGCTTTGTTTAATTCTGCCGGTGCATCACCTGCGTCAGAAAACGTCGCGGCTTTAACTTGAAGCCAAGTAACAGATGCGTCACCTGCGGCAAGATTTGCTACTAGCTCGTTGGCTTTTTCATTGGCAAGCTCATTTGCTTTCTCAGTCAGCAATTGTCCTTCAATAATAACTTTAACATCTGCTAAAGGCTTTACCGTAGGCTCAACGTGCTTACTCAAGCCTATAACGACTATCTGATCAGCAGAAATTTCTATCAAGTCACTCAACTCACGATCAGCCAATACTTTTTCTTCAAAAGCTGCTTTACGTATCGATGGGTTAAGAGCGATATTCATGCCTTGAGAACGACTGAATAAACCGGAGTTCATCGCCTTAAGACCTAAATCACTATTTTCGATCAGATTTTCAATGTTGTCATTTTCAAATGCGGCTGCGGCTAACGCTTCAGACTGCTCTGCGAACATTTCGTTAATCTGTGAAGCCTTAATCTCAGCGATAAGATCAACTTGTTTAGCTTCTTTAGACATAACGTCAGGCTTGCGAATAGCTTCAAGCTTAATCACGTGATAACCAAACTCAGTTTTAACCGGTTCAGAGACCTGACCTTCTGTCATCGTGAATAATGCGTCGTCAAATTCAGTAACGAAACCACCACGAGTATTAAAGCCAAGTTCGCCGCCAACATTTTTAGAACCAATGTCGTCAGAGTGCTCTTTCGCTAGCTGAGAAAAATCTTCACCGCTAATTGCCTTAACTGATAGCTGTTGTGCCAAAGCTGAGGCAGCATCATCATTTCGCTCGTCATTAATTTCGACAAGGATATGACTCGCTTTACGCTCTTCAGTTTCGCCCTGCTGATCAAGATAGTCTTGATAAGCCTGATCGATTTGCTCGCCATCAACATCAATGTCGGCATGTAGGTCAGATTTATTCAAAACAACATAATCAACAGAAACCTGTTCTTCCGTTTTATAACGCTGACTATTAGCCGCATAAAACTCTTGAACATCTTCAGCAGATAATTGAATTTCTTTTTTCAGATCAGCGGTATTAAAAACGACGTATTCATAATCACGCTGTTCAGTTTTCAAAGCTTGCTGACGCTTCACTTCGAAAGGCAGTGCCGTATCCGTTAAGCCAGTACCCAATTGAAGCTGAGTAACCAATGCTTGTTCTTCTAGAACAGCACGGTATGCCAATGGCGTTAGTGCACTACGACGAAGAACCATTTTAAAACGGTCACTTGAAAATTCGCCATCTTGCTGGAATTCTGGTGAGGCTAAAATTGCTTTATCAACCGATTGAGTTGATACGTAACCACCCAGCTCACGAGCCTGAGTTACGGCAACCTTTTGTTCGATCAACTGCTCTAGGGCAGATTGACGTAAGAAACTATCATTAAATAGGCTCTCATCATAATTTTCACCAAACTGCTGACGAAAACGGTTCTTTTGCATTTCAACTAAACGCAAAATCTCCACCTCTTCGATGTCAGTACCATTTACTGTAGCAGGGGCAGATTCACTGTTCCCTAATGCAACAATAGATTCAATACCAAACAATGCGAAGGTAATAATAATAAAACCGACGATGATTTTTGCGATAGTACCTTGTGAATTATCGCGAATATTCTGCAACATGAGATCTCCAAATCTTTCTTTTAAGCAGCGAGCAAAAAAAAACGCATCCATAAGATGCGTTTATTAACGGTATCAACTGGTTTAGTTAACAGCGTCTTTAAGAGCTTTACCTGGCTTAAAGCTTGGCACTTTAGCCGCTTTAATCTGAATTGGCTCACCCGTTTGTGGGTTACGGCCAGTACGAGCAGCACGTTCTTTAACTAAGAAAGTACCAAAGCCAACTAATGCAACCTGATCGCCATCTTTCAAAGCGCCACCAATGCTTTCAATCATTGCATCTAATGCACGACCTGCAACTGCTTTTGGAATGTCTGCCTGAGCAGCGATAGAATCTACTAATTCTGATTTGTTCACACTAAATCCCCTTTTTATTTATATACGCTAATAATTTTTGTAACTAGCAAGCTGAATTCGTACAGCAATCTTTAATTGAGCCAAGATTTATACCAACCCAACCTGCAGACGTCAAGCGACCTTAGTGGGTGCTTGGACGACTTTTACTATCTTTTTTGATTTGAGCCTCATCTTTGCTCACTATTTCACCAACTAATGGCTCAGGCTTGCTTTCTAAGGCAATATCCAAAACTTCATCAATCCATTCAACGGGAATGATTTCTAGATTTTCTTGGATGTTTTCAGGAATTTCACGTAAGTCTTTTTCATTTTCCTTGGGAATGATAACAGTGCGAATCCCACCACGATGAGCTGCCAGCAGCTTCTCTTTTAGCCCACCAATTGCTAATACCTTACCGCGTAAAGTGATTTCACCCGTCATCGCCACATCAGCGCGTACTGGAATCCCGGTCATAGAAGATACTAGCGCAGTTGCCATACCAACACCGGCACTCGGCCCATCTTTTGGTGTTGCCCCTTCAGGTACGTGAATATGTAGGTCGTGTTTTTCAATAAAATCTTCAGCAACACCCAAAGCCTGCGCTCGACTTCTAACAACGGTTAAAGCAGCCTGAATAGATTCTTGCATCACATCACCCAATGATCCGGTTTTTGTAATACGCCCCTTACCCGACGTTACCGCTGATTCCAGTGTCAACAATTCTCCACCAACTGAAGTCCAAGCTAAACCTGTTACCTGACCTACCTGATTATCAACACCGGCTAAACCAAAGCTGCATTTATGAACACCTAAGTAATCTTCCAAGAGCTCTTCAGTGATCTCAATATTGCTCGCTTTATCCGCTAGCATATTAGCTTTCACGACACGACGACAAAGCTTGGCTAATTCACGCTCTAAAGATCGAACACCCGCTTCACGGGTATAATAACGAATGACATCACGTATGCGATCATCAGCAACCGTTATTTCCTTCGCTTTCAAGCCATTCACTTTAATTTGTTTAGGCAAAAGATAGCGTATCGCAATATTTAATTTTTCGTCTTCGGTATAACCCGGAATGCGGATCACTTCCATACGATCCAATAATGGACCTGGGATATTCATACTATTAGAAGTACAAATAAACATAGTATCGGAAAGATCGTAATCAACTTCTAAATAATGATCGTTGAAGCTATCGTTTTGCTCCGGATCCAATACTTCCAATAGAGCCGATGCCGGATCGCCACGCTGATCCATACCCATCTTGTCAATTTCATCCAATAAGAAAAGCGGATTCTTAACCCCTACTTTCGATATTTTCTGAATTAACTTACCCGGCATAGAACCGATATAAGTACGTCGATGGCCACGAATCTCGGCTTCATCACGTACGCCACCTAATGCCATACGGACAAACTTACGATTGGTCGCACGCGCAATAGACTGGCCTAAAGACGTTTTACCGACACCAGGAGGTCCTACTAAGCATAGGATCGCACCACGAACCTTCTTAACACGGTTCTGCACCGCTAAATATTCTAAAACACGCTCTTTAACTTCTTCCAGGCCATAATGCTCGGCATCGAGTATTTCTTTGGCCTTTTTCAGATCATGACTGATGCGGCTGCGCTTCTTCCACGGAATACCGATCATCCAGTCGATATAACCACGCACGACAGAGGCCTCTGCCGACATCGGTGACATCATCTTTAGTTTTTTAAGCTCAGCTTCTGTCTTGTCTTGCGCTTCTTTGGTCATACCTGAATCAGTAATCTTGCGCTGTAGCTCTTCCATTTCATTAGGGGCATCTTCCATATCCCCTAATTCTTTTTGAATGGCTTTCATTTGCTCATTCAAATAATACTCGCGCTGACTCTTTTCCATCTGTTTTTTAACGCGGCCACGAATACGTTTCTCAACCTTAAAGAGGTCAATTTCAGATTCCATAACACCCATCAAGTGCTCAACACGCTCCTGAATATTGATCATCTCAAGCACAGACTGCTTTTCATCAAGCTTTAAAGAGATATGCGCGGCAATGGTATCTGCTAGGCGACAGGCATCTTCAATACCCGAAATAGTCGATAGAACTTCACTCGGTACTTTTTTAGATAGCTGGACGTATTGCTCAAAGTGCCCGGTTAAAGAGCGCACCAAGACTTCGTTTTCGCGCTCTGAAAGATCAGGATCGACCAAACTCTCTGCGTGACAACGGAATAAATTATCTTCGTCAATTAATTCAACTAAAGTGGCACGATAGTCCCCTTCAACCAATACCTTAACCGTACCGTCTGGTAACTTAAGCAGCTGTAAAATATTAGCGACTGTACCGACTTGGTTTAGATCACTGGCATCAGGATTGTCATGACTAGCATCTTTCTGGGCAACCAGCATAACGCGCTTATCTTGTGCCATTGCATCTTCTAAAGCAGCAATGGATTTAGCTCTCCCCACAAACAAAGGGATGACCATACTTGGAAATACTACGACGTCACGCAAAGGCAACAACGGCAGGTAATCTTGACTCATAATAAACCTTAATACTCTATTGGAACTGCCACATTTAAATCACATTATTTATAGAGTTGCGGGCATTGATTGAAAAAACAAGGACTAATATAGGAAAGCATAAAAAAAGACGAAAAAAAGATGAAAAAAAAGGGCCAAACGGCCCTTTCTTTTACAATGCTAATACATATTGCTCAGAGATTAAGCATCATCTGGGGCAACTTTATCAACATCGCTAGACTCATAGATGAATAATGGCTCAGAATCGCCATTGATTACACCTTCGTCAATAACAACCTTCGTTACATTTTCTTCAGATGGAATCTTGTACATACTGTTGAGCAAGATACCTTCTAGAATCGAACGTAATCCACGCGCTCCAATCTTACGCGCCATCGCCTTATGAGCTACCGCTTTAAGTGCTGAATCACGGAACTCTAGCTCAGCATCTTCCATATCAAATAACTTTTGATATTGCTTAACTAAAGAGTTCTTAGGCTCGGTCAAGATCTGAATTAACGCATCTTCATCAAGCTCATCAAGCGTCGCAACTACTGGCAGACGACCAATAAACTCAGGAATTAGGCCATACTTAACCAAATCACCTGGCTCTACCGAACGCAACAGATCACCTATTGATCTTTCTTCATCCTTGCCTTTTACAGTGGCAGAGAAACCAATACTGCTCTTTTCTGAACGGTCACGAATTAGCTGGTCTAGACCCGCAAACGCACCACCACAGATGAACAACATATTAGAAGTATCAACCTGCAAAAATTCTTGCTGCGGATGCTTACGTCCACCCTGAGGAGGAACTGAAGCAACGGTGCCTTCAATCAACTTAAGCAAAGCTTGCTGCACACCCTCACCCGAAACATCACGAGTAATGGATGGGTTGTCAGACTTACGTGAAATCTTATCAATTTCATCGATATAAACGATGCCACGCTGAGCTTTTTCTACATCGTAGTCACACTTCTGCAACAACTTCTGAATAATATTCTCAACATCTTCACCTACATAGCCGGCTTCCGTTAAGGTCGTCGCATCTGCAATGGTGAAAGGAACGTTCAATAGACGTGCCAAAGTCTCAGCCAATAGTGTCTTACCACTACCCGTTGGACCGATTAATAAGATATTACTCTTTGAAAGTTCAACGTCACCCTTGCGTTCACCGAACTGCAAGCGCTTATAGTGATTGTAAACCGCTACCGACAAAACAATCTTTGCTTTGTCTTGGCCAATCACATACTCATCAAGAGTACCTTTAATTTCTTTTGGCGTCGGTAAACTATCCGAATCGCTTTTATTCTCGGCTTCTTGAACTTCTTCACGAATGATGTCGTTGCATAAATCAACGCACTCATCGCAAATGAATACAGAAGGGCCAGCAATCAGCTTACGCACTTCATGCTGACTTTTGCCACAAAAGGAGCAGTACAGCAACTTGCCGTTATCTTCGCCTTTGCCTTTAGTGTCGTCGGTCATTCGACTGCCTCATTAACTTACATTTGATGCCGTACGCTATTCTGCGTTACGGCTCTCTAATACTTTATCGATCAAGCCATACTTCACTGCTTCTTCAGCACTCATGAAGTTATCACGCTCGGTATCTTGAGCAACCTGCTCAACTGTTTGACCAGAATGCTTGGCCATAATTCGATTCAGTCGATCTTTTGTTTCTTGAATATTATTCGCTTGAATCTGAATATCCGTCGCTTGACCTTGAGCACCACCACTTGGCTGGTGAATCATGACGCGAGAATTAGGCAGACAAAAACGCTTACCTTCTGCACCAGCATTCAATAAAAATGCACCCATACTGCAAGCTTGACCAATACACATGGTGCTTACGTTAGGTTTAATGAACTGCATAGTATCGTAAATCGACATACCCGCAGTGACTGAGCCACCTGGGGAGTTGATATACAAATGAATATCTTTATCTGGGTTTTCAGATTCCAAAAATAGCATCTGAGCAACAACCAGATTCGCCATATGGTCTTCTACTTGACCCACTATGAAAATAACACGCTCTTTTAATAAACGTGAATAAATATCGTATGAACGCTCTCCACGAGCGGTCTGCTCTACAACCATAGGAACTAATGTACCCATGATGTCATTACCCTTATACGAATCAAGCATCGATTCAAGCACTCCCTGACTCATTATTATCAGCAAAAAAACAACTACACCTAAGGAGCAGTTGTTTCTAGTTTAGTCGGTGTTCTGAAAGTTGTCAGTCACTCTAAGGATGGATTATTGAGGTGCGTTAGCAGCCTTAATAACTTCTTCGTAGCCAGCTTCAATTTCAGTCACTTTTGCACTTTCTAGAATCTTTTCAACAACTTGCTCTTCTAAAGCTAAAGCTTCAACTTGAGACTTCTGCTCTGGAGTATTTTTATAATACTCACGAACCTGCTCTGGCTCTTGGTAAGTAGAAGCAACTTCTTCGATCAAAGCGTCCACTTTTTCTTCAGAAACTGTTAATTCCAATGAATCAATAGCAGCATTCATCAACAAACCAACGCGTACACGACGATCAGCTTGCTCTTTGAACAATTCAGCTGGCAACATGCTGGCATCAATACCCTGACCACCACCAAACTGCTGGATAGCTTGCTGACGAAGACGATCGATTTCTTGATCAGCCAATGCCGCAGGAACTGCGATCTGGTTAGCCGCAACTAAACCTTCGATAACCTGGTTCTTAACATCGTTACGAACAGCACGCTCTAATTCACGATCCATATTGGCGCGAATATCGACTTTGAAACTTGCTAGATCTTTAGATTCAACACCAAAGCCTTTGAAAAACTCTTCATTCAATTCAGCAAGCTCAGGCTTCTTAACTTCTTTAACAGCAACCTTAAACTCTACTGCTTTACTCTGTAGGTCTTCTTTATGGTAATCAGCAGGGAAAGAAAGCTCTAAAGTTTTTTCATCGCCAGCTTTAAGACCTTCGATGCCGGCTTCAAAACCAGGAATCATAGAGTTAGAGCCTAACGTAAGGTTGTAAGCTTCTGCTTTACCACCGTCAAATGCTTCACCATCGATGAAACCATCGAAATCTACAACCGCTTGGTCGCCATCTACTGCTGCTTCGGTAGATGTTTCCCATTTGGCTTGCTGCTTCTGAAGTGTCTCAACCATTGTTTCAACATCAGTATCAGTCACTGCAGCTTTCTTCTTGCTAACTTCAATGCTGGAAAAATCACCCAAAGCGATTTCTGGATACACTTCAAACGTTGCTACGAACTCAAGATCTTTTCCTGATTCGTTAACAGTCGCTTCGAAGTTAGTTGGCATACCCGCCATTTTAACGCCTTCTTTTGAAATCGCTTCAAAGAAAGAACGCTGCATTACTTGCTGAACAGCTTCTTGACGAGCTGGCTTACCAAACATTTTAGTTGCAACGTTTGGTGGAATCTTGCCTTGACGGAAACCATCAATCTTACGGCCTTTAACCATACTTTTAAGAGCTACAACAACTTGACCGTCAACGTCAGAGGCAGGAACGCCAATTGTCATCTTGCGCTCTAGGCCTTGAGTAGTTTCGATAGAAATTTGCATATTTATCTCTCAGTTAATATTAACGTTATGTCTGGCGATGTAGGTGGCTAGTTAAGTAAATAGCTAAATAAATAGTTAAATAGGCATCCAAATTAATTGTCAATGCACCTTACATCATAAAAGTCGCGCATTATATCCCATGCTCTGTTACAGGACCATAGCTATCAATAAACACCATGCTCTCAAACTCAATGGTATTACACGAACATAGAAAGAATTAAATAATGGGTGTAAAGAATTATTTTTCAAGAGAAAAGATGAAATTAATTTTTAATAGGGGGTTTAACGAAGAGAAAACTGAGGATTAACTAGGAGTATACGTAATAAGTGGGGTGGCTGAAGGGGATCGAACCCTCGACCACAGGAATCACAATCCTGTGCTCTACCAACTGAGCTACAGCCACCACATAGTTTCTAACCAGCTAAAAATATCCGAGTAATCAGAGACAAATCAAATATAAAGCAGGAATAAATAGAAGACTAAAAAGGTACTACTAAAATTAAGTGGGGTGGCTGAAGGGGATCGAACCCTCGACCACAGGAATCACAATCCTGTGCTCTACCAACTGAGCTACAGCCACCACATAATCTTACATTTAACACTAACCACCAATACCAAAGCTAAATTGGTACGCCCAGCAGGGCTCGAACCTGCAACCCTCGCCTTAGAAGGGCGATGCTCTATCCAATTGAGCTATGGGCGCACGGCCACCTAACTTGCGTTAGATTTAGTGGTCGGGATAGAGAGATTCGAACTCCCGACATCCTGCTCCCAAAGCAGGCGCGCTACCAGACTGCGCTATATCCCGAAACCTCATCAAACTGCGAATAAAATTCGCTGCTCGTTGAAGAGGTGCATATAATACCCACGCCCCCCTACTCCGTCAACACCTTTTTAAAAATTATTTAATGAAAACAAAGACATGGCAATTTCGCCTACTTTACTGAGCCATTTAGAATTAGCGTAAAAAATACAGCATTACCTTGCTTTAATAAGCAGGCGTGAGAAAATTGCCCTATCTATAAGTACGACTACCCCCTCTAATCTACTGCAAGGTTAAAGATTTACATGAGCGCCCAAATCATTGATGGCAAAGCCACCGCCGAATCGATCCGTAAAACCGTTGCTGAGCGCGTAAAGCAGCGTTTAGACAAAGGATTCAGAGCCCCAGGCTTAGCCGTAATTCTTGTCGGTAAAGATCCTGCTTCTGAAGTCTACGTTAAACACAAACGTAAAGACTGCGAAGAAGTGGGTATAAATAGCCAAGCCTATGACCTGCCTGCCTCCGCTTCTCAAGGCGAGCTAATGGCTTTAATTGACGATCTCAACAATGACGAAACAATTGACGGCATATTGGTACAACTACCTCTACCTGCTCAATTAAAGTCTGATGAGATTTTAGAACGCATTTCGCCGGACAAAGATGTGGATGGTTTTCACCCATTCAACATCGGCCGCCTGGCTCAGCGCATGCCATTGCTCCGCCCGTGCACCCCTGCAGGCATCGTGACTCTTTTAGAAAATACTAAAGAGCCAATTCGTGGCAAGCACGCGGTTATCGTTGGCTCTTCTAATATTGTTGGCCGCCCAATGGGTTTAGAGCTTCTATTAAAAGGCTGCACAGTAACAACGTGCCACCGCTTCACCGAAGACCTTGAAAGCCACGTTCGCTTAGGTGATATTGTGGTTGTCGCTGTTGGCCGCCCTGACATCGTTAAAGGTGAATGGATTAAGAAAGGCGCCATCGTGATTGATGTCGGCATTAATCGCTTAGAGAATGGCAAGCTGGTCGGTGATGTTGAATTCGAAGCGGCGTCTAAAAACGCTAGCCATATCACACCCGTTCCAGGTGGTGTTGGCCCAATGACACGCGCTAAGCTATTAGAAAATACGCTACAGGCGTGCGAAGAACTGCATACTAAGATCTAGGTTTTTTTGATAGCCTAAATTTAAGATTAAAATGCAGCAAACAAAAAGGCCGCTAACTGAATTTCAGTTAGCGGCCTTTTTTTTACATGCGAAAAAGCAAAAGAACTTCAACCACAGAGAACACAGAGCCGCTTCGCTACACAGAGGAAAGCAAGAATATAAAACTAAAGAAGATAAAAAAATAAACTGGCAGCAACCGCCCCACTTCACCTCACGCCCTTACCTTACCTGCTTTTCCTCTGTGCTCTCTGTGCTCTCTGTGCTCTCTGTGCTCTCTGTGGTTAATTCGTCTTTTCTTTTTTTATTGCTGAGCCCAACTCGTACCTTCAGGGCCATCGCGTAAAACAATACCCTTAGCCAACAACTCATCACGTACGCCATCCGCGGTAGCAAAGTCTTTCGCTTTTTTAGCATCGATGCGCTTCTGAATCATCATTTCGATATATTCAGCATCAACATCACTGCCCGCCTGAAGGAACTCTTCAGGGGCTAATTGCAAGCAACCTAGCACTGCGCCAAGCTCACGCAACTGAGCACCTAAAGCAAGCTTCTTATCACCTTCGGCTTTATTCACTTCGCGCACCAGGTCAAATAAGACGCCAATCGCTTCTGCGGTATTGAAATCATCATCCATCGCGGCGTAAAAAAGATTACTAAACTCATTATCTTTTGCCGGCGTAACGTGAGTATCAACAGTAACCAAGGCATTATAAAAACGCTCTAATTTAACCTGAGCTTCTTTCAAGCTGTCTTCGCTGTAGTTAATAGAGCTACGGTACTGGCTAGACAATAAAAAGAAACGCACAGTTTCTGGGTGATACTTTTCTAAAATCTCACGAATGGTGAAAAAGTTACCCAAGGACTTGGACATCTTTTCGCCATCAATACGAACAGCGCCGGCGTGCATCCAGTTATTCGCATAACGACTACCGGTAGCTGCTTCACTTTGTGCAATTTCATTTTCATGGTGTGGGAATTTTAAATCTGGACCGCCACCGTGTATGTCGAAGTTATTACCTAAGCAGCAGGTCGACATAACTGAACACTCAATGTGCCAGCCTGGACGACCAATACCCCATGGAGACTCCCAATGTGGCTCATCCGCCTTAGCGCGCTTCCATAAAACGAAATCCAATGGATCTTGTTTCATTTCATCAACTTCAACCCGCGCGCCCGCTTCCAAATCATCAAGCACCTTACCAGATAACTTGCCGTAGCCTTCGAACTTACGCACCGAATAATAAACATCACCATTATCCGCAGCATAGGCATAGCCCTTTTCGATCAAGGTCTGCACCATCTCGATAATGCCATCGATATGCGCTGTTGCACGAGGCTCAGAATCTGGCATCTCAATGCCCAACGCTTTCGAATCAACGTGCATTTCTTTAATGAAACGCTCGGTCAATACATCAAACGCTTCGCCATTTTCTTTCGCGCGGTTAATAATTTTGTCGTCGATATCGGTAATATTACGTACGTAATTAACTTCATAACCCTTGTGACGTAAATAACGCGCAATCACATCAAACGCCGTTAAAACGCGCGCATGGCCTAAATGACAAAGGTCATAAACCGTCATGCCACACACATACATGCCTACCTTGCCTTGCACGATAGGTCTAAATTCTTCTTTCTGACGCGTTAACGTATTATATATTTTCAATTTTTTTCCTTTGCTCCCTCTATTTGAGAGAGCGTACTATATTTGAGAGAGCGCAATACTTGAGCGAGCGCTTTAGTGAAAAACCGATTACTGAGTAAGAGACTTATCTTCACGTAAACCAATGGTTAAGTTAAATACCGGCTTATCGGCAGCATGATCGCGGCGATCTGCTACGTAATAACCTTCACGCTCGAACTGGAAAACAGTCTCAGGCGCGGCTTGCGCAAGACTTGGTTCAATAATAGCGGTGATTACTGACAAAGAATCGGTATTAATGTGATCCATGAAGTTCTCACCACCACGATCCGGTGCTTCATGATTCAATAAGCGACCATAAATACGTAACTCAGCTTCAATACCATGCGAAGCAGAAACCCAATGCACAACACCTTTTGGCTTCACTTCATCGGCAGGATCTTCACCCAATACGGCCGTGACCTGAATGGCATTCACCTGAATGATCTCGCCAGCATCGTTTTTAATAAAATCAGTCGCTTCCAGCACATAGCCATTGCGCATACGAATACGCTTACCTGGACAGAATTTCTTCTTAAACTTTTTGCTGTATTCTTCCTTGAAATCTTCTTTATCGATAAAGATTTCTTTAGTGAACGGCACTTGTCTTAATAAAGAAGCAGCCTCAACTGATTCGTCGGCCTCAACATCGGAATCTGACGAAATATCCGGCATAGACTCCATAGTGATTTCTTCATAGTGATCATCAGCCATATTGGTGATAACAACCTTCAAAGGATTAATCACCGTCATCGCGCGCGGAGCATTGGTATTCAAATCACTGCGCAGCGCATGCTCAAGCATCGCAACATCGACCACACCATCACTACGAGACACCCCAACCATATCGCAAAAATTACGAATAGAAGATGGTGTGAAGCCGCGACGGCGCATACCGGAGATTGTCGGCATACGCGGGTCATCCCAACCAGAGACAACATTCTCATCGACTAACTGCTTAAGCTTACGCTTCGACGTCACTGTATAGTTCAGGTTTAAACGCCCAAATTCATACTGTGTCGGCTTTGCTGGCACGGATAAATTATCAAGATACCATTCGTACAATGGACGATGACCTTCAAACTCTAAAGTACAAACAGAATGCGTAATACCTTCTAACGCATCAGATTGACCATGAGTGAAATCGTATATTGGGTAAATACACCATTTATTACCGGTTTGGTGATGTTCGACATGACGAATGCGATACATAATAGGGTCGCGTAAATTCATATTGCCAGAAGCCATATCAATTTTAGCGCGCAAAGCATGCTCACCGTCTTTGTATTCACCCGCTTTCATACGCGCAAACATATCCAAATTTTCTTCAATACTGCGATCACGATACGGACTGTTTTTGCCCGGGCGGTTAAAGTCACCCTTATACTCGTCTGACTCTTCAGGTTTAAGACTACAAACGTAAGCATTACCCGACTTGATCAACTCAACCGCATAGTCATGCAAGGTATCAAAATAATCTGACGAGAACCGCACATCGCCAGACCACTGGAAGCCTAACCAGGTTACGTCTTCTTTAATGGCATCAATATATTCTTGGCTTTCTTTTTCTGGATTCGTATCATCAAACCGCAAGTTGCACTCACCGTTAAATTGCTCAGCCAAACCGAAGTTTAAGCAGATGGATTTAGCGTGACCAACGTGTAAATAGCCATTCGGCTCTGGTGGAAAACGAGTAATGACTTTGTCGATCTTGCCACTGGCTAAATCTTCTTCAACGATCTTGGCAACAAAGTTATTGACGTTATTAGTGTCTGACATGCGATTTGTATCTCGGCAGTTCGATTAGATAATGCTAGTTATAAGCTGATAATCATGGAAAAAAGCGTTATTATACGCGTCATACGGCCTAGAGCCATACGTAGATTCAATAATAGTCATTATAACGCTAGGAAAAACCATGATTCTTTTAAAGACCAACTTTGGCGACATCAAAATCAACCTTTTCAACGAAGAAGCGCCAAAAACAGCCGCTAACTTCCAGAAGTATGTAGAAGAAGGTTTTTACGACGGCATAATCTTTCACCGTGTAATTGACGGTTTCATGGTTCAAGGCGGCGGCATGCTTCCTGGTATGGAAGAGAAGCGCACTAACGATACCATCGATAACGAAGCTGACAACGGCCTTGCGAACAAGACCGGTACTTTGGCAATGGCTCGCACAATGGACCCTCACTCTGCCAGCGCTCAGTTCTTCATCAACGTTTCTGACAATACCTTCCTAAACCACACAGCCAAAAACGCTGAAGGTTGGGGATACTGCGTATTCGCTGAAGTTGTTGAAGGTATGGACATCGTTAACAAGATCAAGGGTACTCCGACAACAACTCGTCGCGGTCACCAAGACGTTCCAGTTGATGATGTAATCATCGAATCAGCAACGGTTATCGAAGCATAAGAAGACTCCAGATATGGCGATTTATTTTATTTCTGACCTGCATCTGGAACCCGCACAAAAAGCCATCACTGATGGCTTTTTGTCGTTTCTAGACTCGCTAAATGATGCAGAAGAACTTTACATCCTAGGTGATTTCTTTGAAGTCTGGATGGGCGATGATTACTCTAATGAATACATTGAGCTAATCAACAAGGCATTACGCAAGTGTGCTGAGAAAGGCACAAAGCTTTATTTCATGCACGGCAACCGCGATTTTTTAGTTGGGCAATCCTGGTGTGAAGATGCTAGCTGTGAATTACTAGAAGAATCCAAGTTAATTACCTTGGGAGATGACAGTATATTATTAATGCATGGCGATAGTCTTTGCACAGATGATATCGAGTACATGCAAGCCCGCGTTGTGCTAAGAAGCCCACAATGGCAAGAGCAGTTTCTAGCCAAATCCATTCCGGAAAGAATTGAGTTTGCCAAGCAAGTTCGTGGCGAGAGCAAAGAAAGCCAAAAAGGCAAAAGCTACGACATCATGGATGTAAACCAAGATGCTGTTAACCAAGCGCTATCTTCTGCCAACTGCTCAACCATGATTCATGGCCATACACACCGCCCTGATATCCATAACTGGACCTTCGAAGGTCAAGACCGTACTCGCTATGTCTTGGGCGACTGGGGTGATAAAGGCTGGTTTATTAAATGGCAGCAAGGTGAAGCATTAAAGCTTGAATCCTTTAACCTGTAGCTCACACCCTCTAGTTAAAAGCAGCAACCTAAGTCGATGCGTAACGATTCAGGTAGTTCAAATTAAGACAGATTAAGATCCATTATTGGGTGTTTGTGGAATAAATACCCAATCATGGATCGATTTATAAAACCTGCTGAATAGTTACGTCGATGCTTTGCTTGCTAAAAAGCGAAGCTTACCCGAATGGCTGAGGCTCTGGCTGTAATTGAATACCAAACTTGGTCATGACATCAGCCTGAACTGCTTGCTGAATAGCCAGCAAATCCTGCTGAGTGGCACCTGATTGCAACGTCAGAACCAAGGCTTGCTGATCATGCATCTTTGCCAAACCCAAAGACCGCCCCTTCCAGCCACACTGATCTATCAACCAACCTGCTGCAACCTTAACCTCATGACTCACTTCGTCCGCGGCAGAGCTCATTTTAGCGTTCACTAGCGGATAAAACGGCATCGCAGGATGCTGCTGTAATAGAACATCTACCTGCGCTTTATCAATAATAGGATTGGTAAAAAAAGAACCTGCATTGGGAATTTCTGCTGGATTAGGTAATTTACTATTACGTACCTCAACCACCCATTCCGCGACTTGCTGAGCTGATAATGAATTACCTCGCAGCAAGGCTTTCTCTGCCATTTGTTTTATTGGCGCATAAGATATCTGAGGTTTGAAGGTTTTCGATAATTTAAAAATTACCTGTGTGATTATAAAATCATTGTTGAATTGTTTCTTAAAAATAGAATCACGATAGGAAAAGTCACACTGCCCAGCAGAGAAAGACATCCATTGCCCTGTCGACAACTGAATACCCCGCACCTCTTCGATTAACTGACCGACCTCCACACCATAAGCGCCAATATTTTGCACCGGTGATGCGCCAACAGAGCCGGGGATTAACGCTAGGTTTTCTAATCCATAAGCACCTAACTTAATTGAGTCCAAAACCCACTGATGCCAACTTAAACCGGCATCAACAGCAACCGTGACAAATTCATTATCTTCCGACAACTTGACCACTTGCTGCATTGCACTTTGAATGACCAAGCCTGAAACATGAGGCTGTAAAATGATATTACTGCCACCCCCCAGTACTTTCACGGCTAGGTTTTCTCTTTTTGCGCGCTGTAATAAAGATAACAATTCAGTTATCGAGGTAAAACGGCAAAAATATTCAGCCTTACCCGGTAAAGCCAAGGTATTGGATGTTGATAAATCGAACTGACTTAAAAGCTGCATTATAATTTGCTACGAATATTTAAAATCAATTGATCACAAGCCTCTTCAACCATATCCAGTACCGCCTCAAAACCACCTTCACCCCCATAATAAGGATCAGGCACCTCGGTTAAAGCAATGGTCGTGCTAGCGGATACCGAAGCTGAATACGCTGCTAGGAAAAGTTCTGGCTGAGCCTTGATATTCCCTACGGAATCGACAGGAACAATTGCTTTTAAATTTTCTAGATTTTCAGCATCCATCGCCAGCACATAATCAAACTCTAAAAAATCTTCCGCCACGGCTTGTCGCGCACGTAAATGCGACAAATCATAATCACGCTTTCTAGCAGCCTGCTGTGAACGTAAATCAGGTTGTTTGCCAACATGCCAAGCGGCGGTACCGGCACTGTCAACTTCAACGACATCAGACAAGCCTGCCATCGCTAACTTCCGCTCAAGTACACCGTGAGCGGTTGGCGAACGACAAATATTACCGAGACACACAAATAAAACCTTAATCATTAGCGACTGGCTTTCTCTAATTTTTCTTCTTCACCCATCTGACGCGCTTCTTGCTCAAGCATTACAGGCACACCATCACGCACAGGGAACGCTAAGCCATCAAAAGTACATAACAACTCTTGTGCTTCTTTATCCAATTTCAATTGACCCTTACAGTTCGGGCAAACCAACATCGCAGCTAATTGCTTATCCATTTGTACATCCTCTTTATTTTGATAGCTTAATTTTTCAACAACGCTATTCGCCAATGGCGAGAGCCGTTAAATCTTTTACAAGTTTTTCCGCCAACCCAGCATTCAAACGGGCGTTAATTTCTAGATACCACATATTTTCGTCAGCGAAGGCCGAGCACTTAACCCAATCTTTTTCGGTCATCACTAACTGCTTAGAATAGTGCTCATCGACTTTCAGATCGGCAGATACAAAAGCATGATGATCGGCAAAAATAGTATCTTGATGTATCACACCTAAACTATCTAAGGTAGAGAAAAACCGCTGAGGGTTACCAATACCTGCTATCGCATGCATTTTTTGGCCAGCAAAGAAATCGAGCTCTTTACGCTCACAGGTCTTAGCATTAACCCAAGCACTGGGAATAATGCCCATGCCCTGATTGTGTTCATCCGCTCCATTGAGTATAACGGCATCAACATTTTTTAAGCGCCAAGCACCTTCGCGTAAAGGCCCAGCAGGCAATAACCAATTATTACCCAGCTTACGCGTCGCATCCAATACGACTATTTCATAATCACGGGCCATTTTATAATGCTGCAAACCATCATCAGAGAGAATTAAATCTACTCCTTGCTCAGACAATAACTTAATAGCCGCATTACGATCCGAGCCTATAACGACCGGGCAATCCAAACGATCACGTAATAATTTTGGCTCATCACCAACAATATCTGCGGATTCATTTTTAGCTAAAGTATAAGGATAATACGGAGCATTACTGCCATAACCTCGACTAATAATGCCCACCTTTATTTTTTGCTCGTGCAATAAGTTCACTAGCTGACAGGTCAATGGGGTTTTACCCGTCCCACCTACCGTAATATTACCAATGACGATCACAGGAATTAAATTATTCTTTTTAGCTTTAGCAAACTGCGTTAGCCATAAGCGCCGAGAATGACTTAATAAAAAAAATAAAGCCGTTAATGGCAGCAGCCAAAAATTCCACCACTTTTGCTGATACCAGCTTTTCTCAATTCGATTGACTAAAATACTCAGCATAGTATTTCTCGCATGCCCCAATTCATATTGAATCAGTCTTCATGAAACTGCATTGCGTGCAGATTTGCATAAGCACCCTTAGCATTGAGTAACTCAGAGTGGCTACCACGTTCAATAATTTCGCCTTTATCCATTACCCAAATCTGATCGGCACTTTCTATGGTGCTTAAGCGGTGAGCAATAACGAAGGTTGTACGCCCTTTCATCACCTCTTCCATGGCACTTTGAATATGGCGTTCAGATTCAGTATCCAAAGCAGAGGTTGCTTCATCTAGAATCAGCACGGGTGAGTCTTTAAGAATTGCTCGAGCGATAGCAATACGCTGACGCTGACCACCGGATAGCAATACACCGTTATCACCGATAACCGTATCGTAACCCTCACTCATCGTAACAATAAACTCATCAGCGTGAGCGGCTTTGGCAGCAGCGATAACCTGCTCACGGGTTTTATCCTTTAGTTCACCATAAGCAATATTAGCCAATACTGAAGTATTAAATAAAACAACCTGCTGACTAACGATAGAGACGTTACGACGTAAACTTGCAAGCGTCAGTTCTTCTATATTATTGCCATCAAGGGTTATGCTGCCTTGCTGCGCTTGATAAAAGCGCGGCAATAAACTCATCAATGTCGTTTTGCCACTGCCAGAGCGCCCGACTAAGGCATAGGTTTTACCCGCTTGCGCTTCGGCATTCAAAGACCTTAATATCCAATCGTCAGAAGATGGGTATTTGAATGACAAATCATTTATTTTTACAGTGCCTTTAGCCCGATCAAGCACCTTATCACCGTTATCAACTTCGCCTTCACTATCCAATACTGTGAAGATAGACTCGGCACCAACGACACCCTTTTGAATCACAGAATTAATATCAGTTAACGAGCGTAAGGGCTTGGCAATAAGGGAAGCGGCCGTAATAAAAGTCATAAACTCACCGGCACTCATGGTTTGATTCAATACTCGATCAAACATCATATACACCATAAAGCCCAAACCTAAGGCAATGATTTGCTGATTGAGCGGAACATTGATGGCGTTGGTTAATTCAAACTTCAGGGCTTGCTTACGATTATCTTCGCTGGCCTCACTGAAGCGAGAATTTTCATACTCTTGCCCACCAAAGGTACGAACCTCACGGTAAGCATTTATTGACTCATTCGTTACCTGAGTTACATTACCGACAGATTGCTGAATGCGCTTACTGTATTTACGAAAGAACTTACTGGCAAATGCAACTAAGCCACCAATAATGGGCGCTAACGCCAAGAATATAAGTGTTAACGTCCAATCAAGGTAAATAAGATAGCCCATCAAGAAAACTACGGTTAAGCCATCTTGAATCAAGGTAGTTAAAGCTCGAGTCGATGCCCCAGTTACCTGATCAACATCAAAAATAACGCGTGAAATCAAACGCCCAGTCGACTCACCATCGTAATAATTACTGGGTAACGTCAGCATGTGCTTAAACAATCCAGTCCGTAAAGTATGAACAACACCGCGTCCGACTCGCGCAATAAAATATTTACCTAAGAAAGTTCCTAAACCTCGATAAGCAAAAATACCGACCATCGCGAATACGATAAAATCAACATCTTCTCTCTTAGGGGCTGCCAAGACATCAACGATTTCGCCCATCATTTTAGATAACAAGGGCGCCGCTGAAGCAAATATAATGAAACCTAGAATGGCTAACGAAAACGAACCAAGAAAGGGTTTAACGTAGGTCAGTAGGCGCCCATAGATACGGCTTACTGATGCTTGCTCTGACATGCTTAACTTTCCGCTAAAGATTCGTTTAACAGCGCCGCTTATTCAGCGCTGGTTTTACGAGTTGTAATACTGAGATTTACGAAGCCTGTTTGCCCTGCGGCATCCATAGCACGCACAACCGCTTGATGAGGCGTATTGGCGTCTGCAGTAATCGTGACTGGCAGCCCTTTTTTACCATTAGCGGCTTTTACTAAACCGCGCTTCAGAGTATCCAGCTGATTATTGACCAGGGTTTTATCATTGATCGAATAACTGCCCGAGGCTGTAATTATAATTTCTAATCGATTAGTCGCAACCGGCTGCGATTCTGCACTCGCCTCAGGTAGATCAATGCTCAAATGATTTTCTTTAGTAAAGGTCGTTGAGACCATAAAGAAAATGAGTAGCAAGAATACGACGTCAATTAACGGCGTAAGATTAACCTCCACCATCTCTTTATTTTGTCGTTTAAAATTCACAATTAAACTCCAACCGGATTGCTCTCTGGTGCATCGGCGACTTCACGCTCACCATGTAATACATCCACAAGCTTAAGTGATTCTTGCTCCATAAATACAACAACTTCATCAACGCGTCGCTGCAGCATGCGATGACAAATCAAGGCTGGAATCGCAATAGCCAAACCCGCAGCGGTGGTTACTAGCGCTTCAGAGATACCACCGGCTAATACACCCGCCTGACCTGTGCCCGCCAACATAATTTCGGAGAACACTTTGATCATGCCGATAACGGTACCTAATAAACCCATTAACGGGGCAACTGCTGCAATTGTTCCTAAAGCATTTAAATAGCGTTCCATATCATGAATTTCATGACTGGCGACTTCTTGAATACTTTCTTTCATTATGTCGCGGCCGTGCTTTGAATTCATCAAACCCGCCGCTAATACTCGACCTAAAGGTGAATTATCACGTAATTCTTTAATACGTTCGCCATCAAGCTGGTTGTTTTTCATCCACCCCCAGACTTGACCTAATAAATTGGCAGGTGCTATTTGACTGGTACGCAACGTCCAAAAACGCTCGCCTGAAATTGCTGCCGCTAAAACTGAACAAATGATGATCGGAATCATCATCCAACCGCCACTCTGGATGATCTCAAACACAGGTACATCTCCTAACAACATGAACTTATTATGATTTATAGGCGCTACTTTAGCACAAGCTTGATCTACAGCTCTATACTCAGATGCATAGAATCCGTGGATCAAATCACATTTGTCGCCATATTGGCGCATTTTTTTTACGCCAAGGGGTAATGGACAAGGTTTCTGTTAGCTTGACCTCAACAGCGCCAGAATCTGCAGTATTAAATAAAGGGATCGAAAGTTGCTGAAAACGCTTTATCACACTGGTGTGAGGATGTTTAAAGCGATTTTTAAAACCACTTGAAACAATTGCTACTTGAGGATCAACCTGAATTAGCCATTCATTACTCGAGCTGCTCTTACTGCCGTGATGGCCGACAATAAGCACGTCTGATTTCAACTCAGCTCCGTAAATATCCAATAAAAGAGTCTCCGCTTTTTTATCGATATCCCCAGGTAATAAAATGGTCTTTCCCGCCATTTCAATTTGCACAACACAGGACTGATTATTATCGCTCGCATTATCAATTTGATAATTAAAGATCCGCCAACGATCTTCTCCTCCCAGTGGATGCCAACCATTCAACGCATGGCAATTAGTATGATGATTTTCGCGCGACTGGCCAGCATACGTTAATCCTGGCATTATTTTTCGACGTAATCCTGTTTCACCACCGGCATGATCATTATCTGAATGGCTGACAAATAATAAATCCAAATTTCTCCCCCTAAAAGCCAGGATATTTTTTGCCACCACGGCATCACCCAAGCTAAAGCCTGAACGAAACTGAGCACCGGTATCGTAAAGCCATGAGCTTTCCTCCGTTGAACCATAAACCGCCAACCCCTGCCCAACATCAAAGACGACTAGTTTGTTTTCTTCCACCATTACCGGAAAGAAAAAGATCAAGACAATAAGCATTAAACTAAGCCGTTTATAAGGAGCGCCCGGCATCCACAGCGTCATCAAGACTAAAGGAAACAACATCAGTAACCAGAAACCAGCGGGCTTATAGACCAGCCAAGAGGGCAGTAATGAAACCTGATGCAGAAATATCAAAGTATTGCTAAGCACTGCATTCAACGCATCAACTGCCATACCGTCAGGCCAAATAAAGGCAACCAGCGCTAAAGGCATAATCACAAATCCCAACAAAGGAATAGCCAGAATGTTAATAAAGAAAGACAGTAAAGACTGTGGCTGCTGAAACAACCATAACAACGGCATCAATACGATAAATACTACCCATTGCGGGTGGTATACAAGCTTAATTTTCTCCGCGAGCCATTGAGCATTGGGATGCGTATTACTGGCAGCAGTCGCATGACTCACTTGACCACAATAGCTCATTAGCAGCGCACCCACAGCGGCAAAAGAAAACCAAAAACCGACAAACAAAGTAGATAACGGATTAACGATAAGCACCAGCAACATGACCCATAACAAAGTATCAAGAAGCGACCAGTGATTCCTTAAATAGATAACACAGATACCAAAGCCGAGCATCAAGCCTGCCCGCTGAATAGCCAAGCCCATGCCTGCCATATAGGCATAAGCTGCACATGCCAGCAGCAAAACTAATGGGGTTAACTTAAATAGAAAAGAGGCCCTAGGAAAAAGCAACAAAACCTCTATTCTTATCAGCATGTACCATAAGCTAGTGACCATAAAAATTAAGAAGCCAACATGAAGCCCACTGACAATAAGTAGATGAATGGTTCCCGTTAATTGAAAATCCAACCACTGCTCTTTTGGCAAGTACCCTGACTCGCCAAACAATAGTGCTGGTACGAGCTGCCCCGCAGGACCTTCCAAGGCCGCCGCGCGCTGAATCCATTGCTCACGCAAAACAATTAACTGACTTCTCCATCCTTGCGCCTCACCCACAACCTCATGAGTGAGTAAATACCCGCTGGCATCTACCTGCCGACTAAGCTGTAAGGCCTCATAATCAAAACCCCAAGGATTAGCAAAGCCATAAGGTGCACGAAGCTTTGCGCTGAATTTTAATTGTGAGCCACAAAGAATTTTTGCCTTAAGCTTGTGTGCATCTTTTTCTAACCCAGCATTACCTGACCTGTTTCTATCTAAACGTCGGTAAAAGTTTAAGGACAATTGCTTAAGTTGGAATAATTCTTTTTCGGCATTTTTTATTGAGCCGACACGTAACAATAGTTTTTCAACGCCAAAGCTTTTATCACTACAGCCAACAACCTCGCCATAACCCGTGACAAGCATGCCCGAGAAATCACTAGCAAGGCGGCTTTCTAACCGCTCAGCTAACCAATACTGGCTATAATACGCTGACGAGATCACACACAACGCAGCGACAACGAGCACAGGCCAGCCACTTGATTTTGCACCTAGAATCACCGCTGCAATTAATAAGGCCTGAAACCATAATTGCTCAGATTGAAATTGAATTGACATTATTAACGCTAAAATAGCACTAACTAAACAGAGTCTCATTGCTACCCCTGACGATAGTGGGCATAATTCAGCCCATAATCAGCATGGCAGATATCGCTGAAACCACAAAAGAATCGAGCAAATGCCAAAGAAAAAATTACAAAAACTTTTTCCTACACCCGAACAAGTCAAAAACAACAAGTCGCTTGCCTTCTTAGCACCACTTATGGGCAAGCCTAATTTATGGCATCTTAATAGACGTTCGGTAGCACAGGCCTTCTTCATCGGAATTTTCTGTGCGTTCATTCCCATGCCATTTCAAATGGTATTGGCGGCACTACTCGCCTTTTATTTCAACTCTAACCTCCCTATCTCGATAGGACTTGTTTGGTTAAGCAACCCCATTACCATGCCTCCGCTATTTTATGCGACTTATAGCTTAGGTGCCTACTTGATGGATATTCCGGCCAGAGAATTCAATAGCGACATGAGTTTAGAATCACTATTATCTGAGCTCAATGAAATTTGGGTACCGCTGTATTTAGGCTCAATATTGGCTGGGTTATTCTTTGCCGGAGCTGGTTATGTAGGAATGCGTATTCTATGGCGTATGAACGTTGTATCACACTGGAATAAACGTAAAAGTGAACGCCTAGCACGTAAGAATAATTAATAAGCGATATAGATGAATATTACTGCAGGACATGACGATAAATTTGCTTTACCAGCTCGCGATACAAACGATGTGATATAAAAAAGAGAGCCGAAGCTCTCTTTTTTGTTCTAGCCTAGAAACATTAGCTTAGAAAAGTCAGCTCATTTCACTAAGCGTTCGATCCGATAATTTATAGCGGCGATTCGCTCTACCTGCAAGCTCCTCATCATGAGTAACAATCACAAAAGCCATACCCACCGTTTCAGACAACGCTAATAATACATCTTCTACTTGCTGTGCCGCCTGCTGATCCAAATTACCCGTCGGCTCATCTAGCAAAACAACTTTCGGTTGTCCGACTAAGGCACGAGCAATAGCAACTCTCTGCCTTTCACCACCCGACAACTCTGCGGGATTGTGCTCGACCCTTTGAGAAAGTCCAACCTGCTCTAAACAGACTAACGCCCTAGCCTTAGCCACTTTGGATTTCTCACCACGAATGAGCAATGGCATCATCACATTTTCAAGCGCACTGAATTCAGGCAGCAAGTGATGAAACTGATATACAAAGCCTAAATCGCGATTACGTAATTTAGTTCGTGCTACATCCGCTAGAGAATGAATCTTATGCCCGGCTAATACGACTTCGCCGCCATCGATAGAATCCAATCCGCCTAGCGCATTCAATAACGTGCTTTTACCCGAGCCTGAGGCTCCGATAATTGAAATCGTTTCACCAACATGTACTTGTAAATCAACGTCTGCCCAAACAATAACTTCATCAGGCCCCGTGCGATACGTTTTGCTAAGCCCTTGGGCGTCTAAGATAATATCATTCATAGCGTAACGCCTCTGCTGGTTGAATTTTTGACGCCCTTACCGCAGGATAAATAGTCGCAAGAAAACTCAGCACCAGCGCACTAGAAGTAACAACCGCTACATCTGACCAGAGCAATTGCGAAGGTAAATAACTGATAAAGTACACATCGCTATTTAAAAACTGCACTCCAGACACCTGCTCTATCCAAGCAATAACATCAGAAACGGTCAACGCACCAATAATCCCTAGTACCGTACCCAGTGCGACACCGACCACACCGATGGCCAAACCCTGCACCATAAAAATCTGTAAGATCGTATTCGGTGTGGCCCCCATCGTTCTTAAAATAGCGATATCGGCCTGTTTATCGGTAACCACCATAACGAGTGTTGAAATAATATTAAACGCAGCAACCGCGACAATGATTAATAACAGCAAACCAATCATGGTTTTTTCCATCTTGATTGCTTGAAATAAATTGCCATGCGTTCTGGTCCAGTCACTGCCGGAATAAATACCCTCAACTTGACTCACCAATTGCCAAACCAACTTAGGGGCAGTGAATAAGTTTTCTGTCTTAATTCTTAAGGCTTGGGCTTCACCTGCAAGGCGAGCAAGTTTTCGTGCATCAGCCAGATGAATAACCGCAAGATTAGCATCCAGTTCAGCACCCACTGAGAATATGCCTGACACCGTTAAACGCTTAATACGGGGTAAAATACCGGCCGGAGACAAGGTCGCTTCGGGCAGCATCAGCGTTACTTTGTCGCCTATAACCAAGTTTAAACGGCGGGCTAAAATTTCACCCATAACCACATTAAAACCGGAAGCGGTTAACGACGACAGTTCACCTTGCACCATATGATCAGGTAATATTGAAACGCGCTTTTCAGCCGCGGGGTCAATACCGGTTACCATAGCACCCTGTACGCGACCTTGATAAGCCATCATGCCTTGCAGGCGTGTTAACGGTGCAGCAGCAACTACACCAGGGAATTTCTCAACCTCCTCCGCCAGTTCTTGCCAATTTTGGACACCGCCTCGTTCATAAATCACACCATGAGGGATCATCCCTAGAATGCGCTCGCGCAATTCTTGGTCAAAACCATTCATAACTGATAATACGAGAATAAGTACCGCAACACCCAAGGTCATGCCGACCATAGAAGACGCTGAGATAAAAGAAATAAAGTGATTTCGACGTTTTGCTGCTAAGTAGCGAAAGCCGATAAATAGGGGAAGTGATTTTTTCATAGGCGGATTAAAACACAGCTGCTTTAGAAGCGCTATCGCAGTAACTGACGGATTTCCTTGATTTTTGTTATAAAAAAAATGATCCTAGGGGAGTATTAAGCAATGTCTACTTAACTGGTGTCAACTTGACGTAAACGACCTTGCTTCTTAAATAGCCTAGGCTAGGATAAAAATAACATCATTGTCTTAATGTATGGAACCCAGCATGAATAAGAACCTCAAGAAAAGCTCAATCATCAACGTTAGCATTTCTATCCCGCTTTTATTGCTGGTTAATTCTATCGCCTGGGCCGAGATCAGCTCTCTTTCATCCGAAGAGCTAACTGATACTTATATAAAAGATACGACGGTTATCGTTCGTCAGCAAAAACCGGAAAATAAATCGCCTTCCGTACCCGTGAAACTGAAAGTAACACCTATAGAAGAAGCCACTCAATTACTGCCGCAAGATCAAACTCATTCGGTTTCTTCAATCAGCTATGAGCTAAGCACTTACGACGATTTGAACAATTTAAGAGCTCTAGACAATAACTTAGCGCCACAGCTTCCACTGGCTACCACTGAATTTCTTAAAGCGCCTATTTCAGAAGGGACTTTAGACAAAATACGAGCTGCATATTCCCTTACTGGGCCCATTGACCTAACCAGCTTAGATTTTAAGGCATCACTACCTGACGACTTAGATATTTCATCTTCATTACCTACCAATTCTAATTTTTCTGCAGATGGCAACTCTTTCACCATAAAAATCCCCAACCTAGGAAACTTCAATTCTCAACAAATTGCCAGCCCCAATGGCGAAATTGGTGTCAACGTCACCCCATCTCATATTGAGTACACACTAAACCTTCCTAAGTAGACCATTCTCACTAGAATAGTTACCCCAATTTGGGCCAATGCACTGGCCCAAGCTGTTAAGAATTCAAATTAATCCTTATATATCAACAACTTACAGCGACGATTTCATTTTCTATTAATTTAGTAAAGATGTACGACACCTATAGATATCTGTCTATAAATGAAGCATAATCTTGAGACTATAAGAAAAAATGAAGTCGAGATTGCCCATGCAGTTTTCTACATTCGAACCAAACAGTCTAAAGCAAGCCCCTAGTATCCAGATGATTGGACGCTATAAACTTGAGTTCCATCTATTCTCTCAACCTGAGAATGTTGGCAACACTCCGGTTGTATTTTTAGGTGGCGCATTCCAAAGTTTTACTTCATTTAAATCAGAAGTAGAGCTGGTATACCAAACTCACCCTGTGATTCTATTAGATCTCCCGTCTCAAGGTAGCAATGACCAACTTGCACCAGAGCTGGATCTAAAAGACTTCTCATCGCTACTCAAAGGTTTCTTTGAAGTTCAAGGTGTAGAGCAAGTAATAATGGTTGGTATCAGCTATGGCTCTGCCATGGCAACCTTATTCGCGGCAGAATACCCAAGTTTCGTACAAAGATTACTCGTTTCAGGGATTACCTGTTTCCGCCGCGATACCTTGGTATTGTTATTAGAAGACTCGCTAAATTTACTGGCGCAAGGTGAATTGAAAGCCTTTGCTGCAACCGCTGTCTCTAATCTAATCAACCACAATCGCATGCAAGAAACCGAAGTAGGCAAAACCTACCGTCGTTTACTGTATCGCCAAGTGGCGCGTTTAAACGATAACGAACAGAAACGTTACGCGCAGAATACACAGCGCCTTTTACGCTTTGATGGTTTTGATAAGTTTCCGACTTGCCCGACGTTAGTCGCTACAGGTGAGTTTGATAACTTCACCTTGCCGGAAGAAAATGCTGCATTCGCCGCTTCTTGTGCCGATGCACAGTTTGCCGTGATTGAAGATGCCGACCATCTATCTCAGTTTGAACGTCGAGACATAACTTCCGATCTTTTCTATCGTTTTATATTAGATCAGAGCATTGAAGGTATTGCCGGCACTCGCTTATTCCAAGATTCTTATTTTTCTCAAGAGCGCCGCTTACAGCCTCGGTTAACGCTTGAAAATGACAAAGCAATATTAGTTGATGAAACAACAGGAATTGAACACGACATCCGCATTGTTGATATCAACTTCTCAGGCTGCCAAATCAACTTAAACCACAGTGATTTAACGCTTAGCGAAAGCTCAAAAGGCTTACAGCTTCAAGTGGATGGCATGAAACATCACTTTCATGTTCGCATTATAGAACGTAATCAAAAAAATCTACGCTGTATTCTAATTCAACGTGATTTCAAAGCAGCTGACGAGCTAATCGAGCTACTAGAAAGTATTGATGAGTTCAATCCACACAGTATGCCTGCCATGGCAGAGAACTTGCGTCTTGCTTAGCTATACTTGAAGAGCAGTACTTGAAAAGCAGGCATAAAAAAAGACCTTTGAAGGTCTTTTTTTATGCCTGCTACTTTATATCCGTACTACTTATACTTAAGACTCATCAATCAATTTGTCGCTTAAAAGGCGGCAATGAATCCAGTAAAAGGCGACCATAACGGCTGGCCACAATTCTCTTATCTAAAATACTAATGACGCCAACATCATCTTCCTTTCGAATCAAACGTCCTGCTGCCTGAACCAAACGTACCGATGCCGCGGGTAACGTAAGTTCCATAAAGGGGTTTCGGCCCTGGCTTTCCATCCATTCGCTAGTCGCGGCCTGTAAAGGATCATCTGGCACGGCAAAAGGTATCTTAACAATTACCACATGGGTCAAATAATCACCGGGCAAATCTATACCTTCTGCAAAACTTGCCAGGCCAAAAATAACGCCGCCCCTTCCTTTATCAATTTTTTCTTGATGACGCTTCACAATTTCTGATTTAGGTAAAAATCCCTGTACTAATAAATCATCACGCCACTTTGGATAGAGTGCGTCATTACAGGCCTTCATCTGAGCGCGCGAGCTAAACAAAACCAAGCTGCCCTCTTTGAGATTAATATTATTTTGAAGCCAATTATTGATCTCTTCTTGATAACCCTCCGCTTTAGGATCGTGCTGAAGCTTAGGCACACGAATAGTACCCAGGTTTGGATAATCAAAAGGAGAGACCACTTTCTGAAAATTAGCCCACTGAGGCAGCCCTGTTTCAATGGCTATTTGATTAAACGTATTTAACGAGGTCAATGTCGCTGACGTCACAACCGCGCCATAACAACGCCACCACAGGCTTTTTCGCAACTGCTCTGCGACTCGAATGGGCGATACGCACAACTGAATATCCCAATCCTCGCCATACGCCGTTTTCGACATCCAGCGGGCATACGGAGTTACATCCGCCGCTTCTTCAGCCAACAACCAAATTAGCCCATCCCATAATATTTCTGAGCGAGAAAACAAGATACCAATAGGGGCTTGAAAACTTTCAGCGACTACGCGCTCAAATTCACCCTCTTCTTTAGGATCGAGGGATTTTTGCAGCGCTTCATTTAATTTATCCAAACATTGCAACAAGGGTTGCAGAGGTGTTTTCAAGTTCTGCAGTAGAGCTTTTAGTTCATCTGGCACACGACCAAATTCAAAACGCAAACGCTCGCCTTCCCCCAACATTTCTTGCACCATTGGCCAAAGAAACGTCAACGCCTGTTGGCATTCGCTGATTTGTTCCGGAGCATTCCTAATACTGTGCATCATCGTATTAGGAATGCCGCCCTGAGTAATCAATTGCTCCAACGCCTTTTCTAACTGCTTTAACCACTGGCGCTGGGAACGCACTCCAATTTCAACTTTAAAATGATTCAGTGCTTTGTCTGCCAGATGATGCCCCTCATCGAAGACATAAATAAGTTTTTCAGGCGCTGGTAATACCGCACCACCACCCAAAACCAAATCAGAAAGCACAAGATCATGGTTAGCAATAATAATATCGGCAGTATCTAACTCACCACGTGCCTTATAAAAAGCACAATTCTGAAACTGCTCACAACGACGGTTTGAGCACTCTCTGTGGGTCGCGGTTAGATGGCGCCATTGGCTCGGCTCGATTTCATAACCTAAGCGATCTTTATCGCCATTCCAGTCACCACGCCCATAAGAAGATAAAAGATCCTCATACAGAGCCTGATCTGCAGCTTCTGGTGCCTGATCAAACAAATCCACAGTCGATAATAAACCCGACATTTGCTGCAACGCTTTATCCAGTTTTATTAAACACAAATAACGCCCGCGGCCTTTTGCTAAAGCAAACTTGAAAGGGATGCCTGAGTTTTTTCTGAATGCTGGAATATCTTTATCGAGAATCTGCTCTTGCAGAGCAATAGTAGCCGTTGAAATGAGTAGCTTTTTCTCAGCCGCCATCGCCATCGGCAGTGTCGCGGTTAGATACGCTAAGGTCTTACCCGTTCCGGTACCCGCTTCAACGACGACGATACCCGCTTCATTGGAGCGCTCTTCTTTATCATCTTCGACGATGGCACCTAATGACTTGGCTATTTCTGCAATCATCACGCGCTGCCCCATACGCGGGGTTAGCTTCATTTTTTCAACGAGCTTGCGGTATAACGTTTGAATTTCATCTTTTAACTTTTGCGATAACACGGTTTCTAACGACTCCAACCACGACTGCGACTAACCACCAACGGCCAACCATTAACATCAATAATCATACCTTGATGTGTTATTTCTTTAATTTGCACTTGAGCCGTAATAAAGTCGGCTTCAACTAGGCGTTCGCCATTAACAACAATACTGCGGTGCTCGGGTAATGAACTGTAGATATGGCTGCTAATAACAATATTAGGAATTAACAATTTAATATCGTCAGATGCCTGCTCTACTGCTCTCTTTGGCCTAATGATCTGATGCGGTATTGCTAGTTCAGTGATTTCGTTATCGACTTGATTCAATAACGCTTTTTCCTGTGAAACAGCTTCCGTTAAAACAACCTCTTTTAAGACACCTTCCGCTTCACTAGGCACAATCGCTGGATTTAATCTATCCACCGACATTAATTCACCGCTTATCCGATCTGCTGGTTTAACATTAGAGCCTTGAAGTAAATAACCCAAAACTAATACCAGCAACAGTGCGGCGAGAGCAATCAACCCTTTTTGCCAAGCAGGAAAGCTGGCTGGTTTTTCAACATTATTAGCCACAAGCCTTTCTATGCCACTCGATTTTTCAGCAAACATAATAGCGGGACTTTGCGCCGCAAGTTCGCGCTCCTGCTCAGATTTTTTTAATGCCTGTAATATATAAGACATCTAAGCGCCCTCATCCAATGCAAGATCCTGTGAAATCTTGATCTCCCCTCGGTCCTTAAGGTTTTTAGCCTGCAACGCCAATAAGGTTTTTAAGCCAATAATTCGATCGGCTTTTAAACCTGCCTGACGCTGAAAGGACGACACTTTGTGAGACAGTATGGGATCGTAATAAAAATGGAAATCATGCTGAGGTGCTCCATCAGGAGCGATGACTTGCCACTCACTGTATGAAGACACATCCGCCAATGACTCTCTAACCCAAGCGATAAGCGAGTGAGACTCACCCGGCTTAACCGGTTTTTTAAATCCTTCAATGGGCTGCCACAATATAAGGCTGCGCAGCGGCAGAATCGATAATTGATTTGCAGTGACAACTTGCCAATGTTCACCATCGAATATTGCAATAGGTTGCTGCAAGCTTTTCAACTCAACTAATGACCAATCAAGTTCCAGACAAGCAAACTCACTATTTTTTTTGATCTCCTGACAATTACTTAAATCAACAGCAGAGACATCTAAACCATTAACCTGGGCAAGACGTTGATAGGGATTGAATCCCCACAGGTTATTGATCCCATTTAACTTTCCGAGATCCAACAACGATAAGGATGTTGCCAACAGAGTGACCGTAGCAAGGTAGACTAAGCCTTTTGCATACTTAAACCCGTGATTTTTCGGGCGCCCAACAACTTCACTGACAGCCTGTTTGGCAATAGCCTTAGTGACCCACGAATTGCCTGTCGCATAAGCGCCCAAAAGTGCCCTATCGGCGATACTGTTAATTAAGCGCGGAATGCCATTAGAACCTGACCAAATAGCAGAAATCGCACCATCGGTGAGTATCTCTTGCTCACATCCTGCTTGCATTAGTCGATGTTGCATATAAGGCTTGAGTTGTTTTTTGTTCATCGCGGGCAAATGAAAGCGCGCCGTAATCCGCTGATCTAATTGTCTAGTAGAATGTTGAGCAAGGATATCTTGTAGTTCTGGCTGGCCCACCAAGATTAAGGTTAGCAATTTATCACGATTGGTTTCTAGGTTCGTCAGCAAGCGGATCTGTTCCAGCAACGGCGCCGGCATGCTTTGGGCTTCATCGATAATACAAATTACTTTGCGGCCACTGGCATAACGCTCAATCAAGGCTTCATATAAACGATCAATCAACTGCTTATTACTTAGCGGCTTTTCTCCTGTCACACTCTCACAAGATATTTCTAGCTCAGTGCAAATAGACTGTAATAATTCTGGCGCCGACAGCATTGGATTGAAAATATAAGCTATATCAACATGCTCAGGCACTTGCTCAATAAAAGCTCTGCAGAGTGTTGTCTTCCCCATCCCCACTTCGCCGGTTAAGCAGATTAGGCCACCATGAGCTGTCAACGCATAATTCAAATGCGCCAGCGCTTCATGATGGGCAGGACTGAGATAGAGTAAATCTGGGTCAGGGGCTATTGAAAAAGGCAGTCGAGTTAAGCCAAAGTAATCTAAATACATGAGTTACCAATAAACATGAGCTGCCTCTCAATAACAATATGAGCTAGCAAAATATATGCGCTACCAGTGCCAATTAACACCCATATTGAGCTGAAAATTACGCGCCTGAGAAAGTTTGAGGGTATCTGCGCCGAGTTCAATATTAAAGAAACTCGTCTGCCAAGACAGTCCAGCCAAACGAGGATAATACAAGAAAAAACCCAAACGCCCTAGGCTTGTCTGCACACCTTTTTCCAACCCTAAGCGATAATAGCGATCGTGCACCAAGCCGTTAAGACTAATATCCATTAACTGATGCTCAATGCGGGTATTTAAGGTGAAAGGAATGCGCTCCGTTATTATACCCTGTCCGGATATTCCTGATGCCGCACCTTCTGCATCACACTGAGCGCCAGCACCTCCCCCTACATTGATACAACCTTGAGTGAAGGCACCATTTTCCCACTGAAAACGATTAAATAAATCTTTTAATTCGACCTCAGCCTGCCATGCTCCTAACGCCAGTAAAAAATTGGCACTAATACTAAAGCCTAACCCCTTATCTACCTCTGCCTGATGATCTAACAATTTATCGTCATCATAGCGATAATCAATAAGCCCTGAAGCAGCCTCAGCCTCTCCCGCCTCTGCAATACCCTTCACACTGCCAAACTGAAAGTGACCTGGCCGATACATGGCGAGATCAAAACCAAACTGCCCATTAAACGATTCTAGCTGAAATACTTCGCTTTCATATCCTAATGAAAGACCTGGAGCATCAAATTGCTTAAACGTTAAATCTAGTTTCTTAGTGCTCGTTAAGGTATTACCTAACTCTAAGGCTCGATAATAATCGGAAGTTTCTTTATCGTAATTCAAATAGTAATAGCGTCGATATTCTCGCTGAAGACTCAACTGCCCTAAAGCCTTATCCGCAAAAACAAGATCACTCTTAAAACCAAAGGACCAGCTGACATCTGCGTAAACCACCTCGCCACGCTGATAGGAGCCACCCCAGCCCGTCAACATGTCATTGATAGGCACTGATTCTGAGCTGACGACGGAATCAAAATTAGAATAAATACTTTGCTGACCGTATGCTTGATTCATCGCCAGCAAGAACAAGACAGCAACTAAAGTAAATTTCAATTCCCTACCACCATCCAACTACCATCAATAAAGCGAGCGACATAGACCCCTTCACGCTCTTCACGAAGGGTGCCGGTGACCAAACCTCTAAAAGTAAGATAGGCAATCGCCTGACAGTCGCGTTCACTATCATCGCCAGAAAAAACAAATCCACAACGGGTATAACCGGCATTAGCATCGGTCTCACCATAGGCAACATCGGTGCCTAAATTAAACAGGAAATCTTCTTTCGGCGCTGGGTTACTTGAATCATAATCTTGTAAATATTTAGAGCCGTCGCCACCATCGATTAACTGAGCCCCATACCAGTTAAAGATAAACTCACCAATTTCATTCCCATTCGCTAATGTTTTAAAAGCCACATAATAACTCTCAACATCATCGCCAGCAGCCACGACAGGTAGACCATCGTCTGTATTTAAAATTTGATCAGGATTATAAGCGATGAACAGTCCAAGATTGATCGAGCTGGCCGTCGGCCTTACCAAATTCAAATCCAACGCCACTTCCGCTAGCTTGGCAGTATTGCTTGAATTAACTAGCTGCGGCCGTATTTGTAATCGAATATTATCTATCCCTAGCATCGCCGGGGCTTGCATAGTACCGGTAAACTGAGCTTTCCCCGCCGCAAATACTGGCAGTCTAGTTTCTCCTACAGCAATAAGATCAGCAAAATAAACCCCCTCTCCTATAACATTGATTGCACGAATAAAATCTTTAACCTGAGGGTCTAAATCCCATAGTTGATTAATGAAATTATTGACCGTTGCCTCGCCTTCATAAAAACTCTGTGAGATACAATCAAAAACACTAGCAGGATCCGCTCCACTAGAATTTGGCGTGCCGATATTAGAAATTTGACCCAGTTCAAAATACGGTTCATTTTGCGGGGTAATTGAACATAATAGGCCTAAATATTGACTATCAGCACCCGCCGGATAAACAACAAACGCCGCCGAGCCTGAGTGTAAATAATCGAACCTTAATACTTTTACAAGCGTGTCTTTACCTGCAACGACAATACCATCAACAATAGCCCCCGTGACTGAACTGCCATCGGCATTTATTTTTGGGAATGTATAATCGATTATTGAAGTTTCAAGAATATCGATACCACTGTTCGCACCAAAGCGATGACCTTCAGCTGGCACAAAATAGTTATCCCACTCAGGGAAGGTAGAATCAGGATAATAATTTGAAGTATTGAAGCCACTCGCAACGAGACTCATAACCACATTATCGGTCAAAGCGTCTTCGTTAAGCAGACCCAGCTCAGGACCCGATACATTCATCACCAGTGTAAGGTTATTTAAATTGTATTTTGTTGGGGCATTCTTATCACGTACGTCTTTAACTCCGCGCAGTAACCAAGAATACGCGCCTTGAACTGTTAATTCCTTTGCCGCATCCTCAGGCTGATATTTCATTTCTAGAGAGGTAAAGCTAAATTCATAAGCCACAGGATAAATTTGACCTGCAGTAGGCATAGAAGAATTACTGTCAGCCAGCGCAGCATCTGGCATTACCTGAGTAACGATTTCATTATATGAAATACGCAGACTCGCATCACCGCGCTTTTCTTCACTGAAATCCGTTATTATCGTTAACTTATCTTTTTTTAGTACGCCTTTAAATACCACATCGATAGCCAAAGATTCAGTCGGCGTATCATTAGCATCATCGGTAATCAAATCGACCACACGCTGGGATATCACCAGCTGGTCACCTTCTGCCGCAGAAAACGTTAGGGTTAATGTTTTATTTGCCGCATCGAAATCAGTATTGAACGTATGCCATGAATTCGCAGCATCACAACTGGTATGAGTACAAGATAAGTAGTAGCCGTAAATGTCCAGCAAGCTACTGGTAATAATATTAAATGCAGGACTGACCTCATCCCCTATTTCGAGTAATTGCTGCTGATACGCTTTTGCTTTGGCACGATATTCAGGATTACTAAATTCATCAGCAGCGGATACCAGGTGCTTCAACATAGCCTTGGTAAAATCGATTTCGTTATTATAGCTGTCAGCAATACTTTCACTGATTAAGGGAGTGGCTTGAGTTAGCTTACCCGCTTCAAGGCTTAGTAGCTCAAGTTGAAATGCAGAAATCACACTGCCTACTTCTATCGGTAAGACTTTGTTTAGATCAACAAAATGAGTATTAGCCGCAGTCAATATGTCTTTGGCCGTAGTAAACCAAAGCTCTTTGGTTAAAACGTACTCAACATCCTCTTGCTTAACCTTATCATAAAAAAGTGGCGCATCTTTTTGATATAACTGCCCACGATTGTGAGAGAACTGGCTATTAAGGACTCGACGAAAACGGCGCTCAGTTCTATCCGCTAAGCCGTTATCATAGGTCAATTGAATCTGTTGCAAGGCCGCAATCAAAGCACCATAACGAATACTGGCTTGAAGATTACTCGAAGAAGTTGCAGATATCGTATCCAAACTAGTGATATCAGCAGGCTCTACTGAAATTATATCTGAAATACCAATTAAGTTAGACACCTGGGTATTTGCCTTCATAATGCCGTACTTACTAAAGTAACCAGGAGCTTGCTGATTAGCATCACACTGTTGCGCATTACAAACCCCAGTTCCATCATTAACATAGGTGGAAAAGCTAAAGGCTCCTGCTATATCAGTCACGGCGTTAATGTTAATGAATTGCCCTTCTGCAGCAATTTCTAAAGCTGCCGACCATAAGGTTCTATCATAAGCGCTGAACTCGTCATCCGTCGCAGGAAGCTCATCTTCTTCCTCATTAACGACATAATCATAATAATATTCAGTTCGGTAATTGTCAGAAAAAGCAATCCTAGTAATTTCATTGCTAAAACCCTGTTTCGTCGGACAACCTTGTGGCAGTTTGCATTGAATCAGAGTGACTTCATTTTCGGCTGAGACTTCACTCCCACGTGCGAATAAAATAATAGCGGAAGGATCGTCATAATCGAGTCCGATGGCAAAGCGACCACGAGAGTCGGTTGTCGTTTGCACACCCGTCAATGCCCCTGTTTCTTCATCAAGGGTTAGCTGACCATTCACCGTCACTGCCACACCTTGCACGGCGACATTATCCGCATTTCCTGACTGGACTACGCCAACGACAATGTTCAATGTATCCGGTATAGAGGTGCTTCTAGAGCTGCTATTACCTGAACAAGCAGATACTAAGATTGAGATCAATAGAAACAGTAACACGGTAAAATTCGACGGCATGTTAGTCAGACTCATTATTATTTTCACTCAGTTTAACCCAGGGCTCGCTATTTGAGGTGAAATATATTTTGATTTACTCAAGTTTTACCCGTTAACCCCATGAATACAAGGCACAAAAAAGCCCAGCAATGCTGGGCTTTTTATAATTCATTCAAAATGAATCATTAACTCTGTAGCTTAAGTCTTAAGAAGACCCATTACTGAGCTTTATACTTCAAACGGTAAGCGTGAAGTAGTGGTTCAGTATAACCGCTTGGCTGAGTCTTACCTTTGAAGATAAGATCCGATGCCGCTTGGAAAGCGATACCATCAAAACCAGGTGCCATAGCAATGTACGTTGGATCATTTGCATTCTGACCATCAACAATTGCTGCCATACGCTGCAAGGATTCTTTGATCTGCTCTTCACTGCAGATACCGTGCTCTAACCAGTTAGTTAGGTGCTGAGAAGAGATACGCAAAGTCGCGCGATCTTCCATCAAGCCAACGTTATTGATATCTGGAACTTTAGAGCAACCGATACCCGCATCAACCCAACGCACAACATAACCCAATAAACCCTGACAGTTGTTATCAACTTCAGTTTGGATTTGCTCAGCAGTCAAAGCCGCTTTCTGCGCATCATCCATTAGAGGAATAGTTAAGATATCATCAACAGAAGCGTGCTTACGGGTCTTAAGACCTTCTTGAACCGCAAAAACGTCGACTGTATGATAATGCATCGCGTGCAAAGTAGCCGCTGTTGGCGACGGAACCCAAGCTGTGTTTGCACCAGATTTAGGATGAGCTATTTTCTGCTCCATCATCTGACCCATTTCATCCGGGATAGGCCACATGCCTTTACCGATTTGAGCACGACCAGAAAGGCCTGTCTCTAGACCGGTATCAACGTTCCAATCTTCGTAAGCGCCAATCCAAGTTTGCTGCTTCATCACAGTTTTAGGAACAAACGGGCCCGCTAACATAGACGTATGAAGTTCATCACCGGTACGGTCTAAGAAACCCGTATTGATGAATACAACACGATCTGCGGCGGCGCGGATACACTCTTTCAAGTTAACCGTAGTGCGACGCTCTTCATCCATGATACCCATTTTAACTGTAAAACGAGGAAGACCTAATGCATCTTCAACCGCGGCGAAAATATCGTTAGCAAAAGCCACTTCTTCAGGGCCGTGCATCTTAGGCTTAACGATGTTGACAGAACCGGTAGTAGAGTTCTGGAACGGTGCATTACCTTTCAGGTCGTGCATCGCAATCATCACGCTCATCATTGCGTCCATAATGCCTTCAGGTACTTCAGCACCGTCAGCCAATAAGATCGCAGGGTTAGTCATCAAGTGACCCACGTTACGGATGAACAACATAGAACGACCTTTCACAGAGAAAGTCTCGCCATTTACACCCATGTATTCACGATCAGGATTCATCTTACGAGTGAAAGAGCTTGCGCCCTTTTTCACTTCAACTGAAAGATCACCTTTCATAAGGCCTAACCAGTTGCCATATGCGACAACTTTATCTTCGCCATCAACACAGGCTACAGAATCTTCACAATCCATAATGGTTGTTAAAGCAGATTCCATTAGGATATCTTTCATGCCAGTCGCATCAGTAGAACCGATTGGGCTGGTGGCATCGAATTGAAGCTCAAAACGTAGACCGTTATTTTGCAAAAGAATACCGGTAGGAGCAGCCGCATCGCCTACAAAGCCTTGTAGCTTGCCAGCATCGTTAAGGCCAGTTTTCGAGCCGTCTTTTAAAGTAACCTGCAGTGCCCCATCAACAATTGCATAGCTAGTGCTATCAGCGTGATCGCCAGCAGCCAAAGGTGCAGAATCATTTAAGAAGCCACGAGCATAAGCGATAACTTTGTCGCCACGAACCTGATTGTAACCAGGGCCTTTAGTAGCGCCATCTTCTTCAGATATTGCTTTAGTACCGTAAAGAGCATCGTATAAAGAGCCCCAGCGTGCGTTAGAAGCGTTCAATGCAAAACGGGCATTCATGATCGGTACAACTAACTGCGGACCGGCCATTTTAGCGATTTCTGGCTCTACGTTAACGGTCGTTGCAGCGAAATCTTCACCGGTAGGTACTAGGTAACCAATTTCTTGCAAGAACGCTTTGTATTCAACAGCGTTATGAGGCTGAGCCGCACGTTCAGTATGGTACGCATCGATTTTAGCTTGTAAATCTTCACGCTTAGCCAAAAGCGCGCGGTTTTTAGGGGCTAGTTCGTTAGCAAGCTTATCGAACTTAGCCCAAAAATCTTGTGCTTCAAGACCAGTACCCGGAATCGCTTGGTCGTTAATAAAATCGTATAGCTCTTTGGCAACTTGAATGCCACCACTTTGAACGTACTCAGTCATTTTATAGCCTCAAAAACTCAATTAAGTCAGTTTCCATCAATAACAAAGGAAACAAAGATAAAACAGTGCCTTCTTAACAAAGAAAGAAACACTTGAAAATTGTGGCGCAAATGATACAGCAAAATAACAACCGCTTCCACGACAGACCTTGAGTTTCAGTACTGGTTTATATCGCGCACAAAAATAGACGTATTTTCTCGAGTACAGGATCGTGCACCGCATTAATGCAATTATTTGTAAATATACAAAATTTTACTAGAGTTGAAATATAGACAACCAAAGAGTGAAGACTATGAGAACAAAAACACATTGGGCCCCCTCTCTTTTAGCACTAGCGATTGCCTCGCCCGCTATGGCTAGTGATCTGAATATAAATGGCTTCCTAAGCGTCGGCGCCAGTATGCTGGATGATAATAAAGCATCGATAGCAGGAGCTGATAACCAAGGCGGTTTTAAAAACGATACGGTTTTAGGCTTACAAATTCAGAAGCAAGTAAATGATTCTACCTCTGCAACAGGTCAATTAGTTTCACGCGGCAGTGATGATTACTCTACAGAAGCTGCTTGGGCTTTTGTCACATATGCAGCTAATGATGATCTAGATTTACGTATGGGCCGTTTACGCATCCCCTTCTTTCAATATTCTGATTTTCTGGAAGTTGGTTACGCCTTCAATTGGATCCGTCCCCCTAGCGAAGTCTATCGCGTGCCTTTCTCTTCACTTGATGGAGTGGACTTAACTCAGCGCTTTAGCTCTGGCAGCATAGATGGCAGCGTTCAAGTTTATTATGGTCGCTTTCAAGGTGATTTTAATACAGGTACCGATGTATACGCATCAGATTATCGAAATTTCGCAGGCTTAGCACTAACGACAAACATGGGGAATTTCGGCACTCGCCTTAGCTACCATCAAGCCGAAATAATCATGGACACCACCGATACAACAACGGCTCTTGGTGCTGCAGTCGGTGCCGCAGGAGCAATTGGCTTAGTACCTGATGGTGTCGATGTTGGTACAGCCACAGGGAATGCCGCACTTGCCGGACTAACGGGCGTTGGCGATACAAGCGCTGCTGAAGACTTCAATTTCACAGGGCAAACCAGCCAATTTGTGGAAGCCGCTTTTACATACGATGACGGAACATACAGCGCCGTGATGGAATGGACTGCACTGGAACACGAATCTTCGTTATTTTTAGATGACCAAGCATGGCTCATCGGAGTTGCTGCTCGGGTCGGAGATTTCACCCCCCATTTAACCTATACAACAGAAAAGGATAGCTTTGATTCTGGGAAGGAAGGAGAAATTCAAAAGCAACTGCCTTTAGAATCAGAACAAAGCAGCATAATCGTTGGCTTACGTTACGATTATGATTCAGGTACCGCGTTGAAATTAGAAATTCAAAACAACGATGAAAAAACCGCACTTGGCGCTGATGGCGATTCTGCAACCCTATACAGCGTTGCTGTAGACGTAGTTTTTTAAGGAGAAAGACAATGAAAATACTAAAGCACTCATGCTCCATACTCCTTATCGGTCTGGCCTCTAGCCTTGCAAATGCTGAAATATCAGTGATCGTTAGCAATAACAATCCAAATACAGCAATCGATCAGGCAACCGTTGGCAAAATATTCCTAGGGAAAACTAAAAGCTTCCCCGATGGATCTCAAGCTGTACCCATCGACCAAGACGATGGCGCTGCTGCTCGAAATGCTTTTAACAGCACGATTTTAGGTAAATCGTCCAGCCAGTTAAAATCCTACTGGTCTCGCTTAATCTTCACAGGAAAAGGCACCCCACCTAAACAATCCGGCAATGATGCTGCTGTTAAGCAACTCGTAGCCAATAATCCAAATATCATTGGCTATGTAGACTCCTCAGTTGTCGACGATACCGTCAAAGTTGTTCATAAGTTTTGATCATGAATGATTAGAGAATAATACTATTTATTCTCTAATCATTAATAATAAGGATTTATAATGAATAAAATCTCGATATTGTCCGCATTCGCGGCGATAGCAGCACTATCCCCTCTGACTCAAGCAAATGACTTAAACATCAATGGATTTCTAAGCGTTGGCGTGAGTATGCTAGACAACAACGATGTAACCCTTGATGGTTTTGATAATAATGGCAATTTCAAAAACGATACTATTTTAGGTTTACAGATTAGCAAGCAAGTCAACGATAAAACCACAGTAACAGGTCAGCTCGTATCGCGTGGTTCCGATGATTATGCGACAGAATCTGCATGGGCTTATGTTAATTATGCTGCGTCTGAAGATTTGGATTTGAGACTAGGTCGTATTCGCGTCCCTTTCTTTTATTATTCAGATTTTCTAGAAGTAGGCTATGCCTATGATTGGGTACGCCCTCCTTCTGAAGTTTATAGCATCCCATTTTCATCAATAGATGGAGCCGATTTAAATTATCGCTTCTCTTTAGGCAGCTGGGATACAAACGCTCAGCTTTACTATGGACGTTACTCGCCAAGTGGTGCTGGGGTAGACCTTAAAAACTTTACTGGCTTAGCCCTAGCAAGCACATCAGGAGATTTCACCCTAAGGGCTTCGTATCATAGATTAGAAATCGAGACTGATGGCACGGGGAGTTTTGGCGCAGGAAATACGGCAGCAGTCGCTGGAGTGAGCGCGCTTAAACCACTATTAAATCCGACAAATGATGCTGCTATTGATGCCGATATTGATCAGATAGCCGTTGATTTCGCCTTAACAGGTCAAGAGCTTGGATTTTACGGCTTAGCGGCCGGTTATGATAATGGTGACATAAGTGCGATTGCGGAATACACCCAAGGTTTTGCCGATACTCCCTTTTTCACCTCAAATACGACTTATCTAGTAAAAGTTGGCAAACGCTTTAATGATTTGGTTGGACACCTGACATACACCGCTACTGAAAACGAATTAGACAGTGGTCTAGAAGGTGATGTTCAAAAAGCTTTAGGTCTTGAAAATAAACAAAATAGCATTATTGCTGGGCTAAGATATGACTATGACACAAGCACGGCTTTAAAATTTGAAATTCAAAATCATGATGAAGAAATCGTTAACGGCGCCAAAGGTGAAAGTGCCATGCTTTACACCGTTGCTATTGATCTGGTCTTTTAAGGAGTATGCACATGATAAAATTCAAACCAACGTTATTAGCCCTACTGTTAACAACAGCCTCATTAATAGCCAGTGCTGAAACAGCCGTAATCGTCGCGGCAAGCAATGGTAACGGAACAATTGATAAAGCGACCATCAGTAAAATATTTCTCGGCAAGACCAAGAGTTTTCCTGATGGCTCACAAGCCGTTCCTATTGATCAAGATGATGGCAGCGCAGTGAGAGAGAGCTTTAATTCATCCCTTTTAGGAAAGTCTTCAAGCCAATTGAAATCTTATTGGTCACGGTTAATTTTTACCGGCAAAGGCACTCCACCAAAGCAATTAGGGACTGATGCCGAAATCAAATCGTTAGTTTCTAGCAATCCTAATATGATTGGCTATATTGACTCGTCTGCTGTCGATAGCAGTGTAAAAGTTGTACTAAAATTCTAACTTCGACTTGAAAGAATTAATGCAGATCAAAAGGCGGACGTTTATTTTCAAGTCCGCCTTTTTATTTATACTAAATTCAAACTACAATAACGTCTTTCATCTCTCATTAAGGCGACCTTTGTGGCTCAGCAAAAGACTTCGACTAACAAGATTAAGACGTTTGGTGTCCTCATGGTCAACCTGGGCACTCCTGAGGCCCCGACCCCAAAAGCAGTCAAAGCCTATCTAAAAGAATTCCTATCCGATGTCCGTGTTGTCGATGCTCCTCGTCTTATATGGTGGTTCGTACTGCGGGTAATTTTGCTTATTCGCCCGAAGCCAGTCGCTAAAGCGTATAAAAGTATTTGGACTAAGCAAGGCTCTCCTCTTTTAGCTATTTCGAAAAAACAAGCCGCCGCTCTGCAACAACAACTAACGCTCGATACTGCTAACGATATTCCAGTAGAGCTTGCCATGACTTATGGCAACCCCAGTATATTAAGTGCCTCAAACGCATTGCGCAGTAAGGGGGTAGAACGCATTTTAGTACTGCCTATGTACCCACAGTTTTCGTCATCGACTACTGCTGCAATTTACGATAAGTTATCTGGCCTATTGAAACAGTGCCCTCACCTTCCTGAAATGCGCTGGATTCGTGACTTCCATGACTACCCTGCCTACATCGATGCTTTGGCACAATCGGTTGAGCAGCAATGGAATAAAACAGGACGCAGTGAAAAGCTACTCATGTCATTCCATGGTGTGCCTGAGCGCTATACGGCCAAGGGCGATCCCTATGAACATCAATGTCGCTTAACCGCTGACCTTTTAGCCGAAAAATTAGGACTACAGCAAGAGCAATGGCTGTGTTGTTTTCAATCGCGTTTTGGACGTGAGGAATGGGTAAAGCCATATACCGACAAGACACTGATTCAATGGGGAAAGGATGGGGTAAAAAGTGTCGATATCATTTGCCCAGCCTTTTCAGCGGACTGCTTGGAGACACTAGAAGAAATTCAAGTTGAGAATAAAGAATATTTCTTAGAAGCTGGTGGTGAAAACTACCATTACATTCCCGCTCTTAACGATAATCAAGATCATATTGAAATGCTAAGCCAGTTGGTGCAGCAGCATAGCCAGGGGTGGGATAAGTAATATGAAAAAGGCCAATGTTTTTAAACATTGGCCTTTTCGGCTTTAGTCAAAGAACCCAGCTTTATGCCTTTCCCTTCCTAAAATATTTTGCAATCCAATAATCGACACTAACCACCTTACCGGCTCCGGTGAAGAAAAGAGAGAGCAACATAATCAAATACGTCACGCCAAACTCGATACCATTATTAAGAATGACAAAATTCCCCTTCTCAGTTAACCAAGCATAATTACCATGTTCTTTGAGAATTGACCTTGCAGCATTAACTCTTTCAGCAATACCCGCATCCGCTGCGCCATCGGCAATTGCTGACCAGCCGCTGGGCCAGTGCACCGTGAATATAGCGACAACCATAGTAATCATTAAAGGCACGGCGATATAACGTGTGGCAAATCCGAGCAATAGAAAAACAGCGCCTAAAATTTCTGTCCAGGTTGCTAAAAAAGCTAATAACATGGGCGCAGGCAAGCCTAATCCCCAATCAGCATTACCAAACCACGCAGCGGTATCTTCAAAATGCGCTAATTTATTGGTACCCGCCATCCAAAAAGGGACAAACAAATAGAGCCTTAAAGCCAGAGGAGCAATGGCATCCACTTTCCGCGTAACATCTAACTGATCTTGAGCCCAGCGGGCAAGTCCTGTGATCGACATTATGATTTCCTTTATAGCAGTCACTAATAATTTTATTGAATAATATAGTTTATGATTTAGAGCTAGCACAATGCCAAAAGTTCAAAATCTATTCACCAATCACTGACGCCTTTACACCCAATACAATTCCTAGCGCCCACCACTGCTTCAGTGTCTGTAAACCACCTTGATAAGCCGCTTCATTACCCGCAAGCCCTGATTGCTGCAATAGATTAATAAGGATCTGATGACCTGACAACCGCTGTTCCTTAAGCAGCACTAATAATTGCAAAGTAAATGCATTAGTTTCGGCAAAACCGACACTATCATCACGCTTCCTATAAACAATTAGCGCACTTGGCTGCGGTTTTGGCGATGAATTTTCAAGTGAGATTTGATGAACCGGGTATTGATATAAGTAGCCTTCAACTACCGGTGATAGAAGAGGTATACCGGTTAATAAGTCTCCATCAGCGTCCAGCAGAGTTGCAGGACCTTCTGGCTCGACATCGACGTATAGCTCTAGCCACTCGTAATGAGCCAACTCATAAAAATAATCAGGATCACCCAGCTGCGCGCTATACTCGTGCTCTAAATAGTGGAGGAATTCTCTCGATATTTCTAAAAAGTAAGGTGTTTTATTATGATGCTGAGAGAAAAAATCTCGCCCTATTTGTGTCCAACGAGGCTCCCCGACAATTTCAGCCAAGACAGGAAAGGCTCCCGTAAGAAAACCCATCACATTTTTAAAAAATAAATCCCGATAAATCGCCATATGGCGATCATCAACATCTTTTGGTCGTTCGAATACATCCGGATTCTTTATATGGTCGGCAAAGCCCTTTTGAATTTTAATAAACGTAGGCTGGACTTGCATAAACTCAGACTGTTCTGACATCACTCCCTCCCGCTCGCCCACTATTATTCTTCTGAAGAAGCTTAATTACATCAATTTCAGACATTAGCTCAGGTACACTAGGAATATTAAAGTCACGCTCTAGCAATGTTGGAATAACACCATGTTGCTGATAGGTATAATCCAACAAATCCCAAACATTTTGCGTCACACTCGTACCATGAGTATCAACTAACAAATCGCTCGCCTCCTCATAATGGCCTGCGATATGAAGATATGAAATTCTATCGGTTGGAATTTTGCGCAGATAGTCTTTCGCATCAAAGCCGTGATTAGTACTGTTTACAAAAACATTATTCACATCCAATAATAAACGACAGTCTGACTCTTCAATAACCGCTTTCAAGAAGTCGATCTCATCCATCTCTTTACCGGGTTGTGCATAGCCAGACACATTCTCAATAATCAGAGGCTGCTCAATAATGTCTTGTACCGTTTTAATTCTTTGCGCGACATACTTTACCGCTTCTTCGGTAAAAGGAATGGGCATTAAATCATACATATGACCTTCACTACTGCAGTAGCTGAGATGCTCACTATAGGCTTTAATCCCATGTTCTCTCATAAAGTCACGAACTTGCTGGATGAATTTGATATCTAATGGGTCAGGACTGCCAATAGAGAGCGATAATCCATGGCATAAAAAATCAAACTGCTCCGTATAGCGACGAAACTCCTTACCAAGACGACCACCGACACCGATCCAATTTTCCGGTGCTACTTCCATAAAACTAATTTGTTCGGGGCCCACAGACGACAACGGACCCAAAAGGGCCCGTCTTAATCCGAGACCTGCACCACTAACTGGGTAGCTTGGCATTAAGATCTCCTAAACTTGCATGTACGTTATGCAACAGATTAACCGCCGCACTTACCTTCGCCACACTTGCCTTCGCCCGCGGCTTTCTTTTCGCCGCCGCACTTACCTTCACCACACTTGCCTTCGCCAGCTGCTTTCTTATCACCGCCGCACTTGCCTTCACCGCATTTGCCTTCGCCAGCTGCTTTCTTATCACCGCCGCACTTACCTTCACCGCACTTGCCTTCACCAGCTGCTTTCTTATCACCGCCGCACTTACCTTCACCGCACTTGCCTTCAGCCTTAGTCGCTACTTTATAACCCGTTTGTAGCTCCGTTGTTGCAAAAGGGTTCTCGGCTGCTTGCGTAGCAGGCACCTGAGCCATAGCAGTAACAAAAGCGGCACCTAAAACGGCGGCTAGAGGTTTAATTGTTTGTGTCATGATCAAGTCCTTAATAGTTTCTGTCTGTGCGTATTATATGGGGCATTTGCATCAAACATGCCCCTTATGCTTTTTTAGTCCAGCTTAGCGAAGAATAGTTCAATAAACCGTTCAATAAACGATTTAAAAAATGCCCATTCAATGATTTACGTATATTTCAATCGCCAGCAAACAGTTACAACGATAGTTTAATTTTGATTTCATTCCAACTCTGACGCAAGCGTTTAGTCGAGACTGGCTCACTGGTACCTAAAGGTTGGGCAAATAAAGACATACGAAGCTCCTGAATAAGCCAATAAAAATGCAATAAATCATCATTGGCATAATAAGGAATTGATAACTGCTTGACCCCTGCTTGATGCAGTTGCTTTAATTCATCGACCTCCATAATACGCAACCGATCTCTTTGCAATTGTCCCTGCATCTTATCTAATCGATATAGAATACCTTCTAAATATCGGGGATAATTTTTTAAATAATGCCATGGGGTTTGCACAATAAAACTATCGACAAACAGCTCACTCAACTGAAACTTAATATCGCTATAAGCATAAGCGCGATCGATCGTGGTATTGCCTTTCATCTGCTTTAGAATCTTGTGTCTAAGAGGAAGGATACGCTTGAGCCAATCGATCACCTTGAGCAACGTAGAGTGGAGTTCACCCCGTTTTTCTAGACACTGTTGAAAAGCAACTTCAGTTCTAGGCAATTCATCTTCTGCTAACAAACATAAATTATAACAAGCATCTAAAATATCATTATAAAAAATCTGTTTTGCCGCCAACCCTTGAGCATAAGGCATAACAGAATCCAATAGTCTTAATTCTTTACGTAAGTCTTTATCTTGTACCGCCAGCGACAAACGCAATAAACGGATAATTCCGCGGCGGCTTGATAATTCAGCAAAGCCTTCATCCGCATGCAGCGTCATATCAACATGGGAACCTTTATCAACAAGCATAGGGAACATGCGGATTTTCAGCCCCTGTAAGTCTCGTTCAGCTACTTTTGGCAGTTCTGCAAAATCCCACTGTAAAATATTGTCGCGATCAAACTCTTTATCCGTTAAAACAGTTGCCTGCGCCTGGCCAATACCTTCATAAGTTTCTATAAGAGACGCTAAGTCTCGACCTTGCCCTATCACTTTTTCATTATCAACAACCTGATAATTCATTCTAAAATGATCATCTAAATTAATTGAACGCAAATCATCTAGATCGATTTTAATTCGATACTGAGCGTATAAAAAAGTGATCAACTGAGGAAATAATCCACCGTCAGCAACATCAGCACTCCGTAAGAAATCGTCAACCGTACTCGGCACAGGCACTAATAATTTACGTATCGGCTTAGGCAACCCTTTTAATATGGCAACGCATTTATCTTTAATAAAGCCAGGCACCAACCAATCAGCCTGATCAACAGAAATTTGCCCAAGCACAGAAGCCGGCACTGTCATCGAGACGCCATCATCCTTAGCGCCTGGCGAAAACGCATACGCTAATGGAAAACTGATACCTTGATAATTAAAGTAGCTTGGGTATAAAGCATCGGTGACATTGTCTTCACTTTGCTTTAATAAATATTCTTTAGTTAAAAAAAGTGCCTTCCCTTCATCTGCCGATTTTTTAAGCCATGCACGTAGACTAATAACAGAAGCTATATCGGTAGGCAGGTGTTCGTCGTAGAAATGACCTACAACCGTATCTTCAACCACATAACTACGAGTTCGGGTCTTTTCTTCTAATTCGGCTAGCTCAGCAATTAATTGAACATTATGCTGATAAAACTTGGCTTTCAGATCAATATCATTGGTTACTAATCCCTGCTGAATAAAAAGATTACGCGCTTCGGGCAAATTAATACGACTAAAATCAATCGCCTTTTTAGGGTTAATAATTAACCCGTATAAACTGGTTTGCTCAAACGCGATCACCTGACCTCGCTTCTTACTCCAATGCGGTTCAAAATAACTTTTTCGCAACAGAGGTTTCGCTAACTCTTCTAACCACAGCGGATCAATTTTAGCGACAACTCTGGCATACAGTCTCGTTGTCTCCATTAACTCAGCAGCAACAATCCACTTCGGGCGTTTTTTATACAAGCCAGACGCAGGGAATATTTGCAGCTTTCGTTGACGTGCACCTAAATATTCCGCGCCCTCATCTTTCTGGGCAATATGACTCAGTAAGCCAGCCAGCAAAGATTTATGAACATTTTCATAACTTGCAGGCTCAACATTTAAAATAAACTCCATCTCACGACATAAAATGTGCAATTGCTTATGCACATCGCGCCATTCACGCATGCGCATATAATTAACATAATGTTTTTGACACCATTTTCGCAACTGCGAATTAGTCAGCTCTTGCCTTTGCTCTTCGAACGCATCCCATAAATTAACAAAAGAAAGAAAGTCCGATTCTTCATGAGCCAGCTCTTTGTGCATCTGATCAGCAGCTTGCTTCTTATCTGCAGGCCGCTCTCTTGGATCTTGAATGCTTAAAGCCGATGCAATAATGAGTACTTCACGCAAAGCATTTTGCTTCTTAGCTTGCAAAAGCATGCGAGAAATTCTGGGCTCAACGGGCAAACGCGACATCTGGCGTCCCAGCTGAGTTAACGAGAACTGCTCACCTGTTTTATTTGAGCTAACGGCCTCCAGCTCTTGTAAAAGATTAAAACCATCTTTGATAAAGCGTGGATCAGGAGCATCAACAAAAGGAAAGTCGGTTATATCCCCAAGTTTAAGCGATATCATCTGCAAGATTACTGCGGCGAGGTTCGTTCTTTGTATTTCTGGCTCAGTAAATGCCGGTCTAGATAGAAAATCTTCTTTAGAAAATAAACGAATGCAAATACCATCAGCAACACGACCACAACGGCCACGCCTCTGATTAGCACTGGCCTGAGAAATCGCCTCAACAGGCAGACGCTGTACCTTCGAGCGATAACTGTAACGGCTTATTCGCGCAACCCCAGAATCGATAACATAACGAATCCCTGGCACCGTTAATGATGTTTCTGCAACATTAGTTGCCAAGATTATTCGACGGCCTACCGACTCGGTAAATATTTTACCTTGCTCGCTAACACCCAATCGAGCATACAAAGGTAAAATTTGGCTGTTGCGTAGATCCTTATCGTGCAGAGTCATCTTGCGCAAGTACTCTGCGCACTCACGAATTTCTCGCTCACCAGGCAAAAAGACCAGCACATCACCCGCTTGCTGCTTAATTCGATCTTGCTCAGCCAGCTCTTGCAGACCGTGTAAAATACCTTCCTGAATGGTTAAGTCAGTATCATCTTCACTCTCTCGCACGAGAGGACGAAACCGATCTTCTACTGGAAACGTACGACCAGAGACTTCGATGACCGGCGCATTGGAGAAATGATTACTGAAACGCTTTAAATCAATCGTTGCCGATGTAATAACGACTTTCAAATCAGGGCGCTTAGGCAATAACTGTTTTAAAAATCCTAACAAGAAATCGATATTTAAGCTGCGTTCATGCGCTTCATCGATAATGATGCAATCATATTCGGACAAAAATTTATCATTCTGCGTCTGAGCTAACAGAATGCCATCCGTCATCAGTTTAACGCGGGTGCGATCAGTTGTCTGATCACTAAACCTTACCTGGCAACCTACTTCCTGACCCATCTCCACTTCAAGCTCTTGTGCAATACGGCTGGCAACTGACCTAGCAGCCAAGCGACGTGGCTGAGTGTGCGCAATAGTTCCCGCTTGACCTAAGCCGAGCTCTAAACACATTTTAGGTAGTTGAGTGGTTTTACCTGAGCCCGTTTCACCCGCAATAATTACAACCTGATGTTTCGTCAAGGCGGCTAATATTTGCTCACGTTTCTGGCTAACAGGAAGTGCTTCAGGATAATTCAACGTCAATTCGGATTTACGCTGAGCAAGCACCAGTTGACTACGCTCAATCGCAGCCAGCAACTTAGCCAATTTATTATCAAAGGGCTTTTCTTGTTTCACCAAGCTAAAGATTGTTTGTACATCTCGATTAAATCGAAATTTATCTTTAGCCAAACAATTATTGACGGCCTGCTTTAGCGCTTCACGATCAAGCTTATTATTCTGACTCACATTAAATCCAGTGATCTATTAATAAAAATATAAAATAAACGATAATTTATGCAGCAAAAACGAAAACGCCCTGCATAAGCAGGGCGTCATTCTAACAAAAACTTAATCAAGCTTCAGCCCTGAAGGCTTCTATTTAACTATTAATCTTCGCCATTTCTTCGTCACGTAATTCACGACGTAGAACTTTACCAACATTTGTTTTTGGCAATTCATCACGAAATTCAACGTGCTTAGGAATCTTGTAGGCCGTTAAATACTTACGAGCCCAGGTTTTTACATCCGCTGCTGTTAGGTTTTCATTGCTTGATACAACAAATACTTTTACAGCTTCTGAGGTTTTAGCATCTGGAATACCGATAGCGGCTACTTCAACAACATCAGGATGCGTTACGATTTCGTCTTCAACTTCGTTAGGGTACACATTGAAACCTGAAACAATGATCATATCTTTCTTACGATCAACGATCTTCATATAACCGTCTTCGCTAATCACAGCAACATCACCGGTTTTCAACCAACCATCACTGGAAATAGCTTCTGCCGTTGCTTCTGGACGCTGCCAATAACCTTTCATAACCTGTGGGCCTTTAACACACAACTCGCCCGCTTCGCCAACGGGCAATTCGTTACCGTTGTCGTCAATCACTTTACAGTTAGTGCTAGCAACAGGAAGACCAATAGTGCCTAGTTTGATGTGACCTGGAGGGTTGAAAGATACAACTGGAGAAGTCTCCGTCATACCAAAGCCTTCTGCAATATCACAATTTGTTACTGCTTCCCACTGATCAGCTGCATCTTTCGTCAATGCCATACCACCAGAAATGGTCAGTTTCAAACCGCTGAAATCTAAGTCCTTGAACATTGGCTGGTTGCATAAGGCAACAAACAAGGTATTCAAACCGACAAAACAGGAGAACTTTGTATTTTGTAATACTTTAATAAAACCAGGAATATCACGAGGATTAGGAATTAATACGCTGTGATTACCGGTTTCAAGCAAGACCATACAATGGATAGTGAATGCATAGATATGATAAAGAGGCAGTGGCGCTATCGCCGTTTCTGTACCTTCATCCAGCGCCATTGTGAAAAGCCCATGACACTGCTGCATATTCGAGATCAAGTTGCCGTGAGTTAACATGGCGCCTTTAGCAACACCTGTAGTACCACCGGTATACTGTAGTACGGCTACATCATCTTGTTTTATAGCAGGAGTACTAAAGGTTTTACCTTGCCCTAAACTTAATGCTTTACGTAACGGCACGAAACCTGGAATGTTAAACGCTTCAACTTCTTTCTTAACGTACTTCAATACACTATTAATCAAGACGCGTTTAACCGTCTTATGCATATCGCCGACTTCAGTAACGATCACAGTTTCAATTGACGTATTGGCTAATACACGCTCAGCTTTAGCAGCCATGTTTGCCAAAACAACCAAGGCTTTAGCGCCTGAGTCATTGAACTGGTGTTCCATTTCTCGCTCAGTATAAAGCGGATTGGTATTAACAATTGTCATACCTGCGCGCATTGCGCCGAAAACAACAATAGGATACTGAAGCACGTTAGGTAACTGAACTGCAATTCTGTCTCCTGTTTCTAACGTTGTTTCATTCTGCAAGTATGCTGCGAAGGCTGCACTTTGGGTTTCTAATTCAGCATAAGTAATAGTGTGACCAAGACACGTAAATGCGGGTTTGTCCGCGTATTTATCGACAAACCCATTAAATACTTCAATCACTGACTGATACTTATTGGTATCAATTGTTTTGGCAAGCCCAGCAGGATAATTGTCTTGAAAAAATGCTTCGTTCATTTTTGTTCCCAATTAGATTCGTACGTATACGTACTAAATTTCATGCTATTACAGTCGCCTTAAATTAACTCGTCATCAGATAAGAGTAAATTTGGCGCATTTTGATCCATTAATTAGCCAAGAGATTACCAGTTTTTAGCATTCCGATCAAAAAACCTTAACCAAAAGCATACAAAAAAGACCAAAATCACAGTAATCTATTACCCTGCCTATAAAACTTATAATAATGCTGAAAAAATACCGAACCACAGGTTAAAACATGATCAACAAAATTTCCACGACTACCACTAAAGATGGCCGCCACATTCAAGTCAACAGTTGGATTTCTCCAAACGCCAAAGCCTATGTCCACCTCTGCCATGGCATGGCTGAGCATATCAGTCGCTATGAGGAATTTGCTCAATACTTATATGAGCAGGGCTATAACGTAATTTGCCACAATCACCGTGGTCATGGAGATAATGAAATTCTTGGCCATTATGCCAATCAAGAAGGCTGGTTAAAGACCATTCAAGATATTGCCGACGTACAAGAGCAAACGATTGAAGATAAGGATCTTCCGCTTTTCTTATTTGCCCATAGTATGGGTTCATTCATTGCCCAAGGTTATGCCATACGACACGGCAATCGCCTTGCAGGATTAATATTATCGGGCACCAACTACCAGCATCCGTTTATGTACCATGCTGGTCGTATTGTAGCCAAGGTGGAGAATAGACGCTTAAAAGAAGGGGCACCCTCTCTACTTATGGACAAATTATCCTTTGCTTCTTTTAATAGTCATTTCAAACCTAGCCGCACAGACTTCGATTGGCTTAGCAGAGACCCAAAACAAGTTGATAAATACATAGCCGACCCTCTTTGCGGATTTCCATGCAGTGCAGAAACGTGGCAACAACTGTTATCGGGCTTAATTGAAATCAGCCAAAAAAATCAGCTCGAGAAAATCCCACAAGCATTGCCCATGTATTTGTTTGGTGGCGAAAAAGATCCGGTAGGAAGAATGGGGAAAGGAATACCCGCTTTGGAGCAAAAACTACGACAAACAGGTCATGACAAAGTAACAAGTAAACTATATAAAGAAGGTCGCCATGAGATGCTGAACGAAACCTGCAAAAGTGAGGTTTACCAAGACATTACTGACTGGATTAATCAGCAGTTATAATTTTTTTACGCTCCATGGTTTTTAAAATATATTACAAGGAAGTAACATGACCAAAATTAGCAATCGCCCGTTTAATACGATTAATATTGATGATTTCTGCAAACGTCAGCACACAGTAACCGAAGACGATTTATTATTGTTTGCCAAAGCCAGCGGTGACTTAAACCCGCTTCATTTAGATGAAGAATACGCCGCAACGACCCCCTTCAAACAACGAATTGCTCACGGCATGTTTACTGGCGGTCTCATTTCAGCAGCTTTAGCCATGGACCTACCTGGGCCTGGTACTATTTATCTTTCGCAGGATTTACAATTCAAGCGCCCAGTTTGCATTGGCGATGAACTGACAATAATTTTATCCGTGACTGAAAAACACGAAACAAAACCTATCGTCACGCTTCACTGTGAAGTAACCAATCAAGATGACAAGGCCGTCGTTACGGGAACGGCGAAAGTCATGGCACCAACCGTTAGCATGACCATTGAAGCAGCTGAGATTAACCAACTAGAAGCGGCTTAATAACCCTACTAGCGTTAACATAATCTAGCTTCTGCCGATCTAATTAAAAAGTCCCCGAGTAGTAATCTCCTTGCTTGGGGACTCGATTACCCCGCTTAGTCTTAAATTTAAAGGGAATAGAAAAGGCCCCTTTGCCTGAGTTATATCGCAGTACAAAATGTAAATGAGGACCCGTCGAGAATCCCGTATTACCAATCCGGGCTAATACTTGCCCAATATGAATTTGCTCACCAATGGCTACCGCCATACTTCCATATAGAATATGTGCGTAGATTCCATAACTGCCATCGTCATGCATAATCGTCACATGATTTGCTTTGTCTAAAAAATAATTTGCCGCACCACCAATAGAAAAATCGTCACGACCATCTGCCACAATACCTGGCTTCACCGCCCGAACGAACTCCCCCACAGGCATCGCAATATCAACCGAAAAACGATTTCCGCGGCCAGTATGACTGTAATTACCATCAAAGCCCTGACTGATACGGAAGCGCTTATTTTTACCGAAAGGCGGTGAGATTAACGCGTGCTTTGGTGTTTGAATTGGCTTTCCGAGTAAATAGTAATGATCGAGTTTAATATTACGCTTACTAGCGCCCGCCTCTGGTAAGGAATCAAGATTAATATCGTCAGCACTCAGTTCAATTTCCTCATACGGCTGCGCGAGTACCGACTTTATAAATCCTGCCTGGCCTTTAATGGCTAACCAATGCTGAACCATAACGGGTAATGGATTTTTCAATAACCAAGAACGATTAAAGGATGCTTTATCCTTTTTCATAAGCAGCATACTGGGCTTGGCGTGTATTTTTCTGTCGTCGACAATCGTGATCTTTTCGACATCTAATGGGATATTCAGCGACTTACCGGAAAACGATTTTTTATCACCAAAAACCCATTGCCCCTCACTATCTTGATAACGGTATAATTCCAATGAAAAGCAATCAACAGAAAATGAAAGCAGCATTATATAGACTATAAAAATCACCATAAACCTCCCTATAAAATAGGCCGACACAACCTGCAACCCATCCAACACTCACCCTAGTATATTCCATATTTAAGGCATAAAAAAACCACCCGCAGGTGGTTCTTTTAACAAAGCTAAGATTAAGGGATAAAACGAATAGGGAATTCCACTACTGTAATATCAATATCAGCTCTGTCCTCGAAAGCTATGAGACGGCATCGAGAAGCTAAGCGCTTTTGCAACCGAGCATCTTTCAACTCACTCTCACTGACAGTACAGCTTGAAACCTTACCATTAGGTTGAATCTCAAGTTTTAATGTCACACTGCCTTCCAAGGCTGCATTTTTACGCAGCGCTTTCCGATATAAACGGTCGAACGCTGATTTATGCTGCTCAAAGACTAAACGTAGCTCTTCTTGAGTACGGCTGCGGCCTGTCTCTTCGATCTGTATTTCCTCACTGCTTAACTCAACAGAAGTTACATCACGCGCTGACAAGTCTTCACCCACGGTTGCTGTGGTTAATGCCGCAACACTTACTCCACCCGATCCACGACCGACTGCGTTACGATCGATAACCGATCCCACGTTAGTCGCGGTATTACCTTTGTTCGACAAGCCTTTGCTTGAAGTATTCAAAGCTAAAAGAGGAACAGAAGATTTAATACCGCTTAATGCCTTCAGTGCATCATTACCAAATGCCTTCTTTGCTTTTTCCTTTGCCTGAACCCGCTTCTCCTTTGGCACTTCCTTTTTAGGTTTCGGCTTAGGCTTAGGTTTCGGCTTAGGCTTAGGTTTTGGCTTAGGTTTCTCTTCCACCTTTTTAACTTCAGGCTTCTTTTCTTCCTTTTTCTCAACCGGCTTAACTTTTGGCTTAGGCTTAGGCTTTTCTAACTTTTTGCGTTTAATGACCTTTGCTAAAGCAGGCGGTACCTTCTCTAAATCTTTGCGCTCAATATCTGGCAAAGTAATTTTAGGGACGATAAAACCGACCACTAAAACGATACTTAAGAAAATAACTAAGATTAAGCGAAAATTCTTTTTATCCGCATCGTTCCAAGGCAGTTCAGGTGGACGTGCTATTTGTGTCGCCATAATTAGTTCGCCTCCCCTTTCTGACTCACAGCAAGAGAAATATTATTAAACTCTGCTTTCGCACAGGTATCCATTATTCGTTTGAGCACTGAATACGGCGTATCTTTATCACCCATAATGGTAATAGGACGGCCTTCTTCCTTTAACTCCAATGGCAATGGAAAACGTTCGGCCAAATAATCCAGTTCTTTCTTCAATGCTGGAACAATATCACCTTTGATTTTTGCAATGTCTGACATTTTTGCAATAGGTCGACCTTGTACCAGTAAGTCATCTTTAGTCACTAAAATACGAACCGTATCTCTTAACTCATTAGCAGCAATCGATTTCGGCAACTGAATAGCATCATTACTTTGAATTTCAGAATCATTCTGATTCATCATCAGAAAGAAAACCAAAATGGTAAAGATATCCATTAAAGCGGTTAAGTTTAATGCTGATTTTGCTGCATTACGCTTATGGTTCCGCGACATCCGTTTGGCGCGTCTTGACATTTTCATGGCAGCACCTCCGCAGAAGTTTGCCCAATCACTGCCGCATCCCCTAAAGAAACTTCAGGAAATAGAACCGCATCAACCAAGGATGTCACCACGACTGTTTTATAAGTACGCGCTGTATCCATAATGGCGACCAACGTTTGGTAATCAATTTCTGGACTCGACAATAAAACCACGTCTTTTTTATCTGGAAAGCCCTTTTTGACCTGCTGCAATACTTCAGATAACTTTTTATGATTTTGTTTTGTTTCGACTACTGGAATATCTCCGATTAAACGAGATGCTCCTCCGGCAGCAACAACAACTTGCATTCCGGTTTGACGAATAGTCACTTCAATTGATACATCTTCAGGATTTACACTCCCGACAGAATCCCCTAATGGCAATTTAAGATCTAGCACGGCCGTCTGCGCAAATACCATATTCAGTAGCAGCACAGGAACCAAAATGATCATTAAATTCATGAAGGAAGTAATATCGAGATCTGCCTCTGATTTCATTCTCTTATGGCGTCTCATTACAACTACTCCATTTAGCCTTCTTTATTAGGGGTCGGCTTACGCTCAGTGACGATATTTAGAAACTTAACACCCGCCATCTCAATGCTATCAACAATTTCATTTGTTTTAGCTTGTAAAAAAGTATGACTAAGTAATAAAGGAATAGCGGCCATTAGACCAAATGCTGTTGTGTTCATGGCAACGGAAATAGACTGTGATAACAAGGTTGCTTTATCGGCCGGAGCTGCATTTGCAACCGCCGTAAATGCTGCGATAAGACCCATAATGGTACCCAATAATCCCATCAAGGTTGCAATGTTTGCTAAGGTTGCAACGTACTGCGTACGCTTTTCCAATTGAGGAATGGCTTCCATCACACCTTCTTCCATCGCCAGCTCAATATCTTCACGACGGCCAGAAGGAATACGATTAATACCCGCCGCAAAAATAGTCGATATTTTTGCTTCTGATGAATTGGTATAATTTAATGCAGCGCGAAAATCACGTTTTTGTAGCATAGGCAATACGTCTTCAAATGACTGTCGATTTGAAGATTTTTCACGTGATAAAAAGATGAAACGTTCTAATGTAATAGCTAGACCAATCGCTAAAATAATGGCGATTGGGTACATAAATGTACCGCCCTCTTGAAAGAATCGAATAATAGTATCCATATGTACTCCCCTATTTTTTATAGTTTTAGTTCTAATTTTAGTTTTATGTATTAACGTATTTCATAGATGCAATACTAAACAATTATCACATCTGAAATTAGGTTTAGAATTTCAGCCAGTATACTAATACATGAGTGCTAATTCTATAATGCTATTTTTATTTATTTTTATTATCAGTAGCTGAAAAAGAGTTCTTAGCTTGAAAGTGATTCAAGTATTTAATTTCACGCTGCATTACTTGTCGACTAATAGGCTTTAGCCATTGTTCACGATAACTATTAACTGGGGCGAACAGACGACCCGCTCCTGGAGCTGGCTGCCAAGGTGTAATATATAAGACATTAGGTTCCTCACTATTGCCTTGAATGGAAATACCATCGAGTCGAATAACTTCACCCGCAGAAGCAGTGAAGGGTATAATAAGCAAACAGAACACTATCATCTTCATTACTCTTCTCCTGCCAACTGAGGTTCTGACACATCCGTCTCGATTGCATCATCAATACTTTGAGTAGGCTCTTTTGGAACTTCAGCAGGTACCCTACGTTTTAAATCGACAACCCAGGATTTCACAACGTCATTTTCCTTTTCACCTTGGGTGACTAAATATTGTTGATAATACGAAAGCGCAGCCACATTATCGTGCAGATATAGATCAGACAGCACACCCAAATTATATAAAGTTAAGGCATCGCTGGGGTCGCACAGTAAAGCAGCCAAATATTGCTCTTTAGCTAACTTGAACTGACCCAATTCACGCAATACAACACCTTTAAATGAAAGTGCTTGGCAAAATTGCTGGTCTTGCTGCAATGCATTATTAATACTAATCAAAGCTTCATCAAATCTTTCTTGCTTACTTTGCGCAATCGCTAGATTTGACCAAGGCCCCGCATAAGTCGGAAAATTAGAGGTGATTTCAAGTAATAACACCTCGGCTTCAGCAAACTTTTCGTCCTGCAGCAGTACCAATGCATCAGCAAAAGATTGCTGTAGTTCAGTAGAAATTGGCCCTAATACATCCGCCTGCGAATCTACAACCTCCGGCTTAGGAGCAAACATACTACAGCCGCTTAAGCCTACAATAGAGACTAAGAAGGCTAGACGCACAACTTTAACGAATCGCGTCAACATAACTCACCTGTTTTTCATATTTTGCGTATTGAGCTGGCATTAGATCAGCCAAAGAACCATAGCTTTTTTTCACCCACTGATCATACAAGCCATCAAAAGTACGACCTGCATTCGTTTGGTGAACTTCAATCGCTGCTTCCTCTAAAGGAAATGCCTGATCTTCTAGTAAGTAGCCATACTCTTCCAGTGCCAGTTCATCTAGACCTGGCGGACGCTCGGAAGCAATTAAACCCTGACTAAACTGAGAATACAGCTCGGCAATTCTAAAGGTTGCTGATGTTGTAAATTCAAGCACGCCAATTTGCACCGCTTGCGTATAACGCTCTAAAGCAGCCTTCATTCGTTTGTTCTTTTTATTAATACTCTTAGCCAGTGGCAAAGTAATTTTAACTTTATCAAATTTAATACGCTCATTCTCTGCTAGCTCATAAGATGCTTTCGCAGCAAGATACTTTGAACGATCTGTTTTATCTTTCTTCGCGCCAAGGTGTAACCAGACAATTTTATTCATCCAGAACAGCCGCTTGGTATCATCGCCGTTGGCTAGATAAATTTCATCAAGTTTATGATGTGCTTCAATCGCGGGATTAAAGGGTCTTTTATAATCATGTGCGTAGCGTTTATACATGGCCAAAGCATTGCCAACATCATCTGCTTTTTCGAAGTATTCCGCCGACTGAAACAGAGCAATACGCTGCTGATCTTTATCACCACCTTGCTGCCAAATTTTCTGCAGCTCAAATGCTGCATCACGCCAATTTTTTTGGCTTTCATAAGCAACGATTAATTTCGAAGGTATATCTTTTACCAAACGATGATTTGGATAGGTTTTTCTAAAATCAAGCAATACAGGTACTGCTTGATCATATTGCTCTGATGCCATCAACAACGTTGCGGCATCGAATTCAGCACTTACTTTAATATCACTTTCAGGTACTAGCTTCGCTATGCGCAACCAATTTTTAACCGCTCCCTTATTATCACCAGCCGCTTGAGCCATTTCGCCTTGCTTATAAACCGAAGCGGCTAACTTCTCACGTAAATCGTTACGCGCACTTTGTTTAATTTTTTTATAGCTAAGTGCTTCAGTAATCGCTAGCTCTGCTTCAACAAACTGCTCTAAATGAAAGCTAGAGTGGCTTCGAACTAAAGAAGCCCCATAGCGATGGCGTGCAGTTAAATTACCTTCGCTCTGCCAAGCAAGATTGGCTGTTGCTAAAGCTTGCTCATAATATTTATCCGTCAACAACATCTCAGAAGTATTAACCAATACTCGACCACGTCGATCATCATTAGGGAATTCTTGAACAAAGCGCATAGCGCTAGCCACAGTTAACTGACGCCAAATAGCTTTATCTGCCTTTTTGGGGCGATGCTTACTGTAGGTTAAAATGGCTGCATAACCTGATTCAGACGCCTTTTCGTATTCAGGGTACTGATAAGCAACTATTTCATAATGGTCTTTAGCTAAAGGATACTGTTTCATCTGGTAGGCGACTTCCGCTAACAGAAAATGTGCTTTAGCCGTGTCTTCTGCCAGAGGGAAGCTACGAATGTACTCGCTGTACCAACCAATCGCTTCTTGTAACCGTTCTTTCTTTTCTTTCTTATTCTTTATGCGCTGACCCCAAGCATGATTAAATCGTGCAAGATCCCAAATATAGGTTGAGAGCGCAGGCCTTATCGTATCTTGAACCGCTACATTATGATTTTCCCAATACTTGTTACCTACACCAAACGTTTTCACAAATATTTTTTTATGTTTTCGCAACAAAGTTGGATAACGAGCCTTGGTATAGCCTGCAATTACTCGCTGATAAAATACCGGAGCAAGTACGTCCTGAGGATAGCGTTTAATGAATGCACGCAGAGTAGAAGCGCCACTCTTATAATATTTCTTGTCATAATATTGATTCGCGAGGGTATCATAAATCAAGTATTCGTAATGACGCCCCCCAACCCCTGCGTAAAACTGACTAATATTCTCCCAATCACCCAAATAATCAAAGGTAATTGCCATTATGCGCAAAATGTCATTTAACATATCTTGCTGACTATTTGAGGCAGCTAAGACACTATCTTCCGTCGGAAACTCTAAGTCCAAAACTGAGGTGAAAGAGTTTAAAGAATCATCATAATTATTCTGTTTAAATTGCGACCAACCCACTAGGTACATGGCACTGAGATAAAATTTATTTTCCTCTGCTCCCCGCTCAATTAAACGTTGGTAGGCATTTTCAGCTAGGCCATATACACCGTTAGAATAATAGACTTCACCCAAGCGAAATAATGATTCCAGATAATAATCAGAACGCGGAAATAATTCAGTGAGCTGCTCTAATACTCTTATTGTCTCAAAGGGTTCTCCTGCCAATGAATAAGCCTTAGCCAATTGATACAAGGCAAGGTCATTATCATTTCGGTCAGGGTACTGTGCTAATAATGTTTCATAATCGGCAATCGACTCACGGCCGAAATCGACCTCAGCAATTCTAGCTTTAGCCTCATCTGATTCATCCCCGCCTTCCCATATAAACTCGTCTTTTTGTAGACGTAGATTGGCTATTCTATGGTGGGTTCTGACTCTTAATTCAGCGTCCGTTGAAATATCAAGATAAGCACGATATTTTTCCATGACTTCATCATGGGTTATATCAATACTTTCATTATTCATTAAGCGAATATTCGCCGGTTTCAAATTCTGTAACGTTTGATTATTGAGGTCCTCTTGCTCAGTAAAAGCATCAAATAGACTACAACCAGAAACTAAACTTACTAAAAGAGCCATTAATACAATATTTTTCATTATTGTTGCTCCCCGTCACTTAATTCACCCGTAGCGACATAGCGCTGCAAAGCCTCGTCATATAAGCGGGCTATTGATAAACGTGATTGCGAGAGGTAATCGTTAATTCTATGAGTCAGTCCATTTAAAAAATCTTTCGAATCGACCACCAAAGCAGCTTTACTTTCAACGGTTGCTTGTTCAGCCAACTTTTTCAACGCCCTTGTTTTTGTCAAAATAGTTACGACTTTAGCTTTCATTCCTTGCCAAGATGCGGGCGACCAGCGATTAGCCAGCCGAGTTTCAAGCAGCTGGATATCTGCTTTTTTAATTAAGCGATCCATAGCGACCAATTGCCGCTTAAACTCCCACTGTTTACTGGCTTTCTTTGCATTCATCTGCCAAAGGAAAACACCCTTTACACGAGCCCAACGCTGCTGATAAACAGCCACATTGCGACTGGCCTTATTGATTTTCATCAGCTGTTCAATACTGACAGCGGTGCGGGTGAGTAAATTGATTTTTATGTCTTCTCTATCACTAGGTAAAGCGAATACGTCTTCATTTGACTGTTGCAAGAGACCCTGCATCTGTACTAGTGTGATTTTAGCCTGAATAAGTTCCTTACTCGCTTTTTCTAATACAGGCAATACAACCCGCGTTTTAGAGTCTTGCTCCCGCTTATCGACTAAGGTTATCCATAAACGTAAGCTCTCTTCTTTTTCAGTCAAATATTCTGTCAGAATTAATAAATCCCGGTATTCAGTCATTTGATTAACTATTTTCTTTTCCGACACTAATTGCTGTAATACCGCCGAAGTATCATTAAAGGGTAATGTCGTTTCAATATCAGCTTGCCAACCCCAGTTTTGGTCACTTTGCGTAAGCACCCAATCTTCAAGCCAAGAATTTTCTGCTAAGCCATTATTTATTTGTAACAATAATCCCTTCATTGAAAGCAAACGTTTTGCCGTCATTTCATAGATATTAAGTGCTTGAGTATTGGCATTCATAAGCTCTAGAACATGAGGCACACCCAACATTGATTCCATTACTTCAGGATCAAAGCGATTAAACCGCGTTTGTAACTCGCGCCAAGGTTGCAAGGCTTCCTCAAACTGTCCTTGCTCAACTTTCGCCCAACCATATTGCAATAAGGCAGCGGGTGTATACGGTCCTGCAAGACTCATATTCTTAAGATGCTTTTCAGCTGAGCGGTTTTTCCCCGACTGCAAAAAGTGTAACGCAGAGATCAAGTTGATACGGTCACGTAAATTCCGACCTTCTTCCGTATCTGGTAGATAGAACGTTGCATCCTCTATCAGTAATGCCAAACTCTGACCGCTATTATTGCCTGCAAACATCGCTAAGATAAAATTATGTCGAGCCAACCCCGTCCAAATACTACTACGAGGCATATTAGTGATCATTTCCTGTGCTTTTTTGTGCTCTCCCAATGCGATATAGGAAGCAGCCTTCATAAACTGAGCCTCGCCCAGCATTTCTGATTTTAAATCTAGAGCATTTATATTTTCAATACTGTCCAAAGCGGAGGAATACTCTCCAAGTTCAAACCATCGACGCGCAAGGTACAGCCATGCTTGGGAAGAAGCATCATTACCTTTCTGTTGAATCTCAATAAAAATACTGTGTGCTTTTTGATGTAATCCTAGCGACAATAGCATAGCCGCTTCCATGACATCTGCTTCATCAGCGATAGCGCCTTCACTACTGCGCCACTGTTTTAGCTGGTTCATAGCACTTGGAAAGTCACCCGTTAAATAGTGATAGTAATACTCACCTTTTTTAAGACGTAATACTTCCCGCTCACTATTTTGAGCATAAACTAGGTTCGTACTAAAGATTAACAGCACCGTTAATAAAAAATTCATAGTATTACCACTGACTAATCAGCAATTCAGCGCTTTGTATTTCTTTATTATCTTGAATTTTTAATTCGATATACAAAGGCTGATCGTGCTTTTCTACGCTTTCTTCCAATACCAGCTCACGATTTTTACCATTATTATCAATACCTTTAGCAATCGCTTTTATAGTGTGAACACCGGGACCTAGATTAAGATTCCTTAATGGTTGAACAGCACCTTGACGTAAGGCACTCACCTGGCGCTTGGTATATAAATACTGAATAGGTTGTTTATCATCTACCGTAATATTAATTGAGTAGGGTTCAAAAAACTCACCATAGGATAAAGAGAAGTAAACCGCTGCTCGAGTAGTCGCTGGGCTGAGTAATTCTTCTTCTAATTGATATAAATCTCTATTCAATTCTAAAACAGACTGTTTAATTGATGTTGCTTTAGTACTTAATTGGCTCGTTTGAGCTTTAGCTTTATTTGCCGACGCTTTATTTTCTAAAGCTTCGCCTGAAATTTGAACAGGCTCTGCAAAGCCAATACTTGACATCAAAGAGAGCAATAATAAATAGGTAATGCGCATGTTCTAAACCTTCTTACTGGAACCAATTTTTATTTTCAAGCCACTGCTTTAGCTCGTTTGCAACTTCAACTTTTCGGTCATCAACATTATCAATGAACAAATAATCTAAAACCCCATCGGGAGAAATAAACATCACCGCTGGAGAGGGTTCGAACCACCAAGCTTGTCGATTAGACGCTTGATATTCTAACACCGGTAAACGAGACCAAGGAGCAACATGGTTTTCTTGTTTACGCCAAATTACCCAAGCTTCGAGCCCTTCAACCGCCCAACTTTCTGCTAGATACTGCCAATCAATCAAGTCCTCCTGACAACGATCGCATTCGCTCAGCCAAATTAGCATTAACGGCCGCCCGATTTGTTCTGATAAACGTTGCGGAGCGCCATTGGTACTGGTCATGACAAAATCAGGAACTTTATCACCAGGCTCTAGAGCTTCTACTGTCGTTAAAGTACTTGTAATTATTAAAAGTATTTGCCAAATGTAACGGACCATTCGTATCCCTTATCCGAGCCAATCTGTTTTAGGCGATCATCATTAATTTGGAAGTATCGCCATTCGAGTGCCGCATAATTATTATTATTAGATAGCTGCCACCCCATTGCACCACTGGTAAAGTTACCTGAGTCTTGGTCGAGTATTTGCTCACCGACACCTAACTCTAAATAAATCTGCCAAGGTAAGGTCAAGCCGTCTGTAATATAGGCGGCGCCTTGTAACACACTATAACCTGCTCCTAATGACCAAGCTATGGCCGATTTAGTCGTTTTTGGCGTTATTTGCCATTCATTCAGGTCAACGTTAATAGCAGCGTACCATTTATCCCAAATAAGATAATTGGCCGAAATGCCAAACTTTCCGCTACTATCCTGATTACCTGTTAGCAACTGGCCTAACTTAAAGCCTAACTGCCACGTGTGTTCTTCTAGATCCATATCACTTTTTAATTCTGGCGATAAAACCTTAGGCTGATAAATTAATTCATCTACTTGGGCCTGAGCAACGCCAGTAATTAATAATAAAAATGCAAAATATACGGTTTTCATATCACTAAATTCCAAATGACCAATACCAAGAGACAACAGTAGAATCACCATCACGTGGCGATGATGCCAATAAATAACGAAATGATAGCCCGGTATCAACTTGCTTCACTGGCTGAATTCCGATAGCCAGCTCAAAACCACCAAAGCCCGTTTGCGCTGACTCTCCCACCTCACTGAAAACATTACTTTGCGAATTCTCTTGTGAAAAGCCTAAACCTAAACCGGTACTGTAATAACTGCGAGGGCTAATAGGATGTTTGAATGTATACCACGCCAAGAGTGCTTGCCACTTCGTCTGCGTATTAGTGGCTTGCTCCATTTCAATAAGCCAATGACCATCAACCGTCTTAGACTTCCAGCCTAATGACAAACCATAATCCTGTTCATTAGCAAACCAACGTCCCTGCAAACTACCCAACTCTTTTTTCTTAAGCTCAGTTAATCGCCAAGCTTGTCTATTTGCTAGCCCACCCGATTGTTCAACATCAGAGATTTTTGCCCAACCACTTTCTTGACGATCATCAACCACCAAAAGCCATGAATTTCGGCGCTGAGTGATGACCACGTCTGTTCCAGAAGGTAACTCGATATTTGTTGGAAAACCAATGCCAGGACCTAAACGCAGAGACAATGCTGCCGTAAGCTCTTGTGCAAAAGAAAGGGGAGGAAATATGATACTACCTATTAAAATCAGTGTTGGTGTCATGCCCCACAACGACTGAAATTTTAAGCTTCGCATGTGCGCTAGCCTTTTTTTTAATTATATTTTTAGTGTTTATTATCATCCTTAATAATTAGTACTAGTGTACACGTGAAATATTCGAAAGCCAGTCCTTTGGCTTACCCAATCATTAAATTCACAACTGTTCTACTGACTTAATTTCTTCATGGCTTTTTCAAGCCCCTCTAGGGTCAGCGGATACATTTGATCGTCAAATATCTGTTTAATGACGCCTAACGAACCTCCATTTCCCCAATGACTTTCTGGGGCTGGATTAATCCAAACGACCTTATCAAATTTATCCTTCAGTCGCTGCAACCAAACCGCGCCCGCTTCATCATTCCAATGCTCAACACTGCCGCCTGTATGAGTCACCTCATACGGAGCCATCATCGCATCACCAATAAAAATGACCTTGTAATCACGACCAAATTTATTCAGTAAATCCCAAGTCAATGTTTGCTCATTCGTACGACGAATATTGTTTTTCCAAACGGACTCATATAAACAGTTATGGAAGTAAAAGGTTTCCATATGCTTAAATTCTGTTCGCGCGGCAGAAAATAGTTCTTCACACACTTTGACATGCGGATCCATCGATCCACCAATATCAAAAAACAACAAGGTTTTCACGGCATTATGGCGTTCAGGAACCAGCTTTAAATCGAGATAACCCGCATTTCTAGCCGTACAAGCAATGGTATCATCGAGATCTAAGGTATCTGCAGCACCCGTTCGAGCAAACTTACGCAGACGACGCAAGGCAACTTTAATATTGCGAATACCCAACTGAATAGAATCATCTAGGTCTCTATAATTACGCTTTTCCCAAACCTTTACGGCTTTCTTGTGCCGAGACTGACCTTGCTCAATGCGAAAGCCTTCAGGGTTAAAGCCATTAGCACCAAATGGCGACGTGCCACCCGTACCAATGTGCTTATTACCCCCCTGATGACGTTCTTTCTGATTTTCTAAGCGCTCTTTGAAAGCTTTAATGATCTCATCTAGCCCGCCAAGATCATTGATTTTATCCATTTCTTCCTGAGTCATGATGCGTTCCATCTCTTTACGCATCCAGTCATCGGGAATACTGGGATCATCCATCGCCAAGTCTAAATTTTCAATACCTTTAAAGTAATGAGCAAACGCCTTATCAAACTTGTCATAATGGCGCTCATCCTTTACCAAACACAATTTCGCCAGGGCGTAAAATCCATCTAGATCTGCAAAGGTCAAATGACCCTCCACAGCAGCGACCAAATCTAAATATTCACCCACCGTACAAGGCACTTTAGCCTTGCGTACCGTCATAAAAAAATCAATGAGCATAATAAGCTCCTACATCAAAACGCTTAACCGCGGCGGCGACTCATGAAGGCAAGCTTTTCTAACAGCTGTACATCTTGCTCGTTTTTAACCAAAGCACCGGCCATGGGTGGGATGGCTTTGGTTCTATCTGTATCACGTAAAAGATCAATACCAATTTCATCAGCCATCAATAACTTCAACCAATCGATTAATTCAGAAGTAGACGGTTTCTTCTTTAACCCTGGAACTTTACGAACATCAAAAAATACTTCCATCGCTTCTTTTACAAGAGAAGATTGTATATTTGGATAGTGAACATCAACGATTTTTTTCATCGTTTCTTTTGATGGGAAGTCGATATAATGAAAGAAACAGCGGCGCAAGAAAGCGTCTGGCAGTTCTTTTTCATTATTACTGGTGATTAAGATAATTGGGCGATGCTTAGCAACAATACGTTCTTGAGTTTCATAGCAATAAAACTCCATTTTATCGATTTCTAATAGTAAATCGTTCGGGAACTCGATATCTGCCTTATCAATCTCGTCGATCAATAAAACAACAGGTTTATCAGCATCAAAGGCTTCCCAAAGCTTACCTTTAACAATGTAGTTCTTAATATCATGAACTTTTTCGTTGCCAAGCTGAGAGTCTCTTAAGCGAGAAACCGCATCGTACTCATACAAGCCTTGATGTGCTTTGGTAGTACTTTTAATGTGCCATTGAATTAAATCTGTACCTAAGGATTCTGCCAACTGCTCCGCTAGCATCGTTTTTCCAGTACCTGGCTCGCCTTTTAACAATAACGGACGCTGTAAAGTAATGGCTGCATTAACAGCCATCTGCAACTCAGGTGTTGCAACATATTCGTTAGTACCTTGGAACTTCATAATAGCCTCAAACTAAATTGATGGATCACACAAATTTCGCCGCAGTATATAAGGGCAATAGCCCTTGCAGCAAGTCACTTTATTCTGTTAGTCACGGCCATCAGCCAAGCGTAATAGCAAATCTTCACCCAACAAGGGTTTCGCAAGAAAATAGCCTTGCAAGCGATCACACCCTAGAGCTTCTAATTTTAACTGGGTCGCCTTATCCTCTACACCTTCCGCAACCACCTCAATACCAAGCCCTTGGCACATAGCAATAGTTGACGCCACGATCACTTGATCTTCATGGCTGTAACAGAGTTCTTGGATAAATGAGCGATCAATTTTCAGCTCTGAGACTGGCATCTTTTTTAGATAAGCTAAAGAAGAGAATCCCGTACCAAAATCATCCAAAGCAATACGAATCCCCAATGCCGTTAAGCAATGTAAAAATTCCAGAGAGCGTTCGGGTTTTTTCAATAAGACCGTTTCTGTCACTTCTAAAATAAGCTGTTTGGCAGGGATTTTATAGATCTCCAATTGCTGATCAATATCTTCTAACAAACGCTCTTGCCAAAGATTAAGCGTCGATAGATTAACCGACAGCGTTAAGTCAAAGCCCGCGGCCAATACTTTTTGATGCTGTGAAAAAGCATGTACGATCACCCAGTGCGTCAACGATTGTATCAAACCCGTTTGCTCAGCCAATGCCACTATCTCGTTCGCAGGCAACGGTCCATATACGGGATGATTCCACCGCAATAGCACTTCAACACCAGAAATCTCACCATTATGACAATTGAACTGAGGTTGATAGTGTAGAAACAACCCTTGATTACAGGCAATGGCATTGCGTAAATCAGCCACTAACGTAAGTTTCTTTTTACTGTACCGATCAGCTTCCTCACAATATCCTGCCCACGGCTGCTTTTCTTGCTCAGCATACTCCAAGGCCACATGCGCTCTACGCATCCAAGAAGTCACATCATCCGCCACGATAGCCGAAGCAAACCCTACAGAAATAGGCGTCTCAATTTGCATCCCCTGATATTGCAAAGGCTGACTAGAATCTATTAATAGTTGATCGATGATTTCTTCGAGACGGTATGCCTGCGTATCCTTTAAGATGATCGTAAAGTGAGTTCTATCGAGTAATGCCACACTTCCAGCTTGATCATATTGATCATACTGAAGTGGCACAATTTCAACATGACGCTGGCACAAGCTTGAAAAGCGCAACGCCATATCAACTAGAATTTCATCAGCACGAGAATGGCCAAGAGTATTATTAATTTCATTGAATTGATGGAGGTGAAAAATAGCTAAGGTTTTATTAAATGAAGAATTATTACAATCTCCCTCAAGAACATCTGCTAGCACCTTTTGTAAAAAAATCCGATTGGGTAAACGTGAATGATATTCATGATGTGCTTGAAAGTGCAGCTCTTGCTCGACCTTATTGCGCTGTAATATCTCTAGTTGCAGCGCCTTTGTTCCTCTCTGCAAACGCTGATCCAGTAACTTCCGCTTTGCACTGCTAACCTGATCAACATTCGAATATTGCATCAAATTGTTAATACGCACTGCGACCTGAGCGGTTATGAAAGGTGTTTGAATATAATCATTAGCGCCTTTTTCAAGCGCTCGATCAATCCCTTTATCCTGCCGGCTTGCACTAACAACAATAGGCAATAAACGACCCCGAGGCTGGCAGCGTAGCCATTCAATGATCGCTTCAGCAGAGCCACAAGGGGCATCAATGTCTATAATAATTAGATCGGGAATGAAAGATAAAAAACAGGATTTAAAATCCTGATAATCCGCTAAGCCACAGACATGCTCAATGGCTAGGGAATTAAGGATTCTAGTGAGCAGAGCTCTATTAGTATCCTGACTATCAACAACAAGCACTTTTGCCGACTGTTTTTGTACAAAAGATGACACAGGTAACATCGAGAACCAGACCAAAAATTAATTGCCTAATTCTAAGCTATTCGGGCCACCCAGTGCAATTACTTGTACTTCTGCCATCTATAGCTTATCTCCCAAGAGATTAACTTAGGATTTACAAACTAAGCCTCCTAGACTAAGAACCCTTAGTTTCGTCACCTTTATCGCTATCAAACTCACCCCATGAATCTTCGTCAGCATCAACATCATCGTCAGGGTCGATTGAGAAATCCTCATCAAAGCCACTCTCACTGCCACTTTTCTCCGCACCACCCACGCCTGCTTCACTGGCGGAAAATGCAATTTCTTCTTCCCCGTCTTCCTCCAACGAATCAAAATCTCCAGCAAAGTCCTCCTCCAGCGCTTCGAGATCTTCCATTGCGCCTTCAGCTTCCATGCTCGTTTGCGCATCTACCATTGCACTTGGCTTCCGCAGCATAAACCACCAGACGCCAGCACCAATAACACCAATATTAACTAATACCAGTATTAAATAAATCCACCAAGCTAGGCCCTCATCTTCTGCCGCAAGCTCTTCGTCAACCAAACTCTCATCAACAGGAAGTACGTCGGTAACATCCTCCATGGCATTTACTGGCGCAATATCCTCTAACGCTTCTTCCGGAGCAGCGGCCTTTTCTTCTACAATAGCAACGTCGTCCTCAACAACCCTCTCCCTCTCCCTCTCAGAGTCGTCAGCAGAGGATGATTGCAAAGATTCTGTAGAGTCATTAGTTTGCTCACTTGAACTCGCAGCAACTTCTTGTACAGGTTTTTCAGATTCAAACGGCAAGTCGAAAACAATGCCTTCAGGCTTTACCTTAAAATTCTTTCCGCTTTGCGTAACACCCCGCACGTTCAAATCAACGCGATATTGCCCTGGACCCTTCGTAGCCTCAATTTCACTAATCCAAGCTTGAGCCTGCTGGTCAAAAACCACCGATTGTATGATGGTATTTTCATCAGGGCTTTTGATTTTAGCAATGACCCGCGAACGCTCAATATCTAAATTATCTGATAATGCCTTCACCTCAATTCGATAGACTCCTTTCTCTTTATCAGGACGATGAATAATTTCAATAGGTTGAATCATGGTCATTGAAAAACTGCGCTTACGCTGAAAAGTTTTTCCCTCTGCAATGACATCAACCTGATACTGTCCCATCTCTTTTAAACGATATAAACCTTCACGATAAACACCGTCCTTTGGTGGGTTTTCTGGGTCAGAAAGCACTTTACTGCCCTCTCGACCACTCGCAGTAATAACTTTCATGGTCATATCAGTAAGTCGGAGTATCTCAATCTTATTGATCACATCCCCTTCGTTCGTGAGATTAATCTCTACATCCAACTTATCACCTGGAAATATAGTCGCTGGAATACCGACGACATTTAACCCCAAATCTGAAAGAATCGTGACTCGATTTGAAGGATCAAGATCCGCCTCAGCAATCCAAGTCCCCGCTTCTGGCTGCTTAATGGTAATCAAATCAAAACTAACATCTTTATGCCAGCGCACCGTCTCAGGATGCTCCAGCTCAGAAAAACGACCTCCACTAGGCGTCAGCAACGCCGATTCTTGACCTCCGCTCGAGCGCTTAAAGATCAGCGCCGTAAACTCATCAACGCTACTATCAATAACAAAAGTATTGTCCTCCATCGGCACTTGTTCGGCCGGCACCGCGCGATCAAAGGCACGCAAAAAAGCCTTCATTAAAGCTTCAGCATCCTGAGCTTCCGAATACAAACCATCCGTTTCTAAAGCAATTTCTTGCAATAAATTCTTATCCGCCAAATCAGACAGTGCCAAGGTATGCACACTGGCCCCCGCAACGCGGTATTTTTCCAATACCTGTGACATTAACTTATTACGCTCTGCAGCATTGATTTGTTCTGAATTAGCAGCGCCGTTATCGGCCATATCAACCTTACCGTCGGTTAATAAAATGATACTTTGCTGAAAGCCACTGTCGGCACTAAGGCCCCAAGCCGCATCGTTTAGTGCTCCCGACAAATTTGTCTGCAACCCTAGGGAAGTAATATCAATGGCCGATTTTTTGGCCTGCTCTCGCCAAGCGTCATCGACTTTAGCAACAGGCACCAGATTATTAACAAAGCGACCAAAGGTCCAAATACCTGCTTGAGCTCCCTCAGGCATTAATTCTAATAATAAATTAAGCGCAGGGATGCGAAGATTATTCGGGTCAGTTTGCTTCATGCTACCCGATATATCGATAATGATGCGCACATCAAAGGGGAGGTTTTTATTATCGTCTTCGGCAGCCATGGTTGCTGCCGTGAAGGCAACCCATAACGAGCACGATAATAAAAGGAAGGCGATTAGCCTCCCCCCCGAATACAAAAGATCTCTGAGCATTTTCAGAACTCCATCAGGGGGAAAGTACTTATAACGTTGACTCTAAAACACGACGGCCATTTTCAGTAATGTGCCAACGAACGCCATCCTTGCCACTAACCTTGCCAGCCAAGCTGCGTACGGTAAGCACATTCAGTGTTTTTAATACCGTACTTTCATCTTGGTTAACTTCACGACACAATCCAGCCAATGAACGAAAGATGAAACGACCACTGGAAAGAATTTTCAACACACTGTTTGAAGTCACATCCAGCTCATCTTGCATGGTCAGAATTTTAGGATCCTGAGCATTAATATCCTGCTCCGTTTCCGTATCAATTAAGGGTAATAAATTGGTTCTAATCATCCGTAGATCTTGCTGTACTTCTTCAACTCGCTGCTTAGCAACTTGTGCTTCGTTAAAGATACGATCCGATAGATTATCAATCACAAAACGTGACAATAATGCTGAGATCAAACAAAAACCGGTAAAAATTAATAACCGAGAAGGATCACCCTGACTCTCAAGTACGAGCTCACTGTTCACTAAATCTAATACCACAGGTACCAGAAACGAAGCCCCCACTCCCACCACTAAAAATCGTGGCAGACTTGCCGCATCAGGATCCTTTTCACCGTATAGATAATAATTCACCAAGCCACCGAAGATACCGGCGAGTAACATGACGGTTGCCATGATAAAAATATGATTTGCCATTTTTTTGACCTCTCATCCATTAGAGTGCGAATTCATTTCGCTCACTAAATAAAGCTCCACTTACATTTTAACGCAGCGACATCGAGCGCTCCTGCTTTAAAACTAGCAAAGAATCTCAAGTTCGCCACAGCGAAAGGGAAAAAAATCAAAAAATTGAATGAGTTAGCGTTATTTTTAATCAATAACGCTGATAAAGACGTTAATTCTGGGGAGAGAATTTATCTCGCAAGAAATTAAACAATGACAGGAGTGACATTAGAACCAGTCCGGCGAACAGCCCAACTAACATGTAAATGACCGCATCCAAAATGGGCGCGTTATTTTCCAAGAACGTTCTAAATAAGATAACGATGAAAGCAGGCGCATAATTTGATGATTCGACTGTTAAAGGGGCAGGAGTAAACAACAAAACAGCCCCCAATATTCTAACGATGGCTTTCAAATCCTTTTGCACCACCCAAAAGAACATTTTCTCCCACGCCCAAAAGCATGCCAGAGCAGAAGCACCATAAGCCAGCCACTGAATCATATTATCAAACATTAAGCTTTCCATATTATGCGGCTCTGCCACTCCTCCTCAGGAATTTTATCATCAGGAATACCCTTACCTTGCAATGATATTCCGGATTTATGCACCGAGTCTGGATCACCACTAATCAACGGGTGCCAATCATACAAGGGTTTACCTTCAGCCACTAAGCGGTAAGCGCAGGTATCCGGTAACCAGTGAAAGCTATGGGCTTGTTCTGGCGTCAACCAGATGCACTCAGGAACTTTTTCATTACGAGTTTGATACACAGTACAAGAACAGTCATTTTTGTCCATGTAGCGACAATGAACATCGGTGTAATACACCTCGTCGGTATCTTCGTCTTCTAATTTATGCAGACAACAGCGCGCGCAGCCATCACATAATGACTCCCACTCTGGCTTAGACATCTGCTTTAGAGTTTTTGTCTCCCAAAACGGCTTAGCACTCACTCGTCGTCATCTCGCTTACAAAAGACATCCAAGCCCAAACCAAAATTTTCTTTCGGTGGCGGCATCTGTAAATAAAAGCCTTTTTCACGAATAGAGGCCATTACTTTCTCAGCATCTGCACGCGCCAGCTTGCGCTCTGGCGTGATGATCATTTTGGTCACAAGTTCAGGGCGACCAAAGGTCTCTAACAAGACCTCAGGAACACGAGATAAGTCGTCCGCTAAAGAAACATATAAGTACGTTTCTTCTTTGCGGCGACTTTTATAAATATTACACAACAATTTAGTCATAACAACTCATCTAAATTCTATTCAACGCTGATCTCTGCTTGCTCTAAACTGAGCAGCAATTCATCACCAATTTTATCTTTTCGCCAACCTAATAGAGGTTCAGGTAAACTATAAGGGCCGCGAGGATACCCAGAACGCAATAAGGCTTCCAGTGTTTTCTTTTTAACCAGTATATCTGCAGGAATGTCGATACTGTCAGCACATGCAGTCACGGCTTTTTTCATCAATTTTAGTCGATCACCGGCCTGAGGAGATAACGGCTTTTGCAAGACATCCGGCCAACGGCCTTCCTCAACTGTCATAGCTTCCGCAATCAAAGCTAAAGCTTCATCACCGACGCGCTGACGCGTATGCGGCTTCATACCGGCACGGGCCAAATCCCCCTGATGGTCTGGCTGGTAACGAGCCATATTCCAAAGAACGCTGTCTTCAACAACTTGCGAACGTGGAACATTCCATAGCCGTGCAGTCTGCTCACGCCAAATAGCCATCTGCTGCAACACATACTGCTCTTGTGGACGTAACTTCCACGCCAGCTTGACCTTGCGGTATTGCTGACTGTAATCATCAGAAATCTTACCTAAAGACAAAGACCGCTGACAATCTTCTTGCCACCAAGACAAACGCCCCATGCTTTTCAGCAGTTCCAATAAGCGCTCATAGCACTGATAAAGATAAAACACATCAGCGACGGCATATTCAACCTGCTGTGGGCGCAATGGTCGCTGCAACCAATCAGAGCGAGTTTCACCCTTATCTATATCAAGGTCTAATACCGCTTTAACTAAGCGTTGGAAACCCATAATGCCGCCTAGACTTCCTAATGCAGCACCAATTTGAGTATCAGCAACAGGAGACGGCGTCGTCCCCGTTAAACAATGACAGACCTCTAAATCTTCCGAGCAAGCATGAAATACCTTCACGACCTGCTGATTGTCCAATAGTTCAGCAAAACTAGACCAATCAGTTATCGTTAACGGATCGACTAAATAACACGCCTCAGCATCCGCAACCTGAACTAACCCTGCTTTAGGGTAAAAGGTTGAGGTCCGCATAAACTCAGTATCTAGGGCGATAAAATCTTGTTCTTGCCATATTTGGCAATATTTTGCCAAATCACTGTTTGTAGTGATCCAAATTGGCTTAGGGATGGAATCCAAAATATTAATGCTCACTCTTTGCAAATTTAATACTAACTAAATAACGATTAACTAACTCATAACCCGACGGCCTGACAAGGCATGATTTAACGTACCACCATCAACCAAATCCAGCTCTCCACCCATGGGAATACCATGAGCAATACGACTAACCACAACATGTTCAGGTAGCATATCCATAATAAACTGCGCTGTTACTTCCCCTTCTACGGTGGGGTTTGTGGCAACGATAACTTCATTAATGGACTGTTCTTCTACCTTACGCTTCAGCTCGGCTAAACCCAGCTCTGCTGGCCCGATACCGTCGATAGGAGATAGATGCCCATATAAAACAAAATACTGGCCATTAAAATCCACACCCTGCTCTAAGGCTAAAACATCTGAAGGCGACTCAACCACACAAAGAGATTCTGTTGAGCGCTTAGAATCACTACAAATAGGACATAAGTCGGCTTCAGCATAATTGCGACAAGATTTACAATGATCTAACTTACTCATCGCCTGCTGCAAACTATGACTTAACCGCTCAGCACCCAGCCTATCTTTTTGCAACAGATAGAGCGCCATACGCTGAGCAGACTTAGGCCCGACTCCCGGTAAAATTTGAAAAGAATCTATCAACTGCTGCAAAGCAGCAGGCAGCTTCATCGCCATGATTTAACAACCCTAAATTATCAAGCCCAAAGTAAGCCTAACCATTCCTTTCAGACTAGAAAGGAAGCTTCATACCCGGCGGTAAGCCCATACCAGCTGTCATAGAAGACATCTGAGTTTTGTTTTGTTCTTCAATTTTACGCACCGCGTCATTCACGGCTGCCGCCAGAAGATCTTCTAACAACTCTTTATCTTCACTCATAATACTGTCATCAAGTTCAACACGCTTAATATCGTGGCGACCCGTCATTGTGATTTTGACCAAACCAGCACCCGACTCACCCGTCACTTCAGAGTTCGCCAATTCTTCTTGGGCTTTTTGCATCTTTTCTTGCATCTGCTGGGCTTGCTTCATCAAGTTGCCCATTCCACCTTTCATCATAATCTTTTCCTTTCTCTTTGCTAAATTTAGTTCATTGGCTAATCGGACGAATGGAACCTTCAATAATATGAGCTTCGAATTCGGCCACAATTGTTTGCACAACCTCATCTTCCATTATCGCATGTCCAGCTTGAGCAAAACGCTCAGCCATTAAACGAGTACGACGTTGATGAGGCGTTTCTCCCCTAGGCAGTTGCACATGCATCTGCAACTGCACAGACAAGCCAGTAATATCACACAAGACCTGTTCTATACGCTGACGCTGCCCATCATTAAATAATGCGCTCTGGCCTGGATCTACATCCATAACCAATTGATTCTCATAGCGACTGATCAATGCACTATTCGCAGCAATCGCCATTGGCATTCCAGCCAAGGGTAAATGCCTAACCCACTGCCACCAGTTAAGATTCGACAACTGCTGCCAGTCAAAATCAAAAGTAACTTCAGGTAAAATATCTTTTTTCAGCTGAGTCGCCATATGCGCCGCTGACTCAACCTCGGCAATCACCGGCAACGGATTAATTAATAAATCAGCCGCCCCAATTTTAACCGGTGGCGTTACCTCAACCACCGCTTCAGCAACAATATTTTCAACAACACTATTTTCAGGAGCTTCATATATCGGAGCTTCAAAAGTCGGAGCTTCAGCCATTGGCACCTCAACTACGGGCATCTCAGTAGCAGGCATTTCAACAACAGGCGCTTCAAGAATTTCAATCGCTGGCTCAGGCGCTACTTCCGAGTCAGCTAGTGGCTTTTTTTCTTCTATCACAACCTGTTGTTGCGGATCTGCAACCGCACTCGCAATAATCGCGGGCTCTGATAGCACTTCTACAGACCCAGGTGCTTGTAAAGAGCTGACTAAATCCAGATTCAAAGGCGCGCTATTGACCGGTTTAAAGGCCAGCATGCGCAATAAAATCATTTCAAAACCTTGTCGTGGATCGGCTGCCAAAGGTAAATCTTTGCGCCCCACCAAAGCAGTCTGATAAAACAACTGGATATCTTCAGCACGCATGGCCGCTGCCAGTTGCATAATCGCCGTTTTATCACCTTCACTATTATCTACTGAGCTTGGTGCAACTTGCGCTACCGCCACCTTATGCCATAACTGCATCAACGCCTGTACGATTTCATCGTAGTCTGGACCATGCTCGGCCATCGCCGATACTTCAGTCAATAATTCAGCCACTTGCCCTGTCGCTAAAATCTCAGCCAACTTAAATACCCGGCCACGATCAATCGTGCCCAGCATGGCATTGACCTGATGCTCAAATACTTCACCGCGACCATAAGCGATGGCTTGATCGGTTAACGTTAACGCATCTCGCATACTGCCTTGAGCAGCACGGCCTAGCTGCCATAGCGCAGGCTCGTCATAAGTAATCTCTTCGGCTTTTAAAACAGTCTCTAAATACGACACAATTTTGTCGGGAGTCATGTTCTTAAGACTAAATTGCAAGCAGCGAGAAAGGACTGTAATCGGCAATTTCTGCGGATCAGTCGTCGCCAATAAGAATTTTACGTGCTCAGGGGGTTCTTCGAGAGTTTTTAATAACGCATTAAAACTGTGAGTCGATAACATATGAACTTCATCGATCAAGTAAACCTTATAACGGCCTCTCGTCGGTGCATATTGAACGTTATCGAGTAATTCTCGCGTATCTTCAACCTTGGTTCGTGATGCGGCATCAACCTCAATAAGATCGACAAAGCGCCCTTCTGCGATTTCTGTGCAGGAAGAACACTCACCACACGGCGTTGCACTAACACCTTGCTCGCAGTTTAAGCATTTAGCTAAAATTCGCGCAATCGTCGTCTTACCCACACCCCGAGTACCGGTAAATAAATAGGCATGGTGTAAACGCTGATCGTTTAAAGCATTAATGAGGGCGCGTAGCACATGTTCTTGACCCACCATTTCAGCAAAGAAACGCGGTCGCCATTTACGTGCAAGTACCTGATAACTCATGGAAAATCCGTCAATTAGATGATCTTAGAGAGATATCATAACGGGAAACGAGACGAAAGTCAGAAACAATTAAATTAGAAAATAAAGGAGGAGGCATAACCAAGAAAGATTGGAGATGACCCCTACCAGCCACACCTCGGCACACAAATCCACTAGTACCGTTGCTCCCTTCCGGGCCTGGCGGAGTTCCTAGTTTCTCGTTGCGAAGGGACCGATAAGGGCCACCATAACACGCAGCGATTCAAGCAATGCCTGAATGCTGGCCGCCATTATCCCCATCGAATAAATAAAAGCAAGCCAAATTAACAACTTAGAAGATTTTTTTACATATTAACCAAATTAATCAAGGATTTTGCTTGAGAGATTGTTCCAGTAAACCCAGCAATCCATTTTCAATCACCTCGGCACGCGACAAACCAAGATCAGCCGCCAGCACATCAAGCACATCAATCACATCAAGGTTTAACTTAACCTCAATACGGCGCATGCCCTTATGCTTGTCACGATTACGCTGCAAGCGCTTACTCAACTTAAGTTGCGTCGTACGATCATAAGGACTAGTTTTAGGGCGTCCACGCTCAGGGCGTGAAAACATATCGATCGTTGTGCGATCTTCGGTTTGAATAGACATAATTACAATAAATACAAGAGAGTCGGCCATTATCCGAATCACTGCAAAAATAGCAACACCGTAATAGTCATTCTTCCTTGCCAAAGAGCCTGCTTAGTCATAAATTAGACTAATATCGAATAGACGATTGAAAAATAAGGGATTATTCATGCCTCTACCTGACAATACACCGACCCCACTACTCGCCGAACAAGTTTCAACGTGTATAGACCCGCAGCAACTGGCTTTTAAAAGCTCGAGTGAACTACAGCCCTTCAAAGGAGTTTTAGGCCAAGAACGTGCTGAAAACGCAATCCGCTTTGGTATTGGTATGAATCGCCCTGGATACAACATTTACGCCATGGGTGATAATGGCACCGGACGTTCATCTTATATTCGTGAGTACTTGAAAGACCAAGCCGCTCAGCAGCCTGCTCCTAGCGACTGGTGCTACGTGAACCACTTTGCGAATCCAAGAGAACCTAAAGTTTTAGAGCTGCCGCCAACGAAAGCGATTGCCTTTAAGAGTATTCTCGATGAACTCATCAATAATTTACTGGCAACCTTCCCTGCCGTTTTTGAACACCCCAGCTACCAACAGCAAAAATCGACGATCGACCATACATTCAACCGCAAGTACGATAAAGCCCTAGAACTGGTTGAAAAAGAAGCACTGAAAGCTAATATCGCCGTATTTCGTGACTCCTCCGCCATCAGTTTTAATCCTATGAAAGACGGTAAAGCTCTGGACGAATCAGAATTCGCGCAGCTAGACGAACCGGAACGTGAAGCCTTTCATTTGAACATTGCCAGATTGGAAGAGTTTTTAAACGAAGCACTCTCCGAGCTACCTCAATGGAAGCGGGAATCCAATAACGAACTGCGCACGTTAAACCAAATCACCATCAACGAGGCATTAATTCCTCTACTCGAACCCATTGAAGCAAGCTACCTAGATTTTCCGACTGTGTTGAAATTTCTGGCGACCATGCGCGAGCATTTGCCAAAAATAATTCTAGAGGAACTGGTCGATGAACGTATCAACGAAAATCGAGACGAATACGTCAAACGTACAATTTTAGAAGAAACGCTACAGCCCAATATCGCTGTTTGCCACGACGATAGTGAAGGCGCCCCCGTCATATACGAGCCCCACCCCAGTTATGGCAACCTCTTTGGCCGCATTGAGTTTTCTAGCGACCAAGGAGCGCTGATAACCAATTACCGCAAAATAAGCCCTGGGGCGCTACATAAGGCCAATGGCGGCTATTTAATTCTAGATGCAGAGAAGTTACTGGCAGAACCCATGGTTTGGGATGCGCTTAAGCGTGCAATTAAATCCCAACAACTTAAAATGGAATCTCCTTATTCAGAACTGGGCTTCGTTTCGACCACCACCTTGCTGCCGGGCGTCATCCCCCTTGATGTTAAATTAGTCTTAATTGGTTCGCGCAATGTCTATTATTTACTGCAAGAGTACGATGAAGACTTTAACGAATTGTTTCGGACACTGGTCGACTTCGATAGCGAAATCCCCCGTACCGACGAACACATCCACGCCTTTTCTCGTTTATTAAAAAGCCGTATCGATGAACAAAAATACGCCGATATTAGCGACTCTGGTATTGCCCGCTTAGTCGAACACAGCTCGCGCCTAGCAGAAGATCAGCAATACCTAACCGCACGCATTGGCGATCTATTTGAGCTCTTAGCCGAAGCCGAGTTTTTACGTAAACTCGATCATTCGCCACTTATCGAAAAGCACCATATAGACCAAGCACTGAGTGCTAAAGAAGAGCGTACCGGCCGCATCTATGACCGCATCCACCAGCAAATGTTGGATAATGTCATTTTGATTGAGACCGAAGGCGAGGCAATTGGCAAGGTCAATGGCTTAACAGTGATGACCATTGGCGATACCAGCTTCGGCACCCCAGCGCGCATTAGCGCTACCGTTTACCCTGGCTCTCGCGGCATTGTTGATGTCGAACGTGAAGCCAATCTTGGACAAGCGATTCACTCAAAAGGGGTGATGATCCTATCAGGTTACCTGGGGCACAAATACGCCCAAGACTTTCCTCTCGCGATTTCAGCTAATCTAGCGATGGAGCAATCCTATGGCTACATCGATGGCGACAGTGCTTCCTTAGGAGAACTCTGCTGCCTCATCTCTGCGCTTATCCACCAGCCTCTCAAACAGACATTTGCGATTACCGGCTCAATCAATCAATACGGTGAAGTTCAAGCCATTGGCGGTGTTAATGAAAAAATCGAAGGTTTCTTTCGCTTATGCAAAGCAAGAGGCTTAAACGGAGAGCACGGCGTTATCATTCCTTTTGCTAATATCCGTAACCTAGCATTAAAACAAGAGGTAGTTGATGCGGTCGAAGCTGGCACTTTCTTTATTTATGGCATAAAGAAAGTCGATGATGCTTTGGTACTACTGATGAACAGAGACGTCGGCGAGCCATGTGATGAACATTATTTCAGCAAGGATAGTATTAATTATGAAGTTATTAATCGCTTAAAGCAGATTGCTGACGTCGCCAGCAACAAAAAGGAAAGTTGAAGATAAGATTGGAATAAGAGTAAACGCTAAGCCTCGATTGCCTTTTGTAAGGCAAGTTTCAAGGACGGTAACGTCACGGGCTTAGTTAACACTTCATTCATTCCAATATTGGAGCATTCAATGCGCTCTTCGTTACTCACCCCTGCGGTTAACGCATAGATAGGGGTTTTCAAACCGCGGCGCCTAAGTTCTCGCGTCGCCTCAAACCCGTCCAGTATCGGCATATGACAATCCATTAAAATCAGGTCTGGATTTACTTCATCAATACAATCCAGCAGCTGCTGCCCATTTTCAACGACAGCCACATCAACCCGCAGTTTCTTCAGCAGCATCTCAATGACTTTACGGTTAGTTGGGTTATCTTCAGCCACTAAGACCTTCATACCCTCGATCGCCAAAGTATTGCCAGTATCAAGCTCAACCTGACTCGCCAACTGCCCAGCTTGGACAAGAATATTCGCAGTGAAAGTAGAGCCCTGCCCTAACGTACTGGTGACTGATATATCACCTGACATAAGCTGCACGATTTGACGACACAAAGACAAGCCTAACCCCGTCCCACCATAAATACGCGAGGTATGAGTTTCCGCTTGCTGATAAGCATCAAAAATCTCTCCCAAGCGCGCTTGATCAATACCAATACCAGAATCAGATATGGTCAAAATCAGAGGCAAACCGACAACATCGGCAGAATTTTCAGCCACATCTAAAGACAAACTAATATCTCCGCCTGCAGCCGTAAACTTAAGCGCATTACTCAGCAAGTTCATAATTAATTGCTGTAATCGAATATTATCCGCAAATAAACAGGCAGGCACGGAAGGGTGAATTTTTTTCTGAAAATTAATCGACTTTTTCATCATGGGCGCACGGAACATAGAATTTACTTCCGCCATCAAATCCATCAACTTAAACGACCGCGGATCCAACTCCAACTTGCCCGCTTCAATTTTTGATAAATCTAAAACGTCATTCACTATCCCCAACAAAGCGCTGCCAGAGTTATGAATATCCTCTAAAAAATCCCGCTGCTCTAACGTTAAGTCTGTTCCCGCCAAGACATCGGCCATGCCAATAATGCCATTTAAAGGCGTCCTAATTTCATGACTCATATGGGCGAGAAAAGAAGATTTTGCTTGCGAAGCTTTAAGTGCCTGCTGCTGTTTAAATTCGGCATTAGCCACACGATGAGCAAAATATTCTGCCCGTAATATATCTCGATAAGACCTTAAGGCATTGATCATAGAAAGGTTTAAACGATCGGTAGTCGCCTCTGTCTTAGCGATATAGTCGTTAATATCGTATTCATTAATCACTTGACGCTCTGGCGCTAAACCAGGCTGGCCGGTTCGCAATAATATACGGGTCGTATAATTATTTAATTGATCACGAATAAAGCTAACCACTTCAAAACCACTATTATCAGACTCCATCACCACATCTAATAAAACGATGGCAATATCGGTTCTCTGAGAAAGGATTTCAATGGCCTCCCTACCTGAGCTGGCGCAGACTAATTCTAATGCATGATCATCAAAGCGAAAACGCGATAAGACCAAACGCGTCACCTGAATAACGGTTTCATCATCATCCACAACCAGTACCGGAATACGATCCGGCAACAGATTGATGACTTCTTCCATGTTTTAACCTCATACTTCTAACAAGCGATCTGTACTACAAATAACAGAGATAGTTACAGTGTGGATTAAATAAATCCATTGTCCAATGATTAACTTCATCATACACTACGCGGACTTACTCGATTAAAGCAGAATTTTGCTAAACAGAGTAAGCAATGTCTTGTCGGGGTGCCTTAATTAAAAGGCTGAGATCACAATGTGGATCCCGTTGAACCTGATCTGGTTAATACCAGCGTAGGAAACAAGATGGAAGAACGCTTTCAATACTTGAGTTTATTGCTCAAGAACCGATTCTAGGTCGTCATATAATTCGACTCGCCAATTCGGTAATTAACTGGATATTTAGACACTAAACAGTTTAGTCGTCGATCAGTTAAACAGCGTCTTTCATAGCCGTCATTGGCTCTGACCAGAGCACTCCCAATGACGCGCCCTACCTTTCAGAATTCAAGTTAGACAGATCAATTAATTATTCTCAATAAGAGATAGGAAACAATTGTGTCTGAACAAACTTATACCATTCAGCAAAACCTGAGTGAAACCGCCAAAGTTGATGAACTTTCTACCCAACCCTTCCCTGGTTCTAAAAAGCTCTATATTAAAGCTTTTAACCAAGCGCTGCAGGGCGATATTCAAGTGGGTCTGCGTGAAATTCACCTAACACCGACCACGCTGGCGAACGATAAAACAGAATACAATGCCCCCGTGCGAATTTACGATACCTCTGGCGCCTATAGCGATCCCGATCAAACGATTGATATCCGCAAAGGTTTAGCAACTCTGCGTAAGGATTGGATCGAAGCACGACAAGATACCGAAGAGCTTATTGGCAATAGCTCTGAATACGCTAAAATCCGCGAAATGAACATCGCCCTAGAATCTTTACGCTTTGACCTACAACGCAAACCGATTCGCGCTAAAACGGGTAAAAACGTAACTCAACTGCATTACGCTCGCCAAAACATCATCACTCCCGAGATGGAATACATCGCCATCCGTGAAAACCTCGCCATTGCAGAAGAAGACATGGCGGAATTCAATAAAAAGCAGCATCCGGGTGAAAATTTCGGCGCCGCAACCCCAAGCTATATCACCGCTGAATTTGTGCGTAGCGAAGTCGCTCGTGGCCGCGCCGTTATCCCTTCAAACATCAATCACCCAGAAAGTGAGCCGATGATTATTGGCCGTAACTTTTTGACCAAGGTAAATGCCAATATTGGTAATTCAGCGCTTTCCTCTTCCATTGAAGAAGAAGTTGAAAAGCTGGTTTGGTCTACACGTTGGGGCGCGGATACCGTGATGGATCTTTCCACTGGTAAAAACATCCACGAAACCCGCGAATGGATCGTGCGTAATAGTCCTGTGCCTATTGGTACGGTTCCCATCTACCAAGCTTTAGAAAAAGTGAATGGGGTGGCTGAAGATCTGACTTGGGAAGTCTTCCGCGACACATTGATCGAGCAAGCAGAGCAAGGCATCGATTATTTCACCATTCATGCGGGTGTTCTTTTACGCTATGTACCCATGACGGCTGAACGTTTGACTGGCATTGTTTCTCGTGGCGGCTCGATCATGGCCAAATGGTGCATCTTTCATCACAAAGAAAACTTCCTTTATACTCATTTCGATGACATCTGCGAAATTATGAAGGCTTATGACGTTACCTTCTCTTTAGGTGATGGCCTGCGCCCTGGCTCTATTGCCGATGCCAACGATGAAGCACAGTTCAGTGAACTGCGTACTTTAGGCGAATTGGCGAAAAAAGCTTGGGCTCACGACGTACAAGTTTTCATCGAAGGTCCAGGTCACGTGCCGATGCACATGATCAAAGAAAATATGGACGAGCAGATAAAGCACTGCGACGAAGCGCCGTTCTATACTTTAGGACCGCTAGTGACCGACATTTCTCCCGGCTACGACCACTTCAGTTCAGGTATTGGCGCCGCAATGATCGGCTGGTATGGCTGCGCAATGCTGTGCTACGTCACCCCCAAAGAACACCTAGGCTTACCTAATAAAGCTGACGTTAAGCAAGGCATGGTGACGTATAAGATTGCGGCCCACGCGGCTGATCTTGCCAAGGGCCACCCAGGTGCTCAAATTCGTGATAACGCAATGTCAAAAGCGCGCTTTGAATTCCGCTGGCAGGACCAGTTTAATCTCGCCATCGACCCGGATACCGCACGCGCGTATCACGATGAAACCTTGCCGAAGGAAGGCCATAAGGTTGCTCACTTCTGCTCTATGTGCGGGCCTAAGTTCTGCTCAATGAAAATCAGCCAAGAAGTGCGTGATTTAGACGCCGCTCAAATCGCTGCCATTCATGCCGCAGACCAAAAGCTGGCGAAGGAAGCCAAAGAAGGTATGGCAGAGATGTCTGAACAGTTCAAACAGCAAGGCAGCGAGCTGTACAGTGAAGTCTAGCGTCTCTGATTCTAGCTCAGGGCAAAAAATAGCGATCCTAGGAGGCGGCCTTGCAGGTCGCCTTCTTGCTTGGCGCTTAGCCTCCCGTCGTAATGATCAAAACTCAACCATAGATAACGGTATAAATACCAATACTGAGATTCATATTTTTGAAAAAGGCAGGTTACGCCCTGACTTATACGAAAGTGATAAAGCGGCGGCCTTTACCGCGGCCGCCATGATCTCGCCACTGAGTGAATTAGTCGCCAGCGAACTAGAAATTTATAAACTGGGCCAAGCATCTCTTGCACTTTGGCCAACATGGCTAGAACAACTTGATTGCTTACAGCACTTCCACCAACATGGCAGTTTAGTCCTAGCCCATCCTAATGATTTAGCAGAACTGCGTCAGTTTCAAAGAGATCTCGATTTTAAGTTACAGCAACTGCCCAACGAGCACTCTCACCCTCATTCTCTATATCAAGACTTGCAGGGACAGGATCAGGTCGCAGTCTTTGAACCGCAGATAGCGGCTCACTTTAAACAGGGACTATTTCTTCAAGGTGAAGCCCATATAGATCATCACGAAGTATTAGCCCAGCTCGTTCAGCAAGCACAGGCATTAGGCGTTCAGTACCATCAAAATCAGGCATTAGAAGTCAACGACCCTGCACTAGCAGAGTTTGATCTTATTTTTGACTGTCGAGGAATGGGTTCTAACAAGACGGACAAAACACTTCGGGGGGTGCGTGGGGAAGTCATCTGGCTAGAAAGCAAAGAAATCATTCTCAGCCGCCCTATTCGATTAATGCATCCTCGCTACAAGCTATACGTCGTCCCTAAGCCAAACCATCAGTTTATTATTGGTGCGACCGAGATTGAAAGTGAAGATCGATCACCGATCAGCCTAAGGTCTTCGATGGAATTGATGTCTGCCCTGTATGCGATCAACCCGGCCTTTGCCGAAGCCCGAATCATCGCTCAAGATTGCAATTTACGCCCAGCGTATATCGATAATTTACCCCAGATAGAACAACGCATTTCCGCACTCGATCAGCCTATCATCAGCATTAATGGCTTATACCGACACGGCTACCTCATCGGCCCTGCCATCATTGAACAAGCCATTGAAAAGGCCTTCTTATGACCCAAATTAGCATACGAATTAATGGCGAAAGCATAAAGGTTAGCGCCCAAAGCTCACTTAGCCAGGCACTGATATTGTCACCTGCAGTAGGCGATGAGAAAAATTTTGTCATCGCTTTAAATCAAAACTTCATTGCTCGCAGTCAATATGACAGCACGCTATTAAAAGCCGGTGATGACATTGAATTATTATCCCCCATGGCAGGAGGCTAACCTTGCACAACATCAATAACAATAACGACGTTATTAACAAGGGGATTAAAGAAGGCTTAACCCTCTATGATCAAACATTTAGCTCGCGTTTACTGGTCGGCACTGCCCTGTATCAATCTCCAGACATAATGGCGCAAGCGATTGCCGCGTCTGGCAGTGAGATGATCACGCTATCACTACGTCGCCAGGATCCTAGCAATAACCAAGGACAAACCATCTGGCAGCACATTCAACAAAGCGGCTGCGCCTTATTACCCAATACCGCCGGTTGTCATAGTGCGCAAGAAGCGATTACTTTGGCACAAATGAGCCGAGAAATGTTTGCTACCGATTTTATCAAGCTAGAGGTGATAGGTGATGACTACAACCTTCAACCCGACCCTTTTGAGACAGTTAAGGCAGCTGAAATCCTGATTAAAAAGGGCTTCAAGGTTTTGCCTTACTGCACGGACGACCTAGTCTTATGTCAGCGCTTACTCGAAGCGGGTTGTCAGGTATTAATGCCCTGGGGCTCACCGATTGGTACGGGCAAGGGTTTGATGAATCCCTATAATTTACAAGCCATTAGAGAGCGTTTTCCGACCACCAGCCTGATCATCGATGCCGGTATTGGTAAGCCTTCGCAAGCCATGGCTGCCATGGAGATGGGCTTTGATGGCATATTGCTCAATACCGCCATCGCAAAAGCGCACAACCCCATACACATGGCCCAAGCCTTCGCACAAGCAGTGAATGGTGGACGCCAAGCTTATTTAGCCGGCCTGATGGAAAGTCGCCAAACCGCGAGCCCATCGACCCCAACATTAGGGACACCCTTTTGGCAACAGAAATAGTGGCAGCAAACATCATTGCAGAACGCACAATGCAACAAAGCCGACCCATCGTTTGGAGTATCGCTGCATCAGACTCCGGCGGCGGCGCTGGCATTCAAGCTGATCTCAATACTATTCATAGCTTGGAGTGCCATGGTTGCACGGTAATCACCGCAATCACCGCGCAAAACAGTGTCTCGGTAGAGAAGATCCATCCTATATCCGCCGTTGATCTAGCCGCCCAATGGCAAGCGCTGGAAAAAGATTTACTGCCTAAAGCGATTAAAATTGGCTTACTGCCCGAACCCAATACATTGCGCTGGTTAGCTAGGCATCTTAAAGAGCTGCGCCTCAATAATGATTTTTTCTGTATCTGGGATCCAGTATTAAAAGCCAGCACGGGGGCACGTTTTCTCGATGCCTTCGATCGCGGCGAGATAGACCCGCTACTTAATCAGACCGATCTCATTACGCCAAATCTTCAAGAAGCAGAGATGCTCACTAAGATTAAGATAACATCCTTATCCGACATCCAACTTGCCGCTAAACAATTACTCGATAGAGGCGTTAATAATGTCTTAATTAAGGGTGGACACTCTTTTGATAATAGCGATGTTTGCCGTGATTATTTTGCCAATCAAGCGCAGTCTTTTTGGCTGTGCCATGCGCGACAAGATCAACCGAACAATCATGGTACCGGCTGCTCTCTTGCCTCTGCGATCGCCAGCTTCGTCGCCAAAGGAAGCTCTCTAAGCGATAGCATCGTTTTGGCAAATCGTTTCATTCAACAAGGCTTAAGATTGGCAGCCCCACAAGGCAAAGGTGCAGGCCCGGTTTGGCAAGCCGCACTAGAAAACCACCCTGCTGATCTGGCAATCTTAGTTAAAGCGGCAGAGCATTCTCAAGTAACAAGTACCGCCTTCCCGAAAGCAAAAAGCCTTGGCTTATATGCCATCGTCAATACCCTTGATGATCTGCTGCGTTTAATGGACCAAGGCATCAATACGTTTCAATGGCGGGATAAATCATTACATGCCCGGAACGGGTTAAGCGAAGAACAACGTCTGGTATTAATGCAAGCCATTGCCCTCTGTAAAGAGAAGAATACTCCCCTATATATCAATGACAATTGGCAGCTGGCGCTAGAGTTTAATGCTTATGGGCTTCACCTAGGTCAAGAAGACCTAGCGGCATTAACCGACGAAGACCTTAAACACATTAAAAATCGAGGTTTATATTTAGGCATTAGCTGCCATAACGAAACGGAACTGGCATATGCGCACAGTTTAAAGCCGAGCTACCTCGCATTTGGCCCAGTATTCACACCCAAATCAAAAATTGTTGATCACCCGCCGTTAGGACTGTTAAAGCTGACACAATGGCAATCCAGTTATGGGGCTATCTACCCAACAACATGCATAGGCGGCATCGAGCGAGATAATTTAGACCAGGTATTAGCCTGTGGCATTGAGTCTGTCGCCGTTATATCAGCCTTAAACGATGAAAGCAGCACTGCCTTTATAAAAGCCTTTCAACACAGAATAACTGCGCCGTAATATTTAATGAATGGAAACCAAAACTAACAAATACATAACCTAAGCTCGGTTATTATTAAATATTCACTAAAAAGGCACGATTTAATCTGGTATCAAGCAAGGGGGTATGAAAGTATGAGCGCAAATTAAAGCCCGCTTAGAAGAATTTCTCATGCCTGAAGCTTGTGTACTACTTGAAGTAAAAAATAAAATTGCTTATGTCAGCTTAAACCGTCCGGAAAAACACAACGGTTTAAATATGGCGATGTTCAAAGAAATGATCGCTGCCGCCAAGAAAATACGCAAAGATCGCACCATTCGCGCCGTCATCATGCACGGTAATGGCCCTTCGTTTTGTGCCGGCCTTGATTTTGGAGCTCTGAGCAAAGATCCGATGATGATCCCCAAAGTATTTCTAAAGATGCCTTGGTCTAAAATGAACATTGCCCAAGAGATTGCCCATATTTGGCGTGACCTTCCTATTCCGGTTATATCAGCTATTCATGGCAACTGTTTTGGTGGCGGTATGCAGATCATTCTAGCAACCGATTACCGCATCGCAACGCCTGCTAGCAAGATGTCGATTTTAGAAATGAAATGGGGCTTAATCCCTGACATGAGCGGCATGGTAACGTTGTCTCGCCTAACCCGTGTCGATATAGCCCAAGAGCTGACCATGACAGGTCGCTTCTTCTCGGGTATTGAAGGTGCTGAGTATGGCCTAATCAGCAAGATCAGTGACGATCCGCTGGCCGCTGCAGAAGCTTTAGCCAATGAGATCGCCAGCAAATCACCTGATGCCATTGCCGCAACGAAATACTTATTTAAGAAAACCTGGAAGAAAGATACCTGGGCTGCATTACTTTGGGAACGCTGGGTACAAGCACGCTTATTAGGTCGTAAGAATCAACGTATTGCGATGGCGAATGGCATGGCAAAAGACGGCAAGGTGAAACCATTTCTTGACCGAACGTCATTTCGATAAAAATCTGCTTTTATTACCCTAGATAGTGCCCTAGATAATACCAGCCCTTAATTAACCTCTAGCATTTAGGGCTGATATTAAGGGGTTCGTATTAATAGCCTTGTAATAAATCGCTCCGCCCAAGCAGCGATTTATTTTTTCATCAAATACTTAACCAAAAACTGATCTAGCGCGAGCTTTCCTGGGCCATAGAAGAATAAAACCATCATCATCAAACCCCAAATCAGATGATCTTTCTCACCTGCAAAACTTAACTCCGCGTATGAGATTGCGGCGACGATATTTAATATAAATAATGCCACAACGTTTAATCGAGTAAGCAATCCAAGTACTAGCATGACTGGGATCGCTAATTCAGCCGCCGTCGCCATCCAAGCGGCCAGCACAGAAGAAATTAAGGGTACGCTGTATTCATATTCGAATAGCATCAAGGTCGTATCCCAGGACTGTATCTTGGTTAGCCCCGACATAAAAAACACTTTCGCCAGCCAAAGACGCAGAAGCAGTAAAAATACTGCCTGAGTCATTTCAATTTTATCCAATGAAAATTTCGCGGCCTGATTGATTGTCTTTAAATTAATCATATTCAACTCCTGTTATATTTTCAGTTAAACATTCACCCTAAAACCAACAATCAAACCCGACTGCAAGCTCGTAGCCAGTAAGTCTGAGACCGATGAATTAAATTCTAGTTCCGCTATCTGTGCAAAAGACTTTCCGCTATCAATCGCACCTAAGAACATGAATTCGTCTTGTGATAATACTGAGATAATCATGTCGAAGTCGTTATTACGCTGAACAATGAAACAGTTGCCCCCCACATCCAGATCAACAGCGCCCCGCGGCTCACCACCCAGTTGATTCAACTGCCAAATTTGATCGACAGGGTAAGCAGATTGCATAACCCCTACGCTAGGCGCGAGCTTAAACACGATATCACCTTGCTGCTCGACCTCAACCAGTACTAGTTCTGCTAATGATCGGCACGTTTTTAAAGCTTCCTCCACCTCGCTCGCATTAAATGCTTGGTGCCATAACCATTCCAAGCGCGCGGTATCCGGTAGATAAACAAGATGCTGTGCGGCATCATGAGAAATAATAAATTCTGCTAGATAATCACCTAAATGCGCACCGTAATCGCCTAAGTCTGGCGAGCCCGAAGGGTATTTACGCAAATATCCCGCCACCATTTGAGTAAAGAACTGCTCTCCGACCAATTTCAAACAAACAGGGTAAATGCCCATAAGAGCGGTTGTAATTCCTCCTAAGATACTGCCCCGATAAATAATTAATCGGTCTTGGGCTGATAATTCTTTTGTTTCAATAACGTCCATGCAAGCAATATCGATATTAGCTGGCGTTGGATTAAATATTCCACGATAGAAGTTTTTTTGCCATGTTTTCATCGCCTCTAAATCTGTATTATTAATTGTCATGTGAAAGCTCGAATTTTCTCATCAGCCTTTGCGGCCTCCGCTCTAAGCGTGGCAAAATCAGGCACATCCGTATCCCACTCTATCAGGGTCGGTACCGCACCAAAGCGCGTTAATGCAGCGCAATATAAATCCCACACGGGCCGTTTAACTTGATAGCCATGAGTATCAAATAAATAGCCGGGCATCTCTTCATAGCCCGCTAAATGAATTTCCTTAACCTTATCGATTGGAATATTGGTTAAATACTCATAAGGATCAAAACCATGATTAATCGCACTCACGTAAATATTATTGATGTCTAATAGCAGGTCGCAATCAGTAGCCTGACTGATGCCCTTAATAAATTCGTCTTCCTTCATATCGGTTGAATGAAACGTCAGATAAGAAGAGGGATTTTCAATGAGTATCTTGCGCCCTAAAAACTCTTGAACTTGATGTATCCGTTCAATCAGATGCCGCTGTGTTTGCTGGGTATAAGGTAACGGCAATAAATCGTGAGTATATTGGCCATCGACGGAAACCCAAGCAATATGATCAGAAACATAGGTCGGCTGAAGGCGATCGGCGAGATTTTTGAGACGCTGTAAATAATTGATGTTCAGAGGATCTGCACTACCTAAAGACATACCGACACCATGCAGTGTTATGGGATAGTCTTGTCTAATTCTCTCGGCACGCTGCAGCGGCAACCCTCCCTCTGCCATATAGTTATCGCTGAGAAGTTCGAACCAAGGCACATCTGGCTTAGTTTCGAATATTTCTTGATAATGACTAGATCTCAACCCCAATCCTGCCCCTTCAATTAATTGAGCAGAAAACTCACCCGTAGTCATGGCGATCCTTTGTAATTATGAATTCCATCGATAATACGACGCCTAAATGCAAAAGAGCACCCTAAGGTGCCCTTTTATATATACGTCTTTCAAATATAGAAAGCTACTTTGCGCCTTTAACCGTACCACCAACAATCTTGCTGCACGTTCCTTCAGGAACATAAACCCATTCATCAGCCACAGAGTCCGCTGCTGCTTGACCAGCACAACCATGTTTACTGGTACCGCAATCATTCATACCTGACTTAACAATGCCTTGGCACTTTTCGAAACCAGGCTTTCCAGCTAACGCTGCAGGTGATACCGCTGCTAAACCTAAAGCTAACGCACCGGCAATAGCGCCACTCATGATCGTTTTAGTATTTTTCATTTTCAACTCCGTGTGTTTATTTTTTATCATGCTTAATATAGCAATTATTTACGTCTTCGCAAGAAAAGCGAAATACTCACGCATTGCAATCATAAGTTGGGCACGATGCTCGCAATATAGTTCAATCTTTTAGCTACTTATTTCAATCAACTCTGCAAAGTCGACATTTATCAGCCTACTTATTCCACACTTTATGGCACACTATTTGGACCACGACTTATGGCAATAATTCATGACAACATTTTATGGCAATACGCTATCAAGAAAATAGAAGCCCTCAGATGAATACGACAGTAGAAAACGAATCCTGGCACCTACAGTCTGATCAGCAGTTTACGCTGGGTCAAACTTCACATAAGGGCGCCAAGGCCCAAAATGAAGATGCAATAGGCATTCGTATACCCGAAGGTATTACTCAAAGCCACAAAGGCTCTGTAGCAATCATAGCCGATGGCGTTAGCGCAGCCGAAGCGGGTAAAGAAGCGAGTGAAACCTGTGTCCGAAACTTTCTCTCCGATTACTACTCAACACCCGATACCTGGAGCGTAAAGCAAAGTACCACCAAGGTGCTCACCGCCCTCAACAGATGGTTATACAGCCAAGGCCAGCGCTATACTGACGCGCAAAAAGGTTACATCAGCACGCTAAGTTGCATCGTATTCAAATCCAATACGGCTCATATATTTCACGTCGGTGATAGCCGTATTTACCGTATGCGCGACGGCGACCTTGAACAGCTCACCCGTGACCATACGACAGCGGTCAGCTCGACCCAAAGCTATCTAGCCAGAGCCATGGGGCTCGATGTCAAACTGGATGTTGATTATCGCAGTACCGATATAGAACAAGGCGACATTTACTTTTTGTCGACCGATGGCATTCACGATTTTATTTCAGATCAACAATTACGCAATCATTTAAAACCGTTAGGGCAACTAGAAACCAATAACTTCGAAGAGAGCTGCCGGCAATTGGTTGATTTAGCGTTGCAGCAAAAGAGTAATGACAATCTAAGCTGTCAGATCATTCGTATCGACAAACTGCCCAACCAAAATTTGAATGATGTTCATCAAAAACTGACTGACCTACCTTTCCCACCCAACCTCTCAGTCGGCATGTCAATAGATGGCCTGCGTATTGAAAAAGAACTGCATGCTAGCAATCGCAGCCAACTTTACAAGGTGACCGAGATTGAGACGGGTAACGTCTATTGCATGAAAACCCCCTCGGTAAATTACAACGACGATGCAGCGTACATAGAACGGTTTATTTTGGAAAGTTGGATTGGCAACCGAATTAACAACCCCCACGTATTAAAAGTGGCGGGGTTCAATCGCCCTAAGCATTATCTCTATTATTTAACCGAATACATTGAAGGCATCACATTAGAGCAGTGGATAAAAGAAAACCCCAACCCGCCGATTCAAAATGTCATCTTTATCATTCAACAGGTATTAAAAGGTCTACGAGCCTTCCACCGACGCGAAACCATTCATCAAGATCTTAAACCCGGCAATATTATGCTAGATGAAAACGGTGAAGCTAAAATAATTGATTTTGGCTCTTGTCACGTCAAAGCCATTGCTGAAATAGCGACACCTTTAGAGCGTGATGGTATTTTAGGAACCGCAACCTATGCAGCACCCGAAGCGGTTTTAGAAGGTCAGAGCTTACAGCAGAGTGATATTTTCTCGATCGCAGTCATTCTCTTTGAAATGCTAACAAACAAACTGCCCTTTGCCGGCAAGCTAGAAGAATGCCGTAGCAAGAATGCTTATTTAAAGACCCGATATACACCAAGCTATGAACTAAACCCACTGGTGCCAGTTTGGCTGGATGGTACGATTAAAAAAGCATTAAGATTTGAAGCGAACGTACGTCATGGGGATGTATCAGAGTTTTTATATGAAATTGAACACCCTAATCCGAAATACAAGAAAACGTATAATACGGCGCTATTGAATTCTAACCCTAGTCTTCCATGGCAGTGTTTGTCTGCAGGGTTATTTATCGGACTGTGCGTATCGATTTATCATAATATAAATCCATAAGCGACAAAGCCTACGAGCGATCTAACAAGCGAGCGCGTTTATTCTGCTACCAGCGTCTTGCATAGACTAAAAGCTTTACCATCACCACGATCGAGCTGCTTAACCAGATTAGGCAGCACTTTTTCCAGCTTAGTTTTTAACGTCCAAGGCGGATTAATAACCAACATACCCGCCGACGTCATCCCCAGTTCATAGCTATCATCAGCCAATCCTAGCTCATATTGCTGGATGTTCCTAATCCCTGCCTGCTTCAACTTACGCCACATCGTATCAACGCGCTTACGTTCAACAACTGGATACCAGATGGCAAAGGTGCCGGTATTAAACTTTTTATGCGCTTTAATAACCGTCTCAATCACATCCCGATAATCGTTCTTCATCTCATACGATGGATCGATCAAAACGAGAGCGCGACGACTGACGGGCGGAACCAGGCTCAGCAAACCTTTTAAACCGTCTTCTTGTTTGATGCGTATCTTACGTGCCAATGGCTTAGAATCGGTCGCCATGGATTCTGTCAGAATACGGAAATCACTTGAATGTAATTCAAACAACCACGCCTTATCCTTTTCACGATCTGGTCGAGTCGCATAATGATGAGCAATCGCGGGGGAGCCCGGATAAAAATTAAGCCCTTTATTATGGCTATTTTGCTGTTCATTAATGGCATCAATCACATCAAAATAACTGGCCAACTGTGGAAAGTCGATGCGCTTTAGCTTGGCAATACCTTCTTTATATTCAGAGGTTTTATTAGCATTCGCTGAGCGTAAGTCATACAAACCAGCCCCAGAATGCGTATCAATATAATCAAACGGCGCACCTTTCTTATTGAAATGCTCAAGGCATTCAACCAATACGATGTGCTTTAACACATCTGCGAAATTACCCGCATGATAAGAGTGACGATAGCTTAGCAAAATAGACTCGATCTTTTACAAGAAATAATAAGTTGGAAGTAATAGTGGGATTTTCGACGATTTAGGGCGGTGAGACAAGCTGATTTTGATATTGAATCAACAACATTGAAAAATCCCCCAGCATAGCTGCCCGATTATCCAAACTGTCGTGGTACATTTCTGTGGTCAGATAATAAGACTTAGGTATCGCCATATAACGTCGTAACAAGGGCATTACCTGCCGAAAATGCCTGCCCTGCTTCGCTAGCGTACTTTCAGACGAGTCAGACAGTTGTTGCTCTTGCAGCTTCTGCAGAGCAATTTTATGACGTAATAGTATCAATAAATCATCACTATGACCTTGATGGGCACCATGATCATCATTTTCAGCCGCTTGCCCAAGAGTACAAACCGCAACCAAGAGCGCTGCACAAAACCATAAAAACGCTCTTTTATTGATCATATTAATACGGCTTAGTTAATCGTTAACCAAGCAATTCCCCCACTCACAGCGCACTAAGATATAGCTATTGTCTGGGCATTGCACATCATAGACTTCATGCGGCCAATCAGTTTTGATGACTTTAACATTCGCCCCTGGACAGCCTGAACGCTTTGCCAGCTTCTCTACCACATACAGTGAACGACCAAACTTGCGTTTCTTTTTCAGTGCCAGCGCAGCCGCTTTCTCTTCTAATGCCTTACCGTCTCGCTCTGCACGACGCTGTAGATCGACTAACGTTGGATAAAATTGGTTATTATCACGTAAGTCATAATCACCATCATTGAACTTAGACAGCATGTTCAAACACAATTTTTCTTGATCGCCACTTTCATCTAAAATAGCTTTTACTTCAGCTTCGGCATCTTCGACGACCTGAGCTGTTATCCCCAGCGCAATATTAGCACCGGTGACATCGCGGTCTCCAGAGAGCAACATAATCTCCCGTGTTAAACCATAATCAGCGCCTTCGACAAAAGTACCATTTCGACGCCACCAATTATTCTTGGCTTTCCAAGCAGCTTGCTTGGCTTTGCTACTCATACCTTGGCAATGCTCGACCCATAAGCGCAACTGAACATCCGTTTGCAACGCATAATAGACAGCCTGTCCTGTCGATGACTGAGGAGCAGAAGAGCAGCCCACTAACAACGATAATAATAATGCAGACATTAATACTCGAAGGTGGGTTTTAAACAGGTGTGACATAAATAATCCTTTTAACAATTCCAACAGGGGTCTAATTCATTTTGTACTATTCGAAAGTACTTATTGAATAGTACTAATAGTAGAGCTTATGCCGACGGGGAGCCAGTATCCGCAGCGACTTTTTCCAACCACAGTGTCGCTTGTGTAACATCGAAAGGCCATTCTAAGATTAAGCCCGTCGATTCATCCAACAATACAGGGATTTTCTCAGCATATTGATCAAGCCATAATGGCTGATCCATAATATCTTGTAAGTAGATTTGGAGGTTCGCCTGCTCAGACAATAACAACATGCCTGGCTGACTGAATACTTGCTGTAAAATACCTTGTGCAAGCTCGCATAAATGACAAGCTTCGGTCGATAATAATAAAATAGCCAAAACAATTACTCTTAGCGTTTATAAATAATAAAGCGCGAGTATAAAGCAATTATACCAATAAGTTGGACATCATCTCTGCACGATTATTGACGGCATTATTCAAGCCTAGATTATAAGCTTGGAAAATATCTTTTAGATTATCTTCAGGGAACATCTGATCAACCAAGGCATTTAATAATGCCTGAGGATCAGCAAATGATTTAGCCTGCTCTAATGCTGACAAATAATCATCGTTATAGGCCAATAAAGGCGAGGATAGATTTTCTAATTCCGCCGTTGGTAACTTGGGCTGCACAGAATTATAAGCTCGACTGACCGAACTGAATGATTCTTGGCGCAGATTCAAGCTCATTGAGGCTAATTCATTGCCATCAAAACCCAGCTGCATCGCTTGTTCTAAGGCGCCACCGAGATCTCCAGTAAAAAATGTACTCGACAGTTTCTCAACATCTTTCAACAGATTGCTCAGAGCAGCCTGCTCGCCTTCATCTAAATTGCCAATAACATCCATTTGCCACTCTGTACCCTGCTCAAATCCCGCCGCAGAAATATACTGATGGCCTTGCTGCTCAGCATAAGAGAATGATTCAGCCGATTGCCTAAAACTGAGTGATATTTTATCACCGTCTTTTGTCATTAATTCTAAAGACATTGAATTCTGTTGACTGGCCTGACTGCTGTAGCGGCTTGATGAAAATTCCGGCATTCGGGTACTTACATCAGATTCAGTGGTATTTCCCTGACTCTGCCCACTCATCATTTGATCTAAGCCCTGATTAATTAAATCACGACCTTGATCGATCTCCGCCTTAAGCTCGTCATTCAACAAGCCCATATCCTTGAGCTGCTGTTCAGCTTGATCATAACCCTTAGCAATACCTTCCTTAGCGGCTTCTAAGCGCTGCTCGATACGACTATCGTCGGCACCGCGCGCGCGTAATTGATCCAAACCACGTTGCACATGATCTAACATAGTAGACGCAACCTCTTGAGCGTCTTTCTTATTATCCAGCTGCAAGCCAGATGACGATGTCCCCGTCGCTTGCCCTACGCCACGCTTTACATTTTCGTTTAATACATCAGAAGCTTTCGCTTCATGGCGTGCACCTTGATTATCTTGGGCAGCATGAGAATTGCCTTGATACGAACTAGGCTGGACGTTAATAAGATTGGGATTAAAGTGCATAGCAGTCACCGGATTAAATTGCTCTATAGATTATAGCGGCCGTTCAATCCAGTGCTTGAGGAGTTTTAACAATTAATTTAACCAGCTTACTCCACCGGGTTAGGACACTCAAACCTCGTAGCATCTAGCTTACAGCGAACTTTACGCTGAATCGTCAGCATCTCTGCGTCATAATAGTCAGCCTCTCTAAGCTCAATGCGAGCCTGCTGCATCATGACTTCGTAGTCTTGCTTTTCTTTATCGGGGATTTCAATCCACCAATGTTCCGGTATTTCCCCTGTTTGCAGGTATATTTGTTTAATAATTCGATCAAAGCCCTTCTGAAAGCCTTCTCTCACTAGCTGAGCTACTTCCGTTGGGAATTTATCTTTCAACGCGACCATCTGCATGCTGGCCTGTGAAAAAGGGTAATTAATAATACCGCCATTAGGCTCCATTCCGCGATACAGCTCCATAAAACCATAAGCGACTAACGGCGCAGGAAGAACATCGACAGCACCATTATTAAACTTATTCGGCGCACCGACTAAACTAGAAGGAACAGGCGTCGCACCGAGTTTCAAAACCATTTTTGCTTGCGTTGCATCATAATCCAATACCGCAATACGCTTACCAGCGGCTTTGGTGAGAGAATCTATTTTGCGATCATTGACAAAAATATAAGCGGCTCCTGCTGGAGCAATACCCAAAATCGTATAGCGACCCTTTTCAAATTTACTGGCCATTCTGGGGTTGGTTAGCGCCTTCAATAATAACTTCATGTGCTTAATCGTAGGTAAAGCCCCGACAGAATCGATAGTGCCACTGAATTTATTGAAGATACGAGCCTTCATACCCGTCATAAACGCGGCATCACAGCGCCCAGCTTTCAACTCTTCTGCTAGAATCGACTCACTGGTATAAGCTTCCATTTCAACTTCGATACCCAGCTCCAACAATTCAGTCTTTTGATCTTGTGCAGCGGAAAAAATCGGCCCCGAGCGACCCGCAAGATCCCAAATACAAATACGCCTTTTCATTAAATCAGCGTCTCCCCACTGCTTGGGATATAGCTGTTTGATAGCAACCACCCGTTGCTGCAACTCGAGCTTAGGATTCATGGCGATTGCGCGCAGTGATTCCTTGTCACTAGCCACCAAACTAAAGGCATTCTGGGTTACCAAGATTGCTAAGATAAGACTGAGAATGTGCATTAACCGCAGCAACATGATTTACATCCTTTTATTATTATTTTTAGAACGAACAAATTTAAAACAAAAAAAAGCCGCAGAAGCGGCTTTTATAAAACATCAGTCAGCGATTATGCTTCGCCTAACATGCCGTCTTTTAGGTCATCTTGTACTGGATCTTCAGACAACCAGATACCAAACAACGCTTGCTTAAATGCTAAACCAGGAACAACAACCTTCGTTTCGCCATTGCGTAATACGCTAACACCGGTACCAGGAATATATTGCAGATCAAATACATCATTATCTTCAACCGCGTCACGGAATGCACCAATCAACAATTCAACTTCTTTCTGAATCGGTGCAAGATTGCCACCCGTAGATTTAACAAAACCATCCAAAGTCGCTTCGCTCATTTTTTCGCCATCGATTAAAGACGATGTAATGTATAGACGAATCGTCATCGCTTCGTCTGCAAAGATTAATTTCTCTGCATCCGTGCTTTTTTCATTTAGGTACAAAGCACCTACATATAAATTTAGGAAAAATTTAGAGCGAATGCCGGCGCCGTTTAAGGCTAATGATTGCTCTGCAACTTGAATACTGTCTGCAATTTCAATGTCGTTAATTTCTTTGGCTTGAGAAAACGGCATAAGTGCCATACCAATGATGAAAGTTGTCAAAATACGTAACATGAAGATACCTTTTTTTAATTGTTATTTAGGGCGATCAGAATGAGCATCTTTTATATTGATCTAGCAGGGTAAATGCAAGCACTTTAGGCTATTTCGGGCCAATTTAAATCATTCACTGGCAACGAAATAGCGTAATCGAGATGATTAGAATTGATTCGTATTTTTAGCGACAAACTTAAGAGTCAATTCAACTAAATTTTCACCAGCATCATAAAAGCGATCATCGCATTCAGCTATTTCATCCACCAGCTCACTGGCTAGTTGATCAAAGGAATTCATGCGCTCTTCTTCATCAATGGGTACTTCGCTGCCAGGAAAATAATTGACCATCTGCTGAACCACAGCATGAGTATTTTTAGCGCGAATCTTTTCAAGCGCTTCTAAAATATCCTGTGTGAGAGCACCCGCGTCATGATGAAAAAACTGGCCGAAGCCGCCATTCTCCATCTCGCGTGACACACTATCGATGCAGTAAACAGACTTTTCAGCAGGACTTAAGTCGGCATACCCAATTTCAGCTTTTTTATCATAAATTACGTCTGTAATTCGTAAAAATGCGTCGGTCTCATCGGCAAGCTCTAAAGCTGCCTGAATCTCCATATTCATCTGCGCCCTTCTCGTTATTTGAGTGAATCCAATAGTACAAATATTTACTGTCAGGTAATTTAGCCTACCTAAATTTGTTTGACAAAATATTTATATAAATAGAACACTCATTCTTCGATAAGCCCTGATTTATGAGTGTTTTAAACTGGAACGGTTAAGACGAACAGCTGTAATGAGACAATCCACCTGCTTCAAAGAACTCAGTCGGCTTCAGTTGATAAAATTTATCTTCTACTTCCTGTGATTGCTCGCCATAGGGATGCGTCATAACATCCTGCAGCGCTCGAACGAGTGCGTAATCCCCAATACTTGCTTGCTGGTATGCAGGTACAACGAACCACTCCCGCAAACTGTATTTAGGATTGACGAGTTTCATCTGCCTAGAACGTGCTGCTGTATCAGTTGATTTACCACTAAGCGCCTGCCATTGTAATAACCATTGTGACCAGCGTTTTTCGATCTCTTCGCGACCCGCCTCATTTCGAGGATGTTTATAGAAGCTTTTTTTGAGTGGGCCAATGTCGTTAGGCAGCGATGATAGCTCACGGAAGAAAACGCTGTAATCAACCTGCGTTTGCACCATCAAGGTTTCGAGTTCGCTGAATAACCCCGTATTAAACGTCTCAAGACCCAGTTTGGCCGCCCACATAGCTTCCATTTTCGTCTGCATGACTTGCGCAAAGCCACTTCGAATTTTCTCAAGCTGTTTTATAGCCTCAGGATACGACGCCATTAACGGCAGTAACGCTGTCCAAAACATGTGGAAGTTACGCTCCGCAGCAATAGGCTGATTCATGAAAGAGAAGTGATGCCCACCTCCTGTCCACGGTTGAAATTGTGGGTCATAGACGTCGCAGAATCCGAAAGGACCATAGTCGAGAGTAAAACCCCCCGCCGCACAATTATCACCATTGAAATTGCCTTGGCAGTAGCCAACCCGAATCCAGTGAGCCACCAGCGATGTCAGGCGGTCGCGAAATTCACGCGCGAGTAAGACTATTTTCTCAGCGATGGGCAATTCCGGATCAATGACGTCGCTGTACTCTCGCTCGATCAAGTGCAGCACAATCATCTCAAGCTCGGCCAGCGCCTTCGGGTGTTCGTTCTTACGTGCACGGCGACTGAAAAGCTCTAACTGGCCAACCCGAATAAACGACGGAGCAACGCGCGTAGAGATAGCGACGGCTTCCGATATCATGACATCAGGATCCTTCATATAAGAACCTTCCGAATACCAAGGTCGGTTAACCCTCTCCGTTTTCGAAACGAACAAGCTCAACGAGCGTGACGTTGGCACTCCCAGTGCGCGCATATGCTCTTGCGCTAAAAACTCACGAATGCTCGAGCGCAGCACAGCACGACCGTCAGCCCCGCGGCAGTATGGCGTACGACCGCCACCCTTCAGCTGCATTTCCCAGCGCTGGCCATTGATAACGGCTTCAAGCACAGACATTGCACGACCGTCGCCGTAGCCATTACCGGTTTGAAACGGACACTGCTGTATGTATTCGGTACCAAAAATAGAAAGCGCGTACCCCGTTGCCCAGCCGACTTTACTCAGCGGCTCTGGCACTTGGCTAAGATCACCGGAAAACATACGCACAAAATCAGGCGACTCAGCCAAGCTATCAGCGAAGCCAAGTTCATGAAAAAACTGTTTACTGTGTGTCACGTACTCAGGGTTTTCAATCGGTGTGGGATTAACCGGAACATAATGCCCTGAGAATACTTGTCGTGGCATATGATCAACGCCATTTTCTCGAGCATCAGGATCACGACTAAGGCTGTCCATTAGCGAGTAATTGGCCAGCTTTGCGAGATCACCTAGCGTCGCAACAGGGGGTAAAGTATTCTCGGGATGTCGATTTTTCATAGGTCTAATTCAACGCGGTATATAAAGTCTTCGTGCATCGTATCACAGACACTGTAAAGCCTCGAAGCGACAGACAAGGATGAGATTTAAATACCAGTCATGTAGTAGAGTTAGGTATCATGATATTAAACAGCACTTACCCTTAATGACTCTCGCAATCTCTAATGTAGTGGCCAGCACAATGACCACAAAGGTATCGTAATAGTATGTCCGATAAAAAGAAGCTCGTTGTTATTGCTCACGCCCCATCTGAGAATACCCAGAGATTGCTCGATGCGGTCATCAGGGGCGCTAGCCACCCTGACATTACTAATGTGGTTGTTCAGTATATCGCCCCGCTAGAGACTCAAGCCGACGATATAAAATCCGCTCAGGCGATTATCATTGGCACCACTGAGAACCTGGGTTATATCGCAGGCCTCACCAAAGATGTCTTCGATCGCTGTTATTATGATTGCCTAGAGCATACCCAAGGCCGTCCTTTTTGCTTCTATATTCGAGCAGGTCACGACGGTACAGGAGCCCGCAGAGCGATTGAAACAATTACCACAGGTTTACGCTGGCGACTGGTGCAAGAGCCTTTAATCTGCAAGGGTGATTTTGACGAGTCATTTATTACTCAATGTGAAGAGCTAGGCTTAGCCATGGCCGCCAGCTTGGACGCAGGCATTATTTAAATGTTTCACCTTCTCAGTAGGACGACCTCCCTCGTCAATCTGAATAATCATGCCAAATCATAGCGTTTGAATTACAACATCGCCTCACTGATACAACTCTTTGCAAATAGTTTCAAATTGACAAATATTGTCACAAGATGCCAAAACCCTTTAACAATCATTTCCCTAAAAACCCTCTAGAGTTTCAGTACACCCTATTCATGCAGCCTCACGCCTATCTCAACATTGGTACAGTTTTTGATACATTACCAATAGATAAATATCAAAAATATAAGAATTTGTGGATTGCATCTACGCTGACGAACAGAAAGGTAAGGTAAGGTAATGAGTAACCAGCAGGACTCAAACGTCATTCATATTGACTTCCAAGCACGTAAAGCACTGAAAAAAAGTGATGGCACACAGACATTTTCTCAGCTCATTGGTAATGTAATGGCTAATACCGAAGAAGGCCCAGAAGAATGGCCTGAAGATTTAACACCCCGAGAACGCTGCGACCAACTTAAGCGCGATCTAGAGTTTTTACGTCAAATGAATGAAATACCACCGGTTAAAAAATATTAAACGCCTGGTTCAACTTCCAAATTTTATCCATAAAAAAGCCCGCAACTGATTACAGTGCGGGCTTTCTATGCAATACGAAGAAGTATTTGTAACTATTCAGCAGGTTTTAAAGACTTTCTGCGCCCGATTCTGCTGAAACCTTAGCCGATCGCTCAGCATACTCATCTTTATTCTCAGAGAAGCGATGGGTTAAAAACTCAGCGTGATCTCGAGTTAATAACGTAAAGCGAAACAGCTCTTCCATCACATCAACCACACGATCACGATAGGAAGAATCCTTCATCGAGCCATCGTCGTTAAACTCTTTCCAAGCCATTGCAACAGAAGACTGATTAGGAATCGTCAACATACGCATCCAACGACCCAAAACTCGTAGGCTGTTAACTGCATTGAATGACTGGGAACCACCGCTTACCTGCATTACCGCAAGTGTACGGGCTTGAGTCGGACGAACACTGCCTAAACTCAACGGTATCCAGTCAATCTGGTTTTTAATCACAGAAGTAATCGTGCCATGCAGCTCAGGGCTCGACCATACCATCCCTTCTGACCATATCGCTAATTCATGCAGCTCTTTCACCTTCGGATGATCATAGCCTTCACGATCAAACATGGGTAAATCCGTGGGGTCATAAATTTTAACCTCTGCACCAAAGCTCTCAAGAATCGCAGCAGCTTCAAACGTAAGCTTTCGGCTATACGATTCTGCACGTAGTGAACCATAAAGCATGAGTATACGCGGCGCATGAGTTGACCTTGGTTTATCGAAACTGGCCAAGGTCTGTTCTATTGTGTGCTTCGGTGCATAATCAGGCGTATTACCTGATTCTTGCTCCGATACGTGAGAATCCGTCATGCTTATTTACGCTTCTTAAATGTTGGTTTACCGGCTCTTTTAGCGCCTTCCTGTTTAACGCCCGCTTTTTCGGCGATAGACTTCTGCAGCTTCTTACCCGGCTTTTTACCCGATGACTTAATACCCGGCTTCGATCCTGGCTTACCAAACGGCTTCCCAGATGGGCGAGTTCCTGTAGGCCGATTACCTTCAGACTGACCTTGTCCAGATTTAGCCTGACTTCCTGTACCTGCTCCTGTTCTTGAGCCTGGTTTAGCCGCTTCGCCCTGACCGCCTGGGCGACCACGAGTACTTAGACCTGCTTTATTTTGTAGGCGCTTAAAGCGATGCTCTTCCGGCTCGGCATGTGGAATCAAAGCATTCTTGCCTGCACCAATCATGTCTTCGCGACCCATTTCTTTTAGGGCGTCACGCAACATTGGCCAACTCTTTGGATCGTGATAACGCAAGAACGCTTTTTGCACACGACGAGATTTCAACTCGGTATGCACAACCATCTTCTTCGATTTATAACTGATGCGCTGTAACGGGTTGTGACCCGAGTGATACATCGCCGTCGCTAACGACATTGGCGATGGATAGAAGGTCTGCACCTGATCAACACGGTATTTGTTGCGCTTAAGCCATACCGCTAGGCCCAACATATCTTCATCTTCACAGCCTGGGTGAGCGGCGATAAAATACGGAATTAGATACTGCTTTTTACCGGCTTCTTTCGAGTACTTCTCGAACATATTCTTGAATTTATCGTAGGTTCCCATCCCCGGCTTCATCATCATATCCAAGGTATTCTTCTCGGTATGCTCTGGGGCAATTTTCAAATAGCCGCCAACGTGATGAGTCACTAGCTCGCGAACGTATTCTGGATCTTCTACCGCAAGGTCATAACGTAAACCGGAAGCAATGGCGATACGCTTAATACCCGGCAAGGCACGCGCACGACGGTATAACGATGTTGTCTGCGAGTGATCGGTCACCAAGTTAGTACAAATACTTGGGAATACACACGATAGACGACGACAGCTGGCGTGGATCTTCGGGTCCTTACAGTTCAGGTGATACATGTTGGCCGTTGGCCCACCTAAATCTGAAATCGCGCCGGTAAAACCCGGTGCGTGGTCACGAATATCTTCAATTTCTTTAAGCACGGATTCTTGGCTACGGCTTTGAATCACACGACCTTCGTGTTCGGTAATCGAACAGAAGCTACAACCACCAAAGCAGCCGCGCATGATGTTGACTGAAAAACGAATCATATCGTAAGCAGGAATTTTGGCATCGCCATAAGAAGGATGCGCAATACGCTTGTACGGCAACGCAAATACCGCATCCATTTCTTCGGTCTCGAGAGGAATCGGTGGTGAGTTAACCCAAATTTCTTTATCACCATGGCGTTGAATCAAGGCATGGGCGTTTTGCGGATTACTTTCTAGGTGCAAAATACGGGAAGCGTGGGCGTATAACGCCGAGTCAGCACGTACTTTTTCGAATGAAGGCAAACGAATCACAGCGGTCGCGTGATCGATATTCAGCTTACGGTGAAGTGGCATCGGTACGATTTTAACAACACTTTCGTGCTCTTCCATACCTTCTTTAGAGTCGCCTTCAGAGCCATCTTTATTCGTCGAACATGTCTGGTTCTTGGTATCCTTCATTTCATAAGGATTTGGAATTTCATCCAAGCGACCAGGCCAATCGATGCGCGTTGAGTCGATCTCTGTCCAGCCAGCAGGCGTTGCGTCACGAATAACAGCAGTGCCTCGCACATACTGAATTTCTTTCATGGTTTTGCCCGCAGCAAGCTTATGGCTCACTTCAACAATGGCGCGCTCAGCGTTACCGTATAATAGGATATCGGCGCCTGAGTCGATTAATACCGAGCGACGAATTTCATCACTCCAATAATCGTATTGCGCAATACGGCGTAAGCTGGCTTCAATACCACCAATCATAAGGGGAACGTCTTTATACGCTTGCTTACATTTTTGACTGTAGACAATAACCGCACGATCAGGTCGTTTACCGGATACACCGTGCGGCGTATAGGCATCATCATTTCGAACCTTAAGGTCGGCGGTATATTTATTGATGAGGGAATCCATGTTGCCAGCGCTGACAGCAAAATACAGATTCGGCTTACCCAATGCTTTAAATGCGTCTAGGTCATTCCAATCAGGCTGACAAATAAGCCCTACACGGAAGCCTTGGGATTCTAGTAAACGGCCCATGATAGCCATACCGAAACTTGGGTGATCGACGTAAGCATCACCACAGACAATAATAATGTCGCAAGAATCCCAGCCAAGCTCATCCATTTCAGCTCGAGACATAGGCAAAAACGGCGCGGTGCCGTAGCACTCTGCCCAATATCTTGGGTACGAGAAAAGTTCAGGGGCTTGGGTAACAGTTAACATTGGGAGCTCACTAAAAGGCAGGCCTAAATTGGTTAAAATTTAAGCTGGGTAAATCTGAGTAATTTGATCAGGTATTATCTATGGGTGCATTTTCGCAAAATTAAGCCGAATGAGCAAAATTACTTTCACTCTATTCATACAGAAGATGAATTATTCGCAGTATCCGCTACCTCCCTTTGTATCTCTAATAGACAATTACGACATAAACAGCCCGTTTGAGCGGCACTAAACCCCTGTTGTTTGAGATAAGCGAATTCATCTGGCCCAGGCCCTACACCCCAGCACTGGCACTGTTTGATATCAGCCGCATTGCATACAAAGTCTTCTGAGCAACGCGGACAGGTCGTCGCTGAGACCTTTAATACACTGTCATGTTCTTTATCTGCTTCTTTTTTGGACTCGGCCATTTAAGTACTCATGCAAAGGCTGTATAATTTGGCCTCAATTTTATAGGTCGCGGGCTTTCAGAGCCAGCGCTTAAGCCACTTAAGTATTTTTCAGGGTATATCCATTGATCTCAACCGCTAATATCACCATGCAATTTGGCGCTAAGCCATTGTTTGAAAACATCTCCGTAAAATTCGGTGATGGCAACCGCTACGGCTTAATTGGTGCCAACGGTTGTGGTAAATCTACCTTCATGAAAATCCTAGACGGCAGCCTTGAGCCTTCTGCGGGTAACGTTTCTGTATCGCCAAACGAGCGTTTAGGGAAATTACACCAAGACCAGTTCGCTTTCGAAGAGCAAGTCGTTATCGATACGGTAATGATGGGCAATAAAGAACTTTGGGCAATTAAAGAAGAGCGTGATGCTATTTACGCTAACCTTGAAGCGACTGAAGCTGAATACATGCACGCCGCTGAGCTAGAAAGCGAGTTTGCAGACATGGATGGCTATACCGCTGAATCTCGTGCTGGCGAACTATTATTAGGCGCCGGTATTGATTCAGAATTGCATTCTGGGCTTATGTCTGGCGTTGCACCTGGCTTGAAAGTACGTGTACTTTTAGCCCAAGCACTTTTCTCTAACCCAGATATATTATTACTTGATGAGCCAACCAACAACTTGGACATCAATACCATTCGCTGGTTAGAAAGATTGCTAGACGATATGAAGTGCACCATGGTTATCATCTCGCACGATCGCCATTTCTTGAACTCTGTTTGTACGCACATGGCCGACATCGATTATGGGGATATCAAAATCTTCCCAGGTAACTACGATGACTACATGATTGCATCGACTCAGGCGCGCGAACGTCAGCAGTCTGATAACGCCAAGAAGAAAACCCAAATGGCTGAATTGCAGCAGTTCGTTAGCCGTTTCTCGGCTAACGCTTCTAAAGCTAAGCAAGCCACATCTCGTCAGAAGCAGCTTGATAAGATCGTTCTCGACCATATCAAACCTTCAAGCCGTCAAAACCCATTCATGCGTTTTGAATTCGAGAAGAAGTTACACCGTACCGCTCTTGAAGTTGAGAACTTGGGCCACAGCTACGATGCTGAGATGTTGTTCAAAAAATCGAACATCATGATCCCTGCGGGCGAAAAAGTTGCCATCATTGGTTCTAACGGCGCGGGCAAAACAACTCTAATGAAGTGCTTGGTTGATGAAGTTCAACCAAAAGAAGGTACCATTAAGTGGTCTGAGAATGCGTCTTTAGGTTATTACGCGCAGGATCACGAATATGAATTCCCTGCTGAAATGGAGATGTTCGAGTGGATGTCTCAGTTCCGCACGCCAGAGCATGATGACCAAGCCGTTCGTGGAACGCTAGGTCGCTTATTGTTCAACCAAGACGATATCAAGAAAAACGTTAAGGTTTGTTCAGGTGGTGAAAAAGGTCGCTTATTGTTTGGTAAGTTGATGATGGAAAATCACAACGTACTATTACTCGATGAGCCAACCAACCACATGGACATGGAATCGATTGAATCGATCAACCTTGCATTAGAAATGTTCGAAGGAACGTTGATCTTCGTATCTCACGACCGTGAGTTCGTTAGCTCTTTGGCAACACGTATCATCGAAATTAAGGATCACGAAATCGTAGATTTCCACGGTACTTATGACGAATATTTACGCTCTCAAGGCATCTAATCCTGCCCTAACAGTTTAAGATTCGAAAAATAGTGCTACCTAGATCATCTAGGTAAGCGCTATTTTTTTGTCTTGGATTTGTGCTTGGGTTTTGGTTCAAGATTACTCAAGATTATAATCTGGTAAAGCGCTAGCATTTCGCGGATCGGTGTTGGGTGTGTTGTTTAAGGCCGTTAGATCCCAGGGAAGGGACCTTCGAGTCTACAGGGAGAGCGAAGCGAGGTATTCACGACGTGCCGCCTAACGACATACCCAACATCGATCGCAAGCGAACTGCGATTTAAAAACCAAAACCGTTGATGCTCTTGCTTTTAATCTTAGCTTTTAATCTTATCAAACAGAAAATTCTGCTCAACCAAGGCAAGCTGCAACAACAATTCGTTATGCGCACTCTCAGAGCGATACTTCTCTTCGAACAAACCCGCTGCCACCTTCTTCTGGCGACTGTTAACTTTCTGCAAACCCACTAAAGCAGAATCGACATCAGAAAGATTTAACTGAAATCCCGCATTCAAAGCCTCAACCCGCTTCGCCATTAAAAACTGCTCAATATGCAAAGGAAATAACGCGACCGGAATCCCCGCCTTCATAAACAACGATACCGAATTAATGCCGCCATTTAAAATCGCAAACGTCGACTTATCTAAGACATCCCGCATGTTCACGGGCTTATCGATATAAGAAATGTGCTTAGACTGATGCGCCTTAATTAACGAATCTGGAATGCCATCAACCAAAACGATCGCACTGCACTCTATCGACTGCAACGTCTTCAGTAAGACCTCCGTTTCAGCAGAACCCTTAACATGACAATAAATCTTTGGGCCTTTGAAATGAGGAAAAACAGCCGGCTCAGAAAAGTCTGGAACAGCCGCGCCTACATAAGAAGTTTTATGACGCTGCTCTGCACTGCGATAGCCGTAATGATCCAATTCAGAATACGTCTGAAATATACATTTTTCTAAGTCAGAGAATAAATCGGCTAGGTTATTAATACGAGGCATTGAAAACTCAATACAGACTTTATTAATCACCTTAACCAAATCATCTTCATAACGAACGATATCATTTTTAGCCAAATCCCCCGCAAAGAAAACCCCTGCTGGACGATTATCATCGGGCACAGAAAACGGCATACCGACAGCAACCTTCGCCACCGAACGGCCTGCGACCGACAGATCTCGTGCGGCTAACAAAGCTACCGGAGCATGATCACATAATAATAAATCGGGCTGAATAAACGTAAAGAGCGCTCGCCAAGCACTGACCAACCCCGACAAAGCATCCGCATGATGAAAGCCACAGCGGCGCAAGAAGTCTGCATAGCTTCTAGGGGCTGATTTCTCCAAGCCTAACTCAGCCGCAGAATCCGAAAATGGGGCCTGAACTACGTTGATTTTCACATCAGAAAAAAGGCGTTTTAATTTAGCAACGTCACGACCAGCAACCCAAACCTCACACCCCTTACCCTGATAATATCGAGCAACAGACTGCAATGATAATAAATGCTGATAATCAGTTCCCAGCTCCCAGCATAATAGAATACGCGCCACAGAGTTCTCCATAAGTGACATTATTTTTATCGTTTTATAATAAGCAAAGGAATCGTGAAAGCAAGGAAATCAGAACAAGCAGCCGAATAGCTGCTTGTAAATATAGAATTAAGGGTTAATAACAGATCGCGCCCTGCTGGAAATCATCATCAAAATCAACCGACCAAGACACATGGTGCTTTTCGATTTCCGTTAATAAACGCTCGGCTCGTAAGCCCTGAAACTGAACGGCTAACATCGTGCGATAAGATAAGGTAAGACTGGCATCATCCAACGCCATCACCTGCTCAGTAGAAAATGCTCCTGTGCTCACTAGCTCTTTACGCCAGACATTAACATCTTTTTCATTAGTCACCATATGGTCTACTAACGGCTGAATTAAACTTGCTTTATCGAGCTGACCCATAGCCTATCTCCAATAATTGGCTGCTTAAGTAACTTAAGATTGGGCCTGTTTTAATCAAAATGCCAGTCAATAAACGCAAAATACTGTTGCCTTAAAGTAAATTATACTGCTATCAAACAGACGAATAATTACAATTACTCCTTAATTGAAGGTCATTAATCACTCAAGATACTGATATTTAAACTATTTCTTTTGATTACGATATTCAATCGGAGTCACCTTTGTCCAACGCTTAAAGGCTCGATAAAAAGTACTTGGCTCAGAAAAACCCGTCAGATAAACGATCTCATCAATGGTTTCATCGGTATTTGCCAATAAACGCTTAGCCAGAGTGCAGCGGTAATCCGCTAACAGCTGATTAAAGTTCGTATTCGCTTCGGCTAAACGCGTTCTGAGTGTCCGCGGCTTAATATCTAACTTAAGGGCAACCTGCTCAAGATTCACCTGCCCTGTTTCTAGAATCTCACCGATAATGCGATTAACACGCGCAACCACATCTTGGCGCTCAAGCTTTGCCACATGTTCACTGGCCAACTTCTCATGTAAATGCAATAACTCAGGTTCAGCGTGCAGAGAAGGTATTTCAAGTATATCCGCGTCGAAATACAAGCGGTTATCTTTCTGTCCAAAGGAAACACTACAACCATAAATGCGCTGATGCTCGTCAGTTTCATTTTCCAGTTGATGCGTAAAGTGAACTCGATTGAGTTTAAATTTACCATCGGTAACGTAATTAAAGAACTTCATTAAGCCATACACAACCGCCTCAGATAAATGACGCAAGTCTTTCACCTTCTCACTGGAAGACGATACCTCAATCGACGCCTCGCCCTCAACCATCTCAAAGGTTGCTAAAGTCGCATCACTTAATAGACGCTGATAGTTTAACGATCGGACCAATCCATCACCAAAGGTAGGACTGCTTAAAAACAGATATTGTAATACCTGCCCTTTATAAACAGGCATCTTTTCGGCGATGTGCAAGCCAATATGAGGATCACCACTCACCTCCTCCAAGACCTGCCAAAATAAGTTTTGCGCATTATGAGGGGTACGAGCATTACGATCTAGCAACAGCTCAGCCTTAACACCACAGCGCGCTAAAATGAGCGGAACATCCAGCTCCAACTCCAGCATCGCTTGATAAGCCAACTGCAATAAAATACCCGAGTCCCGAAGTTCTGCGATTCCGCCTGACATAAGCTCATTTTTTAAAAATTATTAGATCAGGATTTTGCCAGAACAGGCGCTGACTGCAAGCATTGATTGACCAATCTGACGCTATTAGTAAGCAATTGCAGCCAATGGCCTCACTCCTAAGCGGTTTAGACTGAGTCCTAATTATAATTCTAAACTCGCCATGTACAGATTCACTAGGATATACCATGAACCAATCAACACGCGTGCAGTTAAATGAAACACCCAGCACACTCAACCAATATCGTCGTGCATTATTCTCAAAGGCCATTAAAGCCAGCGCACCTAAGCTACCCACCACCAGCATTACACTCAGCAACATTTGCGCGGATGCTAAAAAAGTTGCCAAATATGCCGAGGTCTGTGGTTTTAAGAAAAACAACAACCAACTGCCAATGACCTTCCCCCATCTACTAGCCTTCCCACTGCATTTAGAATTGATGTTGCTGCGCGATTTCCCTTTTGCAGTGATGGGTCTAGTGCATGTACGCAATGAGATCACCCAGCACAGAGCAATCAACATTCTTGAGGAAATGGATATCACCTGCTTCTTTTCTGACATAAGAAAGAACGACAAAGGCTATGATATCGATATTAAAAGTGAAGTTCACATTAGCGGTGAGCTAGTATGGGAAAGCATCAGCACCAACCTCGTTCGCCAAAAGACCGACATACCATCGGCGGCTAAAAGTAGTGAACCAAGTACTTTACCAGAATACCCTTACAAAGAGTTTTGGCACTTATCGTCAGACTTAGGCCGTCGCTATGCCTTAGTCTCTGGTGATTCGAACCCTATACATTTGTTTTCACTCAGTGCCAAACTGTTTGGCTTTAAAGGTCATATTGCACACGGCATGTGGAGTAAAGCCCGCATTGTTGCTGCCCTTTATAACAAGCTCGATAGTGAAGCATGCAAAGTAATTGTTGATTTTAAACTGCCTGTTTTTTTACCGACATCGATTCAATTGAACTATGAGATGCAAACACATGCTATCGAATTTGATTTACGTGATAAATCCGGCATCAAGCCTCACTTGAAAGGATCCATTGCCGCGCTCTAGCTGGCAATAATGTTTCCTATAAAAGGGATGGATATCCAAAGTCTTCCATAGACTCTCATCCCTTTATCACCTTCAACCAACTAAAGATTATGTAAAACACAGGCCTCCCTACCGCTATTTATCCTGCAAATCACTTTAAGACTGTGCCCAGCGTTTCATTTCTGGTTAAATAAACAAAAAAATAAATCATAAAGACTGGACGACTCACCCATGCTTGCAAGCGACCAACCCTCTTATATTCGTCATCGCCTACTTCAAATACCCGCCGTATTAATGGCCTTAACATTAAGCGCAAGTACTTTTGCAACCGAAGGTGGTTTTATTGGTGCTTACTCGGGTATCTCAAGCTCTCTCGATGCCGACAAAACAAGTTCGAGTTTTAAAATTTTAACAGGGGCCCACGTTACCTCACGCATCAGTTTAGAATTTGCATACGTTAATTTCGGTGCAACACGCTATAACGACCCAACAGCAATTAATGTCGATACCAGCAGAAATAATATATCTTTTAAAGATGCTGGCCACGGCACGATCAGCCATGGTCAATTGGGCGATGCTACCGTCGTTGTCGACGGGAAAGACACTTATAATAGTAAAGGCTCGAGCAGCTTTTCTGGTATCAGCGAATTCACCCCCGAAGGCGGACTGATTAATTTACGCTACCGTTTCCCTATTTTAGACAACTTAGATTTTTTTGTTAAAACAGGTTTTTTTGCCTGGGTAGCTGATTATAAAACAATCAAAATTACCGCCGACAAAGATGGTAATATCGTTCGTACCGACGTAACAGATACCCAAACTTCTGCGGTGAACGCTATTTCCGGCGGTGGCTTTATCTACTTCCCAATCCCTCAACTGTCATTACGCGCTGAACTAGAAAGTACCGCCATCAGCAGTGGCGACATGCCGCGCACTCGCTTGCAAAACATCAGCTTTGGGGCGAACTGGGAATTTTAAAATAAGATTCGGGCACTGCGGCTGAGTATTAACAATCAGACTCAAACTTTACCTCAGTGCTCTTAATTATCAGCTTCCAACGATTCCAACAACTCTCTTAATTCACTCAAGTGCAAAGGCTTGCTTAAGTGCGCATCCATGCCTGCTGCTAGACACTGCTCAATATGTTCAGTTAATACATGCGCCGTTAAGGCGACAATAGGGCAAGCCGCGCTGGCTTGAGCATATTGCCACTTACGAACAACTTCAGTCGCCTCGAAACCATTCATACCAGGCATCTCACAATCCATCAGAATCAAATCCAGCGATTCTCCCGAGCGTACGATATCAATAGCTTGCTGCCCACTCCTCGCCTCAATCATGCGATGACCCAGTTTTTTCAGCATGGCGTTCAAGACTCGACGGTTAATTTCATTATCATCAACCCCTAAAACGACGAGTTCTCGATTAGACGGCAACGCAGCCGTTAATTTTTTCGACTCAATAATCACAGATTTTTCAACAACATCCTCTGCTTGTTCATGACGAGCCAAAGGTAGCTCAACAATAAAGCTACAATACTTACCTACCCGACTATCAACCGTTATTTTTCCACCCATTAAATTTGCCAATTGACGACAAATAGCCAAGCCTAAGCCACTACCACCATAACGAGAATAGACAGACGAATCGACCTGACTAAAACGTTCAAAAATTTTCAACTGCTGCTGCTTTGTAATACCGATGCCATCATCCCAAACTGACAGTATTAAATTATTCGATTTAGAATATTCAGCACTAACCACCACCCTTCCTTCACGAGTAAACTTAATTGAATTATTTAACAAATTAATAATAATTTGCTTTAAACATTTTTCATCACCATAAAAGTTTAGTGGCATCAGCGGTGAAAAATTGAGTTCAATAGCAACCTGATTTTCACCTGCTTGCTGCTCGAGCATATTACAACATTGCTTACATAATAATTCTAAATTGAAGGGGCCTTCATTTAATTCAACGACGCCACGAGAAAGGTTGCCATAATCTAGTTCATCACTCACCAAATCCAGCAAGTATTCTCCTGATGATGACAAGGTGCGTATATAACCATATTGCGTTGGATTCAAAGGCGTCTCTTTGAGCAAATCGACCATGCCGATAATACCATTGAGTGGCGTTCGTACTTCATGACTAAACTGAGCAATCCAATCTTTAGCAGAGTTAGGCGCAGCTTGGTCCGGAGATTGGAAACCCACGACTTTCTCTACTACTTTTTTACGCTCAAGCAAGATGCAGGTTAAAACAATGGCTTGCAATAAAATGCTACCGCCAATGCTATAACTGGTTAAAAAATTAGTCGGTAGTAATGCTAGCTTATGGGCGATATAGACACAGGTAGCAATGGCAGCAATAGCATAACTGAAGATATAATAAGAAGCATATTCAGCATACTGGTACCGGTTTACAGTGGTTAAAGCAGACAAATAAAGCGCAATCGCAATGCCTAAAATGGCACAAATAAAACTTGATAATTCCGCAGGGACTAGCCAGAGCAATACAATCCCAACCAGCGCTATTACATTAAAACAATAATATATGCCCTGTAATTTTTCAGAGTATTCCAAGCGTAGAAAATGCCACGTAAATATATTTGCAGTAAGAATGACGATATAACCTAAGAACAAACTCGCCAAATAATTAAACTGAGGATCGACGGGCCAAAGATATTCAAAATTCAACCCCAAGTGATTGGCAAACATCAAAGCGAAAACAGACAAATCAATGGCCAATAAAATAAATAAATAATTATTTCGAGCAAGATACAAGCTGATATTAAAAATCACAAACATGATTAAAATACCGAAGTAAAATCCATACGCTAGGTTCTCATTATTCGCCAATCGCCAAAATTCGCCTTCTTTATGCACATAAATAGGAAGCAACACACCGACATTAGATTGAGCCCGAAAATAAACCACCAGTTTTTCTTTCGGCTGCAATATCAGCGGAAGCGCAAAATTTCGAAATAGAATCTCTCGCTCTTTAAAAGGCAAATAACTCCCTAACCGCCATTCTTCATGATTACCGGTAGAGCTTTCAATATAAATAGATAAGCGATGCAAGCGTGGATTAGCAAACTCTAACATTCGCTCAAGCCGAACATTTTCAACATTGCTTAATGTGAACCGCCCCCAGGCACCTTGCTCTAAATTCCCTAAATTTAACGGGAAGTGAGTCGCAGGGAGCCAGCGCGAGTGATCAAAACCTTTAACTCGAGAAAAGTCATAACTAACTTGATCTTCAAGCAGGTATTCAAGATGTTCAACCTTTATAGATGGCTGTTGAGAAACCTCATTAGCCTGCGTATTTATTCCATTAGCTAGTAGAATAAATACAATAAAAATCCGTCTAATTAATAGCAAATCTTTCCCCCAAAGTGTTACTCCAAATCATCTTCCGTTACCCTAGGTAACACCCAATCTAAAAAGCGTTACGACTATAGCATTATAGATCAGTATTATAGCCCTTCATTGCTCAATGTATAACATCATTAAAATACTGGCATTTAAATTGCTTTAGTTCCCGACTACTAAAAATAATAATAGCGAACCGATCATCATGATTCAAAGTTCTATATCAGTAGCACTTATTCGCCCTCTCCTTGATGCTGCGAATAATAAAGCCATTTCATCCGAGCCTGCCTCGGCCATAGATGTGCGCCTGATGAAGTTATTAAAAGACCCAGATGCAAGAATACCGACTCAAGATGCTGACGTATTAATCAGCAATCTAATTCGCTCATCTCATTTAAATTCTTTGTGCGTATTTTCAGCACAAAAAGCGGTTGCCCAAAGCAGTTGTCAATTACAGCACTTGTTCTTGTGCTCTAATACTCTACGCGAAGCCTTATACTATCTAGAGAAATTCTCTGCCTTACTGAGCGATAATCTAGAAATTAATATTACCCGCACTCGAGACAACATCATCAAGGTTAAACTGCCCGTTAGCGAGCAAAGTTACTTATCTCAAGAACGCTACCGCAGCGAATTACTCGTTGGCATAATACTCGGCTGGCTAAAACAACTTTGCGGTAATGAAATGAGCTTGACCGGCATCGACCTTCCTTTCCCGCAGCCAAGCTATGCCGCAGATTACACGCACTTTTGGAAAACCGATATTGCCTTCAATTCGACGGAATGCTCGATTAAATTTCAGGCAAAATATTTAGATCAAGGGTTGCATAATACCAACCCCCACATCCTCAACATGATCAAACGAGATGTAGAAGAGCAATACAAAAAACTCACTCGCTCAGGCTCTCTTGCAGAACGAATTAAACGCGCTTTAGAGCAAGAGAAACTCAGCCTGAAAGCGAATCAGCAAATAGTGGCTGAACACTTTCATATTAGCGCCCGTACCTTGAACAGACATCTGCAAAAAGAAAATACGTCACTAAAGCAAGTTATTACAGAATGTCGTGTCCATAAGGCAAAGCAACTGTTGTTAGATAGCGAGCTCAACATTGAGCAAATTGCTCTGCAGCTAGGCTTATCTGGACGTCGCACTCTTGATCGAATTTTTATTAAGCAAACTCAAGATAGCCCTGCCCAATATCGTAATAAGCAAAAAACTCAAAGCAGCGTAGAAAACATCCCGATGCTATCGGTTGTTGCCAACACAGGCTAAGGCTAAGCCAGCCCCAGCAAGCGCACTTTCAGTATTGAAGCAACAGTCATTGCATCCGTTATTTCACCTGACATTACTTGCTGAAATACTTGCTCAAACGGCAAACGCTGCAAGGTAATGTCTTCAGTTTCCTCAAGAGACATTTCACCTTCGGACAAATCTTCAGCAATAAAGGTAAAACCCTGTTCTTGAGTGATTGAGTTACTCAAATGCATTGATAATATGGACTGCCACTTATTGGCACTATAACCTGTCTCTTCTTGCAATTCTCTCTGCGCACAAGCCAAGGCTGACTCATCGTCAGGCGCCCCCCCCATCGGTAATTCCCAATGATATTGCTGTAACGGATAGCGAAATTGTCCGACTAATAAAGTATCACCATTTTCAAACAGCGCAACAATGGCAACCGCACGATTTTTAAAATTGACCGTACCGTAAATGCCCGCTCCCCCGGAGGGATTTATAACCTGGTGCTCTTCTACCCGGATCCAAGGATTGTCATACTTCACTTCACGATTCAACGTTTGCCAAGGGCTTTTTATTCCCACGACGCCTTTCGTATCACTCCCCGCCATTAACCTTCCCCAAATCAACATACTGCTTCAAATAATAAACCATCAAAAATACCAAACCAGCAATCGTTCCCAGCAAGTGTGCATTCGTTTCGACACGCCCACCAATCATCCCCACCATTGCCATATCATCATAAAAAGAAGACTGTTCCCAAATTACTTTCGCAACAATAACCACTAAAAAGCAGCCCGCAATGCGACGACTATAGAATTTCGAAACAAAAGGTGCGACCAATAATAATCCATGTAAAACCCCAGATAGGCCAACATAGCGCTGTAGGTAATCGGCATACCAATACAAGCCAAAACCCACCACCAGCACACACCAAGCAAGCAATAACAGCCCGACTAAATTATTAAGATCGCGGCCCGCTATATAAGCCAGCAATACAATCCCCATCGCATTACCGAACATATGCGTAGGTGATAAATGGACGAAGTGCGCACTGAATAAACGCCACACTTGACCCTTATCAATCGCTGCGCGATCGAACATCAACCAATCCGAACTAATGGGTTCTAGCAGGGTAAGAACAACAATAAGAATGAGTAACAGCAGATAAAACAGATAATCGCGCATCCTGCGCTCCTAAAATAAAATGATTATAAGCCAACGCTAGGCTTAGCTTCTAGGTTTATCTGCGAACTCTAAGACTGAGTAATAACAAGGAGAATGAAAACATTGAAAACCAATTGCCGCCACCCGAAGATCGATTTGTCGCCGGTGGTGAAAATTCTACCGCCTTAGGAACCTGATAATTAAAGGCTTGAGGTTGATTGGCCACCAACAATCTCTGATTATAATCAAAATTGACGGCCTGATAAACTCCATTGGATTCAGTATAACTCTGACCACTAGCAATACTCTTGCTATCAATACTGAAAGGACGCTCTGTACTCGTTTGTACAGTCACCTGCAAATAGACTTGCGTATAAGCACTTAAATCGACCCGCTCAGTAAAAGAAATCCGATTCCAACCTCTCGATACTGAACGTATTTGAGTTGCATAAACTTCTCCGGTCACTTGGCCGCCAACTAGGTGAGCGTATATCGAAACATTTAATTGGCCCTCCCCTGGGCTAAAGATATCAACTCCGTGCGCCCAAGATAAATCCTGCGACAAAGGCAATGCAATTAAACTTTGAGCCTGCCTCCCACTTACGCCCCACGACACACCCACCTTAGTATCGTAACCTAGGTTATCGCCTAATTCCTGATAAGGAAGCGTAATCGTTCCCTGGGCCTTATCTCCTACCCGTATATTTGAAATCTCAACGCCACTCACATTACCGTGATAATCCAAGCTGGCAGGAAACGATGACGAACCAAAATAATCCTGACCGTAGGCATCATTATAAACATCTAAGCGGTCGCCACGATTTTCTAAGTTATCTAGATCACTTCGCCCATCAGCCTCTTCAATATCGACCAATTTATGTTCCTCCACATCATTTTGTGGCCCCGAATTGCCATACCCTACCCAGTCATCAACATGAGAAATCAGCAAACCCTCGCCCGGCAATGCACTGTCTAGATTTGACTGCTGGCGATACTCTAATAAAAAGTGCTCGCCATGACGAAATGGATCCAACCAAACACGCATCACCTCGGGAGCATGAGTCACACTGGCTAGGTTAAACTCCAACTCATCACCCATCACGTCATCAGGCTGCAAGAAACCAGCCTTCGCCTTTGACCATGCCATCATATGCGCAGGAGAGCTGCCTGAATAACCACCATGACTATTCCAACTACCTAACCCCATCAAACCCCAGCGTCCAATACCATTTGAATCTCCCTGACGATCATAGAGATCAGGCAAAGCAAATAACAGATGCCCCATTTCATGGCTAATTATGCCAATTGTCGCTAAATGATTCTGGTGCTGCTCACCAAACATAGCAAAACCCGTCAGGCCAATACCATCCAGTGATACTCCGGAAATAGCCGATTTATGTGCCCATACCCTGGGTTCTGGCGCCGAGCTACCGCCGTAGGCATTTTCATAACCCGCAACCATCAACACAATCGCCAATTCACTTGAACTGAGCAGCGCATCATTATTACGATCAAAAGTTTTTAAATCGATATAGTCATCAACTTGGGCTAATGCATCACGCACCAAGTCTTGGCTTCTAGCACCGTAGCTTTCGCCAAAGTTAGGGTGAGCGTAAGGTAAGCGAACATCAATAATACCGTCATTGACTACACCCTGAGACTCCTGTGCCGGCTGAATATGAAATTGCTGATAAGAATTTTCCAAATAGTACTGCGCGACACTACTAGCGCCTGCGGCGGTGGAAAAGATAAGATTCTGAAATTCACTGCGCGTATAGCTAAATTCCTGATCTGTAAACGATAAACGCAATAATAAAACAGGCTGTGAGACTCCCTCTATACCTGCCGACCCTTGATAAGAGAAAGCGGCATTCATTTTAGGAGAATCAGCAAGAGAGGGGTTAGATACCGTCGAAGCCGAAATCGATTTCAAAGAATAGTCTGCACCAAGGGGAATTTTTTCATCCATTGGCACAGCAACCGTGGTTGCATGAACACTCGTCATCAATACCAACAAGAGAAAAACAATTCGAAATATAAACAAAATACGTTACCTAAAAACTAAGTACTTACACTCAATTTAAGTAAAAGTTGTTCATTTATCTCTCAAAATTACAATTCAAAACCAGACAGTATATTTTTGGCACTGAACAAATGTTTAAGTGTCAAAAACACCACTTACCAGCAACCCACGACTGGGTTACGACAGGAAAAATTACACGAGTTACACAGCCATACGCATTGTTACCTACGGCAAATCACGAGCATGCCGTCACAAATTCCACTACCCGCCTCTCCATCCAATAAGCCTGACGTTTATTGAGTTCAATGAAACCGACATGCCCCCCTGACTCAGGCACTTCCAATGACAGCCACGTACTTTGCCTCGCCTCAGCATAAGGAAAACACGACTCGGGTAGGAATGGATCATTCTTAGCGTTCACTAATAAGGCAGGAATTCGAATGTCTTTTAAAACAGCCTTACAACTGCTGCGTTCCCAATAATCAGCGGCACTTTCGAAACCATGAATAGGGGCGGTATAGCGATCATCAAAATGCTGAAAAGTTGTAATCTGGTCATAGTCATCAGCGCTAATCTCATTAGGAAAATCAACGGCCTTAGCTTCAACTTTCTCCCGCAGGTCCTTTAAAAAACGCCACATAAAAATCTTATTTTTACGCTCCGCCAATCGACTTGCGCTCGCCGCCAAATCACACGGCACAGAAAACGCGGTGACCGACTTAACATGAACCGGTATGTCACGCCCCTGCCGCCCGACATATAACAGGCTCAAGTTGCCCCCCATACTAAAACCAACCAAGTGAATGTGCTGATAACCCAAACCATGTGCGTGCTCAATCACACGCTGTAAGTCATCCGTCGCACCACTATGATAGAAGCGTAAGGTTTTATTCATTTCACCGGAGCAAGAGCGAAAATTCCATGCTAAAGCATCCCAACCTTTAACATTCGCTTCTCGAGCCACACCCGCAACATAAGGTCGTCGTGAATGCCCTTCTAAGCCATGAGAAATAATTAATAAGGTCTTTCCCATACTCGTATCGGAGACACGGCTCCAGTCAAGATCTAAGAAGTCACCATCATCGGTTATCAAACGTTCGCGCTGAAAATGGGTGCAATCGATACGACGGGCCAAGGTTGGCAAAATACTCTGCACATAACCGTTGGTTAATAAGAAAGGTGGGCGATAATGACAAGCAACAACAGGCATAGCAGAACTCTTAAAATCAGTACAACCAAATTAAGAGCTCAGATTAGCAGAGAGGATCGAGGGTGAATATAATAAAAATGGAAAAACTACCGTGAATGATCGCGCACTAATAAAAACCTAAGCTGCGAAGCGACGTTCAAGGTATTGCATGATTTGATCATTGCTAGACAACCAACGAGTCTCTTGACCCTGACGTCCCTCAATGCGTAAACAAGGTACGCGTACTTCGTCACCAGCATGAATAAGTTCATTGCGGTATGCGTTAACGCGTTCGATATCCTTTTCTACGATTCTCAATCCCAATTGCTTACAACGGCGCTTAATTTTAATCGAGATAGGACAGGTCTTACAGAAGTACAGCTGAATACGGCGGGATTCTCGATCTAACGAGCATTGCTCTTCACTGGAACGTGAAACAGGCTTCACCTTAAACCAATGGTCGGCGAACATAATACAAAAACCCTGCAGACGATTTTTTACAGACATTAACAACAACCCGAATAAGCAACCAAGACATCTGGCGCGCTATTCTACGATTAAAAAATTAAAAATCTAGCACTTTCGACAGCGATTTATTGCGCTATCGCAGGAGTCTGCTGAATCAGGACAATTAAAGCCGTCGCCATAAGGGCTGTAAAGATCAACAACCCCCTCATACGTCGACAAAAAGGGCATTCCTTCGCCCTCTTTTTAACCATGATTATTGAATCGCTTTATTGCGAGAAAAAGATGGCAAACTGGTGAATTCATCCCAATGCATCCACACCGCTTCCGCTTTACCCACGATATTCTCTGCCGGTACAAAAGACATTGCCTCACCGGTTGCTGGATTGCGCCATAAACGACTATCCGAACTACGGCCGCGGTTATCACCCATCATAAAGTAATGACCTTCTGGCACAGTCCACTCACCTTCGGGGCCGAAATTAGCGCCAGGAGTCCACTGCACTTCATGAGGACCGGTATCCAACGTTTCTTCTAATAAGTATTTAATCGGACGGTGCTTAGGCTCGGCAGATTGCACCGCAATGCTTTTTTCTTCACCATTAATCGTTAACTGGCCACCTTTATAAACCACATGATCACCCGGTAAACCGATCACCCGTTTAATAAAGTAACGTTTATCGTGGGGGGGGAAAAACACCATCACATCGCCACGTTTTGGCTCATTGTAGGCAACCAACAAATCGCGAAATACCGGCATGCGTAAGCCATAATGAAACTTGCTTACTAAGATGAAATCACCTTTAACCAAGGTCGATTCCATTGAACCTGAAGGTATTTGAAAGGGTTCAGCAATAAAAGAACGCAATACAAAGACCACAATCAGAACAGGAAAGAATGACTTAGATTGCTCAATCCAAACAGGCTCTTTCGCTGCAGACTCTAACGCTTCTTTATCAGCACCTTGTCCGTCTAATGCATTTATATTCTCTATACGCTTAGGTAAAAAGAAAAATTTATCAGCAAGCGCTACCAAGCCAGTCACGACGGTAAGCACCATCAAAATCAGGGGAAAATCTATATCCATAATATCTAAACTATTTAAACCGTATAATTATTAAGAGTCAGCATTGTAACCACACCTTACTGGCATAGCTAGCGCCCAGGAGGACTATAACCAGAAAATTGCTGGGCGATATCGGCGGCATAATTATCCGTCATACCCGCCACATAATCCAATACTCGCATGTAGGCTTGATAAAGCGTCCAATCTGCCTGCGGCGCACTGGGGCCCATCATTTCAAGTACTCGACTATTACGAAAAGTCGAATATCCGGTATCAATCAACTCTTTTGCCGCTTGTAAAAAAGCAGTCAATAAATTTGCCAAGGTAGAGTACGCACCCACCTCAATCGCTGTTTTTCGCGGATCTTTAAAGATCCGATCACGGGCGAGCGCCTTTGCGCCATTGATTGCATTTTTAACAACATCAGGGCAATGATCACTTAACTCCCCAACCAAGGTCCCTGCTAATATTTTTTCTTCATTGTCTAAAAAAGTTTGGCTGGCCGCTGCGACCATTTTCTCCATCGCTTTGCCACGTAACATCGACAAACGTCTACGTTCATTATCGGCACTATCAAAATCAGCTTTATAGCGCTGCCAATCATCCGCCAATAACGGTTTCAGAATAGCTTCGACTTCCTCATAGCGTAATATCCCCACCTCAATGCCATCTTCAAGATCGATTAAGCCATAACAAATGTCATCTGCTATTTCCATCAAATACACCAACGGATGGCGGCACCATTTACTGGTTTCACCCTTGGCATCAATCCCCTGCGGAATTAATCCCAAATCATTGGCGATACTTTTAAGAATTGGCAACTCACTTTGAAAACAACCAAATTTATGTGCTTTCGCACCGGAAGCCGAGGCGTGCTCAACGGTCCAAGGGTATTTTAAAAACGTCCCTAGTGTCGCCTGAGTAAGCCGCATCCCGCCACTAAAACGGTGATATTCAACTTGTGTGATAATCCGGAAACCCTGCGCATTACCCTCAAAAGTAGACAAATCGGCCTTCTCTAAAGCGCTTAGACCATCCAACAAATAAGCATTCTGTGGATCTAAAAAACAATGCCGAATCGCATCCTCACCAGTATGACCATAAGGAGGGTTACCAATATCATGGGCCAGACACGCCGCCTGTAATATCGCGCCCACATCTTCAGGAGAAATTGATTCCGGAAACGACGCACTGTTCGATTTTAAACCTTCTCCTACTCGATAACCCAAACTACGACCGACACAGCTCACTTCCAAACTGTGAGTTAAGCGACTATGCACATGATCATTTTCAGATAATGGGTGTACTTGTGTTTTACGATCTAGGCGACGAAACGCGCTGGAAAATACAATTCGATCTTGGTCTTTATGAAACGGTGAACGACCCGCTTCATAACGTATCGTCGTTTCACCGACCCTAAGAGGTTGCAATAACTTCGTCCAATCCATCATATTTTTATCTGTCTCAATTAAACAAAATGTTAAACAAAATCATGTTTACGGCGATATTTATGCGCCGGGTAGCTGCCTAAAATACGGATGTCTTTAGCAAAGAATTCCAGTTCTGATAACGCATTTTTCATGCTGCGCTGCTCAGGATGGCCCGCCAGATCTATATGAAAATGACTGGCTTCCATCGTGCCGCCGTCCATATAGCTTTCCAATTTAATCAGATTCACCCCATTAGTAGCAAAACCTCCTAACGCTTTATACAAAGCAGCAGGCATATTCCGCACAGTAAAGAGCAAGCTGGTGAGGTAGTTTTGCTGAGCATCAAATACTTCAGTACTCGCCGTTTTAGCCAGCACAATAAAGCGCGTAGTATTGCCACTAATATCTTGAAAGTTTTCTGCAACCACCTTCAAACCATACAATTCAGCGGCCAAAACCGAAGCAATTGCCCCATGGGTTTTACCAGAGTCATCAATCGATGGATCTTTCGCAGACAAGTCCTTAGCCGAAAGCGCAGTATCAACCGCCGCAACTGCCTTGATATTCAGCTCAGCCAGATGATGAAAACACTGAGCCAAAGCTTGTGGGTGTGAACTGACCGTTTTAATGTCGGCTAATTCGACCTCAGGTAAAGCCAACAAGCAATGATTGACCGGCTCAAAGTGTTCGGCAATGATCTGCAAATGCGTCTTAGGCAATAATCGATAAATTTCTTCAACCCGACCCGCCGTCGAATTTTCCAGAGGAATCATAGCGTACTCAGCCGCCCCTTGCTCCACCATCAGCATTGCTGATTGGAAATCTTCGCAGGCAAAAGCTTGGTGAGCAGGAAATACACTTTTACAGGCCAGGTGCGAATAGGCGCCCGCAACACCTTGGTAAGCTATCTTCTTTTTATCCATGACATCTTCAATTTTCAGATCAATTTACGAGCCAATTTATGAGTTAAATCATTAGCGTTATGAATAGCACTAACAAACATCTCAGCAACATTATTATTCAAACCAGTGTACTCCAGACAGTCTTGACCTTATACGCTTTTGTTATGGCTGTTGCTCTTAATATCTTTTTACGTTACTTTTTGTAAAAGCACTCGAGAATAATAAAAATGAGCCGTGCGCCCTTGAATTTAAGCTATGACGTGGTATTAGAGACGTTAGGTATTCGTCCTATCAATCACTTCAGCAATAGCCGCGAAAGCCTATCCCCGCAAGAACGCCTGAAACAAGTTAAGTTTCAAGCCAAGCACTTTGTTGACGATTTCAAACTCATCAATCAACAAGTTCAGTTCATGCAAACGTTTGATCTGGCATCCGTACCTTATCGGGTAAAATCGGCCTTTGGCGATGCCACGAGTCTGATCAACCCTTATTTATACGTCACCCATCGATTGATGGTTCTGCAGTTTGCGACTCAAGCTGGCACAAAGACGTTGTTATTCGCGCCTTCTGACGTTGCTGCCAATGTTAAAACCCCCTACTTTCAACGCTTACAAAAGGTGATGGGGAGATTTCTCCAAGCACTACAGCCCATCATTACCCCAATACACAATACGGTTGAAGAAATCTTAGACAGCATTGGGATTACACCAGAACAAGTCGATTTTATTAGCTACGATCACCTGCATACTCAAGACCTAAGGAAATGGCTAGGCAGCCATGAACAGCCTGCCTACTTCCCTAACGCAAAGCTGCTAGTGATGTATGAAGAATGGGAAGCAGTGAAAGACCTTTTACCACTGCAAAATCACTGGTACTGCCCCGACGGCATTGACGGCATCGATCCCAACAAAGTCATACCGCTGCACAGCAGCATCATGCTCGGTGACAGCATCGCCTTAATTCAAACCCCAGGCCATACCCAAGGTAGCCATTCATTAGTGGTGAATACAGACACTGGCATACTAGTGTGTAGCCAAAATGGCATAGCAGTCGATAATTACTCCCCAGAATACTCAACCATTTATGGCATCGCCGACTTCGCCGACCAAAATAGAATGGCGGTTATCCCTAATGGCGAACAACCCGAGTTACGCATTGATCAATACATCTCGATGATTTTAGAAAAGACCATTGCCGACAAGCACCCCGAGGACGATCGCTTTTACAACATCATGCCCTCATCAGAGCTCAGTGCGCGTTGGCAGCCTTTTGCGTTAGCGCCGACACTCTCTTTTGGAGAAGTTAAATTCGGCGAGATCCATCATGTGAGTGACAGCATTTCGCTGATAACTCCAGGACCCCAAATGGCTGCACAGGCGCATGAATGAATACAAGCGCTAACGAAACCAATAAATAACTAGAAACAAACAGCCTGATGATCCGTTTGAGCCGCGGCGTCACCTTCAAGATTAATCATCTCATCAAACGCCATAGCCTGATCAACAAACGCTTTATGCAAGCCAGCATCACTTAACTTCTCATAACACTCAGGTAAACCGTGAAAGACCACTGGGCGACTGGAATGGTTTTTAGTCAGCAAAGATTGCCCACCGTCATTAAATATTTGTACCAAGTACAAATCCCCCTGATTCGACAAGATATGAACCTCAGGGTTTCCTTGGTGTACAACCTGCTTGAGTTCGTGAAAGTTCATATTCCAACCTCATTAGAAAATAGAGACACAACCCCTAAATTTAATATACGTGAAGAAAAATCATAAACACCGCTTAATTTGAAAAATATTGTTACCCGAATAGATTTACATTTCGACACCTATTCACGCTACTATTAACAAACCTATAAAAGACAACCGCCTACTTGAGTTATTCAATGAAACGTCGACAATTCTTATCTGAAGCAGCCTCCAAAGCCGTTTTATTACCCCTGACTCTGCCGGCACTGCCTTCTTTTGCCGACAGCTTTGATGACTTTTTAAAAGCTCAGCAAGCGGGTGTAGAACAGATAAAGAACGATTATCAAGCCTATAAAAATCGCTACCTAGGAGCTTTTGATGATTATAAAGCCAACATTGAGCAAGAATGGTCTCAGGCAGAAATAAGTAATCAAGAATCTTGGGTTGAATACAGCCCAGACCTGCAGAGCAAAACAGTCATTGATTTTGCTTTCAATGAAATTCGCTTCAGCTACAAGATTAAAGATGGCCAGAATAACCTTGAACAAATAAAACAAAACACGTTAAAAAAAGACATCCAAGCACTGCTGAAAAAAACTGAACGCCAAGCTGCACAGAGTGATCCCATCAATAACACATTAATGAGTGGTGGAAATGCAGAAAAACTGCTCAATCAACCACTATTGAGTGAAATGAGCAGCCTTTACGGCAGTATGGAGAATGCTGAAGAAAAATTGGCCAGCGCCGCGCTCGTATTGGAAGAAAATACCGACAAAGGGGATATTGTCGTGGTGAAAATCCCTCTGCCTAAAGAATTCCCCTTCAAGCGCGCTGAAAAGTATTTAACTGGGGCAAAACAAGCGGCCAGTAAATGGAAGATCGACCCCGCCCTTGTTATGGCCATTGCTCATACCGAAAGCCATTTCAACCCACTCGCCCGCAGTCATATTCCAGCCTTCGGCTTAATGCAAATAGTGCCCTCTAGCGCTGGTAAAGATGCCAGCAAATTAATGTATGGAAAATCGCGCCTACTCACCAGCGACGAGCTTTACAACCCAAGCTTTAACCTTGATACCGGTAGCGCTTACCTAAACATGCTACAAACCCGTTACTTGAAACGCATCACCAATCCCCAAACACGCCTTTACTGCACCATCGCCGCCTATAATACCGGCACAGGTAATGTTGCCAAGGCTTTCATTGGCCGCGCTTCCATGCAACGCGCCTACCCTGTAATCAACCAGCTGCCTCCCGAACGTGTATTCGAAATATTAAAAAATGACCTGCCTTACAAAGAAACCCGTAAGTATCTAGTCAAGGTGACTGACCACATGGCGAACTACGCCCAGCTAGTTTAATACAATTAATAATAAATCAAATAAACGCCTGACAGCGCATACGTTTAGGCTGTGGCGATTCTGGCTAAAGCCTTTCTTCTCTGAAATGTACTTGGGTGCTACTTACAATAGACCTGCCTAAATGAGGATGGCGATACTGAAAGGGATTTAAAAAGAATACAAAAAAGGCCAGCATTCAACGAATGCTAGCCTTTTCATCTTAACTCAAGCTCAGCTCGCGCAATTATGCGGCACTGGTCTCGGCTAATGTCGGATTAAAACGACCTTCTAAATAGTCAATAATGTCACCCGACTCATACATCCAGTTTACGTCACCGTTATCGTCTTCGATGCGTAGGCAAGGTACTTTAAGCTGACCACCACCAGCGACTAACTCTTCTTTAAACTGCTCGCTACGCTTAGCATCACGAGTTTCAACGTTAAGGCCATTGCGCTTCATGGCACGGCGAACTTTTACGCAAAATGGGCATGCCGCGTATTGATACAACGCCAACTTTTTTGTTTGAACATCGACCGAGTCTTGCTCACTCACGTCACGCTTAATGCTTTTTGGGGTAAATACCCAGTTAAAGAATAAGATTAAGGCGCCTAATACCGCTCGAACTACAACCATGATGCTCTCCTGCGTCGAAATTGACCGCTTTCATTATTTAGTATGATAGGCGCGCATTATACTGATCTTGTAATTAGTAGCTAGTACACAGGCCAATCCACTTGAATGCATTACCTGTCTAGGGTATAAAGCGCTTATGAAAACTCCAAAAAGAATACAACCCTTAGTTGATGATGGTGTCGTGGACGAAGTCCTCAGCCAATTAATGAGCGGAAAAGAAGCCACGGTCTTTGTTGTGCGCTGCGGCGACGAAATTCGCTGTGCCAAAGTCTATAAAGAAGCGGCTAAACGCAGCTTTAAACAAGCTGTGCAATATCAAGAAGGCCGTAAGAGCAAAAACAGCCGTCGCCAACGTGCGATGGAGAAAGGCTCTAAATTCGGTCGTAAGCAGCAAGAAGAGTCTTGGCATAATGCTGAGGTTGATGCTTTGTACCGCCTTGCAGAAGCAGGTGTACGAGTACCAACACCTTATGGCTGCTTTGATGGTGTACTGTTAATGGAACTTGTCACCTATGACGGCGGCGAAGTTGCGCCGCGCTTAAATGACGTGTCCATGACGCACGAACAAGCCCTTGAAGATCATTTAACCATCATGAACGATGTTAAGCTCATGCTCGTTGCTGGCTTAGTTCATGGTGATTTATCCGAATTCAACGTACTGGTCGATGATTATGGCCCCGTCATTATCGACTTACCGCAAGCGGTCGATGCGGCGGCGAATAACCACGCCAAGTCGATGCTAGAGCGTGATGTCGGCAATATGACCGAGTATTACGGCCAATATGCGCCTGAATTGTTACGTACTAATTACGCTAAAGAAATGTGGGCGATATTTGAAGATGGCGATCTAACGGCTGATACTGTGTTAACAGGGCTGTTTGAAGAGTCGACCGAAAACGCTGATGTTAATTCCGTCATGGATGAGATCAAGTCGGTACTGGCCGAAGAGCGTAAACGTCAAGAGCGCCTAGAAAACGCCGACGATAATTTCACTTACGAACAGCTATAATAAGTATTACTAACATTTTTACATTCTTTGCCTAGGCTTTACTTAAGCTCTAGATGAAATGTAAAAATGAAACGATACTTATCGGATACAAGTTTTAAGATATCCAGCGGTTTTTTGCTAGCCACCCTGACACTTTTAGGCATATTTGCTTTTGTATTGCAGGGTGAGTTACGTGAAAAATTAGAAAGCGATAGCTCTAAACAAATTAAGGCCAGCGGTAATGCCATTGTGGCGGAACTCGTGCGCCAGACCTCTTTAGTCAAATCATTGGCCGAAGGCATAGGAGCCGTTGTTAGCTCCACCCCTTACTCTGATACTCTCTATCATCAACTTATCCCTCAGCTCATAGACATCAATAACTCTAATACCCTCGTCGCAGGCGGTGGTATTTGGCCTGAGCCCAATATGTTAAACCCCGATAAAGAAAAAAACAGTTACTTTTGGGGTAAAAACAACGCGGGGCAATTAGACTTTTACGATGATTATAATTTAGACACGGGTCATGGTTATCATCATGAAGAATGGTATGTACCGGCAAAATACCTCTCCCATGATAGCTGCTATTGGTCTCGATCCTATATTGATCCTTTTTCTAAAGAACCAATGGTCACTTGCACCGTCCCCATTCTGAAAAACAATCAGTACATCGGGGCTACGACGATTGATATGAAGCTAGAAGGACTGCATGATTTTTTCAATGCTCAAGCAAAAAACATTGGCGGCTACGTTTTTCTAATCGATCAAAATAATAAATTTATTAGTTTTCCGAAAACCGAGTACGTTAAGAAAGGAGATGGCTCGGGGCTAGTTGATATCTCCGAACTGGCTTCTAAGCAGCCTAAGTTTCAAAAACTAGCCGATCATTTACTAAGAATCTCACAACAAACGTCTAAGATCCCTCCTAAAGATAAGCAACAACTCCAAACAATGGCCGCTTATTTAGACGCTAATAGCTATCAAATATCCGACAAACAAGCACAAGCGATGGCTGCTGCGATTATCGACCCCATAGGAGGCACCTTAAACTACAGCTATTTGCTCGATAATTTTCAATTAGAAAATGACTTCCTATTACAAGAGGAAGTTAATGTTTCTGTCTTCCATGTGCCCGAGTCGTATTGGAAGTTAGTGGTAGTCACCCCCATATCGACGGACTTTATCGCCGTCTCTAACATCATTAAAAAAACGCTGAAGCAGACTGTAATTCCAACCATTATCACCATGTTAATTTTCTTTATTTTTGTTCATGTGTTCTTCATTCATCCTCTTATTCGCATTAGCCAGCACTTACGTAATTACGCTGACAATCCCGACGAGGAGAAATTGCTGGAAGGATTTGGCAATGGCGATTTCGGTACACTTGCCGATTTGTATAATAAGAAAACAACATTAATTAAAAATTCACTTAGTGAAATTTCGGAATCCAATAAGCAATTACAGATCTATGCTTCTTACGATGATTTAACCAACACCTATAACCGACGTTCTTTTGAAATCATGCTGGAAGAAACCCTGCGCAGTGATGTGCGCAATGAACGCGCTGTTTTTTACTTGGACCTAGATCAATTTAAAGTCGTCAACGATACCGCTGGCCATATCGCCGGAGATCATTTATTAAAAGCAATTACTACCTGCATTAGAAAATCTCTTAGAGATAACGATGTATTAGCGCGTATCGGTGGTGATGAATTTGCCATGATCGTCGATGCGCGATCAGTCGACACCTCTCTTGCCATTGCTGATCGTATTCGACTTGCCATTGCAGCGTATCGCTTTAATTGGCAAGGGCAGATTTTCACGGTAAGCAGCAGCATCGGTATTTTGCACTTAAGTACATTAAAAGGTAATAAGCAGGCAATTCTTAGCTGTGTCGATTCGGCTTGCTATGCCGCAAAAGAAGCCGGCAGAAATAGAAACCATTTATACTTACCCGAAGACGATAAGCTTTCCGCACGCTTTGGTGAAATGGAAAGTCTAGTCGCACTGCGCAAAGCCATCGATGAAGATAGACTCTTTGTTGAATACCAATTAATTAAGCACATCACTGGCACTGAAGCCAGCGGCTTTGAAGCACTCGTTAGAATGAGAGATACTGAAGGCAATACCATCTACCCGAATAACTTTATGCCGGCCGCAGAACGCTACAACGCAACATGGGATGTAGACAAGTGGGTAATCGAAAATACGATTGCTGAATTCAATCAAATAAAACAACACATTGATGTGGGTTTCTGCGCCATAAACTTAACCGCTGATGCACTCAACCACGATCAACTGTTAATTATTATTGAAAACAGCCTGTCTAAAAATAATATTTCTGGGTCACTGTTCTGCTTCGAAATAACTGAAACCAGTGCCATTGCCAACATTGAGTTAGCGCGTAAAACCATCACGGGTATTCGAAAGCTAGGCAGTCGAGTCTCGCTAGATGATTTTGGTACTGGCATGTCCTCTTACAGTTACCTCAAAGAGCTGCCGGTAGATTATCTTAAAATTGATGGTGTTTTTGTAAAAAATATTCAAAGCGATGCTATTGATCATGCCTTTGTTAAATCTATTACCGACATTGCTAATGCTATGAATATCGGTACGGTGGCTGAATGGGTAGAAGACGAAGACATCGTAAGTACATTGAAAAAAATTGGCGTTGGCTATGCTCAAGGCTTTGGCATTAGTAAGCCCATGTCTTATACAGCGCTGCTGGAGAATAAAGCCACGCTGGGTAAGATCATTAACAAAAAATTCTAGGGCTAACAGCTAACCCGCTGGCGTATTTCGCTATACCGCAGCTGCTCGCAGCTGCCAAAGCCCTCTAGCTGCCTGACTTTGTTACGGGCAAAAATCGGAACGCTTATACCCGCAAGAAATCGGCACTGAATATCCAGTGATATTTCTGCCTTTCCCTCTAGCCGCTGTGCCAATCCGCTGATATAGCGTTGCAAATCAGAATCACTGGGCCATTGCGGTTGCTGACTGTAAGTAAGCTTAGCAATTTTCCCACGACAAACACTGCAATGACCGCATTCTTGCGGCGCTTGCTGATCATCAAAATAACGTGCTAAATTAGAGCTCAAGCATTTTTCTAATTCGAAAAACCGTACCAGCGAGGCAATACGCTTTATTTCTTTCTCTTCTTTATCAACAAAATAATGATGCAGAATTCCCGCCAGCTCAGGGTTATGTAAAGCTTGCTGATATACCTGAAATACTTCCGTAATTTTTTTACTTTCAAGTTCTATCAGTTGTTTCTCAGCCAAATAATCAAGCGCCGTAATAACTCGACTACGTTCAGTTTTATACCTATTAAATAGCGCATCGAAATCGGGCGCACCCCAAACTTTCTTAAATTGGCTTGTGGTAAATATTGCCTGTAGAAACTCTCGACGTTCACCTTCAAACATCGCCAGTATTGATTCTTTATCTTGCAAAAACTTATATTTAAATTCGGCGAAATAAGCATACATCGGTTTGATGACCTTCATCATTTCGAGCTGAACCAATAAGGTTTTTAATGGCAGTTGACGGATATTACTGGCATTCGATAAACCAACCACTTGCAACTCCCACTCAGTCACATTCAACTCTTTCTTAGAAGGTTTACTTTCATGGCGAACATTCTCTAACAAAAATTCAATTGCCGAAAGCTCTGGGGTATCACCATAAACAAAATTCTCGACCGTATTCAAACCATCAAGATTAGCCAATGTCAGACAATTTGAAGGTTGGCCATCACGCCCTGCCCGGCCTATTTCTTGGCTATAATTTTCTATCGACTTAGGTAAATCATAATGCATCACAAAACGAATATTGGATTTATCAATCCCCATACCAAACGCGATGGTCGCCACGACTACATCGATGCGACCTTGCATAAAATCATTTTGAATCTGCTGGCGTTTATCTGAATCAAAACCTGCATGATAGGCTACCGCATTAATACCGGCAGCATGTAAATAGGCCGCGACTCTTTCCGCGCTATGCTGCAAAGTCACATACACAATGCCCGCCGCATTTGAAAGTGCGAACGTCTGTTGCTGCTCACGAATCTTCTGCACCAACACTTGTGATTTTTCAGCCTCTGCCACCGGTACAACCGACAAGTCTAAATTCGCACGATAAAAGCCTGTTTGAATAATATGCTCTGGCTGAATTGAAAATTTAGCCGCCATATCATTTTTAACTTTTTTCGTCGCGGTGGCGGTTAATAATAAAACCAAAGAGATGTTTAATTCTTGGCAATAGACCGGTAATTTTAAATAATCTGGGCGAAAGTTATGGCCCCATTCGGAGATACAGTGAGCTTCGTCTACCACCAGCATCGAGATAGGCACGGCATTAATAAACTGACGAAAACGTTCATTTTTAAAACGCTCAACCGAGACCATGAGTATTTTAATTTTACCTGAGCGCACGTCCGCCATCACTTGCTGGCTTTCATCTCCCGATAAGGTCGAGTCAATACTCGCAGCGGCAATCCCTTTGCTCGCCAGAAACTCTAGCTGGTCTTTCATAAGCGCAAGTAATGGAGAGACTACTAGAGTGACGTGAGGTAAGTGCAACGCAGTCAGCTGATAGCACAAAGATTTACCCGACCCTGTTGGAAAAATAGCCAGCGATGACTGTCCTGCTATTAACTGACGAATAGTTTGCTCTTGACCACCGCGGAATTGATCAAAGCCAAAAGTCTGTTTCAGCGAGGGGAGTAGGATCATTTTAATGCCATAAAGAATTCAATAGCGCTTAATTTAACCTTAACTAAGGTTTTCGCCTAATTTCATGCAATGAAGCAGCAGAGAAAGTGTGATTCATGTCTAATTTTTAATTTCCAAAAATATAAATTATATATTTCAGCAGAACTTAGATTATAGAGAGGCAATCATAACCATCAGTCTATTTACGTATTTATATAAGCATTAATAATACCCATGTATTGCGTTTGATCTTTTATTGAACACGCAAAAGCCTATCCATACTTACAAGCGGTTACCCTTGTTCAATAAATAATCACGATGGCGCTTTTGATCCATTTGAATCAATAAAATTTCACTGCTAGGATGCGCAGCTCAATTAATAAGGACATTACTAAAAATGAAAATGACTTCAATTACTGCTTTATTCATCTCTGCGGCGATAGCACTTACTTTGGGTGGCTGTAGCTCTTCGATGGTTAAGCGTAACGCTGACCAAGCATTCCCACTAGCGGTTACTACATCCACACCTGCTTTCATCTTCCCTATCAGCCTGCATGGTGTTCCTGGTGATTCAACTGAAATTGGTTTAGCAATTTCTGGTGGTGCAGTTTCAGAATTCGGCGCTTCTGTAATTTCTGGTCAACAGCTATACAGTGTTGTTGGCAACCTATCGTGGACTCTTGGCGAAAATATGCGTCGCCAAGCTGGCCGTGATGTTATGGAAATGACGGGTTCTGCAGAGAAGCATGCGATTGAGTTAGATGAAAAAATGAAAACTCTGACGAGCAAGCTTAAAGATCTTGGCGCGATCAAAGATAAGAACTACGATTTCAAATATGTCATCGTACTTCACGTTGATTCAGCAAGCGGCATGCAAATTCCGTTCATGAAGAAAGTAACTGCTTTTGGTGGTGTTATGGATATGGAAACTCGTAAAATCGTTTCTTACATCGAAAAAGACATCACTCTAGCGGAAGAGGCTGTTCTAGCCCAAATGCCTGTTGAAATGAACAAGATCATCGCTGAACTACTAAACGCTCCAGAACTTGAATCTTAATCTGACATTAGTCCTTAGGGATTAAAGAAGATTTATATTGAAGAGGATGAATAGAAATATTCGTCCTTTTTTTGTATTTAACAATAAGAAAAGCCATCGAAATGAATCGACGACCCTTATTTAAATAACAAAGCACTTAAACGGAGAAAGCACCCGGAAGCGCTTTTTTAGCTGCTTTTGCTGCTTTCTTTTCTTTTGGAGTTAAAACTGCTTGCTTCTTAACCGCTTTTTTACTGTCTTGTCCTTTACTCATGATGCTTTCCTTCAGGTAAATCTAATAAACTTAAAATCAGCTTGAGCCAATCTAAGGTCTTGACTACACAATAATGGCAGCAATTCAGTATGGCCCTATGTATGATCAATAGATAGGAATAGCTTACACTAGAGGCCTACTCTGTATATTCTATTACCCTTGTCTTAGACAAGCGTGAACCTGAATGGTAAAAGAGAGACATATGAAATACATAATCACATTACTTTTTATAACAATCGCAAGCTTAACTCACGCTTTCACCTATACCCAAGAATTTACTGAAGTGGAGCTTCAGGATAAAATAGAAGCCATGATGCCTCTAGAAAAAAAGAAATATTTCATCACCCTAATCATCACCTCGCCTAAGTTAGACTTGCTTGAAGAATCTAATGAACTTAGCATCAAAGCTGATCTTGCTGTGTATGCCCCACGCAGAATAAAAGGCACGGGCACAACTACTATCTCAGGATCCATAACGTACAACCCTGCTCAAGGTGCATTCCATCTATTAAATCCTAAAGTCGTTAACCTTCACATTAATGGTATCCCTGAAAAGTACCAAGCTAAGATCAAAGAAATGGCACAAACAGCTATCACTGCAGCTCTCTCGAATTCTCCCTTGTATAGACTTAAAGATAGCGACCTTAAGCAGAAGCTCGCTAAATCAGTATTAAAGTCCGTTATAATCAAAAATGGGAAACTTTTAGTCAATCTCAACCTCTTATAATAAACGCCTAGATACCTAGACAATGCTGCCTATAAAGTAGATTAAATTTCGATCACCACACACAAAATACTGATTAAATTAAAAGGAAGAAGCAATGAGAACAAAGGTAGAGTTTCCAAGCCAAGGACAAAATCTAGCAGGCTTACTTGAAACACCTGATCAAGCAGTACGAGCCTACGTATTATTTGCCCATTGCTTTACCTGCGGCAAAGATATTGCCGCTGCTTCCCGTATTAGCCGTTTTCTAGTACAGCATGGCTTTGCCGTTTTCCGCTTTGACTTTACTGGCCTAGGCAACAGTGACGGCGACTTTGCTAATACCAACTTCTCGTCCAATACCGAAGATCTGCTAGCAGCAGCACGCTTTCTGGAACAAAACTACCAAGCTCCTGAACTATTAATCGGCCACAGCTTAGGAGGCGCCGCTGTTTTAGCAATGGCCGCACAGCTACCCAAAGTTAAAGCCGTTGTCACGATCGCCGCACCCTTTGAAGCAAGCCACGTCATCCATAATTTTGATGCTCACATAGAAACAATCGATACTGACGGACAGGCACAAGTTAAGCTAGGGAGCCGTGAATTTACCATTAAAAAGCAATTCTTGGACGACCTACGCAGCCAAACAACAGAACACATCCAGAGTTTAAACAAAGCCTTACTGGTATTACACTCTCCTATCGACTTAACCGTCGATATATCCGATGCTGAAAAGATTTATAAAGCCGCTAAGCATCCAAAAAGTTTCGTCAGCCTAGATACCGCCGACCACTTACTTTCAAAAGCAATCGATAGTGAATACGTTGCGCAAACAATTTCAGGATGGGCTAGTCGATACATCCCAATACCTAAAACAGCCAAACGCACCCTCACTAGCGGTCATGTACTGGTCGCTGAACTTGATCATAAATTTCAGCAAGAAATTTTTACCGACCATCACCATTGGCATGCAGATGAACCAACGAAAGTCGGTGGACAAAACACCGGCCCAGATCCCTACGAACATCTACTAGCCGCTTTAGGTGCTTGCACCGCGATGACGATCCGTATGTACGCTAACCTAAAGAAAATACCACTTGAACATGTGGAAGTATCTTTGTCGCACGAGCGTAATTATTTAGAAGACGCAGAAAAGCCAGAAGATCAAGATTCAAAGATAGAAGCACTCATTCGAAAAATTCAGCTGATTGGCCCCTTAAGTGATTCAGAGAAGGCTCGATTACTTGAAATTGCAGATCGCTGCCCAGTGCATCGCACACTTCACAACAACCCTCATGTGGTGACGACACTTATTGACAACACGTAGTATGACGACGCCTTTGGAACAGTCGCCTGTGAATGGAGCCTAAATGAATTACGAGCAGTTCAATAAGTTCTGCAAGGAATTACCTGCTACAACATATGTCGTTCAATGGGGAAACTCCCACGTATGGAAAGTGGGTGGTAAAGTTTTTGCGATTGGTGGTTGGGGCGAAAACAAACTGCCTGCTTTTGTTTTTAAAACATCAGATTTAGACTTTGCATTTTTAACAGAATTTGAAGGATACAAGCCAGCACCCTACTTTGCTAACCGAGGCATGAAATGGATACAACTATTTCATAGTGTGAAAGAGAACGATGATGATTTAATATATTATCTTACAGAGTCTCATCGCATAGTTTCACTTGGTTTAACAAAGATAAAACAAAAAGAACTTGGGTTAAATAAGAATTAACCCGTACTGATAACATAATTGAAAACAAAAAAATCTGCCTGTTATTTTGGCGCTATCAGTTGAGTGCATGATTAATATTTTAGTGACGTTAGAAGTTAAGGACTTTTATTCATTAACACTCTTTGAAACCAAAGCTACTGAAATTATGCATTCACATGGAGGACACATAATCAGTGCCGTTGAAACGAGGATAATTCTGGGCAAGAAGTTCACTTATTAGAATCCCCAAACGATGCGGCGTTCGCAGAGTATCGAGCAGACTCGCAGCTTTTAGAGCATACCGAACTGCGGGATAAAGCGATAAACTCAATAAACGTTGTGAAATCTACAACGCTGAAAATTACAGCTAATCTAGCGACCTAATAACAAATAATTCACAGGCAAAAATGATCAAACATATTTCCTTCACCGCCCTATTACTAATTAACTTTCTATTACTAACTGCCTCGTCATTTGCTAGCGCTACTGACAGTACTATATCAATTGAAAGTCAGTATTCAGCAAAAGAAACGGCTGATAGATTGGTATCGATCATAAAAAACAAAGGCCTAACGTTATTTGCCAGAATCAATCATCAGAAGAATGCAGAGGGCGTCGACTTAAAGCTCAGAGCCACGGAAGTCATTATATTTGGCAACCCTAAGGTTGGAACGCCATTAATGCAGTGCTCACAAGAAGCCGCCATCGACCTTCCTCAGAAAGTATTAATCCGCAAAGATGCAGACAATAAGACTTGGATTTCATACAACAACCCTGAATACATTAGGAATCGCCATAGCATTCAAGGCTGCGAAAAAGTCATAAATACAATCTCAAAGGTTCTTGATGCATTAAGCAAGGCCGCGGCATCTAAGTAAAAAAGCATATGCGTCTTCACGACCCCTTCAGAATTACTAAAGAAATTTCAAACATCACATAATCAAGTAGCCAGAGCTATTTAGCCCCCTCAGCTTATAAATATTAGATCAGCCTGGTTCCATATTTCAAGTTCACCTAACAAGGTGATTTTTAAGTCATTATTCATATCAACACCTAGATATAAAATTATATTAGAAAGGCTACAATAATCTTAGATCTATATAGTACGAGGTGATTGTTATGTCCCACATTCGTGGTATGGAAAAATTACATATGGCAGTACTCAACTTGGTTGGCCCGGGGTCAATGCAAAGTAGATTAACCAATGCCGTTAATAGTCATCTTCTCCACATCTCAGTAGGGACTGACATACCTGACGAGCTTGGTGACAACTACTATGAAATCATCAATGCACTGGCCAAAAGTGAATCGATTAGTGAAATTGATGCTGAACACTATGCTCAGAAAATTGTTGGCCTACACGAGAGAATTATTTACCTCGTCCATTAGCCTCACCACAAAAATATTAACAACCGCTTTCAGCGTGTCGTCTCTAACCGATACTTGGCAGTATAGTTGTCCATTATTTTACCGCTATATCCAGTATCCCCGCTAAATTATTGGATACCGCCTATAGTTAAATTGTACAGAATCCAATTGGAGATAAGACAATGAATTTAGCTAATATAGTACAGCGTGGCTGGGACGCTGTGGGGGCCAGAGATTTCGATACCTTAGTAACTGACTATGTCGAAGAAATGACTTTTATCATGCCAGGTCAAGCCAATATCCTAAAAGGACGACAGGCATTCCGCTCGGCTCTGGATGGTCTAGGGAAGATTCTCCCTCCAGGTTTCGAAATTACGGCACTCCGCCAGATTGAAGGAGATAATGAAGTGGTTTCTATTATTGAATGGAAATCCGATAAGATGATAGCTTCTCAGTTGTCCGTTTTGTTCAAATTTGAAGCGGATAAAATCTATGAAGAACGCTGGTTCGTAGACACTGAGCAATGGAAAAGCGTATTTTAATGACATAATCAACATAACTACCCTATCGACATTCCCTATGCGATAGCGCCTTCGCTTAAGAGTCACCTAAATAAAAAGCCCAAGAATCCAAGTCTAATAGCCTAAACCTCTTGTTTAGGCTAAAATCCGCGCCATTATTAGATCTACCTTGATGAGCCAAATATGTCAGATAACTCCAATTCGATTGAATCACAGAATCCTAGCGAACTAATCGCGTCTAGCAACCACGATACCAGCGGTAAAATTGGTTTCGTAAGCCTAGGTTGCCCTAAAAACTCTGTGGACTCTGAGCGTATCCTTACGCAATTGAAAATGGATGGCTACGACATCACCAATACCTACGAAGATGCAGACGTCGTGGTAGTGAATACCTGTGGTTTCATCGATGCCGCTAAGCAAGAATCTTTAGACGCTATTGGCGAAGCTATGACGGCTAACGGCAAGGTAATCGTTACCGGTTGTATGGGTAAAGGCGCTGACGCCGAGCTGATCAAGAAAGAAAATCCGGGCATTTTAGCGATTTCTGGCGCTCATGCTTATGAAGAAGTGATGACAGCCGTACACGAGTGGGTTCCACCGAATCCAAATTATGACCCTTTTACCGATTTGATTCCGGCTCAAGGCGTAAAGCTGACCCCACGTCATTATTCGTATTTGAAAATTTCCGAAGGCTGCAACCATAAGTGCACCTTCTGCATCATTCCAGATATGCGCGGCAAGCACGTTAGTCGCCCAATCGGTGATGTATTAGAAGAAGCTAAGCGTCTTGTTGATGCCGGCACTAAAGAGCTGTTGGTTATCTCGCAAGATACCAGCGCTTATGGCGTAGACATGAAGTTCCGCACCGGTTTCTGGAACGGCGCTCCGGTTAAAACGAACTTGCTGTCTTTGTGTCAAGAACTTGGAAAAATGGGCGTTTGGGTACGTTTGCATTATGTATACCCTTACCCGCACGTTGACGACATCATTCCATTGATGGCTGAAAACCACATCCTGCCGTATTTAGACATTCCGTTTCAGCACGCAAGCCCTGCGGTATTGAAGCTAATGAAGCGCCCTGCTCACGCAGAAAATACGCTTTTGCGCATTAAGAAATGGCGTGAGATTGCACCCAACATTGTATTGCGATCTACCTTTGTTGTTGGTTTCCCGGGTGAAACTGAAGAAGACTTCCAGATTCTTTTGGATTGGTTAGACGAAGCTGAGCTAGACCGTGTTGGTTGCTTCAAATACAGCCCAGTAGACGGCGCTAAAGCCAACGCCTTGCCAAATCATGTACCAGAAGAACTTCAGCAAGAACGCTGGGAACGCTTTATGGCTAAAGCTCAAGAGATTAGTACTCGTAAGCTAGCGCGTAGAGTCGGCCAAACAATGACGGTATTGATTGATGATGTTGATGAAGAAGGTGCTGTAGGCCGTACCATTGCTGACGCTCCTAACATTGATGGTATGGTTTACTTGAACGAGTATTTCGACTGCGCCCCAGGCGACTTTGTTGAAGTTAAAATCGCCCATTCCGACGAATACGACCTTTGGGGCGAAGTGATTGCTTAGCCTCACTATTTTGTACGCGGCTATTTAACACAGAAGTTATCTAGCACTATCACTTCCTCTGCTAAACTTAAAACATTAGCCAGAGGAATGTGATTTATGAAGAAAGCCTTACTTGCGACTCTAATCATCACCTTCTCATCCTTAGGTTTTGGTAGCTGGTATCTCTACCAGTGGGTACGTGATGAACTCGGTCTTGATAACGGTTATGTTGCCGTTGCAGGAATCCCCCCCGGCAACAAACTCATCAATCACCCCCCTTATTCCGGCCCTCATCCAAAAGATACCAAGCGACCAGCAGAAACCTTTCAATTCCCGATTGAATACGGTGCCACCGGCCCTGTAGAGCCGTTATTCGCAGGTAAAAACCAATACCCTTTTGTATGTGATACCGAACGCTCTCAATTAGGGCAACCGTTAATTGATAATACCAGTGGCTGGGGCGTACCTGTTTATGCGGAAACTAAAGAAGGCAAGCGCTCTGAACTAATCATCGGTTATAGCAAAGACTGCTCACTGCCGACCCGCATTTTCTATTCTTTTAACACCGCTGAAAAAAGCAGCAAATTTTATCAAGTACCCGATAGCACCGAAGCCTTACCTAAAGACGCCGAATTAATTATTCGCATCGAGACAGGCACGATCAATCGCTATCCCTACGCCATGTTAATGCCCTCCAGCCGCAGTGATGAATTATTAAAACCTGATCTTTCGAAGTGGAACGGCAAGCTCATCTATTATTTCCGCGGTGGCATCGGCATCGGCTTTCAACAAGGCGTTTTGCGCATGCATCATCTATCAAAAGACATGCGCCAATACCTAGAACAAGGCTATGCCATCGTCTTTTCTACCGCCACTGAAACCGGAAATGGTTATAATATTTGGCTGCAAGAAGATACCGCGCTGCGGCTAAAGCGAAACTTCAGCCTGCGTTACCGTAAACCTAGCTTTACCATTGGCTATGGCGGCTCGGGCGGAGCGATTCAACAATATCTAATGAGTCAAAATAATCCAGGGGCCGTGATTGATGGCGGCGTTGCCATCGTGGCCTACCCCGATATGATCAGCCAAATTAATTACACCTTAGATTGTGAATTAACCGAATACTATTTTGAGCACTTAACCGATGACAAAGCCTTTTGGAGCAGTGTCGAAAATCGGCCCCTGATTCAAGGTTTAGCAGCCAACCCGAATGAAAGCCGACGCCTACAGTGGCTGGACAATATCGCTCAATTATTACGTTTTGAATGGCCTGTAAACTATCAGGGGGCGAATGAATGTAATTCACGCTGGCGTGGATCCCTACAATACGTCAACAATCCTGTTTTTACGCCGAACTATACTCGTTATAGCAAAAACATTAGACGTCGTGTTTTTTGGACTCACTGGCAAGATAACCGCGAGTTTTTTGGGACTGATAAATCAGGGCGCGCGCCTATTCCTTGGTCAAATAAAGGCGTTCAATACGGCCTCAAAGCCCTGCAAGATAAAAAGATTAACCCTCAGCAGTTTCTTGATCTGAATAGCAAAATTGGTGGTTGGTTGCCGCAAGAAGAAATGACTCAAGAACGTTACTGGCATGCCAGCGGAGACAGTGCGTTAAAACGCTACAGCAATTACAGCGAGCACAACATGACCCATAGGGGCGATAATATGAATATCGCTCCGCGCAGTAATGGCAGCATCACTTCTGCAACCGGTGCCTATTTATCGGGCAATATCTTTTTAGGCGAACTAAAAAACCCCATTATCGATGTTCGACCTTACCAAGATCAGGTGCTCGACATTCATCACTCCTGGGGCGCGCTGTCTAGCCGCAAGCGTATTCAGCAGCGAGTCGGTGATAACCAATTACAACTTATCTGGCAACAAGAACTACCCAATAAGGATTTTAGCAAAGCCGTCTATGCGATGGACGAATGGCTAACCCGCGCTGATGCCAATGGCGGCGACTATCGCGCAGCTCGTCCTGAAAATGCGGTTGATATGTGCATCGATAAAGAAGGCGAGGTTTTATATAAAGGCGAAGCCGTCTGGGACGGCGCTTGGAATGGCAAAGAGCAAGGAGAGTGCACTCAACTCATGCCGTTCTTTGAAGGTAGTCGTAATGTCGCAGGAGAAGATATTTCTTCAGACATTTTCTTCTGTAGCCTAATCACCGTGCAGCAAGCGATCAACAAAGGCTTTTATAGGGAATACGATATGGATCCCTACCAAGAGCGATTAGAAGAAATATTCAGCGATGGTGTCTGTGATTATTCAAAGCCCGATCGGGCTAGACCTGACGGACTTTAATTTTTAAAGACAGGTACTGGCTAGACTAATCTCTAGTCAGTACGACCTTGCCAATCGTCTTACCCGAGCGCAGGCAATCAATCGCCTCATGAGCTTGATCGAAGGTAAATTGATGCCCTACGTGAGGCGGCGTAATTTCTACAGCCATCATAACTTTCAATAATTCCTGCATAATATCCACCTGATCCCAGAGCCAGATTAGATTGAACGCCATGACCGAACGATTTTCGCTAATCATATCCATCACGTCGTATTTAGGACGACGCAAAAACTTCCAAGCCGCGGTTAAATAATTAGGCCGATTTTTACCAGGGGTAAATTCAGCCGCACCAAACACAACCAAGCGCCCCATCGGATTTAATGCGTTAAACGAGGCTTGCTGGACTTCGCCACCAATCGCATCTAAAACCAGATCGAAGGTCATCTTTTTATTGGCCAACTGCGCTTTAAACGAAGGTTCACGAATCCAAGATTCAAAGCCCAAATCAGCCAGAAAATCGACTTTCTTCTGACTGCTTACGGTGCCAACCGGTTTGCCACCTAAAGCTTGCACCAGCTTCATTGCTTGCAAGCCAACACCACCCGCGGCGCTTTGAATCAGCACATCTTGCCCTGCTTTGATATTGCCCAAATCATTCAACGCATACCATGCCGTTAACGTTTGAGTTAAATACGCAGCGCCTTGAGAGAAACTCCAGTCGCTAGGCAATAATACCAAATACGCTTCTTTGCCTTGCACGACCGAGGCATACCCACCAAAGCGGCTAACCGCCATGACGCGGTCACCTCGTTTGAATTTTTTACAATCGCACCCTACTTTTGTAACGATGCCAGAATATTCAAGACCGGGTATAAAGCTGCCTTCTGGTGTGGCGGAATACAAGCCGGTTAAGGCGAATATATCAGCAAAATTAAGCCCCACCGCTTTCACCTCAACCTGTACTTCATCCGCCTTAAGCGCGACTAATGACTCTTCGATTTTCACGAGGCGCTGAATCGCACCCGCTTTCGGAGTGCGCCAAACTTGTCGACTATTCATTTATAAGCCTCATTGATAGTCATTTTTAATAGACATCAAGAATAAGCATCACTGGGATAAATCGACTCGGCATACAGCTGCAGTTCTTGTAATACGAACATCTTGTCTTGATCATTCTGATTATCTTGCACCGCTTGCTGCAATGCTTGCGAGAACTGCTCAAAATTCAAACCTGGGCCATTACCTAGCAAGCTATCCATGCAATGTTTCGCCCAACGCTCGTGGTCGTCTTCTGCCATGTACTCAGGATAATTACGCGCACGAAAGCGGAAGAACATCTCTTCCCCACGCAGATCTTGAAACTGAACTTTAAGACTGGCCAACGATTTAGGCGGCGTGGCGTGAATTTGTGCCATGGCTTTTTTATCCATACCACTCCAAAATCCACCACTATAAAGCATGGTATCGACATCGGTTTTGGCGGCAAAATCACGTTGCGTATAAACACCGTGTAAGTTTTGCAAGATCGACGAATCTTCAGCCAATAAGGATTTTAGAGTTGCCAGATTAGCACGCAGACCATCCCCAGAGATTTCCCAACGAGCGGCCTGATCAGGGGTCAACGTCGCCGCAGGCGCTAATACCGGGCTCTTATTGATATGCACTTCTTTTAAACCCAAACGCTCAATACCTTCGGGCAAATCAGCTTGCTTGGAAAATAAGCGTTGTTGCATTTGTTCAATCGTCAAACCCGTTAAACTACGAGGATCGGTCGAAAGGTCAAACGCGATAAAGGAATTCTTATTGCTCGGATGCCAGCAGATCGGCACCACAATTGCCATACAACCACGATCAACGCCATACATACCAGACACATGAACCAGCGGCTTATGATTATCAACATCCACCAGCGCAGCCAACTTATGCTTAACTCTGTGCTCGAATAGATAACGGTATAACTTAGGCTGCTTTTCTAATAACAACTTAGCAACAGCAATCGTTGCTCGCACATCAACGACGGCATCGTGAGCCTTACCTAGATCAATGCCATTGGCTGCGGTTAAGTCTTCCAAACGGAAACTCACCTTGCCTTCAGCATTTTTAGGCCAATTGATGCCTTCTGGTCTTAGTGCGTAAGCGCAGCGCATCACATCTAGAATGTCCCAACGCGAATTACCGTTTTGCCACTCACGCGCATACGAATCATAGAAATTTCTATACAAGGTATAGCGCGTAACTTCGTCATCAAAGCGAATGCTGTTATAGCCTGCGGTACAGGTTTCAGGCACGGCAAATATTTGATTTATTTGATCAATGAATTCGTTTTCAGGCAGACCATCTTGCAAGCACTGCTGTGGCGTTATACCAGTAATCATCAGAGCTTGGGGGTGGGGTAAATAATCTGGACTAGGCCTGCAGAACAACTGCACAGGTTCATCGATTTCGTTGAGATTTTCGTCGGTGCGGATACCGGCAAATTGTGCAGGCCGATCAAAAGAAGGATCGGCCCCGAAGGTTTCGTAATCGTACCAAAGAATAGACTGGCTCATTGCACCTGCTTATTTATTAATAGGCTCCTTGCTATTATGGAGCCATGACTAAAGGAGTTTCTAGAGTTTTACCCAGAGTAAAAAAACCGTGGGCATCACGAGAGGTTTGAACAGGCAATTCTTCCATTGGCATATGGCCAACACCTTCATACACAATCGATTGTGAATTAGGTAAGGCTTGTACGAATTGCTGCATAATTTCTAGGGGAATCCACTCGTCCTGATCACCCCACATCAATAAGATTGGAATTTTAATTTCTTTTACGCGATCACCCAAGTGGGAATTTGCACTTTGTTCTTTCATCGTACGAAATACTTTCACTAAAGCTTCACGGTTACCTTGGCGCATCGTTAGGTCAAAATAGCGCTGCTGAAGCTCGTCAGTCACTTTATCATCATCACCAAAGGCTGCATTTACGTTCATATTAACAAAAAACTTAGGCATCATAATTCCACTCATTTCACCAATGCCCGGCAGGCTGGCGAAATTCATAATGAACGGCATATCTTGCGGAAAACCTGCTGAATCTAACAAGACCATTTTCTTCACCCGATCAGGACGGTGCAGCGCATAATTCCAAGCGATGTAACCCCCTAGCGAATTACCAGCTAGATAAATATCATCAATGCTTAACTTGTTAAGAAACTTTTCTAATTTATTGACCATGTAGGCAATTTCGTAACGTTCGACCGAAGGATCACTGCCGGTTAAACCATGGCCTGGTAGATCGATGCGGATAATTCGATAATGTGGGGATAGGCGTTTAACCCAGTCATCCCATGTATGCAAAGATGAGGCTACACCATGCAATAAGACGAGCGTAGGACCGGTGCCTTCATCGCGATAATGGATAACAAGGTCATCTACGGCGAGGAATTTAGAGGTTTCATTAGTGTATTTTTCGGTCAATTGCGCTAACGGATAATCAGCAATACCCATGGATGCACAGCCGTGCAAAACCAATAAGGCAGGAATTAGAACAAATTTAAGCCACTTCATTATAGATATCCTTGTTATAGTTATTTCGTTTTAGGATGGTGAGCTATAGAATGAGCCGACTTTACCACAGCAATCGCTCTAACCCAATTCTATGACGGCTAAATTAGTAGTAGAATAGACCTTATTTACATTTGAGCCTTTTGAGCATTAGTTTCAGGACGAATTACATGGCGTTATTAGAAAAACTTTTCAAACCTTCTTTTTTAAAACCAAAGTGGCAGAACAAAGATCCCGCTATTCGCAAGATTGCGATAGCCGATCTGAGTGACGAGAAAATCCTGCTAAAAATTGCCGAGCACGATAGCGATTTAAGCGTTCGCGCTGCAGCCCTAGCTAAGATTAAGTCGCCGCAGAATTTAGCGATATTCTTAGTCTGTGAAAATACTGAATTACGTCAGCAAGCACAGCAGCAGCACCTTGCTCAATTATTACCCAATCAAAACATCAGCGATCTAGCGGCTATCAGCAATGATAACGATCTGGTTAATATCGCCACCTATACCCGAGATGATGCTTTGCGCTTAGCCGCAATCAATCAATTGGGCAATGAAAGTATCCGCTTGGATATCGCCAGTAACAACCCTGTCGCTAAAATGCGTATGGCTGCAGCCCAAGGCTTAGAAAAAAGCGAATCACTGCAAAAATTGATGCAGGTTGCCCAAGGTAAAGACAAAGCCCTCTACCGCTTTTGCAAAGATAATTTAGCCAGCCGCAAGTCCGCAGAAGACAATACGAAGCTACGCGAAGAAAAAATAGCGACTGCCATTAGTAATGCACAGCATCTTGGTACTATTGCGTATTCTCCAGACTACAATGGTCGCCTACAGCTATTGAAGCAAAACTGGGCTGCATTGAATGTGCAAGATGCGCAGCAACAACAAGCGCTTAATACCGCCTTAGTTCAATGTGAAGGCACTCTCGCCGAACATGTCGCCGAAGAAAAAGCCGCGCAAGACAAAATCATTGCCATTGCTAGTGCTAAAGAAAGTTTCATAACGCTACTCGCTCAGCTGGAAAGCCTTGAATTCAGTGAGCAAGTATCTGCTCAATTGAAAACACTTGAACAAAGCTGGAATGATAGCAAGTCCGTTAGCAAGCCAGACGCTGTTCAAAGCAAAACGTTTGAACAGTCGTTGCAAGCTTGGCTTGCACTGGACAAGACTCGCACTCAACTAGTAGAGCAGAAAGAAGCCTTTGAAGCGCTTATTTTGCAGAGCCAGCAGCTAGAAAAAAGCAGCGTCAGTAAAAGCCAGAACTTGCAAAAAGAGCTGACCCAAACTGTCAAACAGTTACCTTGGAAAGCCGCTGAGTTAGACGTCAGCATCGAAGCCCCTGCTTTACTGGCAGAGCTAGACAATGCTTTGCAAAATGTGATCAAGCACAATCAAAACTTAAGTGCTCACGAAGCTGATAGCTCCAAGCAACTTGCTGTACTTTTGACCGAGCTAGAAAGCCACATCACTGAAGGCCATCTAAAAGACGCGAATAAGTGCCACCAGCATGCACTGCAAGCGTTGAAAAAAATCAGCCAGCAGGAAGCCAAAAAGTTTCAGCGTCAATATCAAAGCCTAACGGCCCAACTGGATGAAATTCGTGATTGGCAGGGCTATGCTGCAACACCGAAGAAAGAAGCACTATGCGTTAGCATGGAAAGCTTAGTCGGTAGCACAATCGATCCTGCTATTTTAGCTGACAAGATCCATAATTTTCAGGAAGAATGGAAAGCTATCGGACCGATTGCTCGCCAAGATGACAAGATACTTTGGAATCGTTTCCGCACCGCGGCGGATAAAGCTTACTTACCTTGTAAAGCTTATTACGCCGATATGGCAAATCAGCGCCAGCAAAATTTAGTCAACCGCCAAGCACTGATCGTGCAGCTGACTGACTACGAAGCCAGCATGGATTGGGATAGCGCAGACTGGGGCATCGTACAGAAAACCTTAGACGCTGCTCGCGAAACATTCCGCAGTTTCTCTCCTGTCGATCGTCATGAGCACAAGAACAGCCAAGCTAGCTTGCAAGAAATATCCGATAAGATTTATGCTCATATCAAAGCAGAATATCAGCAGAATATCGAAGCAAAAGAGGCTTTAATTAGCCAAGCTAAGTCCTTGCAAGATGCTGAAGACTTAAGCCAAGCGATTGAGCAAAGTAAGCAATTACAAGCTGACTGGAAAATCATAGGCATGACGCCTAATAAAGCTGACCAAAAACTTTGGCAAGAATTCCGCTTAGCCTCGGATGCTGTATTCTCTCGTCGCGATGAGCAGCGCCAACAGAATAAAGTGAATATTGAAGCCAATATTGAACAAGCTCAAGCCATTATCATTAAAGCCGAAGCCGCTGCCAAAGAAACGAATGCTGAAAACCAAGAAGCATTAGCACTTTGCGCCTCTGAGTTTGCTGAATTGTCGTTGCCAAAGGCACTTTACGCTCAATTACGTAAACGTTTATTCGATGCTCAACAGCAGCAAGAAGATTTGTTTTCAGTGGCTAAGGTGGCGAAAAAGCAACAAGCTTGGATTACGTTAACAGATAGATTATCGGCAATCAGCTTAAAGCCTCAAGATACCGATCAGGCAGATGCGTTGTACAAAGCAGACGCAACTGATCTTAAATTACCACAAGGCATTGATAAGTCTTTGCTTGAAAGTAAGTGGAATGAAGTATCTTCAGAGCTATCGGCAGAGTTAAGTAATACCGACAGTTTGCGTGATGCCTGCATCGGCTTAGAGATTGCCGCTGAACTAGCATCCCCAGCAGAAGATCAACAAGCCCGTATGGCATTCCAAGTGAAGCGTCTGGCTCAAGGCTTGGGACAAGCAGGGAGCTTACAGCAGCAGATCAGCGACTCGGTTAGCCAATGGTTAGCATTGAACGCCGATCAAGCTTGGCAGCAGCGCTATAACTCAGCGTTACTCGCCGCGGCTAAGCAGCTTTAGAAATTTCTTTCTAATAACGCTAGAACACAAGGATGTGCTCTAGCGTTTGTATTCCTTTTAGATCCAATAAAGCATTAACAAGCTTTACGAATCACATAAAAGAATACGCCATCACGCTCTTCATCAAGCAATAAATCATGCCCGAGAAAACTGCAGAATTTGACAAAGTCTCGACGTGTCGCTGGATCTGTCGCTTGAATTTCAACACTCTCCCCCAACGCCATTTTCTTAATTTCATTATGCAACATCATCACAGGGTCTGGGCAAAACAACCCTTTTGTATCCATTTGGTGTTCAAATTTTATTTCTGACATACTCAATTATTAACCTACTCTACTCTCTAGCATTACAAATAAAGAACCAACACAGGTATGATACGTTAAAATAATAGCGTAATGGAAATGGTAATGAAAACAGCACTGCTTTGCTGGGAGCTAGGCGCAGGACTTGGGCATTTAGCCCCTATAAGACAAATCAGTATTGAGCTAATAAAGCGCGGTTATAAAGTTTGGATTGCTGTGCGGGAACTGCACAATATTCATCATATTTTTAATGACATTGATGTCAGTATAATTCAGGCACCCGTAAACCATAACAACATCAAAAAAAGCAGTGAAAATACACTCTGCTATGCAGATCTGATCCATAACATAGGTTATAAAGATAAAGAATCATTAGCCAACCACCTTCTCGGCTGGAAATCCTTATTCACGATAATAAAACCAGAAATAATGTTTTTTGACCATAGCCCCACTGCAATTATTGCTAGCCAAAACACACAAGCAATAAAAATTCTAATGGGCACACCATTTTCACGACCTAATGAAAGTAGTGCATCAATAAATAATGGCATTTTCTCTGTCTATGGCCGTTTAAATTCACAACAATTAGCCAAGGCTGAAGGCATAGAAAAGGAAATATTAAATAATATTAACTATGCTTGTGATAAGAATAATCTTACTCAGCTTAGCGCTATAGGAAGTCTATTTTCCTCCATCGAGTTTGAACTATTCTCTTGCTTAAAAGAATTTGACCATTTCCCTTCACGCCCCAAAAGCTCAAAGCGCTTTTACCTTTCCACACCTGCCAACAGTTCAAAACAAAAAACTGAATGGCCTACGACTATGCCAGGATCGAAAAAGATATTTGCTTACCTAGCGACACACCAAAATATAATAAAAATACTCAATGGTTTAATTGCTAGCCAGCATAGTACCGTCTTATATATACGCGGTACGTTTCAAATAAAACACACCCTACCTAGCCATATTAAAATCCTAAAGCAGCCAGCATCAATGCTAGAGATTTTACAAGAATGTGATTTAGTAATAAGTAATGGTAATTTAAATACCGTCCAGCAAACAGCTCTAGCAGGTATTCCACAGCTAGCAGCGCCAATCCAACTAGAGCAGACTTTATTAACCTACCGTTTACAGCAGCAAGGTATAGCAGAGCGCTTTGATGATCGATCACCGCAACATAGTAGAATACAAATAAATCGACTTATAAGTGATGAAAATTCTAAACTGAACACGCTAAAGACGAAGTACTCGCAACTAAATCAAGCTAATAAAATCAAACAAATTTTTGATTCAATTTTTCCTGGTTAATTTTTACTCGTAAAAAAACCGCTGTTACTTTTCAATAACAGCGGTTTCTAAGCTTATTTGTAATAATAAAAAATTATTACTTTATTATAGAAAGCCTTGGCTCTTCTTCACCCATCTCAGGATGCAGACCATCAAAAAACAGATCAGTAATAACTTGTGTATTAATTACACCTGACTGATCAGCATAACAAGCGCTCATGCCACGCAGAATGACTTGCTCAGGATTTGCTGGACACTCAATTTCAATAACATTGTCTACTGTAGAAAACAACATACCAGAACGTGGATTAGTGCCATCAACATACGTCAAGACAAGATTTAACTGCCCTTCTTCTAATCGTGTTTCGTTAAGAACACCAAGCTCTTTTAAATGTGCAACTTCAACACCGTTAACCGTTAAAGTACCAAAAAGTCTATCATCAGTTTCTTCTTCTGGCTCAGGCTGATTGAAAATTGCAGAATATCTAAACTCAACAACAACCGCTGTTGGTTCAAACGCAGCATCTGCTGGGATATAAGGAACTCTAGTTGAAACAACAACATCTTCTTGCTGAGTACTAAAAGTCGCTGTTAATGCTGGAGCAGCACCGACAATCATTTGCGCCTGGTAATTAAGCGCGCCAGGGTGGTTCAAACTAAACTGATAAGGAATGGTCAGACCACCCGCTAAGCCAAGCTGACCCTTTGCAGCAACAGAGAACGTAATTGGCTCTAAGCGTGAATCAATACCAGAATATAAGGTCTGAGTTAGTATCTCGCCCTCTTCAACAAGCGTGCCTATGCGCTGTTCACCAAAACCAGTATAAACATCAGTGTCACTTAGGTATTCAGTTAAAGATTCAGTGCCCGTTGTGACAGTTTCCTCATCACAATTCACGTCAAATTTTGGAGCGCCTACTAGGTAGTTAATTACATCAGTCACACAAGTAATTTGAGCAGCAGAATAAGTCGTTTCATCCAACTGGGCAGCGGTATAGGTATAGGTAGTCGAGCCAAACTCATTGCTTAAAACTAGCTCATCAGCCGCTTCATTGAATTCATAACTAGCAACTTCACCATAACCTCGCGATACCCCAATGTAATCAGCCGCATCTGCATCTTCAAACAACAGACTATCAAGCGATAAGTATTCACCCGTAGCCAATTCAACCTTAAAATCAGAAATTTCGAAACTGGCTAAGTTCAGAGTATCCCCATCATTTTCGCTGCCGATGTCTGACATACCCACAATTGCATCGACTGCATCAATGCTAGGAAGATAAATACCGATCTCACTTCCAACAATAGAGGCAATGTTATTAACCCCATCTTCAATCTTTTCATAAGTACCTGATTGTGCTTCAGCACTCCCTACGACCATCTCAGCATTGATACTGGCAGTCGCGGTTACTTCATTCAAAACAACAAGTATTTTTTCTAGGTTAAGATTGACGGTTGCTTGATTCTCAATACTGCCTTCATCAGCAGTAAAGCCCGCGTTAGTAACGCGTACATACATGCCTGAATTAGATTCAACTAAAGTACTATTGATCAATACTTGATATGAGCCTTCAGATAATTCGACATACGTTAACTGAACTTCGCTCGATGCAAGGTTGTCTCCATCGGTGTCGATAGAAGAACTCGCTGTTAAGACAACATTTCCTGCATTATTTTTAGTGAAAATATAATTTACAGTATTTCTATTAGCATCTAAACCGGGGAAATCTACACCTAGTTCATACCTAGAAGTTACTGGCTCGTCACTTGGCGCAACGATAGCTTCTATTTGAGGCTCTTGAGGAGGCTCAGGCATAAAACCATTTTCAGCCGCATCTCTTAGTATACCGACAGCGCTGCCTAATGAACCCACAGAGCCCATGAATAAATAAAAGCCATCTTCAACGCTTTCTTGATATTCTTCATCAAGATCGTCTATCGTTCCTAGAATACCACCTCCCGTTTCACCCAACGCTGAAGCAAGCTGACCTGCTTGAGCATCTAAGCCAGAGATAAACGTTTTACCTAGGCCCAACAATTCGAAATCAGTAAAAGTATATGCGGAAGGAACCGTAGGTTCTTCAATTACATCGGGTACCTCAACGGGTGCAGGATCAACCACGACTGGATCAGATGAGTTTGAACTTTCACCACCACAGGCGGTTAATAAAGAAGCTGCAATAGCAGCGCTGAGAAGGTTGGTTTTGAAATTCATCTAAAAACATTCCATTGATTATGACGAGTAAGGCGATATAAATCCTAGAGGTACCGCAGCTGTAGAGGAGTCTGAAGTAAGGTGCCTTAACATTCAAGAGCACGACTAACCCATTAGAATTAGAAACGGTCGATAAACAATCTAATATTAAGAATATATTTCTAATCCATGACAATCCTTTATCATGAATTATTTTTTTCTAGGATTTTAATTCTAAAGTGTCAAAATTATGAACCTGTTCCCGTTTAACGGGAGTCAGTTTTCAGTACATTTTCCTTATTTAAAAATAACGCTACCAAGCCAACACAACACAATAGCGCTGCAAAATAATAATGCATCGTATAACCAAAATTAGCCGCAAAGAAACCGGCTAAACTGCTGGCAACCAAGGTTGATAAAACCACCAAGCACGATTGCAAGGCGTAGTCAGAACCGGCACTCGATTCACGACAGCGATCCATCATTACAGTAAACAAGGCCACCGTCGCCATACCTCCGGTAACGTGTTCAGCAATGACTAATGAATAAATCAATGTCCAATCTAAAGAGGTCAACATTGAATACGACCCGATCGCGATGCCTTCTAAGCCGACAAATAACATCAGCGCCTGCATCCTAGGCAAATATTTCAATAACAAACCGCCCAGCAAAGCCCCCACTAACCCAGCAACAGTCCCCCATAAACCTAGGAGCTCGGCAAACTCAGGTAAGGTCACCCCCAAGTCGACCAAGTGCGGGCGAATCATGACGGTGCCAAAGGCATCACCTACTTTATAGGTCAGTAATAACAGCAGCCACGCACCGGCACCTGGCAAGCGAGAAAATCCAAGCCAATGATTAAATACCGGTTCTTTATCGACTTTAACTTGTGCTGGCTGCCAAAACCAAAGAGGAATCAAACCTAGAATCATTAAGCCCGCGAGCGCCCAAAGGGTTCCTTGCCAACCCAGCTGTGCGAAAATGGCCAATAACAATCCACCGCCAATAATCATCCCTAAACGATAGCCCGCAACTTGCAGACTATTGCCTAAGCCACGCTGAGCTGGCGCTATGTTTTCAACCGCCAAAGCATCGGTGGCAATATCTTGAGTAACAACAAAGATAGTCAACACAAAGAGTGCACACGCTAGGCCCACCGCCGCTTGATTAATCCAAAAATCTAAGGGCGTTGCTGCAATGAAAACAAGCATGAGCGCCGCGATAGCGTTCGCTGAAATAATCCACGTTTTTCGGATATGGCCATCAATGCGCCCACCGGTTAAACGCTTCAGTGGCTGATAATGATCAAGTAAAGGAGCCCATAAGAATTTCAATACCCAAGGTAATGAAACCAGAGACATTAAACCAATGGCCTCTAGACTCATTCCCTGCTGACGCAGCAGCGTCGGCAATGCTTGGCTGAAAAAGCCGTGAGGTAAACCTTGAGTTAAATATAGGGTTAATAGAACCCACCACTTCAACATGAGACCGCCAATTATTCTGAGTTATTAAATGGGCGGTATTAGAACCTGAAAATACAAATTATTAAATAGAGAGTTTACACAGAGCCGCTAAACAGGGTTATTCAATCATCTGCCTTAATGCCTGCACGAATGCCTCGGGAGGTTGGCCACCAGAAATCATATACTTTTCATCAATGATAAATGTCGGCACGGCTGTCACACCTAGCTGACGCCATTGCTCCTGCAGCGCCCTCACATCGCCTGCGTAAACTTGATCATCTAGCAGCTTGCGCGCAAAATCAGCATCCAAACCTATCTCACTGATAATTTGTACCAGCACGTCATTATTACTAACATCACGCCCCTCAGTGAAATAGGCATTCAGCAACGCCATTTTAAGCTCAGTTTGCTTATCTGACGATTCACCCGCCCAATGTAAAAGCTGATGCGCTTTAAAAGTATTGAGAATTCTTTGACCTTCAGTGAAGTTAAACTGAAAACCCAACTTCGCCCCCAGCTGTGTGATGTGATCTCTATTCTCACGACTCTGTTCGGGAGTACTGCCGTATTTCTCAGTAATATGTTCAGCCAGCTCTTGGCCTTGTTCTGGCATATTCGGATTGAGCTCAAACGGCTGCCAATGAACATCCGCGACTAACTCGCCTTCTAACTGTTCTAGCGCTTGTGTCAGGCCCTTATAGCCGATAACACACCAAGGGCACATAACATCTGAAATAATATCAATGCGTACTTTTTGGGCTATTGATCCAATAGCCTCTGAAGAATTAGTCACAATAAAATCCTACTTATTTAAATACTCTACAATGTAGCCAATAAAACTTGCCGCCTCTCCCCCCGTTACACAACGATGGTCAAAGGTAAGTGAAATAGGCAATAATTTCTCGTTCTCTCTGTGTTCATAGATGGCGCCAATACCAACAATTGCAACCATTGGAGGCACTACAATCGGCGTACCATAGCGACATACCGGATTAAGAGAACCGTAGTTAGAAAGTATAATAGTCGCCCCCATTAATTCAGCAGCCGGAATATTACGGGTCACCACCGCTTCTTTAAGCGCTGCTAGCCCCGCGCTTAGATCCTCTTCGCTACGAGACTGAACTTGACGTAGCACCGGAACAAATAAGCCTTGCTCTGTATCCACTGCAATACCTAGATCAACAAAATCTAATAAGCGCCGCGTTAAGTTTTCACCATCAAACCAAACATTCAATGCAGGCTCTTTTTCACAGGCATAAGCGATCGCCTTGGCTAAAATAATGGTTATATTAACTTCACCACCTAGCAACCCGCACCCCGTTTCTAAAGCAGCGTCACCAAACAGGGTAACAGGGACAACTTGCTGATGGCTTTTAATCATCACCTTCGCCATCGACTTCCTCACCCCTGTGAGTTTTTCGCTTTGTCCATGCTGTTCATTCAATCTTGCTGCTTTTTCAACATCATCAGAGGTAAGGCGCCCGCCCTCTCCGGTTCCCGTTAATTGCTCTACTTTCACTCCCAAGCGGCTGGCTAAGCCACGGACACTCGGCGAGACGTTAATCGCTTTCATCGAACTGGTGGCGAAACCGACAGCAACCGAAAATTCATCTCTTTTTTTCTCTGCAACACTATTTCCACTAACACTATTTCCACTAACACTGCTCTCACGCTCTTCTTTGGTATCGTATTGCTCCCGAGCAGCTGAAGATTCAGGTCTTGCTATGGGAAGGGGCTCTAATGGCTGCGCGGATAAATTACCGACCACACTGACACTGTCATTTTCTCCCTGATACTCGACCAAAGGCTCGCCAATATGAACCGTATCGCCGATAGCGCCAAAGGTATGTTCAATAATCCCCATCTGAGGAGACGGTATTTCTACAATCGCTTTTGCAGTTTCTACCGCCAACATAATCTGATCGGTGGCGACCGAATCACCGGCTTTAATATGCCACTCTACAATTTCTGCTTCGATTAAACCTTCGCCTAAATCGGGAAGTTTAAAATAACGCATAATGTATTCCTCAAATAAAAGAATCGGCCTATCCGTTAACAGCGGCCCGTTAATACCGTCTATTAAAAAGTGCTTTTCATGGTGACTTTAATCGCATCCACAATATCCAACTCAGAAATCATATAGTGTTGTTCATTTCTAAAGTACGGCATCACAGTATCAAAACCGGTGAGCCGCTTTACTGGTGCTTTACAGTGCTGCATTAAATGTTCTGCAATATGCGCCGCGATTTCTGCCCCAATACCACAGGTTTTTGCCGCCTCATGAACAATAACGCAGCGTCCTGTTTTTTTGATTGAGGCTTCGATAGTCGCAAAGTCGATAGGCTTCACCGTCGCTAAATCGATCAACTCAATACTCACTTCGTCCTTTATTTTATCGACGACGGAGACACATTCTTTAATACAGGCACCCCAAGAAATGAGGGTTAAATCACTGCCCTCCCTTAGCGTAAAACATCGATCCAAGGGCAAAGCTTTCCCATCATCAATCAGGCTAAATTTTTCAGCGCGATACAAACGTTTGGGCTCTAGAAAAATCACTGGGTCTGGACTCTCAATCGCCGCCAATAACAATCCATAAGCGCGCGCAGGAGAAGATGGAATGACTACTCTTAAACCAGGGACGTGTGCGAACAATGCTTCGACACTTTCGCTATGATGTTCTGGCGCATGAATGCCGCCACCAAAAGGCGCCCGAATAACCAAAGGACACGTTAAGCGGCCACGAGTTCGATTCCGTATACGAGCGGCATGACAAACCACATGCTCTAACGTAGCAAAAATAAAACCCATAAATTGAATCTCAGCAACCGGTTTTAATCCCGCCACGGCCATGCCCACCGCTGCACCAGCAATCGTGGTTTCTGCTAAGGGCGTATCCATCACGCGGGTTGCACCAAACCTTGATTGCAATCCTTCTGTCGCACGAAAAACGCCGCCATTCTTACCAATATCTTCTCCTAATAAAACAACCCGATCATCTTCCTCCATCGCATGAGCCAAGGCTAGATTGACAGCTTCGAGTAAGCACAGTTCAAGTTCGACACCTTCTACTTCACCTGTTTTTTTCGGATCCATCACAGAAGTCGAGTTCATAAAACACCCCCGTCCCGATTGCGTAAAAACTTTTCACTGCAAGCGGTCACTTGATCATCAAAATTGGCTGGCCAAGTTTCGTATAAATAATCAAACATCGCCTCTGGCTGTTCAGCTTCAATTTTTTGATAAGCCTGCACTGACTGGTCTAATGCTACTTGGCACTCGTTCTGCAATTCTGTTTCTAGTTCCTTATTCCAATAGCCTTGTTTATAAATATAGTGTTGTAAGCGTTTTATAGGTTCATTTTTCCAAGCAGTATCGACCTCCTCCTGCTCACGATAACGACTCGCATCATCCGCCGTGGTATGGTCACTTAAGCGATAACTAATCGCTTCAATCAACATAGGGCCTTTACGCTTCCTAGCCCGAGATAACGCTTCTGATATTACGTCATAGGTGGCGATGAAATCGTTACCATCCACTTGAATACTGGGGATCGCAGCAGCCAAGCCCTTTTGGGCTAACGTCGGTGCACCGGATTGAACATGGCGCGGCACCGAGATCGCCCACTGATTATTATTAATGACGAAAACCACAGGTAAATGCCAACTTCCCGCTAAGTTCAACGCCTCTAAAAAATCTCCTTTTGAAGACGCACCATCCCCCAAGGTACACAAAACCGCCTGTGGCTTTTGCTGAATTTTTAAGGCACTAGCAATCCCCACCGCGTGACTGGCTTGTGTCGCAATCGGAACACAAATAGGCATATCAATTGCTGACCCTTCTTTCGCGGTGTAGGCACTGCCGCGCTCGTCACCCCCCCAATATAATAAAAGGTGTTCCATCAAATGGCCCCGTACCAATAACGTCCCGTGGTCACGATAATAAGGCACAAAAGCATCTTCTTTTTCCAGCGCCATACCACAAGCTACCGCAATCGCTTCTTGCCCCAAACTGGAGGGATAGGTTCCTATAATTCCCGTGCGCTGTAAGGCCACCGCTTTCTGATCAAAAGCACGGGTCATATTCATCCAACGATAACCTTGAACTAATAACTCTCGATCTTTTGCACGGGCATTATCCTGTAATAACTCACCGTTATTCGATAGATATTGCACAGGCTTAATCAAACAATGCTCATTCAATAAAGCTTGCTGCTGTGAGAGGTAGCTTTGAAAATCATGCGGCATCATACACGTCTCCTTTGCTCGGTTTCACCACACCATCAATAGATCTTATTCGTTGCTGCGCGAGTTCATTCGCCACTTGATTAACATTTTTCTGGGAAGCTTTAGCTTGTTGAAAAATTGCGCTTAACGTTGAATAAATCTCAGCAATTTTTTGACTTACTTTATCGTTTATATCTTCCACCGACTGACCCTGAGCATTATATTGCATCGAAGCGAAAATCAAGCCACCCGCATTAATCACATAGTCCGGGGTATAGAGTATCCCCCGCTTATCCAATACCTCAGCCACTTCATTATCCGCAAGCTGATTATTGGCACTACCCGCAATAATTTTACAGCGTAAATCTCTAACATTATCAGCATGAATAATTCCACCTAACGCGCACGGAACCAAAACATCACAAGGCTGAATTAATATTTTATCGGTAGGAACAATTTTTATACCGAGAGCCTCTGCTTGTAAGCATTTCTCAACATCAGGATCCGCAGCAATAACCCGCCCGCCTAAATAATGAAGTGCCTTTGCGACTCGCCAACCGACATGCCCTAAACCTTGAACCGCAAAAGTTTTTTCCGAAAAAATATTTTGCGTAAGAGCATGGCTTTTGACCTTGGCGTAATGTGTGTTTTCGAGATTATTAAAATAAGAATCTATCGCTGCCTTAATCCCTGCAATAACACCGTCTGCTGTTGCTGAAGCCGGATCACCAATATTACTAGCACTGGCAACATGTCGCGTTTGCTGAGCCACCGTATCCATATCGGCCACTTGAGTGCCAACATCCATCGCCGTGATGTACTGGCCTTGCAGCTGCTCAACGCACTGACCAAACCAGGTGAATAGAAATTGACGGTTTATCTGCTCAGGAGCGACATTATTTGGTAACAGAATAACCGATTTACCTCCCCCTTGAGGGATATTGGCGAGTGCTGCTTTATAACTCATGCCTTGCGCTAAACGCATCGCATCATCAAACGCCAATTGTTCATTAGCATATTCAAGACAACGACAGCCCCCTAAAGCAGGGCCTAGGTGAGTATTATGAAGGGCAATAATTGCACGGTATTCATGCTGATCAGGTCCCATTGTTTGAAAACAATGTACCGCCTGCATTTGCATAGACTGCATCCGTTTAAACATGAGATAGCTCCTCTGGCTTTTGGCCTATGGCTCAGAAGGCATGCTTTTGGCGACCTTCTGCTCATTATTAAATGTCTGTAATAAATGTACGGTATTGAAATGTTTTTTTCATTCGCAGTTAAAGTCTAAACCGATAATCTACTGACGAGAAACAAAATATTTGATTTTTTATTCGATATAAAACTAACCATAACCGTTGAAGAAATGATTTCCTATAAGGCCACTTTTACCTAATTATAAGCATATAATTTAAAGTCAGTATAACTGCGTTTATCTTAGTTACATTGGAGTACCCAATGGCCATTGATACAAAAGGCTCGAATAAAAGGTTCTCACATCAATGTGAACGACTGTATTGTGCTGACGAAAACATTCTACAACAGAATCTCTACCGTATTTACAACGCTATCCCGCAAGCTAATCTCATCCAGTTAGCGGATATCAATCAACGTGTTCAACAACAACACGATTGGTTTCTCGACATTCTTCAGCAATATAAGTTAAACAGTAAAGAAAGCATGCTGTTAATGAGTTTAACCGAAGCCTTAGTGAGGATACCTGACCAAGAAGGCGCTCAAGCCCTGTTTCATGATCGATTGCATAGAGGCCACTGGTTAAACAAAGAAGCAAAAAATACTCTGCTCGCAAAAGCATTACAATGGTTAGGCAATCAAGCCCCGATTGACCCCTCAACCCGGCATTCATTATTTAAAAAAGTCACGCAACAAGGCGCCATAGAAGTGTGTACGCTTTTTATTGAACAAATGAGTCAGCGCTTTGTCTTTGCAGAAAATTTAGAAGATGCTTTATTGCGCAGTCGAGGTCTAGAGCCGCATGAAGCATGCTCTTTTGATATGCTTGGGGAAGCGGCATTAACCTTCGCTGAATCTGAAAATTACTTTTCACAGTATCAGGACGCCATTATTCAAGTCGGTGAATATAATCAATGCTTACAAGATACGCCTCACGAAGTATCCATCAAGCTCAGTGCGCTTCACCCTAGTTATCAACCTGAAAAATTTCATCTTTTACAACAACAATTGCTTCCAAAACTAAGGCTACTCTGTCGTTTGGCCCAGCAACATAACGTTTTATTAACCTTCGATGCCGAAGAGCAATATCGTTTAGAGCTGTCAATAAAGATCATCACTGAATTATTGGCCCAGCTTCACGCCGACTCGCTGTCACAAAGAATAGGGATTGCGGTGCAAACCTATGGTAAACGAGGACTCGCGGTCATTGAAGAATTGAAATTATTATCCAAAGAATATAATTGCCCAATAACCGTCAGGTTGGTTAAGGGAGCTTACTGGGATTATGAAATAAAATCGGCTCAACAGTTAGGGCTCACTGACTATCCCGTTTGGAGTCAGAAACAATTAACCGATGATTATTTTATAATGTGCGCCCAATCCTTGCTGACCCCTGGGGATCATCAATTACAGGTAGAATTTGCCAGCCATAACCCAGAGACATTACTTCAAGTCTGGAAACTACATGAAAAATATTCGAGCGCCACTGCACCTATACTAAAACTTCAAAGACTCCATGGCATGGGAGAAATCCAGCATGCCTATATGGCTGAAATATATAAGAGTCAAACACGAGTATATTGCCCTGTCGGCGCACGCAAAAAATTACTGCCCTACCTTGTTCGCCGCTTAATCGAAAACGGGGCTAATACCTCTTTCCTCTACCCTCAACAGGCTGACGATAGCGCGATTATTCCGGCAAAAAAACTTGAGAAGCCCAGTAAAATTTTCGACTATAAAAACTCAGCGTCGTTTGATATTCGCCAAGACCACAATTTCTTTCCGCTGTACGAGTCAATACAAATTAAAAAAGCTCAGTTACTAAAAGCCGAAGACATAACGACTGATTTCGCCGACAAAAACGCGATTCAACATATGGCTCAAGTCGCGTATGTTGGTTTTCACACAATGCTAAGCGCCGACAAAAGAATTGAATGTCTAAATACATGGGCCGACAAACTGCTAGAACAGCAAGATGAACTCATCGCCTTATTAATTTTGCAAGCAGGAAAGACCTATCAAGATGCCATTGACGAAGTAAGAGAAGCGTGTGACTTTTGCCGTTATTATGCAAGGCAAGCTCAACACTTATTTTATGGCAATAGCCAACGCCCGAGTATCACCGGAGAATCAAACCAACTCCAGTACAAGGGCAAAGGCATCGCTGTTTGCATCAGCCCCTGGAACTTTCCTCTTGCCATATTTGTCGGCCAAGTTGCTGCATGCTGGGTTACGGGTAATAGCGTCATTGCTAAACCTTCGCAGCAAACGTTTAACATTGCGCAGTTCGCATTAGACCTAGCCCACGCCAGTGGCATAGACCGTGACCAAATGCAGCTTTTGCATTGCCAGGGCGTTGATTTATTGCCCAGCTTATTGGAACAAGATGCTGTGCATCTCGTCTGCTTTACCGGATCGACACTAACCGCTAAAAACATTCAGCAAACATTAGCTCACTCTAGCGGTGCAATTATTCCTTATATTGCCGAAACCGGTGGTCAAAATGTTCTCATCGCTGATAGCAGCGCACTGCTCGACCAATTGATTCCCGACATTATTCAGTCAGCCTTTCATAGTGCAGGGCAACGCTGTTCCGCTTTGCGAGTCGCCTACATTCAAGAAGATATTTTCAATGATTTCTGTATTGCTTTAAAAGGCCACATGGATACGTTAATAATCGGTGACCCTTGCGAACGCGAAACCGACATAGGACCAATCACCGATATTGAGTCCGTTAATAAACTACAACGCCATATAGCTTGGCTCGATAGCCACAGCAGACTCATTGCCAAGTGCCCGCCCTCAAAGGTATCTGATAAAGATTTAGCAACAAGAATGCTCTCCCCTTGCGCTTATCAAATTGAATCTATAACACAAATAAAAGAAGAACATTTTGGGCCGATACTGCACGTTATTCCTTTTGCCCACAACGATATTCAACAAGTGCTCGCCGATATAAACCATACCGGCTATGGCCTAACAATGGGGCTTCATAGCCGCAACCAAGATTGGTTAGACCACATCATCCGCCAGGTCAACGTAGGCAATATATACATAAACCGTAACATGGTAAGAGCAAAGGTCAGCAGCCAGCCTTTTGGCGGCCATGGACTATCGGGCACCGGACCCAAAGCCGGAGGACCCAATTACCTGACCGCCATGGTCGATGAGCATACCGTAACCACTAACATCACCGCGTGGGGTGGGAATCAGGATCTGCTGTAACCAGCCTTATCCGCTCCTGTGCATATTGTGCAGAGAATACAATTAACGCCTATAATTACATAAGTGTTCACTGATAATCTCTAGAATAGTGAAATTTCATATGCCGAAGATACTGTTATTAGCCTTATTCATCACCTTGTCAAACGTCGTTTCTGCTACAAACCCTGTTGTAGATTTCAAAGCAAGCTCTTTAATCCCGATACCTAAAGCCATTACCATCCAAGCCTATTGCGAAGACTATAACCCTTATAATTTTGAAGAAAATGGTGTCATCACTGGGTTTTCTGTGGATTTATTACGCGCTATTGGCAAGCAAGCAAAAATAGAATTAACGATTGAGCTGGTGCCATGGAAGCGCTATTTAAAAGTTGTTGAGAGCACACCTAATACCCTACTATTTACGGCCACTCGAAATCAGATCAGAGAAGATCGATTTAAATGGATAGGACCCATTGATGGGCGAACGCAGAAGCTCTATAAATTAAAAGAAACGAGCAGTATTTGGCATATGGAAATTGATACCCACTCAAATGAAAGCGCCTTAGAAAGCATTCATAGAGGGCAATACCCAATCATCGCCGTATCAGGAGATGCCGGTGAAAGAAACCTAACAGAACAGGGGTATAGTGTATTTTCTGGCCCTAAACCTGAACTTAATGTAAAACAATTCATTAATGAACGAGCCCCTCTTATCGTTAATGTTGATATTTCGATTGCATCAAAATTAAAAATGGAAGGACGTTCTTTTTCAGAAATAGAAGAAGTCGCCGTATTTAACGACAAATATTCCTACTTCTATATGGTCAATAAAGAAACGGATACTGAGATAGTATACCGACTTCAAAAGGCACTCGATATATTAAAATATAACGGCGTCTATAAAAGCATTAGGAACAAATGGCTAAACTAATCACAAGCGTTACTATTTTCATTAAAGCGTTGCTAAATGATTATTCATATCGACTCTGATTTTTTTGTAGCTGTGTAATACGATAAAAGGCGCGGTCTCAGTTTTGTATTTTAATAAAACTTTTTTAATAAAGTTCCATTTTTTAACAACCCGCTTTAATGAAATATTTTCAACATCGATCAGCGCAAGCATATCAGATACCTCTATGATTTTAGTATCCAGATCCGGTGTTTCCGCAGAGAGACCCAAGCCGCCAACAGGATTCGTCAAAGCCATATATAACGCTAACGTTTTTTCCATGCGTAATAGCAACAAACGAAGATAGGCTGCAGATTTAGGATCTTTTAATAGTTCATTATACGCACCGTTCCCGACTTCCTCTTTCAGCGTGCGATTCAAATCCCCGAGTTTCAGTTCCCAATGCGCCTGGGTATTAACATTGCGAATATTGGTATCATCATCCAATACTTGATTAACTTGATCGACTAATTTATGCCATTGGCTTAATAGCTGAGGTTTCTCACTTAACAATTCATCATAATTTGATGCGTTAGATGTTATCGCTAAGATTGATTCTTTATACTTACGATCGCCATCAAAAAAGATGTAAGCACGATAATAACTAGACATCTGATTGGCAGAAGTTTCAAAATCAATGAAATCACTCGCAGCCGATAAGCTACTAAAAAAACATAATAAAACGGTAGAAAGAATTCTCATAAAACGACTCACCAATACCCTTTGAATAAATAATCATTCTAGAAATATAGTACGTCAATAAAATATATTAACACGATCTTTACTGAACGCTTACATGCAGCGAACAAATAGCCGCTAGTCAAATCTTTCAATACGCTGATAAAGAGCCATTTGAGCCCCTGATTCAGCAACCTGCTCACGCATGTCGCGTAAGCTATCAATCATCGAACGCATGACTCCCAGCCTAGACTCGAGCTTCATTGAATCTAAGTCCATATCCGTCAGCGCCTGATCAAAAACAGGAGCTTTAGCTTGGCCCACTTCAAAAAACATGTTGGTTTGAGCTATCGCTTGGCTATTAGCAGGCCTAGGTTCAAAATCCTCCATAGCGCTGGCAACCCACTCACTCAATTCCAGTGCAACCTTGGCCCGATCAAAAGTTTGCTTAGCCAACGTATCCTGCTCCGAGCCATCACTTTCTGGAAGCTGTAGTGTAAAACTCACGTCTATAACAGGCTCTTCCTCAGACCGAACAACCACCCTAGTTTGTGCATTTCTGAGTTCAATTATTGGGTCATTAAATTGGAAAAAATTCAACGGCGATTCAGCCCCCATTTGAAAGAGTGAATCCGTCTCAAAATCAGTAATAACATTCAACGGCCTATCATTGCCTTTACTCGCGGCAGAATAATCAGCCATATGAACCTCTTGCATTAATAATACCCGTCCATCTTCTGCAAGCGCTGCACCCGACTGCTTAATGGCTCCTGCAAACACACCTGACTCTGTATTCAATTCGTAATCAGCGGCGACTGAACCTAGAAATAGCGCCCCAACTTTCGCAGCCATTAATGATTGAACCTGTTGAGTTGCGTCCTGTCCTTCACTCTGATTCTGCACGCTAAACGTCATCACTCCCAACTGGCTATAAATCGAATCATTTTCATCGATCCAGCCATTACCGTCTTCGTCATACTGGCTTAACTCCGCAAAACCTTGCCCTGATTGTGGGCCAAACATTTCGCTACCATTATCAATAATACCGTTTTGATTTTTATCAAATACGATAAACCCTGAACCGCTAGCTGCTTGCGCAATCGATTCCATCTCACCATCGGAGTCGAGATCAAACTCAAAAGTCAGATCACTAAAACCAACAGCTCCGCCGTTTAGATTAATCATCAATGGATCTATTAAATTACGATTGCCCTGAAACTGATTGAGTTGCTCAGTATGCGTTGCACGATCGAAGTCTAAAGCCAACATAAAGTCGATCTGAGACCCATCCTCCGTAATCACCTGTCCCAATGCTTCAAAGGTTAAAGACTCGTTTGAATCTTGGGTCAATAAGCTGAGTACCTCAACATTAACCTCCTCACTAGCCGCGATCTCAACGTTATTGACAGTCATCCCTATATTGGCAACCAGTACTTGGCTAATTTCAGCGACTGACAAACTCATTTCACTGCTTTGCTCGACCAGATAATCAGCGATCTGCAAACCCGCGTATTGCTGAGAAATGCTCCCCGAATCAAGAGCGACTACCGTTGACTCTGTTTGAATACGTTGCTGTTCACTGGCGGTATTAGAGATGGATAGATTGATGCTGGCTGTCTCACTATTACTCCCCGCAGAGCCTGAGGCGGTATCTTGCTCTATTGCAGAAGCAGACAGTCGCTCTAATCGCATAGACGTTTCAGAGTTAAGTTGGCGACCACTGAGCTGAACTTGAGATGACAGTATTTTCATGGTTAAACCAGAAAGTAAGAGAGGGGTGTATCCACTGTATCGGCACTATTAATAAATAGATTAAAACGAATTAGTAATCAAAGACCCTCGCGATATGCCTATTACTCATAATTGCAATGCAGGTTATTTAACTTTATAAAGAGACTCTGTTTTTGACCATCTGATTTATGGAAGCGCTTATGATCACACTACACCACCTAAATAACTCACGTTCTCAGCGTATCATTTGGCTATTGGAAGAGCTTAAGCTCGAATACAAAATTGAATATCATAACCGCGACGTAAAAACCTACCTTGCGCCAGACAGTTTAAGATCGATTCATGCGCTGGGTAAAAGCCCGGTAATCATTGACGATAGCAGCGGTCTGACCTTGGCTGAGAGTGGAACAATTATAGAATACCTAGTACAGACGTACGGTAAAAATCTAATGCCTGAGCAAGGTTCTCAAGCCTATTGGCAATATCTCTATTGGCTGCATTTCAGTGAAGGCTCACTAATGCCTCCGATGGTCATGAACCTTGTACTGAGTAAAATGAAAGCCAGTCCGATGCCCTTTTTTATAAAACCGGTGGCTAACATGCTGGCAGATAAAATCATCGAAAAATTTTCTGGGCCTAATATAAAAAACAGCCTCGAGTTTATTGAAAACCACTTAAGTCAAAATACATGGTTCTGTGGCGATCAATTTAGCGGTGCCGATATCCAAATGAGCTTTCCTTTAGAGGCCAGTGTTGCCCGTGGCATCATAAACCAAGAGCACCCTAAGACTTTGGCGTATGTTAAGCGCTTTCAAGCATTACCAGCCTACCAAGCCGCTTTGGCGAAAGGTGGTGACTACGATTATGCGTAAACTCATCGCGCATAACCAAGCTGATTTTTAACTCCGCTATTAAGAAAGGCCTGCTAAATCAATTTATAATCAATGGCCTTCAGCACCGCACGAGTACGATCCCTTACCCGCAATTTTGCCAAAATTGAGGAGACTGTATTACGAATCGTACCTTGTGATTTATGCAATGAAATTGAAATTTCATAATTTGAAAACCCAGCGGCAACCAACCTAAGCACTTGCAGTTCTTTTGCCGTTAATTTTTCAATCAAGCTCTCATCTTGGTTGAAATTTTCATCACGTAAAAAGCGCGTAGAATGTTCTATCACTTTTGTTGTTATTGCTGGCTGCAACCAAGTTTCACCCGCCGCGACAGTATCGATTGCGGCAATCAATGACTCTAGACTGACATCTTTACGGAGATAGCCTTTAGCCCCTAACGCCATGCATTTCAAGACCAGTTCGTGCTCGTCAAAGGTCGTCAAAACTAGAACAGGAACCAATATTTTCTTTTCAGCCATGGCTGCCAATACCTGCAAGCCATCCATTTCTGGCATCCGTATATCCAACAAAATAATATCGATTGGCTGCTCTTCAATCGCCTCAACAACCCCCTTACCGCTATCAAGTTCAGCAACAACTTCTACCTTGCCCGTTATCTCTAACAAGCTACAAATCCCCATTCTTACTAGGTTCTGATCATCTACTAATAATAATTTAATCGTCATTTCGAACTTGCCATGTTAAATCATATAATTAGGAAGTTTAATATCTATGCCAAAACCCGCTGCCGACAACGCGTACTCGAGAGAGCCATCGACCTTAACAATCCTTTCAGCCATACCCTTTAAACCATTACCCGCAACCACATTATAATTTTTTCTAGCGTTCGATTTTCCATCATCAAAAATCGATAATTTTAATTGGCTCTCACCTTGCCACAAACTCACCTGACAGTTTTTGGCGTTACTATGTTTCATCATATTGGTGATCGCCTCTTGAACACTACGAAAAATGATCTCTGCAATACGCGCATTTAACTGAGACGTTAAAAGCGAGATATCCAACGATACATGAATGCCAGGCACATCCTTACACAGTGTTCTTAAGGCATCTGTTAAATCAACCTGCTGCTCTATTCTGAATTCGGAAACTGTTTCTCGGACATCTGCCAATAGCAATCCACAAATAGACTTCGCGCGTATGACGTGACTTTGAACTTGATTAGAATCGATATGAGACGCAACCTCTAATTGAAGATTTAAGGCCGTTAAATGATGCCCCAAGACATCATGAATATCTCTCGCTACACGCAAGCGCTCATCACGCTTAGTTGTTGCACTTAACAAAAGTTGAGTCGCCTTTAATTCACGTAACAACTGTTGAGATCGACGATTGGCTTCTTCCTCAACAATAAAACGATAACTAGCCAATAAAGCAAACAGATTAAATAACGTATACAGCAGGGCATTAGCCCAGACTCCCGGTAAGTTTTTAAACCAAATATCAATCATCATGCCTATTATGGGAATCAATAGCGCCCATACAATTGATGTGACAGCACTAAAAATAGTCGGCAATTGCGCAACCACGATAATCGCTAAAATCCCTATTAGCCCATATTGAAATAAAACAACTAAGCCAATAATCGAAAAGGCCGCTAGAAACAAACCGACCCAAGGTATTGAAGATTGTTTACTCACTGAAAAAACATCACCAATAAGAGCATAACCAATAATAAACAGTAAAAATAAGCCGAGCACCAATATCAATGACAAAGGCCCAGGTGCCAACATCGCTGCCAACGTTGGGGTAGCTTCATACCAAGTATACAAGGTCACTAATACCACCATAAACCAAGTAACGAGCGCTAGAATAAACCCCGTATTATTCTTTTTCATAACCTGAACCAATAATCTATTCATACCCAGTATTCCATAGCAAAAGTTGAATCCCTATAGACAAATGTCACGATTATTTAATTTAAAAAAACATGACATTTGACACCTGCCAAGCCGCTCAACAGCCTTTACCATCTAATCTAACCCAATCACTAAAGGCACTTTGCAAATGAAATGGAATCGACTTTACGCCTCCACTTTTCCGCTATCACTTGTCCTCATGCTATTTCTTAATTCACCCCAAGTGCATAGTAATCAGGATACCTGGGAAATCAAAGCAGGCTTAGCGCCATTAAGCGCTTCTTTACCTTGGAAAGGTATGGACGATCAAAATGTTTTAGTGCCCTACCTAGACGTTCGCAAAGGTAATTGGTCTTTTGGGGTTGAAAACATAGTCCATTATCAATATCCAGTCGGCGATGATATAACGCTGAGCACCGGCATCAACCTCAGAGATCAGGGATATAAAAATCAAAGCTCTGTTTTTAGAGGATCATCCCCCGACCCGGTATTCATTGATTATAAGATACCCAATCAAGAAATAGCGGCCTCTGCCAGTATCCGTTGGTGGCTATTATCGATTGCGGTTAATCAAGACATCTCCAATAATTCACATTCAACCAGCATAAAATCATCAATCGACCTCCCCCTTTATCGCTATAAAAATAGCATCCAAATAAAGGCGACAGCCAATGAACTCTGGTACAGCGCAGACTATGTTGATTATTATTTCGGAGTTAAATCCAATCAAGAAAACCCAGCATTAGGTCGCTATCGTTATAATGGCAAAGAGACCGTCAATCACCAATTCACGCTGAATGCGATTATCTCATTCGGCCCTAGATGGGAATTTAGAAGCATCATCAGCCGAACGACCCTGGGTAAAGGAATATACGATAGCCCCCTCATCGGTACGAGGTACGAAAATAAGGCGATCTTCGCCTTAAGCTATCTACTTTAATCTGTAATAAAATGGATGACCGCTTAATAAATCAAGGGGCCAATTTTTTCTTTAGCGCCTTAGCAATCGGTGAAGGAATTTTACTCATTGCCCCCAACAAATGTGGCAATACCTTCAGCTTCAAACCTTCATATTCACTCGGCACAATGGCATCAATTAAATGCGGGCCCGGCTCACGAATAGCCCTTGCTAAGGCATCATTAAAGTCCTCTGCGGTGGTTGCCCTTTCTGCTGGCATGCCCATGCCTTTTGCGATAGCCACAAAATCAATTTCGGTTTTAGACAAATCTAATTGAGACTTAGCTTTAGGACCTGCACCCTCGGCACCGACTCGCTCCAGCTCAATATTAAGAATCGCATACGATCGATTATTCAAAACAATCACCGTGACATCTAAATTCTCATTCATCATGGTCCACAAAGATTGGATGGTATACATAGCGCTACCATCACCCACTAGGCTGATCACCGCACGATCTAGCCCTGCAATCGCAGCGCCAACCGCCACGGGTAAACCTTGACCAATCGCGCCCCCCGTTAAGGTCAGCACATCATGCCTTGGCGCTCCCGCAGTACTAATAGGCAGCTTTAAACCCGAGGTTTGGGCTTCATCTGAAATAATGGCATTTTCCGGCATAAGCGCACCCACCGCTTCACATACCTTGCTCGCATTAAGTTTACCTGTCGGTAATTTAGGTCGGCTAGCCTGCTGTAATTTAGGCTCGATATCCGTTGCAGCGACTGCTTCAACTAAGGCCTGAATACTGCCTACCGCATCCTGTTCAGGAGTCACAAGGTGATGCACCGTGCATTTTTTCGGCACTAAATAACTCTGTTTACCAGGATAGGCAAAAAATGAAACCGGTTCAGCGCTATCAATAATAATCAAATGCTCATAGCCACTTAGCTGCACCGACGCCATTTCTGATAAGTAAGCAATGCGCTCAACATTAGGCAGTCCGGCGCCACGCTCTAGCCGCGTAGGGAATACTTCGGTGAACAACTTAGCACCGGTTTTCTCGGAAATTTTAGACGCCGCCATTAGGCCTTCTTCGAGTAAGACACGACGACCCAATAAAATAGCTGTTTTCTTGCCGCGCGTTAATAAAACATCAGCCAATTGACTAACCACTTCATCCGCAGCCGTTTTAGCCACGGGGGTTAAATCTGCATCAACCACAACCCCACCCTCTCCCCATGAAACATCGGCGGGTAAAATCAGGGTAGAAATTTGCTGCGGCGCTTTTTGTGCAACCTCAATGGCTTCGGCGGCATCGGCGCCGACTTGCTCGGTCGTTGAACTCGTGCGTATCCAGCTCGAAACATTACGCGCAACCGTAACAATGTCGGATTCTAGCGGTGCATCATATTGCTTATGATAAATAGCATGGTCACCAATAATATTCACCATCGGTACTCGCGCTTTACGAGCATTGTGCAAGTTCGCTAAACCATTGCCCAAACCACAACCTAGATGCAATAACGTCGCCGCAGGTTTATTAGCAATCCGCGCATAGCCATCAGCAGCACCCGTTGCCACACCTTCGAACAAACACAATACCGCGCGCATATCAGAGCTGTCTAAAGCGGCCACAAAATGCATTTCTGACGTGCCTGGATTGGTAAAACAGGTATCAATACCCGCATTCGTCAGAGTTTTAATTAAAGCTTTCGCGCCATTACTGTTGCGGTTACTCATAAGGATCCTTTTATATTTATTCTATGGCAGGTTACTGCTACGAGTACTGTTTCAAATGATTAACTCTGTAGCACGCTATCACAATGGACAAAGAAATAATTGATTAAAGCGTCATTTGATAATGAAGATAGTGAATGTCACGACAAGGCTCAATGACATACGAAGACAGATAGAGTGACATTTGCGGCCTAGCGCAGATGAATACCACTTGAAGTCACTTTTTATCTTCAAGCGGAGGAATAGCAACAAATATATCTTTCACCCATTGATATAAACCTTGGTATTTTTCATCCTCTATCATGCCATTCGATGAGTCTTTTTTAGGATAGACAAACCAGAATCCCTTATCGGTTTCTATCTGCTGAGGAAAAGGTAATATCAGCTTCTCGGCATTCACCCATTCATTCAAGGTAGGGAAAATACCTAAGGCAACCCCCAAACCATCCGCTGCGCCTTTAACTGCAGCAATGTAAGAATCACAAATAATGTTATCAAACTGCTGAACCTGCCCCTTTGGACAAAGCTGCTCGCCCCAGTCAGACATTTCAGGTTCTGCATAGATCAGACGGTGTTTATATAATTCAGATATCTCAGTAAATCTATCCCTAAACTCATAATTTGGACCATACACCGGGGCGACAGAAACCTTGGATAAAAAGATGCTGTTTAGATCTGGCCAATGACCATCACCAAAACGCACCGCGGCATCGGTGGTTTCACTATCAAAATCGACATACGACATCCGAGTTTCAATGCGTAACTTGGTACCTGGGCAGTAATCAGAAAATTTCAGATAGTTGGGCATTAATAGTTCTTGCGCAACAAACGAAGGGGCACTCAAGGTTAATGATGTTTTTTCAAAACGACGAATAAATTCAACATGCCCCTGACAATGACTTTTCATTGTTTTTTGAGCCACCTTAAAATAATACTCCCCCTCTAATGTCAGACTTAACGCCCGAGTATGACGATAAAATAAAGGTTTCTTTAACCATTGCTCAAATACTTTCACCTGCTGAGCAACCGCAGGAGCCGACACACACAACTCCTCAGCCGCTAATTTGAAACTTAAATGGCGTGCAGCCGCTTCAAATACTGGGATAAGCTGAATGGGAGGCACATTTTTATATTTCATAAGAAGCCTTAAGTTTTCTATAAGCAAGTTTTTATGGCTTGTTAGCGTCAGACTTATAGAATAACTTTCTTATATTGATTTTAACAGCCACCTCCCAATAAAACATGCTCACCAGCACTCAAGGATAAAACATGCTACTAACCCCCTATTACGCGGCCATTCTGGCTCTAATATTCGTAGCGTTGAGTTTTCGCGTGATTCGTATTCGGCAACAATTAAAGGTCTCGTTAGGAGATGGAAAGGATAAACAGCTGAAGCGTGCTATTCGTGTTCACGGCAACTTTGCGGAGTATGTACCACTAACACTCATGATGATTTATTTCGTCGAAATACAAAGCCACAATGCATTATTAATCCATGGGCTTTGCACTGTGTTCATTCTCGCAAGGCTTTCTCACATTTATGGCGTGAGCCAATTGAAAGAAAACTTAATGTTCCGTGTCTTTGGCTTATTCATAACCGGCAGTGTGATCTGCACCGCTGCCATCGTTATTTTGATGACCTAGTTGAATATTGCTGCCCTATCATAGAAGCGAAGCTAAATGCTTCGCCGTGTATGCACCTGATTTTGCAATTCTCGTTACAACACCCGATAAAAAGTAATTCCCACCTGCTAGCTCTTTTCCAGAATCTCTGTGTTCCTGCTCTTCTACCTGTATCGCTCTAATTTCATTACAGACAGTGCTATCCGACTTTACCTTTTCAAGTGCTAGATCAAATTCATCATTCACTATGCCTTCGATGGTGTAAGTACTGGTACCAATCGCCTTAAGGCCAAGCAACCCAACGATCACACCATAAAAAAGACCGCCAACAAAAAACAATTGATGTCCAAAGCATAACCGGCCATTACGTTCTTTTAATAAACTCCTAAAAATAGAAGCGTGATTCTTCTCATGAGAGCGCATATCATCGAGATCAGAAACAGTCGCCCTAAAGAAATACCGAGCTGCACATTTATGCCCACGATAAACGCCAACGGCGCCAAGTTCACAGGCATGCATTATTCTTAATTCTTTCTCAATACTCACTCAATGTTCTCCGCCTGCAACAACCCCTGATAACAAACTAAAGAACCTATAACGGGCAACGAGAATTCAACAAAGAAACGATATTGACCATTCTCAATCACTTTATAAGCATTCGCCTTAGGCGTTAACCAAAGCGGCATGGGGAAACCGAAGAAATTAATCTTTAGGCACCGCCAATACCAACCACCGTTAATAATATCAACCGTCAACTTCATGGTTAATGGCCCTGTTGTTTCAACCCAACAACCTTGCTGAATATTGCCAAAAGGTTTAAATAAAGACTCTACTAACGTCTGGCCATTGAAGCGACGACCCCAATGTAAGCCATCGTCGTCATGAGAAATACTCACCACGAGCTGGTGAATACCTTTATCAGGTAAGTTCATTTTCTTCGCTAGCCTAGCCCCGATTATTCCAGCAAGACCTTTCCCATAAGAAATATCAACGTCACCCGCAAGCTTGCCGCCTTTGATATGCAGTTGCTGTAATAACGGATGAAGATCTCTGAACTCATCACCGAACCAGTTCTTAACTAACTCATTTGGTTTCATTTAGACGATGCCACCGCGTCAAGAGTTTTAAACTCACTGGCGATTGGCTGTAAGAACATCGATAAAATAATAGCGCCATGGAACATACTTGCGAAATCAAATAATGCGGTCTCCCAACCATAAAATATCGCAGGCCCTGTCATCACAGAAATGGGGAATATCGATATCGTAGCCCCGAGATACAACCATCGCCCCCAAGCTTTAAACATGAGCACACCGACTAAACTGATGATTGATACAGCCAAAATGAAAACAAGAGAAGACACCAACATCACAAAATAATTTTCGTACAAAGAATACCAATCTATAAATTCAGGCAGTAGCTCCCAAGCAGCATCTAACGCCCCGTTGTCAAAAAACATAACGATGCCGGCAATAGCAAAATCAAATAAAAGAATGCCGATAACTGCCAACCTAAATATTGCTCTATTACTCACTCTACATCCTTAATTATTACGAACCGTTTTGGGGAAACCTGACACGAAAACATCACGATTTAACGACTGCTGAGATTACAGCCATTAATTAACAAAATCAAAACTAACCCAATCCAGCCCTACCACCACTCGCCCACAACAACCCATCCACCGCCATACTTAAATCCATTACTTCACCCGTCCACTTAGTCACCGCCGTCGTCGCAGTAATTGCCTCACTAACATCATCAGCCAAGCGCTTCTCCAATTCAGCAAAATCACTACACGCACAGGTAAACTTGGCAGGGTTCGCAGCAATCACGAAGTCTTTAGAACGACTGAAAGGCGAATCAAAATAACGATCAACCGTCGAGAAACATAAACGCTCCCTAAAGTGCACCGCCTTAGCCGAATCAGCATTAATAGGTTTTGGCTTAAGTGAAAGAAAGAAGGCACCCCGATGCAGCTCTCTATGATGATAACGACACAGCGTCACCAAGTTATCCAACTTAGTATCACCACCATCAGCCCAATGCTTTATATGATGCCCCTCAACATAACGAGATTCACAACAGCCCGGAAACTGACAACTACCATCACGAATCCCTAGCGCCCGTGACATTGCTGGCGGAATAATCCGCGACTTACGCCCAATATCCAATACATTCCCCGCACTATCCTCCTTAACGACCAGCAAACTCGCATCACAGGCCAAACGCCTTGCCGCATCTGGTAATAACCAGCGGCCATCCAAGTTGGTATTAGCAGCACTATTAAAAGCATCATCACATACATGCAATACCAGCTGACAACGCTCAGCAGCCTTTAAAGACGTTAACGATGGCACCGAAGAATCCGTACAACTGGCAAGATAATGCTCAGACAACGCGACTAAAGCATCCGCCCGACGCTGAGGAAATGTGATCTTGTCTAATATTACAGAGTTTCCAGCAATATCTTCATTGGGCTGAAACGTTTCCGTTCCTGCGGGAACGCTTTTTTCATTTTCAGAAAGCGTCGCCGATTCCGCAAACTGATCACCCAACTCCTTAAGCACCTTCACTAACAAGCCCCCTTCTTCAGCAGGCAACTTAGCCTGAATAATCCACATGCCCTCATCATCCTGATAACAAGAAACGCTGCGGTTATCTCTCTGAAGCTGATCACGATCTTTATCACACTGACTTTCAGACTTACCAGTATCATCTTTAGCCAACTCATCAGAACGAGTCACGGTACGGAAAGCCCTAACCAAAACCTCCACATGCTGCGCAGTACCGTATTGTGCAATCATCAATAACTGCGATTCATTCTGCTCAGTCGCAACACGGGTCATGGCACGTACTTTAGAAAAACTCAGCTCGCCTTTTTCAAAATCTGAATTAATTGCAGGTAAACCGTTTAATGCTCGTGCAACCCTCACCTTCTCGCGTGCAGTCCCCATCGAAAGACCACACTTCCAATTTAACCAATGCGCACAAGAACGAATACCCGCAGCCGCCCAAGCCTCACGAAGATCAAATTCGGAGATCAATTTAAGAAAACGATATTCAGCAGCATTAATCTGTCCAGCCAAGGTGGTTATTTTATCGGCCAGCTGATCGTTATAATCGGCAGAACTAAAAGAAGAACAAGCAGAAGAGATTCCAGAGGGTTTATCAGAGTTATGCTCAATTTCAGGAATAGACATAAGCCACCAATACTGTGATTAAATACAGTGTTTATTTTAACGTATTTAGAGGGGTAAATAACTAGGAAGCTGGTTGTTTTTTAGACTAATAATTACTAAGAAAGGTGAAGGATAATCAATAAACTCAGCACCCGTCCATTTCTTAGGAAACTATTCAGAAAAAATATGGAGTAGCGATAAGTCAACGGATCGAAGACTGGCTACCGAGCATTAAGGAAAACTTTCACAAAACTTTTGAACTCCTTGCCTTTGAAAATAGCGGACCTGAAATTTACATCAGCTTTTTTGAACTAGTCTTGCGTGGCAATATAAACCCCACTCATTTTGTTCACGCCTATGAAAGTCTGTTAGAGCCAGAAAGACTGCTGTACCCAGACCTTAAAATGCAAATAGAAGCTGAAGCAGATTTCAAAGACTTACCTGACGAGGAAGAAGCTGACTTGCCATTTGATACTGATCTTATTAGCGATTTTGGCGACAATACCTCTATCGATTATTAGCCTGTAATTTGAACAATAGCGGGCATGTAACGGGGGTCAGGTCTTGCGTTGTGCGCTACTCACTATTCGGCTTACCCGTGAATACTGCAACCCAAACTGCAAACCCACTTCTTTCATGCTGAACTGCCCTGTTTGGTAGGCTTCTAAAATACCGGTATTACGGTCTGGGTTTTTGTCCATTATGACTTGCAGCGTAAAGGTAGCCAGCCGGCGTTGCACTCTTGGCACCTCTGTTAAGTCGGCATCAGTACCGGCTTTAACAAATTCACGGTAGCGCCTAATGGCTACATTTTTGGTTTTGGCAAACTGTGACAATAACTAATGATGCGTGCACCACCCAGATATAGCGCTGACATACGTGGTTAAGTGCATTTAAAAAATGTTGCCGGTCGGCATTGGTAAGGTAAATGTTTTGTTGCGCGTTGCCGCGACTGGTAACGTGGTACAAGGCATTTGGCTTCTTATATATGAGAGGCTAATCACATGGGCCGTGACATAGCGACCACCTATATTTAAGAGCTTAAATATAGGTGGTGGGTATTTGGAAAAAGGCAAGACCTGACCCTCGCGCCGTGTGACCCCGCAGCATTCATGGCCCCCCGACTATTCAGGGGCTTCATAATCCCAATGAAATAACTCTTCCCCACATTTCTCATCTATATATTCATCTATTCTGTCTGATAACGATTCAATATCAGAAAAAGGAATGGACGGATCAAGTTCATTTAGCACTCTAGAAGCAGGAACGTTCCTACTCTCATTGTCTCCAGATTTCTGCCATTCATAAATCATGGCGTCAAATATACTGCTTTCAAATTCATCCTTTGATATAGGGTCACACCAAACATCGGGTACAGAAACGTTCGATACGCCAGAGCTTAAACGCTTTATATACTCACTATTTTCGGCTTTTCGCTTGAATAATAAGAGCCATTTATTCCAGCCATTTTGCAGTTCAACAGGATTCGAGTAATTCCAATTTGAGCCTGGAAAATCAACTTTTATTCCCTCTGATATTGTTTGACAAACTTTTTCCAATGCTTGAAATACACGCCTTTCTTCATTACTGATGATTGATATTATTGCAGTATAAAATGGATTTTTGGCATCAGATTTTTTAGCAAGTTCCTTTTCTATACTTTCTAAGTAGCATTGGGGAGCCCAATAACCATAACAACTTTGAAGGCAGTATTTCTTCCATTGAGATTTTATCACTGTTGAATGTGGGATTTTTATGCCCAGCCCATTACGTTCATCTTCAATTATTTTAGCGATAGAAATGGTATTAGTCGTTTTACTTTCTAACATGGGATTTAGCGATGATATTTCTTTGACAACTTCATCGGGTAAATCAAGGTCAAACCGAAAAGGATCTTGAGCTTTGAATTCTGAAAATAACCGACCAGAGATTAAAACATCTCTTAGAGAACTTGAGGCAGTTTTTTTAGCATCGACACAGTCCAACCGCGTTAATACGTCCCTCTTAAATAAGTCATCTATATAGTACTTGAAATCTTGTGCGATCTTATTCTTTTTTCCTTTACCCGCGACACTATAAGAGAGACTAAGAATAAGCTCTTCATTTTTAGTTAAACCTTTACTGGTTAAATTCAACGACCCTAAAACAAAGCGGCCATCATTCTTTGACTCAACCAAATATCCCTTAGGATGAAAAAGAGGACTGGTTTTTGCCAGATATATTCCGCTTCTTTCATGGCTGAAAATTTTTCTTATTTTCCGGTTTATCGCTGCTAGATCACTGAGTACATTTGAATTGGAGTAACAGCGACTAGCAAATGCGTCAACGATAACGACAAATTCTAAAGCTGCTCGTTTATGGCCACTTTTCTTAAGCATCTCAAGTAGCTGCACGATAGAGCCATTGTCGTAATAGCCAGATACAACCAAGACCCGCATTAATGCTTTGTCTATAGGGAATAAATCAGCGAAGTCTGTAGTGGACTTAGTGGTAGTTCTTATTAGTTCCATGTTCTTACCTATGTTGTTGAGAGAGCCTAAGCAGCCTTTAAATGGCCGCCAGCTGGAATTACTCCGAATGGCATTCTCAATGAGGGCTTCTCGTTAATGGATGGGGGCATTGAATGAGGGTCAGGTTTCTTTGCCTTCGCGAAACATTCAATGCACGAAAAAAAGAACTGTACGCATAGTAATCGATACATATTCATCTCATGCCATTCGGGTCCGGTCTTGCATTGTGCACTTAGGCAAAATGTAAGTCTTGACGTTTGGCCTTTGAATTCGGGTTAAGTTAATGCAACAACATCACCAAACCATAGCCAGCATATCAGCCAAGACAATATCGAAATTACTAACGGATATGAGATAAAATTCATCATAAAAACTAAAATACACTTTAAACTTTGCAGTCCACCATTAGAAACCACTAATCGAATAATTTTCAGGCATTTCAAGCTTAGCCCTAAAATAATCTCCTCTAAAATCATTATTCGAATGTGTTTCAAATAATTTTAAAATGCCATTATATTCATCACGATATTCACCATACACCGCCACATCATACGTATCATCTAAATATGGATGGAACTTTTGTTTTAACTCACCTAACTGTGACGCACAAGAACACATTTTCTCAGAAAACTTGAAAAATCATTTCTATCAATTAGTAATAAATAAAGCAAACCAGCAATAGCCGAAAATACTTGGATTAGCCCTACCAAATCACTATCAATATTATTCCCTAAATCATAAGCCTGTATAAGGGAGATTAGTATCAGGCCCAAAGAGATCATCACCACAATATATGTTGAGAACTTCTCATGCAATTTCAGCCGTCGCGATGCATGAAATCTTGTTTTTGATGTAGCATCTATTTTTATATAAATTATTATAACCATCTTCTTTTTTCATTTATCAACTAACCGAAATATTGCAATATCAAAAACAAAATATTTTATCCCATTAGATAAATACTGGCCGAGGGTCAATTCTTGTTTTGTGCGTTTAAGGCAAAAGGCAAGACCTGACCCTCGCGCCTTGTATTCATCGCCTCAATAATGGAAGTCCCCATTTAACAATGAAATAGAATAATATTGCTACTAGTACTGGATTTAAACCCAGTGAGGTTTGGAAGAGCTCACCCCACTCAGAAAGTACATCTGCATGCTTTGAGCAACGCTCGTAATCAAAAGTTATTGGACCGCCTTCAGATAGCTTTCTTTTGTCACATATTGACAGCCAGGCTGCACCACCAAAGGAAAGAAACAACCCTATTAGAATCATTGCCATGGCCGCTAAAATATCTACCATGAGCCCTCTTCTTCCCCTGAAGTAATCACCTGCTATTAAGTAAGAAGTAATTAACTCTATCGCTACAACACACATACTCTTAAAAACAAAGATAATAAAAGACAACAGCTACTCCTAGATTAAAATTTGAATATAACGCCCGCGACACCCGCGAGCAACTTGTTATGAGTCGGAGCCAACGAAGTTGGCGTTGTGCTCGCGTTTGTTATAGATTTTTACGGGGTATTAAAACACCGTTCGAAGCTATCACGGGCGTGAGGGTCAGGTCTTGTTTTGTGCGCGCAAGGCAAAACACAAGACCTGACCCTCGCCCATGCGTTAAGGCAAAAGGCAAAACTTGACCCTCGGACCTCGCCCGCAGCCCTATGATGGGTGTCTGGTTAGTTATTTTCTCGCGCCTTAATCTAAAGTGTTTTTTCAAGCTCTTTCTCAAAAGTAATTAAACACATTCCATTTATCTGAATATGTTTTTCACCACAAAATACATAGGATCGTGCTATATACTTTACACGGTTACTTCCACTCGCATTAAGAAAAGCCTGAACATGATCTTCCATATTAGAATGCTCTTTTTCAATACTTGACATCCATTTCCAAATCTCATCCGTTATTTGTCGATTAAATTTATATATCCCGCTTTCCTCATCCACTTCAACAGCAATATTAATTTTGTTAGTTTTACTAACCTCCAATAAATCAAGATCACAAAATTCATAAAAATCTTCACACCCTAAAATCCCATCTAATTTATATTCAGAAACTCCTGCACCTTTAATAGTTCTATTGAAGGTCCGACTAATAAATTCAAAAAACTCCATAGATGTAAAACCAAAGTCAAGGTACACCAAATAAAATAAAATACTCTTAAGTTTCGAATTCAACCTGCACTCAAAATTCAAATCGAAATCAGATTTAGTTGCGACGGGATTGCCGTGCGCAGCTGAGTTACGAATTTTTAACAATGCTGAAAAATCATCATTATCGAAATCTAATATATCTAAAATATTCTTATTCTCTCCTGAAAAGACAGAATTAAACTTTTCTCTAAAAGTGGGTAAATTAGTATTCTTAATTCCACCCACACCATTTTTAAAGCTAGAAATTATCTCATCATAATCAGCGCCAATTTCTTTATGAAAAATATCAATAACACCCGTTAATTTACTTATTAATTGCGCGTACACATCCTCATCCAACTTCTTTCGATATTTTTTTGAAACTTTATCAGTATAAGCATCTAGAACACTAATATACCCCAACAACTCATACTCCCAAATACCGTTATAATCAAATAAAGTGGGTAAAACTCCCCATATCTTATGAAATCTTCCTTGAGTTGGATTAGAGTAATAATTTTTAAATATTTTTTTCCAACCATCATTAGAATGAAGGTATGAAGAGGAAATAATACAATCTATTTTATTATCAAATGGGTCTTTATCTGAACCTTGTGCAGGGAAATACAACGGTCGCCTAATATGTGTTGTTTCAACCAACAACCATACATACTCCAAAGCCAAAGGATAGCCAAGTAAAAGCGAAAACAACTTCCTCATATCATTAGCTAGTTTCTTCGCATCAGCCTCTGAAATGGTTCCATTAACTTTTAAAATTTTAATAGTTGTGTACTCAGAAACTAAAAAATCACGGGCCTTAATATTTTCAACATCCACACAACCATTACTGCTAATCCTATATTTACATCCATCAATATTTACCACTTCATCAAAGCTTTTATCTGGTAAATCTTTTTTAAAACCCGTATCAGTAATTTCATACGACGTATCAGTATCAAACCATGATGAAAATCCAGTTAAGGAGACCTCTATACCTGTATAGCTTTCTTCTTCAACACCCTCAATAATGTAATTTGGGTATATGTACGGCCCACTTACTCCACAATCAACAAACACATAGCGCTTTGAATTTGATCGTCCTGAAAATCGTTCTTTTTCATTCTCTGAAAGTGGCATCCCATTTATTATATATCTTAAACCACCCGATTCAGATTTTAGTCGTGCTAGCCCACCATTATTAACAATTAAATTTGAGAAAATCTCCTCTTCAATCCCTTTTATTTTGAATTTTATTGAACATTCAAAATCTTTAAAAAAACTAATACTATTCTTAATAATCATCACCAAAAAAATAATGCAAAATAAGCCTGAGAGCCAGGTCTTATTTTGTGCGCTTAGGCAAAAGACAAGACCTGACCCCGCTACGTTTTTTAGACATCTGAATTTATCTGTTCGGCAGTAAGTATCCTACTTGCTAGCCGCCTTCTTGTAGCCACATCGAACCTTCCTTTTACACTTTCTAAGTGATCAATAAGACGATTAATATCTGCATCACTTTCAATAATTAGGTATTTGATATTATCTGGACAAAATTCAAGATGTAAGTGTGAAATACTTAGGTTGAATCTGGCTTTCTTTTCGTCTATATCAATATTTTCTATTGGAATAAACGGAAAGTAATTATCTGTAATCGATGGGACATATCGCCACTCACGTTCGTCGGAAAATCTATAGTTTCTTGTGGTCTTGCCATTACGCCGTTTCAAGCCCCCTTCATAATTTTTCATGAGACTATATGTATTTAATATATCCATATAGTTTTGTTGCGCGACTATCTGTGAACAAGGATCATCGACATCCTCTATCGATTTATAGATCCCCTCTACGGATTTTATGAAACTGGTCGTAAATGGGCTTGACTTATTTGTATAAAACACAGGATTTAAGCCTTCTTTGCTTGCCCACTCTTTCTTTAATCCGATTCCATAATTTCAGTATTTATCCATATGATCCTTTGACTCTGAAAGTTTTAGATCACAGAAACTAACCATTGGCACTGCAAACTGAGTGGACTTATGCTTGCCTACAATTTTCTCTCGTGCATACGAAATTGAAAATGTATCGCGGTGAATACCAAATAGAGCCTGATCTGTAGTGAAATGAAATGAAATATCAGGATATAAACTCTTACTACTTGCCAACCGAAATCGCTATTTTGCGTATAATGAGGGTGTAGAAAAATACGATATTTAGACATGCCCCCCCTACTCCTCAAAAATTCCGTTTAATTTGCTCTGTTTTATTGAGATTTTTAATAATGTTATTGATATTCGAGTATATCGCTCACCTTGTCAAACATGAATTTAGACAGCTCTAAACTCGATCGTTCAGAGTCTCTAATAACACCTGACTAGGCCCAACTCTCTACTTCACTATTCTTCCATGGCTTCTCTATATTGTGCACCATACAGCACATTAGCCACTGAGCGGTCGCTTTTACTTAGCCTCGAAATCCTATTCGGTTCAAACTTTTATTACTGGTAATATTTCCGAACACAGGTTCTATCGTCCACATTCGGCGACTACACATACGACGGCCTTCTGGGCTATCGTTCTAGATCGGCTTTAATCTCTTTAATATCGTCAATATTTATATAATACGATTTACCACTAAAATATAGCTTCAGTGCTTTACCTGAGCTAAAGAAACTTTTCTTAGTATTTTCAAACTGTATTCTTAGAACAACTTCATGATAATCATATTTTGTCGCTTCTGTTTCTGCGGTTCCCATCACTAGACTTGTACTGTTAGAAATATAAGTACTGACTTCGTTAAGCGCCAGCCTGTAATCTATAATATCAATCTCGCCTACAGGACTAGAGTTATAATGAGTGATGATTTTTTCTAGGGAAGTTATTAGCTCAGAATGCTGATTCTCAGTTAATATAATCGAGTGATTTAATGATTCAAGTGCATTTTTACGCAAGCTTTTGGCGGAGCTAATAGCGTAATTCTTTGAGTTTAATTTATAAATTTCGAAGTAGGAATTACTACGTTTAATATGTTCTACGTTATGAACCTGAAAAGTAGTTTTCGCATCTAAAGGAGCATTATTGTAGAATTTTACTGCTGAGCAACCATTTAAAATAGTCATTACGAATACAACAAAAACCAACTTACTCATCACACTTATATTCCTTTATTTTCGTGAATCACTTAGATATTAATTATCCTGTGAATTTCAGACAAGTTTACAAGTTTCTATCAATTAAATCAAAGTTAATAACAAAATTAAAAACAATAAAAAAAGCTATCTAAATAGACGGCCTTTTAAGAATATAACATGTATCAAATCAGGTTAATAAAACGATTATTGACTCATAAAGACACTAGTAATTTTCAACCTTAATTTCTCAACTATTACATTAATATTCAATCCTAATGACTAGTCCCCCGCGCATATTGGGCTTTATTTCACACGCCATACTTACCAGAAGGCTTCACAATCTCTAGAGTCGATTTGTCGATTACGTGTACGGCATCTTTGTTAGGGCTAAAGAATACGTCTACCCATGCGTAGGGGCACGCACTTCTGCTATTACAATTGAGGCTTTCTTTTGACCTAAACGACTATTTCAGCGACTTCGACTAAAAAAGACAAACCTAAGATGACAGACTTACGCCCGAGTATGGCTATAAAATAAGATCTAGTGGTTAGAAGCTATGTACAACAATCACTGCCTTGCTGAATTGGTGGGCACTTGACTGAGCCATAAGAACAATAGACACAGCAATCCCCTGACAAAGGCTTTAACAGCTTATGGCACGATTCACATTCATAAAAATATTGGCAGGCATTGGTTGGCATTTCTTCTGTTTTTTTATGACCACAGTCAGGACAAGTAATTGTCGATTCTAGGATTACATTAGGCATTTAGACTCCTTAGGACGATACCAGCACGTTAATCTAGACAGTTATAGACGTTAATATTGAGCAATGACAATTTCATTTATCTTTTTTATTCGAAAGACTGAGCTTTACAGGCCTAGCTCAGATAAACCCGCATGGTCATCTGGGCGACGACCTAAAGGCCAATGAAATTTACGCTCACTGTCAGTAATTTCAACATCGTTAATACTGGCATGGCGTTCTGTCATTAGGCCTTTCTCATTGAACTGCCAGTTCTCATTGCCATGGGCACGAAACCATTGCCCACCTTCATTCTGAAACTCATAAACATAGCGCACCGCAATACGGTTTTCGCTGTAAGCCCAGAGCTCTTTAATTAAACGATACTCTTTTTCTTTTTGCCATTTACTCGTTAAAAAACCGACAATTTCTGCGCGCCCGTTAACGAAGGTATCACGATTGCGCCAAACGCTGTCGAGACTATAGGCCGTAGCAATTTTTTCAGGGTTTTGATTATTCCAGCCATCTTCCGCTAATCGTATCTTCTCGATCGCGCTCTCTTTACTAAAGTTCGGTAATGGCTTGCGACTATCTTCTACCGTAATATTAAAATCCATACTAAAATCCTCTGATCAAAACTCATTTATTACAAGGTGAAATTAAACATCCAATACAAGATTGTCATCAATCGCACGGGATACGCATGGACACATTAAACTTTCATCCACGCGCTCATGCTTACTCAAGCTGTTATCAAAATGCTGCGGCTTACCCGCTAAGACTTTCACCGCACAGGTTTTACAATCTCCGCTTTTACAACTAAAGGGGATTTCAATACCTGCCGCCAACGCAGCATCCAAAATTGTCTGATCTTTCTCTACCTGAATCACTTTATTGGATTTGGCAAACTCAACCCTAATCGGTTTTGCTTCATCGCTAATGTGATGACTAAAGCGCTCAAACCGGATTCGTTCAGGCTGAATATTAAGCGAATGGCCTAACGTAATGACCGCATCGATTAATGAACTTGGGCCACAAACATAAAATACAGCCTCATCACCTGCTTGCATCATCTCTTGTTTCATTACGCTTTCAATATCTAAACGTTGCTGTAATTCGGCAGAATAAAAGTGAATGTTCTGCTTAAAAGCACGCTGCAAACGGTCTTGAAAAGGCATCTCAGTGAAACTACGCCCTGCATAATGAATGCTTAAGGCATTACCTCTGTGCTGCAGAGTTTGTGCCATCGCTTTAATGGGCGTGATACCAATCCCCCCAGCAAATAAAACAGCCGGACGATTATCATCATGCAACGTGAAATGGTTCTCTGCGAGAGCACTGTGAATCTCTTGCCCCAATTGCAGATGTTGATGGATAGCTAAAGACCCACCTTGACCTTGCTCCTCTTTAAGCACAGCGATTTCATAAACATCACGACGGTTTGGGTTCGAGCAAATGGAATAATGGCGTTCTCTTTTTGCCGATCTATTACTTTCACTTTTCTCACCTTTCTCACCTTTCTTTAAAGGCGGCAATGGAATGGTAAGATGAGTGCCTGCGCTTACTTGGGGCAGATCAAGTCCATCACGATGACGAAATTCGTAGGCGCGCACTCTGGGAGTTAGCTGTCTAATACCACTAACCACTAACGGTAGCTCGCCATCTCCCCAAATTAGCTCAGATTCGTTATTTAACACATCTTTTAGCGGACGCTCTAACTGCTCCTTTAGTGCTTTGTTTTCTGCCAATAAAGGTGCAATGGCTTTTTCGATTTCATCTTCACTAAAACGCGGCGTAATGTGTTGCGGACAGTTCCAATCAAAGGCTTCGATATGAATAAGAAAACCCCGTTCAACTGAGGCACGATAGCGCCCTTCTTTACCGGAACTGGCTTCTTCTAAGGTTGCCATCAAGTCCCAATCTGTATTTTCGACTAATTCAATACGACCCAACATTTTAAGACGGCGACGATTGGGATAGTCCATAAAAAACAAGGCAACGCGGTCATTGGTTCTAAAATTTCCGGTACTCACATATTGACGATTACCACTAAAATCAGCAAAGCCAAGTGTTGATTCATCAATCACCTGCATAAAACCTTTTGGCCCACCTCGGTGCTGCAAATAAGGCCAGTCTGTTTCGCTTACGCTGGCCATATAAAAACTATCACGAGCCTGAATAAAATCGGCTTCGTTTTGACTCAATAAATAGTTGTAGTCTTCACCCTGATCCATACCGGCATAACCATTACGACTATTTTGCTCGCTTTGAACTTGACGAACGGTTTCGGTAAAAGCAATTTTTGCGTATTGGTGAGCCATGATAATCTCCTGGATGCCTTGTTAATGATTGGCTGAGTGAAAAGCTAATGTCAATTGAAATAAAAATCTACAAACGGACTCATAAGAATCCGCTTGCAGTACATACTAAGCAGGATTCAGTTCTACTTTAGGAAAATCGATTTCTACTCGACTCGCTTTACCTAGAATGTTGGTTAAAATATTCATGCCCACATGGGTAATAATTTCAACGATTTCAGCGTCATCATATCCGGCATTACGCACTTCGATTAATTCTGCTGTGGTTACTGCTCCATTATGCTCTGCTAATGAACGAGCAAATTTAACCGCTACACCCGCTTTAGCATCTTGGCTTGTACCCGCACGGTTCGCTTCGATTTCATCACTCGACAACCCCGCTTTACGACCAATCGCCGTATGAGCTGATACACAATACTCACAAGCATTTTGTTCTGCCAAGCCAAGCGCAATACGCTCACGAGTCAACGGATCTAAACTACCTTCACCTGCAATGCCGTGTAAGCCTAAAAATGCCCGCAGTGCCGCGGGTGAATTGGCAAATATTTTCAAGAAGTTTGGCACCATGCCGAGCTGACCTTGAATCGCTGAGTACAATTCTGCTTGCTCAGGGTTGGCGGCGGCTTCAGTCACTAAGTTAATACGGCTCATATTGTGTTCCTTTCTATCTAGTCTGTTTTACGTTAATTGTTTGATTGGTTGAGGCTTTGAAAGCAGCTTCTCAACAACTGACGCTAGTGTGCCAAATACCACCCAATAGAAGAATAGTCATATTTTATAATTGATTATTCCACTAATAGGAATAATATAACTTCACTTCTTGTTTATATCGTCCCACTAGTACAGAGAGCCCTACATGGATCAGCTGCACCTAATGACCGTTTTTATTGCTGTTGCAGAAGAACAAGGCTTTGCCCCAGCCGCGCGACGCTTGAATATGTCACCGCCTGCCGTGACTCGGGCCATTGCCGCTCTTGAAGATAAGCTGGGTATCAAGCTTCTAACCCGCACGACCCGCTATGTGCGTATAACAGAAGCAGGAGCACGCTATCTGGAGGATACTCGCCGCATTCTCGCGGCAGTAGAACAAGCAAACGAGGCGGCGATTGGTATCAACGCTGAACCCAAGGGTCATTTAACCGTGACAGCACCTGTGCTCTTTGGTCAAAAATATGTAATGCCGGGGGTGGTCGAGTATTTAAATACCTATCCAGATACACAGGTAGATGCTGTATTTCTAGATCGCGTAGTGAATTTATTGGAAGAAGGCTTTGATGTGGGGATTCGTATTGGCCAGCTGCCCGATTCAACTCTGCATGCTAAAACAGTTGGTGAAGTTCGGCTGGTATTAGTTGCGTCACCAGAATATCTAGCCCGCTATGGCATCCCACAAACACCGGCAGAATTAAAACACCATACCTTGATAGCCTCTAGCGCGGGTAACATGACCCACGACTGGCAATTTAGTGAGTTGCAGCAAAAACAGAAAGGCAAACAGACAATTCGCATCCAACCCCGATTAACAGTGACCAGCAATCAAGCCGCACTCGATGCCGCGGTTTCTGGGTTAGGTATCGCTCGATTAATTTCTTATCAAGTTGCGGATGAGTTAAAAGAGGTATCGCTAAAAACTATTTTGTCGGACTATCAATTACCCGCAATGCCGGTACACATCATTCACCGTGAAGGCCGAATGGCCTCCAGCAAGGTGAGATGCTTTATTGATTTAATGGCGCAGCGATTACGGGAAGATAAAACATTAAATTAATACGCCATCTTTGCTTTTGGCTTGGCAAACACTAAATGATTTACGCCAATGGAACGCTCTTCAAAGCCGCCTTCGCAATAGCTTAAATAGAACTGCCACATACGTTTGAAGTCATCACTGTATCCCAGTTCAGATATCTCTTTCGACTTTTGATTAAAAGTATCTTGCCAAATTTTTAACGTGCGCGCGTAATGCAAACCAAAGTCTTGCGCTTGCACAAGATTCAGATCACTGGCATCGGTACTGGCATTAACCAATGCCGTTACCGATGGAATACAGCTACCAGGGAAGATATAGCGCTGGATAAAATCAACATCTTTACGCGCTTGATCATAACGCTGATCGGCAATGGTGATCGCTTGTATCAAGGCGATGCCATCAGGCTTTAATAACACGCTGCAATGTGAGAAGAAGGTATTATAGAATTTCCAACCCACGGCTTCGATCATTTCAATAGACACTAGCTTATCGAACTGACCCGCATAATCTTTTTTAAGATCACGATAGTCTTCTAGTAATAACGTTATTTTATCTTGTAAGCCTTCGTCTTCAACGCGCTGCTTAGCCAGATTGAATTGTTGCTGAGAGATCGTCGTTGTCGTCACTCTACAGCCATAATGTTTAGCCGCATAAATAGCGAAGCCACCCCAGCCCGTACCAATTTCAACCAAGTGATCATCGGCCTTGAGCTGCAGTTTTTCACATATTATCTTTAGTTTATTCAGTGATGCGTCTTCCATGCTAGCATCCGCCGATGGAAATATACCTGAAGAGTACATCATGGTTGGATCAAGGAATGCCTCAAACAAGTCATTACCCAAGTCATAATGCGCGGCTATATTTCTACGCGAACCCTTAGCTGAGTTCTGGTTGAAATAATGAAAGCCTTTTAACAAGGGCTTAGAGATTAAAGCCAGACCGCCTTCCATCTGATCAAGAATATCAATATTACGAACCATCACTCTGACCAACTTAGTCAAGTCTGGGCTGCTCCAATCCCCGGTCATAAATGATTCCGCAGCGCCAATACTGCCCCCGGTCATGATTTCACCATAACAACTAACGTCATGAACGACTAAGCGCCCGACTAATCCGGTTTCTTCACTTGATTGACCAAAGCTAAATATTTCACCATTCTCTTCGATTTGTAAGCAACCCGAATGCAAATTCAATAACTGTTTGTGAACCAAGTTTCTCGCTATTTTTGATAACTGGCCTTTCGCAGGGATAAAGCTTTTTGTGCTTGTATTCATATTTGTAACGGATGGCATATTCATATTTATCTCCAGCGCTGTTAGCGAGAATTCTTATTTATAGTTGAAGGATCAGTACTTTTATTAGCAGTTCCTGGATGGTCGTAAAATGGCGATCGCTTTAACCAAAGCTTCAGCGCATTCCAATAAATGCCAATAACAACTTTGATTGTTATAAAAGGGTATTGAAACAATACTTTGGGCATCGCTTTATTAAATTCGTAGCGGTCTAGAGTCAGCGTCGCATCAAAGTGTTTATCACCCGCATCTTCACCGGTATCGTCGACGTAGTTATCCATATGCACATGCAGGCTTTTTTGGGGCTCAGAAAATGCCCAGCGATAATCCATGTTCATCGGATTAAACGGCGATACATGAAACTGTTTATGAAACTCAAATATGTGTTTACCTTGGCCTTTTAATTGATAAGTTATGCTTGCCGATGCCGCCACAAAGTTACTGGCAATGGGCAAAACATAACAATGCCTTTCATCCCATGGCGTATTGGTTATTTCTGCCACAATCGATAACAATTTATCACACTGGTTATAGCAATAATAGAAGGTCACGGGATTGAAACTGTGCCCACAATAGCGAACATTGGTTAGCATTCTTACCGATGAAATTTCATTGGCAACCGCGCCTAGCGCTTCTGCTACCTTATCGATCACCGCTAACTTCAAGTCAGCAATGTTCGGGTTTAGATAATCGTCTCGATTAAACGATGACAAATTAAATTTACCCGCCGAGAAAAACCAGTACCTTTTAAATAGCTCAGGCAGCTCATCTAAATCTAGATACAGCATAAAGATAGGATGGTTAATCTCATGACTCACGGGTTTAAAGCGACGATGTCTAACATCGCCCCGATAAACCGCACTATTTAATGCCACAGTCTCAGTCTTCACAGCTCGATACCAAACGACTTGGCAACTCGCAGCGCACTATTGACACCGTCTTCATGAAAGCCATTAAACCAATAAGCACCACAGAAATGACTGCGGTTTTTATTGTTAATTTCACTGTGTCTTTGCTGCGCTGCAATCCCGTCCATGGTAAAAACGGGATGCGCATAATCATATTTATCGATGATTTTACCCGATGCAATTTCAGCAGTACGGTTCAGCGTCACCATAAAATCATCAGGGGCATCACCAAAGTTCTGCAAAGCGTTCATGTGATAAGTCACCATCGCATATTCACTTAAGCGCTGAGGAATATGATAATTCCAAGCAGCCCACGCTAGCTTTCTCTTTGGCATCAAGCGTCTATCAGTATGTAAGACAACTTCATTACGTTGGTAAGGAATCGCGCCTAAGATGTCATTTTCAGTTTGAGTCGGTTCTTCCAACATTCCTAAAGCTTGATCACTGTGACACGCAAATACCACCTGATCGAATTCAAACTCGTCGCCAGAGAATGTTTTAATCATAACATTCTCGTCGGTCCGCTTGACTGAAGCAATTGGACTATTCAAGTGAATATTATCTTTAAACGACTGAATCAAAGGTTCGACATAAGACTGCGAACCTCCGGTAATAACACGCCACTGAGGTCTATTATCGACACTCAACATGCCGTGATTGTTGAAGAACTTCAGGAAGAAGCGTAAAGGAAAGTCCATCATCACATCAACCGAGGCAGACCAAATTGCGGCGCCCATAGGAACGATATAATGATTAACAAAGCGATCACCATAACCGTGTTCTTTAACAAACTCCCCTAAGGTTTGACCTTCTGGAATGCTATCTTTTTGCACCATTTCGACGGTCTGTTTATTAAAGCGTAAAATATCTTTAATCATAAACCAGAAGCTAGGTTTGAAAATATTACTGCGCTGAGCAAAAAGGCTGTTAAAACTGGTGCCGTTATATTCGATCGCTGTATTTTCATCGCGCACGCTGAAGCTCATCTCAGAGTCTTCACTTACCACACCAATTTGATCCATCAACTTAATGAAATTTGGGTATGTCCAATCATTGAACACAATAAAACCGGTATTAACGCCGTAGGTTTTACCTCCAGACTGAACCGTTTTAGTGTGCGTATGCCCCCCAAGGTATTTATTAGCTTCAAATAGCGTGACATCGTGCTCACGACTTAATAAATACGCCGATAACAATCCTGATATTCCTGCACCAATCACTGCAATCTTTTGCTTTTCTTGGGGTTGACCTTCTCTCATACCTTTCACCTAATCTTTTATTTTGCTGTAAAACCATGATCATTCAATAACAATTATTGATGAGGCGTGGCTTATTACATTCTATTTTTCAAAAAATGTATCACGCGTTTTAATAACGGAATGTGTTCGTATAGCAAAGCACCGCCATCAAAATAATCACGATGATGAACAACCTTGCCTTGTTTAAAATCAAGCTTGCTTGCACCCTTAACGGCAATTAGCTCACCATTATTTAACTTGGGATGCTGATAGGACATAGTCCAGGTCAACATAGCGCTGCTTTCTTTAAGCCACTGATCTTCAAAATCGAAGCGAATGAAATTAACATTTTCATAAAGCCCCTCGAAATATTCAAACAATGAATGTATACCGTTGATATTATGAAAACAGTCTTCAAATTTAATACTGTCGTCATAAACTTCATTTAACAATTCAAAGGTTAAAGTATCTCTATCGATGCGGTTATAGAGTTGTTGAAAGTTCTCTACCACTTTTTCACTTTGCATCATTATCTCTTCCCTCTTGTAAGATTCGAGCGGGCACAGGATGCAAGTCATGAACAATCCCCAGCCAGCTCAATACTTTTAATAGATAATATGAAATATCAATTTCCCACCAATAAAACCCCTGGCGAGCAGACACCGCAAAACGATGATGATTGTTATGCCAGCCCTCACCCATGGTTAGTAAAGCCAAGAAAAAATTATTACGACTATCATCCTTAGTCTCGAAACGTCGCTTGCCCCACGTATGGCAAAGTGAATTAATCGTAAACGTTGAATGAGCCAGCATAACCGTAGAAATAAAGAAGCCCCAAATCAGCATTTGCCAGCCAGTGGTTTCTAATGACGGATAATAGTTTTCTAATAATTTACCGAACAAGTAAAGAGAGGTCGCACACAGAAAGGGCACTAGAATATCGAAGCGATTAATAAACCTCAGCTCCGGAAACTTAGCTAAATCTTTAATCACGCTATAGTCTGTTTTAAAAGCATCTTCACAGGTAAACCAACCCATATGACTCCACCAAAAACCATTTTTGGGTGAGTGTAAGTCATTTGCTTCATCCGCATGTTTGTGATGCTTTCTATGGTGCGAAGCCCACCACAATGGCCCCCGTTGCGCAGCACTGGCGCCGATAACGGCAAATACAAACTGCCAAAAACGATTGGTTTTGAAACTGCGATGAGAGAAATAGCGATGATAAAACGCGGTAATGGCAAACATGCGTAACCAGAACATGGCTAAACATACAATAATTGCCACAGGGCTCCAGCCGACAAAAAATACACATAAACAGGTAAGGTGCACTAAAAAGAAAGGAATAATCCTTTGCCAGTTAACTTTACGATTGTTAGCAGTTGCTTGCGGATCGCTTAAGTCAATATGTGAGCCATTACGAGGTTCAGCTTCCGAATCAATCCATCGAATGGCATTATGACCTAACTGCTTAAAAGCATTCACTTAGTTAACCATTCCTTGTACAAGCGACGGGCCCTTAAGGTTTTTAAATAGGGTTTTAGTACTTTCTGCTGCCATTTTCAGATCCACTATCGGAGTAGGATAATCGCACTCTATGGCAAGATCCTTACTTGGTTGAAGGATAGCCTTGCCATTAATACTGGACAGTTCTTTAACATATTTACGGATAAAGCTTCCTTTTGGATCGAATCTTTCTGCCTGGCGATAGGGATTAAATATACGGAAGTAAGGAACTGCATCAACCCCCGTACTGGCAGACCATTGCCAGCCGCCATTATTCGACGCTAGGTCAGCATCGGCTAACTTACTGTAAAAATACTGTTCTCCTAAGCGCCAATCAACTTGCAAATGCTTGGTTAAAAACATGGCGACGACCATGCGTAGGCGATTATGCATCCAACCCGTAGTATTAAGCTGGCGCATTCCGGCATCTACAATAGGCACCCCTGTTTTACCCTCACACCAGGCTTGGAAATCTTTATTATTCGACTTCCAAGGTAGGTTGTCCGTCAGATCTTTAAACGGTTTGCCTTTGCACACTTTGGGAAAGGCCACCAAAATATGGCGATAAAATTCGCGCCAAACCAGTTCATTTAACCAGCAGCGCTCGCCTTCACCTTGTACTTCAAATAATAACTCAACATCTCGCCCAGAATAACTCACCAACGCTTGTAAACACTGGCGGGTTGTTAAGGTACCCAACGCGAGATAAACAGACAACTGACTGGTGGCATCGAGATCAGGGAAGTTGCGAGTATTGTGATATGCGCTGACCTGTTGCTCTATAAATACATTTAAACGATCGTGCGCTTCATCTTCTCCGACCGGCCAGCGATCATTAGTATCGACATCAATTAGGTGATTTTTAAGACACTGAATATCAGATGAAAATGCGAGTGGTTTTTGCGCTGCCGGCTTATTATATAAAGGACGCGCTAAGCCAGCTAAACTGTTTAGCCAATTTTTGGCAAACGCTGAAAAGACCTTATAGCATTCACGACTGCCATTAAGTATACCGCCGGGGGCAATAATACACTGATCATCAAAGCCTTGAGATTCAACATTCTGGTGTGCCAATACTTTAACCACAGTATGACTGCAGGCTTGCTCATTCACTTCGTATTCGTGATTGTAATATATTTTTCTTACGCCTAAATCACGACTAAGATCGGCTAGCTGCTGAGGAATATTAGAAAACAACCCACTATCGATAACCATTAACGGCACATTAAGTTTCGCCAACTGTTCCTCTAGCTCAATTAAATGATCAATAATCAAGCGTCGCTTAATGTGTGCAAGCCCATGTTTATCCCACTGTTCATTCGCGAGACAATAGACAGCCGCTGTTTGTCCATTCGACATTGCGTGAAATAAAGCAGGATTGTCGTAGACTCGTATATCACTTCGAAACCACACTAAATTTATCATTTTGTGCTCCTCACTAGGAATGCTCAGCGGAGTCATGTGACGTTATCCATTGCGCGAGCTGCTTGCCACTTTGCCAAGCAGATTCAACGCCGTCACCCTCATCAGCACCAGCACTTTTGATATAATCGCCGATCAGCCCGAGGCCTTTTTCATCCCATAAATAACTTTCTCTTGCTCGAATATCTTGTGCAACGCAAGAGTAGAGCCAGCGATGTGCATAGCGAGTTACAACGTTTAATGATTGTTCAAAATGGCGTTCTAATTCATGGATTAATATATTACAAACCTGATCAGAATTTAATTCCAAATGGTTATTCGTCCACTCAGGTGTCGCCTGAACTTGAAGAATTGTAGAATCATGATCATCGTCACCACGACTTTCACCATGACTACGCCCAGGTTTATAATCTTCCTGACTGATTGAAAAAATAATATCATTATGTGGATACTGAATAGCGGGCAGAGATGATAGCTGCTCAACCTCTACGGCCATCACCCACTGAGGTGAGACCTCCACTTTGTCGAGCTGATCCTTAAAAGCACTTCCACCCGGCAGCAAGTCTTGAGCTTGAGCGGGAGGCGTTGCGATAATCACATTTTTTGCTTTCGCCAACAGTACTCTACCTTGGGACTTTTCAGTGTTCTCTTCAGTAAAAAGATGCCAGATGCCGTCTACGTCTTCAATAGCCGTCACTCGAGTTGAAAAGTGACATTCCAGATCCTTGCTTAAGTAACGCGTTAATGCCGAATTTCTAGGGACAGCGACATAATGATCATTGTCTTTGTCATCTTTGCCCCACGGTTCGATGACGCCGTTTGAATACCAAACTGCTAGCTGCTCAGCAAACGCGTCGCTTTCTGCAGTAATACTGACACAGCCAAGATCAAAGGCCATAAACTCACCATTCGGTTTTGCTACTCGTTTCGAGGATAAGCGTCCGCCTGTGCCGCGGGCTTTCTCAAACACCGCTAAGGTATAACCAAGCTGGTTAATTTCACTTGCCGCGGTCAAGCCAGCGATGCCAGCGCCGATCACCGCAAAGTCTAATAAAAAATTAACTTTTGAGTTTAGAGTGTCTACTTCAGCGAGTTTATTCATTTTTTTAAATTCAGTTTAATTGTATATGTCTTAATACGCCTGAATCTGACGTTTGGATCATCGTTTATAAAATAATTTATTTATTTATTAGTGCTTTACCAATAGTAAGCATTGGTTTAAGTTTGCCTAACATGTACCGCACTCCTAACGACACAGTGGAATAGCTTTGACTCAGAGCAATCGATCCAATGCTCAATATCTGAACCAGTTAGTATTACAAATAGCGCAACATGATGAACGAGCCTATTTAGACTTGTTTGAATCCTGTGCAAGCCGCTTGAAAGCCTATGCAATCAAGTGCGGGTCCAACCCATCGGATGCCGAAGACTTGCTGCAAGAATGTATGCTTACGGTTTGGAATAAAGCACCTCAGTTCAACCCAAAGGCGGCTTCAGCGATGACTTGGATGTATACCATCATCCGTAATCGCCGCATTGACCTTCTGCGCAAAGAAAAGCCTCACTTGATCCAGTCATTTGACCTATGGCCAGATGGCGAAGTTGAGCAGACCCATTCAGATCAATTTGCCTCGTCTCAATTAGATGACGATGTTGAGAGTGATCTAAATGCTAATTTAGTGCGTATACTCATTGAATCACTGCCTGAAGAGCAGAGACAGATTGTTTACAAGGTGTACTTCGAAGGCAAGTCTCATAGCGAGATAGCCCTAGACCTCGGCATACCTCTTGGAACCATTAAGTCTCGCTTACGCTTGGCAATGAAGAAACTTGATAACCTTGCAAAAGAACAAATGACATGGCTAATTATCATCCTGCTGACGAACTTTTAATGCAATTTGCTGCGGGTCAACTGACCAACGCACTCGGTATTCAGACAGCTTGTCATCTTGAGAGCTGTAAACCATGCCAGCATAAAGCTCGTTTATACGAACAACTTGGGGGAGATTTGATCGACATTTCTACTCCTGTCGAAGTCGACGCCAATGCGAAATCAAGACTATTGGACAACCTGCATCGACAACTTAAGCCGGGTACTAAGGTAGATGATGGTAGTGACGAAGTTGCTTCGCTTTATCGCGAGCAGCTCGCCAATGCGAACCAAAGGCTTCCGAAACCCCTGCAACGCTTTGTTCCTGACTACTATGACAATCTACCGTGGGCTGGCTTTAGCAAAAGTATTCAAAGCTATGACTTGCCGTTTTCTGATGATCGGTATACGGCTCGTTTCTACAAAATTGCTGCGGGAAAAGAATTACCTCAACATACGCATAAGGGTAATGAATTCACCCTAGTGCTGTCTGGTAGCTTTTCAGATCTATCAGGGGATTATCACCCTGGAGATTTTGTATTGGCAAATACCAGCACTCACCATCAACCAAAAGCGCATAATAAAGAAGATTGCATCTGCTTTGCTGTTACAGACGCCCCGTTAAAAATGACCGGATTCTTTGGACGCATGTTAAATCCATTTCTAAAATAATATTTCTTTTTTGTAATCTACTTTCTTCATTTCTGCGTATAAAAACCATCAGTAATGAGAAAAGAGGTTAGGGAAAAGATTATGATTTGCAATGAAATTATCTGGATTACCGGTGCCAGCAGTGGCATTGGCCGGGCCACGGCAAAACAACTCGCACTGCAAGGCAATAAAGTGATTGCTTCTGGCCGAAATCGCCAAGCGCTTGCTGATTTAGCGCTAGAATCTGATAATATTTTCCCTATGATTTGCGATCTGGTAACCGATCAAAAAGACAGTATTCAGAACTCTTTATTCGCATTAACTGAACGCTTAGACCGTATTATACTGTCTGCTGGCGACTGCCAATATTTAGATGTCGAGCAAAGTGATTGGTCCTGCATCAACCGCGTTATGGATATCAACTTTCATGGCAGTGTACGCGCTATTCAAGCAGCCCTCCCTCTATTAGAAAAATCAGATAATGGTCATATTGCCGGTATATCCTCAATGGCCAGCTTAGCGCCCTTCACTCAAGCTGAAGCCTATGGTGCATCGAAGGCAGCATTGAGCTACTTCTTGGGCGCTTTACGCATCGATTTAAAAGCTAAGAATATTGATGTCACCGATATCATGCCAGGCTTTATCGACACACCCCTAACGCAGAAAAATGACTTTTCTATGCCGTTTCTATTATCGCCCGAAGAGGCTAGCCATAGAATCATAAAAGCCATTGAAAAACGCAAATTCACCAGCATTTTCCCCAAACCGTTATATTGGTTATTCAAGTTTATTTCTCTTATCCCCGGTATCTGGATCGGCATCAATAGCCCGAAAGAAAAAACACCTGAGGAGACCGGATAATGCTTGCGCGAATGAATGCAAAGTTTCGACTGAATAAGCTTTTTCTATTAAATAAAAAACTTATAGTGAATGCTGTCGGCTTCCAGCTAGTCTGGTTTATTTGTGTGCAAGGTAATAACCTCAATGCAGCCTTGGCCACTATTGTGTTACTGAGCTTGCATCAACTGATGTTCAAGCTCGATCTCAAGGCTTGGCCGGTATTAATTGCGTTCAGTTTGCTCGGCTTTTTGGGCGATAGCGTTCTCGCTAAAATATTCCAATTAGACTACAGCGATCACTTAGATCCATTAGCCCCTTTATGGTTATTATGTCTTTGGCTGTCCTTTGCAACCACCGCAAACCACTCGATGAAATGGCTATTCAGCACCCCTTACTTAACCGTATTCGTTGCCTTATTCATCGTACCGATCAGTTATTTAGTCGGCATTAAGTTATCGGCTTCAACCCTGCTAGGCTCCTATCCGTTGTTCTATATTAGCGAGGGAATATGGTGGGCCGTACTCTTAATCGTCTATGGCAAGCTAACGGAATTCAACGAGGTGAAACATGTTTAGATTCGCAAGATTTGTATTACTCATGACCTTTGCTAGTTTCGCCAGCGCGGATTTTATTGGTTACGCCTACGACTTAGAAACACAAGAGTTCCTATACACAGAACATCATAGCTACCAAGCGCCCTCCAAACATCAGGTTCTCTATAAAGAAGCCAATGGCAGTGTCTTTGCTACCAAGAGCCTTGACTACCAGCACAGTGCCTATGCACCCGATTTCGTACAAGAAAACAAACGCAACGGCGAACAGATAAGCAGCCTTAAAGACGATAATGACATTCTCATTCGATACAAAGAAGATGATACTAGCAGCCTCAAGCAAGACACGGTCGCCTACAGTTCAAATCTCATAATTGATGCGGGCTTCGATCATTTTATCACTCAAAATTGGGACGTTTTAATCACAGGGAAAGCAATGACGATTGATTATGTTATTCCCTCGCGACTTGATTATTATGAGCTCACTGTAGAAAAAGAAGCCTGTGAGATTAATGGACACTATTGTTTTTCGATTTCAGCATCCAGTTTCTTTATCAGCCTATTCTCGAGTCAGTTAAAGCTAACCTACAATGAAGCGGCAACCTTGGTCTCTTTCCAAGGACGGTCTAATATTTGTGATAGTGAAGGCAATTACCAAGACGTAAACATTTTTTATCAATACGACGAAGATCAGGAATCGATACTATGAAATTATTATACAGCTGCTTCATGGTACTGTTTTTAAGCGCGTGCAGTTCAGTCGATATTAATCAATATAAAGATAATCAGCCCACACTTATACTGGATCAATTTTTTAATGGCGAACTGACCGCTCATGGCATATTAAAAAATCGCAGTGGTGAAGTTACGCGTTACTTCAATGTCACTATGACAGGCAGCTGGAACGAGAACGGCATAGGCACTCTGGCTGAAAAATTCATCTTCGATGATGACAACATACAGTTTAGAACCTGGACCTTTACACCAATAACAACCGCCACGGGCATGCGATATCAAGCAACCGCTAATGATACGCTCGGAGCGACAATGATCGATCTTAGTGGTAATGCCTTCTTCATGAATTATGATTTATTGATAAATTATAAAGGTGACGATATGGACGTTAACATCGATGATAAAATGTACCTCATCAATGATGAGGTCATGATCAATGAATCGGTAATGACCAAGTTCGGTATTGAAGTCGGCTACATCACCCTGACGATTATTAAAAGCTCACTTAAATAACAGGCTAGCTTAATACTCTTTATAGGGTAAGAACTTCCCCGATAAAACGACATTAACTCGATCACCCTTCGGGTCTTCTTCGCGTTTAATATCCATTGAAAAGTCGATGGCACTCATAATGCCATCGCCAAATTCTTCATGAATTAATTCTTTAATCGTTGAGCCATAAACACTAACAATTTCATACCAACGATAGATCAATGGATCGGTTGGTACCGCTGTGGGTAAAGATCCTTTGTACGGTGGAATTTGTAGCCATGCAATCGCATCGTCAGGTAAAGAGAATATTTCTCCAACGATTTCTGCTTGCTTCTTATTTAAGGTCATTTGCCCCAAGCACGCAGCGGTTGTCCATTCATTTGAGAGCTCTATCGCATCAGCAACCTGATGCCACTTAATGCCTTTAGAGACCTTGGTGGCTAATATTAGCTGGGTTACTTCATCACGGTTATAAATCATATTGGGTTCCTCTTTACGATTTCTTTATTGGTTTCTTTTTTGGTTTTCTTATAGGCTTTTAACTTCAAACAATAGATACACAACAGCGATCGCTAAACCCAATGAAATAGTTTGCCATAAGGCAACAGGATTTCGCTGAATTAAAGGCGGTCTCGTTTTATTCAAAAATTCTTTGTTCGGTTTACGCACATCATGCAGGTATTCAAATAGATCAAGCTGACGGCGATCAGGTAATGGGTTTACAGCCTTGCGTATCGCTGAATCGACCCATGAGGGTATTGCCCTATCGTCAGCTAACAAGGTTTTATATTGCAGTTTTCTTTGCTCAGATAAGGTTTTAGTGCGGGCAATTTTTGCGTCATAGGGGTAGCTTCCCGATAATAAATAATAGCTAATGACCCCTAATGAAAACAATTCAGACTGCACATCACCTTGCTCGCCAAGGAAGTATTCGGGGGCACTGTATAATGCTGTGCCTAACAAATACGTCGCAGGAGTCTCGTTGCGAGTTTCTTCTAAACCAGCAATACTGACTGAGCCAAAATCAATGATTTTTAATGTGCCCGTTTTATCAAGCATAATGTTTTCGGGTCGTAAATCTTGATGCAACATATCCATTTTATGAAAGGCATTCAGGCCTTTAGCGATTTGATCAATAAAACCTCGTACAACTTCCAAGCTAGGTTTTGGGTTATCTAAAGCCCATTGCGCTAAGGTTTGACCTTCTATGTATTCAAATACGGTATAAATATAATTACGCGGGCGCTCTGCCAAATCGGCTTTTAACACATGAGCATTATTAATTCTTCTCGCTACCCACTCTTCTAATAAAAATCGTTCTAAATGCTCGGCATCACTTTCAATATCACTGGCCGGTGTTTTAATGACCACCTGATTCTTTGTACTATTATCTTCGGCTAAATAAACACGACTTCGGCTATTGGCATGTAAGCTCCGCAAGATGGTATAACCATCAAATTCCATACGCGCTTCTAATACGGGGGGAAGCTTTAGTTGTTCAAGGTGTTGTGATACGTTCAGTTGATCTTGATCGGGTAATTGATCAAGCCGAATTATTTGAATGGATAAATTATCATCACTGCCTAAGTCGTAGGCTTTTTTCACCAGTGTTTGCGCAGCTTTATCCAGATCACTGGCGTATTGTTTTACCGTAGTAATTATTTCTGCTGACGGCAAAAAATCATAAATACCATCGGTACAAACGATAAACACATCGTTTTCATTCAGGCTTATTGTTTGATGATCAAAACTGCATTGATCTTCGATGCCTAACGCTCGACTCAAATAGCTCTTACTTTGGTCCTCGCCCTCACTAGCCATGCCATTGGCCCAAAGCCTATGATCATTGGTTAACTGCTCTAAACCCTGTTTATTGAGTCGATAAATACGGGTATCGCCCACATGAAAGAGATGTGCGCTGTGATTTTTTAATATCAACGCACTGAAGGTAGAAACATAGCCCCTATCTTTATCGTAACGCCCCTCTCCTGCCATCGTTTGTGAATAAAGCCATGAATTAATTGATTTTAAAACACGCTCAACCGAACTTTTTACAGTCCATGCTTCAGAGGTACAATAATAATCATCGATGAATGTTTTAACTGAAGTTTCACTGGCAATATGACTGGTATTACTGGAACTAATACCATCACTCATGGCGATAGCAATGCCCTTTAAAGACAATAAAGAGTCTTTAGGAATAAACGAACCATGAAAATCTTGATTGTCTTTTTTACGACCTTTATCAGAATGCTGGCCAATTGAAACACTCAATTTTTTAGTCATGGATATCTCTTATAAAACTTATCAGAACTTAGCAAAAGAATTTTTGGTGCCGTTGTTATTACACTACTTGTATCATAAAAAATCCCAGCCACTAATTAACTCTGTTAGTGACTGGGATTTTTTTGGATAAAAACTTACTACCAAATTTCTAGCTTGCTTTTGCTAATGCTGCAGTACGTGACTCAGTAGTACGCTTTGGGGCCGTTCTAACATGAGTGGTATAAATCGTTAAACCGGTAAACGCTAATCCACCCACCAAGTTACCCAATGCCGTAGGGATTTCATTCCAAACGATGTAATCCATAAAAGAAAACTCGCCACCCATGATCAAGCTGAATGGAAAAAGAAACATGTTAACAACAGAATGTTCGAAACCCATATAGAAGAACAAGAAGATAGGCATCCACATCGCAATCACTTTACCGCTAACCGAAGTAGAAATTAACGCACCGACAACACCCAGCGAAACCATCCAGTTACATAACATACCGCGCACAAAGATTGTTAACCAACCATCAACACCATGAGCGGCATACCCTAACGTACGTGCTTCACCAATACTCGCAACTTTTGCGCCTACTGCACCCGGATCAACGTTAAACCCGTAAGTAAAAATCCAAGCCATCATCAAAGCGACCGTTAAGGCACCCGCAAAGTTACCGATGAAAACCAAACCCCAGTTTCTTAATACGCCCGCAATCGTTACACCAGGTCGTTTATCCAACCAGGCCAGTGGCGCTAAAACAAAAACACCGGTTAACAAATCAAAACCCATTAAGTACAACATACAAAAACCAACAGGAAACAGAATCGCGCCTAATAAAAAGCTGCCGGTATTGACCGCAATGGTAATCGCAAACACAGCCGCCAATGCCAAAATAGCACCGGCCATAAACGCACGTATGATTGTGTCTCGGGTTGACATAAATATTTTGGATTCACCAGCATCTACCATTTTGGTAGCAAACTCAGCGGGAGCTAGATAAGACATGGTCGATCTCTCTTTAGTTAGAATTAAAATTATTAATCTAGCTAGAGCAAACACTATGCCAAGGATAAATTATTAAGTTAAGTAACGAAAAGTCACGAAGCGTAAGAGGCAATTAAGACTTTTTTAAAGCCCCAACTCTCTGAGCACGCACCCTTACTAGGCTTTTTAAATGAACAGCCCTGACATTGCATTTTTTTAGTGCGATTTATAAACTTACCAGTCGGGCAAGTGCTTTCTCGCTATGTCGGGATACGGTATAGTCTTTATATCGACAGTCCAATTTTTCAGAGTATTAGATCATGAGATCGCTATCCCTAAAAAAGACCTTTTCAATCTTAGCTTTATGCTTATCTGTTTTTTTAACGGGGTGCTCGATATCCCCGAAAATAATGACTCATTACGCAAAAGATATTGATTTCACTCAATACCAGACATTTTCCTTCTACGATCCGATTGCTAATCAAAAGAAAGAATATTTAACACTGCTAGATAAATACATTCGTGCAGGCGTAACTGAAGAACTGGTAAAACGAGGCTTAAAGGAAGTAGCTGAAGGCGATATAAAAATCAGCTTTAACGTTCATAAACAGGAACGCATTCAATCGACCATTATTCCTGCCACCTACGGTAGTTATTACGGCTACCGAGGCATCTATGGTTATAACATGAGTTATGGAATGAACTATGGTCCTGAAATTTCTGTTAGCCAATATACTGAAGGGACCTTGAATATTGATGTTGTTGACCGCAAACAAAAGCAACTTATCTGGGAAGGTGCCGCCATTGGTCGCCTTAATGATGAAATACCCGATAATATTGAAGCCGTTGTGCAGCAAACAGTGCGCAGCATTTTAGCGGAATACCCCATTCACCCGATCTCAGAACCAAAGGTATTAAATGAAAAGTAATCACTTACTGTTTGTACTCATCGCAGCAATGGCATGGCTGACGTCAGCCTGCACGCCTTTGGAAACAAAGGCGGCTATGAAGGATGACATCAATACTTATTTTTCAGCCGTCACAGCCAATGATAGGTTCAAGCCCAAGGCTAATGACACTTTCGTTTGGTATCACGAGCCACTACTCAGCGACCAAGATAGGACAGTAGCATCACCCAAGGCGACAAAACGCTTTATCGAAAAGCAAATTGAAGCTGAGCTACTGTTAAAGAAATATGAGATGACCGACAGCATGATAGATGCTGACTACATGATTGGCGCAGCTATTATTTTAGACGATAGTGAGATGGGCCAGCAGATATCAAATTTTGTCAAAGTATTCCCAGGTATCAGACACTCAATTAGAGACTATAAAGAAGGCAGCCTTCTTGTGGTCATAACAAAGCCTGGCGATATGAGTGATGATGAAATTTTATGGCGCGGTGCAATTCAAGCTTATATTGTCGATGACCAGTTAAGTAAAGAAGAGAGTCAGCTAAGAGTTCAATCTTTTATTAAGCAATTAATGAAATCACTGCCTACGGGTAATTAAAAGCTCATTATTCTAGTCGGGTTTAAGGCATGTATTAGTGCGCCATTCTCTGGGTGAAACACCCATACGTTCCTTAAATACTCGCCTAAAACTGGCGGATTCCTTATAGCCCAACTGTTGGGCTATTTTATCAATTCGAGTATCCGTTTTTCCAAGTAGATGCAGAGCCTTATCATGGCGAATATTTTTAACTAGCTCCCTAAAGCTTACGTCTTCTTCGGCTAATCTGCGGCGCAATGATCTTTCCGACAACTGCATTTTATGGGCGACAAAAGTAATCGAAGGAGAGTCCGCTAAATTATTAGTCACTATATCTGTCAGTCTCAGGGCAACTGACAAACCTTGCTCTGCTTGATTCAAGTCGTCTTGGCACTGATCAACCAATAACGTTGCCCCTAAAGTATCCGCCGTTTGTATCGGCAGCAACATTTGCTTATTCGAAAACGTTAATGTTGTTGAAGAAGATCCAAACTCAACAGGACACTGCAATAATGCTTCATACGCTAAGTAATGATGGGGTTTCTGATAACCAATATTGACGCGAAGAGGCTTAATATCAATACTGCTTAAACGAGTTAGATTTACCAACATCGTACCCAATACGGCCTCTGTCACCGCAATATTTAATAAGGGGTAATCTGTCTGCGCTTCCACATCAAACGTCGTTTTACTGCCTTCGTTTTTTAACGATAAGCGCAGGGACGAGAATGCCAAGGGTACAAACTTCTCCGCTAGTATTAACAACGTCTGAATATCTTTACAGGCAAACATCGCCATACCCACATTGCCATGGGCCATTAAGGGAATACGTTTCCCCAGCTGTAAAAAAAAGTCGGGCATAGTGATAATAGAATTCACCTGTTTAATCACACTGGCAAGTTCAGATAATGAAATTCTTTCACCAGGTTTCACATAATCTGGGTAAAGCAAACCTGCACGACGAAATACAAAGGCACTATCAATCCCTAACTCTTGTAAATAACCATCGATATAATGGAGATACACACCGATCACTGTTTTTCTCACTTAACCCCTCCTATCGTCTTTTGAACAGCGACACTATTACACATCCTGGCCGGAAATACCCCCTTTAGGCCGAATTACAATCTATTTTGAATACCCCTGCCCTTCTATAATTTCCCTATCGATAAAACAGGGTGTCTTCGTTTACATGTTTAAATTTTTCCAAAAAAAACAATATCTGCTTACCGTCGATGGTTTCTCTTCCATTCAATTAGAGCATAAAGAAACCGTATTGAACGGCGCCTTACGCTCTAACATCGACTTTCCGCACAGCTGTAAAGCCGGAGGTTGTGCCGCCTGTAAATGCAAACTGGTATCCGGCAAGGTAAAAGAACTGACCGATAAGTCTTACTTATTAACAAAAGAAGAGCTCGCACAAAATATAATTTTAGGCTGCCAGAGTATTCCTAAATCAAATGTGATTATTGAATTGCCTAATGCGCCTCGCCAGCAACAAGCCTGCATTGGCACAATTATCAATCAGAAGAAGCTCACTCACGATATTTCTGAAATAGTTATTCGTCTCAATGAAAAAATAGACTATCTACCCGGTCAATTTTCTCAAGTATCCGCCGTAGATCATGATTACCCAGAGCGCAGTTATTCTTTCGCCCACGCAGATATAAATTATTTAAACAGCTGCCCCTGTATTTCATTTTTTGTCCGCGCTATACCGAATGGCAAAATGTCCAACTGGTTACACTCACCACAAGCACTCAACGGCCAGGTCAATATCAAGTCCAGCTTTGGCGACTTTTATCTTAGAAAAAACGCTGCGCCGATGATTTGTATTGCCAGAGGCAGTGGGCTCGCGCCCTTAATTTCAATACTTGAACAAGCACTTTCGGAGCCACTGCAAAAACAACGTAATGTCATTTTATTAATGGGTGCACGCACTCAGCAAGACCTCTATTACCAAGAAGAAATTGAAGCGATAAAAACACAATGGCGAGGTGTATTTACTTATAAAGCGGTGCTATCAGATGAAGATCCAGACAGTAACTGGACAGGATGCCGCGGCGTATTAACCGACTATTTAGACAACTACCTATCCGCCTCGTCTATTAAAAATGGGGAAGGTTATCTTTGTGGCCCCCCTGCGATGGTAGATACTGCCATCAAAAAAATGCTGTCTTTAGGCATCAGTAAAAATAAACTCTATTTCGATAAATTTTCAGATCAAGGAAGATAAAATGTTTCGATACCTACGATTTTACTTAACCACCCTCTGTACCATTCTCATTGCTCTAGGCTTATTTTTTGGTGAGCACTGGCTTTGGATTCCTGGCCTTACTTACGTTGTTGGCATTGGTCTACTCGATCAATTATTCAAACAAGATTACGATGAGAAACCGTACAAATATCCATTTTTACTCGACCTTGCACTTTATTTATCTCTGCCCACGTCATTCGGATTATTTTTCGCCTTATTTTGGGTTGCCGGCAGCGGCAGCCAAGATGTGTTCGGTATAGGTGCCTACATAACCAGCCTCAGTGGCATTGATGTTATCGGTATTCGTAATACCACAGACTGGTACCACTATATCCCTATGTTTCTCGCACTCACCCTGCCTGCCACAGGAGCTGGCGGTCTTGCGGGGCACGAACTCACTCATAGAACCTCAAGGCCTTTCGACCTTTGGTTAGGCAGAATAACGCTTGCGCTTAATTGGGGAATCGCTTTTCCGATCGAACATGTTTATGGTCACCATACTTATGTTGCGACAAAAAAAGATCCCGCCACCGCCGCACGAGGCGACTCACTGTATCAACATTTACCCAAAGCGATGTTCCGAACAATCACCAATGCCTGGGAAATCGAAACTGCGCGTTTAGATAAAGTTGGTGCACACTTTTTATCCCCTAAAAATGTTTTATTACGCATGTTTTTAATCGCTGCCTCTATGTCTCTCTTCGCTTATTATTGTGCGGGCTGGAAAGGCGTCGTATTTCATTTAATTATTTGCACCCTGACTAAAGTCGCGTTAGAAATTCTTAATTATATAGAGCACTATGGCCTAGTACGCGATCCGAGCCAGCCGGTACAACCCAGACATTCTTGGAACTGCAACCACGTTGTCAGTGGTGTGATTAGCTATAACCTAACCCGTCATAGCCACCACCATGCCGACGCACAATTACACTACCAGCACCTGTTGACGCACAGTGATCAACCTGAAATTCCGAATGGATTAATGACCGCCTACCTGACCGCTCTCATCCCGCCATTATGGCGAAAAATGATCGTACCTAAGCTATTAGAGTGGGATCAGCAACAAGCTGTAAAAGAAGAGTATGAGTTGATTCGTCAAGCGAATAATAAGAGTGGTTGGGACGAATTGAAAAGTGAAAATGTATCCCCCGATCTTTTAGAAGTTTAATCTAAAGACGAGCAACCAAAAGCGAGCAACTAGAAGGAATCCCTTCTAGTTGCAAAAAACGCTGCACACCTTCAATCAGTTCCCCGCACAGGAAAGCTCTCAAACGTATGCTTTATGGCCCCTGATTCCAGATCATCGATATACAAGGTTGATACAATCTTCTTATCATCTTGAGTCCAAGCCATATGACCATGATTATTCAAGGTCACCGATATACTATGGGTGCCTTGTTTAAACAAAGTCTCTGGCAAATGAATATTACGGCCATAAATTCACTGAATCTTTTCGCCATTAATATAAAGATGAGCATGACCTTCTACATAACCAGTATCTTCATCAATCATTGCCGACATCGCATCTTTAATTAAAAGCAAACTAACATCAGCGCTAATCACGTATTTCCCAGCCACTAAGCGCTAAAGAACCATCATCTTCGTAAGGACCATATAAAGGATAACCATCGGCAGAAAAACCGTATATGGGTGAATGCTGACTGCCATCATCGGCGACAAGGTCGGCTAAACAGTGGGTATAAAAATGGTGATGATAGTCACCCTGTGCCGCATGTCCGCCACAAACATCCACGTCATTGATAATCCAGCTCGCAAGATCAGCCGAGCCGCCAATACCAGTATCATTATCTTCACTCTCGCTTTGCCCACCCCCCCACAAGCCATCAACCCCTGCAAAGAAAACAATACTAATAATAATTTTGATTTTTTCATGCAAACCTCATTTTAGACTTATACTGTAAGAGTTAATTACTTATGGATAATTAATAGCTGAAGCCTACTAAAACGTGGGTAAATTCTAAGTGAATGCCGGTTAAGGAGAATATGAAAAAACGACTCCTCATTGCTCTGTGCTTACTGCCTACGGCCGCGATCTGGGCTGAGTATTCACCCGCCTGCCCTAGATTACATGTCATAGAGAACGCTCCTATAGGCTTCAAAAACACTAAGGGACTGCCTACCGGCGTTCATTGGGATTATCTTACCGAGATAGAGAAAATCAGCGGTTTATGCCTCGACAAAGAATTATTACCCTACCCTCGAATCTGGCAAAACATCAAATTGGGTGAGCACGATGGTGGCATCATCTTCAAATCAGCCTCCCGCTCAAAATTTGTAGAATACGTCGCCCACATTCGTAGTGTAAAAACAGTCGTAATAGCAATGAATGGCATTAAAATAAATAGCTACGCGGATTTACAACATATCAGAATTGGTAAAACGAGAGGCACCCACTTAAGTGAACAATTCGATCAAGATAGCAGCCTCAATATAATAGAGCTGAGTAATTATGCCCAAGCGGCCAAAATGATTAATCGTAGGCGCATCGATGCCATCGCAGGCAGTGCCCTAGTGCTCAGCTATCAACTTAAAAAATATAACGTGCTGGATAATGTTGATCTAACAAACAAGCTCGTTTTAGGCGAGAAAGAACAATGGTTGCAACTTTCTAAAAAGTCACAACACCTAGATAAAATTCCACAACTAAAAAGAGCAATTGGAAAACTAAAAAATGATGGATCCTTCGACGCCATAATGGACGAGTATTATGGTGAAAAGTGGATATTGATTAATCAGTGACTCTATCCCGTCTAATTGGAATTTCATCGGCAGTAAGAAAGCCATCAGAATTTTCATCTAAGACGTAAAAATCTCTGTCTAACGGCCCTTTTGCCTCCTCTTTTGATATTTTCTTGTCCGCATTTTTGTCCAGCATAACCATCGGCGACCTAGCTGAGGTCGATTCGTCACTGTAATTTTCAATCAGCATAGGCTGGCGTTGCTTTAAGCTCTCGCTAGCGTGTAAATCATTAATCAACTCAACGCCTCCCGCTCGAACACAGCGCACACTATTATTAATACGAATAGAATCCCCTTGTGGCCCGTGGCCTTGAGGAAATTGTTTGGCATCTCCGACTTTAGGGTCACTTCGTTGCGCGCCCGCACCATGCACATCCAGCCATTCCCCATGCATATAACCTGTAGAACGCCCAAATGCTACATAAGCGCCATAGGCACCGTCTTTAAGATTAACGTGAGTCGTACTGCTCCAATAATTACCGTAGTCTTTCGTGCCCTGTTCATTCTGAATTTCACGACTCTGAAATAACGGATCAATCGCCGCCGAGTTCGTGGTATCAGGTGACCTAGAATAATCGACGATCGACTGCAGTTCTTTCACGTTGGGTAAACGCCAATCCTCTTTTCCTGCCAACGATAAGTTTTCACAATAACCCAGCGCATCAACAAAATTCATCGCGTTTGCGCTATCGTATTGCTGCCAAATTAAACCCGTTGCCTGATCCGTTATAATGCCGCTTTCGTGATCACTAAAATCATTAATGCCATAGCCCTTATTGCCCCGTACTGCCAATAGATAAAAATTTTTAGTACGGCCATCTGGCGTCTGCATGCCATAGCCTTTGATGCGACCATCGATAAAATTAACACCAAAAACCGTGTTATCACCGTGCATGGTTGTCGACACATATCTCGTATTAGACACAAACTGGCTATCAATCAAGCGTTCACCGGCGCGAGTATCCCCCGTGCTAATCGAGAACATTTCATGATCAATAAAAGGAATTAATTCAGACTTACCCACCTTCAGTTTAATGCCACTCGGATCTTGGCCATCAAACAATACCAGTGAATACAGTTCTTTAATGCTGGGTAAGCGCCAATCATCTTCGCCGGCTAAGTTAAGGCTTTCGATGTATTTAATGGCCTCTGCATAAGAGACCTTATCTGCGGCATTAATTTTCCCATCGTGATTAAGGTCCGTCGATTGCGACCAGATCAGTCCCGTCACAGCATCTTGTACCGTGCCATCCCCTAAGTCGGCATAATATTTCTGATAACCTTGGTATTGCGCATCTTGCCCTTGCAGTGCAGTCGAACAATTTTGCTGTTTTTTAACGCCAAAGCATTGCGTTTGATGACTATCGACGACCGCATAAGCCGGCATCGCGCCGTGAGAGGAATTCACCAAAGCAGACATCAAACATAGGCCTAATATCGACGCCCTAAGATAAAGAAACTTATTGCCAGATAATTTATAAACAAACATCTCACGTCACCTTAAATTGTTAACGTTATTTTAAAAGAACTAACGTTAACAAAACCCGAGTGAAATCCAGGTGAAATTCAAGTGAAAGTAAGATAAAAAGTGACAGATCTAAGCCTGCAGATGAATTAGAGAATCCGAATCATCCATACCAAATTTTTCCTGCACCGCCGTTAAAATAGAGTCTTTATCGTCATCACTCAACTGTTCACCGTAGCTTTCTAATATTTCTTCTAGAAAACTCACCATTTCAGAGGAATTACTCACCTCATTCTTGGGGGGTGGCGGCATTCCCTCTTTTCCTCCTGGCCCTTGAAGCCCCGCTCTGTCTCCAACCGACTTAGCATCAAAGCCCTTATCGGCCATAACCTGCTCCAGCTCTTGGCCCGGAGTAATACCCAATGCTTCAAAGCTTTTAACAATGGCCGTAGCATCATCACTGCTTAAGCTATCAACAGAATACTGATCAAGAATATCGCTGACCTGACTTTTCTGATCAGCTGTCATCGTCTGTTGCTTAGCGGGCATCGACGCTTGGCCAGCCATTTGATTACTGGATCCCATAGGATTTATCATTATTTTTCTCCAATATGATTGTTTACAATGCAACCCGAACGCTAGCAAAGGCTAGGTGAACTTTAGGTGAAATGGTCTTTTCAAAATTGGTTATACTGAACAAACAATAGAAATTTTATAGGCATGCAATCGTGATCATATTGGTGATAGAAGATAATCGAGCCCTAGCAACCAACATGATTGAGTTTTTAGAGGCTTACGGTTTTGAATGTGATTACGCCGACAATGGCAACTTAGGCTTAGAGCTGGCTCATAGCCAAGCCTTCAGTGCCATTATTTTAGACATTATGCTGCCAGGAAAAGACGGTATGTCTATCTGCCAAGAGCTCAGACAAACTCGTGGTCTAAACCAGAGTACCCCCATTCTGATGCTAACCGCCCGCGATACTTTAGAAGATAAGTTGCAGGGCTTTGAGGTCGGCGCAGATGACTACCTCGTTAAACCTTTCGACCTACCTGAAGTAGTGGCCCGTTTAAAAGTACTGATTAAGCGCAGCAGCAAACGCAATAGCGACATTGAATTAGCCGTCGCCGACCTTACAATGAATATTGAGTTGCGCGAAGTTAAGCGCGCTGAGCAAATCATTGTATTAAATAAAGCTTGCTGGAAAATATTGGAAGCTTTGTTAATAGCGTCTCCTAACGTTGTCACACGCCAAGAAATCGAACATATAATCTGGCCCGACCAGCTACCCGATTCAGACGTATTAAAATCCCACATTTATAAATTACGACAGCTGATCGACAAACCTTTCAATAATCCCCTGATACAAACCGTGAGAGGGATCGGGCTCGCGATCAAGCCCAGCAACGATCAATTAGGAGGTTAATATGACGACTAAAATAAACAGTAAAAACAGTAAAAACAGTTTGAATTACCAATTTAAAAAACAACTATTTATTAGCATCGGCTTATTGGTAATCGTTTTTTCTTTGCTACTGCACCAATTGTTTTTTATTGGCATCACCACGACCATGCACCGCTCTATGACATCACTGGCTGAGCACTATGGCAATCAAGTCGCATTAGATAAAAACTTCACTTTGCCCAAGACAGGAAATTATCGCGCTTACGTGGGCATTCAAAACATCCCCCAAGAAACGTTAGAACTGTTTCGCCAAGAATTGATCACCAATAAGGGGCTTGGCCTCGACAATCACAGAATGCTGATTAATGATACCGGCCGCAGTCATGACGACAGTAATGGCGATGACAACCGTCAGCGCTCGTTATTTAGCCCACCTAAAAATGTACATTTCTTAATTGTTCAGCCTTTACAGAATTCAGCAGAAAAACTGTATTTAATCTTTAGCGACAGCCCACAAAATAAAATAAGGCCACCGAAAAATCCCAGCTTATTATTAGACGTGCCGCGCTCAATTTTTCTCATTACACTGTTCGCGATCGTAATAATTTATTGGGTCGCACGACGTTTAATTAACAGGGTCATTAAACCTTTAAACGAACTCAGTGCCATGGCCAATGGCTTAGATGAAAACCAGCCTGAACTTTCTTTCGACATAATGAATGACAAAACAGAAATCGGCCAAGTCGCAAAAACATTGCACCAGACAATGGGCCGTATTCATCAATACCACCAAAGAGAAAAGCAGTTTTTACAAAATACCAGTCATGAGTTACGCACGCCCATTGCCGTCGTAAAATCAGCGCTCGACATCATAGACTTACGAACTGCACAAGGTAAATCGAACGTTAGCGATCAGCATGACTATATACGCAGAGCCAATAAAAACATGGCACAGATAACCGAGGCCCTCTTATTACTCAGTCGTAAAAATAGTGACCAAACCCCACGAGAAAACATAGACCTCGACCAACTAATACAGTCTGCAATAGAAGAGCATCAATATTTGCTCAACAATCCGCTAAGCAAAGATACTGCTGAAAAAGTAAGCGTGAATTTTATAAATATAAACGAGGATGATAGCGTCCACTTACTGCCAAAAGCGCTTTGCCAAATCACCTTAAACAATCTAATCCGCAACGCCTTCGAGCATACGCCCGAAGGCATAGTGAACATCGCTCTCGATAAAACCACGATCACGGTAACGAATACGGGCACCGGTTTAAGCGACACATTTCAGCAACAATCTTTACGCGGTCTTTCCGATGGCCAAGGCTTTGGCATCGGCCTCGATATTGTGAGGCAAATAGCAGAGCAACAGGGTTGGTTATTTGAAATTTCATCAGATAAAGAATGTCGGAATCGAGTCATTATTTCGTTTAACGAGTTCAACTCGTCAATGCACCCTTGATATTGTTTTTAATACTTCAATTGGAATAATCTCCCCTTTTAACGGATGCTAAAAATAGTTACAAAGATATTTATTTAACTAGAGTCTATCAGACGTCCAGGCATTCACCTTAATTTCACCCAATGCTTGATATGTTTGCTGCCACCAAGATCTCGACTTCATGCGAGGTATTGAAGAGTGGCAATCAAACATAACAAAAATTGGATGAATACAATGACAAAAAAACAGACCTATACGGTAGCTAGTTTATCTCTGGCAATCATGTTGACAGCTTGCGGAGGTGAGGACTCAGCTAACGAAGGTGCACAAGACCAACCTAAGTATCTGGATGCTCATATTCAAATGTATGACTGTACGGTAACCCCAGAGCAGCTCACTGCTGGCCTACAGGCTCGCATTGATGAGGGCACTGAAGGTCTGACGGCAAATGGCCCCTTGTATGAAGAAAGTATTAATGAGGGCCTTGGCAAACGTATTGTAAAAACCAACAGTGTACCTGTGGGACATAATATGGGTGACTTCCCTTATGTAAATTCAATGGCTCCGGCCAATACCGAGTATGTTCGTGAAAATCTGTTTGAATTTCAGATGCCGATGATTCCTGATCAAGATGGCACGTTAACGCAAACTGGTGGTTCACAAACCGTGGGGGTTGCTACCGATGGCGTGCATATTCATCAAGGTGCAGGCACCTTTTATCGTGATGATATGGACAGTGGCTGGCAATACGATATTTTCCAAACAGATCTGATTTCAGACTACATCGGTGAGACCTATGATCTGGGTGTGGATTGCAATACGGGCCATCCTTTTCCGTTAGATGGAGATAGAACCCAAGGTTTGTATCACTATCACGGTGCTCCAGAGGCACTTGTGCCAGATTCCCCTGAAATAAAACGCATCGGTTGGGCCGCCGACGGTAACCCGATTTTTGCCCGTTATGGTAAAAGCGATCCACTTGACGACGAGTCTGGCATCAAGGTGATTGAGCCTAGCTACAGAATAAAAACAGGGACTCGTGCCGGCACGGGGGGTGAAGATGGGCCAGGAGGCGCTTACGACGGCATATTTGTTCAGGATTATGAATACGCCGAAAGTTACGGTGATCTGGATGCCTGTAATGGGCGTGAAGAATCAGTGACTATCGACGGGCAAACGTTTGCTTATGCCTATTACCTGACAGACCATTTTCCTTACGTACCTTCTTGCTTGACCTATACACCCGACGAATCTTTTTACCTTAGCGTAAACCCTGGCGGACCCGGTGTTCCTACTGGTCCAGCACCTGGTGACGACGACTTTGTGCCACCTGTAGGTGGACCTAAACCGGGTGATGACGATTTTGTTGCTCCAGATGGCGGCATGCCTCCTGCACCTTAAATAAAAAAGCAGACGGTAATAAAATTAGAAGACGGATATAAGGAGACTGGGCATCCACTTGGGTGCCCATGATTCAAGGTAAGGTGAATGGGTATGTTGAAAAAATATTGGCAGTTGTTGGGGTGTTTGATCCTAGTTTTTAGTGGACTGTTTTCCAGTCAGGTGAATGCACATGGTATCGATGCTTTAGGCGTGCGTGTGCAAATGGCCGGGCAAAAGATAAACTTAGTAGCCACTCCCTCAGTTAAGGTATTTGAGGATGCGGGCGGTCAAAATCTATTAGACGATAATCGGGACGGCACGATTTCACTCACCGAAGTGCAGGCTCACCGACAAGCCATCTTTACGCGCATTAATAATGATATTCAGTTTATTAATGAAAACGGCAAGCAGGCAGAGGTCTATTTTAAAGACGTTGTATTGGCCCATACCAACAAGATAAAGGATCATTCAGAGGGCGCTGAACAGCTAAAACTTGTTTTACGTTATCAGTGGCATGAACCGCCTCAGCGCATCGATTTTCGCTACAACCTATTTTCAAGTATTGATGATAAACAAGCGGTACAAGTCTCCAATTTACTCAGCCAAACGAGTCAGACGGGAACGTTAACCCAGCAATCAAATTTTTTTAGAATATTAGAAAATAACGATACAAAAACAGCGCAAATAATGGCAATAGAATCAACCACGCCACTTTGGTTAAGCGGTATTTTGCATGTGGCTGAAGGCCTGGATCATTTGTTATTCATATTGATTCTGGTGATCTCTACAACTTCTTTTAGGGCTTTGATCTTGCCCCTGAGTGCATTTACGCTCACCCACAGTATGACTCTGGCCGCGGTGTCTTTTGGCTTCGGTCCGACATTGCCAGGGTGGCTGGTGGAAGCGGGCATTACAGGCAGCATTGTATTGATGGCGGCGCTGGAAATAGCGGGAATTCGCTTTCGTCAGCTTTGGTTGGTAACCGGCGGTCTGGGTTTTATTCACGGGCTGGGTTTTGCTCAGGCATTAAGTGATTCTTTGGGGGGACTATCCGTATGGGCAAGCTCGCTGATACAACTAACGCTAGGAATTGAACTGGCTCAACTCGCGGCAGCACTGTTGTTTTTTTACTTACTCAGACTGATTAAACTTAATCCTTTATATCAGCAAGCACTGACTGTTTCGATCGCATTTTTGGGGATGTATTGGACGGTGGTTAATTTATTAGTCCCCCTGTCTGGAATGAGTTAAAGGGAATGAGTTGAAGGGAAAGAGCTAAAGGGAATGCTCTAATCGATATATAGGAGCAGTAAAGCTGTAATTTCACCTTGCGTTCACCTTCCCTACGTCATAATCGCGTCATATTCAAAACGCTCAGCGTGCACTATGACTAAATTATTTTCCTCAATGATACTACTCAGCAGCCTGTTATCTGGTTGTGCGACACAGGCAGTGCTTTGGCAGGATCAAGCCCGTCAGGTTTCTGATCAACGCAGCATGTTGCCACAGCAGTGGCCGCAAGCAGAACAAGCCCAAGAACAAGAGCAAGCCCAAGAGCAGGTGCAAGAAAACTCCATCGCCAGCCTGCTTAAGCTCATCAATATTCCTGAGTTAGAAACTCTGGTGGCCACGGCGCTAAAAAACAACCCGACGGTACAGCAAGCCTATATCGCCCTTAAGTCTGCCCAAATCAGCATCGATAGTAAGCAGGCGGATCAGTTACCTGAGGTCAATGCAGGTCTTTCTACTGGCAAAGCTGAATTAAGCAGCGCTAGCACCCAGACCACCGAAAGCTCCAGCCTCAGTATTAGCTGGGAGCTGGATGTATGGCAAAAATTGGCCAACCGCACCCAGTCGGCGGTACTCGATGAAGCGTCGGCTGCCGAAGAACATAGAGCCGCTCAGGCCAGCCTGAGCTCCACCGTGATCAAACGTTATCTCAAGCTGATTGCCGCCCAGCAACAATACAATGTGGAAGTGAAACGTAGCGAACTGCTATTAAGTAACCAGGATATTATTATTGAACGTTACCGAGCCGGCTTAACCTCTCTTAATGATCTGGAAAGTACCCGCAGCGATTATGCCAGCACGCTGGCCGACTTGGCGGCGCTGGACGAAGCCCTCAACCAAGATAAACGTGCCCTCGCGATATTGATCGGTGAAAACAGCCAATTTACAACCCTCGGTCTGGGTGATCAATTACCCTTGTTATTACCCCAAGTGATAACGCCGATAGCCCAAACCCCGGTAGACAGCATCGGTAACCGACCGGATATTAAAGCAGCCTTGCTGAATATAGAATCCGCCGACAAGCTAACCCGCGCCGCCTACAAAGACATGTTGCCGAGCTTTTCGATTAGTGCAGGTCTGAGTGCCAGCGATTTATTGTTTGGCGACCCTCTGTGGTCCTTACTGGGTAACCTGACTGCGCCACTGTATCAAGGTGGAGCATTGCAAGCCGCGGCCGATCAACAAGCACTTAGCGCTGAATACGCCTATTGGAGTTACCGCGAGACCTTGCTCACGGCGATTCAGGAAATTGAAAACTCCATGGGTAACGACAGCTCTTTACAGCTGCAGCAAAAATACCAGCAGCAAGCTTTGGACAGCGCCAAAACCGCCGAACAAAATTACCGCTTACGTTACAGCCAGGGCTTGGTCGATATTTTGGACCTACTCAATGTGCAACAAACACGTTTTAGCGCTGAAACCACCCTTATTCAAATCAACGTTAATTTATTAACTAATCGTATCGACCTGGGTCTGGCACTGGGGTTGGGAGTTTAACATGACACAATTAAACACTAAAAATAACGTATTTCAGCCGTCTGACATGCAGTCGCAGCCCTTGCCTCAGCAAGCCAGTAAATTAAATAAAAAGCGTTTAGCCCTGACCCTAGTGGCTCTTTTGACCATTCCTGCAGCCATGATGTTAATAGCTTCACCCTCTAAGCCAGCAGGCTCTATCGGTAAAGGGGCTGCGACTACCGCCGTTAGCTCACCCATTGTTAGTGTGATGACGGTTAGCCCGGCCTCTTATCAGGCCAGTATCACCGCCTTTGGTGAAGTCGAAGCCAGCTATGCGGTGGACATGGCGGCAGAAATCAGCGGCCGTATTACGCGCTTGGGTGATCAATTTAAAACTGGCCAGTTAATTAAGTCCGGTACCTTATTGGCCAAAATCAATGATACGCAATACCAGCAAGCCTATTTAAGCGCGCAAAAATCCCTCGCCGATGCCCAAGTGACCTTATTAGAAGAACAGCAAACCCGAGATCAAGCTGTGAATGAGTGGAATCGTTCAGGTTTAAGCGGTGAGCCCAGCTCGCAACTGGTACTGAATGAACCCCAACTAAAAGCCGCAGAAATCGATGTCGCCCAAGCCAAAGCGGGGCTTAAAAAAGCACAATACGATTTGGACAATACCCACATCACCGCACCTTTTGATGCGCTAGTGGTTGAGCGTAGAGTATCTCCGGGCAGTTATTTAAACGTCGGTTCTGAAGTCGGCACGTTATACAGCAGTAAAGACATTGAGATCAGAGTCTTACTGGCAGAAAACCAATGGGCATTATTACCCGGTACCAATGAATTTTCGCTAGGCAATACGGTGTCCTTAACCAGTGCCAGCAATGCTGAGCAACATTGGCAGGGCCAGGTTTTGCGCATGGAGCAACATATCGAAAGTGATACTCGCCAACGCGCACTTATTTTAACAGTCGACAATCCATTGCAGCAGGGTTTATACCCAGGCACCTTTGTTAGAGCCGACATTCAGGGAAAAAACACAGCCAATGTCTTGCGTTTGCCCGCGTCTGCCCTGTCCCAGCAAGGTGAGATCTGGTACGTGGATGATCAAGACCTGCTGCAAAAATTTGCCGCCACCCCGCTGTTTGATCAACAGGACGGCATTATTGTTAAAGCTCCGGTAGGCCTCAATACTTTACGCATAATAATACGTCCGTTGGCGTCGTATAAACCTGAGCTAAAAGTTGAAGTAAAACAGGAGCAAGGCGCATGAATAATGTCCCGCACATCAATCAACAACGTGGCGTGATTGCCTGGTTTGCACAAAACCCGGTAGCCGCCAACCTGCTGATGATTTTTATTTTGGCGCTGGGCCTAATGCAAATGGGCAATCTGCGTAAAGAGTCTTTTCCCAGCGTAGAGCCCAGCAAAATCACCGTGGCCATTTCCTATGATTCAGGATCGGCACAGCAGGCTGAAGAAGGCCTAGCGATAAAAATTGAGGATTCTCTAGAAAGTGTTTCCGGCATCAAAAACATTACCAGCACCTCCACCAGCTCAGGCACCCGCGTGCAAATTGAAAAAACCAGCGCTGCCGATCTGCAAACCCTACTGAATGATGTGACTGCGGAGGTGGATGCTATTTCCAGCTTCCCCAGCGGTGCCGACAACCCGGTGATCAGCAAAGCTACTCGCCAGGATCACGCCCTGCAAATTGCTATTTATGGCGATACCGATCGCAAAACCCTGCAAGATTTACAAGAAGAACTCAAACAGGATTTATTACGTCAGTCGGCCATCAGTGAAGTGGTGACCTTGGGTGAACGCGACCCCAAGATCAGCATTGAATTGGACGAAGCTAAACTTCAAGCCTACGGCCTGACCTTTAGTGATATTTCTACGGTGATTAATGCCGAATCGGCTAACCGTATCGGGGGTGAAATTCGTGGGGAAAACCGTACCTTCTCGATTGACGCTAGCGCTCAGGCTTATCGCTATCAAGATTTCGCCAACATCGTATTAAAAACCAGCGCCAACGGCGGCCAGTTATTATTAAGTGACGTGGCCACCGTGCGTGATACTTATGAAGACAATTCGAGTGCGGCAACTCGCTTCCAAGGTCAACCGGCCATGTCGATTCAAATGGTCATGAACGATGATAGCGACATTACCGATGTCGTTACTCAGGCAAATAACGTCGTAGAGAAATGGCAAAGCAATGGCAACCTGCCAGAAAATGTACGCATCACCGCTTGGTACGATAAGAGTGATTTTATTCAGGACCGCTTAAGCCTAATGACCAGCAACGCCCTGCAGGGTATGTTGATGGTCGGTATTTTATTAGCATTATTTTTAAACATTCGTGTCGCCTTTTGGGTAACCGCCGGCCTGCCGTTTTGTTTTATCGGCACCTTCTTTTTTATGGGGGATAGCTGGATGGGCTTAACCATTAATGAGATGACCACCTTCGGCTTTATTATGGCCATAGGCATCGTGGTGGACGATGCGGTAGTGGTCGGTGAAAGTATTTACGATACCAAACAGAAACACGGCGATAGCTTAGAAAATACAATTAAAGGCACCAAACGTGTGGCGATTCCTACCATGTTTGGAGTATTAACCACGGTCGCGGCATTTTATCCGATTACCCAGATCGATGGTCATTTAGGCAAAATCTTTGCACAGTTTGCGACCATCGTGGTGATCTGTATTTTATTGTCGTTAATTGAATCCAAGTTGATATTGCCTGCCCATCTGGCGCATATGTCGACCAAAAAGAAAAAGCCCGGTAATGTTTTTAGCAAGGCCCTGCAAGCCAGCCAAAATTCGGCGGACAAAGGTTTAAAACATTTTACCCAAAAGATGTATTTACCCCTGTTAAAAATTGCGCTGAAATACCGTTATGCGGTGATGCTGGGTTTTGTCAGTCTATTGATTTTATCCGCCGGTTTAATCACCACGGGCCAAGTACGTTCAGTGTTTTTTCCGGAAATTGAGGGTGAAGTGATTACCGGTAACTTTTCTACCGTGGATGATGCCGGTTACGGTTTGGCCGAAGCTCACATGGCTACCCTAGAAGATACTCTGGCCCTCGCCGATCAAGAAGTGCAGCAAGCCTTTCATTATCAAGGTTCGTTAATTAAATATGTGCAAACCACGATTAGTGACGACAATACGGGAACACTCACGGTAGAAATGAAGGGTGACAGCCCCGCTTCGATTAATGATTTAAAATCCGTGTGGGAAAGAATTACACCTAAACTAGAAGCAGTTAACAGCCTGCAATTTAGCAGTCGCTGGAGGGGTTCGGATGACCTGCGGATTGAACTGTTGGGCAACGATATTGAGCAACTGACCCTAGCCGGCGCCGAACTGCGCAGCATTTTGGAAGATACTCCAGGGGTGAGCAGCCTAGAAGACAACATGAGTGCCGGTCAGCCCAAAATTCGTTTAAGCCTGAATGCCCAGGGCCGTGCCTTAGGATTTAGCTCGGCCGATCTGGCGACCCAGGCACGACAAAACTTTGGGGGCTCTAAGGTGCAAAGCTATCAACGTAATTTTGATGAAGTGGATGTGACGGTTACCTATCCCCAATCAGATCGTCAGACCCTAGCATCTCTGGAACAAAGTCGGGTAAGAACCCACGACGGTACCTTGGTGCCCCTGTCGAGCATTGCCGGTATCACCTTGGATTATGAACGCACCAGCATCACCCGTTTAAATAAACAAAGTGCTGTAATTATCAGTGCCAACGTGGATAAAAGCCTCACCTCACCCAGTGACGTGGTCGCCAATCTGAAAGCCAATGTACTGCCCGATTTACAGCGCACCTATCACGGTATAACCCTGGAATTTGCTGGTCAGGCGGAACAGCAAAGTGAAACTACAAGTTCCATGGGTAATTTATTTATGCTTGCCCTGCTGGTGATTTACCTACTACTGGCGATTCCATTAAAATCCTATGTACAGCCTATGCTTATCATGATGGCGATACCTTTTGGTATTATCGGGGCGATTTGGGGGCACTGGTTTGCAGGTTTAGCCATTGGCATATTGTCATTAAATGGCATCATGGCGCTTAGTGGCGTGGTGGTGAACGACTCGCTGTTATTGGTAAGTCGTTATAACGAACTTAAACATCAACTGAGTGTCACCGAGGCCATCTTGCAAACCTGCACAGATCGCTTACGGGCAATTTTTCTGACCTCCATCACGACCTTTGCCGGCTTATTGCCGATATTAAGCGAAGATTCCATGCAAGCAGAATTTTTAAAACCTGCTGCCGCCTCTATGGCTTACGGGATTTTATTTGCCACGGTGATTACCCTGATATTAATCCCGGTTTTGCTTAAAATTGCTGATGACGTCGTTAATTTTTATAGCCAAAATAGAGAGCAAATAAAGAGTGTGGGAATAGAGTAATTATTTCGTTTTGAAGAAAGCGCCAATCCGTTCTATCGCCTCACTCGCCTGAGGTAAGAAAGGGGCAAAGCCTTGAAACACATGCGGCATATTTGGCCAAGTATCCAGCAGCACCTCCACACCTGCTTGCTTGGCTTTTTCTGCAAACCGCAAAGTATCATCCAGCAAGACTTCAGCCTCCCCCGCTTGCAACATCAAAGGCGGCAAGCCCGCTAGATCACCAAATAGCGGCGAGGCTAAAGGATGAGTCTCGTCTGCCAGTGAATCAACGAGATAAGCCTTGGCTAAAAAAGGAATGGCAAGCGCATTAATAATAGGATCAAGCTCTTGATGAGTACGCATCGAATCACCACTGGCGGTAAAATCAGTACAGGGAGAAATAGCTAACGCCGCATCGGGCATGGAGAACGGTTTATCCTTAATCGCCAAAAGACAGGCTAAGGCTAAATTTCCACCCGCTGAATCACCTGCGATAAATACTTTTTCGGCCTGCTGTCTTTCCGGTAGAGAGCTCTCGGCTGGATAATTTTCCCTTAGCCATTCATAAGCCATAAGACAATCATTCAATCCGGCAGGAAAAGGCGCTTCCGGCATCAAGGAATAATCAATAAACAAAATTGAACAGTCACAGGCTTCTGCTAAACGCGCAACAAAAGCGCTCCAGCCATGAACAGAACCCGACATCCAAGAGCCGCCGTGGATATACAGCAAACGTCGTTGCCCATCATGGCCTTCGGGTACAAACCAATAACCCGGCCGATCGCCCACCGTTACAGGCTTAGGGTTAATCGTTGATATCATAACTTCAGGTGATACAGCAAAATAGCGGTCTAACAGTTCACGTCGGTACGCTACATCGGTAGGCCGTTGAAGCACTTCAAGTGTCAAATTTTTAAAATGAATCAGTACCGATTCAAGCGCTGATGGTGTCGACATTCCGTTGTCCTTTTTCTTATTTTATTTGTAACTATTCAGCAAGTTTTATAAATCGATCCATGATTGGATATTTATTCCACAAAACGGCGTGAATACCTCCCTGTAGCCTTAGTTCGGCTCCCTGCCTCGCATATTTGTTCCACAAACACCCAATAATGGATCTTACTCTGTCTTAATTTGAACTACCTGCATAGTTACTTTCATTTTATGTTTTACTGTTGGAAAATTGCTTCAATCACTAAAACTATACAATACCCCGAGCAACTACCTCACCCGACTGCCACAATCGCCACTCACCGGGTTCATAAACTTCCCACGCTTCATCCGATGTCAAAGGCTGAGTCGTAATAATACTCACCACATCTTTATTCGTCGTTTCAGCGGCAAAATCGATACTCACATCGGCATCGGTTAAACACGCAGCACCAAAGGGTGCTCGCCGAGTGATACACGCTAACTTAGTACTGCAAAACGTAAATAACCAATCACCGTTACTTAATAGACAATTAAAAACACCTTGCTCGCCATAGTCTTTCGCCAACGCCACAAGGCAATCAGCCAATTCGTTCGGTATTGCATCACGGGATAGATTTTGACGCACATGATTCATTAAATCGCAGAAAATATTTTCACTGTCGGTATCGCCTATCGGTTCATAAATAGGCTCATACATTTCCTTGCGACCCACGAAATTATTGATTTGGCCGTTATGAGCAAATACCCAATTCTGGCCCCACAATTCACGAATAAATGGATGGGTATTGGCTAAGCAGACATCACCCACATTCGCTTGGCGAATATGGCATAACGCGGTTTTACTTTTGATCGGATGGTGCTGCACCATATTGGCAATTTTTGATTCTGCGCTCGGGCTAGAATCATGAAAACTGCGTACGCCTTTGCCTTCATAAAAAGCGATCCCCCAGCCATCTTTATGTGGGCCCGTATTACCACCGCGCTGGGTCAAACCGGTAAAGCTAAAACACAAATCAGTCGGGGTATTGGCACTCATGCCAAGCAGTTCACACATAGTGGTTCCAGATCAATAGAAGAACAAAGGTAAGAAGGTATTAATAAAATATTGTACCTTGTTTATAGCAGCAATATTCACTGACTTTATGTTATAAAATTGAATCACAATTTAAAACATCGCTTATTACACCGAGTTTTAACTTATAACAAATTGAAAGGACTTCAATTGAAAAAAATATTCGTGCTACTGATTCTGAGCATCACTTCTTTTATTTTCTATAGCAGCTACCTGAGCCGCCCTGTCTTTGATAGCAATGAATCTGAACAGGCAGGAAAAATCTCTATAGCCAGCATTGAGAAAGGCCTGACACTAGCTCGAGATTCATCAGGAGACATCTACCTACTAACCGAGGCTAATGAGCAGACATTGCAGGGTATTAACCTTTCAGAAATATACAATCAACAATATCCTGATGCTTTACAAGCCTATAAGTTCTTAGGCAAAGAAACGTTGGTCGCGCTCTACCATTCGGCTCAATCAGCACCATTAGCCTGGTCTCAACTGAGCACGCCTATTATGGGGCATAGCCAACATATTGCTGTGGGTACTAATTATCAGGCTCATGCCAAAGAAGTTGGCTTAGATGGAATACCCTTTTTATTCCCCAAATTATCGACTCCAACAACGTGGAACTCAGCGGTTACTGCCGGCACTCGCTTAGATCATGAAGTCGAATTGTGCGCATTACCCATTAACGACTACCACCGTGGCGATCTCATTAATGTGGCGTATATTTTATGCGGAGATTTTACTGACCGCTGGACACTAGTGAAGAACATTAAATTGTCTGGAGAAATGGGTAAAACAGGATTCGTTGATGCAAAAGGTGGCGAGAGCCATCTACCACTGGGACCCTTTCTATTAATTCCTCACCATGTCGACTTGGTCGCGGACATTGAGCTGAGCTTATATGTGAATCAACAAAAAAGACAGCAGGCTAAAATATCGCAAATGGTCTGGTCGTTCAGCAATATTCTTGATCATGTATTAGACGATTGCCAATCAGCCTACCAAAGTCTTAAAGGTCATATTTCAATTATTGATAATTGCCAAAACATCCCAGCAGGTACGATTGTTCTAACCGGCACACCTGAAGGTGTCATGTTTAACCCTGCGACCCTATGGAATCCCTATTTCTATCTTCAGCCAAATGACCAAATCAATAGTTACGGCACTTATCTAGGGAAGATCACAAATAACGTAGAACAACCTCTCTCACTTGAAAACTAAACTAAACTAATACCATCCCATGAATGAAAACGAGTATTGCTATGAAAATATCTTTATTTATCAAAGCCTTAGTTTTTGCAGGCGCTAGCCTTCTAATATCGCCGCTAACCTCTGCAAACGAGCTCGATCAACTCAATTTCGTTACCGAGTCCTATCCGCCTTATAACTTTAAAAGCGACGGAAAACTGCAAGGTATTGCGGTTGATTTGCTATTGGCGGCAACTAAAAAATCTTCTTCTTTATTAACGGCCCAACAAATCAAACTTTTCCCCTGGCCTAGAGCCTACAAAATGGCCATTATGGGGCCAAAAATTGTCTTATTTTCGACCACTAGAACTGACGAAAGAGAACCAAAATTCAGCTGGGTAGGCCCTATTGTTCCAACCCGAATTGTTTTACTAGCCAAGAAAAGCAATGCCATCGTCATCAATACCCCAGCCGATATAAAAAAATACACCGTGGGTGCAATACCTAATGACATTGGTGATCAACTGGTAAAAAAGGCAGGTATTTCAAGCTCGGCTATCAAGCACGTCGCGAAAGCGGAATCCCTAGCAAAAATGCTTGGTGCCGGCAGAATAAAACTTTGGGCCTATGAAGAAAACGTCGCCCGTTGGTTCATTAAACAAGAAGGCCTTAACAATAGTGATTTTGAAACTGTATACACGTTAAAAGAAAGTGATCTTTATTATGCTTTCAGTAAGGACGTTAAGCAGGGAACACTAGAGTTGCTACAAAAGTCTATTGATGACGTTAAGGCTTCTCCAGAATTCAATAAAATAAAAGCAGATTATTTATAAGTCGTCCCAATCTATCGCCATCTTTAATTTTCCCTCTCTGTGAACATACAGTTGAGTTGCAATATCGCAACTCAACTGTACTAAATACAACTTATATAGCATCGACTAATGCAGCTCAGCACCTCGAGAGCGGATATTACCATCGCGACTGATATCAATTTGATAAGGCGATGCATGCACACCATATGATTGAAAAATTTGATTATCGGTATCAAATATCAAAGGCAGTTTTAGCTGAAATTTATCTCGAAATTGTTGTGCAATTTCTTCATTAACATAATAGCTACTCACTACGCCTAACCATTCACGTGAAGTATCACTCGCCACCAAGTCGTTTAAAGCGCTCAACTTAGCTTCACAGCCAGGAAAGTGAGGCATAGGGCATAATGAATCGACAAAGACCAAGCTAAGCGGTTTGTTGTACGACAACCCCATCAAACTCACGGTTTTCCCTGCTAAAGTTTCAACTGTAAATAACGGGGCTTTGTCCCCTTTTACCGGTTTGTGATAATGGGATTTTGTCGTTTCAGAAACAGAGAAAGGAATCACCTTTTTTTCTACTGGTATTACTGACTGCTTAGCTAAATCCTTCGCTGCTCCTGCCAGCCACTGGTTCAATACAACATCGCTTGAAAAATATTTTTCAGCTAATGCATCCAGCTCACTGCCATTGCCTGAAAACACTTTTTTGCCATCGTTTAGAATGACATGCAGCGGCATATCCCAAGCGTTTAAAGAGCGCATCAAATGAAAACCACGATCCAATACCAAAGGCTTAACGTGCGGGTAATATCCTTGATATTCGGTTAACTGAGCATCCGTCACATTAATGCCCGGCTGCACCCAGACCTGCTGACTTTTAGTCGTAAAGCGCTTTGGCAGCAACGCAACTCTCGCTTCCTCCCCTTGGCCTTCGTAACTGCTCCAGACTTCTTGAAAAACAAGATGCATCAGCTTATTTTCATCCAGTAATATATCTTGTCCATCGAACGTTTTCAGAGCTGCCAGTTGTGCTGAATCGAATTCTTCAGCCTGCACGGGATTATAGGCACTTAGCAAAATCATGACCGATGCGACATACCCTGCAACTGTTTTTTTGTTAATACTGTTCATTGTTTATTCCTGTCTCTATAAACTTTTAATACTGTTTTCACCTAGACTACTCAAATAACTACACCAAGAGCTACATCAAGATGCTTAACGTCTCCAAGGACGTCGTATTTTTTGCTTAGCCTTCTTTTGCTCTTCTGACCAACCTTCAACAATTTCATCCAATGTGTCTGAGGCTAAAAATGTGCGATAAGCAATTTCACCCTCTTTATTTATCAGCACATGATGCGGTGTTCCCACGATGCCATAATCACTTACCAGATCTCCTCGCTGATCGAATACCGTGGGCACATTAAAACCACCGTGATTAAAAAACTTCTCAATATTGGCAACCGAATCATTAATCCCCACATTCACGGCCAAAACCTCCACGTCATCCCCGTATTGATCGTGAATCGATTGCAAGTGCGGCATCTCTACTTTGCAGTAGCTGCACCAAGTCGCCCAAAACTTTAAGTACACCGGTTTTTCACCTTTATAATCCGAAAGCTTAAACGTCTGCCCCGTTAAAGTAGTCACCTCAAAATCGGGTGCCTTATCACCTATCGCAAGTGATGCAGCACCGACCTGCATTGCGCTCGTTAGTAATAGAGCCGATACGGCAAGGCGAAGTTTGGCCTGTGACTTGTTGAACATTCTCATAATGAGATTCCTCTTCTTTTTTGATTAAACGTTATAGGTTGATAATGAGTTTCAAAGATTTAATAAACCGATAGGGTTCGCTTGAATGATCAGGTAAACCGCCGCGCCAGCCATCAAGATGGCAAATACCCACTTAATTGCATTCAGCCATGGACCAGAGCGCGGTAATAAGGCCAGCGCCCCACTAAAACTGCCTGCCACGATGAGCAACGCGCTCATACCGAAAGCAAAAACAAACATCAGCAGCGCAGCCCAGAGACGATCCCCCTCTCCCGCCACATACATCAGCAACATACCCAGTACAGGAGAAGTACAAGGCGCCATCACTAACCCCGAAAGCGCCCCCGCCAAGAACACATTAATAGGCGCGGACTTAGACTTCAGCTCTGGAGCCACAGACCCTGAAGCCAGCAGCCCCATCGGTAATCGAATCCAGCCCAACATCCAAGCCGCCATGAATAAACAAAAGCCCGCCACCAGCAAAAGAGTCACTGGATGAGAGGCCACCGTGCCAAACAAGACCCCACTGCTAGCCGCCAGGATTCCTAATAATGCATAAACCAGAGCCAAGCCAAAGACATACAACAAGGAGTAAAAAAAGCTCTGCTTGCGGCCCTTAGCGTGACTGCCTACAACGGACACCGTAATCGGCAACATGGGATAAACACAGGGAGTTAAACTGGTCAGAAGACCCGCTGCAAAAACCGCGGCGATTGCCCAGAGTGAAAATTGCTGCTCAAAAAGAGTAGCCTGTATAAAGGTTTCCATAATCATCATCCGCTTAGGGGTTATCAGTATTTTTTGCTGACTGAGTTATACCCATATTTTGAAAAGCAGTTATCAAACCCCCGTATTATTTATATAAAAAGGAGTTAAAATCGATATCAAACAAAAGTGATATTATTATTTATCGTTAATAATCAATGACTTAGCGATTATCGCTAAAAACAATCAACTTGCCCTAAAGCCCCTGCAAGACGTAGAATCACTGCGTTCATTAATCGCGGATCGCCCTACTCATGTCCTTTCAGTTCGAGCAGTATTCTTTCAATAACCAAAATGGCGAGCTCAGTCATAGCGATAAGCCCGAGCAAGCCTTACGACATAAGGTCGCGGGTCTACTGCACTATTTGCTTGAACATCGAGATAGGATTGTTAGCAAAGAAGAACTGCTAGAAGCGTTATGGCAACACGGTGATTATCGAGAGAATTCGTTGACCCAAAGCATTCGCGAATTGCGCATGGCTTTAAACGATAACGCCAAAAATCCCAGCTATATAAAGACCTACCCACAGCGCGGCTACCAATGGATTTGTCCCTTAATTGAAAGTGACCAGACAGAACAAGAAGCTGAAAGTGAAGTCGGAAAAGAAACAGTAGCAGAAGAGCAGCACATAGAAATAAAGCAGAAAAAAAACGACTGGCTTACCAAGTTTAAGATCGCACTACCTTTAATAGCGCTTATATTGTTCATCGGTTTAAGCAGCGAGCTAATGCAAGTTAGCTCTATTTTTACTCAAGGAAATACAGTTAATCAAAGCACAACGTCAAACAGTTTATTAGTACTGCCTTTTATCAATGCGACTGATGATCCCTCCATGGCTTGGTTAGAACTTGGCCTTTCCGATATGCTCGCCATCGATTTACAGCGCAGCAAACCGTTCAATTCAGTACAACTCAAAGTCACTCCACCCGCATTGGCGAACTCCCTATTATTGGCTGCGGAGCTAGAATGGCCAACCTTACCGGTGCACATCCGCAGCCTCTTGCGTGATCAAAACATTGATAGTGCATTATTTGCCAGCGTTCGCCTGCATAATGATCAACAAGTATTCGACTTCAAACTCATCCACGCCGACGGCCGCACACAACAAGGTAGCATCAGCTACCCTTCACTGCCCGCTGCCGCACAATCTATCAGTCAACAGCTGTTGTATTTATTAAGACCGGGCCAAGGTCGTAAAGCAACAAGCAGTAATGAACCTGCTGACGACCCCATTGCCGCCCTAGCACTCGTTCAGGGGATGCAAGCGCTGCAAGAAGCTGGGCCGATTAGCGCGCAGAAATATTTTCAAGCCTCGCTCACTATCCAAGAAAATAGCCCGTGGACCCGAGCATGGTTGGCCCGCAGCCGTTATGCATTAGGACAGTGGGATAATGCTGAATTACTTTTCAATGAAATTACCTCGACTCAACGACAAGCAGATGCCAGCCTTGATGCTTTCATCGCGTATTGGCTCGCCGAACTGGCTTATCGAAGAGGTGATTATCAACTTCAAATGCTTGTCGCCGAAGCCACACAAAAAGCCGAACACGCAGTCGATCCAAAGCAGATGGCCCAAAATTATCGACTGCAGGCCAACATTGCTTGGAATGCTATGAATTGGGACAGCCACAGTGCATGGATGAAAAAAGCCAACCAGCTGTTTTCAGCTAGTAACGATTTAACGATAGAAGCCGATAAATTGTTTTACCTAGGCAACCCAAGTAACGAAGGATTAGAGAAGAATCCTCAAAATGATTTATTACTGAATCAAGGACGCCTGCAAAAAGCGTTGAATTTTTATCAGCAGCTCAACAATCAACCCATGATTGCGGCGAGCCAGCTGGCCATCGCTCAAAACTACACTATTGATTTAACCAGCCGTGGACTCGCATTGAACGCAGCCCTCGACCTGTACCGACAACTGCAGCAACCTTTCGAACTGGCTCAAGCATTAATTTATGCAGGCTTTTATCAAGTGCAATTACACGACGGTGAAAAGGCCTTAACTCATTTTAACGAAGCAAAAGACATTGCGACTCAACTGGGTTCCAAGCCACTGCGCGCAATCTGCGAAGTCTACATACTAATGAATAATCAGGAAGGGGTTTAGTTATGGGTATTAAGTATAAATTAATGTTTAAGACTGTTGGATTTCCGTGGAAAGAGTTTGATATTTATAAGAGCGAAGATGACGCGACCATGCTCAAGTATTATGAGTTGCTAGGAAGGTCTGAATTTTCAGGTGGAGTAAAGATAGTTAAGGTAGAGACTAAAAAATCAACTATAAGAGAGGTTGGTATTCAGCAATTATTTAGGCGACCAGCCAAGTAACATTGGCAGAATTAAACCCTACCATAATAGATTATATTCTATTACAGTAGTATCTCAATTAAGGAGAGCGGCATGGACATAGCAACTTACATATTTAACCTTTTTGTCGGCGCTGATGGCTATGACCTTCTCCAATTTATTGCGCTATTACTAGCATCTAGCTTCATTGCTATTTACTGGAGTTAAACACCCACCCTAGCAGGAGGTGATAAAAAGCTGTAGCCAGTCATCCCGATATTGCTGATAAGTATTGATCGGGTCTTATTAACATCGCTAGGCGCAAGGGGAATGATTGTGAGTAAATGGATTAAGTGCATCGATAGTTTTCCTGATGATTATGAAGACGTTTTAGTTAGCACGAAAACAGTAGGGGTTAAGATAGGATATATTACGGACTACATGAGAAAGTATAAGAAGCCCGCGTTTAACGTTGGTGGACACTCACGAGAAGCTGATAGCTGGATGCCACTGCCTGAGCCGCCCAAGTAATGGATATAGAAAAGCTTATTCATGAATGGCGTGATTCAGTAAAAGCTTATGCCAAGGCTAAGGCTGATACTGAATACCTTAGAGAGTTTCGCAAGAGCAAGAAAGCCATATTAATCGGCAGAGCTGCTGAAGAAGGCCTTAAAACTGGTCAAGAGTAGGTCGCGCCTTTTCCGGGAAGGCTGTGGACACCAATGTCACCTTGCATTAAATGAGTTAGTTTTTTGCAAATAGCG